>NZ_BAABDU010000003.1:369941-1744344 GCF_039539785.1 Flavobacterium ginsengiterrae | reverse complement strand
ACAGCTTATTTACAATTTCGCTTTTTTTGATTCTCTGTAAGCTTTTTCCTTGTACGGCTGTGATTTTGGTAATTTCTCCCTCTTTCCCTTTGTTGTTTTTGCGGAGTTTTCAGGTTTTACACCCTCTTTTCTTTTTATCAAAGTTTAAAAATCTCTCTTTTCCTTAAAAGTCTTTTCTGAAAATAGCCTGCCTAGCACCGATAGAAGTGGAAATCCTTTTTATGGCGGGGTTCGACATAAAAAGATTGAAGCGGATAGCGGGATTAAGCTCCTGAAAAATATTAAAACCCATTTTTTTAATCTAAAATTACAAACTAACCGGAATTACGCTGCGCAGACGCACTGCTGTGCGTCTCTACAATTAAATGGGCTATTGCGTCTCTACAGATAATCGACCTAAAATAATGTTATACATATTATATATGTATACAAAAACAAACCCGACTCGTTCTAAAACGGTCGGGTTAGGTACTTATATATAGATTAAACTATACTTATATATTATTCATTTATCGCATCGATTACTTCTTTGGTGATTTCGATACTTTTTAGTTTCGCCTGATGATCGAATATTGGGCTTGTAACCATTAGTTCATCGATTCTGGCATAGTTGATAAACTTTTTCAAATCTGTAACTAATTGCTCTTTGTTTCCGGTAAAAGTTCCAGCTGTCATTTGGTTTACATGAAAACGTTCTGCTTCGTTCATAATATCGTCTAATGACGGAACGGGAGGCTGTAATCCTTTGCGGTCGTTTCTTATTAAGTTTAAAAACATTTGATACAAACTCGTAGAAAGCAATTCTGCTTCTTCATTTGTGTCTGCAGCAATTATATTCAGACATGCCATTGTTTTGGGTTTATCTAGAAACTCAGACGGCTGGAAGTTTTCTCTGTAAAACTCAAATGCCTGAATCATCAGTTTTGGCGCAAAGTGTCCAGCGAAGGCATAAGGAAGTCCGTAAGCTGCAGCGAGAGCCGCGCTATCCATACTTGATCCTAAAATCCAAATTGGCACTTTTAATCCTTCGGCTGGGAATGCGCGGACTTTACCTGTGGCATTTTCGGATGAAAAGTATTCCTGAAGTTTGCTCACATTCTGCGGAAATCGCTGTGCCTGCTCAAAAAAGTCTTTACGAATTGCTTCTGCAGTTGGCTGATCAGTTCCCGGCGCTCTTCCTAAACCTAAATCAATTCGGTTTGGGTAAAGCGTTTCTAGAGTCCCGAATTGCTCTGCCACAACTAAAGGTGAATGATTCGGCAACATGATTCCGCCAGAACCTACGCGAATGTTTTGTGTCTGACTTGCTATATAACCTATTAACACAACTGTTGCTGTACTGGCAACGTGTGCCATATTGTGGTGTTCTGCAAGCCACATTCTTTTGTATCCGATTTTATCTGCTAGTTGGGCAATATCTTTTGTTTTTTGAAATGTTTCTGTTGCGTTACTGTCTTGGGTGATAATCGCAAGGTCTAATATTGAGACTGAAATTGGGTTTTTCATATATAAATAAGGCTAAAATGCAAAATTAAGTCATTTATGCCAATGCCTTTTTATTTCTGGTGTTAATTGAACTATAATATTATAAACTAAAACTATAATGTTTAAATTTTGATAATTAATTATTGTTTTACAATAATTAATTATACATTTGCAATATCAATTTAACTTTGTGACACATGAAAACAACCCATATCGTTTCCAGAATATTATTTTATCTGACCCGATTTTTAGCTGTGGTTTATTTTTTTCTGGCAGCATATTCGGTTTTTACTTTACTAACGGGATTATTTTTAACTTTTAAGGATAACGGGAAATATTTTCAGGTCTGTTATCCGTTTACAGAACGTCCTTTAATGATTGGCGATTATAATCTACCTTATATATTGTTTGATTTTCTGGCTCCGCTGAGTCTTTACGGACTTTTCTTTTTACTGAGCAGCAATGTTTTTAAAGTATTTTTTCAGCCGAAATTGTTTACTCCAAACGGAGTTTCACATTTAAGACGCTTTTACTTAGCAAATTTATTAGTTCCAAGTATCGTGATATTTATTGCTTTCTTTTTTGTTCCGCTGGATAATGAAGTCTGGATGTTTATCATATTACACGGAATGCTGGGCGCATTTGCTTATTTTCTCGCTGCCATTTTTAGACAAGGTTTAAACCTTCAAAACGAACAAGACTTATTTATATAACTATGCCAATAATTGTAAATGTTGATGTAATGCTTGCGAAACGCAAGATGCAGAGTAAAGAGTTGGCAGAAAAACTAGATATAACGCCTGCTAATTTATCGATTCTAAAAACTGGAAAAGCAAAAGGTATCCGTTTTGATACGCTCGAAGCGATTTGCAGAATTCTCGACTGCCAGCCCGGAGATATTTTAGAATACGTAAACGAGTAAACTCTATTTCTTTCTGACTTTAAAAAATCGGTTTTTATGACCGACAGGATTTCTATTGCCTAAAATTTTCAATCATCATTTATATAATCATCAAAAATCAATCAAAAAATGAACAGTTTATCCATCAAAAATCTCAGTAAAACCTATGAGAACGGCACGCAGGCGATTGACAATTTATCGCTTGAAATTACAAACGGAATGTTTGGTTTACTCGGCCCGAACGGCGCAGGAAAATCGAGTTTAATGCGTACAATAGCCGCTTTGCAGGAGCCAACTTCGGGAATTATCGAGTTTAACGGAATTAATATTCTGGAAAACCCAATGTTTATTAGAGAAAATCTCGGTTATCTGCCACAGGAATTTGGTGTTTATCCGAAAATATCGGCTTATCGATTATTAGATCATTTGGCAATTTTGAAGGGAATCGTCAATAAAAAAGAACGACACGATCAGATTTTGTATTTGTTACAGCAAACGAATCTCTTGCAGCATAAAGATAAAGCGGTTCATTCTTTTTCGGGCGGAATGCGTCAGCGGTTTGGAATTGCACAGGCTTTATTGGGAAATCCGAAGATTATTATTGTTGATGAACCAACTGCCGGATTAGATCCTGAAGAACGAAACCGATTCAATAATCTTTTGAGTGAAATCGGCGAAAGCATTATCGTAATTCTTTCTACACATATTGTAGAAGACGTTCGTGACTTATGCACGAAAATGGCTGTTATTGCCAATGGCAAACTGATTTTAGAAGGAAATCCGAATGAAGCCGTTAATTCGTTGAAAGATAAAATCTGGATGAAAGCGATTCAGAAAACGGAATTGGAATCGCATAAAGAGCAGTTCAATATTATTTCTTCTCATTTAAATTCGGGAAAACTTAATATTAATGTGTTTTCAGAACAACAGCCTGATTCTGGATTTGAATTAGTTTCGCCAGATTTAAACGATGTGTATTTCAATGTTTTATCTCAAAACCTAAAAAAATAGTCCTATGCTTTCTAAATTAATTCAATTTGAATGGCATAATAATTCTAGAAACTGGACTTTTTATGCTTCCTACCTTATATATATAGTGCTAGGTTTTATGGTGAGCGCTTTTGCGAATTTCTCTTTTTCGGGCGCTTACAAAAACGGACCTTTTGTTTTGACCTACGCCATTGGTTTGATTTCGCTGACGGTTATTTTTTCGATTACGATTCAGACTGCTCAGAATTTCTTAAAAGAATACGAGACCAAATTTGATGCGATTCTTTTTGCTGCTCCTATTTCTAAATTCGATTATTTGTTCAGTCGATTTATTACGGCGTTTATCATTGCGTCAACTTCTTTCGGAATGTTTATTATCGGAATGATGATTGGACATTTAATGCCGTGGATTCAGGGAAGTGATATCGGGCCTTTTAAAATCATGAATTATCTCTGGCCGTATTTTGTGATTGTGATTCCGAATATATTATTGTGTCTTTCTATCGTTACCGCGCTGGCGTGGATTACCCGAAGTAAACTTTTTATTTACGTTGGCGGATTGTTGGTTTACATTTTATATATCGCAGGTTCGGTTTTTTCTAATTCTCCCCTATTTGCAAATGCTTCTCCATCTTCCGCGAAAGCGATGTCTTGGGCTGCGAAAATTGATCCGTTTGGATTGGCAGCGTTTTTAGAACAAACGAGATATTGGACTTCGGTCGAGAAAAATACGCAGTTACTTTCGCTTTCAGGGAATTTTTTATTCAATAGAATTTTATGGATTTCTATTTCTCTGGTTTTACTTTTTGTTTCGTATAAATTGTTTTCTTTTCGAAAAACGAAAACTAAAAAGGTAAAATCAATCAAAACCATTCAAAAAGAAACTAGAATTTTTTCTGCTGAAATTCCGAAGCAAATTGAAATTAAAACTTTCAGACATAATTGGTCGGTTTTTAAAAGCAATTTGAAAATGGATATTTATTTAATTCTGAAAGGAATTCCGTTTCTACTCATTATACTTTTATTTTCAGGATTATTGCTGATTGAGATTTCGGACGAAATTGACGGCGGAATACGTCTGGCAGAAAATATAACGAACACTGCCTTGATGATTTCTACCATTATGGATCGTTTGCCTTTTATTCTGATTCTGATTGTTCTTTTTTATTCAAATGAATTATTGAATAGAAGCGAAAATTCGAAGTTTGAAATGCTCGAAAATACCGCGCCTTATACTCCATTTTCGGTTTTACTTTCAAAACTGACAGCTCTTTTTATAATTCCGATACTAATTATTGGCATTAGTATTTTGATTGGAATTGGATTTCAGTTAATGAATGCCAATGCGCCAATCGAAATCGGGCTTTATCTTTCTATGTTTTATTATATCGGATTTCCGTTATTTCTGATTTCGATTTTAATAATTGCGATTCAGACTTTCATTAAAAACAAATATTTAGGATTGGCGGTTTCGGCATTTATCGTTCTTTTATGCTGCACAGGAATTGGCGAACAATTAGGAATTGAACATCCTTTATTGCGATTTGGAGATTCTTTTAAAAGAGAATATTTTGATTTGAATGGCTTTGGGAACTATACTTTTCCGTTTCATATTTCGATGCTTTATAATTTTGGATTGGCTTTAATACTTCTGACATTCACCGGAATTTTGTGGAAACGAAATACTTCAATTCTAAAAACCATTCAAAGAAATTCATTTAACGAAATTCAAAAAATAACTTTTGCTTTCGGTTTTATTCTTTTCATCGGTTTTGGAAGTTTTCTTTTTTATAAAACCAATATCGAATATCCGTATTTGACCAAAGACGACCAGAACAATTGGAGCGAGCAATACGAAAAGCTATTTAAAAAATATACGAATCTTGCACAGCCGACAATTATTTCTGTAAAAAGTAATGTCGATTTGTTTCCAAATGAAAATCGTTACGAAGTAAAAGGAACTTATGAATTGATCAATAATTCGGAAAAACCAATTGATAGTTTACTCCTATATATAGATCGAAATTCTAAACTGACTTCTATTGAAATTCCGAACTCGAAAAATGGAGATGATGTTTCTAAATTTCAGCATTATTGGTACCGATTGGAAAAACCTTTGTTACCTCAGCAGAAAATGAAAATGAGTTTTACCTTTAAGTCAACTTGGTCGCCTTTTAAAGGACATACCGCTTTTAATTCGATTATTGAAAATGGTTCGTTTATGCGAATAAGCCGTTATTTTCCAGCTTTTGGTTATCAGGATTCTAATGAAATCAGCAGTGAAAAAGAACGAGCAAAAAGACATTTACCAAATCAGGCTCCGCTTAAAAAGCTCGAAGAAAAATCGAAAACTATAAATGATTTTATTGATTATGAAGCTGTGGTTTCAACTTCAAAAAATCAAACAGCAATTGGAATTGGCGATTTGATTGGAAACTGGCAAAAAGACGATCGCAATTATTTTCATTATAAATCAAATGGCAAAATTCCGTTTCGATTTGCTTTCGCTTCCGCGGAATATAAAATTCAGAAAACCAATTACAAAGGCATTTCTATTGAGGTTTATTTTGATAAAAGACATTCCAGAAACGTTGCAAAACTGATTCAGGATGTAAAAAATACGTTGGATTACTGTCAAAATAACTTTGGAAAGTATACGTACAAAACGATTCGTTATGCCGAAGTCAGCGCTTTCGCGGATGGATTTGCGGCGACTTCATATCCTTCGACGGTTTTCATGAAAGAGAATTTTGGTTTTTACAGCAATCTCGAAAAAAAGGACAAAGAAGATATTATCAACCAATTGACGGCGCACGAATTGTCGCATGAATGGTGGGGAAATGCGCAGATTAGTCCGGAACAAAAAGAAGGAAGCTGGATTTTGACTGAAACTTTGGCGCAATACACAGAATTAATGCTTTACGAAAAAGAACATGGTTTGGAAAAAGCTTTAGAAACTTTAAAAATTCATCTCGATTTCTATTTAAGTAGCAGAAGTTACGAACCTGAAACACCTTTATATAAAACGAATTATGAAACACCGCATTTGCCTTATGACAAAGGAATGTTGGTTATGCATCAATTACGAATTTTAATTGGGGAAGAAAAAGTAAACTTGGCTTTGAAAAACTTTCTGAATCATTATAAATATCCAAATCCAATTCCGGATTCTGAAGATTTATTGAAAGAGATTTATTTGGTTACAGATGTTAAACTTCATTCAAAACTTGATGAAATGTTTAAAAAGATTATTACCTATTCGTCTAAAATTTCAAAAGTTGAAAGCGTGAAAAAGAATGGATTTTATGAAGTTTCTTTTAAAGCTGAATCGTTTAAATACAGCGAAGATGCAAAAGGAAACCGAAAACAAATTGCAAATGATGCAAAAATCGACATTGGAGTTTATGATGAAAACGGAAAGTTATTTCGCTTTACATTTCCAATAAAAAATAATCATATTGAAGGAAAAATTAAAATCAAGACCAAACCTCAACTCGTTGTTGTTGATCCGTATTTAATGAATATTGATACGTTTATAAAAGACAACGAGAAGGAAATTGATTAATTATTTTTTGCCACAGATTAAACGGATTAAATGGATTTATTTTTGAGTTTCAAATTTTAAAATCATTAAAATCCTTTTAATCTGTGGCATTAAATTTTTACTTCAAATCAATCACAATTAATTTGTGGTTTTTATTGCCGTCATTTTTAATGGTAAAATCTAAAGCTTTTGATTCTGTATCAAATTTTGAGTCAGTATCAACGGAAAGCGAAATTGATTTGTTTCTGAAATTTTTCGGGATTTCAGGAAGCTGAATCGTTACCGTTACTTCTTTATCTTTCTGAACGAAATCAACTTTTATTCTGTCTCTCAGCCAAATATATTCGTAGACTTCCTGCCACGGTGCCATCCAAACAGAATCGTTTCCATTTGCTCCGTATTTATTGGCAAGTTTTTTCATGTAATATTTAAAATCTGGAAATCGTGTGCTTAAATTCCAAAGATTTGTATTTCCTGTTCCGTGTGTGAATTCGTTAAACCAAACTGCATCTTTTTGTTTTACAATAGAATCTATTTTTTTTAAATAGTTGTCCATGGTTTTAAAACTTGTTGTGTCTTTTGAACTTTGCACAAAAGTTCTTGCCGAAATTAGTTTATCTAAATCCACTTTATCATTCACTTTGTAAACTGGCCCTTTTCCATAATAAGACGCTACAGAAAATTGACCGTTTTGAAGCGCTTCTTTTTCATATTCCAAATAATATTTTTCATCGCCTTCTCCGCCCGGAACTACAAAATGCGACATTGTGAAATTCAGATTTTCTTTTATCGATTTTGTATTATCCGTTACTTCAGTTAAATAATTTGTGCCGTGTTTGGTCGCGTGATGAAAACTGTGATTGAGAATATCCCAACCTGCATTGTACATTTCGCGAACTTCTTCCCAAGAAAGATGTCCACGATTAGGCAAATTATTTAAAGATGCTCCGTTTATTGCCAAAGCCAATTTGAACGGAATTTTATTTCCAAATCCGTCTGTATAAAAAAGACCTTTTGAAGTTTTTCCGTCTCCACCCTGATCTATTTTCCATCCATTTTTATTTGAAGCACTAATTTTTCCTCCATTTAATAATGGAAATGCTGTCAAATAAGCCGATCGGTAACCGTCATCCAACGTAAAACTATAAGCAAAATGTTTATTGAATTTTAATACCGAAGGCGTGATTTTTACTTTTCCTGCCGATTTTAATTTGATTTTGAATGTAATTGTTTTCGGTGGATTTTCTAAAGATTGATTTTCCGCGAAAGCGAAAGAATGAATTCCAAAAAACAGAATTATAATAAACGTAAATGTTTTCATTTGAAAAGATTAATTAATCAAATATAGAAATAGATTTCTTGAAAAACATCAATATAAAAAATGATATTTCAAGAATTAGAATTTTGTTTTAACGATATATAATAATTCGTACAAAACAAAAATCAAATAATGCTTCTAATTCCTAACAATTAAAAAAAGGCATATCGTTTGTCTTTCAAAAAACATCAGCAAACCACAAATCAAAATCGTATGTATTTATCAAATGCTAAAACAATTGTATTTATTACGGGGGCTTTTACAAGTAATTCCTGCTGGGAAAACTGGATTGTTTTTTTTGAATCTCAAGGTTATAAAACTACTGCGCCGCCGTGGCCTTATAAAAACGAATCTGCAACAATTTTGAGAACAAAGAATAACGATAAAATTGCTTCGACTCGATTGGGTGATTTATTGGATTATTATACAGAAATAATTGAAACTCTTTCTGAAAAACCGATTTTAATCGGACACGGATACGGCGGACTTTTGACACAGCTTTTGGTTGAGAAAGATTTGGCGCTTTGTGCTGTCTGCATACATTCTTTTGCACCCAAAAATATCTGTACGGGAAAGTTTTCTTTTTATAATCGAATTTGGAGTTCTCTCGGTTTTTTTACCTCAACTCAAAAAAGTCATTTAATTACTTTTAAAGAATGGCAGGATTTTTTTGTGAATTGTCTGCTTCTCGACGAGCAAAAAAGTTCCTATACTAAATATGTTGTTCCCGAATCTAAATTGCTGATTCGTGATTTATATTCGGCGAAAGCCAAAATTAATTTTAGAAAAAAACATGTTCCGCTTCTTTTTCTAACGGGTTCTGACGATGAATTGATTCCGCAAAAACTGGCTTATTGTAATTACAAAATGTACAAAAACATGCATTCTCTAACCTGTTATAAAGAATGCAAAAACACCAATCATTTGGTTTTAATACAACCTGATTGGAAAGAAACTGCAGATTGTATTGCAGATTGGCTGAACAAAATTGTCTAGCTGATTTCTCTTTTGATTTCGAGTTTTTTGATTTTCGAATTTAATGTTGACGGATGAATGTCTAAAATCTCTGCAGCACCTCCGGCACCCGATATTTTTCCGTTGCATTTTTTGAGAATATACAAAATATAATCGCGTTCGTTTTCGAGAATTGTTTTGATTGAAAATGATTCACTGGTTTGCTCAGGATGCATTTTAGATGACATTGAAAGTTCAATATCTTTAATCGTATTTCCGTCTGTTAATAAAAGTGCGCGCTGAATTACATGTTCTAATTCTCTAATATTTCCTGGCCAATTGTAGTTTAGAATGGTTTGCAGCGCATTTTCAGAAAGTGTTGGTGCTTTCCTGTTCATTCTTTCGCTGTACAAATTGATAAAATGTTCAGCAAGAATCGGAATATCGTCTTTTCTTTTTCTTAAAGGCGGTACTATAATTGGGAAAACGTGAAGACGGTAATACAAATCCATTCTGAATCTTCCGGCTGCGACTTCTTCTTCCAAGTTTTTATTTGTGGCGGCGATGATTCTAACATCCACTTTTATAGGAGATTTTCCGCCAATTCTTTCTATTTCTCTTTCTTGCAGTACTCGAAGCAGTTTTACCTGAAGCTCTAAAGGCATCTCTCCTATTTCGTCTAAGAAAATAGTTCCGTAGTCTGCCAATTCAAATTTCCCTATTCTTTTGTCTAATGCACCTGTAAAAGCGCCTTTTTCATGACCAAATAATAAGGATTCGGCTAGATTTTCTGGAATTGCTCCACAGTTGATAATCACAAGTGGCTGATCTTTTCTAGGTGATAAAGCATGAATATTTTGTGCAATTTTTTCTTTTCCGGTTCCGCTTTCGCCTAAAACCAAAACTGAAGTATCAGATGGAGCGACTTTACGGATATAATTGAAAACCGTCATCATGTGTGTGCTGTTTCCGATAATTCCTTCGCAGTTTAAAATTGCTTTTTCTGATTTTGTGTTTTTCTGAATATGCGCTGGAGCACTATTTTCAACCAATTTTATGATTTCTCCTGAATACAATTTAGTAACAAACTGAACCAAACTATTTTCTAAACTTGTCAGCAATTTCAGGTTTTCATCAGAATACATATTGAAGTTGCGGCTGTAGAACGTAAAATAAAATCTTTGAATGGAAGCAATCATAACTGGAAAAACCAAATACGATTTGATTCCGAAATTATGTGCAATCAGACTTTTTATAGGAGCTTTTTGAAAATTGTTGATCAAATTTTCTTCACTATATATAATAGGTTCCAGATCAATTTTAGATTTTATATACGTTTCATTCAATTCTTTTATTGAAACGTCTGCAATTTTAGAAAGTTTATCTACACTAATAATTTGATAATCGTCTCTGTTTTTACGCATGATTCCGAGATTATCATAATGCGTTGTGTTGGCAAAACCAAC
Source organism: Flavobacterium ginsengiterrae (assembly GCF_039539785.1). NCBI lineage: Bacteria > Pseudomonadati > Bacteroidota > Flavobacteriia > Flavobacteriales > Flavobacteriaceae > Flavobacterium > Flavobacterium ginsengiterrae. The sequence continues at coordinate 1,733,686 of NZ_BAABDU010000003.1, read as the reverse complement.
TTCAAAGTAATCAAACGGAATAAATGTCTGGATTTTTTTACCAAGCAGCAAAAGCGCTTCTTCCCATTTTATTTTAGAATTTATGATTTCGTTAATCTCGTTCTGCAATAAAATCTGCTGTTTTAGCTGTGATTCCAGACTATATTGTTTTCTGTAAAAAGCAATTTCGAGCGTTGTTAAAACATCTTGTTCTCTAAAAGGTTTTACAATGAATCCGTACGGCTCGGTAGTTTTGGCTTGATCCAAGATTTTTTTACTCGAATTGGCCGACACAAAAATAAATGCGATATGTTCTTCTTTTAAAATATGTGCAAGATCAATTCCGTTTCCAGTTCCGCGGAGCATAATGTCGAGAAAGACCAAGTCTGGTTTTTCTGTTTCAATCTGTTCCAAAGCCTGTTCAACAGAACGAGCAATTCCAGTTACATCATAATTTGCTTTTTCTAAAATTAACTGCAAATCATGCGCTTCTATAAATTGATCTTCAACAATTAAAATCCGCTTTTTTGGGGCCGTTTCAAGTGAATTATCAGGATAGACGGAAGCCGTTTTCATCTTTGTGGTATTTTTAGCGTTATATCTTTATAAAATATTGACATAAAATTAGTTAATAAAATGAACCAAATTAACTTTTTCATCAAATATAAATCATAAAATAGATATTTAATGTGAATTTTCTTGATATTTTTTCAAGCAATCAGTTGCGTTTATTTTTATATTTGTTTACCAAAACCACTAACCAATTAATCCTTATACTTATATGAAATCAGTTTATAATTTCTGTTTTATAATTGTATTTGCCATTCAGACTTTTGCTCAAACACAGCCTGCACAAAATCAATATGATTTAAAGAAAAAACGCCTTTTAATTCAGAGCTGTTCGATGTATTTATACAATTCAAATCAAGGTGCTATCGATGTTGATAGTTCTGTAGTGTTAACCTGCAAGGCTTACAAACTTCCTCTTTCTCTGGCTTATAATGAAGGTTATTATAATGGCGGTACTTTAATAGGCAATGATTTGATCGAAAAAGGAAATATCAATTCGGCTAAACGTTTATTGGCTTCAGCTAAGAATGATGACCGCGTTAAACTATTATTACAACTGGGAAGTTTTTATCTCTTTAAACCTGGCTCAAAACCTGAAGATTTAACTAATGCCAAACTTTATATAGATGATGCGCTGAAAACCAGTAAAACTTTGAAGGCTAAAAAACTCGAATATGAAAGTATGTTTTTAGAAGCCAAATTTTATGCGCAGGCAGGAAATCCCGCAGAGAGTGCGAAATATTTTGATCAGGTTATTGCAGACTGTAGAGCTTCAAATGATAAACTTGGACTTGCAGATGCATTAAATAATAAAGCGTCTTATCTTTTTGAATTAGATCCTTCTAAAGAAAAAATCCTGCAGGAAGCCGAATCTTTGTATAAAGAATTGAATATGGAAGAAAAACGTCTTGAAGTAAAAATGAGACTTACGACGATTTATTTCTGGGGCGGAAAAATAAATGTGGCAAAAAAAATACTGTATCAGAATATGGCCGATATGCGAAAAATAGGTTTTAAGCATTTACAGTTTGGAGAAACTACTATTGCCTATATAGAATCGAATCAGTACAACTTTAAAAATGCTCTTTATTACGCCCAGCGAAGTGTAAAAACGATGGAAGATACCAATGATTATACTTTTGCTGATATTTTTTATATGCGTTTGGGAATGACTTATTTAACGCTTGGACATTATAAAGAAGCTTTGGAACAATCACAAAAAAGTATTCAATACGGAAAAAACAATATTAACAGTGGAAGCTGGTACAAAAATTTTATTGTAACTGTGGCTTCATTATCTATTAGAGGAAAAAATAAAGAAGCGATTGCTTATATGAATTCTATCATTAAAAATTATCCTCCTACTCACACTTTAGATAAAATGCTCATTGCTTACGCCTACGCTAATTGTAATTGGGAGTTAAATAATTATAAACAGGCAGAAAAACATTTTATAGAAATGGATTCTTATGCAAAACTTTTAGATTCTCCGCAGACCTTTCGAGATGTTGCCAACTGTTATTCTGGTATGGCTTCGTTTTATGCCAATAGAAATAACCTTGAAAAAGCTACTTTTTACACTAATAAAATTCTGGCTCTTTCTAAAAAATATGATAAAAATTATACTTCACAAGGACTTCTTACTTCGCTTTATAAAATTGATTCTATTAATGGAAATTATCGCGGCGCACTCGTTCATTATAAAACTTTCAAAAAATTAAGCGATTCGATTTATGACATTTCGAAAAATAAACAAATCGAAGAACTGAAAATTCTTTACGAAACTCAGAATAAAGAAGAAAAAATTACGCTTTTAAATAAACAATCTAAACTTCAGGAAAGCGAATTGCAGAAATCTAAACTTTTAAATAGTGTTTCTATCTGGAGTTTGGTTTTATTGCTTGTTACAATCGTTTTACTTTATAATCGTTATCGCTTGAAACAGCGAAACAACAAGCAGTTAGAACAAAAAGAAAAAGAAATCAGTAAAGCGAATGCCAATTTGAGGCATTTACTGGATGAAAAAGAATGGCTTTTGAAAGAAATTCATCATCGTGTAAAAAATAATCTGCAAACTGTGATTAGTCTTCTGAATTCTCAATCGGCTTATTTGGATAACGATATGGCGCTTTCTGCAATTAAAAACAGTCAGCATAGAATTCATTCGATGTCTTTGATTCATCAGAAATTGTATAATTCTGAGAATATTTCGACGATTAATATGCCGAATTACATTAAAGAATTAGTCGAATATCTAAGAGAATCTTTTTCGCTTGGTCAAAGAATTAGGTTTGAATTAAAGATAGATCAGCTGGAATTGGACGTGGCGCATGCAGTTCCGTTGGGATTAATTTTGAATGAAGCGATTACAAATTCGATAAAATATGCTTTTCCTGAAGACAGAACAGGTATGATCTATGTCACGCTGGAAACTATATCCGAAAACAACTATGTTTTAACAATTGCCGATAACGGAATCGGATTTGATGCTAATCTTACTCAAAAACCTAATTCTTTCGGAATGATGCTGATAAAAGGTCTAAGCGATGATTTAGCGGCTAAATTAAATATTGAAAATAATAACGGAACGGTTTTAAAAATTGAATTTTCGCAAGAATTTCCTTTGAACCAAAAAGTCAAATGATAATTTTATTCAACACATAGAAAGATAGAATTTTAGTTTTTAAAATCAGAAAAGACATTTCATTTATTTTTAATTCACATAGCTATGTATGCAAACTAGTTTCTTTTGTATTCTTTTAATTGAAAAAAATCTATGTTTCTATGTGTTTAAAAATAATTGTACCAAAGAGTTTTAAACCTAACTTTGTATTCCGAAATTGAATTTCGCTTTTAGCTTTATCATCAAATGACACACAAAATTTTAATTATAGACGACGAAGAAAAACTAAGAAGTCTTTTGGTACGCATTGTAAAATCGGAAGGATTTGAAGTTTTTGAAGCGAAAGATTTAAAATCGGGTTTTAAAAAACTAGAACAGACTGATATTGATGTCGTTTTATGTGACGTAAAACTCCCTGACGGAAACGGCGTTGATTTTGTTCAAACTATAAAAGGAAGTTTTCCGCTCACGGAAGTTATTCTTTTAACCGCTTTTGGAAATATTCCCGACGGTGTTCAAGCGATGAAAAACGGCGCTTTTGATTATATCGTAAAAGGCGACGATAATGATAAAATAATTCCGCTTCTCTATAAAGCCGTTGATAAAGTTCAATTGCAGAAAAAAGTACAACAGCTTGAAAAACGTATTAACGATAAATATTCTTTTAATACGATTATAGGGAAATCAAAAGGAATTGAACAAGTTATTGATCTTGCCCAAAAAGTTGCCAAAACCGATTCGACTGTTTTATTAACGGGAGAAACAGGAACTGGAAAAGAAGTTTTTGCACAGGCGATTCATGAAAACAGTAATCGTGTCGGTAAATCTTTCGTCGCTTTAAATTGCAGTACTTTCAGCAAAGAAATTTTGGAAAGCGAACTTTTCGGACACAAACAAGGTGCTTTTACCGGAGCTTTAAAAGATAAAAAAGGTTTTATTGAAGAAGCAAACGGCGGTACTTTATTCTTAGACGAAATTGGAGAAATGCCAATTGATCTTCAGGCAAAATTATTGCGTGTTCTGGAAACGAGCGAATATATTCCTGTAGGCGACACGACTTCAAAAAAATCAAATTTCAGATTGATTGCCGCTACAAACCGAGATTTAAAAGAAGAAAGCGATGCACATCGTTTCCGTTCTGATTTGTATTTCCGTTTGAATATTTTCGAAATTAAACTTCCTTCGCTTAGAGAAAGAGTGAAAGATATTCCTGTTTTGGTAAATTTCTTCGTGAAGCAATTTTCTGAAAAAACGAATAAAAAGATATTATCGGTTTCGGATGATTTTATTCAGAAATTAGAAAATTATTCCTGGCCGGGAAATATTCGTGAACTTAAAAATATTATTGAAAGATCTGTTATTTTGAGTAACGGCGAAACGCTGACTTCTGATGTTCTTCCATATGAAATGCAACATCAATCAGAAAAAAACAATAAATCGATGTCGGCTTTTTCTATGCAGAGTGTTGAGAAACTGCATATTCAGAAAGTTTTAAATTATACGAAAGGAAATAAAGCGGAAACGGCTAGATTGCTGGAAATTGGAATTGCGACTTTGTATAGGAAACTGGAGGAGTATAACATCTCACAATAGCTTTTCCTGCAAGGTTTCCAAAACCTTGTAGGTTTGATTTTTTATTAGGTGTATCACGTAAAATACCTACAAGGTTTTGGAAACCTTGCAGGAACGCAGAATAATCTAGAGAAACCTCTCATTTTAATAAAAGCTTATCATTTTGATAGGCTTTTTTTGTGCTCAATTTTTGGCACAAAACAATAACTCTTTATTTTACAAGGCCTTAACCACATTTCATCATTTTCGGAATATAATTTGGCATAAAGCGGGAAAGAACATTAAAAATTCCTTCTCATGAAAAATAAAGTAAATACCATCTACAAACAAGCCGAACGGTTTGCTGAGATTACTAAAAAATCAATTATCTGTGGCAATATCGTTCGGGCGAAAAAATGTTTAGCTCTTGCCGAACGGTTATTCATTAGCGGAAGCTTAGAAACCAAAAATGCAATTTCAAATGTGTATGTTTTCTCGGTTTCTTCTTTTATGGAAATGCGCCACTGCAATATTTCGCATCTCTTCCCACAGACACTAAAAGCAGAATACATCAAACAAGTTAATACTTCTGGAGTGTAAAAATCTATCCCGAAGCTTCGGGACTAAAATCTAAAATCTAAAATTATCATGGTCACATTTCTATTACTCGGTTTAGCAGTTTTACTGTTTGCCATTTGCTTTCTCTCTGTTGACTTTTTTGAAAAAATCTAAATCATGACTGCACTATTTATCATTTCAATCGCTGTTTTCTTGTATTTGGTTTACGTATTAATCAAACCTGAAAAATTCTGATTTGAGAAAATAAGATTCTCAAATCCATTCACATCTTAAAAAATAATCTCAAAATTATGAATACAGAGTTACTAGGCGTCATAGGCATTTTTATCCTGACAATTGTTTTAGCAATTCCTTTTGGAAAATACATTGCTAAAATTTTCAAAGGAGAAAAAACACTTCTTGACCCGATTTTCAATCCGCTTGAAAAATTTATTTTTAAAATCAGCGGTATCAATCCAGCCGAAGAAATGAACTGGAAACAACATCTGAAAGCACTTTTAAGCATCAATATGGTTTGGTTCTTTCTTTGCTTTTTTGTTTTGATGTTCCAAGGTTCGCTATTCTTAAATCCGGATAATAACCCGAATATGTCGCCCGATTTGGCTTTTAATACCGCCATTTCATTTTTAGTAAATTGCGATTTACAGCATTATTCTGGCGAAAGCGGTGTTTCGTACTTATCGCAAATGGTTTTAATGTTTCTGCAATTCGTTTCGGCTGGAGTCGGAATCGCGGCAGCAGCAATGGTTTTTACCGCTATGCGCGAAAGAACTACAGAAAAACTAGGAAATTTTTATAACTATTTTGTAAAAAGCTGTACACGTATATTATTACCGCTTTCTGCAATCGTAGCAACCGCTTTGGTTTTCAGCGGAACTCCAATGACTTTTGAAGGGAAAGATGCAATTACCACTTTACAAGGAGATCACGTAGAAGTTTCGCGCGGACCTGCAGCTGCTTTTGTTGCCATCAAACATATCGGAACAAACGGAGGTGGATTCTTCGGAGCCAATTCAGCGCATCCTTTAGAAAATCCAACGTATTTAACGAATGCGGTTGAACTTTGGGCGCAGATGATAGTTCCGTTTGCGATGATTTTTGCACTTGGTTTTTTCTTAAACAAAAAGAAATTCTCTTATATCATTTTTGGTGTAATGACAATTGGGTTTTTACTTCTCGTGATTCCAACCATTTCAAGCGAATTAAACGGAAATCCAGCCATAGAAAAAATGGGAATTTCTCAGACAACTGGAGCGATGGAAGGAAAAGAAGTTCGTTTTGGTCCAGCGATTTCAGGATTTTGGAGTATTGCTACAACGGTAATTTCGACAGGATCTGTAAACAGTATGCACGATAGTTCGATGCCAGTTTCTGGAGCAATGCAGTTATTAGCGATGATGATTAATGCATTCTACGGTGGATGCGGCGTGGGTTACCTCAACTTCTACATCTTTATTATTCTGGCGGTTTTTATTTCTGGTTTAATGGTTGGTCGAACTCCTGAATTCTTAGGAAAGAAAATCGAAGCTCGGGAGGTTAAAATTGCTGCTTTTATTGCTATTCTCCATCCTTTATTGATTTTAGCAGGAACGGCTTTGGCTTCTTATTTTGCTGCGAATGATACTGCAATGGGTTATTGGTTTAGCGGAAATGCAACAGGATGGCTCAACAATCCAGGAAACCACGGATTCTCTGAAATGTTATACGAATACACTTCGAGCGCTGCCAACAACGGTTCTGGTTTTGAAGGTTTAGGCGATAACAATCCGTTTTGGAATATTACTACAGGAATTGTTTTATTGTTAAGCCGTTTCATTCCGATCATTGGACCTTTGGCAATCGCAGGTTTATTAGCCAATAAAAAATACATTCCAGAAAGCGCAGGAACTTTAAAAACAGATACTTCAATTTTCGGAATTATGATTTTTGCTGTTATTGCGATTATTGCAGCACTTTCTTTCTTTCCTGCTTTAGCACTTGGCCCATTGGCTGAATATTTTACTCTTTAATAATGCTGAAAATTTTTAAACACATAGAAACATAGGAATTCAATATCTAAAAAAAGGAATTAGAAAAAACTAGTTTTCACACATAGCTATGTGAATTCATGCAAGTGAAACGCCTTAATCTCAAAGTGAAATCTATGTTTCTATGTGTTTAAAACCAACGCAAAACATTTTAAAAATAACATTTTACATACAAGAAAATGACAACTAATAAATCTACATCATTGTTTGAGAGTCAGCAGGTAAAAGAAGCTTTATTGCAGTCTTTTGTGAAGCTGAATCCAAAAATGATGATTAAAAATCCGGTAATGTTTACCGTAGAAATCGGAACCGCAATTATGTTTGTGGTTTGCATTTCGATCTTAATGGGCGCAAACGATCAGGGAAGTTTTATTTACAATTTAATCGTATTCTTAATATTACTGGCCACGCTTTTGTTCGCCAATTTCGCCGAAGCGATTGCCGAAGCACGCGGAAAAGCACAAGCCGACAGTTTAAGAAAAACCCGTGAAGAAACGCCTGCAAAATTAGAAAACGGACAAACCATTTCCTCTTCACAATTAAAAAAAGGAGACATTTTTGTCTGCGTTGCCGGAGAAGTTATTGCTACTGATGGTGAAATTATCGAAGGTTTAGCAACGATTGATGAAAGCGCGATTACAGGAGAAAGTGCGCCTGTTATTAGAGAAGCTGGCGGAGATAAATCGTCTGTTACAGGCGGAACAAAAGTTTTGTCTGATAAAATAAAAGTGCAGGTAACTTCTGAACCTGGCGAAAGTTTCTTAGACAAAATGATTGCTTTGGTGGAAGGTGCAAGTCGTCAGAAAACGCCAAACGAAATCGCTTTGACCATTTTATTAGCAGCATTTACTTTAATCTTCGTAATTGTTTGCGTCACTTTAAAACCTTTTGCCGATTATGCGAATGCTCCGATTACAATCGCTGCTTTTATTGCCTTGTTCGTTTGTTTAATTCCAACGACAATTGGAGGTTTGCTTTCTGCGATCGGAATTGCGGGAATGGACAGAGCGTTACGTGCCAACGTAATTACCAAATCTGGAAAAGCGGTTGAAACTGCCGGAGATATTGATGTCTTGCTTTTGGATAAAACTGGAACCATCACAATCGGAAACCGAAAAGCAACCAATTTTTATCCAACAAAAGGAATTGCTTTTGATGATTTTGTAAAATCTGCTGTTTTGAGTTCACTTGCCGATGATACTCCAGAAGGAAAAAGTATTTTGGAATTAAGTGAAATGTTAGAAGTGAAAAACGAAAGCAAACCAAGTGTTTTACAGAATACTTCTGAGATCTCACAAACCATAAAATTTACTGCCGAAACCAGAACTTCTGGAATCATTTTAAAAGACGGAACAAACATTCGAAAAGGCGCACAAGATGCTGCCAAAAAAATTGCAGAACAATCAGGAAACGCTTTTCCTGAAGATACAGCTCAGCAAGTAATTACGATTTCGTCAAATGGAGGAACGCCTTTAGTTGTCCTAAAAAACAATCAAGTTCAAGGAGTTATTGAATTGCAGGATATTATCAAAACGGGAATGAAAGAACGTTTTGAGCGCTTACGCCGAATGGGAATCAAAACCGTAATGGTTACGGGAGATAATCCATTAACGGCGAAATTTATTGCTGAAAAAGCTGGTGTTGATGATTTTATTGCCGAAGCAAAACCGGAGGATAAAATGAATTATATCCGCAAAGAACAGGAAGAAGGCCGTTTAGTCGCTATGATGGGTGACGGAACAAATGACGCTCCTGCCCTCGCCCAAGCCAACGTTGGTGTTGCGATGAATAGCGGAACTCAAGCTGCAAAAGAAGCCGGAAATATGGTGGATTTAGATAACGATCCAACAAAATTGATTGAGATCGTAGAAATCGGAAAACAGCTTCTAATGACCCGCGGAACGTTAACCACTTTTTCTATTGCGAATGACGTTGCGAAATATTTTGCAATTGTTCCGGCGCTTTTCATCACTGCGATTCCGGCTTTGCAAGGTTTAAATATCATGCATTTGCACAGTCCGGAAAGTGCCATTTTATCGGCTGTGATTTTTAATGCGATTATCATTCCGATTTTGATTCCGCTTGCGCTGAAAGGTGTTGAATATCGTCCGATTGGTGCCAGTGCGATTTTAAAACGTAATCTTTTGATTTATGGTTTAGGCGGATTAATTGTTCCTTTTATTGGTATCAAATTGATTGATTTGATTGTAGCGATTTTTATGTAAGCTACTAAGGTTCTAAGTCGCTAAGATTCTAAGTTTTTTTCCTATCGATTTAGTCTTTTATCCAAACTAAAAAATCAAATAATAAATTTCTAAGGTAGTTAAGAAAGCTCAGAAGCTTACAATCTTAGCACCTTAGAACCTTAAAAATAAAAAAAATGAAAAATATATTTTCTATACTAAAACTTACTGTTTGTACTCTAATTCTGTTTGCAATTATTTATCCTCTTGCTATTTATGGAATTGCACAGGTCGCTCCAAATCAAGGAAAAGGCGAAACTCTTTCCGTTAACGGAAAAGTAGTTGGTTATTCAAAAATCGGACAGAAGTTCGATAAATCAAATTATTTCTGGGGAAGGCCTTCGGCTGTAGATTACAATGCAGCGGGAAGTGCCGGAAGCAACAAAGCTCCGAGCAATGCTGAGTATTTGGCTTTGGTTCAAAAACGAATTGACACTTTATTATTAGTTCATCCATATTTGAAAAAATCTGAGATTCCGGCTGATATGGTTACGGCTTCTGGAAGCGGACTGGATCCGAATATTTCTGTGCAAGGCGCTTTGATTCAGGTGAAACGTGTGGCTAAAGAACGAAAATTAGATGATACGAAAGTAAAAGCTTTGGTGGAATCTAAAATTAATACGGCTGTTGTTGGGCCTGAAACGGTTAATGTTTTGGAATTGAATGTGGCTTTGGATGAGCTTCGCTAGAGAAAAGTTCTAAGTTACTGAGATGCTATCCCGATAGCTATCGGGACTGAGGTTTTCTCTCCTGCAAGGTTTCCAAAACCTTGTAGGTATGACTTTCACGCACCGTTTGTCATCCCGAGGAACTAGGGATCTCCGCAAGAAACTCCCATATCGTGAATTGCCAATCTTTGTCGAGTTACTTGCGGAGATTTCTCCTTCGTCGAAATGACAAATCGAGACGTTAAATCACCTAAACTAAAATTAATACCTAACAGGTTTTGGAAACCTTATAGGAAAGAAAAACGCCTTTTTACCCCGAATACCCTAGCCCCGATAGTAGTGGAAATCCTTTTGGGCGGGGGTTCCGCCCAAAAGATTGAAACGGATAGCGGGATTAGCTCCTAAAAAATCTACTAAATAAAATTAATTAAACGCCTACAAGGTTTTGAAAACCTTGCAGGAACTAATAAAGACAAAATGAAAAAAATAATACTTACTGCTTTAATCGCTTTTGGTTTTAGCAATTTACATGCACAAGAAGAATCTAAAAGTCCGTTTACGTTTTCGGGATATGTTGATGTTTATTATAGTTATGATTTCGGGAAACCTGAAAATCATACACGTCCTGGATTTTTTTATAGTTACAATAAAAGCAATGAAGTGAATCTTAATCTCGGAATGGCAAAAGTGAATTATTCAAAAGAAAATATCCGAGGAAATTTTGCTTTGATGGCGGGAACTTATGCACAATATAATATGTCTGCAGAACAAAATTTACTGCAAAATGTTTACGAAGCTAATGTTGGTGTGAAGATTTCGAAGAACCATAATTTATGGATTGATGCGGGAATTATGCCTTCGCATATTGGTTTTGAAAGTGCGATTGGAAAAGATTGCCAAACGCTGACAAGAAGTATTCTAGCGGAGAATTCTCCGTATTACGAAGCGGGTGTAAAAATTGGTTATACGTCTGAATCTGGAAAATGGTATTTGGCGGCGATGTATTTAAACGGCTGGCAGAGAATTGAAAAAGTGGAAGGCAATCAGACTCCGGCTTTTGGAACACAGATTACTTTTAAACCTTCAGATAATGTGACTTTGAATTGGAGTACGTATGTTGGAAATGAACAACCTGACGTCGATAAAAAATGGCGTTATTTTAATGATTTTTACGGACAGTTTAAGTTAACAGAAAAAACAAATATTACGGCTGGTTTTGATGTTGGTTCTCAACAATCGGCTAAAAACAGTAATAAATATGATACTTGGTTTTCACCTGTTTTGATTCTGCAGTACAAACCAACTGATAAAATTCAGCTTGCGGCGCGTGGCGAATATTACAGCGACGAAAAAGGTGTGATTATCGCAACAGAAACGCCAAACGGATTTAAAACTTACGGATTTTCGGCTAACTTTGATTACTTAGTTTCTGATAATGTTATGTTTAGAATTGAAGCGAGAAACCTGTCAAGCAAAGATGAAATTTTTACAAAAAACAATCAGCCAACAGACACGAATACTTTTGTAACAACTTCATTGGCGATTAGTTTCTAGAAATATTTAGTCACAGATTTCACAGATTAAATGGATTTTTATATGCTTTGTGTAGAGTTTTTTAGCCACGAATTACACAAATTTCACTAATTGTTTTTGCCCTTTTTTAAATAAAAAATTCGCGCAAATTGGTGTAATTCGTGGCAAAAAAAATCCTTTTTAATCTGTGAAATCTGTGGCAAAACAAACCTTAGTGTCTTAGCGCCTTCGTGGCAAAACCTATGAAAGAGGAAAAAGAAAATAACGCACAGCACTTTCTCGATTTGATTCAGAAATCACGAAAAGGAAAGTTTAAAATCTACATCGGGATGAGTGCCGGTGTGGGCAAGACTTTTCGTATGCTTCAGGAAGCGCATTCGTTATTGCGAAACGGAATCGATGTGAAAATCGGTTATATCGAAACGCACAATCGGAAAGAAACACATGAATTATTAACTGGTTTGCCTCTTATTCCGAGGCGAACCATTTTTTATAAAGGAAAAGAGCTTGAAGAACTCGATGTTCAGGCGATTATCAATCTGCGTCCAGAAGTCGTAATTGTTGACGAATTGGCACATACTAACGTCGAAGGAAGCAAAAACGAAAAACGCTGGCAGGATGTTTTGGAGATTCTTGAAGCAGGAATAAATGTGATTTCGGCAGTAAATATTCAGCATATTGAAAGTTTAAACGAAGATGTAAAACGCATTACAGGAATTGACGTTCAGGAAAGAATTCCGGATAATGTTCTGCGTCTGGCAGATGAAGTAGTGAATATCGATTTGACTTCGGAAGATTTGATTGCTCGTTTGAAAGAAGGAAAAATTTATACGCCGGATAAAATTCAAACGGCTTTGGCGAACTTCTTTAAATCAGAACAAATTCTGCAATTGCGCGAATTGGCTTTGAAAGAAGTGGCAAGTCAGGTTGTTCGAAAAGTAGAAAATGAAGTTCCGAATCTACATGCTTTACGTCACGAAAAATTATTGGCGTGCATTAGCAGTAATGACAAAACAGCTAAAATTGTGATCAGAAAAGCGGCGCGTCTGGCGAGTTATTACAACGGAATCTGGTATGTTTTGTATGTCGAAACTCCGAAGGAAAGCACTACAAGAATTGCGCTCGATAAACAACGGCATTTAATTAATAACTTTAAACTCGCCGTTCAATTGGGTGCCGAAGTAATTAAACTGGAAAATGAAAATATTGCAAATGCGATTTTAAAAATCGTTGAAGAAAAACAAATCACAACAGTCTGCATCGGAAAACCGCATTTGAATTTATTTAAAGTAATTTTGTCTACAACAATTTTCAGACGTCTGTTAAATAAACTGTCTTTATCAAACGTCGATCTTGTTATTTTATCTTAATTTTTTTTACCATTAAGAGATTAAGAAAATTAAGATTGAATGCTGAATAAAAACTAAACCTTAGAACATTAAGCTTAATGATCTTAAGCCAAAGAAAAGCTTAACTTACTTAATCTCTTAATGATTCAAATAAAAAAAACTTGTTTTTAAAACAACTCTTATGAGAATTAAAACCAAATTGAATCTGGGTGTCGGATTGTTATTTTTGATGATTATCATCCTTTCGCTGGTGAGCGCTTATTCTGTTTTTTTGATTAAACAGGATACTGAGAATATTCTGAAATCGAATTACAATACGCTTGAATATTCGCGAAATATGATTTTTGCTTTGGACGGAATGAAAACCAATTCAAAAGAAACCATTCAAAATTTTGAAAAAAATCTTAAAAAACAAACGCAGAATATTACCGAACCCGGCGAAAAACAGGCAACAGAAAAACTGATGGCAAGTTTTGCTCTTTTAGAAAAAAATAATGCCGATGAAAATCTGAAAGCGCAGATTCGTCAGGACATTTTTGCGATCATGAAACTGAATCTTGACGCCATAAAACAGAAAAGTGACATTGCCAAACAATCGGCAGAAACGGCCAATTTATATATTGCCATTGTCGGAAGTTTATGCTTTTTGATTGCTTTTAATTTATTGGTTAATCTTCCAAATAATATTGCGAATCCCATTAAGGAACTCACTTTTAGTATTAAAGAAATTGCCAATAAAAATTATTCAGAACGTGTACATTTTACAAGCCACAGCGAATTCGGAGATCTCGCCAAATCGTTTAATACGATGGCGCAAAAACTTGAAGAATATCACGACAGTAATGTTTACAAACTTCTTTTTGAGAAAAAACGATTGGAAACGCTTATCAATAATATGAATGATCCGATTATTGGTTTGGATCACGCCGGAATTGTTTTGTTTGCGAATGATGAAGCGCTGAAAATTATCGGTTTAAAATCGGAAGATGCAATTGGAAAATTGGCTTGGGAATTAGCGAATACAAATGATTTGATTCGTTCTTTGATTTTAAAAGAAAATGAAAATCAGAAAAAACAGCCTTTGAAAATTTTTGCTAACGCTAAAGAAAGTTATTTCGAAAAAGAAACTATCAATATTACGATAACACCAACGGGCGAAGAAAAAGAAATCAATATTGGTGATGTCATTATTCTTCGAAATATTACGCTTTTTAAAGAATTGGATTTTGCTAAAACCAATTTTATTGCCACCGTTTCACATGAATTAAAAACGCCGATTGCTTCTATAAAATTAAGTCTTCAATTACTTGAAAACACCAAAACGGGCGATATGAACGACGATCAGAAACAATTGGTTGAAAGCATAAAAGATGACAGTCAGCGTTTGCTGAAAATCACGGGCGAATTACTGAATTTATCGCAATTAGAAACCGGAAATATTCAGCTGAATATTGGAAAAAGTAATCCGCATGACATTATAAATTATGCGGTTGAAGCGGTAAAAGTTCAAGCCGATCAAAAACAGATTCAGCTGATTATTGATGCCGATGAAAATCTAAAAGACGTAAAAGCCGACAGCGAAAAAACAGGCTGGGTTTTGATTAATTATTTATCGAATGCGATCAGATATTCGTCTGAAAAAAGTACGATTCTCATTAAATTAAAAGAAGAAAATAATCAAATGGTTTTTCAGGTTATCGATACCGGAAAAGGAATTGAACCAAGATATAAAGACAAAGTTTTTGATAAGTATTTCCAAATTCCAGGAAGTCCAAAATCGGGAACAGGATTGGGTTTAGCGATTAGCAAAGAATTTATCGAAGCCCAAAATGGAACGGTTGGCGTGGAAAGCAATTTGGGATTGGGAAGCACGTTTTGGTTTGCGTTGAAGGTTTAAAAACAGCTCCGGAGGAGCTAAATATTTGTAGATTATTTTGATTCATCCCGATCATAAGCTCCAGCGGAGCGACATAATTTACCCAGCTGGGACTTTAATTCATTGAAACAGGAATTTGATATTGCCATTGATTTTGAATCAATTAATATTCGCTTAAGGTTCAATTAAGTACAAAATAGATGCATCAGACATTCGTTACTATTGCAAAACATAACGATGACAACAATGTTCCACAAAACGATTTCCCTCCTGTTTCTATTCGGATTATTTTCTGCGAATGCACAGCAAAATGATTCCATTACAAAAATTGACACTACTTCGCATTCTTTAAAATTCAATTACAAACAATTGATTATTCCGAGTGCATTGATTGGTTATGGCGTAATTGGTTTAGAAAGCGACCAGCTTTTAAGCTTTAATCATCAAATTAAAGCCGAAGTTACCGAAGATATTGACGAGAAAATCACAATCGACGATTTCTCGCAATACGCACCCGCAGCTTCTGTTTATGCACTGAATGCTTTTGGCGTAAAAGGAAAAAATAATCTGCGCGACCGCACAGTGATATTTGTGACTTCGTATGCTATTATGGCAACGACAGTTTTGGGTTTAAAATCGGTTTCGCATGTAGAAAGACCTGACGGAAGTTCGAACAACTCCTTCCCTTCTGGACACACAGCAACCGCTTTTGCCGGAGCTGAATTTCTTTGGCAGGAATACAAAGACAAATCGATTTGGTACAGAATTGCGGGTTATGCCGTTGCAACTGGAACTGGGCTTTTCAGAATTTACAACAATCGTCACTGGTTAACGGATGTTGCTGCCGGAGCGGGAATCGGAATTCTGAGTACCAAAATCGCTTATTGGGTACAACCGTATATTACCAAAAAGCTTTTCAAATCTTCTTCTGAAACAAAATCAACTTCTATGATTATGCCTTTTTATAACGGTCAGCAATATGGTTTGGGGTTTGTGAAAGTTTTTTAGTTTTTATTTTTTTGCCACGAATTACTCGAATTAGCACAATTTTTTTATTTAAATTACAGAAATATAATTCCCTAATTAGTGCAATTCGTGGCGATTTAAAAAAACTCAGAACCTTAGAACCTTTATAAGTCCATTTCCATAATCGGCATAAATCTATTTTTGATTGAAGTTTCAAATTCGCCAACTTTTTTAAATCCCAATTTTTGGTAGAATTGTTCTGCCTTTGGTTCAGAATCCAGAATGATTTTTTGGCATTTTTCGTCTCGCATTCTTTGCAGAAAATCATTCATTAATAAAGTTCCAAATCCTTTTCCGATATATTCAGGCAAAATAAATAAGTTGTCCAATTTTACCTGATTATTTTCTTGTTTGAAATAAGAATAATAACCGATGATTTTGTTTTCTTCAACTAAAGTAAAAACAGGATTATTTTGGATATAATCTGCGGTAATTGTGAGATGTTTATCCCAAGCTAAAATTTGTTCTTGTGAATATCCCCAAAATGCTTTTGATTTTTTGGTAATTTCGGTTAAATGGATATGATCTTCTGGTTTAGCTTTTTGGATGTTCATTTTAAACAAATTAAAATGTTTTTAGTAATTATTTTTTAAAAGAGCCATCGGCTCGAATCATTTTGTAGAACCGGATTTTAATCCGGTTGATGTCGAAAATCACACAATCCAAAGAGCCGTAGGTTCGTCACATATAAAACGTCAATATAGGTCGTTCCTACAGAACTTTTAAAACTACCATATCAAATTCAACGGATTAAAATCCGTTGCTACAATAAAAATATCATTCCTACGGAATTTTAAAATTTGAAATTTACCTTATAATTGATATCATATTGATTTTTGACATTGCAATTGATATTGATTTTTTTCTACGTATTCGAAGTATTATTCTTAATCTCCCTAACTTCTCTTTTTAATTCCAAAAGCAAATCCTTCATTGCTCCAGTTTCCGATATTTCCTGTTTTTTGTCTGATCGCCCAATGTTGCATTCGTACTCCCAAATCTCTAAAATATCCGAAGCTTTCACTTCATAATTCGGATAAAAGCTGTTATCTGATTCTAAAACCAAAGCGTTCTTTTTGTTTTTATTGAGACGTTTGTAGACCATTCCTTCATTTTTAGTAATCAGGATATAGGTTTTTCCGTCCATCACTTCGCCTAATTTTTCTACGTAACGTCCAATAATAATCGAACCGTCTTCATGAGGAGGCATCGAATCACCTTCAACGGGAAATCCGCGGTGTTTTCCGGGTCCTAAAAACGGAAGCGTAATCTGTTGCAGACTTTCTATATATTCGGGATCGGCATAACCGTTTAGATATCCCGCTTTTGCTTTTTGAGATACGATTTCGATAAAATTTTCTCCAAAACTATCTACTTGTATCGGCAGAATAAGTCGATTTCCTTCGAGTTTTATCAAATTTTGCACATCGATTTTGCGAATATCGACCGATAATATCAAGTCAATACTCATGTGAAAATACAATGCAATCTTCTTTAAGATATCGTACGGTGCTTCCGAAGTTCCGTCTTCGTATTTCACGTATCTTCCTCTGGTAATGCTAAGGTTTTCAGCTAATTTCTCCTGCGATATTTTATGCTTAACCCTTAATGCTCTGATGTTGTCTGAAAATAAGGACATAATGAATTTGTTATAATTTGGAACAGCAAATATACTAAAAATGTTATTATCTGTACTAATTTTGTTTCATACAAAAACAAGGAAATGACACGGGCAATTGTACATATGGATTTGGATACCTTTTTTGTATCCTGTGAGCGACTCACCAACTCTGAACTTAATGGAATTCCGCTTATTATAGGCGGTGGAGATCGTGGTGTTGTTGCTTCCTGTTCGTATGAAGCCCGCAAATATGGAGTGCGTTCTGCGATGCCAATCGCTATGGCTCTTAAACTTTGTCCAGATGCTAAAGTTATGAAAGGAGATATGGAACTGTATTCCCGATTATCGCACGATGTAACCGAAATTCTTCAGGAAAAAGCGCCTGTTTTGGAAAAAGCAAGTGTCGATGAATTTTATCTGGATATTACGGGAATGGACCGTTTTCACGGAAGTTATAAATGGACAGATGAATTGGCTCAAAAAGTAATTAAAGAAACCGGACTGCCTATTAGTTTTTCTCTTTCTGTCAATAAAACCGTTTCTAAAATTGCTACAGGCGAAGGAAAACCAGTTGGAAACCTTGAAATTCCGGAACACAAAGTACAAGGTTTTTTAAATCCGCTTTCGATTCAGAAAATACCGATGGTTGGAACGGTGACTTTTCAGCTTTTATCCCGAATTGGCGTTCGTAAAATTCAGACTTTGGCCGAAATGCCTGCCGAAGTTTTACAGCAGATGATTGGAAAAAACGGTCTGGATATCTGGAAAAAAGCCAACGGAATCGATCATACACCCGTAGAACCTTATAGCGAAAGAAAATCTATTTCGACCGAACATACTTTTTCGCAAGACACCATTGATATTGCAAAACTAAAAAGAGTCCTTTTGGGAATGGTAGAAAAACTGGCTTTTCAATTACGATCCGAACAATGGCTGACTTCAACAGTTACGGTAAAAATTCGCTACGCTAATTTTGATACCGAAACCAAACAATGCCGTGTTGCGTATACTTCTGCAGATCATATTCTGACTAAAAATGTAATGGAACTTTTTGAAAAAGTATATCAGCGTCGTATGCGTCTTCGATTGATTGGCGTTCGCTTCAGCGGATTGGTGCGCGGTATGTATCAAATTGATCTTTTTGAGGATACTCAGGAAATGCTTTCGCTCTATGAAGCGATGGATAAAATGAAAAACCGTTATGGTTTTGATGCCGTAATGCGATGCGCCGGAGCTTCATTCAAACCCAATAATAAAGACGAAATTTTAAAACGCACGAAATAATGTATCTCAATTGCCATTCATATCATTCTTTGCGTTACGGCACGATTCCGCTAAAAAATTTAGTTGGGAATGCCGTTTCTTATGGTATAAAAGCAATGGCTTTGACAGATATTAATACTGTAACGGGAATTTATGATTTTATAAAATTATGTAACGAAAACGACATCAAACCTCTTGTAGGAATGGAATTTCGCTGTAATCATCAATTCCGATATATTGGTCTGGCCAAAAATGCGGAAGGTTTAGGAGAGATGAATAAGTTTTTAACGGAACACAATTTCAGCGGAGAACCTTTGCCTTTGCAAGCGCCAGATTTTAAATCGGCTTTTGTGATTTATACCTTAGAAAATGCTCCCCAAATTCTTCAGGAAAATGAATTTATCGGCGTTCGTCCCGAAGAAGTTACAGGGCTTTTGACATCCAAACATAAAAATAAAATCTCCAAAATGGTGGTTTTACAGCCCGTAACTTTTTCATGCAAAAAAGAATACAACCTGCATAAAGTGCTGCGCGCCATTGATACGAATATTATTTTATCAAAACTTACAGAAGCTGATTTTTGCAAGACTTCAGATTTTATGGTTTCGGCAGAATCACTTATTCCTTTCTATGAAAATTATCCGGAGATTTTAACCAACACTCAAAAAATCATAGACGATTGTAATTTTCAATATGATTTTTCAATTAAAAGAAATAAAAAATTCTTTACAGGAAGTCGTGAAGGCGATATAGAAAGACTCACAGAATTAACGCTCGAAGGCTTTGAACGCAGATATGGAAAAGAAAATAAAACTGCTGAAGAACGAGTTAAAAAAGAACTGAAAGTTATTGATGAATTAAAATTCAGCGGTTATTTTTTAATTACCTGGGATATTATTCAATACAGTAACAGCCAGGGATTTATGCACATTGGACGCGGAAGCGGTGCCAACAGCATTATCGCGTATTGTCTCGGAATCACAGACATCTGCCCTATTGAACTCGATTTATACTTTGAACGTTTTTTAAACCTCAACCGCAAAAGTCCGCCCGATTTTGATATCGATTGGAGCTGGCAGGAACGCGATGTAATTTTGAAATATATTTTTGAAAAATATGGAAAAGATCACGTTGCATTCTGCGGAACGAATGTGGAATTTAAATACCGTTCTATTTTCAGGGAAGTTGGAAAAGTATTTGGTCTTCCAAAAGAAGAATTAGACGTTTTAGCTAAAAATCCAGAGAATCTTCACCCAACAAATAAAATTGTACGACTGGTTCAGGAATATGGAAAAATGATGGAAAAATACCCCAATCAGCGTAGTATGCACGCCTGTGGAATTATCATTTCTGAAGAACCTATTACCCATTATACACCTCTGGAAATGCCTCCAAAAGGATTTCCGATTGTGCTTTTTGATATGCATACCGCGGAAGATATTGGTTTCGACAAATTCGATATTTTAAGTCAGCGCGGCATTGGCCATATTGATGACAGCGTAAAACTGATTGAAAAAAACCGCGGTATTAAAGTTGACATTCGTGATATCAAAATTTCCAAAGACGAAGCTTTATGCAATGTTCATTTGGCAAAAGGTGATACAATTGGCTGTTTTTATATCGAAAGTCCGGCGATGCGCGGTTTGCTCCGTCGTTTGAATTGTGATAATTATAAAGTTCTCGTGGCAGCTTCGTCTATCATTCGTCCCGGCGTGGCACAATCAGGAATGATGAAAGAATATATTTTCAGACATAATTACCCAACGAAGTTTGAATATTTTCATGATGTCTTTAAAGAACAATTGGGAGAAACTTACGGCATCATGGTGTATCAGGAAGATGTGATTAAAATTGCCCAGCATTACGGCGGACTTCCCGCTGCAGACGGCGATATTCTGCGTCGTGCCATGTCTGGAAAAGGGCGTTCTCTGGAAGCACTTCAAAAAGTAAAAGACAATTTCTTTGCTAGTTGTGCTCAAAAAGGACATCCGCTGGCATTGAGTCAGGAAATTTACCGTCAGATCGAATCTTTTGCCGGATATTCTTTTTGCAAAGCGCACTCCGCTTCATATGCCGTAGAAAGTTATCAGAGTTTGTTTTTGAAGGTTTATTATCCGGTCGAATTTATGACAGCGGTAATCAATAATCAAGGCGGCTTTTACAGAACGGAGGTTTATGTACACGAAGCACGTATGTCGGGCGGAACGGTTCATAATCCGTGTGTGAATAAAAGTGAATACGAAACCACTTTGTACGGAACTGATATTTATCTCGGTTTTATGCATTTGCAAAGTCTGGAATCTAAAATCGCTTATTTAATTGAATCGGAGAGAAATGAAAACGGCGAATATCTTTCTTTAGAAGATTTCATCAATCGCATTCCGATTGGAATTGAAGGCATTAAAATCCTGATTTTTATTGGCGCTTTCCGTTTTACAGGAAAAACCAAAAATCAGCTTTTGGTGGTCGCCAGTTTGCTTTTAAACAATTATAAACCTGAAAACAGAAATTTAAAACTGCTTCAGGAACCTGCTAAAGAATTTAAACTTCCGGTTTTGGAACGTTCGGTTTTTGAAGACGCTTTTGATGAAATAGAATTATTGAGCTTTCCGGTTTCATGTACGGTTTTTGATATTCTGCAAACCAAACACCGCGGTGATATTATGGCGAAAGATTTAGTAAAATACCATAAAAAACAAGTGAGAATGCTGGCGTATCTGATTTCGAGAAAACACGTTCCAACCAAAAAAGGAGCGATGTATTTCGGAACCTGGATCGATCATGAAGGCACTTATTTTGACACGGCACATTTTCCGGATTCTTTAGAAAAAAATCCTTTTCAGGGCGGAGGATGTTATCTTTTGTTAGGAAATGTCGAAGTTGATTATCATTTTCCGACAATAACGATTATCAGAATGGCGAAAATGCCTTTTATTCCAGATCCGCGTTATATGGATGCTAAAGATCAATATCGAACACAAAATCAGATTAAAGAAGATGTGAGTATGACGCATCGAAAACCGTATCCGCAGGAACATGAAATTAATATGCCGAGACATCGCATGAAGTTCTAGCTTTCAGTCACTGTTTTCAGTATTTCTCTGATCACTTGCTAAATTAGGTTAATACTGCGATTGGGACTAAAAACTATATGTTTAAAAAAAATAAACAACAGAAATAGAACACTTTACGTTATATACAAATGAGAAATCAGGAATATGCCATAGTAGATATCGAGACCACAGGCGGAAATGCCAGTCACAGTCGTATTACCGAAATCGCGATTATTATTCACGACGGAACTACGGTGCTCGAACGTTATGAAACGCTTGTAAATCCAGAAAAAGATATTCCGCCTTCTATTTTTGGTTTAACAGGAATTAACAATGAAATGGTTGCTCACGCTCCTATCTTCGATGATATTTCTGAAAAAGTTCTGGAAATGCTTACCGATCGTGTTTTTGTAGCGCACAATGTCAATTTCGATTATTCTTTTGTTCATCATCAGCTGGCTCAGGCGGGATTTAAATGGACAGCTAGAAAACTTTGTACTGTTCGCGCTGCCAGAAAAATCAAACCGGGATTGGGTTCTTACAGTTTGGGAAATCTTTGCAACTCTTTAAATATTGGCCTAGAAAACCGACACCGCGCCGGCGGAGATGCTGATGCTACTGCAGAATTATTTTCGCTTTTACGCGAATGGGATGATGAAGGCGTTATTGATAAAATGATCAAAAAAACAGCACAGGATCAGCGATTACCGCCAAATCTT
The DNA here is from genome assembly GCF_039539785.1 of Flavobacterium ginsengiterrae. Taxonomy (NCBI): domain Bacteria; kingdom Pseudomonadati; phylum Bacteroidota; class Flavobacteriia; order Flavobacteriales; family Flavobacteriaceae; genus Flavobacterium; species Flavobacterium ginsengiterrae. The sequence continues at coordinate 1,711,006 of NZ_BAABDU010000003.1, read as the reverse complement.
CCGCAAGAAGATTATAATGCTTTGCCCGAAAAACCAGGAGTTTATTATTTCTATAATCAGGCGAAAAAAGTGATTTATGTCGGAAAAGCGATTAACCTGAAAAAACGTGTTACATCACATTTTACAGGGAATAATATTAATCCGCAAAGACAGCATTTTTTACAAGATATTTACGGGATTTCTTTTGAAGTTTGCGCTACAGAACTGATGGCTTTGCTTTTAGAATGTACCGAAATCAAAAAACTCTGGCCGACTTATAACAGAGCTTTAAAACGTTTTGAAGCCAAATTTGGAATTTATCAATACGAAGCCAGAAACGGTTATAAATATCTGGCAATTGGCAAAGTAAGTAAGTTTCAAATCTGTATTCATGAATTTAATAGCCTGCATACCGGCATTAATTTATTGCGAAGTCTTGCTGAACAGTTTGAAATTGATCATCGTTTTTGCAAATATTCAAGACCTGAAGAAGGAGAGTTTTTCTATACACCAGAGATAAAAGAATTGCCCGATGTTCTTCTTCATAATGAACAAGTTGACAACGCCATTGATTTTCTATTAAACAACAGACCCACTTTTGCAATCATTGATAAAGGAAGAACTTCAGATGAAAGAAGCTGTATCTGGGTTGAAAACGGTCATTTTCACGGAATGGGTTATATCCCAAGAGATGTTGCTATTCAGGATCCGGAAGATGTAAAAAGTTATGTTACCCTTTATAAAAGCAATCAATATATTGAGCAGTTAATTTTTGCTTACGCTGAAAAATATCCGGGTAAAGTGTTCTTTAGCAAACACTTTACAAAATAACAATTATGATTTCATTAAAATATTTAATGCTTAAAAACTTGTAAATTTAATATTCAACTAATTAAATCTACTATGAAAATAGGTACTTATAACGTAAACGGAGTCAACGGAAGGCTAAATGTTTTATTACGATGGCTGGAAGAAGCTAAACCAGATATTGTCTGCCTGCAGGAATTAAAAGCACCTCAGGATAACTTTCCGTTGAAAGCGATAAATGACGCTGGTTATAATGCAATTTGGCATGGACAAAAACAATGGAATGGTGTAGCAATTCTTGCCCGAAATATGGAAATTGAAGAAGTAACGCGATCTCTTCCGGGTGACAAAGAAGATATACAAAGCCGCTACATAGAAGCTTTGATTAACGGAATCGTAATTGCCTGTTTGTATCTCCCAAATGGAAATCCCGCACCGGGACCAAAATTAGAATACAAACTAAAATGGTTTCAACGTCTGAATGATCGCGCTGCAACATTATTGAAATTAAAAGTTCCAGTAATTCTGGTTGGAGATTTTAATGTGATGCCAACAGAATTGGATGTTTATAAGCCTGAAAAATGGAAAAATGATGCGCTTTTTTTACCGCAAGTTAGAAAAGCTTTCGCGGCTATAGTTACGCAGGGATGGACAGATGCAATTCGGAAATTATATCCTGATGAGAAAATTTATACGTTTTGGGATTATTTTAGAAATGCTTATGAACGGGATGCCGGGCTTAGAATCGATCATTTTTTATTAAGTCCGCATATTGCAAAAAACTTACGTTCCGGAGGCGTTGACCGACATGTGCGCGGCTGGGAAAAAACAAGCGATCATGCTCCTGTATGGATTGAAATTGATAAAATTTAATTGGAAAATGACACTATTTAACGACACCGAATTATTTACCACAGGTTTGGGAGGAAAAAAAATATTTGACATTCCTGATTCTGAATTGATTTTGATTGACAATTTTTTCACTAAAGAAGAATCTGATCGTTTTTATGAGCGACTGCTTCGCAAAACTAAATGGAGGGAATATGAAATGGAAATTTATGACAAAACATATACTGTTCCCAGAATGATTGCCTGGTATGAAGACAAAGACAATCCCGGAGCCGATTTAAAAGGCCCCGACTGGAATTATGAATTATTAAAAATCAGAGGCCGTGTGGAGAAAGAAACACAACTGGATTTTAATACCGTCCTGCTTAATTTATACAGAGACGGAAATGACGGTGTGGGCTGGCACAGCGACAAAGAACATAACACTGGCCCAAACCCAATTATTGCTTCGGTGACTTTTGGAGAAACCAGAATGTTTAAGCTTCGTCATAAATACAGCAAGGAAATTCCGCAGGTTGAGATTCCACTACATCATGGTTCTTTTTTACTTATGGCAGGAACAACAAATAGTTTTTGGCAGCATCAGGTTCCCAAAACGGCACGGAATGTTTTACCAAGAATAAATTTAACATTTAGACAAACGCACCGAAATCTGTAATTAATTAATAACTAAAAACAACGCAGTTTTTTAGCTTTATGATGATGAGGAAAATTCTGTCGAAAAAAGTTAAAATACTGATTGTATGAACGTTTTATTAGGCAGAGCCTATCTTTTTTACTACTTTTGCAACCCTTTTTTAATATATAATACCGTAATGGCTTATTCAAACAATGATTTAGCGCGCTTCTTAGATGCGCAGAACAAACTTTATCTTACTGCTCTTTCTGAAATCAGCAAAGGAAAAAAAGAGACTCACTGGATGTGGTTTATTTTTCCTCAAATAAAAGGTTTAGGAAAAAGCGATACTGCAAATCTTTATGCCATTAATGACTTAAAAGAGGCTTCAGATTATTTAGAACATCCTATTTTAGGGAAACATTTAATTGAAATTTCTGAACTTTTATTAACCTTTAGAATGAAATCAGCTGACGGAATTTTTGGAGATTTAGATGCCCGAAAATTACGTTCTTGTATGACTTTGTTTTCTTTGGTTGAAAATGCAAATCCAATATTTCAGGAAATTCTGGATGCTTTTTTCTCAGGAGAAATTGATCCGCTTACTATATCTATTATTAATTCAACTATAGAATCATCTGTTGAACCTGCTGTTTTATAACAGTTTCAAGAGATGATTAATTTCAAAAGACACTGCAAAAACAGTGTCTTTTTTTTGTTTTAAACTTTTAGCTTTTGCATTAAAATCAGCTTTTGCGTTCTTAAAATATCTAGCGAAATTTCACTAAATAAAATTCGATTCGCGATATATAACACTTCATAAAAAAAGAAAAAACCTTTTTATCCCTTGTTTTTACAGACATTTTAAATGTGGCATGTCTATTGGTTTTTCCAAAGTCAATTAACATTAAACCACATGAATTATGAAAAAATCAATATTTATTTTATGCTTAATCTTTTGCAATTACAACATTTTAAAAGCCTGTGATAAATGCGGTACTTACAATAACAGCGATTTTAAAATAAAATCAGCAACGATTACTCACAAAGCAGATTTAGGTGTTACTGTTTGGGATATTAAAGTAGAAGGAACTGCTGGTAATACAATGCCTAAACCAGTTGGACAATTAAATGGCGCACCTGTTTTGGCTTACGTTTTTCCTACAACTTTAAAATCATCTGATATTGGTTTTGGTCAGACCGAAGGAATTGTCGCACTAGCATTAACCTCTCATCCTGATTTTGAAGACACACCTCTTTGGGACGAGAATCTCGATGGAAATTACTTAAATGACGGTTTAGTCTGGCATGCACACTGGGTTCTTCTTGTAGAAGACAAACGCGTAGGCGGCGGACTTTCTGTAAAAGAATTTAAAAAAGGTGATCCAAATGTTGTACTGCCTCCAACAAATCCTGGAATGGCAATGTACATGGACAGCCCCGGTTTTAACATTGTTACCAAAGGAAATTCTATAAAAGTTATTGTTCCAAATTTTAGAATAAACAATAAAACCAATTTCAAGTTTGATGCTGTAAGCTGTTATATGGAAGTAAGCACCGGCGAAGGCGGATCTCACGACAGTCCAGGTACAAAACCAATGCTGGGCGTTTACAAAGTTTATACCGTTGCAAGCGGTAATCTTTCACTGCCTTATTCAGTCAAATAAATTAACCTTAAGACTAATATTATGAAGAATTTAAGTATAGCTAAAATGATATTAATTCCCTATATAATTTTAATGAATATGACAACTAAAAGCTACGCACAAATAGATTATGCCACAGATCCGCATTTAACTCCGGCTGTAAAAGCTTTTTTAAAGCCTTTAAATGGCGGCGGTCCTCCTCTTGAATCACTTCCTGTTGCAGATGCACGCAACGTTTTGGTTAGCGCACAAAATGCTTTTAAAGTAGATTTATCCGGCATTGAAGAATCTGAAAAAGAAATTACTGCCGATGGATATAAAATCAAACTAAATATTGTGCGTCCTAAAGGAGCAAAAGGAAATCTGCCAGTTTTTATGTTCATTCATGGCGGCGGATGGGTTCTGGGTGATTATCCAACTCATAAACGCATGGTTCGCGATTTAAGTGTTTTAACCGGTTATGCAGGTGTATTTGTAAATTATTCCCTTTCGCCGGAACACAAATACCCACAGCCTGTTAACGAAGTATATGCAGCAGCAAAATGGATTGCTGCGCATGGAAATGAAATACAGGTTGACGGAAGTAAATTAGGAATAGTTGGAAACAGTGCCGGCGGAAATTTAGCTACAGCAAGCGCTCTAATGGCCAAAGAAAAAGGAACGCCTTTGTATAAAGTTCAAATTTTATTCTGGCCCGTTACAGATGCCAATTTTGAAACTGAATCGTACAAATTATATGGCAAACAACGTTTTTTAACTGATACATTAATGCAGTGGATGTGGGATCAATATGTCGACAAATCTAAACGAAAAGAAATCTATGCATCGCCGCTTCAGGCAAGTTTAGAACAATTAAAAGGTCTTCCACCAACTTTAATTCAGGTTGCTGAAAATGATATTTTAAGAGATGAAGGTGAAGCCTATGGACGTAAACTGAGTGATGCTGGTGTTGTAGTTACAACTGTCCGTTACAATGATGTCATACACGATTTTGGACTGTTAAATGGTTTAGCTGAGATTCCGCAGACAAAAGCTTTGTTTTTACAAGCAGCTGCCGAACTAAAAAAATATTTAAAATAATAATCTATTAAATCCAAATCGTATGAAATCAGACTCTAAATATGTCATGTTTGTGACTGGCGCTTTTGTAAGCCACACCTGTTGGGATGGCTGGGTGAAATATTTTGAAGAAAAAGGTTATACTGCTGTTGCGCCACCCTGGCCTTTTAAAGATGCTCCGGCAAAAGAACTACGCGATCGTCAGCCTAATGATATTGGTTTAGCCACGCTGACTTTAACACAACTCATTGATCATTATGCTGCAATTGCCAAATCATTTCCTGAAAAACCACTAATTATAGGTCATTCTTTAGGCGGGTTAATAACTCAGATCTTAGTTAATAGAGATTTAGCTTCAGCTGGAGCTGCGGTGCATTCAGTTCCGCCTATGGGAGTTATTCCGTATGAATTTACGTTTTTAAAATCGGGATGGAAAGTACTTGGATTATTTACTTCTTTGAAGAAAACGTATTTAATGTCATTTGAAAAATTTCAATATGCATTTGTAAACGGACTCCCTTTGAGCGTTCAAAAAGAAGCTTATGAAAAATACGTAGTTCCAGAATCTAAAACTGTTGCCCGAGGCGGTTTAACATCAGCTGCAGCAGTTGATTTTAAAAAGAATCATCCGCCATTATTGTTTATGGCCGGAAGTGAAGATCAATTTTTGTCACCGCATTTAAATACGCGTAATTTCAAAAAATACAAACGCAACAATTCAATTTTGGATTACAAAGAGTTTAAAGGCCGAAATCATAATGTACTGCTTTTAGATACCTGGAAAGAAAATGCAGATTTTATTCTTAATTGGGCCGACAATGTTCTGTCTGATAAAGATTATGGGAAAGGCAAAGTTTTGAAAAATTCTCTTTATTGATATTTTTTAGTTTTGGTTATAAATTTTGTCTGCACAAAAAAGCGCCTTTTTTAAGGCGCTTTTACTATTTACAAAGTTAACTTCAAACAAAACTTATTCTTTTGGTTTCGTTAAGTAATAAACGGGAATTCCTGTCAACATAATTAATACTCCCCATCCGCAGGTAGAGAATTTTGTAAGTAGTAACGAAATACAAATTGCCGCTGCTGTAATAATATACAACATTGGTAAAAATGGATATCCAAAAGCTTTATAAGGTCTTTCGGCATTGGGCATTTTTTTGCGTAAAATAAAGATTCCGAAAATTGTTAAAATATAAAAAATCAAAACAATGATAATTACAAAATCTAATAAATCACCATATTTTCCGGTAAGACATAAAGCCGAAGCCCAAATACATTGTGCCCAAAGCGCCCATGCAGGAACACTTGATTCGTTTAAAACAGCTGCTTTTTTAAAGAATAAACCATCTTTTGCCATTGTATAATATACTCTCGCTCCAGCCATAATTAAACCGTTGTTGCAGGCAAAAGTCGAAATCATAATCATAATTGCGATAATAAGCGCTCCAATATTTCCAAAAATATAATCTGAAGCGACAACTGCTACACGATCAAATTTAGCCGTTGCTATTTCGTCTAACGGAATTACTGCTAAATACATAATATTGGTTAAGACATAAATAATGGTCACGATGAAAGTTCCCAAAAACAGACTTAAACCAACATTTCGCTGCGGGTTTTTAATTTCTCCGGCAATAAATGTAACTCCATTCCAGGCATCGCTTGAAAACAAAGAACCTACCATTGCTGCCGAAATTCCGGTTATTAAAGCCGTTCCTCCTATCGGCATCCATGTGCCGCTGTCTTTATCAAAAGCACGGGTATTCCAGGCATCAGCCCAATTGGCATCCCAAACAGAAGCTTTTGCAGCAAGTGTTAGTCCAAAAACAATTAATCCCAGCAATGATAAAATCTTGATGATGGTTAAAACCGTTTGTAGAATTTTTCCATTTTTTACACCTCGGCTGTTAATATAAGTTAACAAAACGATTGTAAAAATCGATACTATTTGTGCTGCATTAAGTTTAAAAGAGCCTAATTCATAAAGAATATTTTCGTCGCTGAGAGGTTCATATAAATAAGCCGCAAATTTTGAAAATGCTACTCCAACTGCTGCAATGGTCCCAGTTTGGATTACTGCAAAAAAACTCCAGCCGTACAAAAATGCGATTAACTTATTATAAGCTTCTTTTAAGTACACATATTGTCCGCCGGCTTTTGGAAACATTGCACTTAATTCTCCGTAACTAACAGCGGCAATAATGGTTATTAATCCTGAGATCAACCATATTAATGTCAGCCATCCTGCAGATCCAACTTGTCTGGCAATATCGGCACTTACAATAAATATTCCGGATCCAATCATAGACCCAACTACAAGCATAGTTCCGTCTAATAATCCGAGTTCTCTTTTAAAATGTTCTTGGTTCTCTTCTTGCATTTTTTTGGTTTTAGGTTGGTTAAAGATATACTTTTTTCTGAAAATTTAGATTTTATGTTATAAAAATTGAATTTTTGAATTAAAATCTGAAAAGCAGAAAATTGGAAAAAAAAAATGCTAATCTCTTTACTCTGAATGCAAAATAAAACATCTACTTCCTTAAACAGAACCTTTTTTAAACAACTCTTTTCCTTAAACAAAAGAACTTAATTGAATTTTGCTTTTTTTATTCAAAAAGCAATAAAAACTGTAACTATTTTAAACCCAATCTTAAAAACAAAATCACAATTAATTAAAAATCAAATAATTAAATACCAAATCAAAAATAAGAAAGAAAAAAAATCTATCTTGTAAAAAGATTCGTATTTTTTATTAAATTTGGTAAAAGACTTTCATAGTCTTAAAATTTGAATATTTTTATTAACATTTGTTTACTTTATACTTCCACATAATCAGCCTCAAAGATTATTTGAAAGAAAAAGCAAAACAACTAAGCATTAAGGCAAAACATTAATATTAAACCTACTAATATGAAAATCATGCATAAGGTTCGCTCTTTGCGCAACCTCCGTTTGCCAAATGTTTTTATCCTGATATTAATTGTATTTATATCTTGTGCATTATTAATATGCATCAACTTTTTTACTATAAAAATATTATCTGCCAACAGGGCTTATGCCAATGGAGAATCTCATTATTCAAAAGGACAAAAAGATGCTTCCAGACATCTTATAACTTATCTTTATAACAAAGATCCAAATCAATGGAACTTGTATAATCAAGAACTGAAAGTTCCTCAAGGTGACGGAATCGCCAGAAAAACACTTTTAAAAGTTGGCGATAATGAAATAGCCAGACAAGGTTTTCTTGCCGGACGTAATCATAAAGATGATTTGGATGATGTTGTATGGCTGTTTGTAAATTTTAAAAATGTTTCTTTTTTAGAAAAAGCAATTCACGAATGGGAACAAGGCGATCATTTAATTGATCAGCTTTTTATCGTTGGAACTCAAATTAATGCAAAAATCCAGCATAACACATTGACTGTTGCTGATCAAAAAAAATTTCTTTCACAAATTAATTACATCAGCGGCAAACTCAATAATAATGAGCGTAATTTCTCGAATACTCTTGGCGAAGGAACCCGAAAAATCAAGAGTCTTCTAATCGTAGCGAATATCTTTTTTATATTGATAATTGTTCTAAGCGTATGCTCTTATTATTCGATAATGGTAAAGCGTTTAACAATTTCGAAAAAAGAAATCGAAGTCAAAAACGAAAACTTAACGTTAGTTAATCACGAACTGGATCGGTTTGTTTACAGCGCATCTCATGATTTGCGATCTCCTATAACATCGCTAAAAGGTTTAATTGAAATTACACAATTGGAAGATGATATTACGCAGATAAAAAGCTATTTATCCCTTATGCATCAAAGCTTAACGAAGCAAGATCAGTTTATCAGCGACATTATTGATTATTCTAAAAACAAACGAAAACAAATTATTATTGAACCTGTCAGTCTTAAGGAAATATTCAATGAAGCTATTTCACAGTTAATGCATATAGAAAATGCAAACAAAATTACTTTCAGGCAAGAATTAGAAATAGACCAAATTCAGAGTGACGGCCTACGCTTAAAAATTATCATTAGCAATTTGATTTCTAATGCTATAAAATATGCCGATAATAACAAGCAGGAAATGTTTATTTCTATTAAAACTTATATTTCCGAAGGTTTCAATAGAATTGAAATTGCAGATAACGGCATTGGTATTAAAGACGATTGTAAGGATTATATTTTTGAGATGTATTTTGGCACAAATAAAAACAAAGGTTCTGGATTAGGTCTTTATATTGTAAAAGAAGCCGTAGAAAATATCAAAGGAAATATTTCTGTTATTTCAGAAAACAGTATTGGAAGTAAATTTATTGTAGCAATCCCAACTTCTTATGGCATTTAATTCGACTATATTATTAATTGAAGACAACTTAATTGATCAGCTTGTTACCAAACAATTGCTAAAAAAGGTTCTTGATATCAATCAGGTTTTTATAGCTAATAATGGTCTGGAAGGCTTGCAGTGGATTATAAAAAATAAAAAGGCCAAACAGAAATTAGTTATTTTATTAGATATTCAAATGCCTATAATGAATGGTTTTGAATTTCTGGACATTTTTCAAACTCTTAATACAGAAATTCAGGATGAAACACAAATTTATGTAGTTTCTTCAACCTTAGATTCTGATGAAATTGAGCAAATTAGGAAAAACGAATTTGTTGAAGATTTTTTAAACAAACCTATTCCTGTTGAAGAATTAAAAAAGCAATTTTTAAACAGTTTTTTATTCTAAAATACGATTTACCTGAGAGAAAGATCTTTGATAATAAGCTTCTTTTGTAGAAGAAATTATAACACCTCCATGAGTAGAAGAGTGTACAAACTTAATTTCTCCATCGGCAGCTTCAACTACCATTCCTACGTGGTTAATATGGCGTCTTCCGTTTGTTTTAAAGAAGATCAGATCGCCTTTTTGTGCTTCACTCGAAGCTACTTTTGTTCCTATGCGCGATTGTTCTATTGAACTTCTTGGCAGTTTAATATCAAAATTTCCAAAAGTACAGAACATTAATCCAGAACAGTCAAAACCTGCTTTTGTAGTACCGCCGGAACGGTAACGTGTTCCTATATTTCCTGTTGCGCTTGTAATAATCTGATCGATTAAATCAGAATGATTTCCGTTATAAACCGATGTCGTGTCTTTTTTAACTATTGCACGATCCAGCTTAACATCTGTATTATCTGCAATTTGAGATTCAGTACCAAAAGTTTCATTCAATAAAGGCTGAGGAGCAATCGCTGCATTAACTGCATCTGCTTTTTCTTTGCTTGTCTTTATTTTCAAAACGTATCCAACAGGAAGTTTTGCTTTTATTGAAGGATTCTGCCTTTCTAATTCTTTTACCGTTATTCCGTATCTTTTTGCAATTGCATATTTTGTTTCTTTTGGCTGAACTTCAACAGCAATTTCAACATCGGAGGCAGGAATTATTTCAGGTTTTTGTGTTTCTAAATTTTGAGCTGTATTTTCAACTGCAGCAACAGTGTTATTTGATGGGATAATGATTTGCTGACCAATTTTTAAACCTTCTGTTTCTAGGGCCGGATTGACTTTTTTAAGATCATCAACAGAAACATTGTATTTTTTTGAAATTCCCCAAAGTGTTTCTTTTTGTAAAACTTCGTGTGTACCCGGAGAATTATCTGCCACAGATTGTACTGGGTTTGGAGCAGATTTTGCATTTTTATTCGGAATAAGAAGAACCGAATTTAATTTTAGAACTTTAGGAGCATTGGGATTGGCTTCTTGAATATCTTTTGCTTTTACTCCATATTTTTTAGCAATTACAGTAAGGTTTTCTCCTTTTGAAATTTTATGTTTGATAAATTTTTCCTGAGAAAAAACGCCAACACTAAAAAAAAACAATACTATAATTAATCTAAAAACCATACTTACCTATTAAAGTTATTACTCCTTTTTTAAGTTTAGGACCTTATTTGAAACTCAAAAAGCACAAATATATTGCCTAAAAGGCGAATTTAACTTTTTAAAGTAAGTTTTACACGTTTTTTAACAACTAATTTACTTCAAATTAACAAGTACGGCATGCAATTTGAGCCAACTTTTTGATATTATGCTTTTTACGAATAAGTATTTTTTTTTAAGCTAAACTTAACCTAAACCACGAAAATATATGAGAAAACTATTCTTATTATTAGCATTTTTTCCTTTACTATCTTTTGCTCAAAACATACAGGGTATCGTTGTTTCACAAAAAGACAGTCTTCCTATACAAGACACTAATATTTTTGCACTCTCTACCAAAGCCGGAACAATAACTAATAAAGATGGGGAATTTTCAATAAATCTTCTATCTAAATATAAAGACAACGAATTGTTAGAAATATCTCATATTGGCTACACTACGAGAAGAATTACTATAAGTTATTTAAAAAACCATAAGTATAAAATCTATCTTGATGAGGAAATTCAAAATTTATCCGAATTAACTATTACCTCAAATATTAAATTAAAATCAAAAATTCCTTTTCACAAACTTACTCCCTCAAAATACAGTGCTTTCTCATTTGGCTCTTTTTTAAAAGATGATAAAATTTATGTGATTGGCGGAGATGCTTCTTTGGAAGTAAATGAATTAGAAAGACTTCGTTCTCAAAGAGCTGATTTCACTTTAACCACATATCTTCAGGCCTCTGCTGTAAACTCAAAGCTTTCATACTACAGACGAGATTTCTCAATTTATGACATTAAAACAGATACTTGGGAGTACCCTAAATTAGACTTAAATTTAAAAAAAAGAGCCCATCATAACATTCATTTTTATGACAATTCAATTTTTGTTTTAGGAGGAAAAAGAATTTTAATTAACCAAAAAAGCAGTTGGGAATACTTGCAAGATCAAATTGAGGTTGTAGACTTAAATAAACAAACTATTAAAGTTGATAATACAAATCCTCATCAGGCTTGTGATTTTGCTTCATTTAGCTATAAAGATAATATTATTGTAATGGGAGGTTCAATCAAATCAACCGAAAGCGGCAAAAAAGATTACACTAACAAAGTACATTTATACAATATCACTTCCGGATATTGGTATGAACTGGATAATATGCCCACTGCCAAAGAAACTTCTGGAATTGTGATCGATGATAAAATTTATATTATTGGCGGAAACAATGGCAAACCTATATCAAAAGTTGAGACATTTGATTTAAACACACAAGTATGGCAGGTTGAAGGCGAATTATTTTCAGGACTGGAAAAACCTGCAATCGCTTACAGTGACAATATGATTTATATTTATGAAGATTCACTGCTTTATACTTATAACTTAAAAACCAAACAACTCAAAGAATATGAAACCGAAATAGCTCTGAAATATTCTGCGATGTATTTTGACGATGATAAATTATATATTGTTGGAGGACGGACTGAAGATAAATTCTCCAAATTACCTTCTGCAAATGTATTCAGTATTAATATTGCGGATTTTAAAACCACAAATCCCAGCAGAACTAAAGTTTTATCTAAAATAACCGGTTTAGCAAAAGCAAATTAGCATAAAAAAACGCCCTGTTTTCACAGAGCGTTTTTTGCTATAATTAAACCCTTAGAATTAAGCTTTTCCAGCAGCAATTAGGTTTAATGCAGAACCTGCAACAAACCATCCAATTTGCCCAGCATTATACGTATGGTTTGCCAAGATGATATCTTTTGTACCATTTGCGTGAACAAATTCTAATGTTAACGGTTTACCCGGAGCAAATTCTGTTAAATCTAAGAAATTGATTGTGTCATCTTCCTGAATTTTATCATAATCAGCTTCGTTTGCAAAAGTCAAACCTAAAAGACCTTGTTTTTTAAGGTTTGTTTCGTGAATACGAGCAAAAGATTTTACTAATACTGCTTTAACCCCTAGGAAACGAGGTTCCATAGCGGCATGTTCACGAGAAGAACCTTCACCATAGTTATGATCTCCCACAACAATTGAAGGAACTCCCGCTGCTTTATACGCACGCGCTACGGCAGGAACAGCATCGTATTGTCCTGTTAATTGATTTTTAACTGAATTTGTTTTTTGGTTATAAGCATTTACTGCTCCAATCAACATATTGTTTGAAATATTATCTAAGTGTCCGCGGAAACGTAACCAAGGCCCTGCCATTGAAATGTGATCCGTAGTACATTTTCCGAAAGCTTTGATTAATAATTTAGCCCCCATAATATTTTTTCCGTCCCAAGCATCAAACGGAGCAAGCAATTGCAAACGCTCTGATGCTGGATTTACAACAACCTGAACGCCTGAACCGTCTTCGGCTGGAGCCTGAAATCCAGGATCTTCAGCATAGAAGCCTTTAGCAGGAAGTTCATTTCCTGTAGGTTCATCAAGCATTACTTCTTCTCCATCTTCATTGATTAATTTATCAGTTAATGGATTAAAACCTAAATCACCTGCAATAGCCAGCGCTGTTACTAACTCTGGAGAACCAACAAACGCTAAAGTATTTGGATTACCATCGGCACGTTTTGAAAAGTTACGATTGAAAGAGTGAACGATTGTATTTCTTTCTTCTTTTTCAGCACCTTCTCTATCCCACATACCAATACATGGTCCGCAGGCATTAGCAAAAACAGTAGCTCCAATTTTATGGAAAGTATCAATAAATCCGTCTCTTTCGATTGTAGAACGCACAACTTCAGAACCTGGAGTAATAGTAAATTGTGCTTTAGTTGTTAGATTTTTCTCTGCAACTTGTTTTGCTAACGAAGCAGCACGAGAAATATCTTCGTAAGATGAGTTTGTACATGAACCTATTAAACCAACCTGAATTTGTAATGGCCAGTTATTTTTAACAGCTTCTTCTTTCATTTTTGAAATTGGAGTAGCTAAATCCGGAGTAAAAGGACCATTTAAGTGCGGTTCTAATTTTGACAGATCAATTTCAATAACCTGATCAAAGTATTTCTCAGGATCAGCATAAACTTCAGGGTCACCTGTTAAGTAAGAAGCCACTTTATCTGCTGCATCGGCAACATCAGCTCTATTTGTAGAACGCAGGTAACGGCTCATAGAATCATCATATCCAAAAGTTGAAGTTGTAGCTCCAATTTCGGCACCCATATTACAAATAGTTCCTTTTCCTGTACAAGACATTGCTGTAGCACCTTCTCCAAAATATTCTACAATTGCACCAGTACCTCCTTTTACGGTAAGAATACCTGCAACTTTTAAGATAACATCTTTTGGAGCTGTCCACCCTGATAATTTACCAGTTAATTTTACTCCAATTAGTTTTGGAAATTTTAATTCCCAAGCCATTCCAGACATTACGTCTACAGCATCGGCTCCACCAACACCAATAGCTACCATTCCTAAACCACCTGCATTTACAGTATGCGAATCGGTTCCAATCATCATTCCACCTGGAAAAGCATAATTTTCAAGTACTACCTGGTGAATAATTCCTGCCCCGGGTTTCCAGAAACCAATTCCGTATTTATTAGAAACTGACGAAAGGAAATCAAAAACCTCATTACTTTGTGTTTTTGCTCTGGCTAAGTCTGTAGCAGCATCTACTTTTGCCTGAATCAGGTGATCGCAGTGTACCGTTGTAGGAACTGCTACTTTAGATTTTCCGGCATGCATAAATTGCAATAATGCCATCTGTGCGGTTGCATCCTGACACGCTACACGGTCTGGTGCAAAATCAACATAATCAACTCCTCTACCAAACGCTTGAGTTGGAGTTCCGTCCCAAAGATGGTTGTATAAAATTTTCTCAGTCAAAGTAAGTGGACGACCAACAATCTCGCGTGCTTTGTCAACACGACTCGGCATGTTCTCATACACTTTTTTTATCATTTCAATATCAAAAGCCATAGTTTATTTGTTTTGTTTTTTTCTAATTTTGAACATCACAAGTTACAAAAAATAGAAGAGTTAAAAAAGAAAAAGCCCGAGTTTATCACTCGGGCTTTGAAATATTAATAATCGTTAGATTACATTACTAATGATTTATTTGAAGGCGCAAACTTAGTCAGGTTAATACCGTCTACAGCCATTGTATACTCATCTAATGTTGGAGTTCTACCCAAAATTGTAGAAAGAACCACAACTGGCGTTGAAGATAGTAAAGACTCTCCTTTTTTACCTTCTGTATCTTCTACAACCCTTCCTTGGAAAAGACGCGTAGAAGTTGCCATTACAGTATCTCCTTTTGCTGCTTTTTCCTGGTTACCCATACATAGGTTACATCCTGGACGCTCTAAATAAAGCATGTTTTCGTATTCTGTACGCGCAGCACCTTTTGGAGCATTATCATCGAATTCGAAACCAGAGTATTTTTGCAATACTTCCCAGTCACCTTCTGCTTTAAGTTCATCTACAATGTTGTATGTTGGAGGAGCTACAACTAGAGGAGCTTGAAACTCCACTTTACCATTTTGTGCTTCAACATTTTTCAACATCTGAGCAAGGATTTTCATATCACCTTTGTGAACCATACAAGAACCAATAAATCCAAGATCTACTTTTTTCACTCCGCCATAGAAAGATAATGGTCTAATTGTATCGTGAGTATATCTTTTAGAAACATCAGCGTTGTTTACGTCTGGATCAGCAATCATTGGCTCAGCAATCTGATCAAGATCAACCACAACTTCTGCATAATATTTAGCATTTGCATCTGGAGTTAAAGCTGGTTTTTCTGCAGATTTAATTTCTGTAATTCTCTTATCAGCTTTGTTGATCAATCCCTGAAGAACGTGTTTATCGTTATCCATACCTTTGTCGATCATGATCTGGATTCTTCCTTTTGCAATTTCTAATGATTCGATTAACGTTTCATCTTCAGAAATACAAATAGAAGCTTTTGCTTTCATTTCAGCAGTCCAGTCAGTAAATGTAAACGCCTGATCTGCAGTAAGAGTTCCGATATGAACTTCAATAATTCTTCCCTGGAATACGTTCTCTCCACCAAACTGATGTAACATCTGAGCCTGAGTAGCGTGAACTACATCACGGAAATCCATATATCCTTTCATATCTCCTTTGAAAGTAACTTTTACAGATTCCGGAATTGGCATTGAAGCTTCTCCAGTAGCAAGAGCAAGAGCAACAGTTCCTGAATCGGCACCAAAAGCAACACCTTTTGACATTCTCGTGTGAGAGTCACCACCAATAATGATAGCCCACTCATCGATAGTAATATCGTTAAGTACTTTGTGGATAACGTCTGTCATTGAATGATAAACTCCTTTCGGGTCACGAGCAGTGATTAATCCGAAATCGTTCATGAATTTCATCAATTTTGGAATGTTTGCCTGTGCTTTTTTATCCCATACAGAAGCAGTGTGACAACCTGATTGGTAAGCACCGTCTACGATTGGAGAAATTACTGTAGCTGCCATAGATTCTAATTCCTGAGCAGTCATTAATCCTGTAGTATCCTGAGAACCTACAATGTTAACTTCTACACGAACGTCAGAACCAGCGTGTAATACTTTACCCGGAGCGATTCCAACAGCATTTTTGTTGAAGATTTTTTCAACCGCTGTAAGACCTTGTCCTTCATGAGAAATTTCTTTTGATGGAGCAAATACAAGAGGTGCTTCAACATCTAAAACTTTTGCCGCTAATGTTTGAAGTTTTTTTCCAAACACGATTGCGTATGAACCACCAGCTTTAATAAACTCCATTTTCTGAGGCGTAAATGCCTTAGAAATGTCAATTAATTCCTGATCGCCGTTGTATAATTTTTTCTCTTTAATATTAATAGTTAAAACTGTTCCGGTTGCAACAGAATATGCTTGTTCTAAAATTGGTTCGTCGTTTTCATTACGAAGAACATTTCCGTCAGCATCTACTTTTTTAACCCAGTTTTTAAGGTCTAATCCAATACCTCCTGTAACATCTACAGTAGTTAAGAAAATTGGAGAAATACCGTTTGTTCCACCTACAATTGGTGCAATATTTACAAATGGAATGTATGGGCTTGCTTGTTTTCCTGTCCAAAGTGCCACGTTGTTTACACCTGACATTCTAGAAGAACCTACTCCCATTGTTCCTTTTTCTGCGATTAACATTACGCTTTTATCAGGGTGCTGTGCTTGTAAAGCTCTAATTTCCTGCTGCGCCTGAGGCGTAATCATACACTGTCCGTGAAGTTCACGATCTGAACGTGAGTGTGCCTGATTACCTGGAGAAAGTAAATCTGTAGAGATATCACCTTCACCAGCAATAAAAGTAACTACCTTAATTTCGTCTGCTGCTTCTGGAAGTTTAGTAAAAAACTCAGCTTGCGCATAACTTTCAAGGATTTCTTTTGCAATAGAATTATCATTTCTGAACGCTTCTATTAAACGATCTGTATCTGCCTCATAAAGGAAAACCTGTGTTTTAAGAACTTTTGCAGAGCTTTTTGCAATAGTAGCATCGTTACCTAAAGCTAAATCAAGTAATACCTTAATAGAAGGCCCACCTTTCATATGAGACAACAATTCGAAAGCAAAATCCGGAGTAATTTCTTTTACTACAGACTGACCAAGAATAATCTCTTTTAAAAACTCAGCTTTTTCACCAGCAGCACTAGTAGTTCCTGGTAACGTATTGTAAATAAAAAACTTAAGAGAATCTTCTCTATATTCGTTATTTAAATCTTTAATTTGTGCAATAATTTCGCTTAATAATTCAGCACTATCAATTGGTTTTGGGTGAAGTCCCAGATTTTTACGTTCTTCAATCTCTTGGATATAATCCTTATAAATGTTCATAATTAAGGCAGATTTATTTTTTTGTTCGCAAATTTACGCATTAAAGCGGATAATTAAAAAAAATATAATAGAAGTCGCCTTTTCAAAAATTATTATTGTTAAAAAACGATTTTCACTGCTTGTTTTTGTCAAAATATCAATTTTGTATTAAAAAAATGAATTATTGATATTTTAAAAACTTTTCATTAACAAAGTCGAAATTTGATGTTATAAATCAAGTAAGATTTTACCCCTGTTTTGACTAAGAATCTTTCTAAATAAACAATTATAACGTTATAGTTGTCATTTTTAACGTCGGTATCATCACATTTATAACTTTCAAAATTTAATGATAATTTAAAGTTTAAGGGTTCGGCAAAACAAAAAATCCTGATAAGAAATTATCAGGATTTTTTATTTAATATTATGAAAGATTACAGTAGTTTTTTAATAATAACTTCTTCAGTTATTCCTTCTGCATCTGCTTTATAATTTTTAATAATTCTGTGACGTAATATTCCGGTTGCAACAGCCTTTACATCTTCAATATCCGGAGAAAACTTACCATTAAAAGCTGCATGTGCTTTTGCAGCTAAAATTAAATTTTGAGAAGCTCTTGGTCCTGCTCCCCAGTCTAGATAATTTTTTACAAATTCATTTGTTAATGCATTGTCAGGACGAGTTTTACTTACCAAAGTCACTGCATACTCGATAACATTATCTGCCACGGGAATTCGACGGATTAAATGCTGAAAATCTATAATTTCCTGAGCAGTAAATAAAGGTTTTATTTCAACTTTAGCATCAGATGTGGTTTGTTTTACCACTTTTACTTCTTCTTCAAAAGTTGGATATTCTAATTTTACAGCAAACATAAAACGGTCTAACTGAGCTTCAGGAAGCGGATATGTTCCTTCCTGCTCGATTGGGTTTTGGGTTGCTAATACAAAATAGGGCAAATCCAATTTATAATTTTGACCTGCAATGGTCACAGAACGTTCCTGCATAGCTTCAAGCAAAGCTGCCTGAGTTTTTGGCGGTGTTCTGTTAATCTCGTCTGCTAAAATAATATTAGAAAAAATTGGTCCTTTTATAAATTTAAAGTGTCTGTTTTCATCTAAAATTTCACTTCCTAAAATATCAGAAGGCATTAAATCCGGAGTAAACTGAATTCTTTTAAAATCTAACCCCAAAGCCTGAGACAAAGTATTAATCATTAAAGTTTTTGCCAAACCCGGAACACCTATTAAAAGAGCATGGCCTCCAGAAAATATACAAAGTAAAATTTGGTCGATTACGGCATCCTGCCCTACAATGATTTTTGCTATTTCGTTTTTTAATTCGTTACGTTTCTGAACTAAATTATGAATTGCTGTTACGTCAGACATTTATGAATGTATTTAAAATTAAAAAGAGTTAGTTTAATGAATTCATAAAACTAACTCTTTTTCTTTATTTAATAAAAATTATTTTTTTAACCAGTTGTTAGCAAAAGTACAATCTCTGTATTCGCCAATAATTTTGATGTAAGTATCTTTAATTTTAGTATCAAACCATTTTGCGATTGCGTTGATTTGTTTTTCTTTTAGTGCCAATTCTTTAATCTTAGTATAATCTTTAGCATAATCAGCAGTATGCTCGTCAATTCTATTTGTAACTGTGATTAATTTATACGTTTTCTTTCCTTTATCATCGGTATTTAAAAGTGGCTGTGAAACTTCATCATCTTTTAAATTAGAAACCTGACCGTATAAAGTTGGATCCATTTTAGTTAATTCAAAACGAGTATCCTGTGTATTTGGGTTAATTAAAGTTCCACCGTTTGCTCTTGTTTCTTTCTCATCAGATTCTGTTCTTGCTGCTTCTGCAAATGTTAGTTCCTTGCTTACAATTTTAGCTCTGATGTTTGCAATTCTTTCTTTTGCTTCTTTCAAAGCGCTTTCAGAAACCGTAGGCGCAATTAATATGTGACGTAATTCAACTTCCTGACCTTTGATCTTATCAACCATAATGATATGAATACCAAAAGTAGTTTCAAATGGTGCCGAAATTTCACCTTCCTGCAAGCTGAATGCTACATCTTTAAACTCTTTTACGAAAGGTGTTTTACGGGTCATTTTATAATATCCTCCATTAGGAGCAGATCCGGGATCTTGTGAATACAAAACGGCTTTTGTAGCAAAACTCGATCCTTCCAAAACATCTTTTCGAATAGCGTTTAATCGATCTATAACTTTTTGTTTATCTTCTTTAGAAACTTTTGGTTCTACCACAATCTGCGCTACTTCCATTTCAGCTCCAAAAGTCGGCAATTCGTCTTTAGGTATTTTTTTGAAGAAATTACGAACTTCCTCAGGCGTAATTTCTACATCTTTTACAATTTTATCTCTCATTTCTGAGGCTAATTTCTGTTCTTTTAAGATGTCAGAAAAATAAGTTTTAAATTCTTCTACAGAACTCTTTTTATAATATTCTACTACTTTATTAATGTCTCCAACTTGTTGAATCATGTAATTCAAACGTTCTTCCATCATGCTTCTAATCTCGGCATCGCTTACTATAATACTATCCTGAATGGCCTGATGTGCATATAATTTATCTTCTAAAAGTTTACCAAGCATCTGGCATCTTGTAATATCTTTAATACTACCGCCCTGACTTGCAATTTCTAAATAACCTTTATCAATATCAGAATCTAAAACAATATAATCTCCAACTGTAGCGATAATACCGTCAATTTTTTGTTTACCATGAACTGGTTCTGCAGGTTTCTCAGCTACAACATCCTTAATAATTTCCTGAGCCGAAATTATTGAAGTGAAAAAAAGTAAAAAACACATTGTTAAGACTAACTTATAATCAATTGTTTTTAGCTGTAATTTTTTTAATAACATTATTTTAAATTTAATTTGGATGTTAAAGATCTGTACTTTAAAATTTTAATTAAGATCGTATTAGCAATTTTAAAACGTAATTCTAAAAAAGTCAATATACGGTTCTTTATCTTATATAAAACGAACAAAAATAACAATTCAATTACATAATACAACTATCAGCCATAGTATTAACAAAAAATTATGTGGAAGATAAAATGAAATCTAATTCATTATCACTTTCTACTTTGGATTTTCTTTGTTTAAAATCAATATTGCAATCTGATCAATTTAATTTCGAATCATTTTTTTTAAGCTTTAAAAAAAGTTTTAAACACTACAACGTTTTCGTTGCAAAACTATTTTCTTACAAAACTCAACGGTATAGAAAAAATCCTACTTTAGATGTGTAATTAATAATTTATAGCGATAAAAATTAAGAATATCTTGTTTTTAAACCTAAAATTTAACAATTATAAACTTAATTAATTTAACCTTAACCACATCTATCATGAAAAAACCTATTGCAAAATTATGTTTTGCTGTTGCGCTTACAGGATTGCTTTATTCTTGTTCGCAAAATGAAACTAATGAATCTGACTCTAAAGCAGAAAGTCAGCAATTTAAAATTATTAATGTTACGAATCACGATGGAAAACCTTTTAGCACTGGCACTCCTTCAACTTCTTTAACGGGTAAATATGTAGACAATCCGGGCGGAGGCGTTATGATGCAGGCTTTTTACTGGGATGTTCCTGCCGGCGGAAATTGGTGGAACACAGTAAGCGGTAAAGTAACTGCGTGGGGAAATGCAGGAATTGGTTCTATTTGGCTTCCACCCGCTTCAAAAGCGCAAAATGGAGCTTTTTCTATGGGATATGATCCAACAGATTATTTTGATTTTGGAGATTACAATCAAAACGGAAGCACAGAAACCCGATTTGGTTCTAAAACTGAATTGGTAAACTTAATTACAAATGCTCATGCACAAAATATGAAAGTGTATGCTGATATTGTAATTAATCATAATAGCGGCGGACAGTCTGAGGCGAATCCGTTTACGGGAACTAATACCTGGACCAATTTTACCGGAATTGCTTCGGGAAAATTCAAACGTACTTATAATGATTTCTATAAAAATAGTTATGGTAATAATGACGAAGGTGCTTTTGGCGGATTTCCTGATTTATGCCACGCTGCTCCTAACGTACAAGACTGGCTTTGGCTTAGAGCCGATGGTGTTGGTAAATATTACAAAAACACGATGAAATTTGACGGATGGCGATTTGACTACGTTAAAGGTTTTGGACCGTGGGTTGTAAATGCATGGAATGCAAATGTAGGCGGATTTTCGGTTGGAGAATATTGGGATTCTAACGTAAATACGCTTGAGTGGTGGGCTAATAATGCTAATAGTTCTGTTTTTGATTTTGCATGTTATTATAAAATGAATGATGCTTTTGACGGAAATAATCTGGCTTTATTAAACGACGATATGATGTGGAAACGTAATCCGTACAAAGCCGTAACGTTTGTTACAAATCATGATACCGACGAAATCTGGAGCAAAATGTTAGCTTACTCCTATATATTAACTCACGAAGGTTATCCAACAATTTTCTACAGAGATTATGAAGAATGGCTGGATAAAAACAAATTAAACAACCTGATCTGGATTCATAATAATAAAGCAACCGGAACAACTTCGATTTTATATTCTGACAATGACGAATATGTTGCAAGGAGAAACGGTTATAACGGAAATCCTGGCTTGGTGGTTTACATTAACAATTCTGATGCCTGGCAGGAAAGATGGATTCAAACTAATTGGGCCAATACACAGATTAAAGATTTTACAGGAAACTCAACTTGGTACCCAACAACGCAGGGTGATAAATGGGTAAAAATACAATGTCCTCCAAAAGGATATTCAATTTGGTCAATTAATCAGTAATTTTAAAAGTGACTATTATAAGGCTGTTTTACACAGCCTTATTTTTTTACCTAAAAGAAGACTTCCAAATTTATGAAGTGAATATTTTTATAAAGCCGTAATTTAATAGTACTTTTGCAACCTATTTATACGAAATATGAGCTTTTTAAAAGAAATACAACGCAGAAGAACATTTGGAATTATATCGCATCCTGATGCCGGTAAAACAACTTTAACTGAGAAATTACTATTGTTTGGAGGGGCTATTCAGGAAGCTGGAGCTGTAAAAAACAATAAAATCAAAAAAGGAGCAACGAGTGACTTTATGGAAATCGAACGCCAGAGAGGTATTTCGGTTTCGACTTCTGTACTTGCTTTTAATTATAAAGACAAAAAAATCAATATCCTTGATACTCCGGGACACAAGGATTTTGCTGAAGATACTTTTAGAACTTTAACCGCCGTTGATAGTGTAATTGTTGTAATTGACGTTGCAAAAGGGGTTGAGGAACAAACAGAAAAACTAGTTGCTGTTTGTAGAATGCGTAATATTCCTATGATTGTTTTCATTAACAAATTAGACCGTGAAGGTAAAGATGCCTTTGATCTAATGGATGAAGTAGAACAAAAACTAGGTTTAAAAGTTACACCTTTAAGTTTCCCAATTGGAATGGGTTATGATTTTCAGGGAATTTACAATCTTTGGGAAGAAAACATTAACCTTTTCAGCGGAGACAGCCGTAAAAATATTGAAGAAACCATTGCTTTTTCTGATGTTCAGAATAACCCTGAATTAGATAAAATCGTGGGAGAAAAAGCAGCTAATAAACTTCGTGAAGAATTAGAATTAATTGATGAAGTTTATCCAAAATTTGAACGCCAGGATTATTTAGACGGAAAAATTCAGCCTGTATTTTTTGGGTCTGCTTTAAATAATTTTGGAGTTCGAGAATTGTTAGACTGTTTCATTACAATCGCACCTTCACCAAGAGCAAAAGACTCTGAAACTCGTTTGGTAGATCCTGCCGAAGAAAAAATGTCTGGATTTGTTTTTAAAATCCACGCAAATATGGATCCTAAACACCGCGACCGTTTAGCATTTATTAAAATTGTTTCGGGAACTTTTGAAAGAAATAAACCATATTACCACGTTCGCCAGAAGAAAAATTTAAAATTCTCAAGTCCAAACGCTTTTTTCGCTGAGAAAAAAGAAATCGTAGATATTTCTTATCCGGGAGATATTGTTGGTTTACACGATACAGGAAACTTTAAAATTGGTGATACCTTAACAGAAGGAGAAATTATGAGCTTTAAAGGTATTCCAAGCTTCTCTCCAGAGCATTTTAGATACATCAATAACGCTGATCCTATGAAAGCAAAACAGCTGGATAAAGGTATTGATCAGTTAATGGATGAAGGAGTTGCACAGTTGTTTACTTTAGAAATGAACAATCGTAAAATTATTGGTACCGTTGGAGCACTTCAGTATGAAGTAATTCAGTACCGTTTAGAGCACGAATATGGTGCAAAATGTACTTACGAGAATTTCCCTGTGCATAAAGCCTGCTGGGTTAAGCCAGAAGATCCTAAAAATGAAGAATTCAAGGAATTTAAACGTATTAAGCAAAAATTCCTTGCTCATGATAAATACGGCCAGTTAGTTTTCTTAGCCGATTCTGATTTTACAATTCAAATGACGCAGAGTAAATATCCAACGGTGAAACTATACTTTACATCAGAATTTGAATAAAAATTCTAAATATAAAAACAAAAGGCTGTCTAATAAAAGACAGCCTTTTGTTTTTAAAATATACTGTTTATTTTTTGGAGTAGTTTATTCCTAATCCTCCCGCAATATATATTCTGGCTAGTTCTTCTGCATTAATTACTATATTCTGAACCAGTGTATTATTATGAACCGATTTCATACTAAAAGGTATTTCTTTTGAAAGATAATAATCATTTCCTGTTATAGTCACCATGATTGATTTACTGTTTTTTAAAACTTGTGCCACAGCAGTAAACTCACCGTTTTTGGAATTTACTTTCACAGGATTTACTGAACCATTTACAGCAAGCATTAAATCCGGATAAACCTCTTTATTAAATGGTTTATTGGTTTTCTTATCTAATAATTTTCCTTTAACTGTAATTGTTACTTCTTGATTTACATTTTGATTATAGGCTACTTTACCAACTTTATAACTAACAGGTTTTGGACTGATTTCTGTTTCAGCAGGTTTGTTTTCCTGTGCTTTAATAGTTGATGCTAACAATACAGATGCAGCTACAGCAGCATATTTAAAACTATTTATTTTAGAAACTTCATTATGCACAAATTCTTCTTCAAGCTGAGTGGTTTTTAGTCGGGCACAAATATTTGCATCTTTATTTGAAGCAATAAATTTAGCAACCTCAGAGTTCGTTTTTTTACTCAAATCGATCACATTTTTCATGCAGGAATTACAAAATGAACCGTTTGCATTAGGAATCATTTTATCAAAATTTTCAGAACACGGATTTGTTATTTCTAAGGTGAATTTCTTTTTCATACTATACTTTTATTAAGTTAAAATCATTCTGAACGACTCTTACTTATATAGAGTATAATTTTAGTAAAAAGGTTGGAAAAGAAGTAAAATATTTTAAAATAAAAACATAACAACCTCATTTTTAAGCATAAAAAAAGCACTAATTAATTAGTGCTTTTTTAAACTTTGAATTAAATCAACCTTACTAAGTCATTATATTTCAAAAATTAATCTATCATAGGAACCGCCAAATTATAATAATACAGATGCAAAAAGAAATTTTGTCGACCAAAGTAAATTAAATCAGACAAACTGCATTTTTTTTGCAGTATGATTCAAAAAAAGCCCCACTTTTAAAAGTGGGGCTTTCTAAATTTATGCTTGTCCTGCCGGACCAAAATTAAGCGGAATAGGCGCTTGTTCTGTCTCTTTGATTTCGCCGTGAGCAGCTTCAAATCGATGGATATTTTCACCTATAGCTCTTAATAATCTTTTAGCATGTTGTGGTGTCAAAACAATTCTTGACTTTACCTTGGCTTTAGGAATCCCCGGCATAATGCTCACAAAATCTAAAACAAATTCTGATGATGAGTGATTAATAATCGCAAGATTAGAATAAATTCCTTCTGCGACTGTTTCGTCTAACTCAATGTTAATTTGCTCTTGTTGTTGTTTTGGATTACTCATAGTTTCCTAATTAATAAATGTATTCTTCTTTATTAGCCATCATTTCGTTGTAATCATCTTTAGATCCTACGATAGTGTTATCGTACTCTCTCATACCAGTTCCTGCAGGAATTCTGTGTCCAACAATTACATTTTCTTTTAATCCTTCTAAGTCATCTACTTTACCAGCTACTGCAGCTTCGTTAAGTACTTTCGTTGTCTCCTGGAATGAAGCCGCAGAAATGAATGATTTAGTTTGTAACGAAGCTCTTGTAATACCTTGTAAAACTGGCGTTGCAGTTGCAGTAATTACGTCTCTTGCTACAACAAGATTTTTATCTGTACGTTTCAATAATGAATTTTCGTCACGTAACTCACGAGGAGAAATGATCTGACCTGGTTTTAATACTGAAGAATCTCCAGCATCTTCAACCACTTTCATTCCGTATAATTTATCATTTTGAAGGATAAAGTCTTTAGTATGGATCAATTGATCTTCTAAGAATAGAGTATCTCCCGGATCTTCAACTTTAACTTTACGCATCATTTGACGAATTACAACCTCAAAGTGCTTGTCATTAATTTTTACCCCTTGTAAACGGTAAACCTCTTGAATTTCATTTACCAGATACTGTTGTACAGCAGCAGGTCCTTGAATTCTTAAGATATCATCTGGTGTAATAGCACCATCAGACAATGGAACTCCCGCTCTTACGAAGTCATTTTCTTGTACTAAGATCTGGCTAGAAAGCTTAACTAAATACTTTTTAATCTCACCAAATTTAGACTCGATAACGATCTCACGGTTACCTCTTTTGATTTTACCGAATGATACAACACCATCAATTTCAGATACAACTGCTGGGTTAGAAGGGTTACGAGCCTCAAGAAGCTCAGTAATTCTTGGTAAACCTCCCGTGATATCGCCTGCTTTAGAAGAACGACGTGGAATTTTTACTAATACTTTACCTGCTTTAATTTTCTCACCATTCTCAACCATTAAGTGTGCACCTACTGGTAAGTTGTACGAACGAATCAATTCTCCTTCTTTACCGTAAACCAATAAAGTTGGGATTAATTTTTTGTTTCTAGCCTCAGAAATTACTTTTTCCTGGAAACCAGTCTGCTCATCGATTTCAACCATGAACGATTGTCCTTGCTCTAAATCTTCGTAAGCAATCTTACCAGTAAACTCAGAAACAATTACACCGTTATATGGATCCCATTTACAGATTACAGTTCCTTTTCCAACAGTTTCACCATCTTTTACAAAAATACTAGAACCGTAAGGAATATTGTGTGTGTTTAATACAATTCCAGTTCCTTCGTCAACTAATTTTAACTCAGTTGAACGAGATACTACGATATCAACTTCATTACCTTCGCTGTCTTCACCTTTAACCGTTTTTAAATCTTCAATCTCAAGACGTCCGTTGAATCTTGTAACAATACTAGACTCTTCAGAGATACCTCCAGCAACCCCTCCAACGTGGAACGTACGAAGTGTTAACTGTGTACCTGGCTCTCCAATAGACTGAGCTGCAATAACTCCGACAGCTTCACCTCTTTGTGTCATCTTACCAGTAGCTAAGTTTCTACCGTAACATTTAGCACAAATACCTTTTAAAGCCTCACAAGTTAATGGAGATCTAACTTCAACTTTTTCAATTGGAGAAGCTTCAATAGTCTTAACAATCGATTCAGTAATTTGTTGTCCAGATTGAACTATTACTTCGTTAGTAAGAGGATTGATAACGTCTTGTAAAGCAACACGTCCTAAAATTCTCTCTCCTAATGATTCAACGATTTCCTCATTTTTCTTCAATGCAGCAACTTCAACACCTCTTAAAGTTCCACAATCCTCGATGTTAACAATAACATCCTGAGAAACGTCGTGAAGCCTTCTTGTTAAGTAACCAGCATCGGCCGTTTTAAGAGCCGTATCCGCAAGACCTTTACGAGCACCGTGAGTAGAAATGAAGTACTCAAGGATCGAAAGACCTTCCTTAAAGTTAGAAAGAATCGGGTTTTCAATAATCTCACCACCACCGGCAGTAGATTTTTTAGGCTTAGCCATCAAACCACGCATACCAGTTAACTGACGAATCTGCTCCTTAGAACCCCTCGCCCCAGAGTCAAGCATCATATATACAGAGTTGAAACCTTGCTGGTCTTCTCTAATATTTTTCATTGCTAATTCTGTTAACTGAGCATTCGCAGAAGTCCATACGTCAATAACTTGGTTGTAACGCTCGTTATTCGTGATAAGACCCATGTTATAGTTGGTTGAGATACCTTCAACTTGCTCTCTGGCATCTGCAATCAATTTAGTTTTTTGTTCCGGGATTCTAATATCACCTAAAGAGAATGATAAACCTCCTCTAAATGCGAATTTATACCCCATATCTTTCATATTATCCAAGAAAGCTGCCGTTGTAGGTACATCAGTCACACTTAAAATATGTCCGATAATATCTCTAAGGTTTTTCTTAGTCAATACGTCGTTGATATATCCAGCTGCTTCAGGTACTACTTCGTTAAATAATACACGTCCTGCAGTTGTTTGGATAATTTGGTACACTAATTCTCCAGCGTCATTAAAATCTTTTGCTCTAATTTTTACACGAGCATTCAATTCTAATCTTCCTTCGTTTAATGCAATGTTCACCTCTTCAGCAGAGTAGAAAGTCAAATCCTGTCCAATAATTTTGTGATCTTCTGTAGAAATACGCTCTTTGGTCATATAATATAGACCCAAGACCATGTCCTGAGAAGGTACCGTAATTGGAGCACCATTTGCAGGGTTTAAGATATTGTGAGAAGCCAACATTAATAATTGTGCCTCTAAAATAGCTTCTGGTCCTAATGGTAAGTGAACCGCCATCTGGTCACCATCGAAATCGGCGTTGAATGCCGTACATACTAATGGGTGTAACTGGATCGCTTTTCCTTCAATTAATTTAGGTTGGAATGCCTGGATACCAAGTCTGTGCAAAGTAGGAGCACGGTTAAGTAATACTGGGTGTCCTTTAATTACGTTTTCAAGGATATCCCAAACTACAGGCTCTTTTTTGTCAATGATTTTCTTAGCAGATTTTACTGTTTTTACAATACCTCTTTCAATCAATTTACGGATTACGAAAGGTTTGTATAACTCAGAAGCCATATCTTTTGGCAATCCGCACTCATATAATTTTAACTCTGGACCAACGACGATTACCGAACGAGCAGAATAATCCACACGTTTTCCTAAAAGGTTTTGACGGAAACGTCCTTGTTTACCTTTTAACGAGTCAGATAATGATTTTAATGGTCTGTTTGATTCTGTTTTAACAGCAGAAGCTTTACGTGTGTTATCGAATAATGAATCTACAGATTCTTGTAACATACGTTTCTCGTTTCTTAAGATAACTTCTGGAGCTTTAATCTCCATTAATCTTTTTAAACGGTTGTTACGGATGATTACACGACGATATAAATCGTTCAAATCTGAAGTTGCAAAACGACCTCCATCAAGTGGCACAAGCGGACGTAATTCTGGTGGAATAACTGGAACCACTTTCATAATCATCCATTCTGGACGGTTTTCGCGGTTTTCGTTAGACTCACGGAAAGATTCTACAACTTGTAATCTTTTTAAAGCCTCAGTTTTTCTTTGTTTAGATGTTTCGTTATTAGCGCTGTGTCTTAATTCATAAGATAATGCATCAAGATCGATACGAGCTAATAAATCCATAATACACTCTGCTCCCATTTTGGCAACAAATTTATTTGGATCTAAATCATCTAAATATTGGTTTTCCTGCGGAAGAGTATCTAAAATGTTTAAGTATTCTTCTTCAGTTAAGAAATCTAATCTTTGTAATGATTCTCCATCTGCATTTTTAGCGATACCAGCTTGGATTACTACGTATCTTTCGTAGTAAATAATCATATCTAATTTCTTAGATGGAAGACCAAGGATATAACCAATTTTGTTTGGAAGAGAACGGAAATACCAGATGTGAGCGATAGGCACAACAAGGTTGATGTGTCCTACTCTATCACGACGTACTTTTTTCTCAGTAACTTCAACACCACAACGGTCACAGATGATACCTTTGTAACGAATTCTTTTATATTTACCACAAGCACACTCAAAATCCTTAACAGGTCCGAAGATTCTTTCGCAGAAAAGTCCGTCACGCTCTGGTTTGTGTGTTCTGTAGTTAATAGTTTCCGGCTTTAAAACCTCTCCTCTTGATTCTTTCAAGATAGATTCTGGTGAAGCCAATCCGATAGAGATTTTATTAAATCTTTTTACCTGATTTTTATCTTTATTATTGTTTCTGTTATTCATCATAGTTTTTACTATTGATTTATTTGCAATTAAAAAATTGATTTTAGATTTATAATCTACTCTTTAAAAGAAAAGAGTTAATCATTCAGCTACTACCTCGGGTTACTTCTCTAAACCTCAAATCTAATTTGAAGTGCTAGTCATATATTATATGAAAAATCGGAACGGGTTACGGGTATAAATCTTTAAAAACTTGTAACATTTTGTCTCAGCCAAAAGTCTCAGCTTTCAGTTTATAACTGAATACTGAGACTGTGACTAGAAACTTTTTTATTATTCTTCCAAACGAAGATCTAAACCTAGACCTTTCAATTCGTGCATTAATACATTGAATGATTCTGGTAAACCTGGTTCTGGCATAGTTTCACCCTTAACGATAGCCTCGTAAGTTTTAGCTCTACCAATAACGTCATCAGACTTAACAGTTAAGATTTCACGTAGTGTACTAGAAGCTCCATAAGCCTCAAGTGCCCAAACCTCCATCTCTCCAAAACGCTGACCTCCAAATTGAGCTTTACCTCCTAATGGCTGTTGCGTAATCAATGAGTATGGTCCGATAGAACGTGCGTGCATCTTATCATCAACCATGTGTCCTAATTTAAGCATGTAAATTACACCCACAGTTGCTTTTTGTGCAAAACGCTCTCCAGTTCCACCATCAAATAGGTAAGTATGTCCAAAACGTGGTACGTTAGCCTCATCAGTCAAAGCGTTGATCTCGTCCAGAGAAGCACCGTCAAAAATTGGAGTAGCAAATTTTCTACCCAAGTTCATACCAGCCCATCCAAGAACAGTCTCGTAAATCTGACCAATATTCATACGTGAAGGTACCCCAAGTGGGTTCAACACGATATCAACTGGCGTTCCGTCTTCTAAGAAAGGCATATCTTCATGACGAACGATTCTTGCAACAATACCTTTGTTACCGTGACGTCCTGCCATTTTATCCCCTACTTTCAACTTACGTTTTTTAGCAATATAAATCTTAGCTAATTTCAAGATACCAGATGGTAACTCATCTCCAACCGTAATAGTAAATTTCTCTCTTCTTAAAGCACCTTGTAAGTCGTTCAGCTTAATTTTATAGTTATGAATTAAATCATTAACCATTTTATTAGTAGCATCATCAGCAACCCATTGACCTTTACTTAAGTGAGCGAAATCTTCTACTGCGTAAAGCATTTTTTGAGTATATTTTTTACCTTTTGGTAAAACTTCTTCACCCAAATCGTTCATTACACCTTGAGATGTTTTTCCGTTAACGATCAAGAATAATTTCTCAACTAATCTGTCTTTTAATTCAACAAATTTAGTTTCGAATTCCATTTCAAGAGCTCCTAAAGCATCTTTATCCTGAGTACGTTTACGTTTATCTTTTACGGCTCTTGCAAATAATTTTTTGTCAAGAACTACACCATGTAAAGATGGAGAAGCTTTTAATGAAGCATCTTTTACATCACCAGCTTTATCTCCAAAGATTGCACGAAGCAATTTCTCCTCTGGAGTTGGATCTGATTCTCCTTTTGGTGTAATTTTTCCGATCAAAATGTCGCCAGGTTTAACCTCTGCTCCAATTCTAATCATACCGTTTTCATCTAAATCTTTAGTAGCTTCTTCAGAAACGTTAGGAATATCGTTTGTTAACTCTTCGTTTCCTAACTTAGTATCTCTAACCTCTAATGAATA
Organism: Flavobacterium ginsengiterrae; assembly: GCF_039539785.1. NCBI lineage: Bacteria > Pseudomonadati > Bacteroidota > Flavobacteriia > Flavobacteriales > Flavobacteriaceae > Flavobacterium > Flavobacterium ginsengiterrae. Next base: position 1,679,307 of record NZ_BAABDU010000003.1, on the reverse strand, counting down.
ATCATCAACGTGGATAGATGTAAAAATATCATCACGAACTACTTTTTCAGAAATTACAATCGCATCCTCGAAGTTGTACCCTTTCCATGGCATGAACGCAACTTTTAAGTTTCTACCTAAAGCTAATTCTCCATTTTGAGTAGCATATCCTTCAGACAATACTTGTCCAGGAACAACTCTGTCACCTCTTCTTACGATTGGCTTCAAGTTGATACTTGTACCTTGATTGGTTTTTCTAAATTTAATTAAGTTGTATGTTTTCTCATCAGCATCAAAACTAACCATTCTTTCATCTTCAGTACGGTCGTATTTAATTGTAATGATATTAGCATCAACGTATTCTACAGTACCATGACCCTCAGCATTAATCAATACTCTTGAGTCAGAAGCAACTTGACGCTCTAAACCTGTACCAACAATCGGAGCTTCAGGACGAATCAAAGGAACCGCCTGACGCATCATGTTAGATCCCATCAATGCACGGTTCGCATCATCATGCTCCAAGAAAGGAATCAAAGATGCAGAAATCGAAGCGATCTGGTTAGGAGCAACGTCTGTGTAATGAACTACATTTGGCTCAACAACTGGGAAGTCACCTTCCTCACGAGCAATAACATTGCTAGCTGTAATTTTACCAGTTTCATCCATTTCAATGTTTGCCTGAGCAATCATTTTCCCTTCTTCTTCTTCAGCACTTAAGTAGATTGGAGTACTTTCTAAATCAACTACACCGTTAGTAACTTTTCGGTAAGGAGTTTCGATGAATCCCATTCCGTTTACCTTCGCGTAAACACCTAAAGATGAAATCAAACCAATGTTTGGTCCCTCCGGAGTTTCAATCGGACATAAACGTCCGTAGTGCGTGTAGTGAACGTCACGAACCTCGAAACCAGCTCTTTCTCTCGAAAGTCCACCTGGTCCAAGTGCAGATAATCTTCTTTTGTGTGTAATCTCAGCAAGTGGATTCGTTTGATCCATAAATTGAGATAACTGGTTAGTACCAAAGAAAGAATTGATAACCGATGACAATGTTTTAGCATTGATCAAATCGATTGGTGTAAACACCTCATTATCTCTAACGTTCATTCTCTCACGAATAGTTCTAGCCATACGTGCTAAACCAACACCGAATTGTTGAGACAATTGTTCTCCAACTGTTCTAACACGACGGTTTGATAAGTGATCAATATCATCAATCTCTGCTTTAGAGTTGATCAATTCGATCAAATATTTTACAATTGTAATGATATCCTCTTTAGTAAGCACTTGCTTATCCATTGGGATATCTAAATTCAATTTCTTGTTCATTCTGTAACGACCTACTTCACCTAAGTTGTAACGTTGGTCAGAGAAGAACAATTTATCTATAATACCACGAGCAGTTTCCTCATCAGGCGGTTCAGCGTTACGCAACTGACGGTAAATGTGCTCTACAGCTTCTTTTTCAGAGTTTGTTGGATCTTTTTGTAACGTGTTGTGGATAATAGCATAATCTGCTTGATTATTATCCTCTTTGTGTAACAAAATAGATTTAACGTTAGAATCGATGATCTCTTCAACATTATCTTTGTCGATAATAGTATCACGATCAAGGATGATTTCGTTACGCTCGATAGAAACCACCTCTCCAGTGTCCTCATCTACGAAATCCTCGTGCCAAGTGTTCAATACACGCGCAGCAAGTCTTCTTCCAATATATTTCTTAATTCCTGTTTTAGAAACTTTAATTTCTTCAGCAAGGTCGAAGATTTCAAGGATATCCTTATCTCTTTCGAATCCGATAGCACGGAATAAAGTTGTTACAGGTAATTTTTTCTTTCTATCGATATACGCGTACATAACGCTGTTGATATCTGTAGAAAATTCTATCCAAGATCCTTTAAAAGGAATTACTCTGGCAGAATAAAGTTTAGTTCCGTTTGCGTGGAATGATTGTCCAAAGAAAACCCCTGGAGAACGGTGTAATTGAGATACTACTACACGCTCGGCACCATTGATTACAAAAGTACCACTTGGAGTCATGTAAGGAATTGTTCCAAGATAAACATCCTGTACAATTGTTTCAAAATCTTCGTGTTCTGGATCTGTACAGTATAGTTTTAACCTAGCTTTTAAAGGCACACTATAAGTAAGACCTCTCTCTATACATTCTTGAATTGTATAACGTGGTGGGTCAACAAAATAATCTAGGAACTCCAATACAAAGTTGTTTCTTGTATCTGTAATTGGGAAGTTTTCCATGAAGGTGTTGTATAACCCTTCGTTGCCTCTTTCGTCAGATTTCGTTTCCAATTGGAAGAAATCTTTAAAAGATTTAACCTGTACATCTAGAAAATCCGGATAGTCAGGAATATTTTTTGTCGAGGCAAAATTCAATCTTTCAGTCTGATTTGTTATCATCAATGAACAAAATTTTGATTAAAAAAAAGTAATTTTTTGTGTAAAACACATTGCTTAGTTTATACTTTCTTTTTTAAAACCAATACATCTTTAAAAATAAACTAAAAAATAGTCTCATTTTTTTTCTTCGTATTGATCAAAAACTTTTTCGTATTTTAAACTATTTGATAATAAAATTTAATGTATTTTATTATACGAAAAATGGTTTAGGCCTTTGAGTGTTAACTCAGGACCTAAACCTAGTTCTTAAAACCGAGTTGAATTATTTTAATTCAACTACAGCTCCAGCTTCTTCTAATGATTTTTTAAGACCTTCAGCCTCTTCTTTAGAAACACCTTCTTTAACGTTTGATGGAGCACCGTCAACTACATCTTTAGCTTCTTTAAGACCTAAACCAGTTAATTCTTTAACTAATTTTACAACAGCTAATTTAGAAGCTCCTGCATCTTTTAATACAACTGTAAATTCAGTTTGTGCTTCTTCAGCAGCACCATCTCCTCCACCAGCAGCAACTACTACAGCAGCAGCAGCAGGCTCGATTCCGTACTCATCTTTTAATATTGTTGCTAATTCGTTAACTTCTTTTACAGTTAAGTTAACTAATTGTTCTGCGAATTGTTTCAAATCTGCCATTTTTTCTATCGTTTAAAATGATTTGTAAAAATATAATTTAATTATTGTGCGCTAATTAAGCAGCAGGGAAACAGGCTTCCCTACGTTTATTACTCTGCTCCTTCTTCGCTTCCAGCGAATTTGTTTTGTAAAGCAGAAATAATTCTTTGAGCTGGAGATTGTAATAATCCAATGATTTCTCCAATAAGCTCTTCTTTAGATTTAATTGTAGCTAACGCATCTAATTGGTTATCTCCAATATAAACTTCAGAATTGATGTAAGCTCCTTTTAAAACTGGTTTATCAGATTTCTTACGGAAATCTTTGATAATTTTTCCAGGTGCATTAGCAACATCAGAAATGAAGATAGCACTATTACCAGATAAAACTGTTGGTAAATCACCATAATCATTATCAGAAGCTTCCATTGCTTTTGCAAGCAAAGTGTTCTTTACAACCTCTAATTTGATACCTGCTTTAAAACAAGCTCTACGTAAGTTTGAAGTTGTCTCTGCGTTTAAACCAGAAATATCAGAAATGTAAATGATATTTGTACCAGCTAACTGCGCAGTTAAATTTTCAATCGCGATTGATTTTTCTTCTCTAGTCATACTAAAAATTTTTAACTACCAATTATACTGCTTTTGGGTCTAATGCAATAGCAGGACTCATTGTGCTTGTAAGGTGAATACCTTTGATGTATGTACCTTTAGCAGCAGTTGGTTTAAGTTTTATTAATGTTTGAATAATTTCGTGTGCGTTCTCAACGATTTGCTCAGCTCCGAAAGAAACTTTACCAATACCAGCGTGAACGATACCAGTTTTATCAACTTTAAAGTCAATTTTACCAGCTTTAACTTCTTGAACAGCTTTAGCAACATCCATAGTTACAGTACCTGTTTTAGGGTTTGGCATTAAACCTCTAGGTCCTAAAATACGACCTAATGGACCTAATTTACCCATAACAGCAGGCATAGTAATGATCACATCAACATCTGTCCAACCGTCTTTAATTTTTTGTAAGTAATCGTCAAGACCAACGTGATCTGCTCCAGCTTCTCTAGCTTCTGCTTCTTTGTCTGGAGTAACCAATGCTAATACTTTAACGTCTTTTCCTGTTCCGTGAGGTAAAGTAACTACACCTCTCACCATTTGATTCGCTTTTCTTGGATCTACACCCAAACGAACTGCGATATCAACAGACTCATCAAATTTTGCAGAAGCAACAACTTTCAATAATGCAGCAGCATCTTTTAGAGAGTATAATTTGTTCTTTTCAATTTTTGAAGCAGCCTCTTTTTGCTTTTTTGTTAATTTTGCCATGTCTTTTTCTTAATTAAAAAGGAGCATCTCCTGATACAGTTATACCCATAGATCTAGCTGTTCCTGCAACCATACTCATAGCTTTTTCAATTGTAAAAGCATTTAAGTCTGGCATTTTGTCTTCAGCAATAGTTCTAATTTGTTCCCAAGTAACGCTAGCTACTTTTTTACGATTAGGCTCACCAGAACCAGATTTTAGCTTTGCAGCTTCCATTAACTGAACTGCTGCTGGAGGAGTCTTAACAACAAAATCAAATGATTTGTCTTTGTACACAGTGATTTGCACTGGACAAATTTTGCCAGGTTTATCCTGAGTTCTAGCATTAAATTGCTTACAGAACTCCATGATGTTAACCCCAGCAGCTCCTAAAGCAGGTCCAACCGGTGGCGACGGGTTCGCAGCACCTCCCTTAACTTGTAGTTTAACTACCTTACTAATTTCTTTAGCCATTTTTAAAAAATTTAACACTGTAATCAATGGAAGCGATTACAATGGTTTATTATAGTGTAACAAAAATTATACTTTTTCAACTTGCATAAAACTTAACTCTAATGGTGTTTTTCTTCCGAAAATCTTAACCATAACTTCAAGTTTACGCTTTTCTTCATTGATTTTTTCAACCGTACCATTGAAACCATTAAAAGGACCATCGATCACTTTTACTGTCTCTCCTAAGCTGAAAGGAATTGATCTTGTATCTGTATTTACAGCCAATTCATCCACTTTACCTAACATACGGTTTACTTCAGAAAGTCTCAAAGGAACAGGTTCTCCTCCTTTAATTTCTCCTAAAAATCCAATAACACTAGTAATTGACTTAATAATATGAGGAATCTCACCAACCAAGTTAGCTTCGATCATAACATATCCAGGAAAATACACTTTATCCTTAGATGATTTTTTCCCATCTTTTACAGTAACTACTTTTTCAGTAGGAACTAAAACCTGAGAAACATAATCCTCCATACCTAATCTCGCAATCTCAGTCTCGATATAAGCTTTCACTTTATTCTCTTGACCACTAACCGCTCTAACTACGTACCATTTTTTCACATTATTATCTGCCATCACAAAAAAATTATCCTTTTAACCAGTTAAAAAATCCAGCCAAAGCTTTTGCAAAAAATTCGTCTACTCCCCAAGTTGCCAAAGCGAACAGAATCGAAAATACAGCCACAACAATTGTCAATTTTTGAACTTCAGCCCAAGCTGGCCAAGTAACATTTGACTTTAACTCTTCGAAAGCCTCTGATAAATAATTAGTAACTTTTGTCATTTGATATATTTTTTATTGCACGGGCGGAGGGATTCGAACCCCCATCAACGGTTTTGGAGACCGCTATTCTACCCTTGAACTACGCCCGTAATTAAAGCCAGTGATTAAAAAATAATCACTGGCTTTTTATTTATTTTAATAGAATTACTCTACGATTTCAGTAACCTGACCAGCACCAACTGTTCTACCACCTTCACGGATAGCAAAACGTAAACCTACGTTCATAGCGATTGGGCTTAATAAAGCAACTTCAATAGTTAAGTTATCACCTGGCATTACCATCTCTACACCTGCTGGTAAAGAAATAACTCCTGTTACGTCAGTTGTACGTACGTAGAACTGTGGACGGTAGTTATTGTGGAATGGAGTGTGACGTCCACCTTCTTCTTTTTTCAAGATATAAACCTCAGCTTTGAATTTAGCGTGTGGTTTTACTGAACCTGGCTTAATAATAACCATACCTCTTTTGATATCTGCTTTATCAATACCTCTTAACAATAAACCTACGTTATCTCCAGCTTCACCTCTATCAAGGATTTTACGGAACATCTCAACTCCTGTAATAGTAGAAGTTAATTTTTCAGCTCCCATACCAATAATTTCAACAGGATCTCCAGTATTAGCAACTCCAGTTTCGATACGACCTGTAGCAACAGTTCCACGACCTGTAATTGTAAATACGTCCTCAACCGGCATCAAGAATGGTTTAGCTACGTCACGCACTGGCTCTTCGATCCAAGCATCAACAGCTTCCATTAATTCAATAATTTTAGGTACCCAGTTTGGATCATTGTTTAATCCTCCTAAAGCAGAACCTTGAACTACAGGACCATTATCTCCATCATATTCGTAGAAAGATAATAAATCTCTAATTTCCATTTCAACAAGCTCTAATAACTCAGCATCATCAACCATATCCACTTTGTTCATGAAAACAACGATTCTTGGAATACCAACCTGACGTCCTAAAAGGATGTGCTCACGAGTTTGTGGCATTGGACCATCTGTAGCAGCAACTACTAAGATAGCTCCATCCATTTGAGCAGCACCAGTAACCATGTTCTTTACGTAATCCGCGTGACCTGGACAGTCAACGTGAGCGTAGTGACGGTTAGCAGTTTCGTACTCTACGTGTGATGTATTAATAGTAATACCTCTTTCTTTCTCCTCTGGAGCGTTATCGATTTGATCAAACGATTTTGCTTGACAGTAACCAGCATCTGACAATACTTTTGTAATTGCAGCAGTTAATGTAGTTTTTCCGTGATCTACGTGTCCAATTGTACCTATGTTTAAGTGCGGTTTGGAACGATTAAAATTCTCCTTTGCCATTTTACTTAATTTTTAATCTTAGTTATATATTAATTTTCAATTTCCTACTTACTTGAGCCAATGTCGGGATTTGAACCCGAGACCTCTTCCTTACCAAGGAAGCACTCTACCCCTGAGCTACACCGGCAGAGAGTTCTGATTTGAGATTTTCGAATTTAGATTTCAGATTTTTCTCTCTAAAATTCACAACCCCAATCTCAACTTCTTTTTTTTTTGTGGGGAGAGCAGGATTCGAACCTGCGAAGTTCACACAGCAGATTTACAGTCTGCCCTCGTTGGCCGCTTGAGTATCTCCCCTAATTTTTAAATTCCATTATTTTAAAGAACAAATTTCAAATCGCATTTGAAATTTTTGAGCCGATAGAGGGACTCGAACCCACGACCTGCTGATTACAAATCAGCTGCTCTAGCCAGCTGAGCTACATCGGCGAATACATTAAAAAAGTCCGCTATTTCTAACGGACTGCAAATGTAGCTATTTTATCTTTTAATCAAAACATTTTTTAAAAAAAATTTCAATTATATATGTGCTCTTATTTTTTCTTTCCTTTTTACCAATAAACGTTCTAGCGATTCTGCCGAAAGTTCTACAGCCTCTTCAAAGGTTTTACATTGTTTTTTAACCAAAAACTCATCTCCCGGAACATTAATCTTAATCTCTACTGCCTTATTCTCCTTCTCACTTGTTCTTTCAACCTTTAAAAAAACATCAGCCGAAACAACTCGGTCGTAATACTTTTCAAGCTTATCCATTCTCTCTTGAATAAAATCCACCAATTTTCTGTCGACAGTAAAGTTAACTGCATGAACATCTACCTTCATAATAATAATTTTAGGGTTAAACTTTTGGAATTATTATTTGTTTCTTGGATGCGCATCTGAATACACTTTTTTTAACTCTGCTAAACTATTATGAGTATAAACCTGCGTTGATGCCAAACTCGAATGCCCTAATAACTCCTTAACTGAATTTAAATCTGCCCCGTTATTAAGCAAATGAGTCGCAAATGTATGCCGAAGCACATGAGGACTTTTTTTTACCTTTTCAGAGACCCTACTAAAGTAACAATTTATTAATCGATACACAAAAGATTCGCTTAATTTTAACCCTTTTTTCGAAATAAAAAAATAATCAGAATCCACAATTTCATCAAGCCCCTCTCTTTCTTTCAAGTACAAATTGATTTGATCTGCCACTATAGGCAAAAGCGGCACAATGCGCTCTTTATTTCTTTTACCCAAAACTTTTACAACGTTTGAAGATAAATCTACATTTCGAAACATCAAACTTATCAGCTCAGCTCTACGCATTCCTGTAGCATAAAAAAGATCAACAATAAGCTTATCCCTTACTTCTTCAAATCCTTCCGGCGCATCAACATCAAGCATTAAATCATTTACTTCTTTTTCAGAAAACGGAATCTGAACAATTTTAGGAGTTTTAAGCGCCTTATGCTTAAGCATTGGACTCACTTCTATTTGCTTAATTTTTAAAAGAAATTTATAAAAAGCTTTTAAAGAAGCCATTTTTCGATTTACCGAAACATTAGAAACTCCCTGATCCACTAAAAAAACAATCCAGCTTCTAATTTGGCTGTAATTTACTTTTTCAATAGAATCCTGCTCAAACCGTTCTTTATTAAAATCTTCAAAAAATCCTAAATCATTTAAATAAGCATTTACAGTATGAGGAGAATATTTTTTCTCATACTGAAGATAATCCTGAAATGCCTGTTTATTTGATTTCATATTATTAATCATAAAAGGTAATAAAACAAAAAAAACCGTTAGCATCAAAATTAATACATTTTGATTACTAACGGTAATTATTTTAAAAAAGCAAAATACTAACTTTCTAAACTATCTTTCAAAGTTTGGATGTAAGCAGCTTTTTGAATTTGAGCTCTTTTTACAACAGAAGGCTTAATAAAAGCAGTACGTGCTCTTAATTGACGAACAGTTCCTGTTTTATCAAATTTTCTTTTATAGCGCTTTAATGCTCTATCGATATTTTCTCCGTCTTTAATTGGTATAATTAACATAATATAGACACCTCCTCTCGTTAAGGCTGCAAATGTAAAAATTAATTCTTAATTATGAACCATAAAATTTAAATTATTTTCAGAAACTCCATTTCCGAAGTATGTGTGAGGGATTGCAACGGAAATCCTTTTTTAGTTTTTTCTTTAAAAACAAAAAGATTACTTCATCGCATTTATTTTAATTGGAGTACAGTGAACTTCGTTTGAAGCGAAAGCCCGACTCTAAATAATATTACTCTTTTAATAAATTTCTAGAGATAACCAGTTTTTGAATTTCTGTTGTTCCTTCTCCTATTGTACAAAGTTTAGAATCTCTGTAGAATTTTTCGACTGGAAAATCTTTAGTATAACCGTAACCTCCATGTATTTGAACAGCTTCGTTTGCAATTTTAACGCAAGCTTCTGATGCGTACATTTTGGCCATTGCACCAGATGTAGTTACTGGTTTATGCTGCTGTTTTAAATAAGCTGCTTTATGCAAAAGCAATTCCGAAGCTTCTATTTCGGTTGCCATATCTGCTAATTTAAATGAAATGGATTGAAAATTACTAATAGGCTGTCCAAACTGATGTCTTTCTTTAGAATATTTTTTTGAAGCTTCGTAGGCTCCTTTTGCAATTCCTAATGACAGGGCTCCAATTGAAATTCGGCCTCCATCTAAAATTTTCATTGCCTGAACAAATCCCTGTCCTACTTCTCCTAACCTGTTTGCATCTGGCACATGACAGTTATCGAAAACAAGCTCTGCGGTTTCGCTTGCGCGCATTCCTAATTTATTTTCTTTTTTCCCTGAAGAAAATCCTGCCATTCCTTTTTCTAATACAAAAGCTGTCATTCCTTTAGAATCACCTTTTTCTCCGGTTCTTACAATAACTACAGCTACATCTCCTGAAATAGCGTGAGTAATAAAGTTTTTTGCTCCGTTAATAATCCAGAAATCTCCGTCTTTAACTGCTGTTGTACTCATTCCTCCGGCATCAGAACCTGTATTATGTTCTGTTAATCCCCAAGCACCAATATATTCTGCTGTTGCCAGTTTTGGCAGATATTTTTTCTTTTGTTCTTCGTTTCCAAAAGTTAGAATATGGTTTGTACAAAGTGAATTATGCGCCGCCACAGATAATCCAATTGAAGGATCTACTTTTGAAATTTCTTCGATTACTGTAATATATTCGTGATAACCTAATCCTGAGCCTCCATATTCTTCCGGCACTAAAACGCCCATAAATCCCATTTCACCTAATTTCTTAAATAAATCTACAGGAAAAATCTGCGCTTCATCCCACTCCATTATATAAGGCTTTATGTTTTTTTCAGCAAAGTCTTTTATAGATTGCGCAATCATTGACTGCGTTTCGTTATATTCAAAATTCATTTTAGTAATTTTTTAGAACTCCAAATATAAACTAATTATTTTTGCTTTTTCAACAGGAAAACCTTTAATTTTTGACAAATCCTCAATATTATTAAAATTTCCGTTCATACTTCTATAAGTCACGATTTGTTTTGCCAATGTATATTTAAAGTATGGAAACTGCGATAATTCTTTTAACGATGCATCGTTTACTGGGATTTTCTTAAAGTTTGATGGCATTACGACTTTAAAATGAGTATTTAATTCAGCTATTACTTCTGGAGATAATCCCCAAACATCTGCCAGCTGTTCCATTGAAACAAAGCCGCCTAATATTTCTTTTTGTTTTAATATTCTGGACGAAAGTGCCTCGCCAATTCCATAAACTTTAATTAAATCTTCCTGAGTGGCCTGATTAATATCTGTTAAGGTAATTTTTTCCTTTTTTTCAAATGTTTTTTGGGTGTATTCTTTTTTCTCAGCTTTAAAATCTTTTTTATTTTGTACCCAGTCTGGAAACTTAAAAAGCGGCGAGAGTACTTTTAACAGAGAATCTGAAATTTGTGTTACGTCTTGAAACTCTTTTGCAGAATTGACATATTTATTTTGTTTTCGAAATTCTAAAAGCCTGTCTATTTCCTCAACCGACATTCCAAGCTTGTATCCTTTATAATCTGAAATAAAGTTTGGATTGAATTTATAGACTTCGTGTTTTTGCTCTAATTTCATTTTTTTCTGAACATCTATTTCTTTTTGAAGAGAGAGCCACTGTTTTTCTTCAAAAGATATTTTTTCCGGCTGAGTGAAATCTGCAAAAAAATAAATCAGCTGTAGCGTTATTATAATAATAAAGAATAAGAAAATACCTGTTTGCTGTTTATTTGTAAACCTAAAATAGTGGTTAAGTGCCTTAAAATTCATTTCTAATAAAAATTTCTAAAATTTAAAAGGCACAAATTACGTAAGAAAATACATATTTAATAAGAAAAATAACAAAAAACTTAATTCTCAAAACGTTAAAATTAGACTCAATACTACTCAATTAATTTAATGAATCTCAGGTATTAAAGCAAACCCAATAATTATTCCTTCAAAAAATTAAATATTTTATAACTTAAAACATGATAATTGTTTTTATTTTTTACAAAAAACAATACATTTGGCACTTAATAACAAATAAACCAATAATATAGTATGTCAATTTGGAGAGTTAAACCAATATCTGCCTTTGAAGCCGATATGAAAAAAAGTGATTTAAAGAGAGTCCTTGGAAAGTGGAGCCTTACTGCCATTGGGGTTGGTGCCATTATCGGTGGTGGAATTTTTGTACTTACCGGTACCGGGGCTTATTACCATGCAGGTCCGGCTTTAGCAATTTCGTTCATCATCGCAGGTATTGCCTGTGTTTTTGCAGCTCTTTGTTATTCTGAATTTGCTTCAATTTTACCTGTAGAAGGATCTGCTTATGCGTATGCTTATGGTACTATTGGAGAAATTTTTGCATGGATAATTGGCTGGGGACTTATTCTCGAGTATGCAATGGGCTCTATGACTGTTGCAGTTTCCTGGTCTGGTTATTTTAATAAATTGCTTAAATTATTTCACATAAAACTTCCTGATTGGCTTACAACAGACCCGGCAAGCTATACAGGAGAAGGTTTTTCTATGAATCTTCCGGCTTTCCTTATCGTGATTTTAGTTATTTCGCTACTTATTAAAGGAACAAAAAGTGCTGCAAAAGCAAATAATGCTATTGTAATCCTTAAAGTGTCTGCAGTAATATTTGTAATTATAGCTGGTCTTTTCTTTATTAATACAGCAAACTGGAGTCCGTTTATTCCAGAAGCTACTCAAATTATTGAAAAAGAAACTACTCACAATGCTTACGGAATTGGAGGTATTATTTCTGGAGCCGCAGCAATTTTCTTTGCTTATGTTGGTTTTGATGCCGTTTCTACACAAGCTGGAGAAGCTATTAATCCTAAAAAAGATGTTCCATTTGCAATCATTGCTTCTTTATTAGTTTGTACTACATTATATATTCTTGTTTCATTAGTATTAACAGGAATGATGAATTACCAAGATTTTAATCCGCTAGGAAAATATCCTGAAGCTATTAAAGCTCCTGTTGCTTATGCGTTTGATATTGCCGGACAAGGCTGGGCTGGTTCTATTATTACTGTAGCAGCAACTATTGGTTTGATTTCTGTATTAATGGTAATGATCATGGGACAATCTAGAATTTTCTTAGGTATGTCTAAAGATGGTTTAATTCCACCTGTTTTCTCTAAAGTGAATCCTATTTCTGGAACTCCAAAAACAAACTTAATGATTTTAGGAGGTATTATCGCAACTGTAGCTGCATTTACACCAATCAATAAATTAGCTGATATGACAAGTTTTGGTACTTTGTTTGCCTTTACAATGGTTTGTATCGCTGTTTGGATTTTAAGAGTAAAACAACCAGGATTAAACAGAACTTTTAAAGTTCCGGCTCTCCCAGTCATTGCTGTTCTTGGAATCGCAATAAACTCTTACTTAATTTTCAATTTAAGTTTAGATGCTCAGTTATTATCATTTGGATGGCTAATAATTGGTATTTTGGTTTACTTCGGATACAGCAAGAAAAGATCAAAACTTAACGATACTACAACTGAAGAATAAGATACTATTTTTAATAAAAAAAGCTCCAAAATTTACATTGGAGCTTTTTTTTTATAAATCAAATACTGAAGTTCTTTTGGCACGAATTAAATCTTTCAATCTAATCCAAAAGGCAAGAGTTAAATAAACCCCAAATCCTAAACCTGCAGTAACAAACGATATGTAAATAAAAAACAATCGCACGCTTGTTACACGCATTCCTAGTTTATCGGCCAGTCTTGACGAAACGTGGAAACCGTATTTTTCGAAAAAGAATTTAAGTTTTAAAATTGCTGACATCTTTATTTTAGATTTCTGATTGCTTGAGATTACAAAAGTACAAATTATCTAATTGCTTTTTAGTAATTCAAGTCCAATGGCACATTTTAAACAGGATTTATTATTGCAGTATTCGTTTTTCAACTCTAACAAAGACTGGCTTTCAAATGCATTTTTTGATTTTATTCCGTATAAATTGAACTTTTCTACAACTGCATTTTTTTCTGGAGCAACGTCATTCATAAACTCAATTAAATCTTCTATAACAGACTCTCCTATTGTACTTGAATAAGCAAACTGAATGGGTATTATACTATTAATAATTACTAAATCTAAAAATGATTTTGATAATATCTTCGCTTTCTTCGGGCTCTCTTTATCGAACTGATAATGGTTCTGCCAATAGTCGGCAGAAGAAACATTCATAAGCTCGTAAACGTTTTTAACTGATTTTAAAGCAATTATTTTAGAAAAAAGATTTTGATGTTTATGATATAATCCCGCAAGCTGAGAAAGCCTTATTGTTGGAAAATTATCCGGACGAAGCTTAAAAAACGAAACCGGATCTACATGAGTTTTTTCTAATTGATATTTATGAAGCAGAAAAAAATATTTAAACTTTAGGTCTTTAAAATAAATATCTTCTTTTTCTGCATCTAACAAGCCTGCTGTTCCCAAAAGCAAAGCTTCGAGACTTTCAGCCTCAAAACTTTCTTTTCTAATAATTGAAAAAGGCAGTGATTTGGCTATCTGCAAAAAAGAATTTCCGTTTGTATTTAAACCAAAATTCTTCGCCAGAAGGCAAAATAAAACAGCTTCCCAATCCTGATTGGTTTCTTCTAATAATTCGTAAACAAATGCTGATTTACGTTCTAATCGTTCTAAAAACAATCTTTCCTGCCAGTTTTTAAAAACAAATTCTTCAATTTCCTGTATTTGTTTTTCACAGGAAATCCATGTTTTGGGCGAAAGAAGTTTATAATAATTTTCGACCATTTCAGGCGACACATAATTTTTAAGGATCAAAACTGGAATCTCGGTATTATCTTCTCTAAAAATGGCTGTATCGTTTTCCCAAACTACATGCAGAATAACATTTTCATAAGCCGGATCTTTTTCATGGTTGTGTAAATACCAGTCAGATGATTTTAAATGAATTTCTACATTTCCAGCCCATTTTTGATCTCCAATTTTTATGTGAGCGTTAAAAAAATCAGGTCCGGCAAGTTCTAAATAGTCACCTGTTTTTATAATGGTGACAGATTCATTTTGTGCAGTCTTTAAATTCAGGTTGTCAAACTTCCTGAGTTTCCATATATAATGAAGAAAATCTTCTTTCATTTTCAAATTGTTTATTACAATTTAAAAATAATAAAATTAATACTATTCCTACAAATTATTTTTAGAAATAAAAAAATCCACAAACCTGATTTAAATAATCTGATTTGCGGATTTAAGCTTTTATATATTTCAAGGTTTATTTTATAGAACCAATAATATCATATTTTGTAATAATGTGATGGTTTCCGTTTCCTAAATCAACTAAAACTGCATCATTTTCTTTAGTAAAAAGTTTTGATACTTCTTCGATTGGTGTTCCCATTTTTACAATTGGAAAAGGTTTTCCCATTACTTCTTTAATTGGTTTTTCGGCTACATTTTTATCAGCAACATAACTTCTAAACAAATCTGTTTCATCTACAGAACCTACAAAACCATTAATATCAACAACCGGAATCTGCGAAATTTTGTATTTACGCATACGCTCAATAGCGTGCGAAACCAATTCTTCAGTACGCACAACAATCAGCTCTTTGTCAATATGATCTTTTATAACATCTTCTGCTTTGGTAACATTTTCTTCAAGGAATCCGCGCTCACGCATCCAGTCATCATTAAACATTTTACCTACATAACGGCTTCCTGAATCGTGAAATAAAACTACCACAACATCATCTGGTTTAAAATGTTCTTTTAACTGAAGCAGACCTTTGATACAAGCTCCAGCTGAATTTCCAACAAAAATAGCTTCTTCAAGAGCAATTTTTCTTGTGTATACTGCCGCATCTTTATCGGTTACTTTAGTAAAGCCGTCTATTAATGAAAAATCAACATTTTTAGGTAAAATATCTTCTCCAATACCTTCTGTTATGTACGAGTAAATTTCGTTTTCATCAAAAATTCCAGTTTCGTGGTATTTTTTAAAGACTGAACCATATGTATCAATTCCCCAAATTTTAATGTTTGGATTTTTCTCTTTTAGGTATTTTCCAACTCCAGAAATAGTACCTCCAGTTCCAACACCCACAACAAAATGGGTAATTTTTCCATCAGTTTGTTTCCAGATTTCTGGTCCCGTCTGCTCATAATGCGCCAATGAATTTGACATATTATCATATTGGTTTACATACCAAGAATTTGGCGTTTCTTCGGCTAAACGCTTAGAAACCGAGTAATACGAACGAGCATCTGTAGGTTCAACATCTGTAGGGCAAACGACAACTTTTGCTCCAACAGCACGAAGTATGTCCATTTTTTCTTTAGACTGTTTATCTGATATTACACAGATTAATTTGTAACCTTTTACGATTGCTACAAGAGCCAGTCCCATTCCGGTATTTCCAGAAGTACCTTCAATTATAGTTCCTCCAGGTTTAAGTCGGCCGTCAGCCTCAGCATCTTCAATCATTTTCACGGCCATTCTGTCTTTTACAGAGTTTCCCGGATTAAATGTTTCGACTTTTGCCAATACTAATGCATCAATTTCAGCAACAATTTTGTTGAGTTTTACCAATGGCGTGTTACCAATTGTTTCTAAAATATTATTTGAAAAGTCCATTTTATTTAAGTTTTATGTGGTATTTAAAAAATAAATTATTCTGGTTTTTATTGGAAGAAATTCCAAACCAAACCAAATCTAATCACGAAATCACGATACGGATTATCTGGTGCCGAATAATAATTGCTGCCTGAAAACAAAGCATTTAAATGTTCTGCCTTTAAGTAAAAACGTGTCTGGCGAATTCGAGCGTTTATAAAGACATCGAATGTGGCATAATTACCAATTTCTTTTGTGTTTTGAACAAAAAATTCTCCAATAACAGGGTTGTAACTATTTCCGTAATATTTTGTAAAATAGTTAAACACGATACCGCTTTGCGTAAACAGTGCTTTCTTGAAAAAATAGTTTGTATAATAAATCGTATTTCTGGTTACAAAATCAGGAACATTTAAAATTAAATCTGACTGATCTACTTTTTGATATAATAGTGTATTGTCTAAAGCAAATTTTCCAAATTTAAATTCTTTATTGGCTTTAATTTCTAAATAGTTAATTACGTTTCCATATTGAGCCGGTTTTACTATTTGCGTTCTAACTGCCATTTGTTCCGGAGTTGCCTGATCTACAAAATACAAATGATCTTTTAAGGTTGTATATTGAACTTCTGCATTTACCCACGGCGTAGAAACGTTTGCTCCTAATGAATTTATTTTTTCATTTTTGAAATTATTAGACCAATTGTATTCTACATAACTGCTTTGATATAAGTTATAATTATTATTAGGCAGTTTGTTAATATTTCTGTATCTAAAATCAAATTGGATTTTCTCATTTAAATCATAACGCAGTTTAGCATCTAGATCTGATAATGATTGGTTTGTGATAGATCTGGTGTACAAAAATCGTCCATTCCATTTATTTTTTTGATATTCATATTGTCCGCCAAAATTATTAATCTGTAAAAATAAATTGTCAGGTATAACATTTCCAGAACTGTCAATCAAGATTCTGTTGTACTTATAGTTTGATCGGTAATCATCAACAAAGAAATTGAATTTACCCAAAAGAGAATTTTCATAAGCCGCTCCCACTTTGTTGTAAAGCCTCTCAAAATGAGTCTGATCATTTATACCGCTTGTTACATAAGATTCTCCGAAACGCTGCACTGGCTCAGCTATTCCATCAACAGCAGAAAGAACTGTAGCCTGATTGTATTCAAAAAACTTATTTTCGTAATTAAGCTGATGATTTATATATAAGTTATTGCTTCCGTCTTTAGGATTTATTCTAAAAGCATGGTCAAAAAATATACGTCTTCCTTTTAAAAATGATTTTGCATCTGTTAAATATACCTGCAAACGCTGACGATTTTTAAAATCAGGATCACCACTTTCAAAATCTGTTGGTGTTGTAATACCTCCATTTTCTTCGTTTGAATTATCTTGATATGTATAGTGTGCATTTAACGAATATCGCTTGTCTGTTGTAATATAACTTGTAGTAAATCTAAAATTTCCTGCACTTACAAGCTGATTGATATAATCTCCTTCTGAACGCAGTCCTCTGTAAGCAATTGAAAAATTAAGATTTTTAGATGTATTTAAGGTAATGAATGAATCAACATTCTGTCCTTTATTTATGGTTGTATTAAAAAACAATTCTGTTAAAGGCGTTGGTGCCGAATAATATCGTATATCATCTGCCTGCAGATAATTATAATGCTTGGCACTAAAACCAATTTCGGGATATGGCGAATAGCTGGTTAAACTATATTGTAAAATATTTAAAGGCTGTCCGATATTTGGAAACTCTAAAAGTCCAAAAAGATCTTTTCTAAGATGATTTTGTTTGTAAGCACTTTTTATAGTCAGTGAAGTATCGGCATGGATTGTATCGTGTTCAAGAGTAACAATTAGATACTGCTCAATCTTAGCTATTTTTGCCTTTTTCTTTTTAACAGTGTCTGTTATACTTGAATATTTAGTATTCATGTCTAAACTACCTTTTGAAGTAGTTTTTTCTTGAGAAAACAATAAACTTGGTATAACTAATAGATATAGAAAAATGAATATTCTCATTTGATAGCGTTATATAAAATTATTTCGGCAAAATTTGTTGAGCAAAGGTAAAAGATAAAACCGTATAAACGAAAAAAAACAAATTGTTAGTATTGAGAAGTTTTTAATGCTAAATAAAAAAAAACTGCCCAACATTTTGGGCAGTTTAACACGAAATTATAAAATTATAGTTACAATGGATTTTGAACTATTAATGGATTAGCATCAATTTCAGCTTGCGGAATCTGGAAGATAAATTTATTGTCTCCAGCCGGAATATCAAATCTCCCGAAAGCAGGATGATTTGTGTCAGGATAATTTCTTGACAGACCAATTCCTAAACGCTTCATGTCATACCAGGCACAACCTTCACCCCACAATTCAATTCTTTTTTGAAGAATTATTTCATTTATTAACGCCGAACCTGAATTTGTGGATGATACATAAGCAGGATCTCTAGTCACAGTAATCTCATATAATACTTGCTTTGCAGCAGCTTCATTTCCAGATCTGGCAAGCGCTTCTGCTTCGATATAATACATTTCAGAAGATCTTAAATAAATATAACTTCCCGCATCTATAGTTGGATCTCTAAATTTTATATTTGCATAAGCAGGTAAAGATGGATAAGTTGTATTTCCTGATGGTGAAACAAAAGCTTTCTTTCTAAAGTCAGTTTCCGAAATACTATTGTATAAATTTTTATCTATGTTTTTATAAATCCCCATACCTCCAGCATATCCTGATGGATTAGTATTATCAAAATGTCCAAAGAAATTCGCAACAAAAGTACTAATTGAAGAATTTAACGTTGCTCCCCACATTGTTTCGTTTGACTTTGTAATATAGAAGCCATTCATCCATTCTGTTTCATTAAGCAAGGTATAATCTTGTCTTGCCAAATGAGCCATATTTGCAGCATCTGCATATTTTCCCATTTCCAAATACACATCTGCCAAAAAAGCTTGTGCAACCGTTTTATCTACAGAATCATTATTTAAACGTTTATACGATTCTAATAATTCAATAGATTCATTTAAATCATTCTCTATCAAATCATAAACCTCACTTACAGTAGATCTTGCCTTACCTTCTAATGTTGGCTCTGTATAGATTGGGACGCATAATTTATTTTCATTATTAACATAAGTTGGTCCGTAAGTACGTGCAAGCATAAAATAAAAGTATGCTCTTAATGCTAACGCCTGCCCTCTAATTGACTTCAATTTTTCATCAGTAGTGTTCGATGGAATACCTCCCAAAACAATATTTGTAGATTTTATTTGAGGATAATAAGTATTCCAAACTAATCTAGACCTTGAATTCGTCTGCTGTCTTCCAATATATGTATAAAATGACTGATACCAGCTGGATTTTGTCATTAACATATCATTAGACATCATATCCATTGCAGCTAATACAGATTTATGTCCATAATCTTCATGATTACTTCCAATAGCTAGTCCATAAGATCGTAATGCGGCATAAATACCACTTACAATAGCCTGATTAGCTGAAGCTGATGTTGCTAATTGTTCCTTATTAATTGTTGATTCTGGCACTGTATCTAAAAACTCCTTATCACAGCCTGTAAGAGCGAATAAGAATACAATTGCTATTACTATTTTTTTCATGTTTTAAAAATTTACTGTTAATCCAAATGAAACGCTTTTCATTACACCGTACACATTTAACGATTGTCCATTGTTTACTCTTTCCCCTAATCTATTCAATCTTGGGTCCATACCTTTTCTTTCAGACCATAATGCTAAATTTGATCCCATTAAAGTAAATTTCGTAGATTGAATGCCTAAATCTCTAAGCCAAGCATCAGTAAAATTATAGGCTATAGAAACATCTTGAAGACTTATATAATCAGATTTTATTAAGAAATAATCTGAATTTGCCATTTGAAAACTTGAAATATGATCAATTCTTGGTATTCCTGAATTAGGATTATCAATTGTCCATGCTTTTGTTACATCCTTATGATAATTTTGACCTACATTGTCTGACCCTGAATACATTGCTGATTGATAGACTCCATCATACATATAGCCTCCAAACTGATAAGCAAAACCGGCTTGAAATGTTACATTTTTAAATCTAAAGATTGTTCCAAAACCTCCATAAACATCTGGATTAGCATTCTTTTTACTTAAATATGTCCCAGCATCTCCATAAACATTCGTAGTTACTTTATTACCCGTTAAATTTCCTTCTGCATCTTTTTCATCTTTATACCATAATGCATCTCCATTTGTTTTATCTACTCCAGCAAACTCTCTCAAAAAGTATGAATAAG
Source organism: Flavobacterium ginsengiterrae (assembly GCF_039539785.1). Taxonomy (NCBI): domain Bacteria; kingdom Pseudomonadati; phylum Bacteroidota; class Flavobacteriia; order Flavobacteriales; family Flavobacteriaceae; genus Flavobacterium; species Flavobacterium ginsengiterrae. The sequence goes on along the minus strand of NZ_BAABDU010000003.1, from coordinate 1,658,900 downwards.
CAGGTGCACCAACCTCAAAGCGATAAATGCCATCTGTAAATGCTTTAGGTAAAGACGAGATTTTATTTTTGTAACTTGTTGCATTTGCCCAGATATTAAAATCAACATTCTTATTTTTAACAATATCAATTCCTAAATTAATCTCAATACCTTTATTTCCCATATCCCCAATGTTTTTTGAAACAAATGAAGTTCCTGTTGATAATGCGATTGGAAAATTATATATCAAATCACTGACATTTCTTTCAAAATATTCAGCTTCAAGAGAGATTCTATCAAATAAGTTAATATCGAATCCAATATTTAAGTTTTTAGATTTTTCCCACTTTACGCTTTTATCTGCTTCAAAAACATTTAAAACACTTGCGTTACCTTCTGAATCTGGAACTATTTCATATTGTGTTTCATATGCATAGTAATTTCTCAAACTACCAAAATAACTACGATGACTAATTTGTGATGTTACTGGATATAGTATATTATCATTTCCTTGCTCTCCATAACTTCCTTTAATTCTTAAATCAGTAATCCAGCTGTTTTTAGGAAAGAAAGATTCTTTTGCGACAGACCATGATGCACCAAAACCGTAAAAATTACCCCATCTGTTTTCTGGTGCAAAGACAGATGAACCATCTCTTCTAAAACTACCATTTACAAAATATTTATTTTTATAATTATAATTTAATCTAGAAAAGTAACCTTCCACTTTATATAAATCATTGTAACCATCTAAGTATCCATATTTTGTGGCATTACTAATAATAGGTAAATCAGCTATTACAATGTTACTTTTTTGACCTGCTAACATTTTTGAAGTAAAATCAGATGATTCATGTCCAACTAACAAATCAAATGAATGTTCTCCAAAAGTTTTTTTCCAAGACACTAACTGCTGGTTTGTTAATGTATATTCATTTTTAGTAGCTGTGCCTATTCTTCCATTAACGCCCATGTCATCCCCACCTTCACCAGTTGTGCTTGTTAAATAGTAACCAGATAATAAATCATATCCAATATTATATCTAAAATTAAAATCTTTTAAGAAATCAATAGAAACATAAGCTCTTGTTCCAAACTTGTTTTCTTCATTTAATTTTGTATTTAATAATGTCGTCGCATAAGGATTTAAATTTGAGCCATAAGGTCTATCTCCTTGTTGATTAAAATCATAAGACTTAGTACCATTTTCGTTATAAATCATATTACCATTAACATCTCTTTGCCAAATAGGATATATAGGCGCTATACTTCGTGCCCAATTAAATAAATTACTATAAGTTGAAGATGATGTATTTGAAATTGGAGCATTTTGATTAGAATGTGCATAGTTTACATTCGCTCCCACTTTTACCTTACTAGAAACACTGTAATCTACATTAGCTCTTAATGTTACGCGCTCAAAATTTGAATTAATTGTATAACCATCATCTGATAAGTAACCAATAGATAAGTATGAGTTAAGGTTATCAGTACTGCTTGAAAGACTTAAATATTGTTCTTGTCTGATTGCATCTCTAAATAATGCTTTTGACCAATTATCATTATATAAAAGTTTAGCATCTGCATTGATTTCTCCTGTTAATGGATTAATAACCTGAGTGTTTGCTACATTATAATTATTATATCCTAAAGAGTAGGTATCACCTTGTATCAAATTCTGAGAAGCTATGTTTGAAGCATTTGCAGGAGTTTGTCCCTGATAAATCAATCCATTTCTAATTCTATTATATACTACTTTATAATAGTCTCCTGGATTTTTAATCATATCATACTCAGGAACAGATCGTGAATTAACACCAATTTTAGTTTCATAGGTAACTGTCAATTGTCCTTTTTTTCCTTTTTTAGTAGTAACTATGATTACTCCATTTGCACCTCTACTACCATACAAGGCATTAGATGAGGCATCTTTTAAAAAACTTATTGATTCAATATCTTGGGTTGCTATCGAATTTATATCTCCATTAAATGGTATTCCATCTACTACGTATAAAGGAGTATTTGATGACGAAATCGAACCAATACCTCTAAATCGTACTTGTGGAGGATCTCCAGGCTGTCCTGAACTTGCACTAATTTGCACACCAGCAACCTTTCCTGTCAAAGACTGAACTGCATTAGAAGCTTGGGTAGTTTCTAACATTTTTGAATCAATTTTAGATACTGCTCCAGTGATTTCTTGTTTTTTTTGTGTACCAAATGCAACAACTACAACCTCTTGTAATTCTTTTCCATCTTCCTGCATTTTCGCATTTATAACAGAACTGCTTCCAACTGTGGCAACAAAATCCTGCATTCCCATATAAGAAAAAACCAAAACATCACCTATTTTCGCCTTTAGTACATATTTACCATCCAAGTCGGTTTGTGCACTGTTTTTAGTTCCTTTTACAATTACATTGACTCCGGGAACCGCTCCACCTCCATCTGTAACAACACCAGATATTGTTCTTTCCTGTGCAAAAGAAAACTGCAGACAGAACAACATTAATAATGTTAAAAGAAATGTAAATTTTAATCGCATTTTAAAATTATTTTAAGTTAATAACGCGACAAAAATGAATTTAATTTCTTACAAAACAAATTTTGAAATGTTAAAAATTAAATACTTTTCTTACTTATAGAGTAAATAGAAAGCTTAAATTCTTATGTTTTTGCTAAAAATAATGTTTTAACTATTTTATACTAAACCCTGATTTTTCACATAAACTAAAAAAATATCATTTATCAATAGTTAAATTATTGAAATTTTAAACCAATTTTAATTAAATTAAAAAGGTTTATTCAATTTTATTACCCGCAGGTTTTTAATGGTTTTTAGAAAAAAAATATAATATTTGTGCTTCAAAAAAAATCGAAATGCTGCAACTTAATTATTCGGGTTTTACTTTAGAAACAGGAACTGATGAAGCTGGACGCGGATGTTTAGCGGGGCCTGTTACCGCAGCTGCGGTAATTTTACCCAGTGAGTTTGAAAATAAAATCCTAAACGACAGTAAACAACTGTCTGAAAAAGCAAGGACACTTTTAAAACCGGTAATTGAAGAACAGGCTCTTTGTTTTTCGGTTACTCATTTATTTCCAGATGAAATTGACGAAATAAACATATTGAATGCTTCTATGAAAGGAATGCAGGAATGTATTTTGAAATTAAAGCATATTCCGGAGTACATTATTGTTGACGGAAATCGATCTTTAAATGCAAAATTGGGATTAAAAAACACTTTTGGGAAACAATTTACTACGGCAGAAATCGAATTATTAAAGTCTATTCCAAACCAAAGCATTATTAAAGGCGATGGTAAATATCTCAGCATTGCTGCTGCATCCATATTGGCAAAAACCTATCGCGATGAATATATGGATCAAATTCATGAAGAATTCCCTATGTACAATTGGAAACAAAACAAAGGATATCCAACTAAAGAACATCGTGAAGCCATTAAAAAATACGGCACCACAAAATATCATAGAATGAGCTTTAGGCTTTTACCTGAACAGCTTGAACTTAATTTCTTCGAATAACAAACAAAGACTTATCGTTTGATAAGTCTTTGTTTGTTATTTATTTTAGCTTGAGCCATTGCTGACATGAATTTTATACAAATTCAGCCTCAAACAAATTCGTAAAATGTTTTATGATTTTAGACTTTACTTCGTCTTCATCTACTCTTTCTACGCCAAGTTCGACATTTAATGAAGTAACGCCTTTACCGCGAATGCCACACGGAATTATATTATCAAAATAACCTAAATCGACATTTACATTTAAGGCAAATCCATGCATGGTAACCCAGCGTGAGGCACGAACTCCCATGGCACATATTTTACGTGCAAACGGAGTTCCAGCTCCCAGCCAAACTCCTGTTTCGCCTTCACTTCTGCCCGATTCTAAACCATATTCTGCTAAAGTCAAAATCATAGATTCTTCAAGCAGACGAAGGTATTTATGAATATCGGTAAAGAAATTTTCTAAATCCAGAATTGGATATCCAACAATTTGTCCGGGACCATGGTAGGTTATATCACCACCTCGATTAATTTTATAGAAAGTTGCTCCTTTTGCTTCGAGCTGTTTTTCGTTTAATAATAAGTTTTCTAAATCACCGCTTTTGCCTAAAGTGTATACATGCGGATGTTCAACAAATAATAAATAATTAGGTGTTGGCAAGTCCAGTTCTTCTCTTCTGTTTTTGATTTTTAAATCGACAATATCCTTAAAAAGTTCTTCCTGATATTCCCAAGTCGATTTATAATCTCTGTTTCCCAGTTCTTGAAGTTGAATTTTTTTATTCATTGTATTTATTTTTCAAACTCAACGTCAAAGTTCAGTTTGTCAGGATTCTCCATATAATCCGTGAAAGGGTATTGAATTGTAATTGATTTTCGATCGTCGCTGAATAAAGCGTTTGGATTTGATACTTTTTTTATCTTTTTGGGGAAATTATATTTTACAATATAAGTCGATGAGGCAAACATCATTTTAGACATATCTACCCCATCCGCATCTTTTGCATTTTCTTCCTTTTTTTGACTGTCAATAACAGCTTTTCTAATAAATTTCTTTCCGTCGTAACTGTAGCTTAATTTGCTGTTATTGTTTCCAAAACCACTGCCAAGTGGTGATGCCGGCGCTGCTCCGCCTTCAAGTTTTTGAAGCATGCTAAGGGTTTGCAAAACATCCTGCATTTCGTTTACATTTTTAAAATCGGTCGCCAGAGTCATTAAAAACTCTTTTTTCTCAGAACTCATTTTGGTGTGCACGACAAAATTTTCCAGTTTTTTTATCTCCTTTTGTGTTTCTGGAGACAATTTGGCAATACTGTCTTTTTTCTCTTCAAACAACTGCTTAAAAGTAAAAGTTGAATCGATTTCTTTTTTGGCATCGGCTCCCATTTGACTTCCAATCTGGTCGCCCGCCATTTCCATTAAAGCAGATCCGTCCATATCTACAGAGAATTTTCCGGTTCCGTTATCATTGATTGTTATATTTTCGGTAAAAGTACAGCTTGTTAATGTTGCAATTAGAAAAGAAAAAACCAGTAATTTATATAATTTCATCGTCTTATAATTTTTTATCAAATATACGAAGAGTATTTCTATTTTTTCAGATACTCATTTCTGAGGTTTTAAGTTGTTGTGTTTACTAAAATCAGTACACTTTTTTACTCTAAAGTTACTTGTAAATTTGTGCTTTCCGGATCTCGTAAACAGTCTGCGAGCTGAAATTCTAAGGTTAAAGATTTTTTATCAGGACCAATTAATGCTTTTGAATTAGAAACTGATTTTATATTTCCTGGAAAATGATAATTCAAAATATACGATTGTGTCAATTTTAAAGAACCGTATCTACTATTAAATTCATTAGACTGCTTTTTTGCCTTTTCTAATTCTTTTTCATTTATGATTACAACTTTACGATTGAAAATTTTCCCGTCAAAATTATAATCGATTCTAAAATAATGGTCTTCAGCTTTTAATGAATAATTATGCTGAATATCTGAAGCATAATCTTCTGTTTTGTATAAATCCGGAATTTCAGAAACTGCATTAAAATGAAGTTCAAACTCAGTTTTATATTCTTTTTCAAAAGAACTTCTTTTTGTATGCACTTTTACATTAGCATATTTTTGAAATAACTGTTGTTCCTCCGCCTGATATTTTTTAAAATTTTCGTTGTATTTATTGATGTAGTCTTTAAAAACATACGTTGTATCTTTAAAAACATTTTCTTTAGTATATTCTTCACCAGCGAGTCTCATGTAACTGTTTTCTTCCCGATGTTGTTTCATATCTATAACACCGCTTCCGTCTGGATTAATCGTGATAGTTTCGGTAATCTCACAGCCGGTAAAGCAAATCAGAAATAGAAAAATTGGTATGTATTTCATTTTATTTTTTTTAGAGACTAAGGTTTTGAGAAGCTAAGATACTAAGTTTTTTAGTTGATTTCTTACAGTTTTTTTGCCGTAAGTATCTTTTGAAAACAAAAATTTCTGGTCTAGCCCCGATAAAAATGGAAATCCTTTTATGCCATGGTTTGGCATAAAAGATTGAAATGAATAGCGGGACTAAACGTTATTGAAACCCAATAAATTGCTGCTGCAAAAAATCTAAAATCTGGATTCTAAAGTCTGCATTCTTTTTTTTATCTTTGCACACTTAAAAAACAGAGCACAAATGGCATTATCAGAACAAGAAATCATTAGAAGAGAAAAACTTCAAAACTTACGCAACTTGGGGATCAACCCTTATCCGGCAAATCTTTTTCCTGTAGATCATACATCAAAGCAGATAAAGGAAACTTTTGAAGAAGGTAAGAAGGTTATCGTTGCAGGACGTTTAATGAGTGTTCGTGATCAGGGTAAAGCTTGTTTTGCTGAATTACAGGACAGCGAAGGACGTATTCAATTATACGTAAACCGTGATGTTTTGTGCGAAGGTGACGATAAAACTCTATACAACCAGGTATTTAAAAAATTAACTGATTTAGGTGATTTTATTGGTATTGAAGGTGAATTGTTTACAACTCAGGTTGGTGCACAATGTATTCGCGCAACTGGTTTTACTTTCTTAAGCAAAACATTACGTCCGTTACCATTGCCAAAAATTGACGAAGAAGGAAATGTACACGATGCTTTTAACGATGCTGAATTACGTTACAGAATGCGTTATGTAGATTTAACAGTAAATCAACACGTTAAAGAAACTTTCCTTAAACGTACAAAGTTGTTTAACGCTATGCGTGGTTATTTTAACGACGCCGGTTATATTGAAGTAGAAACTCCTGTTTTGCAGTCAATTCCAGGGGGAGCTTCGGCAAGACCTTTTATCACACATCATAATTCGCTTGATATTCCGCTTTACATGCGTATTGCAAACGAATTGTATTTAAAAAGATTAATTGTTGGCGGATTTGAAGGTGTTTATGAGTTCTCTAAAAACTTCCGTAATGAAGGAATGGACAGAACGCATAATCCTGAATTTACCGCAATGGAAATATATGTTGCTTACAAAGACTACAACTGGATGATGGAATTTGCAGAAGGCTTATTAGAGCATTGTGCAATTGCAGTAAACGGAACCAGCGAAGTAACTTTTGGCGAGCACAAAATCAATTTTAAAGCGCCTTATGCACGTGTAACAATGACAGATTCTATCAAACATTTTACTGGTTTTGATATTTCTGGAAAAACAGAACAGGAATTGTTTGAAGCAGCTCGTGGAATGGGAATCGAGGTTGACGAAACAATGGGTAAAGGAAAATTAATTGATGAGATTTTTGGAGCAAAATGTGAAGGAAATTATATTCAGCCGACTTTCATTACTGATTATCCAAAAGAAATGTCACCGCTTTGTAAAGAGCACCGTGATAATCCAGATTTAACGGAACGTTTTGAATTAATGGTTTGTGGTAAAGAAATCGCAAATGCTTATTCTGAGTTAAACGACCCAATTGACCAAAGAGAGCGTTTTGAAGATCAGATGCGTCTTTCTGAAAAAGGTGATGATGAAGCAAATGGAATTATCGACGAAGATTTCTTAAGAGCGCTTGAATACGGAATGCCTCCAACTTCTGGAATGGGAATTGGAATGGATCGTTTGATTATGTATTTAACAAATAATGCTTCTATTCAGGAAGTTTTATTGTTCCCGCAAATGCGTCCGGAGAAAAAACAAGCGCAAATTGAATTAACTGAAGAAGAGAAAGTTATTATTACTCTTTTGAAAGGAAATGAAAACAAAATGGATTTATCTCAGTTAAAAGTTGCTGCTAACTTAAGCGGAAAAAAATGGGATGCTTCTATGAAAAATTTATCTAAACACGGTTTAACTAAAGTTGCTGTTGAAGGCGAGTTTAAGTTTGTTGAATTGGTAGGATAAAAATTTTAAATTCCAATTTAGAAAATTCTAAATTCCAAAACTGGATTTTACAATATTTTCAACCCGACAGGTTTTAAAACTTGTCGGGTTTATTTTTGTCTTTAAATTAAAACGAATACTTCTCCATTTTCTTATCATAAATATCAAGCACTTTTGTACTTTCTTTCGGAACTTCACCATTCCATTTCTCTTCTATAGATGGATTTGAAGGATATTTTCCGTTTTTCATTTTTACCAAATGAAATAAACCGCCGCTTTTCATTAAAAGATCATAAAACTTTTCTGTTGACGAAGTTGTAACATAAATTGGAAAATCAGTTACCGAGAATTTACTAATTAAACTTCCGTCGTTATTTAAAATAAAACCGGAACAGCCTCCGCTTCCGCAGAAATATGAATTAGAGAAACCAACAAAATATTCATCTTTCTGATCGTTGTTTAAATCAAAAGCTTCATAATAAAAATAGCACTCTTCTTTAGACATTACTTTAAGATCGTTTTTCAATAAAACTTTTAACTGTTTTTTAATCAATTGAACCGCTTTATCATCTTTTGATACAGCATTACTCAAATTCGCCGTTCCGCCAAGTGTTTTCGATAACGTATCTTGAACAATTGTTTTTACAATGTTTTTTGAATCGTTTTTGCTTTGGCATCCGTTCAACACCAAAATTCCGATTAGAACTAAAGTTATATTTTTCATAATCGTGGTTTTTAAATTTTCTAGACTAATAAAGCTGCTTTGTTTTCAATGTCATTTTGAGTCAATAAAGACTTTATATTATTAAATGTCACAAGAGCAATTTGAGTTAAAGCTTCATTCGTAAAAAACGCCTGATGAGCGGTAACCAAAACATTAGGAAAACTCATTAAACGCTGAATATTATCATCCTGGATAATATCTTCTGAAAGATCTCTGAAAAACAGTTTTTCTTCCTGTTCATAAACATCAATTCCGAGATAGCCAATTTTTCCTTCTTTCAAACCTTCAATAACCGATGCTGTTTCTATTAATCCACCGCGGCTGGTATTGATTATCATAACGCTGTCTTTCATAAATGTCAGCGAAGTTTTATTGATTACATGTTTCGTTTGATCGTTCAGCGGACAATGAAGCGAAATAATATCACTTGATTTAAAAATTTCTTCTAAGCCAACAAACGAAACGCCGTCTTTAATCATTTCATCGTTCGTAACAATATCATAAGCCAAAACTTTACAACCAAAACCTAAAGCTATCTTAGAGAATGCTTTACCAATATTTCCTGTTCCAATAATTCCGATTGTTTTTCCAAATAAATCAAAACCTAATAATCCGTTTAAAGAAAAATTTTGTTCACGAACACGATTATACGCTTTATGTGTTTTTCGGTTTAAAGTTAAAATCATAGCCATTGCATGTTCTGCAACAGCTTGCGGCGAATAAGCCGGAACACGGCACACTTTTAAATTATACTTTTTAGCCGCTTCAAGATCAACATTATTAAAACCGGCACAGCGAAGTGCAATAATTTTTACCTTTTTTTCTGCCAATTGTTTAATAACCGTTTCGTTTACAATATCATTTACAAAGACGCAGACAATCTCACATTCTTCAATTAAAGCGACAGTCTGCGGATTTAATTGTGTTTCGAAAAAATCTAATGCAAAACCAAAATCAGCGTTGTATTTATTAAAGAAAGCTTTGTCATAAGGCTGAGTCGAAAAGAAGGCTATTTTATTACTAGCAATGTTCATAGAATTTGATTTTGAATAAGTACTACTTAAAATTAAGAAATAAATTTTAAATGGATATGATGAGCTTGTTTCAAATTCTAAATTAGATCATCAAAAAAATCCATCGCAACTGCAACTTGTGGAATTTCGCTTTTAAGGTTCTCATTATCTGAAATATCTTTTAAGGATAATTTCGTATCATGAATTTCAAATTCAATTACCCTTTTTTCCTTTGTAAAAAGAATTCCATGTTCACCATTATTATCGTCTTCACAATATGCTATCAATAAAATGTTTTCAACTTCAAATTCAGCATTTTTCAAAGTCTCCCTTAAATCTAGCCATTCTGTTTTTAAAAGCTCTGTTAGTTCCTCAATTTCCAGTTTGTATAATTCTATTTCCTTATCTGTCATTTTTTAATTCTTACACCGTAGCCCATTCAGGTATATCCATTTTTTCAAATTGAGAAGAATGTGGACTATTTAATCCTTCAAGTTTTACGCCTCTAAAATCACAGTTTATGAATTTTGTGTTTTCAAAATTGCAATTGATAAATTTTGAAGCTCTAAATTCAACTCTATTAAAAATAGCATTAGTAAAATTACAATTCTTAAACTTTACTCTTCTGCCTCCATATTCTAATCCCAAAGTACCAGCATTAAATTGAACAGATGCAAAATTGCAATCTTCACACACTGCATCATCCATATTTACAATTATTTTAGAATAAGAAAAATTACAGTTTAATATTTCTGCTTTAAACATTGTCGACCTGTCTAATTTTGCTTTAAAAAAGTTCACATTATTTAAATAAGCATTATTAATACTGCCGCTTATTTCACAATGAGATAAGTCTACATTAAGGAAATTTACTTTATAGAAATTCAAATCTTTAATTGCCATGACCGCAGATGGACCAATAACAATTCCAGTTAAATCAACATTTTCAATAATTTTATTTCCATTTTTGATAGTCTCAATTTCTTTTTTAATCATTTCAAGATATTGATCATTGTACCAGCGATCTATCAATTCTTTTTTCTTAAATACCATATATTAAATTCTACTATGAAATTTATTAACTTACCATATATATCAATTAAACAACAAACCTCTGCATCATTTTTTATTCTATCAAACCAACTTCCTTCAAATAATTAAAACCTTCCATCTCTTGGAAATAGTGTTTATGTTTTTTACTCGGAATACTAATTAATCCATACGGAACATCAAAAGTCTTTAATCTTTTTATGCAAATTTTTAATAATGGAGAAACTCGTGATGAATTCCAATCAATTATATCATTCCATTCGCTATAAATAGGCAGGTATCTTTCGGGATTGTACGCAATTTTATGTATCGGGATTCCTAATATTTCGACATCATCAGAATCTAATTCGAGAATATTCAACATACAATCAATTTTTTCTTGTTCATTTGAAATCCAATTAGAAATGTGTCGGTTATATTCTATTTTTTCAAATTCAGTTTTCGCATAAGAATCCGGTTTGATCCATAATCCCGCTTTACCTTTTATAACCAAATTATCTAATAAAGCCCCTGTACTTATTGTTAAAACATCTGAACATTTTACGTTATCAAGCAGCAAATTTTTTACAGATACTCCAGATCTTATGGCAAACAAGCTTATCACTTTGCAATTTGAAAAAGTACAATCAGCAATTTCTATATTGGTTAATTTTAGTTTTGGAAATGGATTATATATATTTTTATCCCATGGAATTCCGGGACCAATATCAAAGGTCATTTGTTTTTGATTTTTAAATTCTCGATTTTCTAAAATCAAAAAATCATTATTACCATTTTTTATAAATTCCTTATTTATATCTAAAAGTTCAGGATATCTTTTTTCTAGTTCATTTTTTAATACAAACATTATTCAATTTAATTTTTAGAATGGCAAAATCATGATGAATGTCCTTATTCAATTGCTGTTTATGTCTCCGCTATACCTCCAAGACAAACGACTTTATTATTTTTCAGTTTAATCTCCAAACCATGTTCATTATCTAAATCATAATTAATTAGAATTTGTATAGTATTCTTCTTTAAAATTCTCACATACTTCAAATCCCTCATGTATTCAAAATGTTCATCTACAGTATGAATGTTAAGAGGTTCTTTTCCTGACAGTCCAGAATCTTCATAATATTTTGCATAGATTTTTTTATATCTATCAAATGCCTTACTTTTTATTTCAATTAAAATCTCATCTAGATTATCCAGAAAACTCTTTAAAGTTTTTTCAAAACTATCTAATTCTCTTTTTGTTGGAAGTTCATCAATCTCTTCTCCTTCATCATCAAATTCTTCTCCTAAAAAGATTGTAATTTCATCACTCGTAAAATCGGGTAATTTTAAAAGTTTTTCTGCAGAAATTCCCGCCCAGTCTTGTTCGACCTGACCCCAGAATGTATGCTCCACAATTTTTCTATTTTCAATTTCTTCAGATTTACTTTCTTCAAGAGAGTTTATAAAATCACCAAAAGATTCTTCAATCAAAACTGGATTAAATTCTTCTTCATCACGATCAAAAAAATAAATTTTACTGTCAGAAATATTAATACAGACATAATTTCCTTCCCAATTCATTGCAAAAGGAATTAGTATAGAGGGAACCTCATTATTTTCCCACTCTTCAATTACTCTGCCTGGAAGAGAAAAAGAGGGATCATTACGGAATTCTTTGTTAAAAAGAATTGAAATAAAATCGCTTATTTCAAAACTCAATTTATCATTTTTCCAAAATGTTTTTTCTGGCTCTCCTCCATTATATTGTAAATAATGTTCTCTAAATTCTTTAGGAAATTTAAAATTTAACACCTCTTCAATCTGAGCAAATTCTATTTCCGAAATCGGCTTTTCACAATTAAAAAACTTTATCATTAAAACGGTTTATTTTTTTATGTTATTTAATATAATTTTTGAAGGATTTTTATCGCCAGCAAAAAATTAGGATCACACCAACTTTTCTACAAAAGGTTTTGCATTTAAATGAGAAAAAATTAGACATTTTAAATATAAATCAATCCTCAAGTTTCTAAAAATTTTCGAAAAATTGGATTAGGAATAAATCACCTTTGATTCAAATTGTTTCTTTGGTCCAGCCATCAATATTTTATTTAATGAAATTAAACAAATCTAAAGACAATATAATTTTAAGAATTCCACAATACGGCATAATAATAACATTATAAGCCGATTAATGGTTTAATTTATTTAAAAAACTACAATTCTTACACTCTTTTAAACCAATTCAGTTTAATATAGTCTAACCTCTATAACCTTAAAAAAACAAATCATGAAAAAATTATGTATCGCAGCTCTGTTATTTGTTGGAATAGCAGGCTTTGCACAAGAAACAAATCAAAAACCTGCACGCGAACAAAGAGAGAGACTAACTCCGGAACAACGCAATGAAAAGCAGTTACAAAAACTGACTTCTGAATTAAATCTTGATGCTAATCAACAAACTCAGGTTAAACAATTATTAGCTGACAGAAGCGCAAAAGCAGAAAAATTTAGAGAAGAAAGAGCAGCAAAAAAAGATAATAACACCAAACCAACTGCTGCAGAAAGAGAAGCTTTTAAAAATGAATTAAAAGCTGAAAAAGAAGCCAACGATGCTAAAATGAAATCTATTTTGAATGCTGACCAATATACAAAATGGAAATCTATTCAGGAAGAAAACAAGGAAAAAGCTAAAGATAGAATAAGAGAATATCGAAAAGATAAAAACTAAAATACTTTAGAAAAAGAGGCCGTTAAAGCCTCTTTTTTTTATTTATTCTTTGGAATCAGAACAGAAATATCATACCCAAAATCTGAAAACATTTTTAATCCGTCAAGCGGTTCTAATTTATTATCACCAGTCCATCCTGCTTTTTGCCCATACAAAATGCATTCTTTAATATATTTTGGTCGATTCAGATTAATAATCTCTTTTTCTCCAGTTAATGTATTGAGAATCGGGAATCCAGCATTTAAAGGATAACCGATCATAGGATCATCCCAAGTTAAAAAGTTTATCAATAATGGTGTTTGTTTAAAACCACTTAAAAATATTTTAATAACTATTAATCCCTCCTTTGTTGCTGGATTCACTCCTGCTTGCTTACTATACAAAAAAACATTTTCTCCTATAATTATTTTTCTTAATCCCATTTTTACAACTATTATTAGATACACAAATCTAAATCACTTCTTACTTAAAATTAGCCCAGATAAGGCATAACAACAACAGTATAAGACATAAATTAAAATTTAAAAATTTAAGACTTTCTGTTAAATAAAAGATAAATCTGACAATCTCATTAAACTTAATAAATCTGCTGAAGTCTAATTGCTATAACCTTTAAAAAAACGAAAAATGAAAAAAGTATTTATCGCAGCTTTATTATTCGTTGGAATAGTAAGTTTTGCACAAGACATCAATCAGAAGCCGCAACGTGATCAACGAGAAAAATTAACTCCGGAGCAACGCAATGAGAAACATCTGCAAAAATTAACTTCTGATTTAAACTTAGACGCCAAACAACAAGAGCAGGTAAAACAGCTTTTAGCAGAAAGAAGCGCGAAAGCAGAAAAGTTTAGAGATGCCCGAAAAGACAACAAAACAAAACCAACTGCTGAAGAAAAAGAAGCTTTTAAAAAACAAATGAAAGCTGACAAAGAAGCTAATGATGCTAAAATGAAATCGATTTTAAACGCTGATCAATACACAAAATGGACGGCCCTAAAAAAAGAACATAAAGACCACAAAGGTAAAGATGGTCATAGAGGACATTTTAAATCACCGCAAGAAAGAGATCAGGCGCATTTGCAAAAAATAACAACTGACTTAAACTTAAATGCAGATCAGCAAAAACAAGTTGGCGAACTTTTATCTGAAAGAAGTACAAAAATAGAAATGCTTAAAAAAAGCCGAAGAGATTCTGGTGTACAGCCAACTGAAGCTGACAAAAAAGCCATGAAAAAACAAATGGAAGAAGATCACAAGGCTTATGACAAAAAAATGAAATCGATTCTAAATGCAGATCAATACAAAAAATGGACTGCGATTCAAAAAGAACGAAAAGAGAAAATGAAAGAATACAAAAAAGATAAAAAATAAAAAAAGAGGCTTAAAGCCTCTTTTTTGTTATTAGAATGTTTTCGAAACTTTATCGATCGCATTAATGGTAAAATCTAAATCTTCATAAGTCAAAGCATCTGTAATAAACCATGTTTCGTATGCTGAAGGCGCAATATAAACACCTTCCTGCAATAATCCGTGGAAGAATTTTTTAAACGTTTCATTATCACCTTTTGCTGCAGTTTGAAAGTCCGTAACTGGATTTGCATCAAAGTGAACAGAAATCATAGAACCCACTCTATTGATTGTAAAAACAACATTATTTGCTTTTAAAACTCTATCAATTCCTGCTTCTAAATAAGCTGTTTTTTCTTCTAAACGAGTAAAGATTTCTCTGTCATTATCCAATGCTTTTAACATTGCCAATCCAGCTGCCATTGCTAACGGATTTCCAGATAATGTTCCTGCTTGGTAAACAGGTCCAAGTGGCGCTAAATGATTCATGATTTCCTCTCTCGCAGCAAAAGCTCCAACTGGAAGTCCACCACCAATAACTTTTCCGAAAGTCACGATATCAGCATCAATTCCATATAATTCCTGAACACCACCGCGAGCTAAACGGAAACCTGTCATTACCTCATCAAAAATCAATAAGATTCCGTTTGCAGTACACAAATCTCTTAAACCTTGCAAGAAGCCTTCTTTTGGCACAATACAGCCCATATTTCCGGCAACAGCTTCTATAATAATCGCAGCAATTTCGCCTTTATTAGCTTCAACAAGCGTTTTTACATTTTCTAAATCATTGTATTTTGCCAGCAAAGTATCTTTTGCAGTTCCTTCTGTAACTCCTGGACTATTCGGCGAACCAAAAGTTACTGCCCCACTTCCTGCCTGAATCAAAAATGAATCTGAATGTCCGTGGTAACAACCCGCGAATTTGATAATTTTATCTCTTTTTGTAAATCCACGAGCTAGACGAATCGCACTCATACAAGCTTCTGTACCTGAGTTTACAAAACGAATTTTATCAATATTCGGAACCATAGAAACGGCCAAAGCAGCAATTTCAGTTTCCAATTCTGTCGGCATACCAAATGAAGTTCCTAATTTTGCTTTTTCGATTACGGCATCAACCACAGGCTGATATGCGTGACCTAAAACCATTGGCCCCCAAGAGTTAATATAGTCGATTAATTTATTTCCATCTTCATCGTACAAATAAGCACCTTTGGCACTTTTTACAAAAATTGGAGTTCCTCCTACTGCTTTGAAAGCGCGAACTGGTGAATTTACTCCTCCTGGAATTACTTTTTCTGCTTCAGCAAAAAGCTGGCTGCTTCTTTTATATAACATTTTTATTTTAGATTTTAGAGTTCAAATTTTAGATTAAAACTGAAAACTTATTTTTTATTTTTTAGATTATTTAAACTGAGACTGAACACTAAAAGCTGAACACTTATTTCACTTTAAGTCTCTGTCCTATCGAAATAGCATTATCGGTCAGGTTATTTTTTCGCTTTAAGTCATCAACTAATAAATTGAATTTCTTTGAGATAGAATATAAAGTATCTCCTTTTTGAACTTCATATAAATTCGGATCATTAGAGTTCATATTAATCTTAGGATCTGAATAAACAACTGAAGTTGAAGTTCTCGTTGGAGCCGTTTTGTTAATCGCAACATACGTTTTACCCGTAACCTGACAATCGTATTGATGCAGATTATAACGTTCGATATAACTGATTAATTTATCTGGATAATTCGGATCGGTTGCATAACCACAAGCTCTTAAACCTTTTGCCCACGCTTTGTAATCGTCTTTTTCGTATTTAAAAAGTGATTCATATCTTTTCTTTCCAACCAAAAATAAAGCATGATCTCTATACGATTCTGATGCCTGAGGATATTTTCTAAAACATTCCTGAGCCGAATCGTCATCATGACGAACGCTTTCTCCTAGCCAGTCTTTATGACATTTTATTCCAAAATGATTATTCGCTTCTACAGCCAAATCACCGCGTCCTGCACCCGATTCTAAAATTCCCTGAGCTAAAATAATACTTGCTGGAATTCCGTACGTTTTCATGTTGCCCACCGCAATTTCTTGGTATTGCAGAATATAATTATTGATTAAATCGCTGGTTACAACTGTTTTTGAAGTAGATTGAATAACCTCAGTTGTATTATTTGTAGAAGGATAATTTTTACCAATTGGTTTTGCCGGAGTTGTTTTTTTCGTTGCTGCAACTCTTGGCCTTTGTACAGCCGCCGCTTTTTTAGTCGTCGCGATTGCAGGCTTGCTCGAAGAACAGCTTGCCAAAGCCAATATTACGAGAAGTAATACAATTTTTTTAATCATTTTTTTTGAGTATTGGTAATTTCTTCTGCTTCAATTTCAAATTCATGCCCTCAATTCCCTGCAGTCCGCCGGTATGAATGAGTAAAATTTTCGAATTGTCAGGAAAATAATTTTTGCCGATTAAATCTATAACGCCAAAAACCATCTTTCCCGTATAAATTGGATCTAAAGGCACTTTTGTTTCTTCTAAAAAAGAATTAATAAATTCAATTAATTCTAAATTTACCTTGCCATAACCTCCAAAATGATAGTCAGAAACTAAATTCCAGTTATCTTTTTTTGCAAAAATACGAATTTCATCTTGTAAAAAGTCACCTTTTAACGCCGGAAAGCCTAAAATCTTCTGATTTTGTATCGAACTATTAATTAAACCCGAAATCGTACCACCCGTTCCGACAGCGCAGCAAACGTAATTAAAAACAGAATCTTCATCGGTTAAAATCTCTTCGCAGCCTTTTACAGCCAGTTCGTTTGTACCGCCTTCGGGAACCAAATAAAAGTCTCCAAACTTGTCTTTCAGCTTTTCTATAAAAGATGTTTCGTTTTTTAAACGATAATCTTCTCTTGAAACAAACTCGAATTTCATTCCGTTTTCCTGAGCGAATTTCAGCGTTGGATTTTCTTCAATTTTATCAAAAAGTTCGTCTCCGCGAATGATTCCGATCGTATTAAATCCTTGTTCTTTTCCGGCATATGCAACTGCTGCGATATGATTCGAAAATGCACCGCCAAAAGTCAATAACGTATTTTTATTTTCGGCTTTCGCCTGAAGTAAATTGTATTTCAGTTTTCTAAATTTATTCCCTGATACAAACGGATGAATTAAATCTTCGCGTTTAATAGTCAAAGAAATAGCATTAGGAAACTGAATATTTATAGATTGATTGAAAACAGGATTCATTTTAATTTGATATAATTTAAAAACTGAAAAAAAGATCGGTTTTTTAAATAATTTAAGTCTCTTTCTTTGGTATAAGCTTCTCTTTCAAAACTAATATTTCGATAAGCCAAAGCTCCATTTTTATACTGAATCAAACGGATTAGATATTCTAAAAAATACCAGATAAAAAACGGAATTATTAAAAGTTCTAATTGCTGTTTTAAATGTATTTTTTCGTGATTAACAAAAACCGCATTTGTTTTATCTACATCATATTTCATTAAAACAAACGGAAATACAGCCATCCCTCGATATCCTTTCGGAATTAAATATTTAGCAACAATCAGAAACATTGGCTGTAAAATTTATAAATTTGTAGCTATAAAATTGTTCGATTTCAATAAAATCATAATCAAATATTTATATTTTTGATTTTAGTTTGTTTGAAAAATGAACGCGAAGCAGATTTATGAAAGAGCAAAGTAATGAAAATAAATTAATCGAAGGTGAAGATTTCTATTATACGCCCGAAGGTTATAAATGCTTTACCGAAAAACACCATTTAAAACGCGGTTATTGCTGTAAAAGCGGCTGTCGTCATTGTCCTTACGGATATGATAAAAAAACAGGACAAATAAAAAAATCGTTATAAGAATTACAATCAAATGAAAGTTTTTATAAATAAAAATATACCCGAAGCCGGCATTAAGCTGCTTCAGGAAAAAGGAATTAACTTTACTATAAATCCAACTGAGAACGTTTTATCAAGAGAAGATTTTATAAAAATCTGTCAGGAACATGATGCACTTTTGAATGTTGGAACTAATAAATTAGATGAAGATTTTTTTAATCAATGTCCAAATTTAAAAGGAATTGCCCTTTTTTCTGTCGGATTTGATTCAGTTAATATTCCGTCAGCAAACAGTAGAAAAATTCCCATCGGAAATACGCCTGATGTTTTAAGCAGAGCGACGTCTGATGTTGCTTTTTTATTAATGCAAAGCGTTGCAAGGAAATCATTCTTTAATCACAAAAGAATTTTAAATGACGAATGGGGAAGTTTTGATCCATTATCAAATTTAGGACAGGAACTTTACGGTAAAACTTTAGGGATTTTCGGTTTAGGAAGAATTGGTTTTGAAATGGCTAAAAAGTGTAAAGCCGCATTTGGAATGAAAATCATATATCACAATCGTTCTCATAATCAAGAAGCTGAGAAAGAACTTGACGCAAAATCTGTAGATTTTGAAACCTTACTTTCCGAAAGTGATGTTTTAAGCGTTCATTCAAATTACAGCGAAGAAAACAACGAGATTTTCAATAAAAATACTTTTGCCAAAATGAAATCGAATGCGATTTTCATCAACACGGCAAGAGGAAAATTTCATAATGAAGATGATTTATTCGAAGCTTTAACTAATAATATCATCTGGGGCGCTGGACTTGATGTTACAAACCCAGAACCAATGAAAGCCGATAATCCGTTATTATCGCTTCCGAATTGCTGTGTTCTGCCGCATATTGGTTCAGCAACATACGAGGCCAGAAACGGAATGGCAGTTTGTGCTGCACAAAATATAATAGCGCTTTTTGAGAACAAAAAAATGCCGTTTTGTGTGAATGAGGAAGTTTATATTTAATGAGATAATGTGTCAATTTGGGAATTAGATAATTATTTTGAAATCCAAAGTTTTTATCCCGAAGCTTCGGGACCAAATTCCAATTAAAATTAATGTTTGGCTCCGCTGGAGCTTTTGTGTGGATAAATGTGATTTTCTATAAAAATTTCGTCTTTCCAAGGCTTTTATATTAAGAACTCTTTAATCTATGTTTTTCCAGTCTTAAAAAAAACTCCGGAGGAGTTAAATATTTATAGAAAACAAAAATACACACAGGAATTAAAGCCCCAGCGGGGCGACATATTTTTAAGATAAAATGAATTAAAACATAGTTAGAAAAAAATCTAAAATCAGAAATCTAAAATTAATTATATGGATATTCGTTCAAGAAAATTTAAGATTACGATTTACAAGTCGTATCACAGGTCGGATATCCGTTATCCCTAGTCATTTTAATTAGATAATGTGCCAATTTGGGAATTAGATAATTATTTTGAAAATTCCAAGTTTTTATCCCGAAGCTTCGGGACCAAATTCCAATTAAAATTACTATTTCGCTCCGCTGGAGCTTTTGTGTGGATGAATTTGATTTTCTATAAATGTTTCGCCTTTCCAAGGCTAAAAACTTCATTCAAAATTAATTGTATAGAATTACATTCGCATGCAAAATTTAAAGCTGAAAAACTCCGGAGGAGTTACATATTTATAGAATTACAATATTAGTATATAAGAAAAAGCCCCAGCGGGGAGACATATTTATTAAATAACAATAAAATATTTGCCCACAGAAACTAAACCTTAGAGGCTTAGAATCTGAGCAACTTAGCACCTCAAAAAAAATGACTTTCAAAGAACAAATACAACAAGGAATTCCTTCAATATTACCGCCTAAACAGGCTTACGATCCAGCTATTAATCATGCACCAAAACGAAAAGAAATTCTTTCGGCAGAAGAAAAAAAACTGGCATTGAAAAACGCTTTACGTTATTTTGATCCAAAACACCACGCTGAGTTAATTCCTGAATTTTCAGAAGAATTAGAAACTTACGGACGTATTTATATGTATCGTCTTCGTCCAGATTATAAAATGTACGCAAGACCAATTGACGAATATCCTGGAAAATCATTGCAGGCAAAAGCAATTATGCACATGATTCAGAACAATCTGGATTATGCTGTAGCACAGCATCCGCATGAGTTGATAACTTATGGAGGAAATGGAGCGGTTTTCCAAAACTGGGCGCAATATTTATTGACGATGCAATATTTGTCTGAAATGACAGACGAGCAAACTTTAACGATGTACTCAGGTCATCCGATGGGGTTATTCCCTTCGCATAAAGAAGCGCCGAGAGTTGTCGTAACAAACGGAATGGTAATCCCAAATTATTCTAAACCTGATGATTGGGAAAAAATGAATGCTTTAGGCGTTTCGCAATACGGACAAATGACAGCGGGAAGTTATATGTACATTGGTCCACAAGGAATTGTACACGGAACTACGATTACGGTTTTGAATGGTTTTAGAAAAATAAAACAAAATCCAGAAGGAAGTTTATTTGTAACTTCTGGTTTGGGCGGTATGTCTGGCGCACAGCCAAAAGCTGGAAACATTGCGGGTTGTATTACGGTCTGCGCCGAAGTGAATCCGAAGATTACAAAAATTCGTCACGAACAAGGCTGGATTAATGAAATTGTAACCTCAACCGAAGAATTAGTTGCGAGAGTAAATTCGGCGAAAGCCAAAAAAGAAACCGTTTCTATAGCTTATTTAGGAAATGTAGTTGATGTTTGGGAATGTTTCGACAAAGAAAACATCAAAATTGATTTAGGTTCTGATCAGACTTCACTTCATAATCCATGGGCTGGAGGTTATTATCCGGTTGGAATTTCGTTTGAAGACGCGAACAAAATGATGGCTGAAAATCCAGAATTATTCAAAGAAAAAGTTCAGGAAACGTTACGTCGTCACGCAGATGCAATTAACAAACATACTGCAAAAGGAACTTACTTTTTTGATTACGGAAATGCCTTTTTATTAGAAGCTTCTCGTGCTGGTGCCGATGTTATGGCTTCAAATAATATCGATTTTAAATATCCAAGTTACGTTCAGGATATTATGGGGCCAATGTGTTTTGATTACGGTTTCGGTCCTTTCCGTTGGGTTTGTACTTCTGGAAATCCAGAAGATTTATTAAAAACAGATACAATTGCGTGTCAGGTTTTAGAAGAAATGGCTAAAACGGCTCCAAATGAAATTCAGCAACAAATGCAGGATAATATCAAATGGATTAAAGGCGCGCAGGAAAATAAACTCGTTGTAGGTTCTCAAGCTCGTATTCTTTATGCAGATGCTGAAGGAAGAATCAAAATTGCAGAAGCGTTTAACCAAGCGATTGTAAAAGGCGAAATTGGCGCTGTGGTTTTAGGACGCGATCATCATGATGTTTCGGGTACAGATTCTCCGTACAGAGAAACTTCAAACATTTATGACGGTTCTCGTTTTACTGCCGATATGGCCATTCATAATGTGATTGGAGACAGTTTTAGAGGAGCAACCTGGGTATCAATACATAACGGCGGCGGCGTTGGCTGGGGAGAGGTTATAAACGGTGGTTTTGGTATGGTTCTTGATGGTTCTAAAGAGGCTTCAAAGCGTTTAACATCAATGCTTTTCTGGGATGTTAACAACGGAATTTCGCGTAGAAGCTGGGCTCGAAATGAAGGTGCTGTTTTTGCTATAAAACGTGCCATGGAAGTAGAACCTTTACTAAAAGTAACTTTACCCAACTTAGTTGACGAAAGCTTGCTTTAACAAACATGAACATTTAATTTTAATACTATGAGAACTTTCAAACTAATTCCTGTCTTTTTGCTTTTGGTACTTGCTTCCTGCAGCAGTGTTACGGTATATTCTGACTACGATAAAAATGTAGATTTTGCGCCTTATAAAACGTATGCTTTCTTTAAGCCCGGAATTGATAAGGTTGAGATTTCTGATTTGGATAAGAGAAGAATTCTTCATGCAATTGACAATGAAATGCAGGCTAAAGGTTTAACTAAAAGTGAAAATCCAGACTTATTGGTAAACATTTTTACTAAATCAAGAGAACAAGTTAATGTAAATCAATTTAGTGCCGGCTGGGGTTACGGCTGGGGCTGGGGTTGGAATCCGTGGATGATGTACGGAGGAAACCAAACTACTGTTTCTACTTCTACAGAAGGAACTTTATATATAGATTTAATCGACGCTAAAAAGAAAGAAATGATCTGGCAAGGTGAAGGTCAAGGAACTCTAACAAGAAACATTGATAAAAAAGATCAAAAAATCGCTGAATTTGTAAACAAAATTTTAGCGCAATATCCGCCAGTAAAAAAATAATTTTAAGTACATTTGTTTTTCAAACAAGAAAAAATGACAAATTTTAATAACATTATTATCGCTATTATCAGCATTATTGCAATTCAGCAGTAATGGCGAGGTGTTATATAAATAAGTAAACATACAATTTATGAAACCTCCCAAAACTGGGAGGTTTTTTTATTTTAAATAATTAAAAAGTCAGCCACGAATTGCACGAATTGGCACTAATTTTAAAATATAATTTGCCACAGATTTCACAGATTAACATGGATTCAAATCTTTAATAATCCTTTTAATCTGTGGCAAAAAACAAAAACAAACCATTATGGATTTATTCAACGAAGTATTACACGCCAAAAAGCAGCTTGAAAATGTAGTTGCCTCTACTCCGCTTACTCAAAACCTAAATCTTTCAGACGAATTTGAAGCTAATATTCTGCTAAAAAGAGAAGATTTACAAATTGTTCGTTCCTATAAAATTAGAGGCGCATACAATAAAATTTCCTCTTTAAGAGAAAAAGAAAAAGCTAACGGAATTGTTTGTGCAAGTGCAGGAAATCATGCGCAGGGAGTTGCTTATTCTTGTAATCTTCTAAAGATAAATGGCAAAATTTACATGCCGAAAACCACTCCAAAACAGAAAGTAAAACAAGTACAATTGTTTGGAAAATCGTTTGTTGAAATTGTTCTTACGGGAGATACTTTTGATGACGCTTATGCTTCGGCAACAGCAGACGCTATTAAAAATCACAAGACTTTTATTCATCCTTTTGATGATGAAAAAGTGATTGCCGGGCAAGGAACCGTTGGTTTAGAAATTCTCGACACTTATGCAGCACCAATCGATTACGTTTTTGTGCCAATTGGTGGCGGCGGATTGGCTTCTGGTTTGTCTGAAGTTTTTAAACATTTAAGTCCGCAGACTAAAATAATCGGCGTTGAACCCAAAGGTGCGCCTTCTATGAAAACTTCTATTGAAGAAAATAAAAATACAGCTTTAAAAACGATCGATAAATTTGTGGACGGTGCCGCTGTAAAACAAGTCGGTGATATGACTTTTGAAATCTGTAAACAAAATCTTCATGATATTATTCTGGTTCCCGAAGGAAAAGTCTGCACCACAATTTTGAGATTGTATAATGAAGAAGCAATGGTTGTAGAACCCGCCGGAGCTTTGACAATTGCAGCTTTGGATTTTTATAAAGAAAAAATAAAAGGTAAAACCGTTGTCTGTGTTGTAAGCGGCAGTAATAACGATATTGAAAGAACAGCCGAAATCAAAGAACGTTCTTTACTTTACGAAGGTTTAATGCATTATTTTATGATTCAGTTTCCGCAGCGTCCAGGTGCTTTAAAAGAATTTGTAAATAACATTTTAGGTCCAGATGATGATATTACTTATTTTCAATTTCATAAAAAAAACAATCGCGAAGTAGGTTCTGTGGTCGTTGGCTTAGAATTAAAAAACAAAAACGATATTATGTCTATCAAAATAAATATGACACAAAACGGATTCGAATTTCAATATTTAAACGACAATCAAGATTTATTCACACAATTGATTGGATAAAATAAAAGGCTGTCTAAAATTTAGACAGCCTTTTACAACCAAATATAAAATTACTAATTGAATCCTAGATTTGCAATTACTGCTTTAAGACTTTTTTAGAATAAGTTCCCTCGTTGTCATTTACTTTCACAATGTAAACTCCTTTTGAAAGTCTCGAAACTTCAATTTCAGAAATATTTCCTTTTACAAAACTTATATTTTTATTTAAAATAAGTTGTCCAGCCGTATTGAATATCTGCACATCTGCATTTCCTTCATGACTGGTTTTAATTTTTAAATGATTACTTGCTTCATCAATAAAAATAGCCATATCGGTTGTATTTTCCTCTTCCAAAGGAGTTGCTGCTAAAGCCTTTTTTGCCGTAGATTCAACTTGAACAAACTGCCATTGCTGATTTAATCCGCCCGTATATGCCCAAACTTGAATATTCGCTCCGTTTGCAGTCGAAACACTTTCAACATCAAGTGATTTGCCCGTGTTTACATTCGTGATTTTATAGTAACCAGTTCCAAGGTTTGCAACTGTCCATTTAAATTCATTAGAAGATGTAAAAGTTCTCTGCTGTACTTTTAATCCATCAGCAGTTCCGTTGCTTTCTACTGCAAGATACATTCCCGTAGATTTTACAATGATATAATAATTACCGCTTCCGTCAGAAACAAATTTCCAACGCTGGTTATTTCCTCCTCCATTTGTAATATCATATTGCTGAATTCTGCTGCCACTTGTCGTTGCATTATCAGCAACGTCTAAACCTTTATTGCTGTTTCTTGAAATGATATTATAATAGCCTGGAAATCCTGTAGTACTCGCATTTACCGTAATGGCACTTGTCGCTGTTTTTGCACCGTCTACAGTTGTAACCGTAATTGTTGCATTTCCTGCAGCAACTGCAGAAACCAATCCGTTTGAATTTACTGTGGCAACAGCTGTATTGCTTGAACTCCAATTTACAGCAGTATTAGTTGCATTACTTGGAGAAACTGTCGCTGTTAACTGCTGCGTCTGTCCAGTCGTAATGGTTGAAGAAGTCGGATTTACACTTACACCTGTAACCGCAATAGGACTCGAAGTTCCCCAATTGAAAGTAACTGCCGAAGAACCTGGAACAGCATAATTAAATGCTGATGATCCCGAAACTACTTTTATTGTATTTGATGATCCGCTTGTGTTGTAAAGTACAAGAGCCGTTGTTCCGTCAGGATTTTTGAAAGCAACTGAAAGAATACTGCCGCTTGTACTTGAAGCGCCGATTCTTACCGCTCCCGGTTTTACAAATTTTGAAATCTGCCCGATAATGTAATAAGCAACATTTCTAGTGTAACTTGTGCTATTGTTAACCGTAATAGCTCCTAAACAAGTTGTACATCCTCCAGGAGTTCTTGGGCCAAAACTTGGATTATTGGCTGCATTCCATTCTAAAACTGTTTTAGACCAGTTTGTTGTACTTCCAATAACTACGTTTTGCATATGCCAGCCAAAATCCCCGCCAAAGTTACCGCCAGCACCTGTATATTGCTCTGTAAAATAAACATTTTTATTAGTCGCATTTTTTACCGTTGACATAGCTGAGATATTCCCTAAATATAAGTGAAACGCAGCACCATCGACATAAGAACTATTATTTAAAACATCAATCGGATAAGCTGTATTATCGCAGTTATGATCGAAAGCAATAATTTTGACATTTCCAAAACCTGCCGATGCCATTTGAGGCCCTAATTGCTGATTGATAAAATTCTTTTGTTCTGTAGAATTCATCAGCATACTTGGTTCGTTATGCGGGTTTTCTGGTTCGTTTTGAGGTGTAATTGCCCAAATCGGAATTCCCTGCGCCTGCATTGCCTGAAGGTATTTTACAAAATATCTGGCATAAGCCGCATAATATTGTGTCTGCAGACTTCCTCCTATCCATGAGCCGTTGGTTTTCATCCAGCGCGGAGCCGACCAAGGTGTTGCCAAAATTTTAATATTTGGATTGATCAGCTGGATTTTTTTGATAATCGGAATTAGATACGTTAAATCTGGTCCGTTTAAACTAAAGTTGTTCATATTCGTATCTCCAGAAGTTTCGTTATAACTGTAAGAAGAACTGCTTAAGTCTGACGCAGCAATACTAATACGAACTACACTAGCGTTTAATCCTGTAGTTGGATTGTATAAATCGTTTAATAATTGATTTTGCTGTGTCGCTGCCATTCCGCTGATCACTTCGCAGCTTCCTTCAGTAAGCGTGTAACCAAAACCATCCATAGTCTGGTAAGTGGTTCCTGCATTAACAGTAACTGTAGAGGGGTTTGTTCCCGAGTTTGTTCCGAAACTTACAGAAGACTGCTGCTGTAATAATCTTGATTGATCGCCAGAGGTTATAAATGGCGTTACCGTCTGTGCATTAGTTTTTGTACTAAATAAAAGCAGCATAATGATAAAATTCATCATGGCAAACTTTACTCGATTTGTAGGTTTTTGAGTAGTTTTGTGCATTTTTTTGTGGTTTTTTAGATAGTTAAACTTTTCTCATTTTATTATGATATTTTTTATTAAAACGTATCAAAAGTACTATCATTCTCACGAAATCGATATATATCCACCTCTACAAATACACATCATTTGTAAAAATTAACTTAACAAAAACTTATCTGATAAAAAAACAAACACTTGACTATCAATACACTACAAAAACAAAAAGCACAAAAAATCTTACTTAACAATTCGGTAAAATTCAAAATCTAAAAACGATGAGTTTTTAAAACCTGTAAATTCTCTTTTGCCTTGAAATTACAGCTTGTTAAATGACAAATATCATGGATTAACCAAAGAGTTATGTTGTATTTTTGCGTTTTATATTATTTCGCAAAATCATGGAAACTCTTAAAGATATAACCACAATAGAAGATATTAAACAAATGGTCGATAGTTTTTACGGAAACGTGAGAAAAGACGAACTTATCGGACCTATTTTTAATGACAAACTGCAGGATCGCTGGGAACCGCATTTACAAAAAATGTATAATTTCTGGCAGACGATTTTGTTTGATGTACGTGCTTATTCTGGAACACCTTTTCCGCCGCACAAACAACTGCCTGTAGATAAAACGCATTTTGACCGCTGGATTGCTATTTTTAATTCAACTATTGATTCGCAATTTGCAGGACCTATTACTGAAGAAGCTAAAATGCGCGCAACAAACATGGCGTTTATGTTTAGCCATAAAATTGAATATTTTAGAAATCAGGGATTATAATATCAATGTTTTATTTTATGGATGCTATAATTTGTCCGTTTTTATATTGATTTTCGCCGTCTTCCCATGTTCCATATTCTGACGAGAATTTGAATTTTTCAGGATTTGATCCTTTTAGAATCGTATCTTCAAAATACACACTTTGGTTGTCTTTAGAATATTGATCTGAAAGAATTTCGAAGTTTGAAGAGTCTGCTCCGGCAATTTTTTTGAAATTATAATAAACGCCATTTTTGTCTTTTGAAAAATCATATCGTAATGATTCAAAACTTTCCGCATCAATTTCGGGATAGATTACGCCTTTGTCAATCAAAAGATTATTAACTTTAATTCGCCAATAATCAATTTCTTGAATTAATGTAATAGAATCAAAAGTATTGATTTCAAACTCAGCTTTTGTAAAAGCAGAAACAACTGAATTACCAATTCTGGCGTACGTTTCGTTTATAGCATGAATTTCGCCTTCAATCATTTTGTGTTTTTGGATAACCTCATCGACCTCAATCATTTCATTTCCTTCTCCTCTAAAGTTGAGAATTGCATAAATAAAATCAGCATCAACGGCAATTGTATCGTTTAAAGGCCTAAAAGTTTCTGGATTTACGTTGATTCTTTTATTTTTATAATAAACAGAATGAGCATCTTTAAACCAATAATAACGTCGGTAATCTGTAATCGACGGATCTAATAACTGATAGGTTTTAGGATCAGCATCATGGATTATTTCTAACTCATTAAAGTTTCTTCCATCTCGGCTGTAAACATGATTTTTGTCTTTAATGAGATAAAAATAATTCACTTCAAAAGTATCATAATCAACCTGTTGCTTTCTTCCTTTCCAGAAAATATTATTTTTATCTTTTCCGAAATCAACATTTAAAGGCTGAAAAGTAGCAACATCTGCATCTAACTCAAAATAGCCCAATTCGAACCAATTTCCCATTGGAGAATAAACGATTATATTTTTTCTGTAATGATGAAAATAAGAATTCGATACATCCAAATTTACAGGTTTTCCGATTTTAAAAAACAAATATCTAAAACCTAAAACAATCAGAATGATTATGGCTAAAACGATTAAAATAACTTTCATAATTATGGATTGGGACTGAAATGACAGCAAGTGTAAAACTAACCATTTTCTTGCAAGAAACATTTAGTCTTAATAAAGAAAGAAAAAATCTCAAAATGATTTTTATATCAAAGCCTTCAAATTAAAGATTGCGCAAGAAAACGTTCTTATTTTTAAAAATCTATTTAGAAAAAATTTATTTTAGTACTTGAAATTCGTAATTTTACATTTTAATCTACAACGTTTTCGAAATGAATCCAAATATTGAAACTAATCCGCTTTTAGATCGATTGCCTAAACATTTACAGCAATTCATTAAACCACAAGATTATAGTGATTATACTCCGATTAATCAGGCGGTTTGGCGTTACGTGATGCGCAAAAATGTGGATTATCTTTCTAAAGTAGCACACAGTTCATATTTGGATGGATTAAAGAAAACCGGAATCGAAATTGATTCAATTCCAAGTATGTACGGGATGAATCGCATTTTAAGTGAAATAGGCTGGGCGGCGGTTGCAGTTGATGGATTTATTCCCCCAAATGCTTTTATGGAATTTCAGGCGTATAATGTTTTGGTTATTGCTTCAGATATTCGTCAGTTGGAACACATCGAATATACTCCTGCTCCAGACATTATTCACGAAGGTGCCGGCCACGCTCCTATTATTGCCAATCCAGAATATGCTGAATATTTGAGACGTTTTGGTGAAATTGGCTGTAAAGCGATTTCTTCTCATAAAGATTACCAAATGTATGAAGCGATTCGACTGCTTTCAATTCTAAAAGAAGCGGAAGATACGCCACAAGAAAAAATAGATGAAGCCGAAAAAGCAGTTGCTGATCTCCAAAATAATATGGGCGAATTGTCTGAAATGGCTCAAATTAGAAACCTGCATTGGTGGACGGTAGAATACGGTTTAATCGGAACGGTCGAAAATCCGAAAATTTATGGTGCAGGACTTCTTTCTTCTATTGGCGAAAGTGCACACTGTATGACGGATAATGTGAAAAAAATCCCTTATGATATTTCGGCAGCCAACCAAAGTTTTGATATTACACAATTACAGCCTCAATTATATGTTACTCCGACATTCTCTTATTTGAGTTTGATTTTGGAAGAATTTGCCAATAAAATGGCTTTACGTACGGGAGGTTTATCTGGAATTCAGAAATTAATTCAATCGAATGCTTTAGGAACAATTGAATTAAGTACTGGTTTACAGATTTCAGGAGTTTTCACTAATGTTATTGAAGAAGATCATAAACCAGTTTACATTCAGACAACTGGAAAAACAGCTTTGGCTTACCGCGAAAAAGAATTGGTTGGCCACGGAACTTTAACTCATCCGCACGGTTTTGGAAGTCCGATTGGGAAATTGAAAGGTTTTAATCTTGCGATTGAAGATATGAGTCCGAAAGATTTACAAGCTTACAGCATTGTCGAAAATGAAACGGTAAAGCTTGAATTTGAAGGCAATATTATTGTTGAAGGTGAAATCATAACCGGTTCCCGAAATCTTCACGGAGAAATTATTTTAATCAGTTTTAAAAACTGTACGGTAACTCATGGCGAAACTGTTTTGTTTCAGCCGGAATGGGGAAATTATGATATGGCAATTGGTAAAAAAGTCGTTTCTGCTTTTTCTGGTCCTGCCGATGTAAATAGTTTTGACTTGATTAATATTGTTCCGACAACTCAAACTATTAAAGCAAAGCACACAGACGAACGTGATG
Source organism: Flavobacterium ginsengiterrae (assembly GCF_039539785.1). NCBI lineage: Bacteria > Pseudomonadati > Bacteroidota > Flavobacteriia > Flavobacteriales > Flavobacteriaceae > Flavobacterium > Flavobacterium ginsengiterrae. The sequence goes on along the minus strand of NZ_BAABDU010000003.1, from coordinate 1,628,354 downwards.
AATTGGAAAATTTATATGCGTCTGTTCGTGATATTCGTGTAAACAAAAAATCAACTGCAGAGCTTCAAAATATCTTTAATAAATTAAAAGAAAATCATAAAAATGACTGGCTGCTTTCTGTTGAAATTGCTGAGCTTTTAAAAGATTCTTCAGATTCTCTTTTACAGGAAGTTCTTTCATATTTAGAGCAATTGAAAGAAAGACGTAAAGAAGTTGCACATTTAATTTCTGGCGGTTTAGATCTGATTTTTTCTACTGCTAAAGTTTAGAGTTTTTTTGCCGGAAAGGTACTTTTTGCCACAAAGGCGCAAAGGCACAAAGTTCATTTTCTCAGTATTGTCATTTCGACGAAGGAGAAATCTCCGCAAGCAGCTCGACAAAGTTTTTCCTAATCTTTGTAGAATATTGTCGCGGAGATTTCTCCTTCGTCGAAATGACAACCAGTGAGTAACTTTTAGTAGATTAAAATAAAAAACTTAGCGTCTTAGCGCCTTTGTGGCAAAACTCATAACTTAAGATCTTCTGTAAACTCTTTTTCCGATTCGATAGTTTTTCCGTTGTATTGAAGTGTCCAGCCCATTGAATTGGTTAGAATTAAAATCTTAGACAATTCGCTTATTAAACGGTTTTGGGCATTTTTTTTAAGAGAAGAGTTTTCGATCTTCTTTGCAAGATTGGCTTTTACCGACTTATTAATTTTATTGTAATCGTCTCCCGTAAACGGATTCAGTTTACTTTGTTCAACATCATAAAACTTAATATCGGGATTGATTTTAATTTCTTCTTTTGGAATATTTAAAATCGTAATCGTTTTGTTTTTTTCATCAATATCATATTTCATTTGATGTAAATCGTACGCAACTGTAACGTCAGCATTTACGACAATTAAAGCTTTCTTTTCAAAGGAAAGCATGTCAAGAAAATATTTTTGCTGGTTTTTATACGTTACAACTTCAGAGAAATGTCCTTCGGTTACAACCAATTTCCCAACATTCAAAATCTGCTGCTGAATTAGATTGGTATTGTATTCCATATCAGAATCATCTTCTTTTTTGAATTGGCAGTATTTAAACGCCAAAACAATCAGTACAACAATTACCGTGATTCCTAAAATTCTCTTGATCAAGTTTTGCATTCTCTAAAATATTTTAGACCAAATTAGTTATTTTGCCACGAATTGCACGAATTTACACTAATTATTTTGCTCATATTAATTCTAATTTCACAAATTAAAATTCGTGAAATTCGTGGCGAAAAAATCGTGGCAAAAAAACTAAAAAGGATATCCAATCGCGATATTCAAAATCAGATTGTCTTTTCTCCATGAACTATCTCCAAAATTAATTTTATCAATAACCCATCTTTGCCCGTCTGGAAGCGATGGATTTCTAAGCGGAATTGCTAAATCGGTTCTTAATACCAAGAATGATAAATCGAAACGCAGACCAACTCCCGCTCCAACGGCAATTTCTTTCATAAAATCTTTTGAAATCTCTGCTCCAGGTTTGTCGGGATCGGCGTGTAAAAGCCAAATATTCCCTGCATCAAAAAAGACTGCACCTCTCACAATACTAAACAGTTTTGCACGATATTCTGTATTGAATTCCAATTTCAAATCTGCCGATTGATCGGGCGTATAATTGATATTTGTAGATGGCGGAATAACGTAACTTCCCGGCCCTAAAGTTCTGGCTCTAAAAGCACGAATACTATTGGTTCCTCCAACCACAAATTGCTTAGACGTTGGTAATGTTCTTGAGTTGCCGTATGCAAATCCTGCTCCTACAATTAGTCTGCTGGCTAGTTCGCTTTCTTTACCTAATTTTAAATAATGTCTAAAATCAGATTTTATTTTTACATATTGGCTAAATGGTACATCAAAGATTGTTTTCGGATTATTATTATAATCAGCACCTGTAACCAAACCAGTAATATTTCCCGCTAAATCTAATTCTCCATTAAAATAAATGGTGTTTTTTCGGCGTTTCTGCATCGTATTGGTATACGTGTAATTGTATGTCGGGCCAAAAATCAATTGTTTTTCAATTACTCTGCCTAAGGCTGGATCTTCATCAATATCTTGTTGGTATTCCGGAGTTACATGATTTGGACTTACATATGTAATATCAATTACATTTAATTGATGTTCTTTTCGAATGTTTTCTTTCCATAAATAGCCAAACGAAGTATTAAATGAATTCAGTGCATATAATTGCGTTCTTTTCTGATATTCGTAACGCAGCGTTGTTTTTGTTCTCGGCACAAATTCGCTGTTTCCTTCAATATTAAAAGGCGTTATAAATCTTGGCCAAGTCAGACTAACTTCACCTCCAAGTTTATAAATATTTTTTCCTTTGTTTGGTCCACCCAACTGAAAATCGGCTCCTCCAAAAACAGATGCTGTAAACAATTCTGCACCTCTAAAAAAGTTTCGATTGTTCCAATTTAAATTCAATTCAGTTCCCGTATAACTCGCTGAATTGGTTTTCCCTAAAACCTCAACACGAATGAATTTCTTTGGCAGAAGTGTTAAGTAGTAATAAGAATCCAATGCATTTTCGATACTGTCTGAAGGTTTAAATTCGTTTTTAACGAAGCTGAAAGTCCCCAGATTTACAAATCGGTTCAGCGTTAAATTATGATCTTTTCTGTTGTATAAATCGCCTTTTTTAAAGTAAATCGTACGATCAAAAACTCTTGGTTTAAAAGTATCCGCAGTATCAATTATCGTAAAATCTTTGTACTGTACGATATCTCTTTTTCTGTAAACCATTGTATCATTTGACAACGAATAATTCGGATACACAAAAATATTGTTGATTGTATAAGCTCTCAGCGCTTTAGCAGGCGTTTCGTTTTTGATTACGATTTTAATTTTCACTTCATGATCACCTTTACTACTGTCAACCTGCGCCAGAAGATAATCGGGATTAAAGTAGTAATATCCTTTTTCTTTTAATCTCGCATCGATTCGTTCTCTTTCGGCTTTTATCAAATCCAAGTCATAAGGTTTTCCAACTTTCAAAAGACTTCTTCGGCTTGAACGACCAATTATTTTAGACATTTTAAGCGAATCATCAGGAAAAGTCACGCTTTTAATGATGTATTGTTTTCTTGGTGTTACAATATATTCTGCTGTTGCTCTTTTGTTTCGAACAGTAGAATCGGCGCTGACACGGGTTTTAAAATATCCTTTGTTTTCGGTATAATTTCGTAAAACGGAAGAGTTATAATCTAAATCTACTTTACTGAAAAGTACAGGCTCTTCTCCGACTTTATTTCGCAGCCAATATCTAAAACCTTTTTGTTTTTTAGGTTCACCTGCAATGTTATAAAACCACAATTTCGGGCGTAGTCCTAAAATTGATTTGTTCGGTTTTGGACGTAACAAACCTTCCAATTCTGTTTCCAGCGCTTTTCTGTCTTTCTTTTTGATGATCGAATCTTTAACCTTTACAGAACCTCCAACATATAAATAATCGCCTTCTGGAAGATATTTGGTATTACTGCATCCTAAAACAAAAAACAAGGAAAACAGTGCTACACATTTTGTAAAACAGCTTGTTGTATGATTATGTTTTTTGCTCATTTCCTTCAATTTTATTTTCTTCCTGATTTTCCTGCAGTTTCTCCTTTTCCTTCTGTTCTTTCTTTTTCTGCTTTTCTTTTTCTTTACGGATTTTTTCTTCTTTAATAAGTTCTTTTTCAGCTTCAGTACGATGAAAAAGCTCTCTAAATTTATTGTAACTCATCGTAATAATAAAAGCCACACCAGTTTCTACAACCTGACCTTCTACCGCAACCTGATATTGATTTTTTCTATAGGCACGAACCATATAACGTCCGTCTTTTGTGAGTTGATAATCTAAGGCAACGTCACCGGCAATGTTCGTGCTTTCTTCGTTCGCACGTTCTTGCCCTTCAACACCAAAACTACTTCCTACGGTAACTTTCAATCGGTCATCAAGTAATCTTTTAGAAACCGCTACGTTCAAATCGGTACGATTCTCTCTCGATCCCGTTGTGTAATCTTCTGTAGATTCTAAATCAAAATTTACTTCAAAACCTGTAATTAATTCTCCTGCCAGATTATTTAATTGCTGCGAAAGAATTTTACTCACACTCTGTCTTGCCAGCGTTTCTGCACTTGTACCGCCGCTTTCACTCGCAAACGGATTTTCACCCACAAATCGATTCAATAATAAAAGGGCAAAAACCTGTTTGTTTAATTCTGCCGGATCTTGTTCCAGCTGTTTTAATTTGTTTTGCGTCGTTTCTACAACATTTGACGAAACATCATAATTACCATCTGGGAGTTCAATTCCAAACGAAATTTCAGGTTTCATCAATTCACCATTCATTTTTAGCAGCGTATTAAAAGGAAGTTTTTGTTTGTAAGTATTTCTAACTGCCTGATCCATTGTAGACAATTGATTTCCTAATAAATCTATCGGAGCCGCATTTGCTTTATAAATGGCTGTAATATTTACATTTGCCATTGTCGGTTCGCCATTCCAGGTAATATAACTGCCTTTTTGAAGTTCGAATTTTCTTTTAATTCCGTTAAAATTCATTTCGTAAGCACCTTCACTAAACTCATATTTACCTGTCAAAGTCGTTTTACCCGATTGATCGATTCCGCCGACTAATTCTGCTTCTCCTTTTAATTTTAAATAATCGCCATTTCCTTTATCAATAATCAAATTCAGTTCGGCTTCTTTGTCAATTGTAATGGCAACATTGACGTTCATACCTTTTAATTCCGACTGATTCAGCTGATTTTCCATTTCAACTGTTTGTTTCAGATACATATTATCTTCATCCACGAACTCTACAATTCCCTCACGATCTGCAATTGATGGATCGGATTGTGGAAGAACTACAGAAAATTTGGTTTCTTTATTAATTTTAATCGTACCGTCAATAACAGGTGCATCCAGATTTCCTTTGATGTTTAATTTAGTATCTAAAAATAAATCTCCATAGAATAAATCATTATCTGCTGCTTTCGAATTTATCGCTCTAAAGTCGTTTGCCGCAACTAATAAATTGAAATTGTAAGCTTTAAAATCTGGTGTTTTAATATCACCGTCTACAAATAATTCATTGTCATTTTCGTCTAAAAGCGAGAATTTATCAAATGAAATAGTTCCGTTATTAATGGCTATTTTTTCTTGTTTAACTTTAAAATACGAGTTCAATTGCGTTACTCTAAAACCTGCGTCATTAAAATTTAATTCGCCGTTAACCTGAGGCGTTGCTGTACTTCCTGTAACTTTAAAATTCCCTGATAAATAACCGGTTCCTTCTTTGATATTATCCATGCTGAAACCCTGAATACTTTTGATATTGAGTTTATTGATATTTAAATCCAAATCAAAAGTCCCGGCGTCTAATTTATAATCTCCCGTCAGTTTAAGGTCGTTTCCTTCATCGCTTAACGCCACATTTGCAGCAAGTGTATTGGCAGTTTTATTGTCTACTTTTATTTCTAAATCTCCTACTTTGTCGCCTTTAAAAACAAAATCATCAATTTTTAAATCAGATGTGAAAGTTGGACTTGTCATAACGTTCTCAACAACTGCCGAACCGTTTATTAAACCCTGCATTAATTTTTCGTCTTTTTTGACGATGTTCATAATCGTTTCAATGTTGAAGTTTACAAACTCGACTTTTAGCGGTGAATTGTTTTCACTTCCTTCCGATTGTATCTTTAATTGATTCCCGGCATTGTCTAAATAAAACTTATTGATGTAAAGTCTTTTATCTCCAAATTCAATTGCATTTTCAGGATCAATGCTCCATTTATCATAGTTTAAAACGAAAGTATCAGCATCAATTTTAAAGATGTTTTTCGAGTTTTCATGATTCAGATTTCCAGCGATATAATATTGTTGCTTTTCTTTAGCGTCTTTTACTTCAAGTGCATAAATCAGTTTATTATCTGCTACATTTCCTGAAAGACTAGTAAACGGAATTTTAAGCGAACCGCTGTCGATTCCCGCAACTGAAACCAAATATTCTAAAGCATTTTCTTTGGCTTCGATATTTATTTTAGCATCAGAAATAGTGTTTTCTGCATATACAATTCGCGGAATTGTTCCTTTTACGTTCAAAGAATCTGTTTTGTTATCGTAATTTCCTGTAATTGTAAAAGGTTCTAAACCTGTTAATTTTGGTAATAACTTAAATAAAATCGGATCGTTATCTACTTTCAAAGTAAAAGCCAAACGTTGTTCATCTGCTTCTGCGTTTACTTTTGGATTTTGAAGATCAATATATTTTGATAAAGAGTTTTGAATCGAATTCGCCAAAGTCGTCAGTTTGTATTTTCCAACCACTTCTGCTTTTAAAAATTGAGACGAAATTTTGATCGAATTACTGTCTTTATCAGCGAAAGCTAAAACTCGAATAGAATCCAAAACAATCGGTTCTGCATCTTTTAAAATCTGAATATTGGATAGAAATACTTTTCCGTTCAAGAAATCTGGATTACTGTTGGCAATATCGGCGTCTACATTTCCGCGCAGTTTCATTGGACCTGCGTGAAGATTCAGTTTTTCTAAATCGGCAATATCTAAATTCAGTTTTAATTTTACAGACGGATATTTGTCTTTTGTATCGCCGCTTGCCGTTAACTCAAAATTCAGATTTGGATCTTTCATTCCTGATTTTACAGCAAAAGATCCGTTTTCAATATTTCCTTTTAAAGCTAAATCTCTGTACGTATATCGATTAAAAACGGCTTTCTGTACCAAACCATCAATCGCTGCATTTGCCGTTTTAGGGTCTAAGCCTGTTCCTTTAACTTTCGCTTTAAGCGTAATTTTTCCAATCGAATCGTTTTTAATCAATCGGCCTAAATCGAATTCCTGCAAAGAAACTGTGGCGTCGTATTTCTCTTTATTTTTAATACGCTGATCAAAAAGTGCGTCTACTTTTGCATTTCCGAAACTGCTGTTTAAAGCCAGATTCGTATTGAAATTCTGTACCGAACCTTTAAATTTTCCTGTCAAACTAATTTGCGACGGAATTTGAATATTCTTTGGAATTGTTCCCGCCGGGACAAACGAATTAATATCTTTTGAAGTACTTGAAAGCTTTTTGATATCTAAATCGAAATATGATTTTTGCGCATCAGGCAGTCCTTTGATCTTCCCCGAAAGGGAAACTTTTGTAGTTCCGATTCCGCTCATTTCGAATTGCGGAATATTCAAGTCTTTTACTTTTCCGTTTACTCTGGCATTCAAACTTAAAACCGCGTTTGGATCACTTTTAAACGGATTTTGTTTTTGTAAATCAGGCACAAAAAGCAAAATGTCTTTAAAGCCAATTTTAGATTGTTTTAGATTGGCGTCTAAACTCAGATTTCCTAAATCCTTTTTCAAGGCATCCAGCGAAGCATATTTTACAATAATTTTATCCTGAACAAGTGTTTGAGGCGTTCTCAGATATAGATTATCAAGAGAAGCATTTTTTGGTCCGTAAAAGAAATTAGTTTTAAGCGATTGAATATGTAAACCGCTTTTATCGTTTACAGTTAAGGTTTTGATATTTCCCGAAATCGTATCGTTGGAGTAATACAATTTATCGGCTTCAAAGTTGAATTTACTCAAATCCATGTGTGCATAATCGATTCCTTTTGCAACAGGTTTCGACTGCATATCATCAAATTTGAAAGCGATATTTTTTAAATCAACCTGATTTAATTTTACTTTCCAGCCGGCTTGTTTTATGGCTGTAGTGTCGAGGCTTGGCGCTTGGATCTGCTTATCTTTTGCACCCAGACGTAGATTTCCTTTAAGATCTTTAACTTCAAAAGTATCAAAATCCAAAAGCTGTTTTGTAAGATCGATTTCATTTACTGCTAAATTTAAGTTTCCTAATTTTATTCCAGAATCTAATCTGGAATCTTTATTATCATACGCAATATCAATTTTTGAAAGCGCAATTTTGCCTAAGCTGAGTTTAAAATCAGGTCGTTTAGAAACTGTATCAACGGTTTTCACTGAAACTTCCGCGATTTTTTCTACAACATCCTGATCCAGAACTAATTTTAAGCCGTCGAGATTTATATTCGGGATATTAAATTTCATATTATCCAAATCAAATTCTTTGAATTTGGTATCGAAATGTGTCAAATTTACCCGAATATCATTTTTAGCATAATCATCTTTAAAATTGAATTTAATTTTATCGAGATTGACTTTTACCACTGATATTTTAAAAGGTTTGCTGTCCGGATCTTCAACCTTTGGTTCTTTCGATTCGAATGCTTTTATGATGTAATCGAAATTGAAAACGCCGTCTTTGTTTCTTGAAATATTGGCTGTTGTATTTTCTAACGAAACTGAATTGATTTCGAGTTCGCTGCTTACCAATTTAAAAAGATCAACATCGACCTCTAAACGCTTACCTGCCAGTAATGTATCTTTCTTTTGATCTTCAAAATAGAAACCTTCCAGAACTACATCTTTGGGAAATTTTATGAAGATTTTATCGAGAGAAACTTTGGTTTTTATTTTTTTATGAAGAAAAGTTATGGCTTTATCTTTAACGAAATTCTGAACCGACGGAACCTGAATTAAAATAATTACCAATAATAAAAGTGCAACTACAGAAACCGCGCACCAAAGCAATATGCGAAGTGTTTTTTTTAGAAAATAAACGGGTTTCTTATTCATACGCTAATAAAATCAATTAGATTAAAATTGCTTCTGAAAAAAGCATAATTAGACATCTTACAAAAATGTAAATTTTAAGCTTTAACAATTTACATAATTATGAGCAATTATTCTAAAATTATACGATGGAATAGTTAATTTTCTTACTTTTTATTTTTTAAGAGACAGAGATACAAAGAGACAAAGTTTTTTATTAGAATTTTATGTGTGGTTGTTTTTTACCTAAAACATTTATTTTTTGCTGAAGTTTAGCTAAGAATTTTTGATGCTGTTCTGATTCTGGATTAAAACTGCGATGACGAAGGCTTTTTTGGATTTCGTCTACTTCTTTCATTACAGAAAAACTGGTTTCTGAAATATAATTTTCGCTGAAAAGTTTCCAGATGTAATCGATCGCAATTTGATTGGGATGAAGCATGTCTTCATTATAAAAACGATAATCGCGAAGTTCATCCATCATGATTTCGTACGAAGGAAAGTACTCAGTGTTCAGTTTATAGTGTTCAGTTTTTAGAGCAGAATGCAATGCTGTAAATAAATGCGATTTGCTTAATTGATTTTCGACAAAACCGTCTTTAATGTGACGTACGGGAGAAATCGTAAAAATGAAGTTTATATTAGGATTTAATCTCTGAATTAACTCAATTATGTTTTGAATACTCTTGTGAATAACTTCTGCCGATAGTAATTCTTTTGAAAATTGTTTTTGAGGTACTTTGTGGCAGTTAGCAACAATTTCATTACTTTCTAAACTTCTATAAATCCATGAAGTTCCGTATGTAATAATAATGTGAGTTGCTTCTTTTAACTGTTTATAGGTTTCCTGAACGGCTTTATTTAACGATTCTAAAAGTTCCTGGCGATCGGCATTGCTTAAATCTGAATGTACTTCAAAAGAATGCCAGCGTTCGTTATGAAAAAAAACATCTTTTTCCTGAAAGAAATTCTGTTCAGCTATTCTTATAAACAATTTTTCAATTGAAACCGGATTAAAGATTATCCCAAAAGGATTGGTTTCATTTTGAAATTTAAAATAATCGAATTTCGCGGCCATATTTTCTGCAAAACAAGATCCAATGGAAAGTAATTTCGAATTATAATCGATTGGAGTATTACTTTTTTGAATTGGCATTTGGGTTCTGAATTGCATGTTTTCTAATTTAAACAAAGTTAAAAATTCTTATTGACTCTTTCAGTTAATATATTTCAATCAAATTAAATAGTTTCACTTTTAGTGTAATTACTATCTAACAATAATCTTTTAAAAAAATTACACTTTTAATAACAAAAATCCATTTAAGAAACTAAAACAATTGCTTACTTTTGCATCTTCCATTTTTTTAAATACTCTATGAAATTATTATATTCTTATATAATCAAGCATAAAATGCTTTTGCTTTTTGCTTTGATTATGGCCTCTATAAACATTTGTTTCAGTTTATCAGACTCTATTATTACCGGAAAGTTAATGCAGGACTGCGGTGTTGGTCTTCACAAATATGACGGTAACGCAGCCGGTTTTATCAAATCATTATCTTTCTGGCTTGGTCTTTCGCTTGGCGCAGCCATGATTTCCAGAATTACCAAAAACTTTCAGGATTATTTTACCAACGTTGTCATTCAACGAACTGGTGCGCAAATGTATACTGACGGAATTAAAAAATCGCTGGATTTACCTTATGCTGAGTTTGAAGATCAGCGAAGCGGAGAAACGTTAAGCAAACTAACCAAAGTTCGTTCTGATTCTGAAAAATTAATTACACTTTCGATTTCTTTGATTTTTCAAACCATCATCGGATTCATTTTTGTAATTCTTTACGTCGCCCGAATTGATTACCGAATTTCAATTATCTTTTTAATTACGGCGCCAATTATTGCTTTGGTGAGTTCGTATTTAGGTAAAAAAATCAAGGTGGTTTCAAAGAAAATCGTAAATCAAACGAATGCTTTGGCTGGTTCTACAACCGAAAGTTTACGAAATATTGAGCTGGTAAAAAGTCTTGGATTAACGTATCAGGAAGAAAAACGTTTGAACTTAAATACTTTTAAAATTCTTCAATTAGAATTAGAAAAAATCCGTTTTATTAGAAGTTTGAGTTTTATTCAGGGAACAACGGTTCACTTTTTAAGAACCTGCGTAGTTTTTACTTTGTATTATTTCTTGTTTGGCGGAAAAATTATTGTGGGTGATTTGCTTACAATGGTTTTCTTTACTTTCTTCATTTTTGGGCCTTTACAGGAACTTGGAAATTTCATTATTGCATTGAATGAAACCAAAGTATCTATGGAGAATTTTAAAACGTTATTAAGCGCTCCAAAAGAATTTCGCCCAAAAAATCCAAAACATGTTGGCGCTATTCAGTCATTATTGTTTTCTAATGTAAGTTTTCAACATAAAACGGCAAAATTTAAAGCCGTAGAAAATATCAATTTCGAAATCAAACAAGGTCAGACAGTTGCATTTGTGGGTCCGTCTGGTTCTGGAAAAACGACTTTGGTAAAATTACTGGTTGGGTTGTATACACCTGCCGAAGGAGAGGTTCTTTATAATGATATTGATTCTACCGAAATTGATTTGCTGGATCTACGAAAACAATTAGGTTTTGTAACACAGGATGCACAGTTATTCTCTGGTACAATTCGCGAAAACTTATTATTCGTTAAACCAAATGCAACCGACGAAGATTTATACGATGCTTTAAAACGCGCCAGCTGTGATAAACTTTTAAGACGTGCCGAAGACGGTTTAAATACTACAATTGGTGAAGGCGGAATTAAAGTTTCAGGTGGTGAAAAACAGCGTTTGTCTATTGCCCGTGCTATTTTAAGAAATCCGAATTTATTGATTTTTGACGAAGCTACTTCTGCTTTGGATTCTATTACGGAAGAAGAAATCAATGACACTATTAGAAATATTTCAGACAAAAACCGAATTACAGTTTTAATCGCTCACCGTCTATCAACCGTTATGCACGCCGACAGAATATTTGTTCTTGAACAAGGTAAAATTATCGAACAAGGTAAACACGATGATTTGATTGTAGAAAAAGGCTTGTATTACGCAATGTGGAGACAACAGATTGGTGAGCGTAAGTAATTTTTAATGTTTTAAGTTAATCGTTTTCTCTTTGCGCAGAATTAATCTCGCAAAGTCGCAGAGTCGCAAAGTTTTTTTTAAGCTTTGCGACTCTTTGTCTTATTAGAGATTACTTACTACTCTTTTGATACCAAATTTTATTATTGGCACATTAAAATTTATTAGCAAACCTAATTTCATTTTTGTGATTTTAAGATAAGTTAATACTTGTTTTGCGTGGATATCTGTCAGTTGCTCTATTGATTTTATTTCTAAGATTACTTTATTCTCAACTATTAAATCAGCACGAAAGCCAATATCTAAATTTATTTGATCCCAAATTACAGGTAGTACTTTTTGTCTTTCTACACTTAAACCTCTTTTAGTTAATTCGTGAAATAAAATTGCTTCATAAACAGATTCCAATAAACCTGGTCCAAGTTTTACGTGTATTTTATAGCTAACATCAACCACAACAGCCGAAATTTCATTCTCATTCATTATTTATTTTTTAAAGTATAAACTTACAAAATTTAAAACTTAAAAAATAAAAAAACGCAAAGCTTAAAAAAACTTTGCGCCTTTGCGTCTTTGCGAGATTAAAAAATTACTTCACAAAATCAATTGCGTGTGTCAAAGCCTCAGAAATTCCAGAAGCATTTTTACCTTTTCCAGAAGCGAAGAAAGGCTGTCCTCCTCCATTTCCATCAATGTATTTTCCTAACTCTTTAATAACTGCATTTGCGTTCAAACCTTTTTCAGCAGCTAATTCTTTTGTGATATAACAGTGAATATTTGGCAAACCGTCTTCAATAGAAGCTAAGAAAACGAATGCATTTGGTTTAGAACTTCCAATGGCCTGCGCTAATTCTTTAGTCGAAGCCATGCTTAAATCTACTTGTTTTGCAAGGAAATTTACGCCGTTTACTTCTTGGAAATCATTTTCTAAAACCGTTTTTAAAGCGTTTACTTTTTCTTTTAATAACTGCTCAACTTGTTTTTTCAATTTTGCATTATCATCCTGAAGAGAAGCAACCGATTTTAAAACATCCTGCGGATTCTTAAGCGTTTCCTTTATCTCTGCTAAAGTATTTTCCTGATTTACATAGAAATTCTTCACTGCATCACCAGTAATCGCTTCAATACGACGAATTCCCGCTGCAACTGCACCTTCAGAAATAATTTTGAAATGCCAGATATCAGCCGTGTTTTTCACGTGAATACCTCCACATAACTCTTTACTATCTCCAAACTCGATCATACGAACAGTATCACCGTATTTTTCACCAAATAAAGCCATTGCTCCTTTATCTAAAGCTTCTTTGATTGGAATATTTCTGTGTTCAACCAATTGCAATTGCGCTTCAATCTGCGCGTTTACAGAAGCTTCTACTTGTTTAATTTCTTCGTCAGAAACTTTGCTGAAATGAGAAAAGTCAAAACGTAGGTAATTTGGATTTACCAACGATCCTTTTTGCTCAACGTGTGTTCCTAAAATATTTCTCAAAGCCAAATGCATCAAGTGCGTAGCCGAGTGATTTTTAGAAGTTGATGTTCTTAAATCTGTATTAACTTTTGCTACAAAACCTGCTTCAACATTTTCTGGAAGCTGTTTTGCAAAATGCAAAATCAAGTTATTTTCTTTTTTCGTATCGATAATTTCGATTGTTTCATTTGCAGAAACAAGCGTTCCTTTATCTCCAACTTGTCCTCCTCCTTCTGGATAAAATGGCGTGTTGTCTAAAACGATTTGGTATAAAATTCCATCTTTTTTAGAATCAACTTTTCTGATACGCGTAATTTTTACTTCGTTTTCTGTTTTATCATAACCTACGAACGTTTCAACGTTTCCAGGAATTAAAACATTCCAGTCTTCTGTCGAAACTTCAGAAGCTGCACGAGAACGCGCTTTTTGTTTTTGTAATTCAGATTCGAATTCTTCTTCGTTATAAGAGAATCCTTTTTCTTTTAGAATCAAAGCCGTTAAATCTTTTGGGAAACCAAATGTATCATACAATTCAAAAACTTTTGCACCAGAAACCTCTTTTCCAGAAGTTTCAGCAACCACGTTTTCTAACAACTGTAAACCTTGATCAAGTGTTCTTAAGAAAGAAGCTTCTTCTTCACGAATTACATTCGTAACCAATTGCTGCTGTGATTTGATTTCCGGGAAAAATTCTCCCATCTGGTTTGCTAAAACTTCTACCAATTTATTGATAAAAGGTTCTTTTGTACCTAAAAATGTAAATCCGTAACGAATTGCACGACGTAAAATTCTGCGGATTACATAACCAGCACCAGTGTTAGATGGCAACTGTCCGTCTGCAATTGCAAAAGCTACTGCACGCACGTGGTCTACCACAACACGAATTGCAATATTTGTTTTATTTTGTTCTTCGCTGATGTTTTTTACTTCATCAGATGTATATTTCAAGCCTGTAATCTGCTCTACTTTTTCGATAAGCGGCGTGAAAACATCAGTATCATAGTTAGACGTTTTTCCCTGCAAAGCCATACACAAACGCTCAAATCCCATTCCGGTATCAACGTGTTGTGCTGGAAGTTTTTCAAGAGAACCATCTGCTTTACGGTTGAATTCCATAAATACGTTATTCCAGATTTCAACTACCTGCGGATGATCATTATTTACTAAACTCTTTCCTGTAACCAAAGCTTTTTCAGCTTCCGGACGTAAATCCACGTGAATTTCAGAACAAGGCCCGCATGGTCCCTGATCTCCCATTTCCCAGAAATTGTCTTTTTTATTTCCAAGGATAATTCGGTCTTCATCAATTAAAGTTTTCCAGATATCCCAAGCTTCCTGATCAAAAGGAACGTTGTCTTCTTTACTTCCCTCAAAAACAGAAACATAAAGATTTTCTTTAGGAATTTTATAAACTTCTGTCAATAACTGCCAAGCCCAATTGATAGCTTCTTTTTTGAAATAATCACCAAAAGACCAGTTTCCTAACATTTCAAACATTGTATGATGATAGGTATCAAAGCCAACATCTTCAAGATCGTTATGTTTTCCCGAAACACGAAGACATTTTTGCGTATCGGCTATTCTTGGACTTTTTGGAGTTCCGTTCCCTAAGAAAAATTCTTTAAACTGGGCCATTCCCGAGTTGTTGAACATAAGGGTTGGATCGTCTTTAAGCACGATTGGAGCAGATGGAACAATTAAGTGTCCGTTGCTCTTAAAAAAGTCTAAAAATTGTTTACGTACGTCTTGTGATTTCATATTTAAATTAGAAAATGTATCTGTTTACAAATGTGTCAATTTGATAATGTGATAATTAGGAATGATCTCCAATTAATAATGCGTTAATTTTAAAATCGAAAGTTAAAAACTTATGTTTTAAAACAATAAATTCGCTATTTTGCGCATTATATAATTTATATAATTCCCCCAAATTATCAAATTATTTTGTTCTTGTAAAAAAGACTTCGATCAACTGAAACAATTCGTGATTTTGCTCGTCTACTTATTTTACAAGCTGCAAAAATAGCGTATTTTAAAATATGGCGAAAGTAAAATATTATTACGACTCAGAAAATCTGGCTTATACAAAAATAAAAACCAGAAAAAGAATAAAAATTGGTTACGCATTACTGTTTTTAGTGGCTTCGGCATTGTTTGGTTTTTTAGTTTTTGTTCTCTTAATCAACACTCCTTATTTTGAAACTCCAAAAGATCGTTTACAAGCGCGTGAAATTGAAAATCTAAAACTTCAATATGCCATTTTAAACAAAAAATTAGACGAAATTGATGCTGCTGCAGATGCCTTAGAAGAACGAGACAATAATATTTACAGAGTATATTTTAATAAAACCGAAATTCCGGATTCTATTAGAAAAGCTGGTTTTAGAAATTCTGACCGATATAAAGCATTAGAAGGCTATAATAACTCACAACTGGTTTTAAACACAACAAAACGAATTGACAAATTGTCTAAAGAGCTGGCCATACAATCTAAATCATTAGACGAAATATTAAAATTAGCAGGAGCAAAAGAAAGTCTTTTATTAGCCATTCCTGCGATTCAGCCTGTTCAAAATGAGAATTTAAAACGAGTTGCCTCAGGTTTTGGATACAGAATTGATCCTTTCACGAAAGTGCGAAAAATGCATAACGGAATGGATTTTACAGCCAACACAGGCGCTCCGGTTTATGCCACCGGCGACGGAGTTGTGGCAAGAGCTGACAACACGGCTTCTGGCTTTGGAAACCATGTTGTGATCAGGCACGGTTTTGGATATGAGAGTTTATATGCACATTTAAGCAAATACAACTGCAGACCCGGACAACATGTCAAACGCGGCGACGTAATTGGTTATGTAGGAAGCACAGGAAGATCTGAAGGACCACACTGTCATTATGAAGTTCACAAAGACGGAAAAGTGGTAAACCCGCTAAACTTCTATTACGGAAACATTTCGGCGGCAGAATATGTGGCAATTTCACAAATGGCAAACCAGGAAAATCAGTCATTAGATTAATACTACAAAAAGTATTATTTTTGAATAAAATTAGAAACAAAAACAAACATGCATATTGAGCTTTCAAAAGATAAAAGATATTACAGCATTGGCGAAGTTGCCAAAGCCTTTAATGTCAATGCATCATTGATACGTTTTTGGGACAGCGAATTTGATATCCTGAAACCCAAAAAAAACGCCAAAGGCAACAGAATGTTTACGCCGGAAGATATTACCAATCTTCAGCTTATATATCATTTAGTTAAAGAAAGAGGTTTTACGCTGGAAGGAGCCAAAACGCATTTAAAAGAAGGTCAGAAGAAAACGTTAGATAAATTCGAAATTATACGTAAATTAGAGACCATTAAAACACAATTAAACGATATTAAAAACGAATTGTAATTAAAAAATAGAAATAAACTTAAATCAAAACAAATATGAAAAAGTGGTTAATCCCTGTAGGAATTATTGTAGCACTTATTGCTATTATCGCATTTTGGTCAATTGGAATTAAAAATACTGCTTTACAACACAGTCAGGCTGTAAATAAAGAATGGGGTAACGTACAAACAGCTTACCAAAGAAGAAATGACCTTATTGGAAACTTAGTAAATACAGTTAAAGGTGCTGCTGATTTTGAAAAATCTACTTTAACAGCCGTTATCGAAGCTCGTGCAAAAGCGACATCTGTAACTATTGACCCAAGTAATGTAACTCCAGAGCAATTAGCACAATTTAACCAGGCACAAAGCGGCGTAACTTCTTCTTTATCAAGATTATTGGTTTCTGTTGAGCAATATCCAACTTTAAAAGCTAATGAAAACTTCCTGAAATTACAGGACGAATTAGCAAGTACAGAAAATCAGATTTTAACAGCAAGAACTCGTTTTAACGAAGCTGTACAAGTTTACAACGGATATGTTTTAAAGATTCCTAACAACTGGTTCTTGAGCGAATACAAAGAAAAACCATACTTTGAAGCGTCTACAGGTGCAGATAAACCCGTTGAAGTAAAATTCTAAAATCAGCAATTTAAACTCTAAAATCATTTCCCATGTCGAAAGTTGAAGATTTTTTAACCAAAGAAGAAGAACACGAAATTGTTGAAGCTATTCGTATGGCTGAAAAAAACACTTCAGGCGAGATTAGAGTACATATAGAAAAAACATCTTCTAAAGCTCATTACGATAGAGCTTTAGAAGTTTTTCATGAATTACGAATGGATGAAACTAAATTGCAGAACGGCGTTTTATTGTATTTTGCAGTTGAAGACAAAAATTTTGTGATTTGCGGCGACAAAGGAATAAATGACCTTGTGTCTGACGATTTTTGGGATTGTACCAAAGATGTCATGACAAATCATTTTAGAGCAGGGAATTTTAAGCAGGGAATTGTTGACGGTATTCTAAATGCCGGCGAACAGCTTAAAAAATATTTTCCTTCAACTGAAGACGATATAAACGAATTATCTAACGAAATTTCAAAAGGATAAATAATGAAAAATTCCAATATTAAAACCTTAAATTCCAATAGAATTTTTCAGTTTAGCTTTTTATTTATCGCATTTTTTTCCTGCAATATCATATTTGCACAATTTGACATTCCCAAAAAACCGGATTTTCAAACTTCTGTTTATGATTATGCTAATGTTCTAAGTGCTTCTGAAAAAACACAATTAGAAGAAAAATTAATTCGTTATTCTGATTCAACCTCAACTCAAATTGTAGTTATAACCATAGAAAGTCTAAAAGGAGAAGATGTAAGCCAGTTAGCCACAAAATGGGCACAAACTTGGGGATTAGGTCAGGAAAAAGAAGATAATGGTGTCATAATTTTATTGGCTAAAGCCGAAAAAAAAATCGCTATCAATCCGGGCTATGGTTTAGAAGACAGATTGACTGCTGGTATTGGCGGTACAATTATTCGAAATATTATCATTCCAGAATTTAAAGCGGGAAGTTATTATAATGGACTTGATAAAGGTGCCGATGCGCTTTTTGATGTATTTAAAGGAAAATACAAAGGCGAACGCAAGCAGTCTAAAGGAAATGATTTTCCAATATTACCCTTTATTATTATTGTCGTAATTGTTTTAATTTTACTTTCAAGAAATAAAAGAGGCGGAGGAGGAAATTCTGGAAACAGCGGCGGCGGACCAAGCCTGATGGATGTAATTCTTTTAAGCAGTCTTGGCAGAAGCAGTGGCGGTGGTTTTGGAGGTTTCGGAGGCGGATCATCTGGCGGAGGCGGTTTCGGCGGTGGATTTGGCGGAGGCGGATTCTCCGGAGGAGGCTCAAGCGGAAGCTGGTAAACTATTTTTGTTTCAGGTTACTTTTGTTTTAAGTTTCAGGTTAATTTATACAGATTTTAGTTTGTCCTTATTTTAGTTTAAATTTGTCATTAATAATTAACAATTTATAATTCATAACTACTATAGATGTTATCACATAAAGCAAAATACGCCCTTAAGGCCTTACTTTATTTAGCAGAACAAGACGAAAATCACATTTCTAGAACTATAGAAATAGCTGATGGCGCGAACATTCCTAAAAAGTTTTTAGAGCAGATTCTTTTAGATCTAAAACGAGGACGTTTTGTAAGCAGTAAGCAGGGAAAATTTGGCGGCTATTATTTGATAAAATCAAAAAATGACATCACTTTGGCAGAAATCCACCGATTATTTGACGGTGCAATTGCGCTTTTGCCATGCGCTTCTTTAAATTTTTATGAGCCTTGCTCTGATTGTAAGACCGAGTCTGAATGCAGTCTGCGTCACGGTTTAATGCTTATTAGAGACAAAACTTTAAAGGCAATGGAAGGTATCACAATCGCTTCATTAGTAAAAAAATAAAAAAATATTTTCTAATTCCTAGTAAATCGATAGAATTAATATTTATATTTGCACAAAATATATAACTAACCATTTACAAATTTTTAACTCATGAAAGTACATTTTAGGTCATCAGGTGTCAAAAAACTTTTGCAAAACAAACAAACCAAAATTACAGCCGCTGTAAAAAGCAATTCATTTATGATGTGTATATGTTGATTTAAAAAAATTTGATTTTAAATTCTACTAGTCACATATACTTAATATAAAAATGAAAACATCAATACAAAATATCTTTACAATATTATTCTTTTTAACCTTCTCTATCTCATTCGCTCAAAACATTGAAGGTGTAGTTACAACAAGTGAAAACATACCTTTAGAAGCCGTAAACGTGGTAGTTAAAGGAACAACAAACAGCGCTGTTACAGACAACAGCGGTAAATTTGTAATCGATTCTAAAGGAAGATTACCTCTTACGCTTTTAATTCAGTATGTAGGTTATACAACTGCCGAAATTGAAATTGCTGCAATACCTGTAAATCCAATTCAGGTAGCATTAAAAGAAGAAAACGAACTTATTGAAGTAGTCGTTTCTTCAAGAAGAAGAATTGAAAAAGTTCAGGATGTGCCAATTGCTATTTCTGTAATTACAGGAAAACAAGCAGAGCAAACCGGAGCTTTTAACGTAAACCGTATTAAAGAATTAGTGCCTTCTGTTCAGCTTTATTCTTCAAACCCAAGAAATACGGGAATCAACATTAGAAGTTTAGGTTCACCGTTTGGATTAACAAATGATGGAATTGATCCGGGAGTTGGTTTTTATGTTGACGGTGTTTATTATGCACGTCCGGCCGCTACAACTCTTGATTTTATCGATGTAGAACAAATTGAGGTTTTACGTGGTCCGCAAGGTTCTTTATTTGGAAAAAATACAACTTCGGGAGCTTTTAATATTACAACTCGTAAACCAAGTTTTACTTCAGGAGCAGATTTTGAAGTAAGCTACGGAAATTATTCTTTCCTTCAGGCTAAAGCTTCTGTTACTGGCGCTTTAGGCAGTAAAGTTGCAGGTAGATTATCTTTCTCAGGTACATCACGTGACGGTCTGGTTGATAATATTGCAACCGGAAGAGCAACAAATACTCTAAATAATCAAGGAATTAGAGGACAATTACTTTGGACTCCAACTGTAAATACGAATGTTATTTTTGCTGCTGATATTACAACACAGCGCCCTGACGGATATGCTCAGGTAGTTGCTGGTGTTGCTCCAACGCAAAGAGCAGCTTATAGACAATTTGACGCTATTATAGCCGATTTAAATTATAAACTGCCAAGCCAAAATGCTTTTGATCGTAAAATCGATCAGGATACTCCATGGCGTTCAAATCAAGATATGGGAGGTTTTTCTTTAAATGTTGATACAAAAATTGGAGGAGGAACGCTTACTTCTACGACGGCATGGCGTTTTTGGAACTGGGATCCGTCAAATGACAGAGATTTTACAGGATTACAGGTTTTGGCTAAATCTCAAAATCCAACAAGACAAACACAAATTACTCAGGAAGTTCGTTACGCAGGACAGATTACGTCTAAAATAAGCGGTGTTGCAGGAGTATTCTTTATCGATCAAACTTCGCAGACAGACGGAACTGAAGAATCAGGAAATGCACAATGGAGATTCTCTCAAAGTACGACAAGCAACTTATGGAAAACTCCGGGACTTTTTGAAGGATACGGTATTAAAACAGATGCCAGAATCAGAGCTTCGAGTGCTGCTGTATTTGGACAAATTGACTGGGCTGTTACAGATCGTTTACACATTTTACCAGGTTTAAGATATAATTTTGACAAAAAAGATGCACATTATGCACGTACAACATATGGTGGTTTACAAACAACAGATCCGCAGTTATTGGCTTTGAAAAAACTGGTTTACTCAGATCAGGCATTTGACTCAAGTACTGATAATACTGACTTTTCTGGAAATATTACCGTTACTTTTAAAGCTTCAGACAGAATTAATGCTTACGGAACTTTTGCAAAAAGCTACAAACCGGTTGGTGTAAACGTAGCGGGTCTTCCAACAAACTCTGCCGGGCAGCCGTTACTTGATCTTGCTGTAATTAAACCAGAAAAAGTATATCATTATGAGGTTGGAGTAAAAACTTCTCCTTTTAAAAATTCAATTTTCAATCTTGCATTCTTTAAAACTGATATTAAAGATTTCCAAACAAACGTTCAGGCTGCAGAATTAGGTGTAAACCGCGGTTATCTTGCTAATGCTGATAAAGTACGTGTACAAGGTGTAGAATTAGATGCAAGTTTTGTTATCAGTTCACACTTAACCATAAATGGTGCAGCAACTTATACAGACGGGACTTACGTAAAATTTACAAATGCACCGCTTCCGTTAGAAGAAACCGGAGCGCCGGTATCTTTTAAAGATGTTTCCGGAACTAATCTTCCTGGAGCTTCAAGATGGGCAGGATCTTTAGGCGGTGAACTTTCAGATAATGCGAGATTCTTTGGAAACGCAGGTAAAGTTTTCCTTGCTGTTGATTCTTATGCTCGTTCTGAATTTTCTTCAAGCCCTTCTGCTTCAAAATATTTAGTCGTTCAGGGATATGCAATTTTCAATGCTCGTTTAGGTTTCCGCGCATCACAAGGTTTATCTGTTCATTTTTGGGGACGTAACCTTTTAAACAAAGATTATTATGAGCAGTTATTGCCTGCAGGTGGTAACTCTGGACAATATGCTGGTGTTCTTGGCGATCAAAGAACTTACGGAATTACATTGAAATACAACTTATAAAATTAAAACTAAAAACTAATTAACGGGAACGTGTAAGCGTATCCCGTTTTTTTTTCTCAAAGCCTAAAGCAATTATAAATTTGACTTAGGCTTTTTTTACATTCTTCATTCAGCTGGTCAGCAACCTCATAAAATATCTTAGACCTTTTTTAAAACCTTTAAAGACTATTAAAAGAGACTTTAAAGAAAAAATTCTGCGTTTAAGCAAATAACTTTTAGAAAATAATTTAGCATTTGGCAAAAACGGAACCGAAATGTTTGTTATTACTTATTATCAAATAACTAGTTCTAATGTGTTTTTAGAATTTAACATTATTCCCTTAAGCTTATTCTTAAGGGTTTTAATTTTTAAATCCCAAATTGTATTAAATCTTGAATACACAAACAAAAACTTACCCTAAAATGTCATTTTTAAAACTTATAAAGGCAATTTTCAAAAAATCATTTACAGAATTTTGTTCGTTGACTTATCACATCTGATTTACAAACTAATCTTGATACTTTATCAATTTAAAGCTATTTATGATAATACAATAGGCGCAGATGAAAAGCTTGATGTTAAAAAGATATAGTTTAAAACCGAAAAAGATAAAATACTTTTCAATCAATTATCAAACATTAAAAATGAATAAAATGAGCAAAATGAACAAAGTAAAACAGTTTTTCAATTTAAGTATAATGCTTGCATTTACAGCATGTTTTCTATTAACGGGATGCGGAAAAAGCAATAAATCAGGAGAAACAACTGATGCAGCAGGTGAAAATACATCAGAAACTACACGTTTTATAAATGGTACTTATGCTGTTATGACAATGCAGAATGAAGGCGATTATAATTTAGTTGGAGGTCAGGACAGCAGCATGAAAGAATCTATAAAACAAATGCTGCAGCAATGGTGGTCAATATCTGATTTAAATTCCGGAATGAAACAAGTCAATGAACTTACATCTGAAAATGGAATGCACAGCAAAGAATTTGTAAGCGAAGTAAAAGAACTAGGTATTGATAAAATGTCTAAAGAAGAGTTTGAAACTAAATTAGCTGCTATTACAAATCCAGAACAAAAGATCCACTTTCAATTATTATATGATGCTTACAGTGACCTTGGTTATAAGGCAGTTACAGGGTGGGATCTTGGAAGAGCTAATTTTTTACTAACTAGTTTTTATGTAGCCGATTTTACAGATGAAAATACTGCTTTAGATAAGGCATTAGAAGTAACTAAGCGCATTCAAAAAACTTTTAAATCATGGGACGAATATAACAGAAGTTACATGTACGGCTATTTATACTGGAGTAATGAAGACCCTAAAGACAGCTCTTCTAAGTATACTCAGCGTCAAGGATTTATTTCTGAATTGAAAAAAGATTCGAAAAGTCCATTCCAGGTAAAATGGGACACAAAATTAGAAAAAGACTGGAAATAATTCCTAATAGTTAAAGGACAAAAAAATGAGTGATACAATTCATGGAGTAAATCTTCCGGAATATGAGGCCGCAATTGGTGTATAATGTAAAGGAATACGAACAGGCTTTAGCTCCAGTTTTAAAATTAAACATTGACGAAAACGGAAATCCGAAAGACATCGATGCGTGGGACATTGAAAGAATAGCTTCATTATCTCGTTACTGCTATGCCGCAGGATATATAGATCAAGAAACTTGTTTAGAATATCTGGAAACCGCAAGCAAAATGGCAAAAGAAAGATACAATAACTGGTCAGAATATGCTTCATCATTTATGACAGGTCGTGCATTCATGTACGGAGGAAATCCAGCAGACTTTGCAACTGTAATCTTGGGAATGCTAAACAACCAAAAAAGCATGTGGAATTTATATCCATTGAAATAATCTAAATACATTCTTCGGACATAATTATTTTTAGAGGGACTATTAAGTCCCTCTTTTATCAAATAAATCAAAGAAAAAATATTTGGAAAAAACTAGACAATAAAAAATAAAATGAACAATACTAACATACAAGAAATCCTTTTAAGAGAACATAATCGTGATAAAAAATTAACCTATTATGCTTTTGCATTTTATGCAGTAATTGGCATTTTGGTTTTAATTGTTTTATCTAACGTTTTATTTTCTCGTTTTGGTACTACCAGTACTCCTATTTATTACAAATTGATTATCCCAATTATTATTATCGGATTTGGTTTTTCAATACTTAAAAAATTCAAAGCACTTAATAATCGACACCTTTTAATAGAGCAGCTTTTTAATGATTTAAATACAGGAAAAAAAGCTTCTTCAATAACTCAATACGTTGATTACAAGATCATCTTACCGGTGGGGAAAATTAAAATTAAATTAAATCCTATAAATTTTCTTAGTTTCTCTATAGAAAATCAAATCTATATTCTGCCTGTACCTGCAGGAATTGAACCCGATTTTAAGGTTTTATTAAGCGGTGTAAATATAGAACATGTAAATAATTTAAAAGAAAATCTTAACAGCACTGAAGTAATCCAAATGACAGAATCTGTACCCTTAAAAACAATCGCTGAATTTAAAGAATATGCCGAAAAGGAGCTAACTCCTGTTTTGGATAATATGGAAAAAAGCCGTAAAAAAGGTTTAAATATGTCTATCATATCAATAATCTTTTGTGTTTTGATTATTGGAGGATATATGGGATTTAATTTCATAACAGCATCAAGTGCAGCTGCAAGTAATACAGATGACGGAAGCTCTGTATTTACAAACTATATAATAGGATTTGGGATAATTTGTGCCTTAATTTATTTGGTTTATATACCGATAATGAAGAAAAAATATCCGCAGACAGGAAATTCCGGAGAAAATTACGTTTCATTTAAAGAACAGATTTTCAAGAAAATGATTGCTTTTATTAATCCGTCTTTTCAATATGTAGAGCACGGTTATATTGGGGCAAGAGAAATATACGAAATTGGAATACTTGAAGATAAAACTTATGACGTGACTGGAAATGATCAAATACTGGGCTGCCATAATGGAGTTCCTTTTCAATATAGTGATTTGTATATAACTCATAAGCCACTCATCCATATGGAAAATCAATCGGATACAGAAATTTTCTCAGGGCAATTCTTCATGGCAAAATTCAATAAAACATTTAGTACACAAATTGTAGTTGCCCCCAAAACAGGAATTAAAGATTTAATTACCAGCAATTCTTTTTCTTCCAATATAATTAAACCAAAATCCAAAATAATACTGGAAGATCCTGATTTTACAAAAATGTTTGATGTTTATGCTGATGATCAAATAGAAGCCCGATATATTTTAACACCAAGCACTATGCAGAATATTAAGGATATTTCGCGTAAAGCAAAAGGAAACCTTTTCTTGTTTTTTACTAACAACAAAATAATCGTAGCTAACAATAATCGTACAAACAAATTTGAAACGGGATTAACTACGAAATTAAACCCTGAATTGCTTATTTCATTTTACGAAGATTTACACAAGCAATTTTCGATAATTGATGATTTAAAATTGAATATCAATATTTGGAAAAAATAATCTAATTCATAAAACATTCATATCCATATCATGACAGTATTTATTTTAAGCATCGCCATAATTGTCATTATTTTAATCTCTGTAATCTCTGTTTATAATTCGCTGAATACAAAACGTAATCAAATTCAAAATGCGTTTTCGTCACTCGATGCTTTATTTATAAAACGAAGTGATCTTATTCCAAATCTCGTAACAATTGTAAAACAATATACCAATTACGAAAAAGGTGTATTAGAAAAAATAACGCAATTACGTGAATTAAAATCCAGTACAACAGAATATTCAGCAGATAGTGAAGCCAGCCAGATGATGAAACAAATTATGCTTCAGGTAGAAAATTACCCTGAATTAAAAGCTGACAGCCAATTCAGTAATTTGCAGTATATCTGGAGTGAATCAGAAGAACAAATTGCTGCTGGACGTCGTTATTTAAGCGCATCTATTACAGATTATAATAATAGCATAAGTACTTTTCCAGGAAATTTTATTGGTTCTAAATTTGGTTTTACAAAACATGAATGGCAAATGGCTGCAGAGGCACAGCGTCAAAATCCAAATGCAGAAGATTTGTTTAATAAATAGATTAAAAAACATTCATTAAGGACGGACTATTTTATATAGCCCGTTCTTCAATTTACAAAATCACAAAATAGCATTTAAAACACATTTAATCCTGCTACAAATTAATTCTGGTTGTCTATATTCGCAGTTTGAATCTATCTTTTAGATGAAGATTTTAAGATTATTACTTATTTTAGGGATTTTAAGCCCTTTTTTATCAGCACAAAATGTAAAGAAAACAGATCAGCAGACGCTGACCTGGATTCGTTATTACAATATTTTTCCTTTGACTGAAAAATGGGCTCTGCATTCTGAATTTGACAACAGAAGTTTTGTTAATCCTGTTCATCAAAACCTATTTGTTATACGATCTCAAGTCCGTTACAGGTCAAATAAAATGACAGAATTAGGCGCCGGATTTGCTTATTTTAGTGTGAATACCCAAAATCCAAATGTCGATCCAGATTATTCCGTTCCCGAATATAGAGGCCAGCAAGATGTAACTTTAATTAATGATATTTCAAAAATTACATTTCACAATCGTTTTCAGCTCGAAGAACGTTTTATTCAAAAAGCAGATAAAAACGGACTTTTAGATGAGTTCTCATTTGCTTTTCGATTTAGATATCGTTTACAATCTATGTTTACTCTTTGGGAAAAAAAAGGTCAAAGCTTAAAAGGAACTATTTCTGACGAAATTTTATTCAATTACGGCAAAGACAATCGTAGAAATACATTCGATCAAAATCGCATTTATGCCTCATTACGCTATCATTTTAACCCTAATCTTGGTATAGAACTTGGCTATTTAAAAAACTTTCAAAGACGCGCAAGCGGTGTTGATTTTTATGATCGTGATATTATCAGACTTACGGTTTATCATAAAATTAATCGTAGATTTTAGATTTTAGATTAAAAAAGCGCGATCAAATTTGCAATTTGATCGCGCTTTTTTATTGCCTTTGTAACTTTGTCACTTTGCAACTTTGTCACTCTTTAAAAAACTATCCTCTCGCTTTTCTCTTCCCTCCTTTTTCAGATCCTGTAAAATTTCCAATTTTGTAAGCTAGAGAAAACATCACGTAGCGTCTTAAAACTGTATTTTCTTCATCACGGATTGAAGTTGCCGAAATAGTTCTCGTTGCACTTAAATTTTGATTTAAAACATCGTACACTTTTACTTTTGCATACAAGGTTTTATTTAAAAATCCGTAAGACAAACTTGTATTCCACAGATAAAAATCTTTTTTGAAATCGCCCGAAATATTTGAATTATAAGTGTATCCAAAATCATTTCCGAAGATTAAATTCTCTGGCCAGTATGTTGTTGTCTGTACATTAATTCTGTGCACAACATTTGAAGTCGCATCTCTTGAATAATTCTCATATTTAGACTGATTGTATGATAAATTATACGATGGCGCAATGGTTAACACATCTCCATAATCATACGACAAATATACTTTTGGCGTGATCGATGTAGATTTTGCATTGTATAAAACTGCATTTGTAAAACCTTTATCAAAGCTGTAACCTGCGTTTAAACCTAATCCATATCGCAGTGTATGTGCGCCGCTTTTTACAGACTGGTTCCAGTTTGCTCCAATCGAAGCATTATAAACGCCTGAAATATTTACATATGTTGTAGTTCTTTTTCCGCTGTCGTCGTAAACTGAAGTCGAAACAATATCATTGTCATAATAATCTCCTTTTACATACAAACTGTAACCTGAACGCGAACGGAAATCATAATTTCTGAAATTAAAATTAACGCTGTTTTTTTCTACAGGATGCAAATCAGGATTACCCACAATGGTATTTAACGGATTATTTAAATTTACAATTGGCATTAACTGCGCCGCTGTTGGCAGTGCATTTGAATAATCGTATTTAAATGATAAATTTTTAGAACGATTAAATTTATATCTCAATACAGCTGTAGCAAAAGGCAGAGCGTATTTTTTACTTAAATCAGTCGCATTATTTAAGTACAGCGAATGGTTATCAAAATTTACAATTGATGTACGGCTGTCCAGATTAAGCGTAAATTTATTTTTTTGAAGCGTAACACCCACTTTTGGCGTAACCGAGTTTTGTGTTGAACTTGTATAGTTACTTAATGCTAAATTAAGATCGTTATATTCCTGCGTATCCGGATCAAAATTAAATGTTCTTTCGTCGTTTATAGTGCTTTTCCAGTCAAAATCAGATCCAAATCTTACTCGTAAAGAATCTGTTATGGGTTCTGTATATTCAATATCGGCAGAATAAGAATCACTGCTGTTTCTCTTTTTTGTGGTTTGATTTCTTTCATCATTTGGCTGGCCGTCCTGATAAAAAATCGTTTCTGAAATATTCAAACCATCTGCGGTATTTTTTGTATTATTATTAGTAAAAACAAAACTGAAATTACGAGACTTTTTTTCAAATGATTTATTGAAATTAATCGTATTTCCAAAATTGGTATTATCGCCTTCAGAATATGATTTGGATGTACTTTCATTTAAAGGATTTCCGTTTTCATCTTCAGAAAAACTAGACGACGTTACATTGCTGTTTGTTCTTGATTGATTAAGTTTTGGCGCCACAACAATTCGCATACTTGGACTGATTTTATATTCCAGTTCGAAATTTACGTTGTTTCCGGTACTTTCATTTCTGGTTTTAGATTCCGCCTGAGTTATAAGATTTCCTGTTGGTAAAAAACTAAGCTGATTTGATTTACTGTCGTTATTATTTATGGTGTTTGAAAAGTTATAACTTCCCATCGCCAGGAGTTTTTCTGTCCAGTCATCAGAATAATTAACTCCAACTAAATTCGACTGCGTAATTCCTTTTCCGCTCGCACCAGAGCCAGAACTTCCTCCTTTAGAATTTCTTCCGCCTCCCATATTATCAAAAACATCGTCCATTGAAAATCCGGTCGAATTGATATTGTTTGATGAAGCCAGAAGACTGATTTTTTGTTTATTATTAAAATAATTCAAATTGACATTAGCTTCATAGCGATCATCTGTTCCATAACCGCCCATGACTTTTCCAAAATAACCTTTGTTTTTCTTCTCATCAATAGTAATATTGATACTAGAAAAATCTGAAGTTGATTCTTGTTTTGAGAGCTCTTCTTTTTTGGTTTTAAAGTCCGAAACCTGAATTTTTTTAATAATATCAGCTGGTAAATTTTTAATAGCAATGGCACCGTCTTTGTCAAAAAATGTTTTGCCGTTTACTAAAACCTGATTGACTTCTCGCCCGTTTACGGTAATTTTTCCATCATTATCGACATCAAAACCGGGTAATTGTTTTAGCAAAGTTTCGACATTAGAATCTGGACGGACTTTATATGAAGCTGCATTAAATTCTAAAGTATCTTTTTTAATGGTAATTGGTGCTGCCTCTGTTTTAATAACAACATCGTTCAGGGCATTTACATTTTCGATCATGTACAATTTACCAAAGTCTTTACTTTCTGTAAGCCCCTTGTATTCTTCGTAATAGGTTTGATATCCCATATAGCTCACCTTTAAAAAAACAGGCTTCTCATATTTTTTAATATCCATTCTAAAAGCACCATTTTTATCTGTGGTGGCATATTCAATTACGGTAGAATCTTTTATAGTAGTAAAGTAAACTGTTGCCATTTCTAACGGCAGCTGTGTGTTAACATCAAGAACGGTTCCTCTAAGTGTAATGTCGTTTTGTGCATTTGCAGCAAAGACAAAAAGGAAGAAAAATGATAAAAATGAATAAATCTTGGTCATAAAATTAGGTTAGTTAGATTAGTTAGACTTCAAAAAAAACAAAAGGTTTAATTGTTTTAATTGTAGTTTTTACATTTATTCAAATAACGTGCCATTTAAATTTAGTAATAAAAAAAGTCCCCATTTTAGCGGGGACTCATTTTTTTATTTTTCTCTGATATAAATGTCGATTGGAACTCCTGCAAAATCCCAGTTATCTCTAATTTTATTTTCTAAATATCTTTTATATGGTTCTTTAACATATTGAGGCAGGTTAGCAAAAAATACAAACTGAGGCGTTTGTGTTGGCAGCTGCATACAATATTTAATTTTTACATATTTACCTTTCATTGCCGGCGGCGGATATGCTTCAATCACTTTCAGCATATATTCATTGAATTTTGAAGTAGAAATTCTTTGTTTTCTGTTTTCAAAAACCTGAACCGTTGCTTCAAGCGCTTTTAATAAACGCTGTTTTGTTAATGCAGATACAAACAAAATAGGCACATCTGTAAAAGGCATTAATTCTTTACGGATTTTTTCTTCGTAATCACGGCTCGACATAGTATCTTTTTCAACTAAGTCCCATTTGTTTACCAAAATAACAACTCCCTTACGGTTTTTTTCTGCCAGCCAGAAAATACTCTGATCCTGACCTTCAAAACCACGTGTTGCGTCGATTACTAATATACAAACATCTGCATGTTCAATTGCTCTTACAGAACGCATTACAGAATAAAACTCTAAATCTTCTTTAACTTTTGCTTTACGACGAATTCCAGCTGTATCAACCAAGTTAAATTCAAAACCAAAACGGTCAAATTTTGTATCAATAGCATCGCGTGTTGTTCCTGCAATATCAGTTACAATATAACGATCCTGACCAATTAAAGCGTTTATAAAACTAGATTTTCCTGCATTTGGGCGTCCTACAACCGCAAAACGAGGCAAGTCTTCTTTAACTTCAACTTCTGGTTTTTCCGGGAAAGCTTCGATTAAAGCATCTAATAAATCTCCCGTTCCGCTTCCTGAAATACTGGCAAAAGTGTAATAATCTCCTAAACCAAGATTATAAAACTCAACTGCATCTTTTTCACGCATAGCGTTATCAACCTTGTTAACAGCCAATAAAACCGGTTTTGTTACTTTACGAAGTAATTTTGCAACGGTTTCATCCATTGGTGTAATTCCTTCTTCAACATCAACTACAAAAATAATAACATCAGCTTCGTCGATAGCAAGTTCTACTTGTTTTCTGATTTCGCCTTCAAAAACGTCATCAGATCCGCGAACGTATCCTCCGGTATCAATGACAGAAAACTCTTTTCCGTTCCACTCGCTTTTACCATAGTTTCTATCACGGGTAACCCCAGATACTGAATCTACAATAGCTTCTCTTCTTTGTATCAGCCTATTAAAAAGGGTTGATTTCCCTACATTAGGTCTTCCTACTATCGCAACAATGTTATTCATTTTTTTGAATTTTAGATTTCAGATTCTAGATTTCAGATTTCAATTTCCTTGAAATACTGCCACTTATAATCCAAAATGCTTTATTTAAATTTTTTGCAAAGGTAGTTAAAAAAAGATGTTAAGCTACTAAGTTTCTAAGTACCTAAGTTTTTTATTGTATTTCTTGTTATTTATGGAGCTGTTCCTGCTATCCGTTCCAATCTTTTGTTCCGCTAAAGAAGCGTCACAAAAGGATTTCCACTTCTATCAGGGCTAGATATGAGGATTTAAGAATATTTTCGTTTTTACGATTAAACAAATCAACGATTAACCGATTAAACAAAAATTACTGATTATACCCAAATCGTTTCAACATATTGGCGTTGCTTCTCCAGTTTTTGTTCACTTTTACGTAAAGTTCAATATGAATTTGTTTTCCGAAGAATTTCTCTAAATCAGCACGCGCGTCAGTTCCTACTTTTTTCAAAGCAGCACCTTTGTGACCAATAATAATTCCTTTTTGTGTATCGCGTTCTACCATAATTACAGAACGGATTCTGATAATATTATCGTCTTCTAAAAATTCCTCAGTAACAATTTCCACCGCATACGGAATTTCTTTACTGTAATTCAATAAGATTTTTTCGCGGATAGTTTCGTTTACAAAAAAACGTTCTGGTTTGTCTGTAAGCTGGTCTTTTGGGTAATAAGCTGGAGATTCTGGCAGTAATTGAATAATTCTGTCAAAAACTTCGGGAACATTAAAATTTTGTAAAGCCGATATTGGGAAAATTTCAGCATTTGGTACTTTTTCTTTCCAAAAAGCAACCTGTTCTTCCAGTTGTTCCTGATTTGAGTTGTCGATTTTGTTTAATAACAGTAAAACCGGAATTTTAGCATAAAAGATTTTTTTAAAGAAGTCTTCGTCTTTTAGGTTCTGCTCTCCTATTTCGACCATGTAAACTAAAATATCTGCATCTTCAAAAGCGGATTTTACGAAGTTCATCATCGACTCCTGCATTTCATAAGCCGGTTTTATAATTCCGGGAGTATCTGAAAGCACTACCTGAAAATCATCGCCATTTACAATTCCGAGAATTCTATGACGTGTTGTTTGTGCTTTTGAGGTA
The DNA here is from genome assembly GCF_039539785.1 of Flavobacterium ginsengiterrae. Classification (NCBI taxonomy): domain Bacteria; kingdom Pseudomonadati; phylum Bacteroidota; class Flavobacteriia; order Flavobacteriales; family Flavobacteriaceae; genus Flavobacterium; species Flavobacterium ginsengiterrae. Next base: position 1,596,063 of record NZ_BAABDU010000003.1, on the reverse strand, counting down.
ATAATAGATAATCTTTCTCCAACAAAGGCATTCATTAGAGTTGATTTTCCAACATTTGGATTCCCGATGATATTTACGAAACCTGCTTTATGTGACATTTTGAGTATAATTTATTTTGCAAAGGTAGTCATATCAAGTTAATACAGAAAATAAAACATTTTTTAAAATTTTCGTTGTTTTTCTCAAAAATCAACGTATCTTTGCACCCGAACATCGCGGGATAGAGCAGTAGGCAGCTCGTCGGGCTCATAACCCGAAGGTCACAGGTTCGAGTCCTGTTCCCGCTACTAAGACAAAAAAGCTTCAGAGAAATCTGGAGCTTTTTTTATAATGTCTGATTCAGAATATTGAATTAGATATCTAATAACAAAGTTTCCTTTTTACTTTGGTTATGACAAAATCTCCATTATCATATACTAAATACTTTATAATATATTCTTCATAACCGTAATTTGTTGAAAAATATACTTTAAAAGAATAATTTACAATATTCAAAATTCGCACATAAAATAATGGTGAATTCTCTGAATTATGTTTCAACGCAAAATTGTCGTTTACATTCTTAATATCATCTAAGATTTTTCTAGAGATCTTTAATATCTTTTCTTCGTTTTCAATAAACCTATCGATAAAATTTATTAAATATGAATTGAAATCATAACCTTCAATAATGTATTTTTTAGAAATTATTTTTTCCTTAAAAGAAAATTGATAATTGAATTTACGGAAGTCATCACCTGCAGACAATTCGGTCTTAGTTTCCCATATTCTTTCATCTGTAATTTGTCTAAAAATTAATGTCCTATTATTTTTAGTTTTTATTTCCATGAAATAACTCTTCTCGATTTTGTCTGTTAATAAATATTACACATTGATTAGTTTTCAAATATATGGATATGTAAACAAAAAAAAGCAGGAAAAAGAATTAAACTACATTTTACAATTTGTTTTTTTAAATTCTTTGAATAGTTCAATATTTCAAAAATAAAATTTAATCCGCGTATTTTATTATCCCATAATAATCTTAAAATAAAGAAAAAAAAAAAAAAGAATTTGAGAAATGCTTTTGAGTGCTTGTAGGAGTAGTCATGCAAAAAAAATAGAAAAGAAAAATTAAGATGCACATGCTAAAATACTGTATTAATCCAAGATAATCTGGTTAGATATTTGAATGCTTCCCGCTACTAAGACAAAAGCTTCAGAGAAATCTGGAGCTTTTTTTATTATATCAATTATGTTCACAAGTCTGACACTTGCATCGGCAGAAATCAGCTAAGTAATTTCATTATGAAATCCATTAAAGCTTTTTAAGAACGCGGTTTAGACAAATTTCTATCGTACATAATAATAGTTCCGGCAACGGCCACATTTAAACTTTTTTCTGATTTAAATTTGACTAAATGATGACATTTTTCCATTGCTTTTTTAGACAATCCATGATCTTCTGCTCCTAATAAATAAACGCATCTTCTTGGATGTTCAAAAGTTTCTAAATCGGAAGCTTTTTCAGCCAGTTCTACACCAACCAGCCTTGCTCCTTTAGGTAAATTTTCAAAGAAAGCTTCAAAAGTTTCATAATGAAAATAAGGAATTGATTTTACTGCATCATGAGTATCACAGGCTTGTTTCGCATATCGATTACCAATGGTAAATATAAAAGTCGCACCCATATTTTGAGCCGATCGCCATAAAACTCCCAAATTTTCTGGTGTTTTACCATTTTGTATTCCTATACCAAAGTATTCATTTATAAAGTTATCATTCATAAGGGCAAAAATACAAACTGTAAGTACACAAATCAATTTTTATTAAAAACGAAAAAGAAATCTAGAAAAAATGCGCAATCCCAAAACGTTTAGGATTGCGCATTTTTTATGAGTTTTCTTCGGCAAGATTATTACCAAATTGTGATTCTGTCTTTCTGAGGCAGAAACATTTTATCTCCAGATTTTACGTTAAACGCATCGTAAAAAGGCGTCGTGTTCATTAGAGGACCATTAACTCGCCAATTTGGGGGCGAATGCGGATTATTGTTAATCCATAAACGCAGGAACTCATCTTTCATTTTTACCCTCCATATTTTAGCTATAGAAATAAAAAAGCGCTGGTCTGGAGTAAAACCGTCAATTTTTGTATTTCCTTTTCCTTGTTCCGTCATTTTAAAAGCATCGTAAGCAACTGCAATTCCGGCAATATCTGCTGTATTTTCGCCAACTGTCATTGCGCCGTTTATATGCAGACCGTCTAAAACAGTATAGGTATTATACAAATTAATAACCTGCTGTATTCTTGACTTAAATTGCGCATAATCTTCTTTTGTCCACCAGTTTTTTAAGTTTCCATTTTTATCATATTGAGCACCCTGATCATCAAAAGTATGAGTTATTTCGTGACCAATTACCATTCCGATACCGCCATAATTAAGTGCATCATCTGCATTATTATCAAAATACGGAGCTTGTAAAATACCGGCAGGAAAAACAATTTCATTAGCTGTAGGATTATTATACGCCGTAACGGTTGGAACTGTAGTAAACCATTCTGATTTATCGACTGGTTTGTCCAGCTTTGCCAATTGAAATTGATATGCCGCCGAAGCTGCGGAAATCATATTCTCAAAATAAGTATTTCTTGCTATCTTTACATTACTGTAATCCCTCCATTTATCCGGATATCCAATTTTCTTGGTAATGGCGAATAATTTTTCTTTAGCTTTTTGTTTGGTAACACTGCTCATCCAATCCAGCTTATCGATTCTTTTGGCATACGCTTTTTGCAGATTATTAACGAGAACCAGCATGCGTTTTTTAGCATCTTCAGAAAAATATTTCTTTGCATACAATTCACCCAATGCTTCGCCTAAGTAATTGTCAACAACATTAGCCATTTTTTCACCGCGTGATTTTTGAACTGCCTGACCAGAAAGCACTTTGGTATACTCAAATGAAGCATCTACAAAAGGCTTGCTTAAATCATCTGCATATCTTTCGAGTGAATTTGCTTTCAGATAAATTTTCCAATTATTAATAGGAATGGTTTTTAAAAGTTTATTCAGTGCATCATAATACGCAGGCTGACCTACATTAATAGAATCTGTTTTTGCACCTAAATTATTTAAGAAAGTATTCCAATCTATATTTGGGTGTTTTTTTACAAGATTTGTCACTGCCATTTTATTATAATTTGCCTGTACATCACGAAGTTCAACTTTCGTTTTATGAGAAACCGCTAATTGTTTGTCAATATCGTACACCAAATCTGCATTCTTTTTAGCTTCCTGAGCATTACTTCCCGTTAATTGAAACAATGCAGTAAGATATTTTTTGTACGATTGCTGTATAGCTACAGTTGAAGAATCTGATTTAAAATAATAATCTCTATCTGGCAGACCAATACCCGTTTGATAGATTTGAGCAATATTCATACTGCTGTTTTTCTCATCTGGCGACACTCCAAAACCTATAATTGAAGAGTTGTTCACTTTTTCTTCATTAACTACAAAATTCATTAACGATGGTAAATCGGTGATTGCTTCAATTTTGGCAAGCAGAGGTTTAATAGGCGTATAACCCCGTTTATCGATAGTTATCGTATCCATACCCGATGCATAAAAGTCTCCCACTTTTTGCGCTATACTTCCTTGAGTATTACTGCTTTTCGAAATACTGTCTAATATTCCCTGCAGACGCATTCGTTGTGGAAAATTCATAAACATATAAGCGCCAACTCCGGCTTGAGAGGCAGGTATAGAAACAGAATCATACCATTTACCATTTACATATTTAAAAAAATCATCGCCAGGGCGCAATGTAGAATCTATTCCTGTAATGGCGACATTTTTTTTCCCTTCATGTTTTGAGCACGCCGTGAAGGCTAAGAATGCAATAATGAGTATTAATGTTTTTTTCATAGTCTAGATATTTCTATTAAAAATGAATAAAAATGTTTGAAAGAAGATGTTAAATATAGTTCATTTGTTCAGTAATTTTCGATTTTGATATAAAATTAAAAATCAAGAAACCATTTTATAAAGCCCATTAATAATTGGCTAAACATTTTAAGACTTGCTACAGCAATTAAACAACTGGTAAAACTTAAACTTTTATTTTTCAACAAAAAGCTCATTTACTACATCTAACAATTCAAATTCATCGACAGGAAATAATTCAACTGTTTTTTCCAAAATTAATCTTAAATCAATAGATGGTTTATCACAATCATCATATTCTAAAGCCAGAATACACAATTTTAGCATATTGAGAATAACACATCCCAACTCAGAGTAACTTGACATTTTAATTTCAGCATTATATATATTATTCGCAGTTGGCTTTAAAATGTTTAAATATCTGAATGATAATTTTTTAATATTTTCTAAAGCTCTTAATTCCTCTGATTCCATTTTATGATTATTAGATCAATTGATTTCATTCTTTTTCACCGATCAAAGAAAATACATATGTAATTAAATCGCTATAGCACATGTGCTATAATGCATCTTCAAAAAAAACATGGAAGTATATTTCGCTAAAGACATCTTTCAAAACCTAAAAGAATATTCTTTCAAAACAAAAAATATTCACTTTTATTAAAAGTTTTTTTGAATAAAAAAACACCTTGCTAATCTCATTTTTCACTCAAAATAACAAATTACAAATCAAACAAATACGTAAACATTAACTCAATTTATTTACAATTGAAATGTTATTAAATCTTATATTTTAGAAAATTTAAAGAAAGTTTTTTTGAAAAATCCTTTGCACATTCCAAAAATAGTTGCACTTTTGCACCCGCAATAACAAAGCAGGTCCGTTCGTCTATCGGTTAGGACGCCAGGTTTTCATCCTGGTAAGGGGGGTTCGATTCCCCCACGGACTACAAAAAAGCTTCAGAGAAATCTGAAGCTTTTTTTTTACTTTAAATTGGATTTTTATTTTTAGACTCTTTTGTCAATACTTCGTTAACTACATCCAAAAGTTCCATTTCATCAGCGCAAAATATACAAAGAGCCATATTCTAAAACTAACCCATATTCAAATAAAACTTAAGATGAGAAAAAAAGAAGTTCCTGAATCAGTGAAGATTGTCGGGAATAATATAAAAGAAATTATCAAAGAAAAAGATCTTAAAGTACGTCATGTTGCTCACGAATCAGATTTAGATATTGAAGCATTAAGAAGATATATGCTTGGAAAACAGATTATGGGAATTGACAAACTTATCCGAATTAGCAAAGCTTTAAATGTTGAAATTTCGGAGCTTTTTAAAAAAATATAATCACAAAAAAGTTTCAGATTTCTCTGAAGCTTTTTTATTTTAAATAATATTCATTTCTTTTAAGTTTTGAATTCAAATTAAAAAAACACAGACCTAAACTTTCCTAAAGGCTATTTTTCTAAAACACAAACTATTTTTCTAAAAACAGACTTACAAACCCACTTGATTTTCTTACATTTGTCCCGCAATGGTTTAACTGCAACTTTTCGAGGGCAGTTAACGAAGAGGGAATCAGGTGCAAATCCTGAGCAAGCCCGTTACTGTAAATTCCATGCAACATTTTGACTGATATGAAAACTCATTTTAGTTTTCAAAATCAAATCTTTTGCCACTGCATTTTATGCGGGAAGGCGGTTCAAAATGGGAATAAGTCAGGAGACCTGCCATTGTTGAGAAAATTCAGGCTTTCGCGGACCAAAGCTTTGAAACACCATCAAATTGATATTTGATTTTATTTTTTTTCGTTTTAAAACTATTTTTTACAAATAGACAATTTGCTATGCATATACGCAAAAGCATTTTAAGTCTGGTTGTAGTCAAGTTTATAATTAAAATAACGCAGAGATTAGTCGTAAGTAAGAACATTGCGCCAAATCTGCGGGATTTAAAAATCTGAATTTATCACAATTTAGAAATCATGTTTTTGGAAACTAAAGCCTCAGTTTTTCTGAGGCTTTTTTTTAATTATATGCTAACAACAAAACAGTCAGCCCTTTACAGAATACAAGCGTAAATTGTGAATATCTATTTGATGTTTTTCCAAATTTATTTTGCTGCAAAATCTATCTTTGGCATCCTTAAAAAATAGAAAAGATGAGCGCAATTTGGTACGAATGCAAAGTAAAATATAGAAAAACAGATGAAACTGGAGGCCAAAAAGTTTTAACAGAACCTTATTTGGTAGATGCTATATCTTATACAGAAGCCGAAAAAAGAATTAATGAAGAAATGGCGGCTTATATTAGTGAAGAGTTTAAAATCACGAATATAAAAGTGGCAAATTATGCCGAAATACATCCGTTTGAAAATGCAGACAGATGGTTTAAATCAAAAGTTTCTTTGATTGCTTATGATGAAGAAAGCGGAAAAGAAAGAAAATCAAACATGTACATGCTGGTTCAGGCAAATGATGTTAGAGAAGCCTACGATAACACGATTCATGTTATGAAAAATACAATGGGAGAATATTCTATTCCTGCCATTTCTGAATCGCCAATTATGGATGTTTTCCCATATTTCAGCGGTGAAGAAGAAGAAACTGAAATGTTGGAAAGATTTAATGCTCTAAAAGCTTCAAAACCTGTAAAGGCAGATGAAGAAATAATAGATCACATGGAATTTGAAACCGCAACAGAGGAATAAACAAACAAAAGCTTCAGAGAAATCTGGAGCTTTTTTATTTTAAACCAAAAAATCAAAATTAATCCTATATTAGCTTTGCATTTTAACTGAACCAAAACCACTTACCTTTTAAACCAAAAGTTCAATGAACAAAAAAACACTAATTTTAATTGGGTTTATTTTACTGAAATTTGTTCTGCAATACGTTTTAATAAGTCCCGAATATGATTTACAGCGCGATGAATATCTGCATCTCGATCAGGCACATCATTTGGCTTGGGGTTATTTATCGGTTCCGCCGGTTACTTCATGGATTTCGTATATAATTTTACTTCTAGGGAATTCTGTTTTTTTGATAAAGTTCTTCCCTGCCCTTTTTGGCGTTTTAACTCTTTTAATTGTCTGGAAAACTATTGAAGCTTTAAAAGGAAATCTTTACGCTTTAATTTTAGGCTCGCTTTGTGTTCTATTTTCGGCATTATTGCGAATAAACATGTTATATCAGCCAAACTCGTTTGATGTTTTATGCTGGACAGTATTTTATTACATTCTAATACAATATACCATTTCCGAAAAACCAAAATGGCTTTATATAGGAGCCGTAGTTTTTGCCTTTGGTTTTTTAAACAAATACAACATTGTTTTCCTTTTAATCGGACTTTTACCGGCACTTATTCTGTCTAAACAAAGAAAAATATTTACTGAGAAACATTTATATTTTGCCCTTATTTTGGGCTTAATCCTAATTTTACCAAACTTGTTATGGCAGTACAATAATCATTTTCCAATTGTACACCATATGAAAGAATTGGCCGAAACACAGCTTGTAAATGTAAACCGAGCCGATTTTTTAAAAGAACAAATTTTATTTTTTATTGGGTCTTTCTTTGTCATTCTTTCATCGTTTTACGCTTTGTTATTCTACAAACCATTCGAAAAATTCAAATTCTTTTTTGCATCAATTATCTTTACCATACTTGTCTTTTTATATTTTAAAGCAAAAGCTTATTATGCCATTGGTTTATATCCAATTTATATTGCTTTTGGTTCTGTTTTTCTTGCCGACATTTTACAAATCGGAAGAAAACGTTATTTAAAACCTGTTTTTATTGCACTTCCGCTGTTGTTTTTTATTCCAATGTATTTTATGGCTTTTCCCATTAAAAGTCCCGAAAAATTAGCGGCTCAAAAACTGGGAACACATCGCTGGGAAGACGGAAAAGAACATAATTTATCGCAGGATTTTGCCGATATGCTAGGCTGGAAAGAATTAGCCCGAAAAACCGATTCGGTTTATGCATTGTTTCCAAAATCAGAAAACACATTAGTTTTGTGTGATAATTACGGACAAGCCGGAGCTATAAACTATTACACCAAAAAAGGAATTAAAGCAGTTTCTTTTAATGCTGATTATGTGAATTGGTTTAATTTGAATGTCTATTACAAAAATCTGATTCGGGTTAAAACATTTGAAGAAAACAGCGCTGAATTTAAAGAAACAAGTCCGTTTTTTGAATCTGCATTTATAGCAGGACAAATCACAAATAAATATGCCAGAGAATACAAAACCACGATTTTTGTTTTTACAAATGCCAAAATCAACATCAATAAAAGACTTAAACAGGAAATTGATGAAGAAAAAAATTACGCTGATTAAATGACTGATTTTACCAATATTGAATATTTAAAAACCGGAAATCCAAAGCAGATTCTGGCTTATAAAATCTTAACTCAAAATAAGGTTTTAGAAACTCTATCTGAATTTGACCCTATTTTGGCCGGCACTATCCCAATTAATATTGATATCGAAAACAGTGATCTTGACATTATTTGCTATTGGAAAAACAAATCCGAGTTTGTTTCTAAAATTTCCTCGGCTTTTCAAAACAAAACCGATTTTAAAATTTGGGAAACTATTATCAATGAAAATGAATCTGTAGTTGCCAATTTTAGAATTGATGATTTTGAAATAGAGATTTTTGGACAAAATATTCCTTCGCAAAGTCAAAATGCTTACAAACACATGATTATTGAACATGAAATTCTGAAATTAAAAGGCGAAAGTTTTCGATTAGAAATCATAAAACTGAAGCAAAACGGCTTAAAAACTGAGCCGGCTTTTGGAAAATTATTAGGTTTTAAAAACGATCCGTATCAGGAACTACTGGATTACAAAACATAACAAACTTTAAAACAAATAGTTACAAACAAAAAATACATTCGCAAAAATATTTCACTAATTTCTTTGCATAACAGTATTTAGTGTGTATCTTTGCACCCGAAACATCGCGGGATAGAGCAGTAGGCAGCTCGTCGGGCTCATAACCCGAAGGTCACAGGTTCGAGTCCTGTTCCCGCTACTAAGACAAAGCTTCAGAGAAATCTGAAGCTTTTTTTGTATAAAATCAAGCACACGCCAAAAATGATCAATATTTGATTGATTTTCTTTGAGTTGATAAGATAAAAATCAATAATTTATTTAAAATTATATTATAATCGTAATTACAATGCTTAAAAAAAACAACCCCCAGATTTTATTTTTTATTCTTTTAAATTTATTTTTCACCCTAAATTCATTTTCTCAAAAAAGCATTTATGCCGGAATTGAAATTGGACGCAGAGCGATCAAAGTTTCTGTTATAGATGTAAACAACATTAGAAAAGCTGATTATAAAATTCTTTCTTTCTGGACTGAAAGAATTCCTTTTGCAGATCACATTGCTGCTAATAATGCACTTCCTCAGGAAGATATCAACAGAGCAAGTGTTATAGTTAGTGATCAATTAAAAAAAATAAGAGCTGAATATAAAATTCTCGAAGAAAACATTTTTATCGTCGCTGCTCCGGTTTTTCAATCAGCACGTAATATTGATGCATTAAAAAACAAAATTTCTTCTCTAACCAGCAAAGAACTTGATGTACTTGATGTTAGCGAAGAAGCAAAAACTCTTGTTAAAGGTGCTATTCCTCCAGTTGATTTTGCTAACGCTTTTCTTCTTGATATTGGTGCTCAAACTACTAAAGGCGGTTATATTGACGAACTTAAAGACAACAAATTAGAGTTTATACCATTAGAATTGGATTTTGGTACAATGACTCTTACTGATGCTGTTCAAAAAACGGTTTTAAATCCGTCTCAGGCAAATGACATGTCAACTTATCAGGAAAAATCATTTGATTTTAATTCGGTTTTGCGCAAGAAAGTAAAAGACTTATTGGATAAAAATCCGCTTTTATTGAAAAAAGACAAAATGTATTTATCAGGAGGAGCTGTATGGGCTTTTTCAACTTTATACTTTAATGAAAACGTAAAAGATCATTATATAGCTTTTACTTTGCAAGACGTTATTGATTACGATGCTGTTTTGAAGAACAATTTCGGTAAATTCACTGCACTTGCCAAAACCAATTCAGAAGCAGCAAGAGTTTTAAATACGTACGACCAAAAATATCTAATTTCTGCCAATAACATTCTTGTTTCATGCTTAGAAGGAATTCCAAATTTAGAAACTAAGAAAATATATTTTGTAAAAGAAGGACAGGTAACATGGTTAATCTCTTACATTGCAGATCGTTCTAAAAAAGTAAATACAAATTTCTAAAAAAGAACGGCATTACATTTTAAAAAGCTTCGGAGAAATCTGGAGCTTTTTTTTTGTTTTTAACAATCAGAAAGTCATTTCTATTTTTCTCATCTTTGTTTTTAAAATTCAATTCGACAAACATGAAAAGATCTATTTTCTGTATTTTAATCTTATCCTCTCTATTCGCCTGCAATCATAAAAAAGAAAATACTCCTATTTATAATATTGAAACCGAAAGCAAATATGAGATTAGCGAAGAAGATTCTATTATTACAATGAATCAGCTTGGCACTAATTACGATACTCTTATTAACAGAATTCGAAAAAAAGGAGATCGAGAAGCTTATATGGAGCTTTTTTATCATTTAATGGAATCTACCCGAGAAGAACAAACAGACAGTGTTATGGCACTTTCTAAAATAATGGCTCAGAAATATCATTACGAAACTGCCTATTTTGATTATTTTACTGCATTGTGCAAAAAACAAAACATTGAAGTTTATTATGAAGATTATATGTCTATCGATATTTCAAAAATGGACAAAACTTCGAAAAAAATGGCAGAAGACTGGCTTCAGCAAATGATTAAAAATAAAATAATTACAAAACAGCAGTACGATTCTATTCGAAAATAAAAAAAAACCGTTCCTTAAAAAGAACGGTTTTTAGAATATTTTAAAATCTGCAAATTATGCTCTAAACAAAGCATATTTGTTGTAGTTAAATAAAACTCTATCGTAAGGAACATAAAGTGAAACTATTTTTTCTGATGATTCATCGAATTTAATTCCGTTATGTTTTCTGAATAAGTAAATTTCTTTTAAACAATTTGAAAGACTTTGATGAATTTCACTTGTAAATGTCGGCAGTTTTTTATCTCCAACCAATAAATCAATTTGATAATTAGAACTGCTTTTTGAAAGATTGTTCCCTATAATTCGAATAGTAAATGTGGTTTGTTTTCCGTATTGTTCACCTTGATATTGTAGTGTCATAATTTTAGCGTAAAAAGGTTAATATTTTGTTTTCAGCTTTTATTTAAAATTGAATCGAATTTTAAAGTTATAAAAAAAATTGACTGCTTTAAAACTTAGATCAAAATTATTGAAACAAAGTTAAATATTATTTTAAAGTTCAGATTAAATTAAAATTAAAAAAAGCCGTTGTAATACGGCTTTTTCGCAATTAACTAAATATATTTAATCAACTTGTTTCAACGAGTAAAATTCATTCATAAGCACGATTAATTTACGGTAATATTTTCATTTTTTATTTCTTCGTTTACATCTAACAAAAATGGATTCCCATTGTTGTCAAACATTATCATATTTAAAGAATCCAGAACAGCAAGATTTCTAGATACAGAACCTTTAAACTTATTATAAGAAAGATTCAATTCAGTTAAATTAGACAAACTTTCTAATTCTTTCGGAATTTCTCCTTCTAAATTATTATTGAACAAACTAAGGTTTTGCAAAACATTTAAATTCACAATCTCTGAACTTAAATTACCAGAAAGTTTATTACTGTTTAAAAGAAGTACTTTTAAACTTGAAATTCTATAAAGCGAATTGGGCAATGCTCCTTCTAATTCATTATCAGACAAACAAAGAACCTGTAATTGATTCAGCTTTCTTATTTCGCTTGATAATCCTCCTTTTAGATTGTTTTTATGTAAATCCACAACAACCAAATTTACCAGATCAAAAAAATCAGCCGGCAATTCACCCTGCAGATTATTATTGGCGAGATTAAGACTTGTCACTTTTCCATTTTCGGCATGAACTCCATACCAGGTTGAAACTGACAACGATAAATCCCATTTTATTTTCCACTGCGAACCATTTGTTGCGTGGTAAAATTTTATCAGCACATCTTTCTCTTTATCTGAAACAGTATCTGCAAAAATATTAAGAGAAAAAACAAATGCTAAAAAAAGTGTTGCAAAGCTTTTCATAACAGACTTGGGGAGACTATGTTTTTCTTTGTTCCAAAATTAGAGAATTACTAGACATAAAGCACTGTATGTCGATAAAGTGTTGATAAATAAAAAATCGTATTATTTTTCCTTCTTTTAAAATTTAATCGGCGTTATTCTTTTTTGATTAATTTTGAATTAACTAATTACAAAAACCTAATATTATGGATTTTAACTTTTACGCATTACTAACCGCTGCGGTGGTAACTTTACTTGTTGGTTTTGCCTGGTATCACCCAAAAATCTTTGGAACAATCTGGATGAGAGAAAGTAATCTCACAGAAGATGAGCTCAAAAAAGGAAGCATGCTTAAAATTTTTGGCCTCACTTACATTTTTTCACTTATGATTACAATGACATTAATGTCGCTCACAATTCATCAGTCGGGCGCTGTTGGAATGGTTGGAGGACCTCCTTTAATTGCAAGTGCCAAACCATCATTTGCTGCTTTTATGGCTGATTACGGAAATGCCTACCGCACTTTTAAACACGGTGCTTTACACGGATTTATTTCAGGCCTGTTTTTTGCGCTGCCAATAATAGGAATCAATGGCTTGTTTGAAAGAAAATCATGGAAATACATTTTTATTCATGCCGGGTACTGGATTGTTACGCTTACATTAATGGGCGGTATAATCTGTGGATTTGCTTAAATTAAAAAATATAATACCCGTTTGAATTTTAATTTCAAACGGGTTTTCTTAATAATAACTTAAAGAAATGCAGTTATTATAAATATTATCTAATTTTGAAGAAATTAGCTCAAACCTTTGAATACAACATATTCTTTTCAAATTTATAACAGCACTTCATTACTGCCTTCAGAATGGAATTTGCTGGCCTCAGACAACATTTTTTTAACGCGTGAATATCTGGAAGTACTCGAAAATTCTTGTCCGGTAAATATGATTTGTCATTTTATTGGCATTTTTGAAGAAACTAAACTTATAGGAATCGTTTTAACCCAATTTTTGTTTGCCGAAAAACTGGAATCTTTTGGCGAACGTGATCAGTGCTTAAAAACTTCTGTACGCAACTTTGCGCTTAAGAATTTTGCTTCCCATGTTTTATTTATTGGAAATAATATGCTTACGGGCCAGAATGCTTTTGCTTTTGATAAAAATGTAAAAGAACCAAAGGCTGTAAAAACGCTTCATAAAGCAATCAATCAGCTTAAAAAAGATTTAAAAGCAAGTGGCAAAAAAGTCCACATTACCAGTATAAAAGATTTTACTGCAAAAGAAATCGAACCGCTTCAGGCTGAATTTAAAAACAATTATACGTTTTCGACACAGCCCAATATGATTTTTAAAATCAAAGAAAACTGGAAATCAGAACAGGATTATATTGATGCTTTGTCAAAAAAATACCGCGATCAATACAAACGTGCCCGCAAAAAATCTGAAGGAATCGAGAAAAAGCAAATGTCGTTATCTGATATTCGAAAATATGAAGATGTGATTTACGATTTATATTTTCATGTGGCTAAAAATGCGCCCTTCAATACTTTTTTTCTAGCTCGAAATCATTTCAGCTTTTTTAAAGAAATCATGAAAGAAGATTTTTTATTGTATGGTTATTTTTTAGACGAAAAATTAATCGGTTTTAATACCCTGATAAAAAACGGAGAGGTAATGGACACTTATTTTTTAGGATATGATGAAAGTATTCAACGCGAAAAAATGCTGTATTTAAACATGTTGTACGACATGATTGCCTATTCTATCAAAAAAGGTTTTAAAGAAATTGTTTTTGCCAGAACTGCTCTTGAAATAAAAAGTTCTGTAGGTGCAAAACCTGTAAAAATGTATGGTTTAATCACGCACAGCAATGCTTTGATAAACCATAACATTTCCAGATTTTTTAATTATTTAGAACCCAAAACAGAATGGCAGGAACGAAATCCGTTTAAATAAAAAAATATGTCGCTCCGCTTAGAGCTATGCTTCTTTTAAATAATTTTTCGCTATAGATATTTTGCTCTTCCAGAGCTGAAAAGTTCCGTGAAAAGCAAAATATTTATAGAAAATATTTGATGAATAGGTCTTAAAACTCCTGCGGAGAGACATATTCAACAACAAAATTTCTTCAATAAAAAAATCAAGATTACGGCACTGCCAATTTCATTTGCTTATGCAGAATATGGATTTCTAAAGAACTTTGTGCGCCGCAATATTCACCATCGATTTGAAAATGAACCGGATAATTTGTTTTTATTTCAGCTTTATCTGTCGAAATAATTACAATATCATCAGAATCAATTGGCATATTTCCGGTGATGATTTTTCCAATTAAAAGTAAATCTAAACTCTTTAAAATTACCAATTCAAACTTGCCATCATTGACCGCTCCGTTTGGGTTAATAATTACACCCGTTCCATATTTTTGCGAATTGGCAATTACAATCATTCTCGCTACATGCTGAACCGTTTTATTATTTGCCGTAATAGTTGCTGCAAATGGCTCTTCAGATTCTGTTAAGGTGGTAAAAGCCTGTAATGCATATCCCCAAAAACCTCTCACATCACTTTGTTCGTAGTTTTTTACCAAATTAGCATTCAACCCAAGATCACTTAAATGGATACTTTTTTTGCCGTTTATACAAATCATATCCATTTCAACATAATGATGCAGAAAGGCTATTTTTAAGTTCTCTTCGATTCCGGCTGGCAGATTTAAATCTACCGAAAGTCCGTTTGCAGAACCAGCCGGCAGAATTCCAATAATTACATCTTGGTCTTCCATGGCTTCTGCCACCATTTTTATCGTTCCGTCGCCGCCCGCAACTATAATTCTTTCCGGTTTATAATGATTATAAAGGGCTTGTATTTCTCTTACATCATTTTTTCCGTTAGTTTCATAAACTTCAAGATCAAAATGATTTGTTGCTGCAAATTCCTGAACCGACTCAACTAAATCTGATTTGTCAAGATCGCCCGAAATGGGATTTACAACGAATATGATGTTCTTTTTCAACTTTTTTATTTTTAAAAATCAATTAAAATAATTAATTTACAGTATTCTATAATATAAAAGTACGCAATTAATGAAACCAATTTTACAATTATATCGAGGTTATGCCAATGAAGAAGAATTAATTGTAATGGGGCATGTTTTTAAACGAACGTATAATTATGATTTCCAGAAGAAAAACTTAAAAAATGCACGTTCAATTATTAATCAGTTCAGGATAAAAACAATCCAAAATTTTGACGTTTACTTAAAATGCAATAATCAGGAAATCCATACCAAAACGCTGGACGATGGTTATTTTAAATTTTGTATTCCGTTGGAAAATGAAACACATTTTGGATGGATGGATTATGAAGTAACGATTAAATACAATAACAAAATCATTACTTCGAAAGGAAGTTTTATACGTCCGCACAAAGGAAAACTCGGTATTATATCAGATATTGATGATACTTTTTTGATTTCGCATACGCGGAATATTTTTAAGAAAATGTATATTTTACTTTTTAAAAATGTAAATGACCGAAAAGTTTTTAAAGATGTTGTACCGTATTATCAGGCTCTAAGTCAGGCTGGGCGAAGCAATAAAGAAGAA
Source organism: Flavobacterium ginsengiterrae (assembly GCF_039539785.1). Taxonomy (NCBI): domain Bacteria; kingdom Pseudomonadati; phylum Bacteroidota; class Flavobacteriia; order Flavobacteriales; family Flavobacteriaceae; genus Flavobacterium; species Flavobacterium ginsengiterrae. The sequence goes on along the minus strand of NZ_BAABDU010000003.1, from coordinate 1,580,315 downwards.
GAAAATGCTTTTTTTTATGTCTCGAGCAGCGAGTGGAATTTGTATCGTTTTATTGTAGAATTTACTAAAATTCATCAGCTGCCTAAAGCGGTTATTTTATTGAAAGATATTAAACGCGGCATTACTGATTTCTTTATGAGCGGACGCGGTAATCACGATCATAAATTTGAAAAAATCAAACACGTTTTAGAGTTTTATCCTAATTTAAAATATGTTTTGCTGGGAGATGATTCGCAGCACGATCCTGTTTTATATGAAAGAATATGCAAAATATTTCCGGTTACAGTTATAGCAGTTTACATTAGGCAAACCGGAAAAAGTAAAAAGAAGAAAGTAAAAAAAATCATGAAAAACCTTGAATCCTTAGATGTTTCGGTTTGTTATTTTAAAGAAAGCCGCGAAGCTATAGAGCATTCTAAATCTATTGGAATAATAAAGTTATAAGTTTTAGGTTTTGTAACGTGAAAACTGAAACCTAAATCCTTAAATAAAAAAACCTTTGTCAAAGTTTTAAACTTTAACAAAGGTTTAGAATATAACTTTCAGAAACTGAAAACTGTGACTGTGCCTGAAAACTAATTAAGCATTAAAATTATCAATTTCTTCCTGAACGATTTCCCAGTCTGTAAGCAATTGTTCCAAATCTTCTTTCTTTTTATTGTAAGCAGTAAAAAAAGAAGCATCTTCGATATGTTTATCGTAATTGGTTTCAAGCATTTTATCGTCATGCTGAATATCTTTTTCTAATTGTTGAATCTGGCTTTCGATTTTGCTTAATCGGTTTTGAAGCGCTTTTCCTTTTTTCTGATCTTCGTATGAAACCTTACTGGCTTCTTTTACCGGAGCTGCTGTTTTTACAACATCTTTTTTCTCTACTTCACGCATATTTTCAAGATTGCGCTGTTCCAGGAAAAAGTTGATATCACCCAGATATTCTTTGATTTTCTGATCTTTAAATTCGTAAACAATATTTGACATTCCCTGAAGAAAATCCCTGTCGTGAGAAACTAATAACAGAGTTCCTCCAAATTTTTGAAGTGCAGCTTTCAGAACGTTTTTAGATTTAATATCTAAGTGGTTTGTAGGCTCATCCATCAGCAGTACATTAATTGGCTGTAGTAATAGTTTACAAAGTGCCAAACGGTTACGTTCTCCTCCAGAAAGTACTTTTACTTTTTTCTCTACATCATCTCCTCTAAAAAGAAAAGATCCTAACATATCACGAACTTTCATACGGTTGGTATCCGTTGCCGCGTCTTCCATGGTTTGCAGCAAAGTGATTTCTCCATCTAAATATTCAGCTTGATTTTGAGCAAAATATCCTAATTGTACATTATGTCCTAATTTGATATTTCCTTGGTATTCAAATTCGTTTACTAATGCTTTAATGAAAGTCGATTTTCCTTGTCCGTTTTGACCCACAAAGGCAATTTTACTTCCTCTTTCAACCAGTAAACTAATATCTTTTAAAATGGTTTTGTCTCCGTAAGCTTTTGTAACATGTTCAGCTTCGATTACTACTTTTCCTGGCTCCTTTGAAACCGGAAAAGAAATATTCATTACAGAATTGTCGTCTTCATCGACTTCGATTCTTTCTACTTTATCCAGTTTTTTAATCAGCGATTGCGCCATAGAAGCTTTTGAAGCTTTGGCACGGAATTTCTCGATTAATTTTTCTGTCTCTTCAATTTTTTTCTGCTGATTCTTTTGAGTTGCTAATTGTTTTTCGCGAATTTCATGACGCAGTTCTAAATATTGAGAATAGGGTTTATTGAAATCGTATGCTTTTCCTAATGAAATTTCGATTGTTCTGTTGGTAACGTTATCTAAGAACATTTTATCGTGCGAAACAATTACAACAACTCCCGGATAATTGCGAAGGAAGTTCTCTAACCAAATGATACTCTCGATATCTAAGTGGTTCGTTGGCTCATCCAGAAGCAGTACATCATTTGACTGTAATAATAATTTTGCCAATTCGATACGCATTCTCCATCCTCCTGAAAAAGTTTCGGTTTGGTTATTAAAAACTTCTCTTTTAAAACCAAGACCTAAAAGAATTTTTTCTGTATCGCCCACATAATTGTAACCTCCCAAAAGATCAAAACGATGTGTGTAGTCTGAAAGGGCTTCAATTATTTGCCCGTATTCTTCACTTTCATAATCGGTTCTGGTAACCAATTGATGATTGATTTCTTCTAACTTTTTTTCTACAATTTTAATTTCTGTAAAAGCTTCATATGCTTCTTCTAAGACAGTTCTTCCCTGTTCAAAATCAATATCCTGACGAAGGAAACCCATTTTGATATCTTTTTCCTGAGAAATTACTCCAGAGTCAGGTTTAAAATCTCCGGCAAGCATTTTTAACATTGTCGATTTACCAGCTCCGTTTTTCCCAACCAGACCTACGCGGTCGCCGGCACCTAAACGAAAAGTAACTTCTTCAAATAAATATGTTCCTCCAAAAGAAACGGAAAGATTGTGTATATTAAGCATAATTTATAACTATTGTTATCAGCAGTAAAGGTTGAAAAATCGTACCTTTGTTGAAATTTTTTGCAAATGTTAAAAAAAGGATCCAAACTAAATAGTATTTTAACAGGAAGTTGTCCAAAATGCCAAAAAGAGAGCATGTATTCAGACAAAAATCCACTCCACTTGACTAATGTTCTAAAAATGAACGAGAATTGCAGTCATTGCGGTTTTAAATACCAAATTGAACCTTCATTTTTTTATGGAGCTATGTATGTAAGCTACGCTTTGAATGTAGCGGTTGGAATTGCTGCGTTTATTGTTTCATTTGTATTTTTTGGTGCAAGTATCGAACAATCATTTATAGCAATTGTAATTACACTGATACTCTTGTTTCCTTTTGTTTTAAGGCTTTCGCGAAACTTATATATTAATATGTTTGTTTCTTACGATCCTAAGGCCGGTCAGGCATAAGAGATTTTAAATATCTTCTGTGAAAACGTTTAATATCAGCTTCGCGGTCTATAGGAATGCCGTTTTCAATATGTTCATATAACATTTTTGCCAGTGCCGGTCCAAGCATTACGCCACGTGTTCCTAATCCGTTAAGAACATGTAGTGACTTATAAGCTTCATGAGTACCAATAATAGGTCTTCTGTCTGCAACAGTTGGCCTTACCCCTGCAAAATGTTTTATAATCTCAAAATCACAGGTTATAATCTCTTTTATACGAGCTAAAAGTTCCTGTTTTCCTTCTTCAGTTGGAAGATCTGTTTTGTCATGCCAATTATAAGTCGCACCTACTTTAAACAAATTACCGCCTACAGGAAGAATAAAAACACTTGTATTTACAATAACGTCTAATTTTAATTCCGGTGCTTTTATTAAAAACAACTCACCTTTTGTTCCATCCAAAGGCAGATAATTAAAATAAGGGTTTTTATGCAGTCCAAAACCTTCAGCAAATATGATATGACGGGCTTTAATATTTTTATACTGAATTCCTGAATCAAGCATTTCCAGAAAAGAGCTATGAAAAGATTCTTGAAGAAGTAAATCATTTTCTTTTAGATATTCTTTATAACTTTCTAATAATTGTCCGGTTTTAACATAGCCTGTATGCAAAACTTCACCATAATCGTATGGAGAATCAATGCTTTGATATTTTTTAGTAATCAGTTTTGTAGACAAAAAAGGAGCTAAATTAATTTTATCCGAAGCTGTAAACCAATTGTTTTGTTCTTCGATAGAAAAAAACTTTCTAAGAATAGGCAATTTAAAGTTGAACTTTTCCTGAAGTTTATCTTCAACCTGATCATAAAATTGATTCATTAACACCAGATGCTCTTTTGCATTCCAAACTTCGCTGAAACGCTTTAAAATTACAGGATTATACAAACCTCCGGCAATTCTCGAAGAGTTTTGCGATTTGTCATCAATAACTAAAATAGATTTATTGTTCTTTAGGGCAATTTCTGCAAAGGAGATTCCGGCTAATCCAGATCCGACGATTAAATAGTCAAGCATTGGTAATATAGATAAAATAAAAAAACTCTTACTGCAAAGGTAGCAAGAGTTTTTCGTTTAATTGTGCAAATCGGAATTTAGTAATTCCACATATCTTCTTCAAAGTTTCGGATTTTTTCTTTCACCCTTTCTGATTCTAATAACTGACTTTGTGCATTATCTTTAATATAATCTTTAATTTCACGATCTCCATATACGTTTTCCTCTTTATAAATTATCGAATTAAAACGTCGCGAATTTAAAATTTGATCGAATGATATGGGCAGTGCAGAATTTTGATCGTTAAAAGCTTTTGCTTCATGCAACACATCTCGTGCGTTTGGAAAGAAAACCCAAAACAATTCTATGTAATCCTTTTCGTCGCTGTTCATTGTGTAAACATCTGGAGTTACAGGACAAATTCCTAATAATCGATATTTCAATTCGCTTTGTCGTTTATCGAAATACCAGTATCCTTTAATTTTGTATTGAGAAACATCGGCAGAAGTAAGATCCTGCTTTAAAATATACTCAGCAGGAACCGTTCTTTTTGGTCCAACAGTTTCATCTACATAAGTAACCGATTTCTTTTTACCAGTACCCGTAACTACTTTCTTTTTTACAACTCGAGATCTGTAATCATCCGGATATTGATTGATAAGTTCTCGGCCGGCATCTGTAGTATCAACACGAGATAAAGCACCTTCAATATCTTTCATAGATTTTTTTGTATTGAAATAGCTGTCAGTATAAACTTCGGTTATTTTACCCTGTCGAATAGCTTTAGTTAATACATCATAAAGCGAACGTCTGTCTGGTCCAATGTTAACCGTATCCACAGGATAATACAACGGGAAATTTATTTTTTCGTTTAAATCAATAATTTCCCAAGTTGTCTTGGCCATTAAAACATCTCTGTCGTCTACATACCCATAAGCTAAGGGTTTGTCATTATCTGAAATCTGCTGTGCCGCAGTTTTTTGCCCAATTTGGTCAGCTCTTTTAGCATTCAATAAATTCGACTGTGCACTTCCTGTATACCCGCCGCATAAAGCAAACGTAGCAATTAAAAAATTTCTTACTTTCATCATGATCCAATATTATAAGAAATTAAACGTAATTTTATACTGAATATTATTATTTTTCTTACATAAAATCAAAATTACTAAAAAGTAATTTAAAGTGAGAGTTTTTATTACTAATTAACAAAAAGAAGCTTAACACAAATCCAAAAAAAAACTCTTACTACAAAGGTAGTAAGAGTTTTTTAAATATTTTATTTTCAGACACTTAGTAATTCCACATATCTTGTTCGAAGTTACGAATCTTCTCTTTTACTCTTTCAGATTCTAACAATTGATTTTGTGCGTTGTCTTTCATATAATCACTGATAGCTCTGTCTCCGTAAAGGTTTTCTTCTTTGTAGATCACCGCGTTAAAACGTCTAGAGTTTAAGATTTGATCAAATGAAATTGGAAGTGCCGAGTTGTTGTCGTTAAACGCTTTTGCTTCATGTAACACATCACGTGCATTAGGGAAGAAAATCCAAAACAATTCGATATAATCCTTTTCGTCACTATTCATTGTATAAACGTCTGGAGTTACAGGACAAAGTCCAAGTAAACGGTACTTTAATTCACTTTGACGTTTGTCAAAATACCAGTATCCTTTGATTTTATATTGTGTAACGTCAGCAGAAGTAAGATCTTGTTTTAAGATGTATTCAGCAGGAACTGTTCTTGTTGGTCCAACTGTTTCATCTACATAAGTAACAACTTTCTTTTTACCAGTACCAGTAACTACTTTTTTCTTCACAACACGTGATTTGTAGTCATCTGGGTATTGGTTAATAAGTTCTCTACCAGCATCTGTTGTATCAATACGAGATAATGCACCCTGAATGTCTTTCATAGATTTTTTAGTATTGAAATAACTATCAGCATAAACCTCAGTTATTTTGCCTTTTGTAATGGCTTTCGTCAAAACGTCATAAAGAGAACGTCTGTCAGAACCGATATTAGCTGTATCTACAGGAAAGTACATTGGAAAATTGATTTTTTCATTTAAATCAATAATCTCCCAAGTAGTTTTTCCCATCAAGATATCTCTATCATCAACATAACCGTAAGCTAGAGGCTTATCGTTATCTGAGATAAGCTGCGCAGGAGTTTTAAGTCCAATTTGAGCAGGAGTTTTTGCATTAAGCAAATTAGATTGCGCATTAGAAGCAAAACCTCCAGCGATAGAAACAATAGCTATTAAAAAATTTCTTACTTTCATCATGATATCATTATAAGATATTGAACGTAGCTTACACTACTTTATTATTGTATTTCGTAAATTACCGGAGCAGTTCTTGGTAATAAGTAACTTCCAGCTCCAACAAGTTTAGTTTTAATTTCAGAAATAGTAACTTGGTCTCCTTTACCAGCTCTAGCAAGAACTGATTTGCATTGTGCATTCATTTTATTACCAGTAACAACAACTGTAGGCTGTCCAGCAATTTTCATGTTGAATCCAACAACATCTAAACCAACTTCAAAATCAAAATCAAGTAATTTAGCACCAATAGTAGCAATTTCTAAGTTAGATTTAGGACCTTTAACAACTCCCATTTCACCTCTAATTGTACCTGTTGGACCAGGAATACCTTTAATTCTGAATGTTTTCTTATCTGTTACTTTATCTCCGTTTGGCAATGTACCAGTTACAGAAATTGTAGCTTCAGTACCTTGTCCAGGGCTCATGTTATATTTTCCAGGTTTTCCTGCAGAAGATAATCCAGGAGCACTTGCAACAATTTTGTTTGCATCAACACCAGCGAATGATACAGAGATTGGGTTAACAACTCCTCTATATACTACATTCATTTTATCAGCAGAAATTGTAGCTGAATTTGGTCTTGGAACTACAACGTATTTTCCAGCGAATTTAAGTGGAATATTTTTACCATCCTCTAAGAATGTAAATTGTCCGTTGATATCTTGTTCTCCAACTCCACCAGCAGTTAAAGAGATAACAGCTTGTCCGTTAACAATTTGTCCAGGACCTTGGAAAGAAGTTGGTTTTGTGTTTTCGTCATAACGACCTAAAACTACTTTACCAGTAACTTTTTCTCCTTGGAAATAAGCATTTTTGTCTAAAACAACAATTGCTTGGTAGTTGCTGTAAGAAGCAGCAGCAACTGCAGCTTTTCCTAATGCACTGTTGTAAACGTCAGCTTCAGTTTTCTTAACGTCATTTTGCCAAGCTGAAAGTTTAGCAGCTGATGCGATTGCAGGAAAACCTTTAAAGTGATATGCTAAGTATTTTTCTTTTATACCTTCTTTGTTTTTAACGTCAGATACATCAAATTTTTTCTCAACCTCAGAAATAATTCCAGCATATTTTTTATCTGTACCTAAAGCAGCTTTAATATCTGATTTGTATTTCTCGATTTTAGCGATAATTTCATTACCTTTTTTAGTGTAACCGTCTCCTGTAAACCAGTCATCGATGTTATCACCTCTATCCATAGCTTCGTATGGCATTTTTCCAGTTTCTTTATCAACTTCAAATCCTTTAACAGCTTGAGTTTTTAAAGATCCGATATATTCGTAAAAATCTTTAGAGATTGCTTCAACTTTGTGAGCTGTTTCTGCAGCTTTAGTGAACTCACCTTTTGCTTCAGCAGCTTTTTGATCTAAAGATGTTAATAAACTTGCATTTGTTTCTGTTGAACTAGTATTTGCACTTTCAAATTTTTCATTCATCAAACCAAAAGCAGAAATAACTTCTTTTGATACGTTCATTGCTAACATTGCGATGAAAACCAGATACATCAGGTTGATCATCTTCTGTCTAGGGGTTAATTTTCCTCCTGCCATTTTTTTCTAATTAGTTCTTTATTAATAAATTTAATATTTAGTTAAAAACTAATTATCCTTTGTTACTCATTGCAGAAAGCATACCACCGTAAACGCTGTTTAAAGAAGCGATGTTTGCAGTCATAGACGCCATTTGTTCTTTTAATTTAGCAGCATTTTCAGCAATTTCGCTGTTAGCTTGTGCATTTTTAGAAGCACTTTCTAATTGAACTTTATATAAACTGTTTAATGATTCCATTTGTGAAGCAGCTAAAGCCATTTCATCAGCATATTTCTTTTGTCCTGCGATTGAATCTACAGTTGGAGAAATTGCTTTTGCAGCTCCTTCGAAGTTTTTAATGCTGTTACCTAAACTTGCCATTAACTCACCGTCAACTTTAGCTTCTTTTAACATAGCATCTAATTTTTGAGATAATAAACCTTGGGCATCAGCTGTAGTCTCTGCTTTAACTTCTTTTTTTCTAGCTTGTCCGTTAGCTAATTCTGGGTAAACAAGAGTCCAATCTAACTCATCTTCAACTGGTTCAAAAGCTGATAACGCGAAGATTAATGCCTCAGTCAAAAGACCGATAGAAAGCATCACAGTTCCTGTCAATGGCCCAATCTCAAAGTGAGTAATTTTGAATAAAGCTCCAACGATTACCACTGCCGCTCCCATACCATAAGCGAAATTCATAACTTTTTTACTTAATAATGCCATAATAATTCTTTTTTAGGTTTTAATTTTAAATAGATTCGATTTGGTTTTTGTATATTGATTTAATTATACACTAATTATTATTTTCTTCCGCCTCCTGTTACTTGAGTTCCCATGTAATCTTGTACAGTTCTGAAACCAATGTAGCTTCTTGCAGAATCAGCATATTCGTGATCACGAGTACTTACTTGTAAGAAGTAAGCAACATCTTTCCAAGATCCGCCACGAACAACTTTTCTTTGGTTGTTTCCATCAATAACGTTAGGGTTCATTGTAGAAACATACTCGTATGCATTTGGATTGTAAGCCGAATCTGTCCACTCTGAAACGTTTCCTGCCATGTTATATAATCCGTATCCATTTTGCTCGTAAGATTTAGCTTCAACAGTATATAAAGCTTCGTCAGCAGCGTAATCTCCTCTGTTTGGTTTGAAGTTTGCCATGAAACATCCTCTATCACTCTTAGTGTAAGGACCTCCCCAAGGGTATGTAGCAGACTCTAGACCACCTCTTGCAGCATACTCCCATTCTGCTTCAGTTGGAAGTCTGAATGCATTAACTAAATCACGTCCTTTTTTCTTAGACTTGATGTAGCTGTTTTTATTTAAAGTTCTCCAAGCACAGAATGCTTTAGCCTGTTTCCAAGTCACACCAACTACTGGATAATCTCCATAAGCTTTGTGCCAGAAATAATCATTGTGCATTGGCTCATTATATGAATAAGCGAAATCTTTAATCCAAACTGTTGTATCAGGATATACACTAACCTGCTCAGTTTTAACGAAGTCTTTTCTTTTTCCAACTTTAGCTTTTGCAGCAGCCTGAATATCCATCCAAGAATAACGGAATTTCAATTTATTTACATCAATTGTTCTTAAACCATTGTATGATTCTTCAATTGGTAAATACATAGAGTCCATTACTTCAGCATAATACTCATCTGGATAAGCTTTAGTATCTCTAATTAATTTTACTTTTTTGTTTAATTTTCTACCAGCATACGGATCATCTTTTGTTCCTACACTATAGTAGTTATCATACATATATTTATCATAAGCCGTCATTTTATCTGGCTCAGAATCATTAAATGCATAATCAGCAATACTACCGCCTTTTTTACCTTTGTCACCAGTACTTTTTTGACCAGTTTCATCAGCTAAAATAGCAAGACGTACTCTCATTGTAGAGTCTTTTACCCATTCTACAAATTGACGGTACTCACTATTAGTGATCTCAGTTTCGTCCATATAAAACGAACGAACTGTTACAGTTCTTGTTGGAGCATCTTCTACATTAGCTAAGTCACCATCCGATTTACCCATAATAAAAGATCCACCCGGAACCAAAGTCATTCCATACGGTTTTTCAGGATGCCATTTCCCTCCTGTAACACCAACTAATTCACCTTTGTCACCTGACTTACCACAGCCGATTACTAGTGTTAACATTGCTGCAAATGCAATAAACTTCTTCATATAAATTTGGATTATCTATTCATTATTAAAAGTCCGTAAACGTATTTATTATTTATCTAAAAAACAATACCTATTTGCGAAATTTATTTTACCGTTCAAAAATAATGTTAAATAAAATAAAAAAAAAATATTTCCTCGACAAACTGATTAAAAAAATCGACGTAAAACGTTAAATTTTATAATAAATACTACTTTTCTTACTAATTATTTTAACTTATTTTTCTAAAAATTAAAAAAATTAAGATTTCTTTCGAAATTTTCTTCTACAAAGCGTTTTTTCGCTGTGCTTTCCACCATCTTTCTGGCAATTCTTGGTTACAAGCGCTCAAATATTCGTCATAAGAACACGGTAATAACGTATTTCTTTTTAATTTATTGCTGCCGTTTGTTTCAAATGGAATTTCAATCCACCAGCGCTCTGTTTTGTCACTTTTGTAAAAAACAAGCTCTTCTTCTTCAAGAGGAACAATATATTTTAAATAGTTTGTTCTGCTTCCAAATGGATATTCTTTAGAACGATAATGATATCCTTCAATAAAATACCATATTATCTGAGCCATAATAGGCGATTCCGGCAATGTACTGTTATGATTAAATATCCCGAAAGATGAAACTTTATCACTTATTCCGGCATATCTCGCCAAAGCACAAATCTCTTTTCCATTGAAACCATTTGGCTCAAAAGAGACCATATTTCCTGAAGCAGAAGACTTTACAGAATTTAAATCAATACTAACTAAGTCAGCATCTCTAAATACAGGTTCTGCCAGAGCAATATTATTTGAAATTTCACCTAAACGATATGCGTCAAAAAACAGCTTTTCAATTAAATCAATTTCTTCCTGAGAATTATAATAAGTCTGGTATCCTATATTACAGTAATTAAACAAATTATTTGGCTCATTGATAATGATTTGAGTCAGATAAGAATTAGCAGAAACTGTTTCATTTTCTTTACCAAAATCAAATTTATTATCTACGGCTACCATATTTACCATTTGCTCTAAATCATCATAGGCACGATACAAAGCGTAGGTTAAATCCTGAGAACCTCCCAGGACTATAGGAATGACTTTATTCTTAATTAAAGCCGCTACAACTTTCTTTACTGCAAAATAAGTATCCTCTACAGAATCACCTGCAAGAATATCTCCTAAGTCTGCAATCGATGCATCCCAGTTACCCGGAAACATACCGTAAAGCTTTTTACGTACAGCGGTTAGATTAACTTCATTTACCATATTAATATTGCGGCGGTCTTCAAGAACACCAACAATTGCAATATTAATTTTGTTTATATCCGGAAACTGATCCTGAGTATGCAAAACAATTTTGCTTCCCAGTTCTTGTGAAGACAATGAACTAATGAATTTTAAAATTCCGTCATTTAAAGGCTCTAGAAAATCAAATTCCATTGTTTATTTCTTTTTTGCTGGTGCTTTTTTAGCAGTAGTTTTTGTTGCTGTTGTTTTCTTTGCAGGAGCTTTTTTAGCCGCTGTTTTTTTAGCTGGTGCTTTAGCTTCAATCATTTCCTGAACCTGAGCAAGAGTTAATTTTGAAGCATCAACATCTTTACTTAACTCAATTTTAATTTTTCCTTTTAGGATTACAGAACGTCCCCAGCGTGCTTTTTCAACTACAATTCCTTCTTCTTCCCAGTTATGAATTACTTTATCAATATTTTTTTGAAGCTTATCTTCAATTAATTCTTCAACATCTGCCTGAGATAAATTATCAAAATTGTATTTTTTACTAACATTTACAAAAAGGCCATTCCATTTAATGAAAGGACCAAAACGTCCCACTCCTTTTTGAACTGCTTCTCCTTTATAAGTAGCAATTGGAGCATCAGCTAATGCTTTTTCGTCAATTAATTCCTGAGCTCTTTCTTTAGAAACTCCAAGCGGATCTTCTCCTCTTGGCAATGAAATAAAGACACTTCCGTGACGAACATAAGGACCGTAACGACCATTATTTACTTCAACTTCTTCTCCTTTATAATCACCTAAACTTTTTGGAAGCAAGAATAAATTCAAAGCTTCTTCAAGTGTAATATTTCCAATATTTTGATCTGCCATTAAGCTGGCAAATTTTTTATCTTCGTCATCTGCTTCTCCAATTTGAGCCATTGGTCCAAATTTTCCTAAGCGAACAGAAACTTGTCTTCCGTCTGCATCTTTTCCTAAGATTCTTTCTCCGCTTTCACGTTCTGCATTTGCCTCAACTTCTTTCACATTTGGATGAAACTGATTGTAGAAATCCTGCATCATTTTTGCCCAGTCGATATTTCCTTCGGCAATTTCGTCAAAATCCTGCTCTACTTTTGCAGTGAAATTATAATCCAGAATGTTTCCGAAATTCTTTACCAAGAAATCAGTAACAATTGTCCCGATATCTGTTGGAACTAATTTTCCTTTATCTGAACCTGTATTTTCTTTAAGGCTTTTTTCACCTACTTTATTATTTTGCAAAGTAAGCTGTGTATAATTACGTTCTACGCCTTCAAGAGTACCTTTTTCAACATAATTTCTGTTGATGATAGTCGAAATAGTCGGCGCATAAGTAGACGGACGCCCGATTCCAAGTTCCTCTAGTTTTTTAACCAAAGATGCCTCAGTGTAACGAGCCGGCGGTCTTGAATATCGTTCTGTAGCTGTAATATAGTTATTCGCTAGTTTTTCGTTTACTTTAAGAGCAGGAAGCATTCCTTCTTGTTCTTCTTCGTCATCATCATGACCTTCTAAGTATACTTTTAAGAAACCTTCAAAAAGTAAAACTTCTCCAGAAGCTGTAAAAATTTCGCTGTGATTATCGGCTTCGATTTTTACGTTTGTTCTTTCTAATTGAGCATCGCTCATTTGAGATGCTAAAGTTCTTTTCCATATCAAATCGTATAAACGAGCCTGATCGCGGTCGATATTTACGGTATGACGCGACATATCAGTCGGACGAATTGCTTCGTGCGCTTCTTGTGCTCCTTTGTTTTTATTAGCAAAAACACGAGGTTTAGAATATTCTTTTCCGTAAGATTTGATGATTTCTGCTTCTGCAGCATTCATTGCTTCGCTAGAAAGATTTACCGAATCCGTTCTCATATAAGTAATAAGTCCGGCTTCGTACAAACGTTGTGCAAGCTGCATAGTGATTCCAACTGGCAAGTATAACTTTCTTGCTGCTTCCTGTTGCAACGTAGAAGTTGTAAAAGGTGCTGTTGGAGATTTTTTGGTAGGTTTAGTTTCTAAATCTGCTACCTTATATTTAGAACCGATATTTTGATTTAAGAAATCTTCGGCTTCTTTTTTAGTATTAAAATTTTTTGGAAGTTTTGCTTTAAAAGCTTTTCCTGCTTCGTTTACAAATTCTGCAACAATTGAATAGGTTGCAACTGCATTAAAGTTCTGGATTTCGCGTTCTCTTTCTACAATTAAACGCACAGAAACAGATTGCACACGTCCAGCTGAAAGTCCGCCTTTGATTTTTCTCCATAAAACCGGAGATAATTCATAACCTACTAAACGGTCTAAAACTCTTCTTGCTTGTTGTGCGTTTACTAAATTATAATCAATTTCTCTTGGATTATCGATTGCTTTTAGAATCGCAGATTTTGTAATCTCGTGAAAAACAATTCGTTTGGTTTTTTTTGTATCTAGCTTTAATTCTTCCGCCAAGTGCCATGAAATAGCCTCTCCCTCGCGGTCCTCATCGCTTGCTAACCAAACCGTTTCGGCATTCTTAGATAGTGATTTTAGTTTCGTTACCAAGGCTTTTTTATCCGGAGAAACTTCATATTTAGGTTTAAAACCATTCTCTACATCTACTCCTATTTCCTTTGATGGTAAGTCGGCTATGTGACCATAACTTGACTCCACCTGAAAATCACTTCCGAGAAATTTCTCTATCGTTTTCGCCTTTGCAGGTGACTCCACTATTACTAAATTCTTTGCCATTGCTCTATTTTTCTGCAACAAAAGTATTTATTTTTTTTAAATATTAACCTTACGGATGCATTTTTGAAGTATTTTGATATTATGAAACTTAAAATTGCAGATTTATCTGTAATATTCTGTATTATATATATAGGTATAACTTTTACTTGAAAATGACCTTTTAATTCAGATTTTAGATTTTAGTCCCGAAGCTTCGGGATTAGATTTTGTATTTATGAATGATTTAAATCCTGCTCCATCTAAATCTACATTCAAAAATCTCAAATCATGTTCTTTCTAGCCCAGATTGAAGTGGAAAGCCCGGAGTAAAAAAATGCAAAAGTTTCTTGTTTTAAAAAAGCGACCAACGGAAGCTCTTTTTAAAACTTAGAAACTTTGCTTTTTTTATGAGGACTTGAAACGGAAAGCTGGAAATAGCTCCAAATAAGTAAAATGCAATTTGTAAAATGTAAAATGTATTTTGTAAAACAATGTCTATCAACGATTCTCAAAACATTGTTAATTCTTTATCTGACATCTTGTCATATTAACCTCAATTACGCTATCTTTGCACTTTGAATTTTTACAATGGAAAAGATTATTGAAGAAAGCAAACAGGGCGAAAGTCTTGTTTTAGAGAATAAACCTGAGAATACTAAAAAACTTTTTATAGAAAGTTACGGCTGTGCGATGAATTTTTCGGACAGTGAAGTCGTAGCTTCCATTTTATCTGACGGCGGTTATAACACAACTTCGGTTTTAGAAGAAGCTGATTTGGTTTTGGTAAACACTTGCTCTATCCGTGACAAAGCGGAACAGACAATTCGTAAACGTCTTGAAAAATACAATGCGGTAAAACGCACGAATCCGAAAATGAAAGTGGGCGTTTTGGGCTGTATGGCTGAACGTTTGAAAAGTCAGTTTTTGGAGGAAGAAAAAATCGTTGACCTTGTTGTAGGTCCGGACGCATACAAAGATCTTCCGAATTTATTGGCTGAAGTTGAAGAAGGACGTGACGCTATCAATGTAATTTTATCGAAAGAAGAAACATACGGAGACATTTCGCCAGTTCGCTTGATGAGTAACGGAATCACAGCTTTGGTTTCGATTACGCGTGGTTGCGATAATATGTGTACTTTTTGCGTTGTGCCTTTTACACGCGGACGTGAAAGAAGTCGTGAACCGCAAAGTATTATGTCTGAAATTCAGGATTTATGGAGCAAAGGTTTTAAAGAAATCACTCTTTTAGGTCAAAACGTTGACAGTTACCTTTGGTACGGAGGCGGTTTGAAAAAGGATTTCGTTAATGCTTCTGAAATGCAGAAAGCAACTGCAGTAGATTTTGATCAATTGCTTGAAATGGTTGCGGTTGGTTTTCCTAAAATGCGTATTCGTTTCTCGACTTCAAATCCGCAGGATATGCACGAAAGCATTTTACATGTTATGGCGAAATATCCAAACATTTGTAAACATATTCACTTACCGGTTCAGTCTGGAAGTAACAGAATTTTAAAAGAAATGAATCGTCTGCATTCTCGTGAAGAATATATGGCTTTGATTGACAAAATTAGAGCAATTGTTCCAGATGCTTCGATTTCGCAGGATATGATTGCTGGTTTCCCTACAGAAACTGAAGAGGATCACCAAGATACCATGAGTTTGATGGAATATGTAAAATATAATTTCGGTTATATGTATTCGTATTCTGAACGTCCGGGAACGCTTGCAGGAAGAAAAATGAAAGATGATGTTGAGGAAGAAACCAAAGCAAGAAGATTACAAGAAATTGTTGATTTACAGCAAAAACACGCTTGGTTTAGAAGTGAAGAATTTGTCGGCAAAACTGTTGAAGTTTTAGTGGAAAAAGTTTCTAAGAAATCGAAAGACGAATTTTCCGGAAGAAACTCTCAAAGTATTACAGTTGTGTTTCCGAAAGAGAATTACAAAATTGGGGATTTCGTAAACGTAAAAATCACAAGCTGTACTAGTGGAACTCTTAAGGGCGAAGCTGTTGGGTTGAGTAGTATGAATTGATTTTTTTAACCGCTAATTTCACAAATTTCCACAAATTAATTCTTCATGACTAACACAACTGAATATTATTATAAAAAAGATGAAAACTACCAAATAGTAGGGATATGTATGGAAGTACATAGATTATTAGGGCCTGGTTTACTTGAAATTGTATATAAAGATGCATTAGAAGTAGAATTCAAAATCAATAAAATTCCTTATCACCGAGAAAAGGAATTTGCAATTGAATATAAAGGAGTTATTTTACCTCATAAATTTTATGCTGATTTTGTAGTTTATGATGACATAATATTAGAAGTAAAATCTGTAAAAGAAGTTTGCAATGATCATCTTGCACAGGTCTTAAATTATATGAAACTAGCTGATACTCCTGTTGGAATAATTGCAAACTTTCAAAATAAATCATTAACACATAAACGATTAATAAATTCATAAAGCAAATTTGCGCTAATTTGCGTAATTTGTGGTTAATTAAAAAACCTAATTATTCGTCAATATTAAAAATCTGTGCCAATCCTTTTAATCTGTGGCAAAAGAAAAAAATATAAGCCAAGTTTTAGGCTATAAATATATCCTGAAACAGACAAAACTTGAAACAAAATATACATGGAAACAGTTCAAGCAATAAAACAACGATTTGAGATTATTGGTAATGATCCGAAATTAAATCGTGCTATCGAAAAAGCCATTCAGGTTGCTCCAACTGATATTTCAGTAATGGTAACTGGAGAAAGTGGTGTTGGTAAAGAAAATATTCCAAGAATTATACATTCGCTTTCGCACAGAAAGCATGGTAAATATATTGCCGTAAACTGCGGTGCAATTCCTGAAGGAACTATTGACAGTGAACTTTTTGGACACGAAAAAGGCGCTTTTACAGGCGCAACAAGCACGCGTGAAGGTTATTTTGAAGTAGCTGACGGCGGAACAATTTTTCTTGATGAAGTTGGTGAACTGCCTTTAACAACTCAAGTAAGATTATTGCGTGTTTTAGAAAACGGTGAATTTATAAAAGTAGGTTCGTCTCAGGTTCAAAAAACCAATGTAAGAATCGTTGCTGCAACAAATGTGAATTTGTTTAATGCAATCGAAAAAGGAAAATTCCGTGAAGATTTGTATTATCGTTTAAGTACGGTTGAAATCACGCTTCCTCCTTTGCGCGAAAGAAATGATGATATTCATTTGTTATTTAGAAAATTTGTAGCCGATTTTGCTCACAAATATAAAATGCCTCCTTTAAGACTGGATGACGATGCTGTTCAGCTTCTACAAAAATTTAGATGGAGCGGAAATATTCGTCAGCTTCGAAATGTGGCCGAACAGATTTCGGTTTTAGAAACTAATCGCGATATTAGCTTAGCAACTTTAAAATCATATCTGCCAACAGAAGGAAGCAATCTGCCTTCTGTAATCAGTGACAGTAAAAAAGAAAGCGATTTCAGTACCGAAAGAGATATATTATATAAGGTACTTTTTGATATGAAAAGCGACCTAAATGATTTGAAAAAACTGACCTTGGAATTGATGAAAAACGGTTCGTCTAAAGTTCAGGATATTAATCCAAATCTCATTCAGAAAATATACGGAAATCAGCAAAACGACAGTGAAATTGATTTTGAAGAAGAACCAAGAACCGCAGTTATGACACCGGCAGTTCGCGAAGAAAACTATCAAATTCCTGAAGACAATTATTTGTTTGCCGAAACTATTGAAGAAGAAGAAGTATTGCGTTTGGAACAAAAGGAAATCGAAATGATCAAAAAATCATTAGAAAAAAATAAAGGAAAACGAAAAGCTGCTGCCGATGAGTTAGGAATTTCAGAGAGAACTTTATATAGAAAAATTAAACAGTTCGATTTATAAATTCATGTAAAGAAGTTAAAACACAAAAATGTTTTAAACGAAATGAATATCTTTGACCCAAGCCTCTGCAAACTGGCAAAGCAATCCTAAAAACAAAATGAAACACTTAAAATATCTTTTACTATTATTAGTTGCGACCACTTTTAGCGGATGCGGCGTTTATAACTTTACAGGAACAGGAACAATTGATGCCAAAACATTTCAGGTTAACTTTTTTCATAACAATGCTGACTTAGTTGAACCGGGAATTGACAGAGATTTTACACTGGCATTGCAGGATTTGATCATGAATCAAACCAACTTAAACCTGGTAAGCAGCGGAGGAGAATTAGTTTATGAAGGTGAAATTGTTGATTATAGAATTACGCCAATGACAGCGACAGCAGATCAACAAGCGGCACAAAACCGTTTAACAATACGTATTAATGTAAGGTTTACAAATAAAAAGAAAGAAACTGACGATTTTGAAAAGCCTTTTGAGTTTTACTATGATTTCCCTGGAACAAGTCTTCCAACAGGAACGGTTTTAAACGAAGCTATTAAAACTATTTTTGAGAGAATCACTCAGGATATTTTTAATGAGTCACTGGCAAAATGGTAAAATGTTTATTTTCTAATAAACAATAATAACAAACAGATTAAACAAACAATAATGAACGTTACTGATTATACCTACTTAATGAACAAACCCGATGCTATAACAGATAAGCATGCGGAAGCATTAGGAAGTGTTTTGAATGAATTTCCGTATTTTCAAAGTGCAAGAGCGCTTCGATTAAAAGGTCTCTACAGTCAAAACAGCTTTAAGTATAATTATGCTTTAAAAGTAACCGCTGCACATACTGCAGATCGTTCGGTTTTATTTGATTTTATAACATCTGAAACGTTTACTTCTATTCAAAATGATTTTTATGATCAAAAATTAAAAGAGCTTTTAGAAATAAAGGTTTTTGACAGCGAAGTCGTTTCATTTGAGGAAGTTAAAAAAACTCCTGAAGTTCGTATTGATCCTATCGAACAATCTATTTTAAAATCGATTAAAGAAGCAACGACAGTAGTTTTTGAAGAACCTTCTAAAATTGAAGCAAAACCAGAACCTGTACTTGAAGAACCAATTTCTGCTCAAACAGAAGAAATACAGGAACAGCCAGCTGTTGTAACACCTAGTGAAGAAGAAATCCTTAGTTCGTTTAAAGAAATTAATGAAGTTGAAGAAAATACAGAAAATCAAATTATCGATGAACCTGTAGCAATTCTAAACGAAGAAGAAATATTTAATTCTTTTAAAGAAGTAACCGAAGTTGAACAAGGAACAACTGCGTCTACAGAAAATGCAGTTGAAACTTCTACAGAACAAGAGACAATAACAAACACTTTTACAGAAGATATTCAAGAAAAACCTGTTGAAGGAATTATTGTTGAATCTGTTCTTACACCAAGTGAAGAAGAAATACTAAACACTTTTAAAGAAGTAACAGAAATCGAAGAAGAAGTAATTGATCCAATTTTAGAAGAGGAATCAATTGCTGCGCCAAGCGAAGAAGAAATATTAAATACATTTAAAGAAACGCCTGTAGAGAACACAGCTGATTTAAATATTGTAAGACCTGCTGCAAGAGCTACTTTTTTTGATGAATTTGTAGATGATGAGCTTCCGGAAGTTCGTATAGACCCAGCTGAAGAATCCGTTTTAGTTTCTATTAAAAAAGCGGCTAATGTTAGTTTTGAAGAACCTGTATTAACAGACGAAACAAAGACTGAAGAAATAACAAAAGCTGAAGAAACTGAAATTTCAGAAATAGAAATTCCTGAGAATGAAACTTCTGAAGTAGAAATTCCTGAAATAGAAACATCTAAAACTGAAATTTCTGAAACAATAAAAGAAGCAGAGGAAAATTTAGAAATAGGAAAACCAATCGATTTTTCTGTCAGCGAAAAACATTCATTTCAGGAATGGCTTCAATTAGCAAGAGCAGAACCTATAGACCGTTCTGAAGATGCAAATGAAACTGGAAACAGTGAAAAAAAAACAATTGAACCAACTGAAATAGTTTCTGTTGAAGAGGAAAAGAAGAAAAAAGCGGAAATTATTGACAGATTTATAGAAACAAATCCTAAAATCTCTCCAATAAAACCAACAATGTCCACTCCTCCTATTCAATTTAATATAAATGAAGAGGAGAATTCATACCTTATGACAGAGACTTTAGCCCGTGTATATTTGGAACAAAAAAAATATACAAAGGCCATACAAGCATATGAAATATTAATTTTGAAATATCCAGAAAAAATTAGTTTCTTTGCAGACCGCATTTCGGATATAAAGATTTTACAACAAAATAACAATAACAATTAATACAATGAGCACATTTTCAATTTTCTTAGTTTTAATCACAATAGTTTGCTTTCTATTGATCGTAGTGATTATGGTACAAAACCCTAAAGGAGGAGGATTATCTTCTACTATCAGCGGAACTCAAATGTTAGGCGGTGTACAAAAAACAACTGACTTTTTAGATAAAAGTACCTGGACATTAGCTACTATTTTGATTGCTTTAATCCTTCTTTCAAGCTTAAGTTTTACTGGAGCTTTAGGAGATACAGGATCAAAAATTATTGAAAAAGGTGAAGCTCCGGCTGCAACTGCACCTGCTGCACCAGCTCAACAAACTCCTGCTCCGGCAGCACCTGCTACAAAATAATAATTTTGATATAATTCAGAAAATGCCAGCCTGTCAAAGCTGGCATTTTTTTTAAGAAAAAATGTCAGTTTATAGAGCATGGCACAATTTCTGAAAGTTTATAGAACATTAAAAAACGTATAACCTATAATAATATAAAATCATGGCTTTAAACATTAAACCGCTTTCAGACCGCGTACTTATTGAGCCTGTTGCAGCTGAAACTAAAACTGCGTCAGGGATTTTTATTCCAGATACTGCCAAAGAAAAACCACAAAAAGGAACTGTAGTTGCAGTAGGAAACGGATCTAAAGATCATACTATGACTGTAAAAGTTGGCGACACTGTTCTTTATGGTAAATATGCCGGAACAGAATTAAAATTAGAAGGCACTGATTATCTAATCATGCGCGAGGATGATATTTTAGCGATTATCTAAAAATATTGTATTTAAGTACGAAGCATAAAACTTCATTAACTTGAAACAAATCAAACTTTAAACAAAAATTAAAAAAATGGCAAAAGATATAAAATTTGATATTGAAGCACGTGACGGTTTAAAACGTGGTGTTGATGCATTAGCAAATGCTGTAAAAGTAACACTTGGACCAAAAGGTCGTAACGTAATTATTGGAAAATCATTTGGTGGACCAACAGTTACTAAAGATGGTGTTTCGGTTGCAAAAGAAATCGAATTAAAAGACTCATTAGAAAATATGGGTGCTCAAATGGTAAAAGAAGTAGCTTCTAAAACCAATGATTTAGCGGGTGACGGAACTACAACTGCTACAGTTTTAGCTCAGGCTATCGTAAAAGAAGGTCTTAAAAACGTTGCTGCGGGCGCAAACCCAATGGATTTAAAACGTGGTATCGATAAAGCTGTTGAAGCTATCGTTGCTGACTTAGCTTCTCAGGCTAAGGTTGTTGGAAGTGATTCTGACAAAATCAAACAAATCGCTTCTATCTCTGCAAATAATGACGAAGTTATTGGTGAGTTAATCGCTGATGCTTTCGCAAAAGTGGGTAAAGAAGGTGTTATTACTGTTGAAGAAGCAAAAGGAACTGATACTTTTGTTGACGTTGTTGAAGGAATGCAGTTTGACAGAGGTTACCTTTCTCCATATTTCGTAACAAACCCAGAGAAAATGGAAGTTGAATTAGACTCTCCATACATCTTATTATACGACAAAAAAGTTTCTTCTTTAAAAGAATTACTTCCTGTTTTAGAACCGGTTGCACAATCAGGAAAACCATTATTAATTATTGCTGAAGATGTTGACGGAGAAGCGCTTTCTACATTAGTAGTAAACAAATTAAGAGGTGCTCTTAAAATTGCTGCTGTAAAAGCTCCAGGTTTTGGTGACAGAAGAAAAGCAATGTTAGAAGATATCGCAATCTTAACAGGAGGAACTGTAATCTCTGAAGAAAGAGGATATACTTTAGAAAACACAACTATCGAAATGTTAGGAAATTCAAAAAGAGTTTCTATCGATAAAGACAATACAACTATAGTAAGTGGTGCTGGTGAAGCAGATATCATCAAAAACCGTGTAAACCAAATCAAAGGTCAGATGGAAACTACAACATCTGATTACGATAAAGAAAAATTACAAGAACGTTTGGCTAAATTAGCCGGAGGTGTTGCTGTTCTTTATGTTGGTGCTGCTTCTGAAGTAGAAATGAAAGAGAAAAAAGACAGAGTTGACGACGCTTTACACGCAACTCGCGCTGCTGTTGAAGAAGGAATCGTTGCCGGAGGTGGTGTTGCTTTATTAAGAGCAAAAGCAGCTTTAGCATCTCTTAAAGCTGACAATGCTGACGAAGCAACTGGAATTCAGATTGTATCTCGTGCAGTTGAATCTCCATTGAGAACTATCGTTGAAAACGCAGGTCTTGAAGGTTCTGTTGTTGTAGCTAAAGTTTCTGAAGGTTCAGGTGATTTTGGATACAATGCTAAAACTGACGAATATGTAGATATGCTTGTGGCTGGAATTATCGATCCTAAAAAAGTAACTCGTGTAGCTCTTGAAAATGCTGCATCTGTTTCTGGAATGATCTTAACTACAGAATGTGCATTAATCGATATTAAAGAAGAAAATGCCGGAGGCGGAATGCCAATGGGAGGTGGAATGCCGGGAATGATGTAATCGTTTCTTAATTTTCTTAAAACTTAAAAGCGCTGGATTTATCCGGTGCTTTTTTTTAGCCACGACTCGAGCGATAGCGAACAGACGAAGCAATTAGTGGCTAATCTTTTATTTAACATTCTCTTTTTCTTTTAAAAATGGTTTAGTGCTAACTTTGTATTCTTTAAAATTACACAATGAGAAAATTCACTACTCACCTTTTACTTTTTACATTTTTACTCCTCACTCCATTTTTAAATGCCCAAAACAAAAAAGACAATTACGTCGTTTTAGTTTCTATGGATGGATTTCGCTGGGATTTTCAGAAACAATTTGATCTTCCGAATTTAAAACAGATTGAAAAAGAAGGTGTTCATGCAAAATCTATGAAACCTTCATACCCAAGTAAAACTTTCCCAAATCATTATTCGATTGTAACGGGGCTTTATCCGGATCATCACGGAATCATTAATAATGTTTTTTATGATACTTCTTTAAATCAGTCTTTTTCATTATCAAGCGATGCAAAAAATGATTCCCGTTTTTATGGAGGAAATCCAATTTGGAATTTAGCCGAGCAACAAGGCGTAAAAACAGCTTCTTTCTTTTGGCCGGGTTCTGATATTGATAAAAGAAATCCAAGTTATTTCAAAAATTATAATGGTAAAATTCCGTATGAAGCCAGAATCGATACGGTTATGAAATGGCTGCAGCTTCCGGAAAAACAACGTCCGCATTTAGTGACTTTATATTTTGATGAACCAGATCATACCGGACATAATTTTGGGCCGCTTTCGCCGGAAAACAAAAAAATGGTCATTAAAATGGATTCTATTATGGGCGAAATTTCAAGAAAATTAGAACAACTGCCTATTGGAAAACAAATCAATTTAATCATTGTTTCAGATCACGGAATGGCCGATATAAGCAACGATAAAAAAGTGGCTGTTCTTGATTACTTAAAACCAGAATGGCTGGGTTATAAAGATGTAGTAAACCCAATTATGAGTCTGCAGGCAAAAGCCGGTTATCAGGATTCTATTGCTAACGCATTGAAGAAAGTACCGCATATTAAATTCTGGAAATCATCAGAAGTTCCAAAACGATTACATTACGGAACCAATCCCCGTGTACACGATTTTGTAATTGAAGCAGAAAAAGGATGGAGTTTGGTAAGTAAAGAAAGTACGCATATAAAAGGCGGCACACACGGTTATGATAATGACGAAAAAGATATGCACGCTATTTTTTACGCAAAAGGACCTGCTTTTAAAATCAATAAAAAAGTAAAAACATTCCAAAACGTTTCTGTTTACCCTTTAATTGCCCATATTTTAGGTTTACAAACCGGAGAGATTGATGGTAAGCTGAGTGATGTTGATGCAATGTTGAAATAATGTGCTAATTTGAGAATTTGTCTATTAGATAGTTCTATTCATTACATAAAAATCAATTGTCTCCTGTTTTAGCTGGAGATTGACTGATTGAATCCCAAGAGGGCTTTAGCCAAACTTTACAGTTCGGCTAAAGCCCTCTTCATCATTTATTTTGTTCCTCCAGATAAATCTGGAGACAATTCAACAAAATTTCTAATTATCAAATTGACATATTCTCTAATTAAAATTAGTTCCAACAGAAACTTCTTTCCATTGTCCTAATTCACTTTGAACACTTGCTATTTTTTGGTTTGCCATATTAAAGGCATCTTCACCTAAAAACAAATGAAGCGGTGGATTTTGATCCTGACTTACTTTAATTAAAGCTTCGGCTAATTTTATAGGATCTCCCGGCTGATTTCCGTTGATTCCTTCCTTGTGTGCGTTTTCAGATTGTCTTACTTCTTTGTATTCCGCAATTGGAGTTTCCGGCAGTAATAAAGAACTATCTTTTAAGAAATCAGTTCTAAAATAACCCGGATATACAATCGTTGCATGAACACCAAAAGGTTTTATTTCTGCTGCTAAAGATTCTGTTAAACCGGCAACAGCAAATTTGGTTGAACAATAGATTCCCCAGCCCGGAAACTCACCGTAATATCCTCCAACAGAAGAAATATTAAAAATATGCCCAGATTGATTTGCACGTAAAATAGGCATTGTATGTCTGATTACGTTTAATAATCCAAAAACATTTACTTCGTAATTCTTTCTTGCTTCTGCATCTGTTAATTCTTCTAAAGCTCCAAGTAAACCGTAACCGGCATTGTTTACCAAAACATCAATCGTTTTAAAATAGCTTATAGTTTTGTCAATAGCATTTTTTACACTTTTTTCATCTACCAAATCCATTTCAAGCGGAAGGAAATTTTCAGATGTATTTCCTAAAACTTTTATTAAAGCATCTTCACTTCGTGATGTTGCTGCAACTTTAAAACCTTCTGCTAAAAGTTTTTTAGCCAATTCTAATCCAAGTCCTTTTGAAGCACCTGTGATAAACCAAACTTTGTTATTTCCCATGATTTTAA
The DNA here is from genome assembly GCF_039539785.1 of Flavobacterium ginsengiterrae. NCBI lineage: Bacteria > Pseudomonadati > Bacteroidota > Flavobacteriia > Flavobacteriales > Flavobacteriaceae > Flavobacterium > Flavobacterium ginsengiterrae. The sequence goes on along the minus strand of NZ_BAABDU010000003.1, from coordinate 1,555,204 downwards.
ATTTTTACGTTTATAATTACAAGACAAAGGTATTGGCTTAATGCTTCTTAAAAATTAAAGCAATCAAGTAAGAAGCTGCAAAAATCAAACAATTTCTGCTAACCGGTAGTTTTTAGGTGAGATTTGAGCGTTTTTCTTGAAAAAATTAATAAAATGAGACAGTTCTTCAAAACCTAAACACCAGGCAATTTCACTAATATTCCAATTGGTTTGTTTAAGCAGAATCATGGCTTCCTGAACAATTCTCTCTGAAATAATTTGCGAAGTCGTTTTTCCGGTTGTTTCTTTTAAGGCTTTGTTTAAATGATTAACATGCACATTTAACTGACTTGCATATTCTGAAGGCGAACGGAAATTAATTTGCTGTGTAATAGATTCTATTGGGAACTGACGTTCTAATAATTCTAAAAATAAAGAAGAAATCCTGATTACAGCATTTGATTTACTGTATAATGAAGTAGTTACAGTTTGTGTTTTGAGTGCGAGGTGAATAATTTCAAATACCAGATTTCGAAGTACATCATATTTAAAAGCATAATCGGAATTGATTTCATCGAACATTCTTAAATAAACCAATTTTAGAGATTCTGCTAATTCTTTAGAAATAGGAACAATAGGATTTCCTCCCGGCTGAAACAAAGGATATTCTTTTAAATTACCATACTGACTAAAAAACGCATCAGTAAAAATGCAGAAAAAACCGGTTTGATTTTCATCAATCTGTTCCCAATTATACGGAATCTGCGGATTAGCAAAAAATAAAGCCTGTTCTTCAATACCTACAACTTTATCAGCGTAGTGAACTTTGTTTTTTCCAATAATCAAACTGATTTTATAAAAGTCTTTTCTTGTGTATGGAAATGGTTTGCAGATACTTCCAACAAAATCATCAAGTTTAAAAACATTAAAGTGTCCGATTTCTTTTTTAAGATTCTCGGGCATTCCATTTACTTTTATCGTGTAAAAATCTTCTAAGGTTTCTGTAAGTTTCATTTCGTAAAGTTACAAAAATCAATCTTTGGTTTAATTAGAAAAATTTAGTGATTAGAAAATAAGAGAAATTAATTAAGAAACCACTTTATACGTTGGATCATCAATTACGTTTACACTTATAACAGCATCGGCATTTTTAAGTAATTGTCTGCAGTCGGCGCTTAAATGTTTTAGTTCGACTTTTTTATTAAGCTGATTGTATTTTTTAGTGAGATTATTTAATGCTTCAATCGCCGACATATCAGACACACGGCTTTCTTTAAAATCTAATATTACATGAGCCGGATCGTTCTGCACATCAAATTTTTCTAAAAAAGCAGTAACCGAACCAAAAAATAACGGACCGTAAATTTGATAATTTTTCACCCCGTTTTCATCAATAAAATGTCGGGCTCGAATTCTTTTGGCACTTTCCCAGGCAAAAACCAAAGCCGAAATAATTACACCAATTAAAACTGCCAAAGCCAGATTATGCAGTACAATAGTTATAAGCGCTACTAAAATTCCAACAAAAATATCATGTCTTGGCATTTTATTAATAATCCTGAAACTAGCCCACTCAAAAGTAGTAATAGCAACCATCATCATAACACCAACAAGTGCAGCCATTGGTAATTTTCCAATTACCGGAGCACCAACAAGAATAATCAGCAAAATGGTTAAAGAAGCAATAATCCCCGAAAGCCTGGCTCTTGAACCTGCTCCCAGATTTACCAAAGTCTGTGCAATCATAGGACAGCCTCCCATTCCGTAGAAAAACCCGTTTAAAATATTCGAACTTCCCTGCGCAATACATTCGCGGTTACTGTTTCCGCGGGTTCCGGTGATTTCGTCTACCAGATTCAGCGTAAGCAGACCTTCTGTTAAACCAACGGCCGCTACTATTACAGAATATGGAAATATAATTTTTAGAGTCTCATAAGAAATAGGAATATTTGGAATATGAAATGGAGGAAATCCGCCCTGAACAGATGCAATATCTTCTACAGTTTTGGTTTCAATATTAAAAATAATAACCAAAGCAAAAACAACCATAATAGCCACTAAAGATGCCGGAACTGCTTTTGTAATTTTAGGAAAAACCAAAACAATGGCAACAGTAAGCGCAACCAAACCCAGCATTATATACAAAGGTGTTCCCTGAAGCCACGAAACCTGACCGTTTACAATGGTTTTAAACTGTTCGAGCTGCGACATGAAAATTACAACCGCCAATCCGTTTACAAAACCAAACATAACAGGCTGAGGAACTAAGCGAATAAATTTTCCAAGTTTAAAAAGTCCAATACAAATTTGCACAACACCGCCAAGTGCCACGGCAGCAAAAACATATTCTATTCCGTGCGATTTCATAAGAGCAATTAGAACAATAACTGTTGCTCCTGCGCCGCCAGAAATCATTCCCGGTCTTCCGCCAAAAACAGCGGTTACTAATCCGGCAATAAAAGCCGCATACAATCCAACCAAAGGCGGAAATCCGGCTAAAATAGCAAACGACAACGATTCTGGAATCATGGTCATTGCAACTGTTAAACCGGCTAAAATTTCATTTTTATAATTGACTTTTTGGGTAAAATCAAAGAGTTGGAAAGCTTTTTTCATATCGCACAAATGTAGAAAATAATGCTCAAAAAGCGATTACTCATTTTGACTATGAAAAAGCTTTAAATATGCAGAAAAAAACAATTTGTTATGCCAAAAGTTTAAATAGCATGACAAAAACCGAAAGAATAAAACTTATCATTGTAATAAAATTTTTAAAAATAAAAAACAAAGCAAAATACTTACAAAAAAGCCAGATGCAATCACGTATTTATACCTGTTTTTATTTAAGTTTTTTGAGGGACTTAAAATCCTAACCCTGAAGCATTTTAATATTATTCTAGCCTGATACATGAAAATCCCAAACGATTTACATAATCGATAATAACGTTCCACTGTGGTTCTACAGCTTCTACACGAAGTATTTTATCGCAGTCTTCCAGATCAAAATTAATTTTATAAGAAGGAAACTGCCTTTTGATTACCGCAATTATATAATTTGTTTGGGCAGCCTTTTCTACGTTTGTTTTAAAAATTTCAACAACCATAATTAAACATTTTTTAGATCTTAAATTTTGATGATTCAAAAATAAATCACGTACACGTATTATAACAGCAATTTTATACCAGCGCCATATGATTTATACGAACGGCGTTTGTATAAAATATTTTATTCAAAGCATTATAAACTATAGGATTATAGTATTTTTGCCATTATGACATTTGCAAAAATCTACCAGAATTTTTTTCTCAGAAACCTCATCGTAAACATTCTCTTTTACCTAGTTATTGTAGCCTGTGTTTTCGACGAAATAAGAGCCGAAGGCTATAATTGTATCTACATATTCAGCAAAGTAGCTATAGGGTATTTTCCTTGTATTGTATGGATTACGCTTTTTAATATGTTTATTATTAAACCGTTTTTGTTTCGTAAAAAGTTTAAACTCTTTTTTGTACTTCTTGTGGCATACTGGGTGGCTTTTTATTACTTTATGAACTGGTTTTTTCCAAATGTGGGACTGGGAGATTTAAAAACCCTTCAAATTGTATCGCTTATTATTAACGGCACATTTTTTTATTTTATGCACATCGCCATAACTAAAAAAATGAGTCAGGCCGATAAAGATATTATGAACTTCAAGTCAGAAGTTTCCTTTTTAAAACAGCAGCTCAATCCGCATTTTTTATTAAATGCCATGAATAATCTTTATGGAGAAGCACTGGCAGAACCCGATAAAGTGCCAGATCGAATTTTAAATCTTTCAGATTTACTTCGGTATCAAATTGAAGCTTCTAAAAAAGATTATGTTTTAATGGAAGAAGAAATCGCTTTTATTAAAAAATACATTGATTATTATAAGTTTAGAAACGAAAGACTTGTTGTAAACCAAAACTTTGAAGGTCTTCATGATCTAATAGAAATTCCGCCTTTGTTCTTTTTACCTTTGGTAGAAAATGCAGTAAAGTTTTCTGCCGAAACCGCAGAACCTTTTATTAATCTGGATTTGAAAGTAAAAAACCGAAATTTGATATTTACCTTAAAAAACAATTATCTCGAATCAGGATCACGACTTTCCGGAACCGGAATTGGAATTGAAAATCTCAAACGACGTTTAGAAGTTTACGGCATAAAACACGATTTGAGCTGTAAAAAAGAGAAAAATACGTTTACTGTAAAATTAAGCATATGGCACTTACCTACCGCTGTTTAATAATCGATGACGAATCGCCGGCGCATAAAGCGCTGATTTCGCATATTTCTAAATTTGACGAACTGGAACATTCCGGAAGTGCTTTTAGTGGCATGGAAGCCTTAAAACTGCTTAATGCCAACCAATACGATATTATTTTCCTAGATATTAATATGCCTGTAATTTCAGGCGTAGAATTAATGGAAATGCAGCCCAATCGCCCGCTTACGATTGTCACTACGGCATATTCTGATTTTGCCCTTTCGGCTTACCAAAACGATGCGATCGATTATTTGCTAAAACCCATTTCTCCCGAAAAATTTGCCAAAGCCATAGAAAAAGCCAAAACCTATTTCTCTGGCAGCAACATAAAAAAGAATATCGATACCGAAACCAAAACATTTTCTTGCCGCGTAAACGGTCAGACAATCGACATGATGCTTTCTGATATTATTTATATCGAAAGTCTGGGCAACTACATGAAACTTTACAGTACAAAACACAATTTACCGCATATTATTTATGGTTCGCTTTCGAGCATTGCCGCAGAAATTAACTGCACCAGCTTTGTACAAGTGCACCGTTCTTTTATTGTAAATACAAACAAAATTTCATCAGTTACATTTAAAAGTCTTACGATGTCGAACGGAGAAATTATTCCTGTGGGAAGGAAATATCAGATTTTGTTAGATAATTTGATACGGTAATTACAGATTTAAAAATACGCTGAAAAATACTCCCCAGCTAGCGCGAGCGTCCCGCTCGTGAACGTATTAAATCTCTTGTATCAGCTAATTTTGCACGAGCGGGACGCTCGCGCCAGCATACATAATTCCAAAAACAAAAAAGAGACTTTAAAGTCTCTTTTTTCAATTTTAAGCATTTAGAAATTTTACATTAATAAAATTAAATTGCTTTTACCATTGTTACATTATCGCAGGCTTTTTGAATTTGCTTATCTGTGTATTGAGATAAAACTTTAACCAAATCTCTGCTTGTTTTAAGACAGCTTAACATTTTTTGTCTTACAATGAGATCGTTTCCAAATTCTGTATTGAGTAATAACTCAAATATTTCCTGCAAATACACAGGTTGTTTTTGAAATTCGCCGTCAAAACTCAGGTTTGAAACGAAAATGGCTACTGACCGCATTACGTCGCGGTGTGTTTTTTGATTTTCTTTTGTCATGTTCTGAAAATATTAAAACGCACGAAGCCCTCATCTTCGGTTGTGACAAAACATTCTTAAGGAATGAGATTAGGGCTATCACTAGCTCCATCAACGTGAATGAGGGCTCGTTTATTTAAACTTATAAAAGTCTTAGGAAATAAATCCTTAATAATGTTTTGTCGATGACAAACGTACAAAATTAATACATTCTGAAAAAGGAAAAAACAGGATATTTTCTTACAATTATTAATATTAGAATTTCCTTTTTAAATAACTAATAGCTCCCGTACTCCACAACGCCAGAAAAATCAAAACAGGCTGAAAAAACAATCGTATCAATCGGGCTTGATCGGTGTCGAGACCAAAGGCGGGCGTTTTGTTTAGATATTGCGCTATGTTACCCGGAAAAACCAATACGTAAAATACTGCCAGCGCAATTCCCACATACACTTTATATCGGGTAAGAAACAACATGCTGAGTCCTAAAGCTATTTCGACAACTCCGGAAAGAATTACAACAAGATCTTTATCCATAGGAACCCAATTAGGAACCTGCGCCTGAAAATCGGCTCTTTGAAAAGTAAAATGACCAAATGCGGCCGTAATCATAAAAAGCCCTAACAGAATTCTAAAGAAATTCTGCAATTTTGTGGTTTGTATATTTTCCATCTTAAAATCAATTTGTTTAGTAAAAATCTTCTGTCAAATTTAGAACATTAACACCTAAACTTCTTTGTATTGAAAGAGCAAAATAGCTGCGTAATATCCATGTTTTAAAAGTCAATATAAACAGAAATATGCGTTGTAATACCGCAGAAAACCGTTTGTTATTAAAAAATAGTCTTCATTAAAATAATTTTCTTACATAAATAATTATATTCGCACTTCAGGAAAACCACTAACCAAACTTGCAGCAAAATGTCCATTTTTAAATTTTTATTTAAAAAGTCAGATTTAGAATGTCCCAGATGTCTGGGAAAAGGATTTGTAGATCAGGAAGATATTCGACGTTTAAACAGGCAGTTAAAATGGGTGCCTGCTCCTTGTGCTTATTGTAATGCTTCGGGAACAACTTCTCCCGAAATGCTGGCAAATGTTCCTGTAGATGCGAGTTACCTTACGATCGATTTACCGGAATCTGAAATAGAAAAAATCAAAAATGCCGACCCCGAAATGCTGGAAAAAGGACGCCAGAAAGAGCTTTTTCTGGATAATTTAATTCAATATGTAGAGCATCATTATCAAACTCAAAACATGAATGCCGAAGGTATTGCAGAGTTGTATATTAAAAACGAAGATGAAAGGGCTTTGTTTGCTGTAGACAAAGAAGATTTGAAGGAATACATTGAAAAGATAATCAAATTAAAAAAATCGGAAATTAACTAAAAGTTTTAGTTTTTAGTCATTTTTTCTTTTTTTAAGGTTTCAACCTGCTCTTCTAAAAGCAAAATTATCTTTTGCAAACTGTCAATTGTTTCCTTTCTGGCATCGGCAAGATCTTTATAAAGCACTGATTCTTCTATATTAGATTCCTCAATTCCTACAAATTCTGTATTTTTTATCATTGGTCCTGCATTTTTTATCAACCAGTCGCAAGAATATCGGGGATAATTTTCAACTATTTTTTTTATCCATTTTGCCTGAATATCACTATTGTTCGCTATTGCACGAGATAAAACTCCCTTACTCGCACCAATCACCTGCTCCAATTTGGTTATTGTAATACCTTCATGAACAGCCAGGCTCTTTACATTTTCCAGAATACCACCCATTATGTAAGAAATTATCTTCGAAATAATTTTTTAGTTGAAAATTATCTTCTAAATTTGTTTTAATATTTAAAACAATTTAAACAATGGGTAAAAGTAAGACAAAAATTTACAAATCCTATGATTCTAATATTTTAGAAGCTTTGTTTTTAAAATACAAAGTTTCTAAATATTACATCCGCCAGTGTATAAATGGTTCTGTACAAGGAATAAAACCGGATAATATTAAGAAGGATTATGTAATAATGGAAAGAGCGAATAGGAACCTGGTTGAAAATCTTATCAAAAAGACACTTGAATAAAACCATTAAGGAACGGTTACATAAAACACCATAGGTGTATATCTATTTTCAAAGAAGAAGTATAAGAAATTATAAAGCTGCAAATTGGGTTTGCAGCTTTTCTTTTTTTAACATTAAATAGTAAAAAAACCTTTGTTTTAATTAAGCTTTATATCAAAAAAACAAAAACAGGTATAAATACTTGGTGTCCAAACTTTATTTCGGCGTATACTTGCATGCAATAATTTTTTTAATTTTAGAATATAGTTTTTCGCAAGAAAGCTTGTTAAGTTTTGTCACTTTTTTTTGGAACTGAAAGTGGGATTTCAAATCGCTGGTAACGATTGGAAATCCCACTTTTCATTTTTATAAGTTGTTCTAAAACAAAATAAGGTTTAGCAATTCTAAAATTGAGAATTAAACCTCACAGAAGCTTTAACAAGTGCCAGCGTTTTAATACTGCTTATTGGAAATTCTACCGTTTCATAATCCTTATTATACGATTCAAACTGTGCATATCCTTTTCGATTTGATTGTTTTAAATATCGGGTCAGGAAAAACTCGTTATCATCGTTATTAATGTATGCCAGATACATTTCACCCCAAACAATATTGTTTTCAATATTATTTATTTTTTTATAAACTACAACATCGCCGCTTTTTAAAAGTGGATACATGCTCTCGCCAATTACATACAATGCGCCGTCGTATTCAGAAATTCTGGGAACATTTAAAAAACTAATAGGCTTTTGAGTGCTTTTTTCTGCAAACAAATCAGCAATTCCGGCAGTTGTTTCGATATCATAAACCGGAATGTTATAACTATGCGCTCTTTTTTCTGTTTTTTTATAAACCTCGCGGTCCTCATTTACGCTGTCATATAAAAGCATTTCGCCATTGCCTTTTAAAAGCCATTCTGAATTAATATCCGGATACTGGTGTAAGATATTTTCTAATTTATCTACACCAATTGTTTTGTCATTTTTTAACTGACTGGCAAACGATCCATTCGACATTCCCACTACCCTCTCGAACGCCCTCACTCTAATGCGCTTGTAATCTAAATACTGTTTAATCCTTTTAAGTGTATTCTCCGCCATAATTTTCACTTTTTAATATAATATCCTACAAATAATTTGTAACTAAGAAATATCCTACGTATATTTGTCCTACTTTTAATACAAAATATACAATGGGCAAAAATATAAAATCTCAGCCAAGTTACAATCAAGAAGTGTTAAAGATTATTAAAGAAAAGCACGGTTATTCTTACGATTATATTCGAAAGTCGATTCGAGGTGACCGTACAGGCATTATATGCGACATTATAAAGGCAGAATACAAAAGGCTTGACAACGAATATAAGATTGTTAGAGAACGTCAGGAACAACGATTAAAAGAAGAAAAAAATAATTTATAAAACATTAAAATTTACCAGGGCAAAAAACCAAATTTTTCCAAAAACCGCGGTTCGCCCTTTTCGCCAAGGGTGTTCATAGAAAGTATTTAGAAATCCGCTATCCTTCTGGATATCTATATGAGAGAACCAAAATTAAGTCTGTTTATAACAGATCAAAAAAATTAGATATGCAGCTAATCCGGGCATGTCTAATGTATTGTCCCTGGGAAACAAAGCCGTAAAATTATTTTACGGCTTTTGTATTTTTTATACTCGCATTTTAATCGATAAAAGTCTGCAGTGCCTTTTTTAAATAAAGTTTTTCGGGTTTATTAATTTCTTCAATTACAAACATCCAGCTTTTTTCGAGACTAACTTTTTTATAAAAAATAAGAACAAGAGACCAATCAGCATTTTTAAGTTCTTCTTTGCGGTTAATTGCAATCTCGATTACGGTAAGCCACAAAAACCAATATTCATCATTTTTAAAATCCTGCATTATGGTCTGAAACATCGCATCATTGCCATTTTCAACAAATTTTGAATAACTCAGTAATCCAATTCGTAAGGTATTAATATAATGTTCGGCAATTTTAGTATTCTGGCTGTTACTTTTCGTGAGTTTTATGGCTATTTTCAAAAGTTGTAAAATCTCTTTTCTTTGCTCTTCGGGCTCTTTATAAAGATCTAGAAACCATAAAGCATCTACATAATGATAACCGGGCCAGAATTTAAAAGTACAGTTTTGATACAGCGCACTTCTGATTTCTTTGTTTTCAAGCAAGGCCGTTTTCTGCTGTTCATCTTCGGCATTTACCGCAATCAAAAGTCGGCTGCCTTTTATCTGCGGTTCCAGCTTAGACGAATGCACAAGTGCTTTTCCTATCATAAAATCTTTTGTAATAGCAAGCGAAGTATCTCTTTCGCCAATTGTCATTGCGCCCACGCTTACAGCGCCGCGGGGAAGTAAATAAAAATCGGCATTTGTAAACGAATCATTCAGCAGAAAACATTCGCGGTAAATTTCTGCAAGACAATTTATAAGCGCCGCATAATCTTCAGAATAAACCAAAAGACAATCAGAAGATATATTTCCTTTCAGCCTTTCATCATCTTTAATAATTCTAAAAGCAATATCGTAGAACTTCAAAAGCAGCTCTTCGGCTTTTTTATGATCATTTTCGATCATCTTCGTAAATCCGAGCAGGTCGATATAAGCCAGAATTTTTTCCATAGAAAATAATTTTACCGCTAAGGTTTATGCAAAATACGTCATTTTATTTAATTGATATTTAAGACCTTAAAAAATATTGAAATTGCTTTTCTAACCGTTTTTCAAATTCAAAAACAAAACCTTGTATCTTTGCCGCTTCTGCGCCTAAAAACAAATTAATGCCCTGATCGATATGAAACGAGAACATTATATTCCGTTTAATAAGGAATTCTTACTTGAGCAGCAAATTGCCGCTTTTGCCGAAGACAAACAAAAGGTTGACGGATATAAAAAATTATTCGAAATTATCGAACATTATTATCATTATGAGTCTTTTAACCTTAACCGAAATTTAAAACAAAACTATGCTTTATACGATCCGGATTTAAGCGAAAAGGAACGTGAAAAATATATTGGCAAAAGTGATTTTTCGGTTTTTAAAGAAACCCTGCTTACGGTTTTAGAACGCGGCAATTATTATCGAATCAGCGAAGAAACTTTAAAAACAGCGTTTGAAGAAAATGACTTAATTGGCTTAAATCTTTCTATAGATTTTAATGCTTTTAAGGATTACGAATTATACGTACGCGGTCATCATAAAGCAAAAGAAAAAATCAAAAAGTATTTTTTCTGGAAAAAAGAAGTCGAAATCGAATATTACGAACGTGTTCTTATTTACCTTAATTACAGCGATGCTGATTATCTGGCCGCCAAGAAAGTAAAATTAGGTAAAATGCCAATTGATCCGGGTTCGATTGCGTTGAAGATTTTTAAACGTGTTCCTAAAAACGATCTTGAAACCATTTTTCCAAATGCGGTTCCAAAAATGTCTTTAAAAGACAAAATGCTGCTTTGGGTTCCGGGTGTTTTTGGAGGTATTTCGTTATTGAGTGCCAAAGTAATTCCGGCTCTTATAAATATGTACGAAGCGTATCAAACCGGCGAAACGATTGACTTATTAAATAGTAAAACCTCTTTAAATCAGGGTTTAATTGCTTTAGGAATTCTGGCTGCTTATTGTTTTAGACAGTACAATAATTTTATAAATAAGAAAATCCGATATTCTAAAACACTTTCAGACAGTTTGTATTTTAAAAATCTCGGGAACAACAGCGGTGCTTTTTATTCGCTTTTAAATTCATCTGAAGAAGAAGCATTAAAAGAAACCATTCTGGCATATACTTTTTTAAATCAAAGCCAAAATCCATTAACGGCCGAAGAACTCGATTTACAGATTGAATCCTGGTTTTCTTCAAACTTAAAAACAGAACTTGATTTTGATGTACACGATGCACTTTTAAAACTAAAAAGCATTGGACTTGGAATTGAAAATAACGGAAAATGGCAGGTAATTCCGCTAAACGAAGCGTTGATTAAAATTGACGAATTGTGGGATAATGTTTTTAAATACAACCAAAATTAGGTTTTAGATTTTTTAACTCAAATAAAATATTCTTTTTGGGCTTACTTCGTAATCAATGTGTAATTTTGTAAGAACAATTTTAGGTTTAAACTATTTTAAATCTAAAATTTGTTATCAATTTAACGACTAGAATAACTTAAAAGACCCCAAAAATGAAACTTACCACATTTTTAAGCAATCAGGGCTATGATATAATTCAAGGTCCTGTACGAAACCACAAACCGCTGCAATTATGGCTTAAAAGGCCGTTTGATGAAGCTCAGCTTTACTACGCTCATATTGAGCACGCTTTTAAAAGTAACATTATTTTAAACGAAATTGTAAATCCTGCGTTAAATGTTAATTCAAACCATAAAGATGATTATGGATTTAATATTGGTATAACGCTTTTACAGCAGATTATGGAGACTTTGGGACTGGGAAATTTTGAATTAACTTCTAAAATTAAATCCGGAAAAAAAGTAACGATTAGTTATGATAATTCAATTACCAAAGAATACGCAGTTGGAAATCTGGAAGATTATATGTTTAATGCTGATTTTCTGCATCCAAATCCTGCTCTTCTTAAAAATGCCAACCGCAATTATATTCTTGTAATAAGCGGTATTGTGTTTGCCAAAAACGTAATTGTTGATATCGAAACTGATTTTGTTGTAGATAATAATTTAACGGCCAGTTTAAACGAAATTGCCAGCGGAAAAGTCGACTTTTCGGTTAACTCGCAAAATCAGCTTAAAATGGTTTCAAATACAGATACCCTTTTCCCAATAGCGGTAAAAGCCAACCGAATTGATTATGATAAAAGCAGATTTAAAAAATTAAAATTAGTTACAGATACTAATGATATTTTTTAATTTTTTGATCCTTAAATAACAAAATTAAAAACTGCGCAGAAGATAAAAACTTCTGCGTTGTTTTTTAAAATTTATAATGCATAAAAAAACATCTTTTGAAATTAAATCCTTCTAAAAACGAAACAAATTTGAGTTACACATGTTCTTGCTGCGGCGAGGTTTACGACGAAATGCCATTGTGTTTCGGCAATGAATTTCCTGCTTATTATTTCTCTGTTCCACCCGAAGAAAGAGAAAAGCGTATTGAATATGGAGGAAGCTGGTGTTATGTAGATGAAGAACATTTTTTTCATCGCGGCAGACTGACAATACCAATTATCGATTATCACGAAGATTTGGTTTTTAATGTCTGGACAACAATCAGCGAAGCTAATTTTTGCGTAAGAATGGATTTATGGGAAGATCCGGAACGTGTAAATCAGGAGCCTTATTTTGGCTGGATGCAGACTGATGTCCCTACGTACGGCAAAACAATTTCGCTGAAAACCATTGCCATTGAACAGGAATTAGGCTTAATTCCGGAAATAAAAATGATCGAAGAAAATCATCCTTTAACAATCGATCAGGAAAACGGAATAACTTTTGAAAAAGCGGTTGAAATTGTCAATCAAATAATGAAAATACAGCACGGTAAAAGCTAAAGGAAATTTTACTAGATTTACGGTAACTAACCTAAAACCACAAAAAATGAGAACATTAGAACAATGGTTTGCAGAATATGCCGTAAGTCATCAAAACCCAAAAAACAAAGCCATACATTACATTTGTGTTCCGGCAATTTACTTTTCTATAGTAGGTTTATTAATGAGTATTCCAAGCGGTATTATTGCGAATACTTTAAACCTAAATTTACCGGTTATCGAAAACTGGGCTTTTGTGATTTTGCTTTTTGTTCTAATTTTTTACATTCGGTTATCGATTACTATGGCGGTAAAAATTGCTATTTTTTCAGGAATCTGTCTTGTTGTTAATTATTACATCGGCCAGATATTTCCTTTATGGATATTCTCAATTGGTGTGTTTGTTATTGCCTGGATTGGGCAGTTTTACGGTCATAATATTGAAGGTAAAAAACCATCATTTTTAAAAGATTTACAGTTTCTTTTAATTGGCCCTGCATGGGTTGCAGAGAATTTGTTTTCTAGAAAACAGCCCTAAAATTCAGATTAAATTATTATTTTCGTTTATCCAAAAACAAATTTTATGCTGCAGTTAATCTGGGGAATATTAAATATTTCTATCGTAATTTTTTTCATTGTTTTGTGTTTTAAAGCGGTAAAACATATTCGTGAAAAGATTGGCCTTTTTGCAGCAATCATTTTTTCTTTTTGCTTATTATCTTTTATGGGCGGTCCTAAAAAAGACTATGAAAACAAAAAATTTAGTTTTGAAAATAAAAAAGAAAATACCCCAAATACTCTCGAAACACACACTACCACTATTATTCTGGAAGATAATTTAGTATCGCAGCTTAAAATGCTTGTGCAATATAATGATAAAGAGGCACTTTCTGCCATAACAACCACAACAGGACTTGTAAGCGGTACTAACTGGCGTACTGATTTTATCAATATCAATAAAACAAATAAAGATAACTTTTACAGATATCATGTTGGAGGTGTTTTAGAATGGAAACTTGCCGGAGTTGTTATGTATTCTCAATTATTGACTTTTGAGAAAACGGTCGAGTTTAAAAAAGAAAATTATTATTTTATTACCAAATAAAACCTTTTAGTTTAAACAGAACAAAAAACAGCTGGTATATTATTTGGTTTTAAATAGATAATCTATTTATTAATTTCAAAATTATATACCATGAAAGTAACGTACTACGGTCATTCGTGTTTTTCTGTTTTTGCCGGCGGGAAACATCTTCTTTTTGACCCTTTTATTACTCCAAACGAATTAGCAAAAGATATTAATGTCGACGAAATAAAAGCCGATTATATTTTTCTTTCGCATGCGCATTACGATCATATTCTGGACGTAGAACGAATTGCAAAAAATACCGGAGCAAAAGTTTTAGGAAACTTTGAAATCTACAACTGGCTTTTAAAACAAGGCATTGAAAATTCGCATCCCATAAATCCCGGCGGTAAATTCAGCTTTGATTTTGGAACTGTAAAATGTGTGATAGCACAGCATCCGAGCAGTTTTATGGATGGAAGTTACGGCGGTATTGCTTCTGGTTTTGTACTTACAACTGCCGACGGAAATTTTTACTACAGCGGCGATACGGCTCTGACGTTAGACATGCAGCTGATTCCGAAATTTACTAAATTAGATTTTGCCGTTTTTCCAATTGGTGATGGTTTAACAATGGGAATTGAAGAAGCCGTTGAAGCTTCAAAACTGGCTAGCGTAAATAAAATTCTTGGCGTTCATTACGATACTTTTGGTTTTATTAAAATGGATCATCAAAAAGCTTTAAATGATTTTCAAAAAGCCGGTTTAAATCTATTTTTACCCAAAATTGGAGATACAATCGAGATATAAAATCTGCTGCATTTCGTGAAATAGTCATTTTTTAGCGAAATAAAACTACGCTAAAAGTTTCCCTTTTCTGCCGAAGCGTGATTTTATTTCTATTTTTCAAAAGGCATCAAAATTGTTTGTTCATTCATTATTAACTAAAAACTAAAAATAATGAGTACTGTAAAAATAAATGCTGTAAACTCTGAAACTCAATTTGCAGATTTTCCTAATCGAAAAATTGCTTATCGCACTATTGGCGAAGGAAATCCAATTATTTTGATTAATCGTTTCAGAGGAACACTCGATACCTGGGATCCGCTGTTTTTGGATCTTCTGGCAGAAAAACATCAGGTTATTACTTTCGATTATTCGGGAATTGGATATTCAACCGGAAAACTGCCAACTGATGTTAAAGAAGTCGCCAAAGATGTAAAAGATTTATGTGATTTTCTAAAAATCAAAAAAGCCGTTTTTATGGGCTGGTCTTACGGCGGATTGGTCACGCAGGCCGCAACACATCAATATCCTGAACTTGTTACACACACTATATTATTAGGAACAGGACCAATAGGAAAAAGAGTTGTGCCTCTGGAACAATCATTTCTGGACCATGCCTTAAAGCCTGTAAATGATTTTGAGGATGAAGTTGTTCTTTTCTTTGAACCGGAATCTGAAGAAAGCAGGCAAGCGGCAAAGGCTTCTCACGAACGAATTGCGCAAAGAATCGATGTTTCTAAAATCCCATCAACAATGGAAATTTTTCAGCTGTATTTTGCAGGAGGCGAAGGCGCTGCCGAAGACAAAGAGAATTATAGAGATAAACTTAAAACAACTAAAACACCTATTTTAATAATTTCCGGAGATCACGACACTAGTTTTGCTGTGGAAAATTGGTATCCGCTGACCAGACAGCTCCCAACATCTCAGTTAATCGTACTGCCGCAAACAGGGCATGCTCCTCAGCATCAAAATATTCCGCTGGTAATACATTACATCGATAATTTTTTACAAAATACGAAATAGACTTCCGGAAATTTTTTAAGCTTATTCTTTAAAATTAATCATGGCTTTTACATTTTCATACAACTCCGGGAATTCTTTTTTAAAGATTTCCGGAGTTTCAAAAAAATGTTCCAGAATCACGGCCAGAAATTCAAACTTATTGGTATAAGCGTATTCTCTAAAATACTGTTTTTCTTTTAGTTTATTCCTTAAATGTTCTTCGTCAAAATATTTTTCGATTTCTGTAAATTCATCATAAAAAATTACGGCTCCGGCATCAGAACTTTTTCGGGAATAAAAATGCAGCACATGGGTAAATTCATGCAGTCCTAGATTGATATTATCTTTCGTTTGATGTCCGCTTAGGAAATCTTCCCAGGAAAAAACTACTGATTTCATTCTTGGATTGTATTCTCCTTTATGATATTCCTGATTTATAGTCGAATAATATACTGAGGGATAAATAATGATATTTTCAAATAATTCGAGCAAATAGGTTCGCATTCCAAAAGTCAGCATTATGTAAGTTCCGGCAATAATGAGTTTCATTTCCTGTATAACTTCAATATCTTTTCCATCAAAATTATAATGATCAATAAAGCATTTTACGCGATGTTCAAAATAGCCTTTCTTTTTGTCTGAGAGATTGAGATAAAACGGAAATTCACGACGAAGGATTGTTTTATCGGCTTCATTAAGTTTATTTAAAACCGGATGCCAGAATATAAATAATGGTTTATTAAAAAACAGTAAATAAGCGGGTTCAATAATCCTAAATATAATTACCAACAGAAATAAAACCCCAATAAAAAAGAGAACCAAAAAAAGAATAATCATGAGTTTTAATTCAATTTAAAAACAGAAAACTTTATTGGTCTCTGCTTTGCTAAAATATAAAATTGAAATTAAATATTTCTTTATATTCGTCCTGATAATCTTAAACCAAACTACAAAAAACTTTCCTTAAAAATGAAAAACATCACGCAGATTGAACTTGACAAATATAAGAGCCCGAATTATGAACTAATTGAAAACGGAATCTATTTTGACAAGCAAGACGGCGATTTATATGTTTTTGCCGTAACATATGAATTAGAAGAAAATGAAGATTCTCAATATCCGCTTGAAGACATTCTGGATGAATTCTATCTTCATGTTTCTGATTTTATTGATGAAGATGCTTTTAATATTTCAAAAATTGTTACTCTTGAATTAGGCGGAGATTTAGAGGATGCGCAAAATGCCGTAAAAAATCTTATTGGCAAACGAGCTTATAATGCTGAATATATTGACGAAGACGGCCATACTTATGTAAAACTTGTGATTGAATAATAAGTTTATTTATTTGTCTCTGAATATATTTAACTTTACATAAAACACAAAATCAATATATTATGAGAAAAATAATTGTTTTGTCGATGATTTCTTTAGATGGCGTAATGCAGGCTCCGGGCGGGCCAAAAGAAGATAAATCAAACGGATTTAAATTTGGAGGTTGGACAGCTCCTTTTGGAGATGAGGCTTACAGTAAGGCTGTAAAAAACGAAATAAAACCTGCTGATTATCTTTTAGGCCGAAAAACATTTGAAATCTGGGAAGATTATTGGCCAAAAAATGCCGCATTCTGGCCGGGAATTAATGAAGGAAATAAATATGTTCTTTCTAAAACGAGAAAAAAATCAGATTGGAAAAATTCTAATTTCATCAAAAGTCTTGCTGATATCAAAAAACTCAAAAATTCTGAAGGTTTAGATATTCAGGTTTGGGGAAGCAGTGAACTTGTGCATTTATTACTAAAAAATGATTTAGTGGATGAACTCAGATTAAAAATTCATCCGTTAATACTTGGTAAAGGCAAAAAGCTGTTCAATGATACGGCGCATCCTTCAGGATTTACATTAGTAGAAAATACAATAACTACAACCGGAGTTGTTTTAGCAAATTATAAACGAACCGGAGAAGTAAAAACAGGAAATGCCGGAAAAACAATTAAATAATCTATTAACCAATAAAACCAAAAACATGGAAAATAAGAATAATGTACCTGTATTTACGTTTAGCATTATAGCAATTATTGTTGGTGCTGCATTATATAAGCAATTCGATTTTGAAACTTTGAAATTTGAAAAACCTGCTCTGGCAGTCGTATATTCCATAGTTTTTGTTTTTTCAGTTTTTGTTTTAATTAAAAATTTCAGAAAACGAGCTGAAAAATAAAAAACAATTATCGAAATATTCAAAAGTCTGAAAAGTGATTTCTTTTCAGGCTTTTGTTTTTTTGAAGCTTCATCACCTCAAAAATATATCAAATTAAGATTGTCTCTTTTTTCCCAAAAACACATCAAAAATACCCTTTTGCTAACATTCCGTTAACACCTCGCTTTTCAAATGTTATAATTTTGCTAAAAATTTAAACTTATAACATAAAAAATGAAAAAAATTATTTTTGTTTTGATTATTTTTTTAACAGCATTGGGGCATGCACAAGTAACAGGTTCTGCTATGTCCGGTACTATTAAATCAAACAAAGGGGAGGCACTTCCCGGAGCAACAGTAGAAATTGTTCATAAACCAACAGGTACAAAGTACTTTTCTACTTCAGATTTTGACGGCGGATATTCTGCACAGGGTTTAAGACCAGGCGGACCGTACACAGTTAAAGTAAGCTATATGGGATATAAAACTTCCGAAATAACAGATATTAATGTTGGCTTAGGAAGTAACCTGACTGTCAATGTTAAAATTGAGGAAGAATCGAATGCTCTTCAAGAAGTTGTAGTTTCTACAAAATCAAAAGGGAATTTTAATAAAGGGAGAACGGGAGCTTCTCAACAATTCTCAAACAGAGAAATTACAGCCGTTCCTGTTTTAGGATCACGTTCTGTAAACGCGGTTACAAAATACAATGCTAATGCTGGTGCCAATGGAACTTTTGGCGGTCAGGATTCAAGATTAAACAATTTTACAATTGACGGTTCTGTTTTTAACAACGGATTTGGTCTTGGTTCTGAGTCACAAGCTGGAGGAAGAACCGGATCTACAGCAATTTCTCTTGACGCTATTGAACAGCTTCAGGTAAATATTGCTCCATTTGACATTCGTCAGTCAGGATTTTTAGGTTCTGGTATTAATGCTGTAACAAGAAGTGGAACTAATGAAATTGAAGGATCGGTTTACAATTCTTTCAGAAATAACAAAAAGAGTTTTATTGGAACTCATCCTGGTAAAGATGTAACTATCAAACCTGGAACGTTCGACGAAAAAATCTGGGGTGCACGTGTTGGCGCACCGATTATCAAAAATAAATTGTTCTTTTTTGGTAACTTCGAAACTATCGAAAATACAAGTCCTGCTACAACCTGGACATCTACAGGTTCTCCAAATGGAGGAGCGCAGATTTCTGCTCCAAGCTATACAGAAATGGAGACTCTTTCTAATTACATGAGAGATAAATTTGGATATGCAACTGGTCCTTGGGAAAATTATGATGCAGCAAAAACATCTAAAAAATTCTTAACTCGTATTGACTGGAATATTAATGACAATCATAAACTTACTGCTCGTTATGTATTCCACAATTCATCTTCTGATGAGTTAACTTCAAATTCAAACTCTTTAGGTTTTGGTAACAGAAGAACAAGTCCGTTGGCAATGTCTTTTAAAAACAGTGGTTATACTATTTTAGATAACACAAGATCTATCGTAGTAGAGTTAAACAGTAAATTTGGAAATTCATGGTACAACAACTTTATTGCTGGTTATGACAAACAAATTGAAGACAGAGGTTTACAAGGCGGTGGATTATTTCCAACTATTGATATTAAAAATGGTGCTGCAACTTATATCTCTGTTGGTTTAGATCCTTTTACACAAGGAAATAAACTTAGCTATTCTACACTTCACTTTACAGACAATTTAACTAAAACAATTGGTAAACATTCTATTGTTTTAGGAGCTAATTTTGAATATTTCAAATCAAGCAACTTATTTTTCTCAGGTTCAAACGGAGTTTATGTATTTAACTCTCTGGCTGATTTTTATGCTGCTGCAGATGAATCTATCGTAAACGGAGGCAAACCTTCAACTGCTACCAATACGTCTCCTGCACGTTTTCAATACAGATATTCTGCTTTACCCGGAGGCGAAGAACCAATGCAGGTTTTAAAGTCTAATAAATTTGATTTATATGCTCAGGATGAAATTAAATTAAGCGATAAACTTAAGGTAAGTATTGGTCTTAGAGCTTCTAGAGTTTGGTTTGCAGACACTGCTTTAGAAAACCCTGCAGTAACAGCTATGACTTTTGCTAATGGAGAAAAATTCAATACAGGAGAAATGCCAGATGCACAATACTTATTTGAACCTAGACTAGGTTTCAACTTAGATTTAAATGGAGATGCTTCTACATTAATTCGCGGAGGTTCTGGAATTTTTACAGGAAGAGCTCCATCTGTTTATCTTTCAAATCAAATTGGAAACAATGGTGTACTTACAGGATTTGTTGATGTAAGTGGTCCTGCTTTAGCAGCCGGAGGATATGGTTTTACACCAAGACCTGCTGAATATTTTACACCATCAACTCCAACTTTGCCAACTACTTTTGATTTAGCGTTTACAGATAAAAAATTCAAATATCCACAAGTTTGGAAAACAACAATGGCAGTAGATCAAAAACTTCCGTTTGGTTTCGTAGGTACTGTTGAAGGTATTATCCAGAAAAACATTAACGCTATTGATTATTACAACGCCAACTTTGATGGTCCGGTAGGAACTTTTGCAGGACCTGACAACAGACCAAGATATTCTCGTAACGATGCCGGAACAAGAGTAAATGATAATGTTTCTAACGGTATTGTATTAACAAATTCTGACAAAGGTTACTACTACTCTACTACTTTCAAATTAGAGTACCCATATCAAAATGGTCTTTGGGGATCTTTTGCCTACACACACTCTGAGGCAACAGATTTGATTTCTCCGGGATCAATCGCATCTGGTTCATGGACTGGTGCAAGATCTGTAAACGGAAATAATGATTTAGCTGTTTCTGCATCAAACAACAATACTCCAAACAGACTTGTTGGGGTTATTGGATACAGAATTGAATATGGTAAAGGTTTAGGCGGTGCTACTTCTATTAACTTAGGTTATATTGGAGAACAGGCAAATCCATTTACATATGCATACGGTGGAGATATGAATGGAGACCGTGTGAATGGAAATGATCTTATGTACATTCCTAACAGTGCTTCAGAAGTACGTTTCGCACCATTATCAGTAACAAATGTTGTAAACGGTGCAAATGTTGTAACAACGTATACAGAAGCTCAACAACAGGAAGCATTTGACGCTTACATCAATCAGGATAAATACCTTCGTACAAGAAGAGGTCAGTATGCTGAAAGAAACGGAGCGATCCTGCCAATGTTACACAGATTAGATCTTTCTCTTACTCAGGATATCTACATCAAAATTGGTGGTAAAAAGAATTCTTTCCAGGTAAGAGCAGACATCTTGAACTTTACAAACATGATTAATAAAGACTGGGGAGTTACTCAAAGAGCTACTAATCCAAACGTATTGGCTTACAACTCTACAACTACAGCAAACGTACCAGTTTATCAGTTAGCTACACAAACTAATCCAGATGGAACAAAAGTCTTAATTAAAGATACATTCCAAAAGAATGCTTCAACGTTTGATGTATGGCAGGCACAATTTACCATTAGATATACATTTGGTAATTAATACTGCATAACAACTTATTTAAGAAAGCCGTCTCAATAAATTTGAGACGGTTTTTTAATTTTATTTTACGTAGAAAACTCAGTGATTGTTGTTGGAAGTTTTATGAATTTATTTTCTTCATAATCGTAAACTCAATAGAATCAATTCGATTTATATTTTTTAGTTAATACTTCGCCTATTTTTTATTTTCTAAAAGGTTTACAAAATCAAGAATTATTTACGATAAACAAAAAAGCCTGAGAAAAAAATCTCAGGCTTTTTTTAGCATTTTAGTGACCACGGAGGGGTTCGAACCCCCAACCCTCAGAGCCGAAATCTGATATTCTATCCAGTTGAACTACGTGGTCATTTTTATTTTAGATTTATGATTTTAGAATTCAGATTAATCTAAAATCCGAAATCTAAAATTATTTACGAAAGTAATTTTTTTACAATTGTAGAGATTGTTTTTCCTTCAGCAGTTCCGCCTAATTGTGCAGATGCTAATCCCATTACTTTACCCATTGAAGCAATTCCAGAAGCGCCTGTTTCTGCAATGATTTTTGCAATTACAGCTTCTACTTCTGCTTCGCTTAACTGAGCCGGTAAAAACTTCTCAATTACCGCAACCTGAGCTAATTCTGGTTCAGCTAAATCAGGACGGTTTTGTTCTGTAAAGATTCTTGCGCTTTCTTTACGTGTTTTTACTAATCTTTGAAGTAATTTAATTTCTTCGTCTTCTTTTAAATCTTCTTTAGATCCTGAAGCTGTTGAAGCTAACAATAATTCAGATTTTACTGCTCTTAATGCTTCTAATGCTACTGTATCTTTTGCTTTCATGGCCGTTTTAATCTCATCCATGATTTTTGCCTGTAAACTCATCTTTACTATTTTTTATTTAAATAAGCTGCGCTTATAAATTTGATTATTGATATTGAAAGTCTTTTTCGCTTTCACTTGAACTGACAACAGAAATTAACTTTAAAAGTTAAATAAAGAAGTCAAATTTCTAAATTCTGTGCGAAGATAAAAAAAATAACCCGAAAATTAAATCCAATTTTCGGGCTATCCTTATATTATGATTGCAAAATTAATCTACGTTGTCGTGCAAAAATGAATTATTTGAACGCAATTGCAAATCGTTGTTACTATCTGTTCCTACCGAAATTCTAGAATTTGTATTGTTTGACTGAGAATTCGACAAATCGATTCCTAATCTTTTGTAAGCCGGCTCTTTTTCCAACTCATCAATTCTTGAAACGTTATTGTGAAATTTATAATTAAATTCTTTTAGTTTCTTTCTTCTTTCTTCTGCTCTTAAACGAAGTGTTTCTTCAATTGTTAATTCCATTGGAGAAACCTCAGAAGTTGTTGTATAATCCGGCTGACTTGCAAAATCAGCTCTTGACTTTAATGTAATATTTAATTCCTCAGGAACTACATCTTCAACCACTTTTTCAACTGGTTTTGAAGCCATTAAATCGTTTTCAACTTCCATGTATTCTTCTAACGAATATTTGATAATTCCGTTATCTGAAAGTTCTGTTACCGGTACAAATGAAACCGGATCGTTTACTTTAATGTTACGAGTTTCATTTGATAACTCAAAAACAATTTTATTGTCCTGTTCTGCAACTGGCTCTCTTTTCACTTCAGGCTCTGATTTGAAAAGTGGTAAATCAAATGAAAAAGTAGTTTGTTGTTCTTCTCTTTCAAAAGTTCTTTGCTGTACTGGTTTTACTTCCTGAACCGTTTCTGCTGCCGGAGTCGTAATTTTAAAATCAATATCAGTAATTGGTGAAACAATTTCAAAAGTTACATCTAGGTTTTTAATAAACTCAGACATTACTACCAATTCTTCCTGATTGATTGTTGGTGTTGTTACCGGAGCAACTGGAGTTTGTACGGGAGCAACCGTATCTTCCATTAAATCAAAAACAATCTTCTCTTCTGATTTTGCAGTAGGTGTTTCTGCATTTAAATCAAAAGAAGTAAGCGGTTTGTTTGTTAAATTATGAACACTTCTCTGCTCATCTTCTAACGTGTGAATGATTTTTTTAGGCTCTGTATTAACAATTTCGTTTTGCTGCTCGACATCAAAACCAGTCGCGATAATAGTTACAGCAATAGCTTCACCAAGGCTTTCGTCTTCTCCAACCCCCATGATAATATTAGCATTATAACCCGCTTCTGCCTGAATGTGATCATTGATCTCACCGATTTCGTCAAGTGTTATTTCGTTAGATCCAGAAACGATAAGCAACAATACGTTTTTGGCTCCTGTTATTTTGTTGTCATTCAATAATGGTGAATCCAGTGCTGATACAATTGCATCTTTTGCTCTGTTTTCTCCTTCTGACACAGCAGATCCCATAATAGCTGTTCCGCTGTTTGCCAAAACTGTTTTAGCATCGCGTAAATCGATATTTTGAGTATAGTGGTGCGTAATTACTTCGGCAATACCTCGAGAGGCTGTTGCTAAAACTTCATCTGCTTTAGAGAATCCGGCTTTGAAACCTAAATTCCCGTAAACTTCTCTTAATTTATTGTTGTTGATTACAATTAAAGAATCTACTTGTTTACGTAGTTTCTCGATTCCTAAAAGTGCCTGCTCCTGACGTACTTTCCCTTCAAACTGAAACGGAATAGTCACGATACCCACTGTTAAGATCTCTCTTTCTTTTGCTAATTGTGCAATAACGGGAGCTGCACCAGTACCGGTTCCTCCACCCATACCAGCGGTAATAAATACCATTTTTGTCCCGCGGTCTAACATTTTTTCAATGTCAGCAATGCTTTCAATAGCAGATTGCTGTCCCACGTCAGGATTAGCTCCTGCGCCAAGACCTTCTGTTAAATTCATACCTAACTGAATTTTGTTAGGCACTGAACTGTTCTGCAGTGCTTGTGAATCTGTATTACAAACTATAAAATCAACACCTTTAATACCTTGTTTAAACATGTGGTTAATAGCGTTGCTACCTCCTCCACCTACACCTATTACTTTGATTACATTTGATTGGTTTTTTGGTAAATCAAATGAAATACTTCCAAATTCTGAGTTGCTCATCATCTTTTTGGTTTTTTGAAATTCTTATTTAGTACATTTTTTACTTCTTGACTTGGGGCCAGAAAGTAATCCTTCTCTTTTATTATTCTGCGTTGTCTAAAAAATCTTTGATTTTGTCGACATATCTATCAAAAAATGATCTTCTGATTTTTGTTTCTGTAGATTCTGCTTCGGCTTTAGTCCTTACTGGTCTTGATTCCTCAATAGCCTCTACTTTCTCAACGTAGTTTTCTTCAACTTCGTATCGTTGCTGCACAGGTTGTTCAACAGTTCTGTAAACTACTTTTGGCTGTTCATTTACAACTTCCAATCTAATAGCACTTTGCGTACTATTTTCGATGCTGTTCATTACTAATCCAACTGCTGTTGCAAATAACGGACTTGAGATTTCTTCGCTTGAGTTTCCTGCTAAATGCTCGTTTGGATATCCAATTCTGGTATCCATACCAGTAATATACTCAACTAATTGCTTAATATGCTTTAGTTGCGCACCACCACCAGTAAGAACGATTCCTGCGATTAACTTTTTACGAGGATCTTCATGCCCGTAAGCTTTGATTTCTGCAAAAACCTGTTCAACGATTTCCACTACACGAGCGTGGATAATTTTTGAAAGATTTTTTAATGAAATCTCTTTTGGCTCTCTTCCTCTTAAACCCGGAATAGAAACAATTTCGTTGTCTTTATTTTCTCCCGGCCATGCAGATCCGAATTTTATTTTTAAAAGCTCTGCTTGTTTTTCGATAATCGAACAGCCTTCTTTGATATCATCTGTAATTACATTTCCTCCAAAAGGAATTACTGCTGTATGACGAATAATACCATCTTTAAAAATCGCCAAATCTGTTGTTCCGCCTCCAATATCGATAAGCGCAACACCAGCTTCTTTTTCTTCCTGACTTAAAACGGCATCAGCAGAAGCTAATGGCTCTAATGTTAAACCAGACAATTCGATTCCTGAACTCTGAATACATCTTCCTACGTTTCTGATAGAAGATGCCTGCCCAACTACAACGTGGAAGCTTGATTCTAATCTTCCGCCGTACATACCAATTGGTTCTTTTATTTCAGACTGTCCATCAATTTTAAACTCCTGAGGAAGAACATGAATAATTTCTTCTCCCGGAAGCATAGCCAGTTTGTTAACCTGATCGATTAAAAGCTGAATATCTTTTTCGCCAATTACTTCTTCCGGATTATTACGGCTGATGTAATCAGTATGCTGAATACTTCTGATGTGCTGTCCGGCGATACCCACAACAACATCTTTTATTTTGTAACCTGAGTTATTTTCTGCTTCAAGTATTGCCTGCTGAATAGATTGAATAGTCTGCGTGATGTTGTTTACAACTCCTCGTGCCACTCCCAGACTTTTGGATTTACCAATACCCAAAATTTCCAATTTACCATACTCGTTTTTCTTGCCTATCATGGCAACTATCTTTGTCGTTCCAATATCTAGACCTACTGCAATGTTATCTTTTTCCATTTTCTATTATTTTGTGCAAACTACTTGTTCCGTAAACCTAAGGTCAATTTTATTGTATTTGTATAATGTGCTATCTAAAACAGCCTTTTGAAAAAAGGCTTTATAATTTCTAAATTTTTTATCAACATTCATTGTACGACCAAAATCTATGACATAATCATAGTTTCGGTTAAACATTTTTAGGCTTCCATTAGGCATAACTTGAATCGCAATGATGTTTTTTTTCAAAAACGCATCATCGTAAATTGTGCGAAATAAAGCAGCTAAATCTTCGTTATTTTTTTCATTTATTGCCCCAGAAACAAGCGGAACTCGCGCCGTAAAATTATCTGACAAGGGCATTTTACCTCCCTCATAGTCAATATAAAAAGAGCGATCACCATTATAGATTCTTGCTATTGGTGTCTTCTGTTTTACTACCGCTTTTAGAACGCCATCGATACTTACAAAAACATTTGACTTCTCAATCATGTCTTGCGTATCAAGAGTTTTCTCTATCTTATTCAAATCTACTTCATCTTTTCTAATACTGGAAGCGTCTCTTTTATTTTCTATCAACAATTTATTAACCGTTTCCGGCTTCACAAAAAGCGTATTTTCACCTACAAAAATGACCATAGATTTTTTCAATTTTCTATCTCCATTTCTGTGCTGCGCGAAAGAGTATAAAAAAAGTACAAGCCCTAAAATGAGTACTAATCGAATATTTGTCCAATTAAATATTTTCATTCAGCATTTTTTTAATTGATGGTACCATTTCACCAATATCACCAGCTCCTATTGTTACAATTATTGGCGCATCACTGGCTTTGATTTCCGCTAATAAATTTTCTTTTGCAACATTTTTTTTGTTCGAATTTGTCATTTTACCCAACAGCCATTCTGATGTGATCCCTTCCATAGGTAACTCACGTGCAGGGTAAATATCCATTAAAAACACTTCATCAAACTGAGACAGACTTTCTGCAAATCCATCGGCAAAATCCCTTGTTCTGCTAAATAAATGCGGCTGGAAAACTGCCAGAACTTTACGTCCCGGATATAATTCTCTAACTGCCTGATGAACAGCATTTATTTCTGTTGGATGATGTGCATAATCATCAATATAAACTAACTTTTCAGATTTTATCTGATACGAAAAACGTCTTCTGATTCCGTTGAATGAGGCAATAGCTTTTGCAATGGCATCGGTCGGGGTGCCATACGTTTTTGCCATCGCAATAGCCATTAACCCATTCATTAAATTGTGTTTACCTGGTAGTCCAAAACGAAGATCTTTCATAATTTCTGATGGTGTCTGCACATCAAAAACATAACTTCCATCTTCGATTCGAACATTAAATGCTTTATATACAGCATCTTCATTTATAGCACATTGAACACCTTCCAGAGGTAATTCTTTGGTTATAAACAATTTGCTTTTATCGGTTACTTTTGAAGCAAATTCTTTAAATGATTCCTGAATTGCATCGCTTGTTCCGTAAATATCCAAATGATCTGCGTCCATTGATGTTACACAGGCAATATTTGGATGTAAATGCAGGAACGAACGGTCAAATTCATCTGCTTCAACAACCGTTACCGTTTTTCCAGTTCCAATTAAATTAGAGTTGTAATTCTCTACAATTCCGCCCACAAATGCCGTAACATCGGCACCGCTTTCGTGCAAAATATGCCCCAAAATACTAGATGTCGTTGTTTTACCGTGCGTTCCGGCTACTGCGAAACTAAACGTACCTTTTGTAATAATTCCTAAAACTTCGGCACGTTTTTTAACCTGATAATGTCTTTCTATAAAATAATTCCACTCAGAGTGTGTCATTGGTACTGCTGGTGTAAAAATCACCAGTGTATTTTCAACATAATAATCTGAAGGAATCAGACCGATATTATCTTCAAAATGAATATCTATACCACTTTCGATCAATTCAGCTGTAAGCATAGAAGGCGTTTTATCATATCCGGAAACATTTTTCCCAATATGCTTGAAATAACGAGCCAAAGCACTCATTCCGATGCCTCCGATACCTATAAAATAAACGTTCTGTATTTGATCTAAATTCATTTTAATTTGCTTTATGCATTAAGCCTCAGGCTTTAACCTTTCTGCTTTATTTTACTTTTTAATTAACTTCACAATTTCGGCAACAATATCTTGTGTTGCTTTTGGTCTTGCCAGTTTTTTAATGTTGGTACTTAATTGTTTTTGTTTTCCATCATCTTTCAGCAGCGCTTCAAAAACAATGCTAAATTCGCTTTCCAGCTGAGATTCTTTCAACAAAATTGCACCTTTTGCATCTACAATCGCCTGAGCATTTTTAGTCTGGTGATCCTCAGCTACATTGGGCGACGGAATAAAAATTACCGGTTTACCCACAATACATAATTCTGAAACTGACGACGCTCCTGCTCTTGAAATAATTACATCTGCCGCCGCGTAAACAAAATCCATTCTTTCTATAAAATCAACAACTCGTACATTTTGCTGATTGTATTTTTTATAATCTTCAAAATATAACTTTCCGCACTGCCAGATTATCTGAACATCTTGCGAAAGAAAATTATCCAGTTCCTTTTCGATTAACTGATTGATTCTTCTGGCTCCTAAACTTCCTCCCAGAACCAGCAGTGTTTTTTTATTTGTATCTAAACCGTAAAAAGCTATTGCTTCATCACGTTTTGTATCAATATCAATTAAATCCTGACGTACCGGATTTCCCGTTAAAACGATTTTCTCTTTCGGAAAAAATCTTTCTAAATTTTCATACGCCACACAAATTGCATTTGCTTTTTTACTCAGCAATTTATTTGTGATTCCCGGAAAAGAATTCTGCTCCTGAATTACGGTTGGAATTCCTGCCGAACCCGCAGCCTGCAATAATGGTCCGCTGGCAAAACCTCCGGTTCCAATTACAACATTGGGTTTAAACTTTTTAATGATTCGTCTTGACTCTAATAAACTGCTTGCCAGTTTTAGAGGAAACATCATATTTTGCAAAGTCAGTTTTCGCTGTAAACCTGCGATCCAAAGACCTTTTATTTCATAACCTGCCTGAGGCACTTTCTGCATTTCCATTTTATCTTTGGCACCTACAAAAAGAAATTCAGCTTCAGGATATTGTAATTTTAATTCGTTTGCAATCGCAATTGCAGGATAAATATGTCCTCCTGTTCCTC
Source organism: Flavobacterium ginsengiterrae (assembly GCF_039539785.1). Classification (NCBI taxonomy): domain Bacteria; kingdom Pseudomonadati; phylum Bacteroidota; class Flavobacteriia; order Flavobacteriales; family Flavobacteriaceae; genus Flavobacterium; species Flavobacterium ginsengiterrae. The sequence continues at coordinate 1,525,929 of NZ_BAABDU010000003.1, read as the reverse complement.
CTCCGCTTAGTATGAATTTATACTTTGTCATATCTTGTAATAGTTATTATTAAACTATTTTATCCTTTTATTTGTTTAAAACTGCATTCATCGGGTTTCTTGAATTGTCTTCGATGGAATACATGGCTTCTTCTTCGTAAATTTCTTCTTTTTCATTATTTGGCAAGTCTTCTTCTGCCAGTTCTTTATCTATCAATCTTTGAAGCGCTTCTTTTCTTCTTGCTTTTTCTTCCTGCTCTTCGGCGATTTCTTCTTCTTTTTTGGTTACACTAATAATAATACCAAGAGAGAAACAAGTCATCCAGATCGAACTACCTCCGGAACTTATTAATGGAAGTGTCTGCCCTGTTACCGGCAGCAATTCTACTGCAACCGCCATATTAATCATGGCCTGGAATATCATTGGAAATCCGAGACCAACGACGACTAATTTTCCAAATAAGGTATTGGCTTTATGTGATGCAATTACAAATCGAAACAATAACAACAAATACAAAACCAATATCGAAACTCCTCCTACTAAACCATATTCTTCTACTACAATGGCATAAATAAAATCCGAAGATGATTGCGGCAGAAAATTCTTCTGAACACTTTTTCCTGGTCCTAGTCCGCCTAATCTTCCAGATGCAATTGCAATTTTTGCTTTTTCAATTTGATAATCATCTTCATCTGGTTTATCTGTGGTAAAGTTCATAATACGACTTTCCCATGTTGAAACCCTGCTGAAAAATCTTGACTCCGGAAACGCTTTGGCAACCAAAAGGAAAAATGCCAGCATAGCGATTCCTGAACCAATGATAAAAGCAATATATTTTAATGGATATTTACCAATAAATGTCAGCATCATTACCATTGAAAAGATCAGCGCTGTGGTCGAAAAGTTCGCTGGCAGAATCAATGCCAGTGTTATAAAAACCGGAACCCAAAGCTGAATAAACGAGGTTTGAAACGGTTCGTTTTCTTCTTTTGTTTTCGACAAATAACGCGCAACGTAAATAAACAATACGCTGGCCGCTAATGTCGAAGTCTGAAACGTAATTCCAATGAACGGCACCTGAATCCAACGACTTGCATTTGCTCCTGCAATTACAGTTCCTTTCAACAAAGTGTAAAGCAGCAATAACCAAACTACCGGAAGCGCAATTTTTGAAATCGCTCTAAAATAATGGTACGGCACTTTATGAACCCAGTAAATAATCAGAAAGCCAATACATACGTGAGCCAAATGCTTAATCAAATAACCTAAAGTATTTCCGGTTCCGTGACCTATGTATGCCAGATTACTACTCGCACTAAAAACAGGCATAAACGAAAACAGCGCTAATAAAGCCACAAATGACCATATTACTCTATCTCCTTTTAGTTTGTTTACTAGTTCTTTCATAATTTTTTTGTTTCAGGTTTTTCTTGTTTCACGTTTCAAGTTTTAGGCATCGAACTTGAAACCTGAAACTTTAAACTTGAAACTATTATTTACAAGTTGTGAACTGCTTGTTTAAATTGCTTTCCACGATCTTCGTAGTTTTCGAATAAATCGAAACTTGCACAAGCTGGAGACAATAAAACCGCATCGCCTTTTTCTGTTAATCTTTGAGCTGTTTTTACAGCATCATTCATATTGTTTACTTCAACCATAATATCTACTACAGCTCCAAAAGCATCGATAATTTTACGATTATCAACTCCTAGGCAGATAATTGCTTTCACTTTTTCGCGTACTAATGACATTAATTCATTGTAATCATTTCCTTTATCAACTCCTCCAACAATCCAAACCGTTGGAACATTCATACTGTCTAAAGCAAAGAAAGTTGCGTTAACGTTTGTTGCTTTTGAATCGTTGATATATTGTACGTTCTGAATTTTTAATACTTTTTCTAAACGGTGCTCAACACCTTGGAAATTAGATAAACTTTCACGAATTGTTGCATTTCTAATTTGCATCAATTTTGCTACAGAGCTTGCTGCCATTGCGTTTTTCATATTATGTTTTCCTTCTAACGCAATGTGTTCTGTATCCATTGTAAACTCTTCTTGGTTGATCTTTATTTCCATTTTGTTGTTATTTATAGAAGCTCCTTCGTCAAAACTTTTCGTCAGTGAAAAAGGAATTAATTTTGCTTTTGTTTTGTTATTTTTTAACCATTCTGTGCTTGCCTCATCGTCTGCATCGTAAATGAGATAATCACTTTCGGTTTGGTTCATCGTTATTCGGAATTTCGAATTGATATAATTTTCATATTTATATTCATATCGATCTAAATGATCTGGACTTATATTGGTTATGATCGCAATATCAGGTCTGTAATCTATAATCCCGTCTAACTGAAAACTGCTTAATTCAAGAACGTATGCATCAAATTTATTTTCGGCAACCTGCCAGGCAAAACTCTTTCCTATATTTCCTCCTAATCCTACATTAAGTCCAGCCGATTTCAGTAAATGATACGTTAACATTGTTGTTGTCGTTTTACCATTACTTCCTGTAATTCCTACTGTGAGTGCTTCTGTGTAAGGTTTTGCAAACTCAATTTCAGAAATTACTTTTACTCCTGCAGCAACCAGTTTTTTTATTATTGGTGACTTTTCCGGAATTCCGGGGCTTTTCATTACCACATCAGCATTCAGAATCAAATCTTCGGTATGCTGTTCTTCTTCCCAGGCTATTTTATTAATGATAAGAACTTCTTTGTAACTCTCTTTAATCTTTCCAAAATCGGATACAAAAACATCATATCCTTTTTTCTTTCCAAGGATTGCGGTTCCTACACCGCTTTCTCCTCCTCCCAAAACAACCAATCTCATCTATCTTAGTTTTAAAGTAACGATTGACAATATGGCTAACATTACAGCAACAATCCAGAAACGGGTTACGATTTTACTTTCGTGATATCCTTTTTTCTGATAATGATGATGCAACGGTGACATCAGGAATATTCTTCGGCCTTCGCCAAAACGCTTTTTCGTATATTTAAAATAAGTCACCTGTATAATTACCGAAGCACTTTCGGCAAGGAAAATGCCGCAGAATAACACAATCAATATTTCTTTACGAACAGCAATAGCAAGAACAGCAATGATTCCTCCAATGGTTAAACTTCCCGTATCGCCCATAAATACTGATGCCGGAAATGAATTGTACCAAAGAAATCCGATTAAGGCTCCAACAAAGGCCGATATAAAGACGGTCATTTCTCCTGAATTGGGTATGTACATTATATTCAGATAATTTGAGAAAATGATATTTCCTGAAACGAATGTAAATATCCCAAGCGCGAGGACGGAAACTGCGGAAGTTCCGGCGGCGAGTCCATCGATTCCATCTGTTAAATTAGCTCCGTTTGAAACCGCTGTAATAATGAAAATTACTACCGGAATAAACACTAACCAAGCCCATTTTTCATATCCGTCCCCCATGAATGACAATACTTCTGCATAATCAAATTCATTGTTTTTTACAAAAGGAATTGTCGTTGCTGTCGATTTTTCTTCAACCGGCGCAGGCAATATTACTGTTGTATTTGCAGAGGTTCTAAAAACATCTGTACGACCGGTATCTGTTCTTACTGTAACGGCAGGATTGAAATACAAAACAGCTCCTACAATAATTCCTAAACCAACCTGACCAATAACTTTAAAAATACCTTTTAGTCCTTGTTTATCTTTTTTGAATATTTTGATATAATCATCTACAAAACCAATTGTTCCCATCCATAAAGTGGTTACAATAAGAAGCACGATATAAATATTGTGCAGTCTTGCGAATAACAATACCGGAATTAATGTGGCAAAAATGATGATTAATCCCCCCATTGTAGGCGTTCCAGCTTTTTCGTTCTGACCTGCAAGACCAAGCTCACGAACTGTTTCTCCAACTTGCTGACGGCGCAAAAAGTTAATCACTCTTTTACCATAAATAGTTGACAAAAGCAGTGAAAGCAAAAATGCTAAAGCCGATCTGAATGTTATATACTGGAAAACTCCTGTTCCAGGCACATCAAGTGTTTTGTCAAAATATTCAAATAAATAGTACAGCATATTTTTCTATTTTTTAAATTCCAATTTTGAAACTCCAAATTCCAATTGTGTGGTGGTATTTGAACTTAAAAATTCTTTATTATTTGTTTAGTTGAACTAAAATTTCTTTTACCGTTTCCATATCATCAAAATGGTGGCGAACTCCATTTATTTCCTGATAAGTTTCGTGTCCTTTACCCGCAATTAAAATGATATCATTTGGCTGTGCCAATTGACAAGCCGTTTTAATAGCTTGTTTTCTATCTGTAATTCTTAATATCTTTTTGTAATTATGAGCTTCAACACCTTGTTCCATTTCGTCGAGAATCACTTCTGGATCTTCATTTCTTGGATTATCTGATGTTAAAATTGCTTTATCACTTAAATCTGTAGCAATTTTTGCCATAATTGGCCTTTTTGTTTTATCTCTGTTTCCGCCGCAACCCACAACTGTAATCAATTGTTCGTTTTTGGTTCTAATATCATCAACCGTTTTTAGAACATTTTCTAAAGCGTCAGGCGTATGTGCATAATCTACAATTGCTGTTACTTTAGAATCAGTTACGATGTATTGAAAACGACCCGAAACACTTTCTAAATCAGACAATAAACGCAACGCTTCAAGACTATCCAATCCTAACTCTACAGCTGTTCCGTAAATTGCTAAAACATTGTAAGCATTAAACGTTCCAATTAGTTTAACCCAAACTTCGTTATCATTGATTTTCAACAATAGTCCTGATAACTGGCTTTCTAAAATGGTTGCTTTAAAATCGGCATAGGATTTTAGCGCATAAGTAAACTTTCTTGCCACAGTATTTTGCAGCATTACTGTTCCGTTTTTATCATCAATGTTAGATAATACGAAAGCTGTTTTTGGCAGAGAATCAAAAAATGATTTTTTTACATCTCTGTATTCTGCAAAAGTTGGATGGTAATCCAAGTGATCGTGCGAAAGATTAGTAAAAATTCCGCCTGTAAAATGTAAAGCTTCCGTACGCTTTTGATGAATTCCATGCGAACTTACTTCCATAAAACAATGCGTTACTCCAGCTTCGATCATCTCATTCAAATAATGATTGATTGTAATTGAATCCGGTGTAGTATGCGTTGCAGGATATTCTTTATCATCGACCATAATTTTTACAGTTGATAATAACCCAACTTTAAAACCTGCTTTTTTAAACAACTGAAACAATAATGAAGCAATTGTTGTTTTTCCGTTTGTACCTGTTACACCAACTAATTTTAGTTTTGAAGACGGATCTTCAAAATAATTAGCAGCCATAAAAGCCAAAGCTGTATTGGTATCTTTTACCTGAACATAAGTAACGTCTTTCTGAATATTTTCTGGAAGTGTATCGCAGATAACAGCTTTTGCTCCTAATTGAATTGCTTTTTCGATATAATCATGTCCATCAGAAAGTGAACCGCGAATAGCCACAAAAACATCATTTGATTCTACTTTCCTGGAATCAAATTCAATTTTCTGGATACTGATATCTGTCGAACCTGTTACAGATTCGATAGCAGCTTTATATAATATGTCTTTTAGTATTTTCACGATAATTCTAATACTATAGTTGTGTTTCTAATTATGTTTTGTCCTGCCTGAATCGATTGATTCTTAACTTTTCCAAATCCGTTGACTTTTACTTTTAAACCTAAATTTTCCAGTAAAGCAACGGCATCCATTCCCGGCATTCCTTTTAAATCAGGAATTTGATTTAATTTTTTATTCGATTCTTTGTCGTATTTATCATAACTGATTTCTTGTTTTGAAATCTTAGAATCCAATTGTTTTATTTTATTGGTAGAAGGCGCATCTGTAAAAATCTTTTGTGCGATTCTTTTAAAAACCGGCCCTGCAACATCGGCTCCGTAATAATTATTCTTAGATGTATTTGGCTTGTGAACTACCACAATACAAGAATATTTTGGATGGTCTGCCGGAAAATATCCTACGAAAGAAGATGCATAATACAAATCAGATTTTCCTTTTACGCCGCCATAATTTACCTGAGCTGTTCCTGTTTTTCCTGCCATCGAAAAATCTTTCGAATACAATTTAGAACCTGTTCCCTTTTTAACTACATTCAGTAATACTGCTTTTACTTTCTTCAATGTCTCTGGCGAACAAACTTTTGGATTGATTACTTCAACATCAAACTTTTTAATGGTTTTATTCCATTCTTTAATTTCAGATACAAACTGTGGCTTTACCATTACACCATTATTGGCAACAGAATTGTAAAGTGCCAGCGTCTGCATTGGTGTAACCGAAACGTTATATCCAAAAGCCATCCACGGAAGTGTAGTTCCTGACCAGTGTTTATCTCCCGGCTGTGGAATGTACGGTCTGCCTTCTCCTTTAAAATGAAGCCCTAGTGTTTTATTTAATCCCCAGCCTTTAATATGGTTTACAAACTTAGACGGGTTACTCTTGTAATTTTCATAAACTGCCTGTACCATAACAGTATTTGATGAAAGTTCGAAACCGCGCGCTAAAGAAACTTTTCCGTAACCACCATTGTGTGAATCACGAACACTTCGTCCGTAATACTTTACTACTCCTCCATGAGTATCATAAACCTTGCTCGTATCTGCTACTTTATCTTCTAAAATCGCCATTAAATCAACTAATTTAAAAGTCGATCCGGGCTCCTGAGATTCGGCAATTGCATAATTTGTAGTTTCATAATACGATCCGTCTTCTGCTCTCCCTAAATTCGAAATCGCTTTTACATGACCCGTTTCTGTTTCCATAACGACAACACAACCATGATCTGCTTCGTAGTCTTCTAACTGTTTCAACAAAGCGTGATGCGCAATATCCTGAATAAAAACATCTATTGTTGAAATTACATCGTAACCGTCAATTGGATCTACTTCGTTTACGTCACGAATTGGTTTCCATTGTCCTTTTGCGATTTTTTGTTTTAAAATCTTACCGTCTTTTCCATTCAGGTAACTTTTAAAAGCCCACTCGATTCCTTTTCCAACTTCAACTCCGGTTGCAGGATCGATTCGGTCGTAACCAATCGTTCTTTCTGCAATTTTTCCAATTGGGTGTTTTCTAACCGTTTCCTGCTCTACAATTATACCGCCTTTAAAAGCGCCTAAATTAAAAAGTGGAAATCCTTTAATTTTTACATATTCGGTATAGCTCAAATTACGAGCTATTAAATAATAACGGTTTTTATTAGCTCTCGCTTTTCTTAATTCCTTTTCATAATATCCTGAAGGTCTGTCTAAAACAGTTTCAAGAGAATCAGATAATGATTTTATATACTTTTCAAAAGTTTCTGTTTTTGGTGCTTTTGCATCAAAACGAATCTCATAATTTGGGATTGACGTAGCCAGTAAACTTCCGTCGGCAGAATAAATATTTCCTTTATTGGCAGGAATTACAAAATTTCTAACCGTACGCTGTTTGGCCAGTTTTCTGTAATAATCTCCTTCAACCCATTGAATATTGGTTAATTTAACGACAATAGCAATTGCCATCAAAAAGATGAAAACTGCTACGAGGTAAATTCTGTAGGATATATGTTTATCGTCTACTGCCATATTCTTTTAAAGAAACTTTTTTCTTCTTCTTTTTTAACTTCTATTTTTACAGGAGGAACTGTCGACGGAAAAATTTGTTTCTCTAACATTTTATCCGAGATGGTTGACTCCATTTTTAATTTCATCAATTCTGAACGTCGATCGACAAATTCTGATCTTAGTTCTTTTACTTCATTGTTCAGCTTTGCTATTTCAAATACTTTCTGCTCGTATCGCTGTGTATTTGCAATCATCAAAATCGCCAGCAGAATTATAAAAACAATGAATCGCCAGTTTTTTACGGCATCATCGTTGATTAAAAATCTTGCCTTTAATATGCTGAATACTCCACTTTTCATTTCTACCTATATATATGTATTATATTTTTTCAGCAATTCTCAATTTAGCGCTTCTCGCTCTGTTGTTTATTTTGATTTCTTCATCATCCGGAACGATCAGTTTTCCTATTGTTTTAAACGGCACCGAATAGTTTCCGTAAAAATCTCTTTCTGGTTCTCCTTCAAACATTCCGTTTTTAATAAATCTTTTTACCAGTCTGTCTTCAAGAGAATGGTATGAGATTACTGAGAATCTTCCGCCTGGTTTTAAAATCTCTAATGACTGCTCAATAAATTCTTTTAAAACATCCATTTCCTGATTTACCTCAATTCGAATGGCCTGATAAATCTGAGCCAGTATTTTGTTTCGAACTTTCTCTGGTAAATATTTTTTAAGAACTTCTTTTAATTCGTCTGTTGTTTTAATCGGCCTGTGCTGTCTCGCTTCTACAATTGTTCTTGCTAAAACAGGCGCATTTTTCAACTCCCCATAATCAAAAAAAACACGACGCAAATCCTGTTCTTCATATTCATTTACCACCCGGTAAGCATTTAAGTCATTTTTTTGACTCATCCGCATATCCAGCTCGGCATCGAATCGGGTTGAAAAACCTCTTTCCGGAACATCAAACTGATGTGATGAAACTCCTAAATCGGCCAAAATTCCGTCAACCGCTTTAACTCCGTGAAAACGCAGAAATCTTTTTATAAATCTGAAGTTTTCATTAATCAGCGTAAATCTTTCGTCTGGCAGTGCATTTGCCAGTGCATCTTCGTCCTGATCAAAAGCAAACAATTTTCCGTTTGGCCCTAAACGTCTCAAAATTTCTTTTGAGTGGCCTCCGCCTCCAAACGTTACATCTACGTAGATGCCGTCTGGTTTAATATCTAAACCATCAACTGTTGGATGAAGTAAAACCGGATTATGATATTCCATTGTCGTCGTCATTAATATTTCCCATTACTTCCTCGGCTAAATCAGCAAAATCCATATCTTCGCCGCTTATTGATTTTTCGTATAAATCTTTATCCCAAATTTCCACAATATTAACCGCAGATGAAAAAACAACATCTTTAGAAATACCAGAAAACGTTACCAAATCTTTTGGCACTAACAATCTTCCTAATGCATCAATCTCTACCACTTTTACGCCGGCAGTAAATCTGCGAATGAAATCATTGTTCTTTTTTACAAAACGATTCAACTTGTTAATTTTCGCCATCATCAAATTCCACTCATCCATTGGATACAATTCTAAACACTGCTGAAAAACAGAGCGCTTCAAAACAAAACCGTCCTGAAGCGAGGAAGCCAATTGCTTTTTTAAAGGCGCAGGTATCATTAACCTCCCTTTAGCATCGACTTTACACTCATATGTTCCTACAATTGTATTCAAGAAAAACCACTTAACATGTTATACAGCAAAAATATAAAAAAAAATACCACATATTACCACAAAATACCACTTTGTTGATAAGTTTAACCATTTTATTACCACTTTGCATAAACATTAAATAATCAGCCGTTTAGATATTAATCAGCTCACAGAATGATTCTTTTAACAATTAAAAATTTTAAACATCATTTCTCTTAAAAAATTAATTATAATGCAATGAATTTAACATTTACATAATATAACAAAAACCATTCTAAAAGCTGATTTTTAAACAGTTATAAGTTCTACTAAAATTATGTAGTTAAAAAATGGCGGCAAAAATTCATTTTTGTTTATTAAACCCTATATTTGTCGAAATTGAAATTGGCATTAGATTAGATGGACAAACACTATAAAAAAGAAGGCAAATACAGCTATTTTGAAGCTGGAGAAGGTACACCTATCGTTATTCTGCATGGGTTAATGGGAGGTCTAAGTAACTTTGATGGTGTAGCACAATATTTCCCAACAAAAGGATATAAAGTTGTTATTCCGGATTTGCCAATATACACACAAAGCATTTTAAAAACGAATGTAAAAAGTTTTGCTAAATACGTTAAGGATTTTATCACTTTTAAAGGTTTTGACAAAGTAATTCTTCTGGGAAATTCTCTTGGAGGGCACATTGCATTGTACCACACAAAACTTTATCCTGAAAAAGTAGCAGGACTTGTAATCACAGGAAGTTCAGGGCTTTATGAGAGCGCAATGGGCGACAGTTACCCACGAAGAGGCGATTATGAATACATTAAAAAGAAAGCCGAAGATGTATTTTATGATCCAAAAATTGCAACTCCGGAACTTATAGATGAAGTATATGCGACTGCCAATGACCGCATAAAACTAATCAAAACTTTAACAATTGCCAAGAGTGCAATTCGTCATAATATGGCCAAAGATTTACCAAAAATGGATGTGGAAACCTGCATTATTTGGGGTAAAAATGACTCGGTAACTCCGCCAAATGTTGCTGAGGAATTTGACAAATTATTGCCTAATTCAACTTTGTATTGGATTGACAAATGTGGACACGCTGCTATGATGGAACATCCTCAGGAATTTAATGAAATTCTTGAAAAATGGCTTACCGAAAAGAATTTATAGCATCTAACTTTCGATTTTAAAGGAGGTTTTAAAACCAAAAAACATGAAAATTAATACCGCCGAATTTATTGTCAGTAATTCTGATGCATCAAAATGCCCGAAAGATTTTTTACCGGAATACGCATTTATAGGCCGATCTAACGTTGGTAAATCATCTTTGATTAACATGATTACCAATCATAAAAACTTAGCAAAAACATCTGGAAAACCAGGAAAAACACAGCTGATAAATCATTTTAAAATCAACAATAACTGGTTTTTAGTCGATTTGCCAGGTTATGGTTACGCTAAAGTTTCTAAAAAAACAAAATCTGTTTTCCAGCAGTTTATTACTGATTATTTTGAAAACAGAGAGCAGTTGGTATGTGCTTTTGTATTGATAGATATTCGCCATGAAGCTCAAAAAATAGACATTGAATTTATGTCGTATATGGGCGAAAGCGAAATTCCTTTTTGCATTATTTTTACAAAAGCAGATAAAATAAGCAAAGGAAAAATTGATTCGCATATTGCTGCTTACCGCAAACAAATGTATGCTAACAACTGGGCAGAAATGCCTCAATACTTTGTAACTTCATCAACAGAATCAATTGGCAAGGAAGAACTTCTTTCTTACATTGACGAAGTAAATCAGGAAGTTTTTAAGAACAACTCAGAGTTCTAAAAATGAAATTCCAATTTTAAAACTCCAAACTTTTTAGAACTGGAGAATTTCATCAATAAAAAATCCCAAATTCCACTCTAATAATTGGAATTTGGGATTTTAAATATTTTTGGAATTTCTACTATTTAGTAAGTTCCAGTTTTTCTGCAAAGTAATCGCAGAAATCTTTCATTGTATCTGACATTTTTTCGTCATCTGTTGCACGTTTAAAAGTATCAGCCATTGCAACTAATGTCTGGTGGAAGAAAATTTTCATTTCGTCTACCGGCATATCTTTTGTCCATAAATCGATACGCATAGTTTCCTGCGCTTTACTGTCCCAGATTGACAACATAATAGCTTTTGCTTCTTCTGCAAGAACTCCGCCGTCTTGTGCACTCCATGTTAATTTTTCCGGAACACGGTTTTCGTCTAATTCGACATTGAATTTAATTTCTGATTTTATTGTATTTGACATTATTTCTTAGGTTTATATTTTGACTTTTCGAAAATTTCTTTTGCGTTTACTTTTAATAATTCCGACAGGGAAACATTATTGTTTTTCATATATGAGCGAACAATCTGCCATCCTATCCATGCGCCCACTCTTCCCGGAGAATCGTTATCTATTTCAAGATAGAATTTAGAAAACGGAGCCGGTGCTATAAAACGTGTTGTTAATTTAGGATCTAAACTGTACAGCATTTCGTTTTCAAGAAAATAACGCCACATATAGTTTTCATTTTCTTCACACCATTTTATCTGTTCAGACGAATAACCCATTTTTTCGGCATCTGTATATTGAGGCAGAAGTAAATCTTTTGCGTATAATTCTTTTCCTTCAAAAATCATTTGAGAAATCAAGTTTTTATCAGGATATGCCGGAATGTTTCTATAAGTAAAACTCGAAACTACATCTGGCATAATTTGTTTTTCTTCAAAATTGTATTTAATGTAATTTGGAAATTCATAGAACTTATGATCTTTTCCTAAATACAATTCCAGCGCTACAATTACAAGGCTGTCTGCATAAATTGCTTTTGTATTATAATCCATTTCACCAATTATGGTAATCACTTTTGGTGTTTTTGTTTTTGGAAAATAATATTTTACATGTTTAAAAAGCTCATTAAACTCTTCACGTACAGGCTCAAAATTGGCGTATTTTTTCTGCACTTCTTCATAAACTTCTCTCCAAATAGGTTCCTGCATTTTTTGCAGCCAGACATTATCGTCATTCCCTTCCGGAAAAAAGAAAGGATATTGTTTTTTTACTTTAGCGAGATCTTCTGGTTTGGTTTCAAAAAACACCTTGTCAAAACGTTCTACTTTAATATCAACCGGAATTTCTTCAACCTCTTTTTCAACCTTTGTTTTTTGGTCACAAGACAAAAAAAACAAGCACAGAACCACTACAAAGCGATAAATTTTCATTTTATTTTAATTAGATTTGTGTTGCTGGAATTTAAATACATATATATAGTATGTACTTAAAAATAATTCTGCAAATATACATCCCTGTATCTTAAAACTTGAACTATTATGGCTAAAAAAAGCACAATTCAAACAGAAAAAGTAAATACACATATTGTTGAATGGTTAAAAAACTATGCAGCTAACGCAAAAGTGAATGGTTTTGTTATTGGAATTTCGGGCGGAGTAGACTCTGCAGTGACTTCTACCCTGTGCGCACAGACCGGTTTACAGGTTTTATGCGTAGAAATGCCTATTCATCAAGCTGAAAGTCAAGTTTCTAGAGGAAGAGAACATATTGAGCAGCTAAAAAAGCGTTTTCCAAATGTTTCGAGTGTACAAACTGATCTAACTTCTACTTTTGAAGCTTTTAAGAGCGTTGTGCCAACCTCAAAAGATTCAACAAAAGTTAATTTATCATTAGCCAACACAAGAGCGCGTTTAAGAATGACTTCTCTATATTATTTAGCAGGAATTCACGGGCTATTAGTAGCAGGCACAGGCAATAAGGTCGAAGATTTTGGTGTAGGATTTTATACAAAATACGGAGATGGAGGTGTTGATTTGAGTCCGATTGCCGATTTAATGAAATCTGATGTTTATGCTCTTGGAGAGTTTTTAGCCATTCCAAATTCAATTTTAACGGCTGCTCCAACCGACGGACTTTTTGGCGATAACAGAACAGATGAGGACCAATTAGGCGCAAGTTACGACGAACTTGAGTGGGCAATGTTGGCCGCGGAGTCAGGAAATACGGCGGATGACTTCATGGGGAGAGAAAAATCTGTCTTTGAAATTTATAAAAGATTAAACACCAGTAATAAGCATAAAATGGACCCAATTCCAGTTTGTTTGATACCAAAAACGTTAAAATAAATATTTTAACATTTGTCTGCAATTAATTACAGAATTTATTTATTAATTTTACAGTTCCAAAAACATGATAACAATTCTAAAAAGGTAAAATTATGATTAAAGTATGTCTTGCAGACAATCATCCTGTGACTCACTTTGGCGTTAAGTCTTATTTTAAAGACCACGATCAAATTTCAATTGTTGCCAACGTAGGCAATTTTTCAATGGTTAGAGATATTCTTCAAACGAAGGAAATCGATATTCTAATCTTAGATTTAGAATTAGAAGGTCTTTCTAGTATCTTCGAAGTTAAGTCTATCCTGAAAAATTTCCCAAAAACAAAAATTGTAATTTTCAGTGACTTGGCTGAGCAAATGTATGCTCCAAATGCTATTAAAGCTGGAGTATCCGGGTATGTACACAAAACAGAAAAACTTGAAACTTTAGGTCTTTCTATTGTAAAAGTACACGAAGGAAAAATTATCATCAACGAAACTGTTCGCAAAAACATGGCCCTTATTGCTAAACAAAGCAAAAGCGAACGTTTATACAGAAAACTTTCTAACCGTGAAATCGAGGTTTTACGTTATTTAAGTGATGGTAAGAAAAACAATGAGATTTCTAAAATCTTAAGTCTGAACGAAAAAACGATCAGTACTTACAAATTAAGATTACTAACGAAATTAAATGTTACTAATTTAGTTGACTTAGTAAACAAAGCTAAGACTTTAGAAATTATTTAATTTGATGGTATCCTGATTGTTTATTCAATCATCAACCATAAAAAAAGCTCTATATTGTTAATCACTATAGAGCTTTTTGATTTTTATCCGCCGTGGTACGGCACCACTACCCTTCCTAATTTTTTAGAAAAATTATTGAGCAGTTTAGAATAATCAACTACCATTGATAATACTTCCATACTGTCCTGCTCCGGATTTGTAAGCAATGAGGTTTTTAATTCGTGAATTATTTTTGAAACCAAAAACCAGCGCATAGAAAATATTGTATCAGATACATTTTGTTCTATCGTTTCGTTTTTATGTTTCGGAAAAATATTCTGGCCTTCCCAGTTATGAATGGTCAGTCTTTCATCTTCCATCAAAATATTTGTCACTTCCTGAGCAAATTCAGGTTGTAAATGCATTAAATATTTATCTAAGCTAAAAGTTTCATTTTGATTATAAAAATCAATAATATTGGTAAAAAGATTCTGAAATAATACGTTGGACAATTCTACCTCATCTTCCTGAAGACTTAAATATATTTTTTCGTATACTTTATATTTTCGCTTTTCAGAAACCTCTTTTACATTTCCTTCTTCATCGGCTTTTAAGAAAACATCTTCAAAATCCTCCAAAACACTTCCGTACAAAAGAAGCAGTTCTATAATTTTTCTCTCAAAAACATACAGAATATCTACTTTTTCTGCTTGTTCCGGAGAATACGGCATATCTCCAGGATAATAATCATCTGGCGGTCCAGTTCTTGGATCTTCCGGATCTCCACCTGAAAAGCCGGCATTTTTTGGATTTTGGTTTCTAACTACTTCAAAAGGTTTTTGCTCCTGTTTTTGCTTTTTATTAGCGTCGGCAATATCTTTTTGAATTAATTGCGCCAGTGTACTTACCAAAACCTGCTCAGAAATATCCATAATTCTGGCACATTCCTGAACATAAACTTCACGCTGGATACGGTCTGGTATTTTAGAAATACTCACGACCATATCACGAATCAGATCGGCTTTTTTGATAGGATCATTTTTAGCTTCACCCATCAAAATAGAAGCTTTAAACTGAATAAAGTCTTTGCTGTTATTTTCCAGATACGCTACAAGATCATCATGAGAATTTTTTCTGGCAAAACTATCCGGATCTTCTCCATCAGGGAAAGCACAGACTCTTACGTTCATTCCTTCTTCAAGAATCAAATCAATTCCGCGGATAGACGCTCGCAAACCCGCCGCATCTCCATCAAAAAGCACTGTAATATTTCGGGTAAGACGATTTACCAATCGTATTTGATCCGGCGTTAAAGCCGTTCCTGATGATGCTACAACATTTTCGATTCCGGCCTGATTAAACTGAATTACATCGGTGTAACCTTCAACCAGATAACAGTTATTTTGTTTGGCAATGGATTGTTTGGCCTGAAAAATTCCATAAAGGACTTTACTTTTATGGTAAATATCACTTTCGGGTGAGTTTAGGTATTTGGCCGCTTTTTTATCGTTGGTTAAAATACGTCCTCCAAAACCTAAAACACGTCCGGACATACTATGAATTGGAAACATAACACGACCTTTGAATCGGTCAAACGGGCGATCTTCTCTTGGAATTGTTAAACCTGTACTTTCTAAAAATTCCAGTTTATATCCTTTTCCAAGTGCTTCTTTGGTTAAAGCATCCCAGGTTTCAGGGGAATATCCTAATGCAAATTTTTTGATGGTTTCGTTTGTAAAACCTCTTTCTTTAAAATACGATAAACCTATAGCTTTTCCTTCTTCAGAATTTACTAAAACATCCTGAAAATATTTAGCCGCAAATTCAGAAACCAAATACATGCTTTCGCGAACATCAGTCATAGCTTTTTCTGCTTCTGTCTGTTCGGTTTCTTCAATTTCTATATTGTATTTTTTTGCCAGATAACGAATGGCTTCAGGATAGGTAAATTGTGAATGTTCCATTAAAAAGGCCACAGAATTACCTCCTTTTCCTGAACTAAAATCTTTCCAGATTCCTTTTGCCGGCGATACCATAAATGAAGGCGAGCGTTCGTCTGAAAACGGACTCAGACCTTTAAAGTTACTTCCGGCACGTTTTAAATTGACAAAATCGCCAATAACCTCCTCTACACGAGCAGTTTCAAAAACGGCATCTATTGTACTTTGTGAAATCAAAACGTAAATTATTTTTTAAAAATTCGAGCCTGTAAAAATACGCAAATCCAAGCTGAATTTTTGCTATTAAAATAAAAAAAGTGTCTCTTTCGAAACACTTTTTCCACTAACTAAACTCAACTTTATATTTAATTTAAATCGAGACGTAATCCTAAAGAAATATTATTTTCTTTGACTAAATTATCCTGAAACAATGGATTTAAATCGTATTTGAAATACAAACTCAAATCTCTGTAACCAATATAAGAACTAAGACCGTATATAAAATTATTTACATTATAATCGCCTTTTATTCTGGTTTTGTATTTCAAATCTTCTTCTTCAAATTTCAGGATTTGTTTTGATTTTACATTGATTCCGGTATAACCTCCTATTCCAAAACGGAAACTTTTATGAGTTTTGAAATATGTTTTTCCATTGCTTTGAACGGGTCTTGTAAAATCAAATTCTAAATGTACAGGCAATACTAAATACACGTTTCTAAAACGGGATTCGGTTAAATGAATAGGGTTTATTTCCAGATTGGTCTGGTCTCCGTTTACTACAAAACTTTTATTTTCTGTTGCACGAATGTTATTGTACATTAACGAAAGTCCGTATTTAGCATGAAGTAAATTATCATTTTTCATTAATCTTGAATTATAGGTAAAACCCCATTCATAAAAATGCGAACCTATAAAACTGTATTTGGAATCCTGCAGTTTTCCGTCGGCCAGCATATTGTTTAAACCCATGGCAAAAACAAACTGAGAAGTAGTTCTTTTTTCGCCGCGAATAGAATCTCTGTCGTGTTTATACGATTTCCATCGAATCATGTAGATCTTTGCAGAATCTTCTTTTATTTTCCCGTCAACTTTCTTCTGAACTAAGTCATTTAACTCATTTTGGGCCAGAGTTACTTTTTCTTCTATAATTACAGCTCTGGCTTCGGCCAATTCTTTTTTGCGTTTATCAGCCTGTTCTTGTGTGATTTTACCTTCTGACAGCTGCACATTTATGGCTTCGATTTCTTGTTTTAAAGCTTCTTTTTCTTCTTTAGTAATTTTCTCGATTTTATTGGCAATTCTTTTTGCCTCAGACTCAAAAGTTTCCTGTCCTATTACTTTGCTTACTACTAAAAAGAAGAAAAGTATAAGATAAATGGTAAAATTTTTCATGATTGATTGTTTTAAATTGATTGAATATTTGATTGATGATGATTGTACTTATAATTTGTTATTTTTTTTCCTCCTGATTTCTGTTAGACAAAGCCACTTTAACTTCCTGAAGATTTTTGTTTACTTTGGTAATTACTTTTTCTCTAAAAGATAACTCAAGTTCGCCGTCGACCTGATTAAGTAAATCTGAGGCGTTTATTTTTACTTTTGCTTTTTTGATTTTATTTGAATTTTCTGCCATGACCTTATTTTCGGCATTTTCCAGCAATTGGTCTATGTTTTCTTTTTTAGAATTTTCGGCAATTACAGTTTGATTGATGTTTGTTGATTGTTTTTCCTGATTGTTTTTGATGATTGAAGACTCCGCAATTTGATTTGATTGTTTTTGAAGAATTGTTTTTGTTTGCTGATTGGGCTTTTTTTCTTCTTTATTTAAAATTTCTTTCGAAGGATTTTCTAAAACTGCTATTCCCGTCTGAATTGAATCGCCAGTATTTACAAGCGGTTTTTCGACAGAATCTTTTCTGATTTCTTTTTCTGTTACTGCATTTTTAGGAGATTCAATTGTATTTTCTTTTTGATTAAAAAAGATCGTCGCAATCAATAAAAAACCTATAAAACTTGCTGCAACATACAGCCATTTTCTGTTTTTCTTTGGTTTCTTTTCTTCAGCAACACTCAACATGGCATCT
Organism: Flavobacterium ginsengiterrae; assembly: GCF_039539785.1. NCBI lineage: Bacteria > Pseudomonadati > Bacteroidota > Flavobacteriia > Flavobacteriales > Flavobacteriaceae > Flavobacterium > Flavobacterium ginsengiterrae. Next base: position 1,507,763 of record NZ_BAABDU010000003.1, on the reverse strand, counting down.
AATCGATCCCAGGTTTTACTGCTTGGCTCAATTTTGCGCTGATTTAGTTTATCACGGAAATCCTTTTCAAAATTATTCGGTTCCATTATCTTGTTTTTTTAAAATAGTAATTTGTGTTTGCAGCATCTTTCTGGCGTGTGATAATTGCGATTTTGATGTTCCTTCATTAATACCTAACATCTTTGCAATTTCATTGTGTTTGTAACCTTCTATTGCGTATAAATTGAAGACCATTTTATAACCATCGGGCAGAGCATCTATTAAATACTGAATTTGTTCTACGGTAAACTGGCTGTCAATTTCATTAAAACTTTCTTCGGTAAAAAATTCATCTTCGGCAAATTGTACTTTCTTTTGAACTCTTAAATACGAAATGCATTCGTTTACCATAATCCGCCTTATCCATCCTTCAAAACTGCCTTTGTGTTCAAAATTTTTCAGGTTTGTAAACACTTTCATAAAAGCGGTTATCATTACATCTTCTGCCAGCTGAATGTCCTTTATATACTGCCGGCACACGCTTAACATTTTCGAAGAAAACTTACTGTAAATCTGTTGCTGCGCCTGACGATTATTTTCGACAGCGAGCTTTATGATTTTAGCTTCTTCTTGATGTAACTGAATAATTTTCATTAATAAGCGTTTGGTTTTGGTTTTAGAAACAGACTTCTATTAGCATAGACGCATAGAGTTTTAAAATGGTTGCATGAGGTGGAAAAAAAATCAAATTTTTAAAATTCCAAATTCCAAAAATTATGCTAGTTTTTATTTTTTTTGTAGGTTTTTATCTATATTTTTGCAGGATAAAATTGATTATAATGACAGAGAATATCCAACTTTACCCTGATATCGAGAACGTTTTCATTGACAAAACATTAGGCATTTTTTTCAAACCTCTTTTAACAATAAAAACGTTAATTGATGGTGAAGATTATCATATACATATAGTTTCAACAGATGGTTTCTTTTGTAAAAATCAATACAAATATTCTGAAAACAATTTTTTTGGCTTTAAATATATTAACGGAAAATATGAATTTTTGGGCGAGTTATCAGTTTTTGATGATTATGAAAAAATTTACCAACTTCACAATGCTTTAGAAGAAGATTTTACTCAAAACAGAGACCTCTATTTAAAAGAAAAAAGAACTGTAAATGACTATTTAGAAAACATACTTCCACATTTAGAAAAAAATAGTTTTTACAATTTTTCAAATGCAGAATATTATGCAGAAGCATTTTACAGCTATAATTTTACGAAATATTTCTATAAAAAATTTGGCGTTCATAAACACATATCTGTCATAACCGAAAATTACGGTAAAAATACTGATCCTTTTTTATTAGATAAAAACGAAGCCCTTTGCATTCTTGAAGAGTTTCTAATCAATATAAATCACAATTTAAAAAATGATTATCAACTTAATCAAAACATGCTTGTTGGCGCGACAGAAAGTTCTCGATTTATGTCAATTATAAGAGATGGAATAGTATTTTCATTATTAGACACATCAAACAAAATTGTTTATATCCTTGAATATTAAACCTAACAGAAACTATTTTTTTCTTTCAATAACGTAGTTTACCATTAAGGTAAGTGCCGCTTTGAATTCAGAATCCGGGTAATTATTTAAAAGCGAAAGTGCTTCTTGCTGGAATTCGACCATTTTGTTTTCGGCGTAAGCCAAACCATTATTGTTTTTTACAAAGGCAATAACTTCTTTTACGCGTTTTTTGTCTTTGTTGTGGTTTTTGATGGAGTTTATCAGCCACTTTTTTTCCTGCGGCGTACAGGTATTTAAAACGTGAATTAAAGGCAGTGTCATTTTTTGCTCTTTAATATCGATTCCGGTTGGTTTTCCAATAGCTTCTTCGCTGTAATCGAATAAATCATCTTTGATTTGAAACGCCATTCCAATTAATTCGCCAAACTTACGCATGTTTTCTACCTGTGCATCATCTTCAATTACGGCTTTTGCTCCAAGCGCACAACAGGCGGCAATAAGTGTTGCTGTTTTTTTTCTGATGATTTCGTAGTAAACATCTTCGGTAATATCAAGTCGGCGGGCTTTTTCAATTTGAAGTAATTCACCTTCGCTCATTTCGCGAACGGCAACCGAAATAATTCTTAAAAGATCAAAATCGCCATTATCGATCGATAAAAGCAATCCTTTTGAAAGTAAATAATCTCCAACCAGAACTGCAATTTTATTTTTCCAAAGCGCATTAATTGAGAAAAATCCGCGGCGGCGATTACTATCGTCAACAACATCGTCGTGAACTAAAGTCGCCGTATGAATAAGTTCAATAACTGAAGCACCACGATATGTTCTCTCGTTTACAGTACCGCCAGAAACCATTTTTGCCGTAAGAAACACAAACATCGGACGCATTTGTTTTCCTTTTCGGTTTACAATATAATAGGTAATTCTGTTGAGTAAGGCAACCTTAGAGGTCATCGATTCATGGAACTTTTTTTCAAAAAGTTCCATCTCGGCAATAATGGGCTGTTTTATTTGTGAAGTAATATTCATTTCGATTCCAAATATACTATTTTAAATAAAAAAACGTTGTCTATTTTATGTTAGTATATCAACAATTTCAATACTAATTTAAAAAACAATCCAAAAACACCTCAATCTAATACTAATTTGAATTCATTAATTAAAAGTAAAACCAAAAAAACTATTTATTATGAAAACAAAATTTTTATTAATTGGAACATATATCGCTTTATCACTATTTACAAGTTGTAATTCTGATGAAAACACAAATGACGGAACGAGCAAGGTAATTACAAACGATGAAATTATTGCTAATGCCAAAATAGATGCCTCAATAGATGATGTTACGAATATTGCTGAAGATCAATTTAGTGCTCAGCTTAATATTAATAACAAACCTGCCGGAAACATTAAAAACTTTTTGCCTAGCTGTGCTGTTATTACAACAGTTTTAACGAATAATACGTTTACCAAAACGGTAGATTTTGGCGTGGACGGATGTACACTTGATAACGGAAACACGGTAAAAGGAAAAATGGTAGTTTCATTTTCTAATGATTTTTCGGCTTCTACACAGACTATTAGTTATACTTTTGAAGGATTTTATCATAACGGAAAAAAACTTCAGGGAAGCAAAAGCATTGTTCGAACTGTAAAATCTACTGATTTACTTGCAGAAGCGCATCCGGTTTCTACCGCCGAGATTGATTTAACTATTACTTTTGATGACGGAAGTGTTTACAGCAGAAAAGGTTCTCTTGTAAAAGAAATGACTGCGGGTTACAACACTTGGTTTAATTGGGAAGATAATGTATTTGTAGTAACCGGAAGCGGTACAACTACACTGCCAAACGGAGATACTTTTTCGGCAGAAATTACAACTCCTTTAGAATTTAAGGCTTCATGCAGAAAATCATTTGCTGTAAAAGGTGTGGTTTCTGTAACTAAAAACGGGGCTTCGGCTGTTATTGATTATGGCAGCGGAGATTGCGACACGCTGGCTAAAGTAACCAAAGACGGCGTAACAGAAGAAATCGATTTGAAAAAATAATTCCCTTTTTGCCCAGAAAAAAAGCATTAAAGACAAGATTCACCCTCGTTTTTAATGCTTTTTTAGTTACCATCAATATCAAATGTCCCGATGGAACATAATTCTACATTGTCTCTATTTTTTTTCTACTAATGAGATCCTAGCAGATTATATTGTTTCTGCTTCTTTGTTGGCTAATTGTCCGCAGGCCGCATCGATGTCTTTTCCGCGGCTTCTTCTTACTTTCACTACAACACCAATATTTTCAAGTGCTTTTATATAAGCCATAATCGATTCTTCTGAAGCTTGTTGAAATTCTCCGTCATCGATTGGATTGTACTCAATTAAATTGACTTTACAAGGCACATATTTGCAGAATTTCACTAAAGCATCTACAGAAGCTTTATCGTCATTAATTCCTTTCCAAACCACATATTCGTACGAAACTTTGCTTTTTGTTTTTCTGTACCAATATTCTAATGCTTCTCTTAAATCTTTTAAAGGAAAGTTTTTGCTGAAAGGCATAATCTTCGCGCGGGTTTCATCAATCGCAGAATGCAGGGAAACGGCCAGTTTAAACTTCACTTCATCATCGGCCATTTTTTTGATCATTTTCGGAATTCCCGATGTTGAAAGCATAATACGTTTTGGCGACATTCCTAATCCTTCTGGCGATGTAATCATATCAATCGCTTTAATGACATTATTATAGTTCATTAAAGGTTCTCCCATTCCCATAAAAACAATATTTGAAAGCGGATGATTATGATACAAACGACTTTCTTTATCGATTGCCATAATCTGATCGTAGATTTCTCCCGGCTCCAGATTTCGCATACGTTTTAATCTTGCTGTTGCACAGAAATTACAATCTAAACTACAGCCCACCTGACTCGAAACGCAGGCTGTTGTTCTGGTTTCGGTAGGAATTAAAACAGATTCTACCACTAATCCGTCATGCAGGCGTACAGCATTTTTTACTGTTCCGTCGTTACTGCGCTGCATGGTATCTACCTTAATGTGGTTGATAACAAAATTTTCTTCGAGCATAGAACGTGTTGATTTTGCAACATTTGTCATATCCTCAAAACTATGTGCTCCTTTGCTCCACAGCCACTCATAAACCTGATTTCCACGAAACGCTTTGTCATTATTAGCAACAAAAAAATCTCGTAACTGATCTTTTGATAAGGCTCTTATATCTTTTTTCTCAATTTGCATGCTGCAAAGTTAATCACTTTTGTCATTTTTTCTGCCTTTTAGATGCTTTCTTAGTTTTTATACCAAAATATTTCTTCGCTGCTGCGCTAAACATCCAACACACTAGATAACAATCATTTAATTATTTACTATCATTTTCAGAGAAACGAAAATGAGACTCTAGAAACTTCGTTACCCTTTACTATAAGAATTTAATAACAGTTTCCTCATGATTTTTATCATTTAATATCCTCTTAGTACGCAATAAATTTGATACAAGAAATAAGGTTAGTTCGCAACCACTTTAAAGAACTTTCCTAATTAAAACAACCTATACATATCAAAATGGAAACAATCAAATCAATCCTGGCAACAATTATTTTTACAACATTAACATTTCAGGCAAGCGCTCAAAGAACTTACACTTTAGTCGATACAAAATCAACTTTTGAAGTTGCAGGAACTTCTACTGTTCACGATTGGGTAATGAGGTCTACAGAAGGAACCGGAATTGCTAATTTAACCGTAAAAGATGCTAAACTAACAGGCATAAACAGCTTAACCATTACATTATTAGCAGAAAGCTTAAAAAGTTACAAAGCAAGTATGGATAAAGTAGCTTATGAAGCTTTAGATACAGAAACGCATCAAAATATTCAATACGTTTTAAAATCTGCGGTTAAGGTAGATGACACAACCTGGAATTTAACTGGAGTTTACACTATTGCCGGAGTAAGTAAAGAATATCAGACTCAGGTAAAGATTACTACTATAAACGGAGGGTTTATTTTGCAGGGTTCAAATCAAATTACTTTTGGCGATTTTGAAATGACACCTCCAAAAGCCGCTCTTGGAGTTGTAAAAGCCGGAAAAGATTTAACCGTGATTTTTAATATTACACTAAGCTAACCACTCTATTTTTTTTTTTTACAAAGGGACTTTCATAGTCCCTTTTTATTTTATCTCAAATTCTCTTTTCTTCTCTAACAAATTCATCTTTTAGGCAGAAAAACTTCTTCTTCCATTAATCCAAAATTTCTAAATAATATCAATTTATCAAATTAACATATTCCCTTTTGTTAATAATATCGATTTTATCAAAAATGAAAACGTTGTAGTTATTAAATATCAATTTAATAAAATTTTAACAATGATTTTTATCATGTATTTAACTGAATTATAGGCTGATCTTTGATACAAGTTAAAACAACATTCTTAGTACTAAATAGAAACCGGCCTATACATTAACTTATTTTTAATAATATAAACATGACAAAAATGAAAACCAATAAAATAAAATTAATTGCAGTTGTATTTGCAATTTTCGGAATCACTTCATTCGCTTCGGCACAAAAATCATACACACTTGACAGCAAATCTACTTTTTCAGTTGCAGGTACATCAACACTTCATGACTGGGAAATGAAATCGGCTTCGGGAACCGGAACAGCGAATTTAACAATAGCAAATTCTAAGCTTACAGAGATTGAATCTCTATCTGTTACTCTTTTAGCCGAAAGTGTAAAAAGCGAGAAAAAAAGCATGGATAAAGTAGCATATGAGACTTTAAAAACAGATAAAAACAAAAACATTAAATATGTTTTGAAATCTGCCGAAAAAGTAAACGAAACGACTTGGGAATTAAACGGAACTTATACAATTGCCGGAGTAAGCAAAGCTTATAAAACTACTGTAAAAACAACTGTTACAAAAGACGGATTAAATCTTCAGGGATCAAACAAAATCACTTTTACTGATTTCGGAATGAAGTCTCCAACTGCAATGCTTGGAACTATTAAAACCGGACAAGATTTAACTATAAAATTCAATTTAAACTTTAATTTATAACCGCCATGAAGAAGATTTATATTCTATTTATTACCCTTATCAGCACATTTGCTGTTAATGCACAAGTTAGTTTTGGAAACATGCAAAACCAAATCTCTAGAGGAAAAGACGGTATTAACGTTTTCGACGTACAAAAAGACAATAGAGAATTTAAAGGTCTTAGTATTGACTTTGGTGGGGCTTTCAACATGGATTTCCAAGCAACAAATTCATTCAACGATCAGCCTGCCAATTCTACAACTACGACTAATACAGCCACTGGGACCACTGTAAGAACAATTAACGGATATCGTTTAATGAATACTGAAAACAATTTTACTCTTCCTGCAGCTGATATGTATATTGGGGCTCAATTGTTTGACGGAGTAAGAGTTAATTTAGATGTTTATCTAGCGTCAAGACACCACAATGATTCTTATGTAAAAGGTGGATACTTACAAATTGACAAGTTAGACTTCATCAAAAAAGACTTCCTTGCTGATGTAATGAAATATGCTACAATTAAAATTGGACAAATGGAGAACAATTTTGGTGATGCTCACTTCAGAGGTTCAGATAATGGTAATACACTAAGAAATGCATTTGTTGGAAATAATATTATGTATTCTTTCACTACAGAAATGGGTATGGAGGTTTACTACAACAGAAGCGGATGGGTAAGCATGTTAGGTGTTACAAACGGTAATTTAAATCAAAGTAATGAACAGGTTTTTTATGCAGCTGGCCCAAACACAAACACAACACACAGCCCTTCAATCTTAGCTAAATTTGGTTATGACAAACAAGTTAGTCAAGATTTAAGAATAAGACTTACAGGTTCTTATTACCATAATGCAAATCTTGGTAACGCAAATATATATTCTGCTAACAGATCAGGATTTGGTTATTGGGGTATATTAAATAATAACGCTTATAACAATACTGTTACTAAGACTGATGCGAATGGTAATGTTGTTTCTACAAATAGTACTGATGTCCCTACTAGTTTCAGTAAAACGTCTACTCCAGAGGCAACGTTTAACCCTAATTTCAAAAATTGGGCAACTACGTACATGATTAACCCTTTTGTAAAATATAAAGGACTTGAATTCTTTGGAACTATCGAATTAGCTTCTGGAGGAGACAAAGCAGGAACTGACGACAAACGTACTGCTAATCAATATGCTACAGAGGTTGTTTACAGATTTGGAAATACTGAACAATTCTATCTTGGAGGAAAATACAATACAGTATCTGGAAAATTATCTAATGCTGATGCTAAAGAAGTTACTGTAGACAAATTTGAAGCAAGTGCTGGCTGGTTTATGACTAAAAACATTTTAGCTAAATTAAACTATGTTAACCAAAACTATAAAAATTACTCACAATTTGTAGGAGATCCTGCAACTGGAAATGTAAACAACTTTTATGGCGGTAAATTTAATGGTTTAGTATTCGAAGCAGTAATTGCGTTCTAATATAACAAAAATGAAAACGAGATTTCAAATATTAATTACGGGTTTAGCAGTTTTCTTTTTCTTAGGAAGTGCTAAACCCACTTTCTTTGCAGATGATACAGCCGTAGTAATAAACAAAATAAAGATAGAAATTACCGGAGTATCTACTGTAGGTAAATACAATTGCTCTAATACTTTTGCAGCAAAAGATACGGTCTATGTAAATTCAGTTAAAAAGAATGTTTTTAATACCGAAATCAAGATGTCTAACTTTGATTGCGGCAACAAAATCATGACCAAAGATTTACAGGGAACCGTAAAAGTAAAACAGTTTCCTAACAGCACAGTGTCGATTACAGACATAAAACAATGCGGTAAAAATTATAAATGCCGATTAAGCTTTTATATCACAGATAAAACATTAAAATACAAAGATTTTATTTTATATAATACCGATGATAAAATTCAGGGAACATTAAACTTAAAGTTTTCTGATATTGAACTGGAACCGCCCGTAAAAATGGCTGGTTTAATTAAAGTAAAAGACGATATTGTAATTAATTTCAGTCTTTATAAAAACTAAAAACACTACTTCAAAAGCTTTCAGAAAAAAATCATTTCAACTTTTCAAAAACGAAAAAGTTTGGCACAAGAATTGTCTTGCACTCAAAAGAAAAATAATCTTACAAAGGGCGCCGTTATTTTAAAATTTGTATTTTTATTATTCCACTTTATAACCTTTTAAATTTTATAACCTAAAAAAGACAATTCATTATGAAAAAACAAATTTTAAGTTTAGCTGTTGTTGCATTATTAGCATTTGGGGTTCAGTCATGTGAGAAAAAAGAAAACAAACCAGCAGATGAAGAACTAACTCTTGGAAACAAAGTAGATTCATTAACAACAGATATTGAAGAAGTAAAAGACACCGTTGTAAGCAAAACTGAAAGCGCTGCTGCAAAAGCAAAAGATGCTACAGAAAATGCCGCTAATGATGTAAAAGATGCTACTAAAAAAGCAGCAAATGATGTTGAAAACGCAGCCAAAAAAACAGCTGCTGATGTAAAAGACGCTACAAAAAAAGGAGCAGAAAAAGTTGAAAACGCTGCAAAAGCCGCTAAAGACGGAACAGTAAAAACAGCTAAAGATGTAAATGAAGCTTTGAAAAAATAAACTTCAAATTAAAACTAAAAACTAAAAACCATTCGGCATTAACGAATGGTTTTTTTATGCAAAAAAGCCAGCGGATATTTTTTGTATTTTTGCCTTAAATTAGAACAACTACAAGATGCATTTTATATCACAAGAATTAGAAGATTATATCGAACAGCATTCTGAAAATGAACCAGAATTACTCGCGAAACTAAATAAAGAAACATACCAGAAAATACTCTTGCCAAGAATGCTGAGCGGACATTTTCAGGGCCGTGTTTTAAGCATGTTATCCAAATTAATTCGTCCGGTAAATATTCTTGAAATTGGAACTTATACAGGTTATGCCGCGCTTTGTTTATGCGAAGGAATGCAGGAAAACGGACAGCTCCATACTATAGATATTAAAGAAGAATTAGTCGATTTTCAGCGAAAATATTTCGACGCATCGCCATGGGGAAATCAAATTTTTCAGCATTTAGGAGAAGCCATCGATATTATACCAACTATTGATGTAAAGTTTGATTTGGTATTTATTGATGCAGATAAGGAAAATTACCTCAATTACTGGGAAATGATTGTTCCGAAAATGAATAAAGGCGGTATTATTTTATCTGATAATGTTTTATGGAGCGGTAAAATCCTTGAACCGGTTCATCCAAACGACACCAGTACAAAAGTACTTTTAGAATATAACCAGCTTTTGAAAGAAGATCCAAGAGTAGAAACTGTTTTACTGCCTATTCGTGATGGGTTGACCGTGAGCAGGGTTTTATAGCTTTTGAGATGCTAAGTTTTTTCTTTTATATTATTTATTCTATTTAGATGAATTATTCAAACCAGATAAACAACGAAGGTTTTTCAATTATAAACAATGTATATACCGAAAATGAAATCGAAAAACTGATTTTGTTAATTGAAAATGCGACCCAAAATGACTCTGATAATGCAACCTTTAGAAAATCTCAGGACTTATTTGCTATCAGACAATTCCATAAAGAAGTTCCTGAAACTTTAGATTTTATTTTCAATGAAAATTTAAACGAAATTATTGAATCTAATTTTGGAAAAGGATACTTTATTACCAAATCTATTTATTTTGACAAAACTGAAAAATCAAATTGGTTTGTAGCTTATCATCAGGATTTAACGATTTCTGTAAATAAAAAAATTGAAGCTGCGAATTTTGAAAACTGGACCGTAAAACAAAATCAGTTTGCAGTACAGCCTCCAAAAGAAATTTTAGAGGATAATTTTACTATTAGAATTCATATTGACAAAACCACAAAAGATAACGGAGCTTTAAAAGTGATTCATAATTCTCATTCTAAAGGAATTTTGAGAATTGAAAATTTGGATTTTGATAATGAGAAAGAAACAATTTGCGAAGTCGAAAAAGGTGGGGTTATGATTATGAAACCTTTATTATTTCACGCTTCAAACAAAACAACAAACAACGAAAGAAGAAGAGTTATTCATATTGAATTTAGTAAACATGAACTTCCTTCGGGATTAGAATGGAGTGAAAAAACACTCCTTCAAAATAATTAAAATACTAAATAAATAAGGTTCTAAGCTTTCTCAAACAAAAACTCAGAACCTTAGTATCTTAGCAACTTAGAATCTTTAAAAATCTATCCCGGAAAATACTGCGGTTTTAATTTTCTGTAAGCCAAGAAAATTAACGAACCGAAAATTGCTCCAAAGAAATATCCTGCAAGGATATCGCCAGGGTAATGCAATCCTAAATAAATTCGGCTGTAAGCGAAGATCAAAGGCCAAAGAAATAAGAATCCTAAATATTTAAAATGACGTTTTAAAACCAAGTATAAAAACGTAGCAACAGCCATTGTATTTGCAGCGTGCCCTGAGAAAAAGCTAAACGATTGTCTAACCTGTACTACTCTAATAATGGTATTAATATCAGGATTATTACAAGGTCTTAAACGTTGAAAAGTGTGTTTGAACAAGTTACAGGTTTGGTCTGTAAAAGCAATTAAAACCGCTATAAAAAGCAGTAAATACAAAGTCTGCTTTCCTCCTATTTTTTTAAAGATAAAATAAAATAACAATAAAAAAAACGGAGTCCAATACAATTGATTTGTAATAAAAAGCCAGAACTTATCGTATGTTTCAGAACCTAAACCGTTAAGATATACCAATAAATTGATATCTAATTGTTCTATTTTTTCAAGCATATTATCTTTGGCGTTTTATAGGTCCTGTAAGTGAATCAATATCTTCTTTTACCTTATCAATTTCTGCTGCCGTATCACCCAGTAAATTATTATTTTCTCCTAATAAATTGGATTTTGCGCTTTCAATTTCGGCATTGATATTACCGGTCAGATTGTTCAACGATCTTGAATCAAGACCATTTGCCTCTGCCCCTTTTTGAATTTCACTTTTAATATCATTGGTTGCATTTTTTAACTGCGCCATTGCTTTACCCATTGTACGGGCAATTTCCGGCACCTTATCTGAACCAAAAAGCATTAGTACTATAAACAGTATGAATACTAATTCTCCTCCTCCTATACCAAACATATCTTTTATTTTTGTGTGCCACAAAGATATTAAATTTTGAAGTGCACAGTTTTAAAATTAACTTAAAAAAAAGGACTCTTTTCAGAGTCCTTTAAATTTGTCCTTAGTCAAATTTTGATTTTTGTTCAACTTTTGGCCATGAATTATTGGTTACATCAATATCAGCCGTAAGCAGTTTTGGATCTATTTGAATACTTTTTATAGCTTTTGAAGTTGCATAAACTTTTTTAGCTGTTTCGTTACTTTTTCTCCAGATTTGTGCCGGATACTGATAATTATCTTTTGTACCGTCTTCATATGTTATTTCAACCAAAATTGGCATAATCATACCGCCCGGCTTATTAAATTCAACTTCATAGAAGTATTTTGGCGACTTAATACCTGCTTTCTCTTCTGCAGTAAAAGTTTGATCTACATAATCAGCCAGCGGTTTAATATCTTCAACTTTTAATTCCTTTTTCTTAGAAGCATTAACTTCTGGATTATCTCCGGCAACTAAATACACAAAAGGTCCTTTTTCGAATCCAAAACGTCCTTTTCTCACTTTTACATCTTTAATATCTGTAGTTGGTGAATCAGAAACATAATATTGTTTTACATCTTTAATTCCGATATCTACAAAATCAGTTGAGTAAAACCATCCTCTCCAGAACCAGTCTAAATCTACTGCAGATGCATCTTCCATAGTTCTAAAGAAATCCTCCGGGGTTGGGTGTTTAAACTTCCATCTGTTTGCGTAGGTTTTAAATGCATAATCAAACAAATCTTTTCCCATAACTACTTCTCTTAAAATATTAAGACCTGTAGCAGGTTTTCCGTAAGCGTTATTTCCAAATTGATGAATTGTTTCAGAGTTAGACATAATTGGCTCTAAAAACTTCTGATCACCGCTCATGTAAGGAACAATATTTTTTGCAGGCCCGCGTCTTGATGGGAAAGTTGGATCCCATTCCTGCTCTGCCAGATATTCTAAAAATGAATTTAAACCTTCATCCATCCAAGTCCACTGACGCTCATCAGAGTTTACGATCATTGGAAAGAAAGTATGTCCAACTTCGTGAATAATAACTCCAATCATTCCGTTTTTAACCTCTTTGCTCGTTACTCCGTTTTCATCCGGACGGCCGTAATTCCAGCATATCATAGGATATTCCATTCCCTGATCTTCTGCTGAAACTGAAACTGCTTTTGGATAAGGATAATCAAAAGTATGAGAAGAATAGCTTTTTAAAGTATGTGCTACAACCAGCGTAGAAGTTTCACCCCAAAGCGGATTTGCTTCTTTTGGATAAACAGATTCTGCCATTACAGTTCTGTTTCCAATTTTTACAGCCATTGCATCATAAATGAATTTTCTTGAAGAAGCAATTCCAAAATCACGAACATTTTTAGCGCTGAATTTCCAAGTTTTTTTCTTCTCAGAAAAACCTTTTTCAGCCGCTTCTGCTTCTGCCTGAGTTACAATAACTACAGGTTTGTCGAATGATTTTTGAGCCTGCTCGTAACGTTTAACCTGCTCTGCAGTAAAAACTTCACTTCTGTTTGTTAATTCTCCGGTTGCATCAATTACGTGATCTGCAGGAACCGTAATATTTACATCAAAATTCCCAAAAGGAAGAGCAAACTCTCCGCTTCCCCAGAACTGCATATTCTGCCATCCTTCAACATCATTGTAAACCGCCATTCTTGGGTAGAACTGCGCAATTACATATAATTTATTACCATCTTTTTCAAAAAATTCATAACCAGAACGTCCGCCTTCTTTTCTGTAATTATTGATGTTATACCACCATTTAATAGAAAAAGAGATTTTTTCTCCCGGTTTTAAAGGTGAAGCCAGATTAATACGCATCATAGTTTCGTTGATGGTATAAGACATAGGATTTCCTTTTGCATCTTTTACCTGTTCAATATTAAAACCGCGCTCTAAATCTTTTTTCAGATATTTTGTTGCGAAACCTTCCAGAGGCAAAACCTGATTGATTTTTTCACCTTCTGCTAAAGTAGTCTGACCATTTGCTCTGGCCTGATTTTGATCCAGCTGAATCCATAAATATTCTAAAGTATCTGGCGAATTATTAGAATACGTAATAGTTTCTGCACCCGTTAATTTTGAATTTTTGTCGTCTAATTCAACATCAATCTTATAATCGGCCTGCTGCTGGTAATAAGCAGGTCCCGGTGCTCCAGACGCTGTACGAAACATGTTTGGTGTAGCCAGCAGATCGTACATCTGGCTGAACTTGTTGGTATCATATTTACCTTGCTGTCGTGGCGCGGTAGTTTTTTCCTGAGCGATTAACATTGCAGGAAAAAGCAATAATAATGAAATTTTTTTCATAAAAACTTGATGGTAATTTTGTCAGGGTGTGAAAATAATAATTAAAATATTAATTTGACTTATTAATTAATACTTTAACAATTCTTTCCTTGAAGATTCTGTAAAAAGAACACTTCTTTTAGTACCAAATGCTGAAATATGTGTAATATTCTGCTGTTCGCCGTTCCAGTCAACCAATATTGTGTTTGATATTTCGATTGTTTTAAATTTATCAACATCTTTTATTCTCGAATAACAAACCAAAACATCACCACTTTCTACTTCTTTGGATAAAAAAGTAATGGGCTTTAACTGACCGTTTATTTTAATTGTAAAATTTTCTGCTAAATATTTTTTAAACAAATCAACATCTGCCTGTGTTTCTTTTTCAGTGCCTACAAAAGTTTTTTTATGGTATTTTTTCTCCAGAGCATTATTCAAATCATCAATAAAAATACGAGAGGTAATTTGAATCATTTTTTTCTCTGCAGCATATTCTACCTGATAGACACCTACATAAAACTTATGAAATCCAAATGCCGAAAGCGACAAAAATAATATCCCCAGCAAAGGATAAATCCATTTTTTTTTCATTATTGCGCAGCATTCACTTTTTTAAATTCGGCATTTTTGTTGATTAAAAAATCAATAAGCTCAAATTTCTGATCTTCATTTACATGTCTTTTCGACTCAGGATCGTTTGAACAATACATTAAAAACAAATCAACTTCATCTGGTTTTAAACCTAATGTTTTAGTAAAAAAGTCAGGTTTGAAATTTGCTTTCGAATATTCAACAAAAGCGATATCTGAGATTACCTCTTCTTTTTCGTTATTTTTAGAAAGAAGCTTTTTAACATCTTTAAAAATACGCACAAAGTCTGTTCCGTATTTAATTGTTTGATCAGAGTACATTACAGTATTTTTTGCAGTAGATAATTTATCATCTTCAAACTGCATATCAACATATTTTTGACTATTGCTGTCAAGCGATTTTACTTTAAGATCTTTACGAACCAAAACCTCTTTTAACTCATTACTCACCAAATCTAAATTAACCGTAAAAAGAATCTGCGAGCAGTCTTTTTCTGTTAAAACAATTTTTTTAGACTGAAAAGCTATACCAGTAAAAAGCAGTGTATCTTTTGGCTGTGCCAAAATATCAAATAATCCGCCGGGACCTATAAAAGTTCTGGATTTTGCATTAATATTCAACACATAACCGCTTTCTATAGCAAGTGATTTGTTTGTAACCTGACCGTGCAGTGATTTTCTTGTTCCGTTTTGTCCAAGCATTATTTGACAAAATAAGCAAACAACGAATACTCCTATTTTATTTTTCATTTTCAAGAATTATTAGATATTTTCGGGCTAAATCTGTTATTAAAAACATACTCATTGTTTTGTTCTTTGTATTCAAAGATACGGCAAAATCAGCATCATCCACACAATATAATTGAAATCCTTTAATATCGTCTACCGGAATTTTCAATCTTTCGGTATAATAATTCTCATCAAAAAGGTATTCTATTTTTCTAAAAAGAGCTTCTTTTTTCTCAACATTCACTTCTTTTTTCAGCATGGCAGTTCGCCCGGAAATTCCATTTAAAATCTTATCTATAGAAGTAGATGTAGCGGTATAAACCTTGCGTTCTGCAGGTGTATATGTTTTTTGTCCGTAAGGCACAATTCCTAAATTTTCTGCAGTAATACCGTAATTATCATTAACAACAACTTCTTTTAATTCGATTTCTTTAGCCTCCATTTTTATAATAAGCAGACTTAAATTCAAATCTTCAGCCGAAATTCGGCGTTTAAGCGGTTCTAAATTTACAGCCGAAAAAACCAAAACATCGCCTTCGCTTGCTGCAATAGAAAAATGCCCGTCACTGTCAGAAACAGTCGAAACCTGAGTATTGTTGTTAATAATATTGACACTATTAACAGAAGTTGATTTTTCGAGAATCTGCCCTAAAATTTCTTTAGAAGTTTTTTTTTGTCCAAAACTAAGCTGCACAAAAACCAGAAAAAGGGCTATATAGAAAGTATTATTTTGCTTCACTTGCAATGATTTCTTTATATTTTACAGCTAATTCGCCCAACAAAAACTCTGTTGAAGTCTTATTTTTAGAATCTAAAATTTTAGTAAACTGTTGATTTTCGACGGCATAATATTCAAAACCTTTTACATATTCAGCCGGAATTTTTAACCGGTCAATAAAATGTTCCAGACTAAACATTTTCTCCAGCAGTTTCATAAAAAATTCTTTCTTTTCTACCTCTACTTCCTTTTTCAGCATAGCAGTTCGGCCTGAAAAAAAGTTAAACAAAGGATCAGCCGAAATCGATCCTCCCGCCATAGTTCCTGCATTAGCCGTTGGATTTAACGCTGTAGCAGTACGCAATTTTCTTTCGGCTTCAGTATACGTTTTCTGCCCGGAAGGCACAATTCCTAAGGCAACTGCATTAATATTATCGTATCTCCTAACTACAACTTCCTGCAACTGATGCATGACGAGACTCATTCTAACTGTGAAATTTAAATTCGTAAAATCTTCACAAGTCAGCAAAACCCTGTTTTCTTTAAATTGAATAGAAGAAAAAACAAGAATATCATCTGGTTTTGCCATTATCGAAAAAGCACCAGACGAATCTGTAGTAGTCATGACTTCGGTTTTGGCATTTACAACATACACTCCTTCAAGATCATTTGTATTTGAAATAATTTTTCCATTTATAACAGATCGTTCCTGAGTCTGCGACCAGGAATTCTGACTTAAAACGGCAACTAAAAAAAATACAATATTCTTTGTCAAAGCAAATAAATTAGGAAATTATTAAAAAGGTAAAAATATCCTAATGTCATCCAAATATAGTATTAACGAGTTGGTAAAAATATGTTAATTAAACTCTTAATTAGCAATTTCAAGAGCAATGTTATTTTTTAATATCTTTAGCCAATACAATTTGAGTTTAGAATTATGAAAAGCATTATCATCGCCAGCACCTCTACACTGCACGGCGGCAATTATTTAGAATATCTACTACCTACTTTGCAATCACATTTTAAAAACTGCAGCACCATTTTATTTATTCCGTATGCGCGTTCAAGCGGTATTTCGCACGACGAATACACAAAAAAAGCTGCTCAGGCTTTTGCAGCAATAAACATCAAAGTAAAAGGAATTCATGAATTTGAAAATCCGGAAGAAGCTATTCAAAATGCAGAAGGCATATTTACAGGCGGAGGAAATACTTTTTTACTTGTAACGCAATTATACAAAAACAAAATAATGCAGCTGCTTGCTGAAAAAGTAAAAAGCGGAACACCATATTTAGGCACAAGTGCAGGAAGCAACATTTGCGGACTTTCTATGCAGACAACAAACGATATGCCTATAATTTATCCGCCAAGTTTTCAGACTTTAGGATTAATTCCATTCAATTTAAATCCGCATTATTTAGATCCCGATGCTAATTCGCAGCACATGGGCGAAACTCGCGAAACCAGAATTAAGGAATTTCACGCTTTTAATGCAATTCCGGTTTTAGGTTTAAGAGAAGGAAGCTGGCTTGAAGTAAAAGGCGAAAAAATCACTTTAAAAGGAAACTTAAAAGCGCGCTTGTTTAAACAAAATGAAACTCCGGTTGAGCTGGAAACGGAAACCGATTTAAGCAATTTGAAATAAAATTTCTAATTTTTAAATTCCAAATTCCAATATTAAAATTAACTAACACAAGAGTTGGAATTTGGAATTTGAGAGTTCACAAATTTTAGTGTAAAAACAAAAAAGCCTCAAACAATGTTTGAGGCTTTTGAAGAGCGAAAGACGAGGCTCGAACTCGCGACAACCAGCTTGGAAGGCTGGAGCTCTACCAACTGAGCTACTTTCGCATTAACCGGGTGCAAATTTAAAAAATTTAATCTTTAAAAAAAAATAAAAATCAAAAATTTTATTTTCACAAAAACAAAACTAAGTTTGCTTTTTAGAGCGAAAGACGAGGCTCGAACTCGCGACAACCAGCTTGGAAGGCTGGAGCTCTACCAACTGAGCTACTTTCGCATTGGTTGTGCAAATATAGAAAGAAAGATAAGTTCAAAACAAGCTTTTTGGCAAAAAAAATTAATAAAAAACGACATTTTTTTATAACCTATTTAAAATTAAAAAGTTATAAAATCAATTATTTTTAAAAAATCATGACTATTATTAAAGAAATCCCATCAAAAGAAACCTATATTGTTCGTCAGCCAGTGCTAAGAAAAGGAAAACCTATCGAGTCCTGCATCTTCGAAGGCGACGATTTAGCCACTACTCATCATTTTGGTTTATATAATAATGAAGATTTAATAGGAATTATTTCGTTATTCAAACAAACGAATACTATATTTGCCGAAAAAAATCAGGCGCAGATTCGCGGTATGGCTATTTTAGAAAATAACCAGAAAAAAGGTTATGGAGAAGCATTAGTAAGACACTGCGAAAATTATTGCAAAGAACAAAATACAGAGCTTATCTGGTTTAATGCAAGAACAGCAGCCGTTGGTTTTTATAAAAGAATGGATTACCAAATTCTCGGAGAACCCTTTGATATTAAAGACGTTGGAGAGCATTATTTAATGTATAAAAAATTATAGAATGAGGAAACTTTACTTTTTTTTATTGGTATGCAGTTTAATTAGTTGTAAAAAAGAAGAGCCGAAAAAAAATCCGGCAGCAACTCAAAAAACTCCCGAAATTATACTTACTGATGAAAGAACAGTACCAGTTGACACCGCACTTTTAAGCACTTTTAAAAGCGAAACCCTAAAACAGTTTTATACTTCATCTGAAAATAAAACCGTTTGGGGCAACCTTAAAAAAAGAACTTATGTATTGTCTCAATTAGAAAAATCAGAAGAACTTGGTTTAAATCCTGAAGATTACAAATCATCGCAGCTTAAAAAATTCGAAAAACGAATAAGCTCATTAAACGATTCTGATTTAGCAACTTACGACATACTTTTGACCTATAATTTCGAGTTATATTTAAATCATTTATATAAAGGAAAACTCGATCCTAAAAAATTATACACAAACTGGGATCTCGAAGAAAAAACATTTGATGTAAATACTGTTCTTATTAAAGCTTTTAATAATGACAAATTAGACAGCATTGTAGAAAATATTCAACCAAAAGCAGACACTTACAAACAGTTATTAAAATCGCTTGAAATCATAAATTCTTTTCCTGATGAAGATCTTCAAACTATTAAAGACGTTAAAAAAATTACTTTAAATGATACCAGCAGCGCTTTAATAAACATTAAAAAAAGGCTTTTATACTGGAAAGACATGTCAGGAAAAGACAGTTTAACAGACAAATACGATAAAAAAACTTTTGAAGCTGTTAAAAAATTTCAGGCCAGACACGGTCTAGCAGATGACGGCGTTATTGGTATTGGAACTATTACTGCTTTAAATTATTCAAAAGAAAGAAGAAAACAACAAATTATTGCCAATTTAGAGCGCTGGAGATGGTACCCAGCAGAATTTGCAGAGAATTATTTTATCATCAATATACCAGATTACAGCCTGAATGTCGTTGAGGACAAAGACACAACTTTGGTAAGAAATGTTGTAGTTGGAACGAGTTCAAGAAGAACCCCTGTTATTACATCGGTTTTAAAAACAATTGTATTTAACCCAACATGGACTGTGCCGCCTACTATTTTAAAAGAAGATGTTGTTCCTGCCATGAAACGTAATCGCAATTATCTGGCAAAGAAAAACATAACAATTTATGACACTTCAGGAAATGTAGTAGAACCTGCAGCATGGAACGAGAATAAACCGAATAATTACAGATATGTGCAAAGTCCGGGTTATAATAACTCATTAGGTTTAATGAAAATTTTGTTTCCAAATCATCACAGCGTTTATCTGCATGATACCAATCACCGTAACTATTTCGTAAGAAATAATCGCTCATTGAGTTCCGGCTGTGTACGTGTAGAAAATCCACTGGAACTGGCAGAACATATTTTAAATGACTCCATACGTTTTTCAAAAACCAGAATCGATACAATAATTGCTTCTAAAAAAACGATGAGTTTTAAAATCGTTAAAAAATATGCTTTATATCAGTGGTACTGGACAGCATGGAGCAAAAAAAATCAGCTCATTTTCAGAGCTGATATTTATAATCTTGATGCGGATTTGTATTCTAAATTAAGAAATTAACTTCGACTCCATCATAAAACTTCTTGACGGATGATAGATATACAAACATGATTTATCTTTTATTGTTTCGATTATCTCATCTGTCAATTCCACAGGAACTGCAGGACAACCCTGGCTTCTGCCTAATCTTTTATGATCTCTGATGAAAGATTCAGAAACATAATCAGCGCCGTGCATTACAACACCTCTTTGGCGTGCATTGTCGTTTAGTCCTCTTTCAAGACCATCTAAACGAAGCGAAGCACCATGTTTTCCCTGATAAATTTCACCTGTTGCATAAAAACCTAAACTACTTTTAAATGAAGAGTTTAAGTTTGAAAAAGCAGTCGCAAATTCTTCGCCGGTATTTCTTCCGTGAGCTACCAGAGAATTGAATAAAACTGTATTAGTAGTCATATCAATTACCCAAAGACGTTTGGTATTTGCTGACAAACTAAAATCAATTAAAGTCAAAATGTTTTTTTGAACAATTCCTCTTTCTTTTAAAAGGTAAAAACCTTTCATTGCTTCAGAAAAAGTTTTAAGCTCTGGAAGCTTGTAATTGTTTGCGTTTAATGTGTTATAAACATTCTCAATTTTTGCCTCAACAGAAAGGTTGGTTTCAACTTTTGCAATACTTCTTGTTGCTGCGGTTTTTAGGTCGGGAGTGTTTTTTGAATCTTTACCAAAAGACAATAGCAAAAACACAAGCAATGGATAAATTTTGTAAATCATTGAATTTCTTTAGGTTAATAATAAAATTTGGGTATGGCAAAAGTATAAAAAATTCACCCCTTGCAAAATACAACCTTGGAAATCAGGCACTTTTTGTTTAAATTTTAACATAATTAACATAAAAATGTTATTTCTGTAAGATTATTTCCTCTGCTAAAAATCATAACATTTTGGCTTATTTTCTTAAAAAAAGTAGAATAAAATGGAAATTTTGAAACGAAATATGTAACAAGTAGAAAAAATTATAGTCTATTTATTCTATATTAAAGTGCAATAAATCATTATTTTCGATTAAAATTCAATGAAAAAACTCGTTTTTCTTAGTCTGCTTTTATGTAATTTTTTCTGCTACAGCCAGAAAAAAGCATTGCAAGCGAAATCTGTCTCGCAAAATATTTCTATAGATGGAAAGCTGGATGAAAGCGCATGGGAAAACGCCGCTGTTGCTTCTGACTTTATAACATTGGAACCTGATAATGGAAAAGCGGCGCCGGAGGCAAAAAAAACCGAAGTAAAAGTTTTATACGATAATGACGCTATATATATTGGCGCCCGAATGTTTGACGACGAACCTGATAAAATATTAAAAGAGATTTCACAGCGGGATAATTTTGGAACCGCAGATCTTTTTGGTGTTTTTATTAATGGTTTTAACGATGGCCAGCAGGATTTTATGTTTTATGTTTCGGCGGCAGATGTTCAGGGCGATTGTATTATGACTGATGCCAACGGTGAAGATTATTCGTGGGATGCGGTATGGATAAGCAAAGCCGTTTTGACTGAAAATGGATGGATTGCTGAAATAAAAATTCCATATTCGGCATTGCGATTTTCGCAGGAAAACAAACAAACCTGGGGAATCAACTTTTTTAGAGAAATAAAACGCACACGCTACAAATACACCTGGAATTTTGTCGATCGAAAAATTGGCACCTTTACACAGCAAGCCGGAACTTTAGAAGGAATTGAAAATATAAAACCTCCTACCCGATTGTTTTTGATGCCTTATGCTTCTTATTATTTAAATGCCGGAGAAGGCCAAAAAACCTACGGAACCATAAAGGGCGGCATGGATATTAAATACGGAATTAATGATGCTTTTACTGTCGATGCTATTTTAATTCCTGATTTTGGACAGACAAAATACGACGATCAGATTTTAAATCTGGGGCCGTTTGAACAGGAGTTTAACGAAAACAGGGCTTTTTTTACCGAAGGAACTGACTTGTTCAATAAAGGTAAAATGTTTTATTCCCGAAGAATTGGCGGTAAACCTTCTGAACCAAAATTAAATGATAATGAAGAAATAATAGAACAGGTTCAAAACGTAAATCTGATTAATGCTTTAAAACTTTCCGGAAGAACAAAAAATGGTTTAGGCGTTGGAATTTTGAATGCCGTAACCGAAAAAACTTTTGCCACAATAAAAGACACCATTACCGGCGAAACCAGACGCGTTGTGGTAGAACCGCTTACTAATTACAATGTTTTGGTTATGGATCAGCGTTTTCGCAAAAATTCATCTGTCACATTTATAAACACAAACGTAACAAGAAACGGACATTTTAGAGACGCAAACGTAACGGGTTTAGTTTGGGATTTAAACACAAAAGCCAATACCTATAATTTATCCGGAAATATAAAGTACAGCACACTAAATGCCGAAGAAGATAAAAAGGGAATGTATGCTACACTTAGTTTTGCGGAAACAAGCGGCAAATACCGCTATAGTTTTGGTTCTGATTTTGTAACCAAAGATTTTAACCCAAATGATCTGGGTATTAATTTCTATACCAATTATTACAACTTTTTCAATAATGTAAATTATCGAATTTTAAATCCAACTAAACTCTTCAACAGCTTTAGAATTAACCTGAACAATTATATTGAGTTCAATAAAGATTCAGGAAAAACACAAGATGCCAGCATTAATGCCAATGTAAATTTAACTACTGTAAAAAACAATTATTACGGTATGGGAATAACTGTTTATCCTGTGGAAATATGCGATTATTATGAACCAAGAACTGACGGACGATATGTAATTATTCCACGAAAAATTGATGTCTGGACTAGTTTATCTACCAACTATAACCACAAGTTTGCTTTAGACTTAAACCCTTCTATAACTGTTGCCGATGAACCTGGAAGAGCCGCTTTTGCGCTTGATGTTGGCCCAAGGTATCGCTTTAATGACAAACTTTTACTAACCTATACTTTCAGCTTTTTAAAAAGAAATAACAATAAAGGGTACATTGACAGTTATGACGATGACGATAATGAAAACACACCTGAAACGATTGTTTTTGCGAATCGTGATGTTATTACATATGCTAATACTTTGTCAGGAAAATATGCTATAAATAGTGCCATGACAATTAATCTGGCGGTTCGGCAGTATTGGTCATCGGCAGAAAATAAAAACATTCTTAAACTGGATCAGGACGGAACTTTAGATCCTTATTCTCAATATACTGAAAATAAAAATTCAAGTTTTTATTCCTGGAATGCGGATTTATCTTATTCGTGGTGGTTTGCGCCCGGAAGCCAGCTTTCGGCATTATACCGCAATAACGCTTCTAATTTTGAACGGGTTATCGATAAAGATTTCAAACGCAGCGTAACCAACCTGCTTACGAATGATGCCTTAAAACATATCTTTTCAATCAGCGTAAAATATTTTATTGACTATAATGCTGTTAAAAATAAGGTTAGAAAAAGAGCTTAGCGTGAATAAATTTTAAAAAATAAAGAGTTCTATAATTAATTTAGTATTTTTTGTTACACTTCATTTTATTAAATATAAATGTCACAAAGCTTTCTCTTCAAATTTTAGAAATGCCTTATCTTTGTAGAAAACAAAAATGTAATGAACAAAAAAGTTATCCTTATGATTTTAGATGGTTGGGGAAAATCTCCTGACCCTAAAGTATCTGCAATAGACAATGCAAATGTTCCATTTATAAATAGCCTTTACAAAAATTACCCAAGTGCACAACTGCGTACTGACGGATTAAACGTTGGTCTGCCGGAAGGACAAATGGGAAACAGTGAAGTTGGGCACATGAACCTTGGTGCCGGAAGAATTGTATATCAGGATTTAGCAAAAATTAACTTAGCAGTAGCCCACAAAACACTTGCTAAAGAACAAGTATTAATTGATGCTTTTACGTATGCTAAAGACAATAATAAAAAAGTACACTTTTTAGGATTAGTTTCTGATGGAGGTGTTCACTCTCATACATCACATTTACGCGGTTTGATCGATGCTTCGCAGGAATATGGTTTAGATCAAGTTTATGTTCATGCTTTTACAGACGGACGTGACGTTGACCCAAAATCCGGAGCAAAATACATTCACGATTTAGATGAATACATTAAAGATACTCCCGTAAAAATTGCTTCTATCGTAGGACGTTATTATGCAATGGACCGCGACAAAAGATGGGAACGTGTAAAACTAGCTTATGATTTAGTAGTTAACGGAATTGGAATTCCTTCTACAAATGCAGTAGCAAGTGTTCTTGACAGCTATGCACACGATGTTACTGACGAATTTATTGAGCCAGTTGTAATTGTTGATGAAGAACAAAAACCTCTTGCTACAATTGTTGAAGGCGACGTTGTAATTTTCTTCAACTTTAGAACAGACAGAGGTCGTGAACTTACTGAGGCGCTTTCGCAGCATGATTTCCACGAGCAGAACATGCACAAGCTTAACTTGTATTATGTAACGCTTACAAACTACGACGAAACATACCAAAATGTAAAAGTTGTTTACAACAAAGATAACATCACAGAAACTCTTGGTGAAGTTTTAGAAAAAGCAGGTAAAAAACAAATTCGTATTGCAGAAACTGAGAAATATCCTCACGTAACATTCTTCTTCTCAGGAGGAAGAGAAGTTCCGTTTGAAGGTGAATCAAGAATTTTGAGAAACTCTCCAAAAGTAGCCACTTACGATTTACAGCCGGAAATGAGTGCTTACGAACTGGCAGACGCTCTTGTTCCTGAGTTAAACAAAGGCGAAGTAGATTTCGTTTGCTTAAACTTTGCAAACGGCGATATGGTTGGTCATACAGGAATTATGGAAGCTGCAATTAAAGCTTGTGAAGCCGTTGATGCCTGCGCTAAAAAAGTAATCGATGCTGCTCTTGCTAACGATTATACAACAATCGTAATTGCTGACCACGGAAACTGCGAAACGATGATTAATCCTGACGGAAGCCCAAATACAGCACACACAACAAACCCAGTGCCGATTATTTTAGTTGACAAACAACTGAAAAGTATCCAGGATGGAGTTTTAGGAGATATTGCTCCTACTATTTTAGAATTAATGGGAGTTCAGCAGCCAAATGCTATGACTTGTCATTCTTTGTTGTAGAAAAATATTTCCTTTATATATAAAGAGGCGGATTCAAAAGAATTCGCCTCTTTTATTTTACATATCAATACTCCAGCGGAGTATAATATTTATAGAAAAACAATATTTCTATCGGAAAAAAGCTCCGGCGGAGCGACACAATCTACGAGATAATATTTCGCCTCGCTAGGGCTAATATGCATGCGTGTCTTTTTCCTATAAAAATATTATCCCTCTAAGACTTATAATATTAAATGATACAACCACTCAACTCCATAAATAATAAGTCCAATAATCCCTCCTACTAAAGTTCCGTTTATTCGAATATATTGAAGATCTTTACCAATTTCTAATTCCAGTTTTTCAGAAACCTCTTTTCCGTCCCAGCTTTTTACGGTCGATGAAATTAAATCTCCTATTACCTTTTTATTATTTAAGAGAACAGACAGCAAATCGTTTTTGATAAAACTGTTGATTTTTTCAAACATTACAGGATCTTCTTTTAATCCATTTCCAAAAGTCTGAATTAATCCTGCAATACTATTTTTAATAGACGATTCGTCGCCCTTATTCAAATCAGTTGTAATAGAAAGTTTTATTTCGTCCCAGATTCCGTTAATATAATCCTGAACTTCTTTTTTACCAATAAAACCTAAAATCATATCATTGATTTTAATTCGCATTTCTTCGGAGTTTTTTACTTTTTCTAAGAAATTAAAAATATACTCATCAATTTTTAAACGTACTGTACTTTCAGGTTTTTTGGCTTCATCAAGAAAATCCTGTAAACCGTTAAAAACACCTTCGGTAATACTTTTATCGGCAAGACCAAAACTCAGAAACGGAGTTGAAGCTTTTACCTTCTGTCTGATTAAATCTTTATTATTCGTCAATTCACTGCTCATAACCTCAAGAAGATTCGTCAGCATTTGATTTTTTAAATCTCCTTTCTGCAAAGGTTCTAAAGCGACTGCAACCCAGTTTCCTAAATTAACACCTTCGAGTTTTTCCTTAAACTGAACCTGAATAAACCTTTTAATATCTTCATCTTTAATCGCTTTTAAAATTCCCGGAATCAGGTTTACGGCCACAACATTGGCAACTTTATTTGAATTTTCCTGCTGCGAAAGCCAGTCAGAAGCCTTTAATGCAAAATTGAATTCGTCGAGCTTGATTTCCAGTTTTTCGCGATTTAAAAATTCTTCCGAAACAAAATTGCCCAGATTTTCTCCAATTTCATTTTTCTTAGTCGGAATAATAGCCGTGTGCCAAATCGGAATTCCAAGCGGATGTCGAAACAAAGCCACAACTGCAAACCAATCAGCAATACCGCCCACCATTGCAGCTTCGCTGAAAGCCTGCAAAATTGGAATTTTAAAATAAATAGCGATTATAAAAAGAAGCACCGCAAAACCTAAAAGTCCCAAAGCAGTTCCCTGCATTCTTCGCAGTGCTTTTACTTTGGTTATATCGTGATCTATAGTTGTTTTCATGATTACAAACGTTTTTACTACTAATTTAGGGCTTTTTTCTGAAACACTTTGACTCTATTGATTGTTTAATTAGCCACGAATTCACGAATTAATCAAATGGTTAAAGATTATATCAAAAATAAATTCGTGAATCCGCGGCAAAAATTTACTCAAAAAATATCATTAAAAATTGTACTTTTGCCAACTGAAAATCTGAAAAATATGATCATCCAAAAAACCAGAGAAGAAATCGAATTAATGCGCGAAAGTGCTTTAATCGTTTCAAAAACATTAGGAATGATTGCTTCTGAAATTAAAGAAGGAGTTACTACATTATATCTAGATAAATTAGCCGAAGAATTCATTCGTGATCACGGTGCAGTTCCTAGCTTTTTAGGATTGTACGGTTTCCCGAATTCACTTTGCATGAGTCCAAATTCTCAGGTGGTTCACGGTATTCCAAACAATACACCATTACAAAGCGGAGACGTAATTTCTGTAGACTGCGGTGCTTTTAAAAACGGATACCACGGAGATCACGCTTATAGCTTTGAAATTGGAGAAGTAGCGCCGGAAGTTAAAAAACTTTTACAGGTAACTAAAGAATCTCTTTATGTAGGAATTAGAGAATTTAAAGCTGGAAACCGCGTTGAAGATGTTGGAAATGCTATTCAAAAATATACTGAAGCTCACGGTTACGGCGTAGTTCGTGAATTGGTCGGACACGGTGTTGGACAAAAAATGCACGAAGAACCGGAAATGCCAAACTACGGAAAACGAGGCCGCGGAAAACTTTTTGTAGAAGGAATGGTTGTAGCAATTGAGCCTATGATTAACCTTGGAACAAAAAACATTAAACAGCATAAAGACGGCTGGACAATTACAACTGCCGACGGAAAAGCAAGTGCCCATTTCGAACACGATGTTGCCTTAATCGACGGTAAACCAGAATTATTATCGACTTTTCAATACATCTACAAAGCTTTAGGAATTGAAAGCAATGAAGAAGATGAATTTAGAAAAGTGCCTCTAGTATTGTAGTTATTAGCCGAGATTCTAAAATTAAAAAACATTCGAACTCCTGCAAGGTTTTCAAAACCTTGTAGCTGTCTTTTTTCAAACATAAATACCTACAAGGTTTTGAAAACCTTGCAGGAAAACAAAAATATTTTGGAATAACCCCATGAAAAAACTTTTCAAATTAGTTTTAAATACAATACCGCGTCCCATATTAATTCGTTTGAGTTATGTGGCTCGTCCTATTTTAGCTTTCTCATTAAGAGGTGATAAATTTACTGATCCTATTGACGGAAAAAGCTTCAAATCATTTTTACCTTACGGATACGGAAAACAGCGTAATAATGTGCTTTCGCCAAGCACGCTTTCGCTGGAAAGACACCGTTTGCTTTGGCTGTATTTAAACGATCAGACTGATTTTTTTACAGCACCAAAAAAAGTATTGCATTTTGCGCCGGAGCAGGCTTTTTACAAAAGATTCCGCAAGCAGAAAAACCTTGATTACACGACAACAGATTTACTTTCGCCTTTGGCAGATGTAAAAGCAGATATCTGCAATTTACCTTTTAAAGACAACGAATATGACGTTATTTTATGTAATCACGTTTTAGAACATATTCCGGATGACACTAAAGCCATGCAGGAATTATTTCGTGTTTTAAAACCGGGCGGAATGGCTGTTTTACAAATACCACAAGATTTATCGCGCGAAGTTACTTTTGCCGATGATTCGATTACAGACCAAAAAGAACGTGCAAAAATCTTTGGTCAGTACGATCACGTTCGCGTGTACGGCCGTGATTATTTTGATAAACTAAGAAGCATTGGTTTTATCGTAATCGAAGAAGATTATACTAATAAAATAGCCCCAGAACTGGTTGAAAAATACTGTTTGGCAAAAGGAGAAATTATCCCGCTTTGCTTTAAACCGGAAAACTAGTTTTCGACCTTACAAATGATATAAGTTCATTTAAAAAGAGTTTTCAAATTATTGATATTTTGAAAACTCTTTTTATTTTTAAACCAAACAGAATTCCCCAAAATTCTACCAAAATTAAACTATAAACCTTGAAGCCTGCAAAACCATTTCAGTTCTGTTTTGACATCAGTTTTGAAAAAAATCTGAATGCCTATACGCCTACCGCTTATGTTGTTGAAAATACAAGCGACATTAAATATCTTGACAAAAAAGCAAGCAAAGGTGTGCTTGAAAGTTTTGGAATAGATTTTGAAAATCTGGATCCAAATTCAAAAAAGATACTCACCATCTGCGAATCTTTAAAACCTGAATTTATATTCAAAAAATTCAGTGCCAAAGTAAAATCAGCTAAAACAATTGCCGATCTTCAGAAGGATTCTAAAATTGATTTTGCTATCCGACAGCATTTAAAACTCAATCTAACTCCTTTTTACAGTTTGATTGTGCAAGAGCAGTTTCCGCTTTCTCTAAATTTAGGACCCGAAAAAGATTTTTACCGTTCCAGAGTCAGCATTGATCCGCTCGATTTTGAACCTCAGATTCATTTTGATAAACATTCAGAAGGTATTACCTATACCCTTTCTTTAAAAGAAAATGAAACCACTTTTTTACCAATGGATCATAAAGTGGATATTCTTTTAGACGAGCCGGGCTGGCTTATTGTCAACAAAAAACTGGGGCAGTTAAAAGAACTAAATTCGAAAAAACTGACTCCGTTTTTAAAGAAAAAATCAATCGAAATTCCTTCAAAATTAGTTGATGATTATTTTAAAAATTTCATTCCCGAAATAGCTAAAAAAATTGACATTGAAGCCAACGGTTTCGAAATCGAACTTCGTGACCAAATCGTTTCGTGCACGATTCAGCCTGTTTTTGATTTCTTTAAAAACTGTTACTATCTCAATCTTTATTTTGATTATAACGGATATTCGTTTGATGGAAGCAAAACTAAAAAAACACATTCATTTGTTGATTTCAGCGTTGCTAATGAACCTCGAATCATTCAGTTTAAGCGAAATTCAGACGAAAATTTATATACAGAAAAATTACAGGAAATTGGTTTAATAAAAATTAAAAATGAATTATTCGGTTTGAATTCAGAAGCCGAAAGTTCAGATCCTTATATCAACATTCAATTAATAATTGACAACAAAGAAAAACTGGAAAGTTTAGGTTTTACAATTCAAAATCTAAAACTTGAAAGTAAAGAAATCATAACCGGAAATCATACTATTTCGGCTTCAAAAGAAACTACCGGAGACTGGTTTGATATTAAAATCATTATTACGATTGGTAGTTATAAAATCAATTTCAGTGAAATTATTCCGAACATCAAAAGCAAAGAAAGACTTTTTCCTCTTCCTGACGGAAATTACTTTTTAATTCCGCTGGAATGGTTCAGCAAATATGGATCTTTGGCAAAATTAGCCAAAACCGAAAACGGCGCTTTACTTTTACGAAAAAGCAATTTTACAGCTCTTGACGGAATTTCAGAAATTGATAATGATTTAGATCAAATTCACCAAGCCGAATTTACCGCTTCAGATTTAATAAAAGCAACTTTAAGACCTTATCAGGTTGATGGTGTGAAATGGCTTTTAGGACATTTTAACTCCAATATGGGTGCGTGTCTTGCTGATGATATGGGACTTGGAAAAACATTACAAACGTTGTCTGTTTTAGTTTCGGTGCAGGAACAATTAGGTTTTACAACCAAAACTACCAATTTTGATTTGTTTGCCAATGAAACGACAATTGAAAGAGAACCGCTTAAAGCTTTAATCGTTTTGCCTTCTTCATTGGTTTTTAACTGGTTTAATGAAGCTGGAAAATTTACGCCTCATTTCTCTAAAATGCAGTATGTAGGCAATGACAGAAAATCTTTAGCGGGCAGAATAAATTCAACCGATTTGATTTTTACGAGTTACAGCATTATTCACCGCGATATTTCTATTTTAGAAAAATACGATTTCCGTTATTTGATTCTGGACGAAAGCCAGTACATCAAAAACAAAAATTCTAAGATTTTTAAAGCCATAAATAAAATCAGCACCGGGCATAAAATAGCGCTGAGCGGTACGCCAATAGAAAATTCGCTGGACGATTTATGGTCACAAATGCAGTTTATTAATCCGGATATTCTGGGCAGTTACAATTTCTTTGTTGACAATTTCAAAAATCCTATTGAGAAAAAGCAGAATGAAGAAGTTTTAGCCGAATTAAAAAATCTCGTTCAGCCTTATATTTTAAGAAGGACCAAAGAACAGGTTTTAAAAGATTTACCGGAATTAACCGAGCAGATTTACTATTGCGACATGGATCCTGAACAGGAAAAATTATACGAACAAGAGAAATCTAAAGCTCGTAATTTCCTTTTAAAAACCGATGGTTCGAGTCCGGATAAAATCAGCATTATTAATACTTTGATGAAATTGAGACAGCTGAGCAACCACCCAAAAATGGTCGATCAGGAATCTGAAATTGATTCAGGAAAATATATTGCGGTTACCAATTATCTGGAAAGTCTTGTAAAAGAAAAACATAAAGTAATTATTTTCAGTTCGTTTGTTACCAACTTAGGTTTTTACACAGACTGGTGCAAAGAAAATAAAATCGAATATTGCGAAATTACCGGAGAAACGCCAGCAGCGAAAAGAGAACAGCAGGTAAAATTGTTTCAGGAAAAAGAAAATCCGCTATTGTTTTTTATCTCGCTAAAAGCAGGAGGTGTTGGTTTAAATATTACAAAAGCTTCGTATGTTTTATTCCTCGATCCGTGGTGGAATCCTTTCGCAGAAAAACAAGGTGTTGGCCGTGCGCACCGAATTGGTCAATTAAATAAAGTGAATGTTGTTCGTTTTATTTCGAAAAATACAGTTGAGGAAAAGATTATCAAACTTCAGGAAAACAAAAAACTGTTATCAGACTCTCTTTTAGAAGAAAGTTACATTAACGACGAAATCGAAGCGAATTTAGCATACATTTTAAATTCTTAACAAAAACCTATAAATCGGCATCTTACTACATTTAATAAAATTCTTATATTTACAATCTTACAATGTAATAAGATGCCGAAATTTTTATATACAAGCTTAGTTTTTCTTTTTATTTTCACTTTGGCAAAAGCCCAGGAAAAAGAAGTCGATCCTCCTTACAACATCAAAACCGTAACTTTTGTTCAAAATGGCAATAATGTCGTTCCGATATTTGAACTTAATTCAACTTTTGAATTTCAATTTGATGATTTATTTGGTAATGAAGCCAATTATTATTTCGAAATTACACATTGCGATTATAACTGGAAACCATCAGATATTCCTAAAACTGATTACTTAAGAGGCTTTGACGGTCAGCGAATTATGGATTATTCTAATTCTTTTAATACGCTTCAGGTTTATTCTCATTACAGACTTCCTTTTCCTAATCAGTTTACAACTCAGATTCGATTATCAGGAAATTATATCCTGAAAATTTTAAATGAAGATAAAGAAGTCGTTTTGTCCCGAAAATTTATTATTTATGAAGAACACTGCACAGTTGCGGCACAGGTAAAACGAACCCGAAACCTGAGCAATATTGACGCGAAGCAAAATCTGGAATTTACGATTGCTTCAAATGATATTACTTTTCAAACGCCAACACAAAACATAAAACTACTTTTACTTCAAAACGGAAATTTTAATACGGCTATTAAAAATATAGCGCCGCAATATACAATTGGCAATCAATTGATTTACAAATACGATTCAGAAACACAGTTTTGGGGCGGAAATGAATTTTTATATTTTGAGAATAAAGACATTCGTGCCGCTAATAATAATGTAGGCCGAATTGGTTCTAATAATGATATTTACAACGCTTATTTATATACCAATGCCGCGAGAGGAAATCAGATTTATACTAACTATCAGGATGTAAACGGAAATTTTGTGGTAAAAAATATAAATGGCACAGACAACAGCATCGAAGCTGATTATGCATGGGTATATTTTACGCTTTCGGCACCAGCTTTCAGACTTAACAAAGACATTTACATTACCGGAATGTTCAACAATTATAGTCTTTCGCCAGAATATAAAATGGATTATAATTCAGAAAAAGGAGTTTATGAAAAGGCTGTAATGATCAAACAAGGCTTTACCAATTTTCAATACACTATTGCTGATAAAAAAGGAAATATTGATCTTGAAAACGCTGTAGACGGCAATTTTTATCAAACAGAAAACGAATATACAATCTTAGTTTATTACAGAGAAAGTACAGATCGTTATCAGAGAGTTATTGGAAAAGGTAACGCAAGCTCTGTAAATATCGTTAATTAAAACATTGTTAAGGTTTTAGGTTTCCTGATTTTTTTTCGTAGCTTTGTACCTATAACACACAGATTTACTAGGTTAGTATGGTTTCTCAAATTACACGAGGCATAAAAATATCGGTTTTAACTAGTTTTGAAGGCACTTACTTCAAAAACTACAAGATTCACTTTGCATTCAGCTATGTGGTTACTATTGAGAACCATAGTAAAGATTCTGTTCAGTTAACTTCCCGCCACTGGGAAATATTTGATTCTCTAAATGATTTAGATATTGTTGATGGTGAAGGTGTTATTGGTAAAAAACCGGTTTTAAAACCAGGTGAAAACCATACTTACAGCTCTGGCTGTTTATTATCATCTCCTTACGGCGCTATGAAAGGTCATTTTAATATGATCAACTTTACTACGACTAAAACATTCAAAGTAATTGTTCCTACTTTTAGAATGTGTGCTCCTTTTGCGCTGAACTAATTCAACGTTTTATTTCGATTACCTCATCTTTTGCAAGTACATATACTGTGTCGTTTTCTTCGGGAATCAGATAAAAATTACCTGTGAATTCACCAAATGCCGGAAAAATCAATTGATCTGGTTTTCTAAAAAAACAAGACAAACTCAAGAACTGCCTTCCTAATCCTTTTAGCTTAATGCCCGGATGAATGTGTCCGCATAAATTGAAAAAGTTTTCTGCTCTCGACGGATGATGTGTCAACAGGAAATCATCGATTATAATTTCAGGATGAATTTCGATATTCAAATCCGTATAATTTTTTTTTGAAATAATATCGTGATTGCCTTCTACCAAAATAAGCTGCTGTGTAACGGTTTTAGTCCAGTCGGCAAAAAATTCCCATTCGTTGTTCATTTTACTGTGAAATAAATCTCCCAGAAAAATAATAGTTTCGGCATCAAATAACTGCAGAATGTTGTTTAACCGTTTAAAATTTTCATGAACTGCTTTTTCCGGAATTGCCATTCCGTGTTTTCTAAAATGTGCAATTTTGCCCAAGTGAAGATCCGAAATTAAGAGTATTTTCTTTTCTTCCCAAAAAGCCGCGCCGCACGGATGCAGGACAAAATTTTGATTATGTATCCTAATATTCATATTGCATTATTTCATGTAACTGGCCGTCATTTTTTTGATTCTTTCTTCTAAGGTTTCGCTTGATAATTTTTCACGCAGACGATCTGTAATTATCGGAAAACTAAACGGTGTAGGTTTCAAACATTGTTTCCAGACTATTTTCTGGCTGTTGATTCTTTCCAAAGCCTGAATTAAACGTCCTTCTTCCAGCTGATGTTCGAATGTTTCTGTAAAAGCCTGCTGCAATAATAAATTATCTGGTTCATAATCTCTAAAAACTTCAAAAATTAATTGCGAACCACTTTGCAAATGTTTTGTTTTAACCGGTTTTCCGGGCATTCCTGTAAAAACCAAACCGGCAATTACAGCAATATCCCTAAATTTTCTTCGCGCCATTTCGGTTGCATTTAAGCTTTTTTGCAAATCATAATGCACGTAAGCTGTTGTAAACAAATCATTATCAAAAACAGCCTGCATATCGATTTCCTGATCCGAAAGCAATTCAAACCCATAATCATTGTATGCCAGCGAAAAAGTAATGGGTGACAGAAGACTTATTCTGTACGAAAGCAAACTTGCCAGCGCTTCGTGAACATAACGGCCTTCAAAGGGATAAAAAATAGCATGAAAACCTTCTCTGGTTTTAAAAGTTTCAATTAAAAACTCATCACTGTCGGGAACAATGCTTTCTTTCCGCTGTCTGTCAAAAATAGGCTTTAATGCTTTTAATTCCGGAGATAAATTTTCGGTATTGGCCGCGTACAATTCTTCTCTTAATAATTCACTCATTTGTGCCGATAATGTCATGCGCCCGCCCATCCAGCTCACGGTTTTTGATGTTTTCTTTGGATCGGCTTTGCGAACCAGAACCTGCATATTTTTTATCTGAAACAATTCGAGTCTTCTTCCTGCAAAAGTAAAAACATCACCTCGTTGTAATTTTGAAGCAAACCATTCTTCGATTGTTCCAATGAATCCGCCGCCTAAAAATTTCACATTCAAAACCGCATCACCTACAATAGTTCCCATCTGCATGCGGTGATGCATGGCTATAAAACGACTGTTGATTTTAAAACGCCCGTCTTCTTCAATTTCAACTTTTTTAAATTCGTCATAAGCTTGTAAACTCTGGCTTCCGTTGGTAATAAAATTGAGAATCCAGTTCCAGTTTTCTTTGGTTATATTTTGATAACAGAAAGTCGTTTTTACTTCTTCAAAAATTTCATTCGGGAAAAATCCATCAGAAACCGCCAGCGTATTTAAGTACTGCACCAAAACATCCCAGCTGTTTAAATACGGCATTCGGTCTTCGACAACGGTTTTAGCAACTGCTTTTTTTAATGCCGAAGCTTCAATTAATTCCATCGCGTGTGTTGCCAGAAAATAAATTACACTTTCTTTTCCAGGCTGATGTCCGCTTCTTCCGGCTCTTTGCAGAAAACGTGCAACACCTTTTGGCCCGCCAATTTGAATAATGGTTTCTACAGGCGCAAAATCAACACCAAGATCTAAACTTGAAGTACAGACCACTACTTTTAATTCTTCATGTCGAATAGCACTTTCTACCCAAAGCCGGATTTCTCGGCTTATACTTCCGTGATGCATCGCCATTTCGCCAGCAAATTCAGGGTATTTTTCTAAAATCGCCTGATACCAGATTTCACAAGCAGAACGGACATTGGTAAAAATTAAAGTCGTTTTACTTTTTCTGACGATTTTTGCTACCTCATCAATCAAATGCAGTCCCATATGTCCACGCCACGGATAAGTTTCCATTTTTTCAGGAAGAATCGATTCTATTTTTATTTTTTTATTGATGTGTGCTTTTATTAAAACCGAATTTTGATACGCTTCTGAATCCGGCCCTAACAAAACCTGCTGTGCTAATTCGAGGTTGCCAATGGTTGCAGAAATTCCCCAGATACGCATTTTGGGCGCAATGGTTTTAAGACGTGAAAGTGCCAATTCCATTTGTACACCACGTTTGGTTCCTAATAATTCGTGCCATTCATCGACTATAATCGCACCGCAGTCAGCAAAAGTTTTAGGATAGTTTTTGGCAGCTAAAAGCAAATGAAGACTTTCTGGTGTTGTAATTAGTAAATCCGGCATTTTGTTTTTTTGTTTCGCCCTTTCGCTTTGCGAAGTATCGCCGGAACGTATTCCAACTGTTAATTGTAAATCCAGATCTTCGATAATACGCTCTGCAGCTTGTTTGATTTCTACCGAAAGCGAACGCAGGGGCGTAATCCAGATCGCTTTTAATCCGGATTTATGTTTTGTTTTATAATCGGGATTTTTTTTAATGTAATCAAGAACTACCGGAAACCACAACGCATAGGTTTTTCCGCTTCCTGTCGGCGCGTTTAATAATCCGTTTTTACCCTGCAGAAAAGCGGTCCAGGTTTGGTTTTGAAAAGGAAAAGATTTCCAACCCTGACTTTTAAACCAATTTTCGGCAATTGTATATAGTTCTTCTCTGTTCATTTTTTTTCTTAAGGTTCAAACTAACAAAGTAACAGAGTGACAAAGTATAAGGCTGTTTCTTAAAGTTTTTCCTTGAAACTCTGTTACTTTGTCACTCTGTTACTTTGTTACTTTTTAAAAAATCATATTTTTCAAATCTTCAATAGAATTGGCGTCTTCTATTTTCTTGTCGTGTCTCCATCTTAAAATTCTGGGAAATCGTGTGGCTACACCACTTTTATGTCTTTTGGAAAGTGAAATTCCTTCAAATCCAATTTCAAAAACTAATTTAGGCGTGACACTTCTCACAGGGCCAAAACGCTCTAAAGTGTTCTTTTTTATAAAATCATCCACTTTTCTAAACTCGGCATCGGTTAAGCCAGAATAGGCTTTTGCAAATGTTACGAGTTCTTTTTCTCCATTTTCATTGGTCTGCCAAAGTGCAAAAGTATAATCCGTAAATAAGTTTGATCTTCGTCCGTGACCGCGCATGGCATAGGTTAAAACAGCGTCGATTGTTAAAGGTTCTATTTTCCATTTCCACCAGTCGCCTTTTTTTCTTCCTACCTGATAGGGCGATGTATTTCGTTTTAACATCAAACCTTCGCTTTTCATTTCTCGGGCTCGTTCTCTTTCGTTTCTAACATCTTCCCAAGTTTTTAACGAAACTCTTTCTGAAAGCCTTAAAGGCGTATTAAGATCTTTAATATCTTCGTATAAATCTTCGAGTAAAGCTCTTCTTTCGCTGTAAGGAAGATTGCGTACATCCTGCCCTTCCCATTCTAAAATATCATACGCTTTTAAAATTACCGGCACTTTTTCGAGCAGATTTGCCGATATGGTTTTTCGTCCAATTCGAGCCTGCAAATCATTAAATGTTCCAATTTGATTAGATGGAAAAGCTAAAATTTCGGCATCAATCACAGTTCCGTTTGGAATTAATCCAACAAAGGCCTGAAATTCCGGATATTTATCAGTAACCAGCTCCTCGCCTCTTGACCAGACATAAATTTCATTATCCCGAATAATAGTCTGCGAACGAATGCCGTCCCATTTATGTTCAATTGACCAGTCTTCCGGATTTCCTAAATCTTCAATTTCGCCTTCAATGGGATAAGCAAGATAAAACGGATAGGGTTTTGAAAGATAATCTGAACTTTTTTCATCGAGAATCAATTCCTGAAATGTAATGGTCTTTGGGTTCCAGTTTCCCATTAATTTGTAAGCCAAAGCATCTTCATCAACTTCTTCTGCCTTCGATAATGCTCGTGTCATTAATTTTTGGCTTACGCCGATTCTGAAACTTCCGGTTATTAGTTTAGTAAAAACAAAACGTTCGTAATAATTAAGTGCTTTCCAATTTTCCTGGAGATATTCTTTTTTCTCAGAATCGGTTTTTCTCTTTAAAGCGATTATTTCCTGAAGAAATTCGGTTAAACTTTTATCTGAATGTTCGTTTGTTGTGGGAATAATCAAAGCAATGGTTTCGGCCAGATCGCCTACAATATGATAACTTTCTTCAAAAAGCCACAACGGAATATTCGCCAGTTCATTTGCCCAAAGACGCAGTAAAGTGGTATTTACAGGTCTTGGCGGACGTCGGTGCGAAAGAATAGCAATAGTCCATACTTTATCCTCAGGCGATGCATTTTTAAAATAAGCCGTTAGCGCATCGACTTTGACATTTGTTTTATTGGAACTGTCGAGTGTTTTTATGAGTTGGGCAAAATTTTTCATCTGCTTTTTTAATTATTCAGAAACAATAGGCGTTTCCTGATCGATTTCGGATTTTTCCATTTCGGCGGTTTCTCCTTCGTATTGCGTTTTTTCGGTTCTGGCGTCATAACCCAATTCTCTTAAATATTTGGCAAAAATATCAGTATAACCATGTGTACAGATTACCTTTTCAGCTCCCGTTGCTTTTATACTTCCTAATAAAGAATGCCAGTCGCAGTGGTCGCTTAACACAAAACCTTTGTCGATGGCACGTCTTCGTCGGGCACCTCGAAAAGCCATCCATCCGCTCGCTGCTCCGGTAACAAAAGGTGTCATTTTTCTAATCCAAATACTTCCGTGAGCACTTGGAGGCGCGAGAACTATATTTCCTAAAAGAGCTTCCCTTTTGGTTTCTCGTGTTATTAATTCGGTCGGCGGAAAATATACCATCGGGCGTAAAACATTTGTCATGTTTTCGATGGCGCCGTGTGTGTAGATTTTGCCAATATCGGTATCGAGATATTTTAAAAGCCGTTGTGCTTTTCCAAGTGAATAACCAAATAATATAGAAGTTCTTCCTTCGGCTTTATTTTCTGCCCACCAATTATTGATTTCAGAGATAACCTCAGCCTGCGGTGTCCAGTTAAAAGCCGGAAGTCCAAAAGTACATTCGGTTATAAAAGTGTGGCATTTTACCGTTTCGTATGGAGTTGAAATTCCGTCGTCTTCGGTTTTGTAATCTCCGGTAAAAACCCAGACTTCACCTTTATGTTCTACCCTGATCTGCGAACTCCCAATAATATGTCCGGCAGGATGAAGCGAAAATTTCACATTGTTGATTACAAAAGTTTCTCCCCATTCTTTTCCGGTAACATTTATTTCTCCTAATCTATGGCGGATTATGGGAATGTTAGAATGATGCGTAATATAATTTTGATGTCCCCAGCGTGCGTGATCTGAATGTCCGTGCGTAATTATGGCATTTTTTACCGGTCTCCACGGGTCAAGATAAACATCGGCCTGCTGGCAGTAAATACCTTTGTCATTAAAAGCTAAAAGTGGTATTTTCATAGTAATACAATTAAGACATTCTTTCGAGAAGTAACTCAAATTTAAAGCTTTATAAAAGCATTCATTTTACAACTTCGCTAGATTAGTTTATTAAATTACAACTTTTTAATATTGTATTGTGATATAATCAAATTATCATTTGTACTTTTGTAAAAAATTAAACAATTCGTAAATTTTAAAATAATTTATCCCATGTTAAAAGGATTCTTTCATGTACCAAAAGCGGTAAACGAGCCTGTAAAAAGCTACGCACCGAACTCCCCAGAAAAAGCAGCTGTTCAGGCAGCTTACACTACAATGTGGAACTCTCAAATTGACGTTCCTTTATATATTGGAAGTGAAGAAATCAAAACTGGAAACACAAAAAATATTACAGCTCCTCATGATCACCAGCACGTTGTTGGTAAATATCATTTAGCTGAAAAACAACATATTGAAAAAGCAATTGCCAATGCTCTTGAAGCAAGAACAAAATGGGCAAACATGGCATGGGAACAGCGTGCTGCTATTTTCTTAAAAGCCGCTGAACTTATTGCAGGACCATACAGAGCTCGTATTAACGCCGCTACAATGATTGGTCAGTCTAAAAATATTCATCAGGCAGAAATCGATTCTTCTTGCGAATTAATCGACTTTTTACGTTACAATGTTGAGTTCATGACTCAAATCTACAACGATCAGCCAAAATCAGATTCTACAGTTTGGAACCGTGTTGAATACAGACCATTAGAAGGTTTTGTTTACGCTATTACTCCATTTAACTTTACAGCTATCGCGGCAAACCTTCCTGCAAGTGCAGCTATGATGGGTAATGTTGTGGTTTGGAAACCAAGCGACAGTCAGGTATTTTCTGCAAAAATCATTATCGATGTTTTCAAAGAAGCTGGAGTTCCGGACGGTGTTATTAACGTAGTTTTTGGTGATGCTTTAATGATTACAGATACTGTATTAGCAAGCCGTGATTTTGCTGGTATTCACTTTACAGGATCAACTCATGTATTTAAAGATATCTGGGCTAAAATTGGAGCAAATATTCACAATTACAAAACGTATCCAAGAATCGTTGGTGAAACCGGAGGTAAAGATTTTATCATCGCTCACCCAAGTGCAAACGTAAAACAAGTAGTTACAGGTATTACTCGTGGTGCATTTGAATTCCAGGGACAAAAATGTTCTGCAGCTTCTAGAGCTTATATTCCTCAAAGTTTATGGCCTGCTGTAAAAGAGCAGTTAATTGCTGATGTAAAATCGATGAAAATGGGTTCTCCGGAAGATTTCGGAAACTTTATTACAGCGGTTATTCACGAAGGTTCTTTTGACAAATTAGCTAGTTATATCGATCAGGCGAAAAAGGATGCTGATGCTGAAATCATCGTTGGAGGAAATTATGATAAATCTGTAGGTTATTTTATTGAGCCAACGGTTATTGTAACTACAAATCCAAAATATACTACAATGGAAACTGAGTTATTTGGACCAGTTATCACACTTTATGTTTATGAAGATGCTAAATGGGAAGAAACTCTTGAATTAGTTGACACAACTTCTGAGTATGCTTTAACCGGAGCTGTTTTCAGCCAGGATCGTTATGCAATTGAAGTAGCCACTACTAAATTACAAAACGCAGCTGGTAACTTCTATATCAATGATAAACCAACCGGAGCAGTTGTAGGTATGCAACCATTTGGTGGTGCAAGAGCTTCTGGAACTAACGATAAAGCAGGTTCTGCATTGAACTTATTACGCTGGGCTTCTCCAAGAACTATTAAAGAAACTTTTGTAACTCCAGAAGATTACAGATACCCGTTTTTAGGATAATAATCTGAATTTAAATTCAGATATCATATTTATAAAAAGCCGGAATTTCAAATTGAAATTCCGGCTTTTTCTTTTCATTCATCTAAAAAATTTTATAGATCAAAATCTATAAAAGTATTAGGGAATTTATAAAATTCATACATATCTAAAAAATTGTAATACTTTTCTTTCCAATTAATTTATAATCAACACAATAAGCATCATAAAAAGCTTATTCTGTTATTTTTAAAACTTCTACCTCCAAAAAAAGAAAATCCATCGCTCTAATTTTGCCCAATATAAAATTACAAAAGTAACCTAGAAAAAAATATAAGTTATGAGAAATTTAAACAATGTGCCTAAAGTAATTTCAGAGGCAAAAAGTATTGGACATGCTATAGATTTTAAATGGACAAAAAAGAAAATAGATCAACTTTTAGATCCGCTGGTAGGAAACGAAGAATTAGAAGATATTTTAATGCAGATTAATCATAAAGGCTGCATGGGTTTAACCGCAGCACTTTTAGAATGGGTAAACTGGCGTTTTACAGGATACAGCCAGACAACTAACGATACTCAAAAACGATTGGAAGCACTTTGGTGCTCTATTAGTAATCGTGAGCAGACCAATCCTTTATTATTTGACACTAATTTTGATCTTTCTGCTTCAGGATCTGTTAATGGCGCAATATGGATTGCTTTAATGAATGTTAGAATGATTGATGTAAGATATCGAAAAGGTTCTTATTTTTTACAGAATGAACTTATTGGATTAGTTCTATTGGCACGCCATATAACTCCTAAAAAGAAAATATTTGATAAATGGTTTAACAGTACTGTAATCGAACTAACTCGTTTATATCCTTGTTCTTACAATAACATGGAACTTGACGAAAGCGATGAAGATGTTTATGACTCATCACACGAGCCTGTTATCTGCCGTGAATTTTTCTTTGATCCTGAATTCAAATACAGCGTTGAAGCATCAGAAAACGCGATTCATAATTTTATTGATAATCTGGACGTAAAAGCAAATCCTTTTTTAGATTTTTCTAGAAAAGCATCTTAAATTGCAGATCTACTCAATAAAAATTTAATATTGGTCGAGTATTCTTCTTGAGTGCTCGGCCAAATTTTACAATCAATAAAAACAAAAATGCAAAATTTAAATAACAAAACTTCACCATATCGTTGTCCTGTTAGTCATTGTGCAGGCTGGGTAGACTTAATTGAGGATAAACCTTCTAGTTTCTTTGGATGTGGTGAATGCGGTAGCATGTGGTATGAAGACAAAAATTTTCAAAAAGAAATTACAGAAATTATTTCTTTATATAACTATCGGGCAAAATGCTATGAAATAATTAAAGATAAATGGATGCCCGCGCCCTTTGAAAATGAAGATAAAAATTATGAAAGTTTAGTTGAATCAGAACCATATGATAAAAGTAAAAACTTTATTCGAGG
Source organism: Flavobacterium ginsengiterrae (assembly GCF_039539785.1). Taxonomy (NCBI): domain Bacteria; kingdom Pseudomonadati; phylum Bacteroidota; class Flavobacteriia; order Flavobacteriales; family Flavobacteriaceae; genus Flavobacterium; species Flavobacterium ginsengiterrae. Next base: position 1,465,045 of record NZ_BAABDU010000003.1, on the reverse strand, counting down.
TTGAAATGTCAATTAAAAATCAGAACATTTATGCCTGCACTATCAGAATATTCAAATGTACACAATACAGTTTTTAACATTATTACAAACAAGGGATACAACCTTTGGTATGATAAAAAAACAGAAACATATTGTGCCGAAAAAAATGGATGGGATTTTATGGCAGATACACCTTGTTCATTATTAGGTATTATATCCATATTTGAGTATAAAAATCCACAGCGTTATCAAGAATATTGGTGGAAAGAAGAAGGTTCTGTATCAGAAGAAGACCTTAGTAAAAGCCCTCCAAATTATTCCTCTGTTATTTATAAAAAATGAATTGGAGACTATGATTTTTCAATAACAAAGAAGTCTTATTGTTAATTACAATTCAAAAAATAACCCGAAAAGAAGTTCTTTTCGGGTTATCTGTTTTTATGACGTTTTAAGGCTTAAACTTTAAAGGAAGATGAACTACCTTTTTGGTTTCAAAAAATTCATCTTCAAAATAATCTGCAAGATCATATAATGTGGCACTTGGAAAATCTTTTAGTTCTTCGGCTAAATCACCGCCTTTTAAATACAGAATTCCATTTTTAAGCTTGTGTTTGTGCTGTTTTTTGATTTTATCCTTAATCCAAGAAACAAAATCAGGCATATTGGTTACGGCACGGCTTACAATAAAGTCGAAATCGCCTTTTACCAGTTCGGCACGTTTTTGTTCTGCTTTTACGTTCTTTAATTCTAATGCATCTGCAACACCCTGAACTACTTTTATTTTTTTTGCAATAACATCAATTAAATAAAAACGAGTTTCAGGAAAAAGAATTGCTAACGGAATTCCCGGAAAACCGCCGCCTGTTCCAACATCTAAAACTGTAGTTCCTGGTTCGAATTTCATAATTTTTGCGATCCCTAATGAATGCAAAATGTGTTTTGTATATAATGAATCAATGTCTTTACGCGAAATAACATTGATTTTTTCATTCCAATCGTGGTATAAAAAGTCTAATTTTTGAAATTGTTCAATTTGAAGATCGCTCAAATTGGGAAAATATTTCAATATCTCATCCATTGCTGTAAATTTTTAACAAAAGTACTACTTTACGATTGAAATATTTAACTCAATTTTGCAAATTGAAAATTTATAATAATTACCTTTGAAAACTATTTAAATTAATTATGAATAACACTGCTCCGACATTTGCCAGGCAAGACAATTTGAAGTTCTTTAGAACTCTTAACTCTCGAGTAAACAATTATTTCAAGGAAAATAATATCAAAAAAACCGGAAATTGGCAGTTACACTTAAAGGCTGTTATTCTGTTTGCTGTTTTTTTAACTCCTTATTTTTTGATCCTTACGCTTGATATGCCGTTTTGGGTTATGCTGCTTTTATCAATCGTAATTGGGATTGGAATGGCCGGAGTTGGAATGAACGTTATGCACGACGGAAACCACGGTTCTTATTCAACTAAAAACTGGATTAATAAATTTATGGGAGGTACAATTTATGTACTGGCAGGAAATGTTTACAACTGGCAGGTACAGCATAATGTTCTTCACCATACATATACTAACATTCCGGGGCATGATGAAGATCTTGATGCCGGAAGAATCATTCGTTTTACAGAACATGCAGAATGGCATCGTTTTCACCGTTTTCAACACTATTACTCCGTTTTCTTATACGGATTGCTGACTTTTAACTGGGCGTTGACAACTGATTTCAAACAGATGCGCAATTACCTAAAAAGAAAATTATCTTACGGAGAACCAAAAAGCCCAAAAATTCTTTGGACAACTTTAGTTATTACAAAAATGATTTACATTTCTATCTGGATTGTATTACCAATGGCAATTGGAATTACCTGGTGGAAAGTGCTTTTAGGATTTTTTGTAATGCACTACACTGCAGGACTAATCTTAAGCGTTGTTTTTCAATTAGCGCACGTTGTAGACCATACTGAAAACCCAACTCCAAATGAATTGGGCGAAATGGACAATACTTGGGCAGTTCACCAATTGTATACTACAACAAACTTTGCTCCTAAAAATGCTATTGTAAATTGGTACACAGGCGGATTAAACCACCAGATCGAACACCATATTTTTCCAAATATCAGTCATATTCATTATGGTAAAATTGCAAAAATCGTAAAAGAAACTGCAAAGGAATGCAACCTGCCATATTACGAATACAAAACAATGCGAAGTGCCGTTATTGCTCACTTTAAGCATTTACGTGATTTGGGTATGAAACCAGAATTATCAGTCTAGAAACTAAAAAAAATCTATTAATAATTAACCTTCCTTAAACAACACAGCAAATTTAAGGACATTCAAAAATTTTATAATGAATCATATTCTTTCGGACAGAATCAACAACTTAGCGACATCACAAACATTAGCGATGGCGGCTTTAGCACGTGAATTAAAAGCACAAGGAAAAGACATTATCAGTTTAAGTTTAGGCGAGCCTGACTTTAATACACCAGATTTTATTAAAGAAGCAGCTAAAAAGGCAATCGACGACAACTACAGTACATATTCTCCTGTTGATGGATACCAAGATTTAAAAGAAGCTATCTGCAGAAAATTCAAGAGAGACAATGATTTAGATTACAAACCATCTCAAATCGTAGTTTCTACAGGAGCAAAACAATCTTTATACAACATTGCACAAGTAATGTTAAACGATGGTGACGAGGTAATTTTACCAGCACCATACTGGGTTTCTTATTTCGAAATCGTAAAACTTTCTGGAGGTGTTCCAGTTGAAGTTCCAACTTCAGTAGAAACAGATTTTAAAATTACTCCTGAACAATTAGAAGCTGCAATCACGCCAAAAACAAAAATGATGTGGTTCTCTTCTCCATGTAATCCATCAGGATCTGTTTACAGCAGAGAAGAATTAACAGCTTTAGCTAAAGTTTTAGAAAAACACCCAAATATTTACGTAGTTGCAGACGAAATCTATGAGCACATTAATTTCTCTGGAACTTTCTGCAGTATTGGTTCTATCCCGGGAATGTTAGAAAAAACAATCACTGTAAACGGAGTTGCAAAAGCATTCGCAATGACAGGATACAGAATTGGTTACATCGGAGCTCCGGAATTTATCGCAAAAGCATGTACAAAAATTCAGGGACAAGTAACTTCTGGCGCAAATTCTGTTGCGCAAAGAGCTACTATTACAGCTGTAGATGCAGATCCAAGCGTTCTTAACGAAATGGTTCAGGCTTTCCACGGACGCAGAGATTTAGTGGTTGGATTATTAAAAGAAATTCCTGGCGTGAAAATCAACGTTCCAGAAGGAGCTTTCTATGTATTCCCAGACGTTTCTTCTTTCTTTGGAAAAACTTTAAAAGGACACGAAATTAAGGATGCAAATGATGTTTCGATGTATCTTTTAGCAGAAGCAAATGTAGCAACTGTAACAGGAGACGCTTTTGGAAATCCTAACTGTATTCGTTTCTCTTACGCAACAAGCAACGATATTTTAAAAGAAGCTTTACGCAGAATTAAAGAAGCTCTTACAGCTTAATTATTTTGCATGATATAGTAAAAAAGGGTGTTTTTAAACACCCTTTTTTCGTTTATTCCATTAACTGCAAAGCAATATCTTTTACAAGCGCAGTTGGAGAATTACACTCACAATTACTCAAACCTACAACATAAATTTCTTCCTCCGGTACATAAACCCCCATCGAATTAAACCCGAAAATACTGCCTCCATGCTCGCGGACTGTTTTATTTTTTAATTTTTCTAAATGCCAGCCGTATCCGTAATCTATATAAGTACCGTTGCTTAATTGATAATTGGTAAAAGCCATTTGAGTAAAAGTTTTTCCTAAAATTATATTGGTATCGAGAGCGTGCTGCCATTTTGCTAAATCATCTACATTCGACATTATCGATCCCGAAGCATATGGAATAGCAAAACTGATATAATTTGCATTCACCAAACCATTTTTGTCGCGATATCCAGAAACTCTGTTTTTTATAATTCTATCGTGACTGGCATAAAACGTATTTTCCATTCCGGCTTTCTTAAAAATATTTTTTGTTATAAAATCCTTATAACTCTCGCCCGAAACTATTTCAATAATATATCCCAAAAGCACGTAACCGGAATTACAATATTTATACTGTTCTCCGGGTTTAAAATCTATTGGCTCGTTTTTAAAAAAATCGACCAATTCTTTTGGCGATAAATCTTCTCTGGCAATATTTTTAATCGCTTTCATACTCGTAAAATCTTTAATTCCCGAAGTATGTGTCAATAAATGATGTATTGTAATATTGTTTCCGTTTGTTGGATAATCAGGAATGAATTTGGTGATTTCGTCGTCTAATTTTAATTTTCCCTTTTCGGCTAGAATTAAAACAGAAATCGCTGTAAACTGTTTGGTCATTGATCCAATTTCAAAAACAAATTCTGGTTTCATTTTTATATTCAATTCCAAATCGGCCATTCCAAAAGCTTTTCTATACAAGACTTTTCCTTTTTTTACAACTAAGAATGCACCACCCGGATTTTCAGATTTAAATTTTGCAGGAATCAAACTATCTATTTTAGCTTCTAAGTTTTGAAAAAATACATTCTGAAAATCCAAAAGCACAATAATTAAGAATTTTAAAATTGGTTTCATGTTTTGATTGATTAATGATTGATTCTGACGTTGACGACACAATTGTATTTCTGGTTACACATTTCCAATTTTGCGTGAGGGATAGAAGTGGAAAGCCCACAGCCTGACGAAGGAAGAGCGAGGACTTGAAACGGATAGCCCGGCCGAAGGGACACGCCCACATTAACGAGACGATACATTTAAAAGAATATAAAATTGTTTGAAACTTAAATTATACTTTCAAAATTCCCATTCTACAATATTGTAAAACATGAACTATAATCCTGTAAAACAAAGCTTTCTATAAATTACAAACTTTGTAATATATTAATTTCAAAAAATTATATGTCATGACACATACAGACGAAACCACAAAAGAAGCAGTTAAAACTTTAGAAGGATTAATTTCAATTCTTGAGGATGGAAAACTAGGATATACTAACGCGGCAGAACATGTAGAAAATCCAGCAATGAAAACCGATTTTCTGGAATATGCGCGCGAACGAGCTTTATTTATTGTTGAACTACAAGACGAAATCAACAAATTAGGAAAATCTACAGACACTTCTGGCGGAGGACCACTTGGAGCACTTCACAGAACCTGGATTGATATTAAATCATCATTTACAGGCGGTGATACTGAAGCAATTATCAATGCCTGCGTTACAGGAGAAGAAGCTGCTATTGAAAAATACAAAAAAGCTCTTGAAGAAAACCATTTAGAATACAGTCAGACTTCTATTGTTTCTAAACAGCTGAACAGTATTCAAAATACTTTATCGCAAATAAAAATGAGAGCAAACTAATCGATTGGTTCATGCTTTTTTTTGAAAACCACTTTAACTTTCGGGTTGAGTGGTTTTTTATTTTTATATAATCGCATTAGACTAAAATTTGTTCACTAGAAATAAGTTTAATTCATTCTATATTAAGTTAACAATTTCAAAAAAATCGCTTCATCTCTAGCAAACTCAAATAATTTATTAGACCTTTGCACACTTTTTTCCGTGAATACCACAAAAGGCTAAAGTTTTAGAAATGAAGAAGAAAATTGAAATATTAGCACCAGCTAGAGATTTAATTGGCGGTATGGCTGCCATAAACAGTGGTGCCGATGCAGTTTATATTGGTGCACCACAATTTGGAGCGCGCTCAAATGCCAACAACTCAATTGAAGATGTTGCGGCATTGGTAAAATATGCACACTTATTTAACGCTCAGGTTTTTGTAGTAATGAATACCATTTTGTACGACAACGAATTAGAAACTTGCCGTGCGATGATTTGGGAATTATATGGCATTGGTGTTGACGCCTTGATTATTCAGGATATGGCGATTATGGAAATGGACTTACCTCCTATCGTACTTCATGCCAGCACACAAGCCAATAACCGTGATGCCGATAAAATTAAATTCTTAAAAGATGCCGGAATTAAACGTGTGGTTTTAGCACGTGAACTAAACTTGCATCAAATTAAAACAATCTACGACGAAGCCGATGTTGAACTAGAATTCTTCGTAACCGGGGCACTTTGTGTTTCTTTTAGTGGAAACTGTTATATGAGTGTGGCAAACGGAGAACGTAGTGCCAACCGTGGTTCTTGTGCTCAAAACTGTCGTTTACCATACAACTTAATCGACGGAAACGGAGATACTTTAATCAGAAACAGCCACTTACTTTCTATTAAGGATTTAGACGTTTCAGATCAGATTCCAAATTTGATTGAAGCTGGAATTGTTTCTTTCAAAATCGAAGGCCGTCTTAAAGATGTTGCTTACGTAAAAAACAACGTATCATATCTTCGTCAGAAATTAGACAGTTATTTAGAAGGAAGCGATAAATACACTAAAGCTTCTTCTGGAAAATGTACTTATACTTTTGATTCTACTTTAAACCGAACTTTCAACCGTGGTTATACGGATTATTTCGTAAACGAAAGACACGCTAGCATTGGTTCTTGGGAAAGTCCAAAATCGAAGGGACAATATATTGGTAAATTGATCCGAACTATTGGAGACGCTTACGAAATCGAAAACGGTGAATTACTAAACAACGGCGACGGACTTTGTTTCATCAACGAACAAAACGAAGCCGACGGAATTTATGTAAACAAAGCCGAAAACGGAAAAGTTTATCCAAACGTTTTAAAAGAAATCAAAGACGGAACTTTTATTTACCGTAACAACGATGTCGCTTTCATTAAAATTGTTGAAAGAGAAGACAGCGCGATCCGTAAAATCGGAACGACTTTATTATTTACCGAAAACGAAAAAGGTTTCGAATTAATCGCAACCGACGAAGACGGAAACGTAAGCACAGTAACTTTAGAACACGCTAAAGAACAAACGAAAACTGGCGAATCTATCGCAGAAAATATCAAAACACAATTAGCAAAAACAGGTTTTACACCTTACAGCGCCGATGAAATTGATGTTGTATTTTCGCAAAACTGGTTCCTTCCTATTTCAAAAATCAATGAAATGAGAAGAAATGTTTTCGATCAGTTATCAGAAATCCGTTTGGCAAATTACAAACGCGAAGAACACCAATTGGTAAAAACGTCACATCCTTATCCGGAAACCAAACTGGATTTTATGTACAACGTTTCAAACAAAACGGCTCGTAAATTCTACGAACGCCACGGTGTTACCGAAATCGAAAAAGCATTCGAATTACAATGGGATCCAGGAAAATCTCGTGTAATGACCACAAAATATTGCATCAAATACGAATTAAAAAAATGCCCAATTCACCAAAAAGATATCGTGGGCGTTAAAGTAAAAGAGCCATTGGTTTTAAAGCAAGGCGAGTTAGAATACAAACTAAAATTCAACTGCAAACCCTGCGAAATGGAAATCTGGGAAAAAGATGCCGAATTTGAGATTGAAGAAGATCAATATCATTAATACTGCTTAACCGCAAAGAGTGCTAAGATTTACGCAAGGTTCGCAAAGTTTTTTTAATCTTTGCGAACCTTTTTTTATTCTGGTATTTCCACAATCTTGTCATTTCGACGAAGGAGAAATCTCCGCAAGTAACTCCGTTCCGATAAACCAATCTTTGTCGAGCTACTCGTGGAGATTTCTCCTTCGTCGAAATGACAGACTTTGTGGTTATTTAATCTAACAAAATAATTTGACGCTAAATAAATCTGCAAAATCTGCGAGAAATCCTTTGCGCTCCTTCTCAACTTAAAAACAAAAACTTCGCGAACCTTGCGTAAATCTTTGCGAACTTTGCGGTTAAATTTAGATAGCGTAGACGCACTGCAGTGCATCTCTACATTCAAACATGCAAATTGAACTTTGCGGTTAAAAACATTTTTCGTTACTTTTACTACTCCATTTATACAACACTTCAAAATGAAAATACTACTCCTAGGTTCAGGCGAATTAGGCAAAGAATTCACTATCGCCGCACAACGAATCGGACAAACCATAATCGCAGTTGACAGTTACGAAAATGCACCAGCCATGCAAGTCGCACACGGATTTGAAGTGATTAACATGCTCGACGGCGAAGCTTTAGACAAAATTGTAGCCAAACACAAACCAGATTTCATCGTTCCCGAAATAGAAGCCATTCGCACCGAACGTTTTTACGATTACGAAAAACAAGGCATTACAGTTGTTCCTTCAGCGAAAGCGGCAAACTTTACCATGAATCGTAAAGCCATTCGTGATTTAGCTTCAAAAGAATTAGGACTAAAAACTGCCAAATATCAATACGCTACTTCTGCTGAAGAATTACAAAAAGCCGTTCAAGAAGTTGGAATTCCGTGTGTGGTAAAACCTTTAATGTCTTCTTCAGGAAAAGGGCAATCGACAATTAAATCGCAGGAAGATATTTTGAAAGCCTGGGAATATGCCGTTGCAGGTTCACGTGGCGATGTTATTGAAGTTATTGTAGAAGCATTTGTTAACTTTAATTCAGAAATTACGCTTTTAACGATTACTCAAAATAATAATCCAACTTTGTTTTGTGCACCAATTGGTCACAGACAAGAAAGAGGTGATTATCAGGAAAGCTGGCAGCCTGCTTTGGTTTCAGAAAAAGATTTGTATGAAGCGCAAGATATGGCCGAAAAAATTACCGAAGCGCTTGGCGGTGCAGGACTTTTTGGCGTTGAATTTTTCCTAGCTGATGATGGTGTTTATTTCTCTGAACTTTCGCCGCGTCCGCATGATACAGGAATGGTAACTTTAGCAGGAACACAAAATTTCAACGAATTCGAATTGCATTTACGAGCGATTTTAAGTCTTCCAATTTTCGAAATTACTTTAGAAAAAGCCGGAGCAAGCGCCGTAATTTTAGCATCTGAAGATTCAATAAATCCAACTTTTACAGGAATCGAAAAAGTAGCCGCTTTACCAAAAACTGATTTCAGAATTTTTGGAAAACCCACTTCGAGACCGTATCGCAGAATGGGCGTTGTTTTAAGTTCTGATTCTTTAAATACGCCAATTGAAGAAGTAACAGAACGAGCAAAAGCAACCGCAAAATTAATAACTGTAAATTCTTAATTATGAAAAATCTAATATTAGCAGCATTTCTATTTATCGGAATCGCTGTAAACGCGCAAGACAAAAAGAAATTTGATAAACCAACCGTCGTAGAAGCTTCTTGTGGAGAATGCCAATTTGGGATGAAAGGCAAAAGCTGTGATTTAGCTGTTCGCATTGACGGAAAAAGTTATTTTGTTGACGGAACAACCATTCACGATCATGGTGATGCACATTCAGAAAAAGGATTTTGCAATGCCATCAGCAAAGCTTTAGTAACCGGAGAAATAAAAGGAAATCGTTTTAAAGCGACATCATTCACTTTAATTGACGAGAAAAAATAATGGCATTAATTCTTAAAAACATTGCCAAACACGTTTCGCTGACTCCAGAAGAACAGACACTTTTTTTATCTAAATTTGAAACGAATACATACAAAGCCAAGACCATTTTATTAAATGCCGGCGAAGTTTGCAAATACTCCTATTTTGTAAATTCAGGGATTTTAAGAAGCTTTAACATTAACGATAATATTGTAGAACATGTCCTTTCTTTTGCCTGTGAAGGCTGGTGGATGAGCGACATGTACAGCTTTTTTTCGCAAAAACCAGGCAATCTTTTTATTGAAGTTTTAGAAGAAGCAGAAGTACTTTCAATATCAAAAGAAAATCAGGAGCAATTATATCTTGAAATTCCAAAACTTGAACGTTTTTTCAGGATTTTGATTGAAAATTCATTAGTTGCCAATCAGCAAAGATTAATGGATAACTTAAGTTTACCTGCGGAGGAACGTTTTGAAAAATTCACAAAAAAATACGGAACGTTGGTGCACAAAGTTCCTCAAAAACAAATCGCTTCTTTTATTGGTGTAACACCTGAATTTTTCAGTAAAATGAAAGCTAGACTTTTAAAAAAGTAAATTTAAACCATTAAGAAATTAAGATTCATTAAGAATAGAAACTTAATTAGCTTCATTAAGGCAGAAACTTAATTTTCTTAATCTCTTAATGGTTCAAAATAAAAAACGGTTCAATGGTTGAACCGTTTTTTTGTGAATTAAAATTGCTCGACCTCTGTAGAATGTTCCATTGCTGTTATGGCTGATTTTCCAAGCATAACCGTATTTTGAACGGCGTCGAAATAAGAAGTTCCCACAAAAGCCTGATGTTTTACAGCTCTGAATCCAGTTTTTTGTAACGCAAATTCTCTTTCCTGCAATTCAGAATAACCCGCCATTCCTCGCTCTTTATACGCTTTAGACAATTCGAACATACTTGTATTCAAAGCATGGAAACCTGCTAAAGTGATGAATTGGAAAGCATAACCCATTGCTGCTAAATCTTCTCTGAACGTTTCCATTTCAGCAACTGATAATTTTGCAGCCCAATTAAACGAAGGCGAACAATTGTATGCCAGCATTTTATCCGGGAATTCTTTTTTCATTGCTTTTGCAAATTTTCTCGCATAATCCAAATCCGGATTGCTGGTTTCCATCCAAATCAAATCAGCGTATGGGGCGTAGCTTAAGCCACGGGCAATTCCCTGCTCAATTCCATTTTTTACGTAGAAGAAACCTTCGCTTGTTTTTTCGCCTGTTATAAATTTTCGGTCTCTCGGATCGGCGTCGCTGGTTAATAAATTAGCTGCGTCGGCATCGGTTCTGGCAACAATTAAGGTTGGAACTCCCATAACATCAGATGCCAATCTTGCAGCAATCAATTTATTAATTGCCTCTTGTGTTGGAACCAAAACTTTTCCGCCTAGATGTCCGCATTTTTTAGCAGAACTTAATTGATCTTCAAAGTGAACTCCAGAAGCTCCGGCTTCAATCATCGATTTCATTAATTCGAAAGCATTTAAATTTCCGCCAAAACCAGCTTCAGCATCAGCCACAATCGGAACCAAATAATCTTTTTTATCTTCAATATTATTAACGGTCTGAATCTGATCAGCTCGTAATAATGCATTATTAATTTTCTTCACCACCATAGGAACGCTGTTTACTGGATAAAGCGATTGATCCGGATACATTTCTCCCGCCAGATTCGCATCGGCTGCAACCTGCCATCCACTCAAATAAATCGCTTCTAAACCAGCATCGACTTCCTGAATCGCCTGATTTCCAGTTAAAGCGCCCAACCCGGCAACATAATCCTGACTTTTTAACTTTCTCCATAATTTCTGCGCTCCTATTTTGGCAATAGAATGCTCAATTTGATACGAACCTTGAAGCGTAACTACTTCTGCAGCAGTGTAAGGACGCTCAACGCCTTTCCATCTCGGGTTCGTAATCCAATCGTTAATCAATTCCTGAATTCTGTCTTCTGTTGTTTTCATAAATTTTATAGTTAAGAGTGGTTAGTAAGTAATAGTGTTTCTGCCTTTTATGCTTTCCTGCAAGGTTTTCGAAACCTTGCAGGTGTTTGTAACAGGATGGAATTATACCTACAAGGATTCGAAAACCTTGAAGGAACTCCAATTGCTTTATAAATATTTGTAACACGGAATCGTCAAAAAGTCAACAAAATCGACGTTTACAACTAGTCTTTCCAAAACTTTTTCGGCTAAAGAAAACTGCTGTTCTTCGTGTTTTTCTTCTCCTAATTCAGTTTTGATTTTTTGAAATTCATCTAAAGCCAATTCGTGATAATAAGCCAAATCTAATTTTCGCCCATTATCCAAAACCACTTTATTCTGAAGCCATTGCCACAGTTGCGATCTTGAAATTTCTGCTGTTGCTGCATCTTCCATCAAATTATGAAGCGCTGCAGCGCCTTGTCCGTTAAGCCAAGAAGCCAGATACAAAACCGCTACATTGATATTTTTTCGAACGCCGTTTTCTGTAATTAATCCAATTGGTGGTTCAATTAAATCTTCTTCAGTAATTTTTCGATGTTCTCTTTTAATATGAATTTGGTTTGGCGTTGGCATTCCAGCATCAAAAATTTGTTTTACAATCGAAACCAAATCCGGATGCGCTACCCAGGTTCCGTCGTGTCCGTTTCTAACTTCGCGTTCTTTATCGGTTTTAACTTTTGCGAAAGCAATAGCATTGGCTTCTTCATTATTCCTAATAGGAATCTGCGCTGCCATGCCACCAATTGCGTGAATTCCTCTTTTATGACATCTTTGAATTACCAAATTGGAATACGCATTCATAAAAGGCGAAGTCATAGTTACCTGATCACGATCTGGAACAATGAATTTTGGATTTTTTCTAAACTTTTTAATATAAGAGAAAATATAATCCCAACGCCCGCAGTTTAAGCCAACTATATGTTCTTTTAATTCGTAAATGATTTCATCTAATTGAAAACTTGCCGTAATGGTTTCAATCAAAACTGTCACTTTTATCGTCCCTCTTTTTAGTTTCAAATAATCTTCCGTGAAATCAATTACATTGTTCCACCAGCGTGCTTCCAGATAATGTTCTAATTTCGGAATGTAGAAATACGGTCCTGAATTATTTTCAAGCAGTCTTTTGTGATTGTGAAAAACGTACAAACCAAAATCGATCAAAGATCCTGAAGCTTCTTTTCCTTCAATTAAAATGTGCTTTTCCGGTAAATGCAAACCTCGCGGACGAACAATCAAAACAGCGATTTTTTCATTTAAATGATAGGATTTCTGTTTTACCAAATCGGTATACGTAATGGTTTTGTTTACCGCATCGATTAAATTCACTTGTCCGTCCATTAAATTTTGCCAGGTTGGCGAAGTGCTGTCTTCAAAATCGGCCATAAAAGTTTTGGCTCCCGAATTCAAAGCATTGATAATCATTTTGCGGTCAACTGGTCCAGTAATTTCTACTCTTCTGTCTAGTAAATCTTTCGGAATTTCCCCAGCCGTCCAATTTCCTTCTCTGACGCTTTTAGTTTCTGGAATAAAAGTCGGCATGACTCCGTTATCAAAAGCAATTTGTTTTTGTTCGCGTTGTAACAATAACAATTTTCGCTGCGAATCGAATTTTTTATGCAATTCGATAATAAAAGCAGTTGCTTCTTCTGTCCAGATTTTTGGATAAGCAAGCTTTTTGTCGGCCAGAATTTCTAAAGCCACTTCAGTAATCTCTAATTGGTTTTTCATAGCTGCAGATTTTAATTATTTAAATCATCAAAGAGAATCTCACTTTGACATTTTGTTTTTGTAGAAAATCACTAAATCACAACTAACTCATAATTAGCAAGTTTCAACGACACAATGTTATAAAAAAGTTTTTTACAAAACAAGCGAACGTTCGCTAAATTTAAAAAATATTTTTTTGGCGATTATTTTTATATTTTTTACATTTGATTTATGGATATCGAAAAAGACTATATAAAGCTGATTTTTGGGCTAAAAATGAAGCAGGTTCGAACTCAAAAGAACCTCTCTCTTTTTGGTTTAGCGAAACTGACCAATCTTTCAAAATCATACTTAAACGAGATTGAAAAAGGAAAAAAATACCCCAAAACAGATAAAATTTTGCTTTTATGTGAACATTTGGACGTTCCTTATGACCAAATGGTGTCTTTAAAACTGGATAATAATCTCGCTCCGATTGGCGAAATTTTAAAATCAGGAATTTTAAAGGAGATTCCGTTAGAGCTTTTCGGAATTCAGGAAGCGGATTTAATAGATATTATTGCGAATGCTCCAGCGAAGGTCAATGCTTTTATCAGTACGATAATCGAAATTGCACAGCATTATAATCTCAGCCGTGAAAGTTTTTTTCTTGCTGCGTTACGTTCGTATCAGGAAGCGCACAGCAATTATTTTGAAGATTTAGAAGAAAAAGTAATTGCATTTTCGAAATCCTTTCAAATTAATTTAGATTCGAAAATCAGCGTTGAAGAATTGGAAGCGATTCTCAAAGAAGAATACGATTATAAAATTGAAGAAATTGTTTTTAAAGATCAGGAAGCTTTAGAAGATCTGCGTTCCATTTATGTTCCAAAAAGCAAAACTTTACTGCTTTCGACTGAATTGGATGATCCTCAGAAAGCTTTTATCTTGGCTAAAGAAATCGCTTATAATTACCTCAAAATATCCGATCGTTTACTGACTTTCAGCTGGATAAAGTTTGAAAATTTCGATCAGGTTTTGAACAATTTTTACGCTTCTTATTTTGCTGGTGCTTTACTTCTACCAAGAAAAATGGTTGTAGATAAAATCAATCTTTTTTTGGAAAACGAAAATCCAAAACCGGAAGAATTTGTTTCTTTAATTGAAAGTTTTGAAGTTTCGCCCGAATCTTTTTACCAGCGATTGACCAATTTATTACCAAAAGATTTTCAGCTGAAAAACCTTTTCTTTCTGAGATTGTCACACCGAATTGGTTCTGATTTTTATCAGATAAATAAAGAGCTACACATTACACATCAGCAGGAACCCCACGCCAACGAAACCAACGAACATTATTGCAGAAGATGGGTTTCGGTAAAAACCATTGATGAAGCCATTAGACAAAATAAACCCCATTTTTTTGATGCGCAAATCTCAAGTTATGCCAACAGTGGTAACGAATATTTGGTTTTTTCATCGGCGACAAAAGATCCTTTTGCTGACAATGTTGTCAGAAGTATTTCGGTTGGAATTTTGATTAATTCTACCATGAAAAAGAAATTCAAATTTATTGATGAAAAACCTTTGGTAAAACGAATTGTCGGCGTTACCTGTGAAACCTGTGCTGTCGAAAATTGTCTGGAAAGAGCCGCTCCGCCGGTTGTTCTAGAGAAAAAGAAACGTCATGAAAATACAGATGCAGTTGTACAGCAGTTTATTAATCAATATAGTTAATCCAAGCTCCGGCAGAGCCTAATATTTATAGCATACACAATCACAATGAAATAAGCTCCAACGGAGCAACATGTTAATTATATATCGCTCCGCTGGAGCTTTAAAATTGGGATTTCATATATTTTCTACAAATATTAAACCTCTCCGAGGTTTTTAAAAACTTAGAATCTCAGAACCTTAGAAGCTTTTTTTCTTAACCTAGATTAAGTGCTTTTCCTTTACCATGATGGTATCTTTGTACTATAAAAATAACAAAACGACAAAGTCATGGAAAATATAGTATTACATAAAGCAGAATCAAGAGGAAATGCAAATCACGGATGGTTAAATGCTTATCACAGTTTTAGTTTTGCAAGCTGGTACAATCCAGATAAAATTCAGTTTGGAGCTTTAAGAGTTTTGAATGATGATACAATTGCTGCCGGAATGGGTTTTGGAACGCATCCCCATGATAATATGGAGATTATCACAATTCCGCTTGAAGGTGATTTGGCTCACAAAGACAGCATGGGAAATACTGAAGTAATCAAAAACGGTGATATTCAGGTGATGAGCGCGGGGACTGGAATTCAGCACAGCGAGTTTAACCCTAATGCAGATCAGCAGACTAAATTATTGCAGATTTGGTTGTTTCCAAACAAAAGAAATGTAACGCCTCGTTACCAGCAGATTACTTTAGATGTTGCCGACAGACATAACAAATTATCTCAGGTTTTATCTCCAAATGCAGATGACGAAGGAGTTTGGATTCACCAAGACGCTTGGTTCAATATGGGGAATTTCGATTCTGGAATTTCTGCAGAATATAAAATCAAAAAAGAAGGAAACGGAGTTTATGCTTTCGTTTTGAAAGGAAATGTAACGATCAACGGTCAAGAATTAAATTCTCGTGACGCGGTTGGAATTTCAGGAACTGATACCTTAAACATTCAAGCCAATACAGATGCTGAATTTTTATTAATGGATGTTCCGATGAATTATTAATTCAAACAAAAAAACAATTAAATACCTGTACCTTGAAACGATAATAAATCTGTAAATCAGATTATTATCGTTTCTTTTTTTGATAAAAGTTAAGCCACGACCCGAGCGATAGCGAACAGGCGAAGCAATTTCACTAATTGCACAAATTAAAAAGAAATAAAATTCGTGCGAATTCGTGTAATTCGTGGCAAACAAAAAATCTTTAGCTTAGAAAATAAATGGCATTTTTCATTTCTTAATCTAGGTTAAGTGCTCCACGACAACTGTCACCGTAACTTTGTCCTATCAAAATGAAACAAATTAATTATTAAAAAAAATAAA
The DNA here is from genome assembly GCF_039539785.1 of Flavobacterium ginsengiterrae. Classification (NCBI taxonomy): domain Bacteria; kingdom Pseudomonadati; phylum Bacteroidota; class Flavobacteriia; order Flavobacteriales; family Flavobacteriaceae; genus Flavobacterium; species Flavobacterium ginsengiterrae. The sequence continues at coordinate 1,448,843 of NZ_BAABDU010000003.1, read as the reverse complement.
ATTATGGCAACTACAAAATGGTCAATTGACCCAACTCACTCAGAAATTGGTTTTAAAGTAAAACACATGATGTTTACTAATGTTTCAGGAAAATTTGGAACTTACGACGCTACAATTACTACAGAAGGAAATGATTTCGAAAATGCAGCAATCGAATTTTCTGGCGATATCGCTTCTATTGATACTGCAAATGCAGACAGAGACGGACACTTAAGAAGTGCTGATTTCTTTGATGCAGAAAACAATCCAAAATTAACTTTCAAAGCTTCATCTTTCAAAAAAGTGGATGACGGAGATTATGAATTAACTGGAGATTTATCTATCAAAGGTGTTTCAAAATCTGTTAAGTTTCCTGTAGAATTCAGCGGCATCATGACTGATCCTTGGGGAAATACTAAAGTTGGTTTAAGTATCGAAGGAAAAATCAATCGTAAAGATTGGGGCTTAAACTGGAACTCTGCTCTAGAAACTGGAGGTGTTTTAGTTGGTGAAGAAGTTAAACTAAACATCGAATTACAATTCGTAAAACAAGCTTAATCTTTTGGTTTTAGATTAAAAATTGGTTGGTTAAAAGCCCTGTACTACAAAGTGCAGGGCTTTTTTGTTTGCCACGAAGCCCCTAAGGCGCTAAGTCTTTTTTTTGCCACAGATTAAAAGGATTATTCGGATTTTTAATCTGTGGCAAAAAATAATTCGTGAATTCGTGGCGGAAAAAAATCATCGCGCTATATTTCTAAATTCTGTTGGTGACATTCCTGTTTGTTTTTTGAAGAAGCGGGAGAAGTACGAGTAATCTTCGTAACCGACTTTAAACGCAACTTCGTTTACGGCTAATTGTTTATCAATCAACATTCTTTTGATTTCTAGAATTACGCGGTCTGTAATCACTTCTGTTGCTGTTTTTTGGAGGATTTCGTTGCAGATTCTGTTTAAGTGTTTTAATGTGATGTTGAGTTTTTCTGCATAAAACGAGGGCAATTTTTCGGTTCTGAAATATTCTTCTAGAAGCGATTCAAAAGTATTGATTTTGATGTTATATGAATGTGTTTGATGCGAATAAGTTTCACTATACTTTCTTGCAACTTCAATATGAATGCAGTCTAATAAATTCAGTAATTTATCTAATTGATATTTATTATTTTGAATATTTTCCTGAATCAGTAAATTAAAATACGGCTGAATTTTCGGTATTTCATTTTCTTCAAAAACCATTTCGGGTCTATTATGAATAGAATGATAAAAATTATAATCGTTGATTTTTTTCTGTCCGAAATACAGATTGTACAATTCCTGAGAAAAAATAATTACAAAACCTTCGATATCTTCAGACAAACTCCAATGATGCATTTGTCCAGGCTGCAGCACAAAAAGACTTCCTCTTTTTATTTCAAACTGATCAAAATCAACTTCATGTAATCCTGAACCTTTCGTAAAGAAAACCATTAAATACGAATCATGCCGATGCGGTTCTTCGACAAAACTGTGACTTTTTAAATGTTCTTTAAAAGTATTGACATAGAAATCACGGTGAATGTCGTTACAGCTGAAATTCTGAACACTATAAATTGGATATCTTTTCATTTTGGAATTTGGAATTTATTCTTTGGAAATTAAAATCAAAAATGTCTTTTTTGTGCTATAATAAGCGAAGATATAAAAAAGACTTTTAAGTCATTACAAATTACCTTTGTATAAACAAAAATCAACAAAGTCATGTCAAGCGCATTAACTCATATTTTAAAAAACGAATGTCCTGTTTGTCACAAAGGAAAAGTTTTTACCGACAAGAATATTTTTCTGAATTTCAGTTTTCCAAAAATGAACGAATACTGCAGTCATTGCCATTACAAATTCCAAAAAGAGCCTGGTTATTTCTTTGGTGCCATGTACGTAAACTACGGATTAACCGTGGCTCAGGGAATTGCAACCTATTGTATTGCACAGTTTTTCTTTGAGACAACCTTCGATTTAAGAATACTTCCAATCATTGCGATTGTGATTACTTTACTCACTCCTTTTAATCTCAGATTTTCAAGATTAGCATGGATTTATATGTTTAAAGGTTATACAAGCTAAAAAAGTATTATTTTTGCCGTCCAATTGAAACTACTTTTCAATTTCCAAAAAAAAGTAAAAATTAAATTAGACAGATGAAAGCATACGTATTTCCAGGTCAGGGCGCGCAATTCACAGGAATGGGTAAAGACCTTTATGAAAATTCGGCTTTAGCCAAAGAATTATTCGAAAAAGCTAATGAAATATTAGGTTTTAGAATTACAGATATCATGTTCGAAGGTACTGCCGAAGAATTAAAAGAAACTAAAGTTACACAGCCGGCTGTATTTTTACACTCTGTTATTTTGGCTAAAACAATTGAAGATTTCAAACCAGAAATGGTTGCAGGTCATTCATTAGGAGAATTTTCTGCTTTGGTTGCCAACGGAACTTTATCTTTTGAAGACGGATTAAAATTAGTTTCACAACGTGCTTTAGCAATGCAAAAAGCTTGCGAAATCACTCCATCTACAATGGCTGCGGTTTTAGGTTTAGCTGATAATATTGTTGAAGAAGTTTGTGCTTCTATCGACGGTGTTGTAGTTGCCGCAAACTATAACTGCCCGGGTCAATTGGTAATTTCTGGAGAAACTACTGCTGTTGAAAAAGCTTGTGAAGCAATGAAAGCAGCTGGAGCAAAACGTGCTTTAATTTTACCTGTTGGAGGTGCTTTCCACTCACCAATGATGGAACCTGCAAGAGAAGAATTGGCTGCTGCAATTGAAGCTACTACTTTCTCAACTCCAATTTGTTCAGTGTATCAAAATGTTACTGCAAATGCGGTTTCTGATGCAAACGAAATTAAAAAGAACTTAATCATTCAATTAACTGCTCCTGTAAAATGGACTCAGTCTGTTCAGCAAATGATCGCTGACGGTGCAACTTTATTTACGGAAGTTGGTCCTGGAAAAGTTTTAGCTGGTTTGATTAACAAAATTGATAAAGAAGCGGCTACTGCTAATGCTTAATTTTTTAAGTGTTCAGTATTCAGTTTTTTAGTGTTCAGTTTTGAATATCTAAATAAAAAATCCCGAATTCATTAATTATGAATTTGGGATTTTTACTTTGCGTTAGATGCACTGCAGTGCATCTCTACGAATACTTAATCTTTATTTTTTCCAAGGATATGACTTTATTCTTTTGTGCATTTCATTTTTAAACTCATCTGGCGTTAAACCTTTTTCGAATTCAGCATCAAAATCAAAAGTTTCAAAATCTATTCCTTTTTGTGCCGTCTTATTTTTTCCCCACCACTCTCTTATTCTCTTAATTGATTCTACTTTAGCCTCTTCTAAAGTCACGCCTTTAGCAAACTCAGTATCAAAATCAAAAATCTCGTGATCTATTCCTTTCATAAAAACACTTTCTTAATTCTACAAATTTACAATAAAAAGATCAATCCAAAATTTATTTGAGAGTTTTTTCTTTCTTTTTATAATTAATAATAAAAACTCCCAAAATAATCAGAATGGTTGCAATTATAAAATCAATTGTAATTTTTTCATCCAAAATTAGCCAACCAAAAAATACTGCAATTATGGTATTGATGTAGGCTAAAATAGAAACCTGAACCGGCGTAACATGTTTTAGTGCATAATTATAGCTAAAAAAGGCAATTACAGATCCGAAAATTGACAAATATAATGCTGCCAAAATACTTTTTGCACTCCATAAATGCACATCAATATTTGGCGAAAAAATAAATGCCAAAACAATCTGAATGCATGAAGCTATAGTAAACTGGTAAAATAAATTAAGAATTATATTCTTTGATTTGTTTCCGTGAATTTTGGTATAAATAGTTCCGCCTGCCCACGCAGTAATCGCAAACGCCATAAACATCATTCCTATTCTGTAGTCGGCATCTAAAAAAGATGCCAATCCGTCTTTAAATATAAAAACGACTCCCGAAAATCCGATTATAACACCAATAAACCCTTTTAAACTTGGCTTTTGCAATTTAAATAAAATACTGCCTAGAAAAATAAGTATCGGAGCCATGGCACTAATTACAGAAGCCAATCCACTTGGTATAGCCTGCTCAGCCACGGTTGTAAAACCATTTGCAATTACAAGCATCGCAACCGAAGCAACAAACTGATGTTTGAAATTGTCCCAGCCAATCCATTTTAACTCTTTTTTGGATAACAAAATAATCATCATTATCAATCCTGCTAATCCTTGACGGATAGAAGTCACAAACCAAGGCGGAATAGTTTCAACCGCCACTCTGATTCCTAAAAAGGTAGTTCCCCAAATAATTCCAACTGCCACTAAGGCAAATATTAATTTATAATCTAAAGTTTGTTTCATGATAATCAATATGCTAAAAAAAATCCCAAACTATACTGCTATAATTTGGGATCTTAAAATTTTATATTTTTAATTGAAAGGAATTTATTTGCTCCTCACTTTTTGTTCCCATTTCCAGGCGCTTGCCATTGCTTCGTCTAAACTTAATTCAGCTTTCCATCCTAACACATTATTTGCCTTATCTGTATTTGCATACGCTTCTGTAATATCACCTTCACGACGCGGCATCATTTTGTATGGAAGTTTTTTATCACTGACTTTCTCAAAACTGTGAATGACTTCAAGAACAGAACTTCCTTTTCCTGTACCTAAATTAAAAGTTTCAACTTTTGCTAAATTCTTCTTGTTTAATAAACGCTGCAACGCAATAACGTGTGCTTTTGCTAGATCTACTACGTGAATATAATCACGAACAGCAGTTCCGTCCGGCGTTGGATAGTCATTTCCAAAAACTGATAATTCCTGACGTAATCCTACTCCTGTCTGTGTAATAAACGGAACTAAATTTTGAGGAACTCCTAAAGGCAATTCGCCAATTTCAGCAGATTCATGCGCTCCAACCGGATTAAAATAACGCAATAAAATAGCGCTGATATTTGTTACTTTAGCTGTATCGGTAATAATTTCTTCTCCAATCTGCTTTGTGTTTCCATAAGGAGACATCGCTGTTTGAACTGGAGCATCTTCGGTAATCGGCATTTTTTCGGCTTGACCATAAACCGTACAAGAAGAACTAAAAATAAAACTTGCTTCAGATTTTTGCTGTAATCCTTGTAAAAGATATACTAAACTTCCAATATTGTTTTCATAGTACAACAACGGATTTTCAACACTTTCGCCTACCGCTTTTGAAGCTGCAAAATGAATTACACCTGTAACATTCGAATGTTTCAAAAAGAAATCCTGAACAGCTTTCTTTTCTCTTAAATCGATTTGCTCAAAAACAGGCATTTTTCCTGTAATTTTTTCAATTCCTTTTAAAACATCTATTGAAGAATTAGACAAATCATCTATCACTACTACTTCAAAGCCTTCATTTTGCAATTCGACTACAGTATGAGATCCGATAAATCCTAATCCTCCTGTTACTAATACTTTCATTTTGTGGTTGTTTGTGGTTATATTTTGGCTAATAATAAATTATCTTACTTTAAAAATTCGATTACGCTGTCTGTAATAAATTTAATCTGCTCGTCATCCAATTCTGTATGCATTGGTAAAGCAATAACTTCCTGAACTAATTGATTGGTTACAGGAAACTGTTCTTCTTTATAACGAGGATCCAAATAGGCTTTTTGAGAGTGAAGCGGAATTGGATAGTAAATTGCACATGGAATTCCTTTATCCAACAAATGCTGCATTAAAGCATTACGATCTGCATCAATAATTCTTAATACATATTGATGAAAAACGTGATCATTTTGATCTGCATCAAATTGAGGTGTAACAATTTTTGAATTTCCTGCAAAAGCTGCATTGTATTTAGTTGCCGCACTACGACGTGCTTTATTATATTCGTCTAACAAAGGAAGTTTTGCATTTAAAACTCCTGCCTGAATACTATCTAAACGAGAATTCACTCCAACAACATCGTGGTGGTAACGCTCGTACATTCCGTGATTTACGATTCCACGGATGATGTGTGCTAATTTATCATCATTTGTAAAAATGGCACCACCGTCTCCATAGCAGCCTAAATTTTTAGATGGAAAGAAAGAAGTTGCCGCAACATGACCAATAACTCCAACTTTAGTTTTTGCACCCGATTTAGAAATATAATCTGCTCCAATTGCCTGTGCATTATCTTCGATCACATATAAATTATGTTCTGCAGCAATTTCCATAATTGCATCCATATTTGCAGCACGTCCAAATAAATGAACCGGAACAATTGCTTTTGTTTTTGGAGTAATTGCTTTTTTAAGTGCTTCGATGTCGATATTCATATTTTCCATATCAACATCTACCAAAACTGGTGTTAATTGCAATAATGCAATAACCTCAACTGTAGCTGCAAAAGTAAAATCGGCAGTAATAACTTCGTCTCCAGGCTTAAGATCTAACCCCATCATTGCAATTTGTAACGCATCTGTTCCGTTTGCACAAGGAATAACGTGTTTTGCTCCTAAATACTCTTCAAGATTTTTTTGAAATTGATGAACTAAAGGTCCGTTGATGTAAGTATTTGTATCTAAAACTTCTTGAATAGAAGCATCTACAGTAGATTTTATTTTTTCATATTGACTTTTTAAGTCAACCATTTGTATTTTTTTCATTTTTGAATAGTATTAAAATTAAAGACTTCATTTTTAGCAGAAATCCTTAAAAGATGGAACAAAAATAGTTATTTAATACCTTCAAACAATGAAAATAGTAGAAAGAAACGTAATTTAGCCACAAAATTTTATACATGCTTTTTTTATACAATTTAGTAATTTCTATTGCAGGCTTTTTTCTTAAAATTGTCGCACTGTTTAGTCCGAAAATTAAGCTTTTTGTAGAAGGCCGAAAAAATGTTTTCGCAATTCTTGAAGAAAAAATAAAACCCGGTGACAAAACAATCTGGTTTCATTCAGCATCTCTTGGTGAATACGAACAAGGCCTGCCTGTTATCGAAAAAATAAAAGAAAAATATCCTTCGCATAAAATCGTTGTAACCTTTTTTTCTCCTTCTGGATACGAAGTGCGTAAAAATAACACAGTTGCCCATGTAACTGTTTACCTGCCTTTAGACACAAAAAGCAATGCAAAAAGATTTTTAAAATTAGTTCATCCTGAATTTACCTTTTTTATTAAATATGAATTTTGGCTTAATTATTTAAAAGAATTAGAGAAAAGCAAAACTCCAACGTATTTAATTTCAGGTATTTTTAGAGACAGCCAAATGTTTTTTAAATGGTACGGCGGTTTTTACAGAAAAGCGTTAAATGCCTTCACTTATTTTTTTGTTCAAAACGAAAGCTCCAAACAAAAAATCGAGGCCATTGGACATAAAAATGTTGTTGTTTCAGGCGATACACGTTTTGATCGTGTAAATGCCATCTTAGAAAGAGACAATACTTTGGATTATATTGAAAATTTTAAAAACAATCAACAAACCATTGTTATTGGAAGTTCATGGCCAAAAGATGAAGTTTTAATTGCTGAATATATTAATCAGGCACCAGAAAACGTAAAGTTTATTATCGCCCCTCATAATATTAAAGAAGATCAAATTGCGAATTTAAAATCGCAGCTTAAGAAATCTGTAGTTTTATATTCTGAAAAAGAAAACAAAAATTTAGCCGGATACGATGTTTTCATCATTGATACTGTTGGAATCCTGACTAAAATTTACAGCTACGGAACCATTGCGTATGTTGGCGGCGGATTTGGAAATCCTGGAATCCACAATATTCTGGAGCCGGCAACATTTGGAATTCCAATTGTAATTGGCCCTAATTATTCCAATTTTGCAGAAGCCGTTTCTTTGGTTAAACTTGGAGGATGTATTTCAATATCAAGTTTTTCAGAACTCAAAACAATTTTAGACCGTTTAATTATCAATCCAGAATTTTTAGCTGAAAAAAGCAATATTTGTAAATCGTTTATACAGAACAATAAAGGAGCAACAAATACGATTATGCAGACTGTTTCGTAAATCTTTCGCTTATTTAAGAGATTTTAAAGCTGTAAATTATCGAAATCACTCTGCGAGAATACATTTTTCTTTATTACACAGAAAGAGAATAATTCTTAAAATGCAAAATAAAACGCAATAGAGGCCATTAAAACAGCTATTTATGCGATAGAATATTCAGTAAATAATTATTTACACAAAACATTAGATAATTTAAGAAAAAATTATAATTTTGGCATATTATTTGATAAATAAGATAAACGTGAGCAGGGAAAATATTTTAAAAAAAAAGTGAAAAAATATTTTACATATTAAAAAATTTATATCTTTGCCACGAATTAATAATTAACCTTTTATAATAAAGTAAGATGAAAAAAGTATTTTTAAGTTTAGCTGTTGTTGCTGTTTTAACTGTTGTATCTTGTAAAAAAGCTGACGCTGCAGCTACTGAAACTGTAGATTCTACTGCTGTTGCTGTTGATTCTGCTGCTACTGTAGTTGATTCTGCTGCTGCAACTGTTGATTCTGCTGCTGCTAAAGTTGACTCTGCTGCTGCAAAAGTAGAAGATGCTGCTAAAGAAGTAAAAAAATAATTAGAACCTAAGTTCTAAAAATTTTAAAACCATCGAAATCGATGGTTTTTTTTTGATCAAATCTCAACAACTTGATCATTCAGCATAAAAAAAAGCGTTCATTATCTGAACGCTTTTTTTTTATTCCATTTCCTCTTCAACCAAAACCTCTTCATCTCCAAAAATCGATTCACTCGACGAGAAATCCAAAATCTCAGCCCTTGAAGCATAAGTTACAATTTCTTTTATTCCTTTCTGAAGAAGCAATTCCGTTGTATATTTCCGGCTTGTTGCAAAATGAACCTCACCCAGCATCAATTTAAAAAAATACTTCCCGCCAGAGCCTTTAAATTTCAAAAACTTCGCAAGCTCAATATTTACTTTAAACTTCTCAATATCTTCTTCACATTCAAACCTTAATTCATAACTCAGACTTGTAAAAATAATTTTTCCTTTTCTGGAAGTAAACACAAATTTATACTCATCATTAAATCGCTTACTGATTACAAAAGCACCCATTTATAAATTTTAGATTTTTTTAGATTGTTGATTTTAGATTTTCTTAGATCCTTAGATCCTTAGATCCTTAGATCCTTAGATTCTTAGATCCTTAGATTCTTAGATCCTTAGATTCTAATAAATTTACTACGTAAATTTATTAATTGCAAGTTTTGCAAATAAAAAAAGCCTCTTCAAAAGAAGAGGCTTTAGTACTCAGAGCGGGACTTGAACCCGCACGAACATTGCTGTTCACTGGATTTTAAGTCCAGCGTGTCTACCAATTTCACCATCCGAGCATTGTATGGTTTTTGAGCGAAAAACGGGGCTCGAACCCGCGACCTCGACCTTGGCAAGGTCGCGCTCTACCAACTGAGCTATTTTCGCATTTCAAATTTTTTAAGAACCGCAACACGTGTTTTGTTTCGTATTGCGAGTGCAAATTTAGGACATTTATTCAATTAAACAAGCCTTTTTTAAAAAAAAATGAAGCTTATTTTATAACTTTCTGATAACCTAAACTTTAAATTTGAAAAAATTTTGATTTTTATTTCTTAACCAGCATTCTTTTAATTTCATTAAGCTTCATTAAGGCTTCAACCGGAGTAATTGCATTAATATCTAAGCTTAAAATCTCTTCTTTTATTTCTTCTAATAAAGGATCATCAAGATTAAAGAAACTCATCTGCATTTCATCATTTGCAGATTTAATTCCGTTTAAAGCATCGCTTGAGTGATTCTTCTCTAATTTCTTTAAAAGTTTCTGAGCTTTAGAAATAACCAATTGCGGCATTCCAGCCATTTTTGCTACGTGAATTCCAAAACTATGTGCACTTCCGCCTTTTACAAGTTTACGAACAAAAAGAACAGTATCTTTTAATTCTTTTACCGCCACATTAAAATTCTGGATTCTCGGCATCGATTCGGTCATTTCATTTAATTCATGATAATGCGTCGCGAATAAGGTTTTTGCTTTTGATGGATGTTCATGCAAAAACTCGGCAATTGCCCATGCAATCGAAATCCCGTCGTATGTACTGGTTCCTCTTCCAATTTCATCTAAAAGAACCAGACTGCGATCTGAAATATTATTCAAAATAGAAGCTGTTTCGTTCATTTCGACCATAAATGTAGATTCACCCATCGAAATATTATCTGACGCTCCTACTCTTGTAAATATTTTATCGACAATTCCCATTCTTACGCTGTCTGCCGGAACAAAACTTCCCATTTGAGACAGAAGAACAATAAGCGCAGTTTGCCTTAAAATAGCAGACTTACCCGACATGTTAGGTCCGGTAATCATGATAATCTGCTGTGTTTCTCTATCTAAAAACACATCGTTTGCAATATAAGGAGTTCCAACCGGCAATTGTTTTTCAATTACAGGGTGTCTTCCATTTTTTATATCCAATTCAAAAGAGTCATCTATTTCAGGACACACATATTGATTTTCAACGGCCATTTGCGTAAACGAACACAAACAGTCTAATTGTGCCACCAAGTAAGCATTCATTTGAACAGGCTTGATATAAGTTGCAATCCAGGCAACCAGCTGTTCAAAAAGTTCTGATTCTATTTTATGAATTTTTTCTTCAGCTCCAAGAATCTTTGTTTCGTATTCTTTTAATTCTTCGGTAATGTAACGCTCTGCATTTACCAAAGTCTGCTTACGAATCCATTCTTCCGGAACTTTATCTTTGTGAGTGTTTCTAACTTCAATATAATATCCAAAAACATTATTGAAAGATATTTTTAAAGATGAAATTCCTGTTCGCTCAGATTCTCTTCTTTCAATTCCTTCCAAAAATTCTTTTCCTGATGTAGATATCGCTCTTAATTCATCTAATTCTTCATTAACACCTGTAGCAATTGCATTTCCTTTTGAAATAGCAACCGGCGCATCCTGATTTAAAGTGTCTTTAATTTTTTCGCGCAGCAAATCACAGGAATGCAGACTATCTCCAATAACTTTTACAGCTTCCTGCGGACTTTGAAGCGCCAGTGTTTTAATTGGAATAATGGCATCTAGTGATTCTTTTAAATAAATAATTTCGCGGGGAGAAACTTTTCCGGCTGCAATTTTAGAAATCAAACGTTCCAAATCTGAAATTTGCTTGATTTGATACTGAATATCGTGCAGAATTTCTGGATTTGATTTTAAATATGAAACTACCGCATGACGGCCTTTAATTTTATTAGCATCTTTTAAGGGCAAAGCCAGCCATCGCTTTAATAAACGGCCGCCCATTGGCGAAAGCGTTTTATCGATTACATCTAAAAGTGTTACCGCATTTGGATTATAACTATGATATAATTCTAAATTTCTGATTGTAAAACGGTCCATCCACACATACGCATCTTCTGCAATACGCTGGATTGCTGTAATATGCTGTATTTTATTATGCTGTGTTTCTGACAAATAATATAAAATTGCTCCGGCAGAAATAATACCCTCTTTTAATTCCTCAACACCAAAACCTTTTAAAGAGTTGGTCTGGAAATGTTTCGTGAGAGTTTCTAAAGCATAATCTTCTTTGTAAATCCAGTCTTCAAGATAAAAACTGTGAAAATCTTCTCCAAAAGCTTCTTTAAACTCGCTTTTACAGTTTTTAGGAACTAAAACTTCACTTGGATTAAAATTTTGAAGCAATTTATCAATATATTCAGCATTTCCCTGTGCGGTTAAAAATTCCCCAGTTGAAACATCTAAAAAAGAGATTCCGATATTTTTATTAGCAAAACAAACCGATGCTAAAAAGTTATTTGTTTTAGATTGTAAAACTTCGTCGTTTAAAGAAACCCCAGGCGTTACAAGTTCTGTAACTCCTCTTTTTACAATAGTTTTAGTCATTTTAGGATCTTCAAGCTGATCGCAGATTGCTACGCGAAGCCCGGCCTTAACTAATTTTGGCAGATAGGTATTAATAGAATGATGAGGAAAGCCCGCAAGAGCAGTTTCAGTATCAGAACCCGCACCTCTTTTTGTCAGGGTAATTCCCAGAATTTTAGAAGATCTGATAGCATCTTCCCCAAAGGTTTCATAGAAATCTCCAACTCTGAAAAGCAGACATGCATCAGGATATTTTCTCTTGATTTCGTTGTACTGTTTCATCAAAGGCGTTTCTTTCGCCACTTTCTCTTTCGCTGCCAAATTGTAATGTTTTTAAATGAAAAAATAAGACAGCGAATTTATAATTTTTTAACGGCATATCGAAGGACTACAAAAATTAAAATATTTTAAGATATTTTTAGGTTCTGATTTGAGAATTTTGCCTAGATTTGTTCATCATTAAAAAAGACCCTTAAAGATGAAAAAAATAATTTTATTCGCTATGTTAGCTGTAGCTGGTATTACAGCTTCTAATGCACAAACTACTAAAAAAGCAAAAGCTGCTAAAGTTGCGAAAATCGAAGGAGCTGGTATGGCTTTCGAAAGTGAAACTATCGATTACGGAACAATTGCACACAATGCTGACGGAAAACGTGAATTCGTTTTTGTAAACAACGGAACAAAACCGTTAATCATTACAAATGCTCAAGGATCTTGCGGTTGTACAGTTCCTACATCTCCAAAAGAGCCTATCGCTCCAGGAGCTAAAGGTGTTATTGGTGTAAAATATGCTACTGACAGAGTTGGTGCTTTTACAAAAACAGTAACTATTACTTCTAACGCAGAAGGACAACCAACAAAAGTACTTACAATTAAAGGTACAGTTTTACCAGATCCAGTAAAAAGCTAATCTGAAAACAATAAAATAATCAAAAAGCTTCCTTATCTTTGGAAGCTTTTTTTATGACCTGAATTTACAATAATGAGAAAACTCGAAAACAGCGAATTAGAACGAAAATCTATTGAAGATTTTAAAAAATCAGACAAAACTCCTTTAATAATTGTTTTGGATGACATTCGCAGCTTACATAATATAGGATCTGTTTTTAGAACTTCGGATGCTTTTTTGGTTGAAAAGATAATTTTATGCGGTATTACTGCTACACCTCCAAATAAAGAAATTCACAAGACTGCACTGGGCGCAACCGAAACCGTTGCCTGGGAGCATCATGAAAATGTATTGGAAGTTATCGAGAATCTAAAGAAAGAAAACGTATTAACACTTGCCATTGAACAAGTTGAAAGCGCAGTTTTTCTTCAGGATTTTAAGGTTGAAAAAAATCAGAAATATGCTTTAGTTTTTGGAAATGAAGTTTTTGGTGTATCGCAGGAAGCAGTTGCAATTTGCGACGGCTGTATTGAAATTCCTCAATTGGGCACAAAACACTCTTTAAACATTGCTGTAAGCGCAGGAATTGTAGTTTGGGATTTGTTTCAAAAATTAAACTGGCAAAAATAATATTTAAAACATTTTAGTTAAATAAATGTGATTATTCAATTATTCACAATATAAAATTGTTAGAAATTTAAAAATATTTTTTTATCATAGCAAAATTGATACTTTTATAAAATGAAAGGTATCAATTTTTTATATACAATTGTTTTTTTATTCGTTTTTGGCTTTTATCAATCTCATGCAAGTGAAAAAGCCTTACTTTCAAAAATTTCAAAAGACACAATAAAATCAAATAAAAAACAAAACACGAGACTAAACTTTGAGGTTACCCCGCCTGTAATACGAGCATCAGGCGATCAATTATACTGTCCGCAAACGAATATAAATATTGTAACTGATATAACAATTACTTACGATCCTTCTGAACCTTCTACTCAGGCAGTTTACATACAAATTTCATCCGGCTATTCAAGCGGTTTTGACAAATTAGAACTTTCAAACCCAGCGTCACACCCTGCAATTACAACAAGCTGGGATGTTACCGCAGGAAAACTAAAACTATCAAGTCCAACTGGTGTAAATGTTTTATATACTGACTTTATTAATGCAATTAAAGATGTTGTTTTTTCTAATCCTTCAGCGGGAGCCTCAGGAACCCGAACATTTTCGATCACAATTGGTCAGGCCAATTATCTGCCTTCGACTCAACACTTTTATTTATTTGTTCCAAACATTGGCATTAGCTGGACCAATGCAAAAATTGCGGCAGAAGCAAGCACATATTATGGTTTGAAAGGATATTTAGCTACTATACTTTCTTCAGATGAAGCCAAATTAATTGGCGAACAGGCATCGGGAACCGGATGGATTGGAGGAAGCGATGCCGAAACCGAAAATGTCTGGAAATGGGTTACAGGACCAGAAGCTGGAACTGTTTTCTGGAACGGAACTGCCAGCGGATCAACACCAAATTTTGCGTTTTGGAATACTGGAGAACCAAATCAGCTTGGCGATGAAGATTATGCACATATTACACAGCCCGGAGTTGGTATAAGAGGTTCATGGAATGATTTATCGAATACTGGAGATGCTTCCGGAAGCTATCAGCCAAAAGGCTATGTTGTTGAATATGGCGGCATGCCGGGAGAAAGTCCTTTAGAAATTGCGGCGAGTACTAAAATTACTATTCCTGCTGCTGTACCTTCTGCAAATCAAAGTTCAGTTTGCGATTCCGGCATTGTAACCCTTAACGCTGCTGCTACAACAGGAACTACGGTACACTGGCACGATGCTATCGTTGGGGGAAATTTATTAACAACCGGAAATACTTATACTACTCCTGTTATATATACAACCACAACTTATTACATTGATGCCGGATGCGAATCGAATAGAAAACCTATCTCGGCAGTTGTTAACTCTATTCCACTGCCTCCAACTCCAGACCAGACCGTTTATTATAATTGCGGACCTGGTTCTGCTATTATAAAAGCAAGCTCAAATATTGGAAAAATAAATTGGTTTAAAGATGCAACAGGTGGTGAAAGTTTATTTAATGGAAATAGTTTTATAACACCAGTAATTTCATCTAATACAACTTTTTATGCCGAAGCTAATAATGAAGGCTGTATTAGTCCTAGTCGAACGCCTGTAGATATTGAAGTTTATACACCGCCGGTAGTTACTGATGAAAATGTAGTTTTATGTCAGTATCAAGACGTAACATTAGATGCCGGACTCGCCGGAATGAGCTATTTATGGTCAAACGGAGCAACAACACAAACAATCAATGTTACTCAAAGCGGTATTTATAAAGTCGACGTTACAAGTCCTGCACCAGAAAACTGTACCAGTAGAAAAACAATTACCGTTGATGAACATTTAATTCCGGAAATAAACCGAATTGTAGTTAACGGAACCAAAGTCGAAATTCAGCTTAAAAAAGAAGAATCTTATTTTGAATATTCTATAGACGGTATCAATTTTCAGAATTCAAACATTTTTTACGATGCTCCTGCCGGACTTCATACTGCTTATGCTCAGGAAAAAAATGGCTGCGGCGGAACAGGAATGAATTTTGTTGTACTTGTTTTTCCAGCATTTTTTACTCCAAACAATGACAGCTATAATGACTTTTGGGAAGTCACAGGAATGGAAAATTATCCACAGGCAGAAGTCACTATATTTGACCGTTACGGAAAATTAATTGCACAATTAAATTCTTCAAATATGAGTTGGGATGGCACTTATGAAAAAACGCCTCTTCCTGCTTCAGATTATTGGTATGCCTTAAAAATTGATAACACACAACCTATTTTAAGAGGACATTTTTCGCTGAAAAGATAAATGAAACAATCAATGTAATTAATTCAATTTCTTCTGAATTTCATTGAGTACAAAAAGATAGTCTTCTTGTTTTTTTACAAAATCACGGTCAGAAACATCAATAATCAAAACATTTAAATCTTTTTGAGATTTAATATATTCTAAATAACCGTTGTTAATTTTATCCAGATATTCACCTTCTATGTTTTGTTCATACGTTCTGCCTCGTTTTTTTATATTTTGAAGCAGCCTCCCTGTATTTTGATATAAATAAACGTATAAATCCGGTTTTGGCATTTCTTTGTAAATGATATCAAATAGATTGCGATACAAACGATATTCATCTTCCTGCAAAGTAATTTTTGCAAAAATGAGCGATTTAAAAATATGATAATCCGCTACAATAAAATCTTTAAACAAATCAAACTGCGCCAAATCATCGGATAACTGCTGATAACGGTCTGCCAGAAAAGACATTTCCAGTGGAAAAGCATATCGATTTTGATCTTTATAGAATTTTGGCAAAAACGGATTATCGGCAAAACGTTCTAAAACAGTTTTAGCATTAAAATCTTCTGCAATTTTATGTACCAAAGTTGTTTTTCCTGCGCCAATATTTCCTTCAAAAGCAATATAATTAAACTTATCAAGCGGAATTTCACTCAAAGGACATTTTAAATCCTGAACAATTGTACAAACGCTGTCATCTGGTGAAACTGAAATTAATTCTGAGATTGATTTTTGCAATACAGGATGTTTCCAGTCTAATTTTAAATCCTGCATTGGGAGCAAAACAAAGTTTCTGTTCTGCATTAACGGATGCGGAATATGAAGTTTTTCAGTTTCAATAATTTCATTATCAAAAACAATTACATCAACATCAATTATACGAGATTGATATCCCTGCTGATTTAATCTGATTCGGCCTAATTGTTTTTCAACTTTTAAAACCTGATTTAGTATTTTTTGTGCCGATGAATCGGTATGCAAAAGCAACGCACAATTATAAAAAGCATCACTTTCAAACCCCCAGGCAGGCGTTTCATACAGCCCTGAAACACGAATTACAGTCCCTACTTCCTGATGTATCAAATCAATACAATTTTCGATGTTTTCTAACCTGTTTCCCTGATTGCTGCCTATAGATAAAACGACTTGATGCTGTGATTTCATAATTAATGCAAATTAACTAAAACTATTTTAGAATTAACCAATATATTTGTGAAACGGCACATAGATGTATTAAATTTATGTACGAAATTTGTAACATATAACCCTTTAACGCTACTTATTAAAAAAATATATACTTATGAAGTTTTTAGGAAATGTAATTGCCACAGTTATTGGTATTTTTGTATTTATTATGCTTTTCTTTTTTGGTGTAATCCTAATTGGAGCCATTTTTGGAGGAGATGATAAAGTTTCAGTAAAAAATGATTCGGTTATTGAATTAGACCTGAAACAGATCAATAATGATTATGCCGGAAAATATAAAGATCCTTGGGTAACCGTTTTCGCAGATAAAAAAGGAGTTGGTTTAACAGACGTTATCAGCGCTATAAAAGCCGCAGAAAATGACAATAATATTAAAGGTATTTCGATTTTAAACGATCAATCTTCACTTGGTCTGGCGCAGTACAAAGATTTGAGAAATGCACTTGAAAGCTTCAAAAAATCAGGAAAATTTGTCTGGGCTTATGCCAATACGTATTCGCAGAAAGAATACTATTTAAACTCTGTTGCTAATACTATTTATTTAAATCCAGCCGGAGATTTAGATTTTAAAGGACTTTCGTCAGAAGTTATGTTCTTTAAAGATTTTCAGGAAAAATCAGGTATTCATATGGAAGTAATACGTCATGGAAAATACAAAAGTGCCGTTGAGCCATTTTTAGAAAATAAAATGAGCGATGCCAACAGAGAGCAGGTTACAGCACTTTTAAACTCAATTTGGACAACAGTTTGCAGCGATATTTCTAAAAGCCGAAATATTCCGGTTGATAAATTAAACGAAATCGCAAATGGTTTATTAGCCAGAACTCCCGAAATGGCAAAAGCACAACGTTTAGTAGACATTGTAGCTTATGAAGATGTTTACCACAATGCCATTAAAAAAGCTTTAAAAGTAAAAGGCGATGACGACTACAATAAAATCTCGATTTTAGATTATACCCAAAATAATATGACCACAGCTTTAACGAATACTGCTGATGATCAAATTGCTGTTATCTACGCTCAAGGCGAAATTGCCGGCGGTGAAGGCGATGTAAATGTAATTGGTGAAGGCTCTATGCGACGTTCATTACAGGAAGCCAGAAAAAATGACGATATAAAAGCCATTGTTTTAAGAATCGACAGCCCGGGCGGAAGCGCTTTAACTTCTGATTTAATCTGGAGAGAAATTGAAATTACCAAAAAAGTAAAACCTGTCGTGGTTTCAATGGGAAATTATGCAGCTTCCGGAGGTTATTATATTGCCTGCAATGCCAATAAAATTTTCGCAGAAAGCAATACCATTACAGGTTCGATTGGTGTTTTTGGCATATTGCCAAACTTTACTCCGCTTGCCAACAAATTAGGAATTAATACAGAACAGGTAAAAACACACGAAAACTCAGCAAATTACAGCCCGTTTGTTCCTGTTGATGAAAAATTTAAAGCCTTTACACTAGAAGGAGTAGAACAGATTTACAAAACTTTTGTTACACACGTTGCCGAAGGCCGTAAAATGACTTTTGCACAAGTTGATTCTATTGCACAAGGAAGAGTTTGGTCAGGATCTGAAGCCGTAAAAATTGGACTTGTAGATAAAATCGGTGGTTTAAATGATGCCATTGCCGAAGCTGCTAAAATTGCTAAAATTAAAGATTACAGCACCCAAAATTATCCTGAATACGAAAAATCATTCAGTGATTTAATGGCAAATCTGCCTTTTGCACAATCAAAAGAAGCTTTTATTAAAGAAGAAATTGGCGAAGAAAACTATTTACTTATCGAACAGGTAAAAAGATTTCAAAGACAAAAAGGTGTCCAGGCCATGATGCCTTTCGGAATAAACATTAAATAAATTCCATAAAAAATGAAAAATATATTTATGTTTTTCAGCATTTTATTTTTTACAATTGTAAACTCTCAAAATGCAAAACAAGATACTTTTAAGGAAACAAATGTTACTTTAAAAATCAATATAGACCAGCTTTACGGCACGCTTACGGTTCCTGATGGAGTTAAAAAATGTCCGGTTGCTGTAATAATTGCTGGTTCAGGACCAACAGACAGAAACGGAAATAACCCAATGATGAAAAACAATTCCTTAAAAATGCTGGCCGAAGCGCTGGCAAAAAACGGAATTGCTTCTTTACGATATGATAAAAGAGGAATCGGCGAAAGTAAAGCATCAGCAGTAACAGAATCGGGTTTGGTTTTTGAAAATTATACCGAAGATGCCAAAAGCTGGATTAACTTTTTAAAACAAGACAAACGTTTTACACAGCTTACTGTTATAGGTCACAGCGAAGGTTCGTTAATTGGAATGATTGCAGGAGGAAAAGCAAATAAATTTATTTCAATTGCCGGAGCCGGAGAACCCGCAGACAAACTTTTAAAGTCGCAGATTTCTTCTAAGTCTAACAAGCAGATTGAGGATATGACGTTTCCTATTATCGATAGTTTGAAAAACGGTAACAAAGTAAACAAAGTTGATCCGCTTTTAAACTCTCTTTTTAGAGCCAGTATTCAGCCTTATTTGATTTCTTGGTTTAAATATGATCCCCAAGCTGAAATCAAAAAACTTACAGTTCCTGTTTTAATTATTCAGGGAAATAACGACTTACAGGTTTCTGTTAAAGATGCTGAGAATTTATCTCAGGCCAATAAAAACTCAGAATTGGTTATTGTTGATAAAATGAATCATGTCATGAAAATTATTGACGGTGATAAACAGGCAAATATGGCCAGTTACAATAACGAAAATCTTCCCATTTCTGAAACTTTGACTAATAAAATTGTTTCTTTTATTAAAAAATAAATACCATAACAACAAAAATCAGAATCCGTTTGAAAATTCTCAAACGGATTTTTTTTATGTGTTATTTCTTACAATTTAATATATTTGCATTTTGAAATGAAGATCTTTAAGAGATGCAGGATATAATGAATCAAATAAGAAGTTTAATAGACAGGCAGGATAATATGGCTGTAATTGATAAGTTATATATACCACACCCATACTCAAGTCGTCCTGCAGTTAAATTTGTTTTAGGCGCAGAATTATACCTTCCAAACATAAACAGAGTTGAATTACGTGAGAAAGGTATTCGTTTTTTAAGTGATTATTGGAAATGTTTTCCAGAATATATTAATAAAATTTTACTTCGAAATCGTACTCGTTATATTAGATTTAAAGGCGATCCCACAGATGTAATAATCCAGGACTGTAATAAATATCTAAAAGATCTTGGATATGGTGCTTCTCTTTGTAGTAAGCATAACATGCGTCCTAATGATTATATAAATCCCTATAAAGCCGGAATAGCAATCTCAAGAGAAAAGGATTTTCGTCCGTCTTCATTTGAGGCATATTTTCCCGTTTGTGATGAAAAAACAGGCATCCCAAATTATCAGCTGCTGTTGGAAGCAATATTAAAATGGGCTGAATTTTGCCAGCCAATTCATGGACTAGCGGGCTTTTCTTTAACATTTGACTTAGTTCAGGATAGTGTTTATGCTTTACCCATCATGAAGCGTTTTTCTGGATTTAATTTAATTGATGATGATTTTATTTTCGAAATTGATAATGTTTACAATCGAATAAAATGTGTGAACTGGCTTACGGTATTAAGCACACCATTAATAGACGAGTTAGGCGGAATTGAATTGATGAAAAATACATTATCACTCTGCAAAATACATGAATATAATGGCGGAGTAGTTATTCAGGCTGGCGAATTTCCTTTATTAGGCGATAGTCATACAGGAGAAATTCCTGAGCCTTACAGACAGGCTGCTCAATATACGAAACCAATCCGGTTTGAAGACTATGATGAAGGCCTCTTTAGAGTCCCTAGAGATACGGATGCAGTTATGGAAACGCTTTCCTGGATTAAACGTTTTGATTAAATATATTTAAGAAATATTATTAATCCAGATATTGAAAACTTTTCTATTTCTGAATTGATCATCGACAAAATTGTTTCATTTATAAAGAAATAAGTACAACAATAAATACTTAAAAACCGTTTGAAAAGTATCAAACGGTTTTTTTATTTTAATTACCATATTTTTCTTACATTATTAAGAAAATTTTATCTTGGCAGTTCAATAAAAAAACTATTTTTGCAAGAGTCAATTTTCAAAATTAAACCTCAAATCTATAAATATGTTAAAGAAAATTTTAAAAGTAACCGCCATTGTCCTAGTGGTTTTTGTGGCTGCATTATTTGCCATTCCGTTCTTTTTTAAAGATCAAATCAAGGCCAAAATTGCCGATGCGATCAATGAAAGTGTTGATGCCAAAGTAAGTTTTGCTGATGCTGATTTAAGTTTGTTTAAAAACTTTCCAAATGCAGCTGTTGGCATTGAAAAACTGGTTATCATCAACAAAGCACCTTTTGAAGGTGACACACTGGTTTCATTAGGAGAGTTGAACCTTAAAATGAGTATTAAAGAACTTTTTAAAGGAAAAGATGAACCTTTAAACATTCAGGGAATAAGTTCTCAAAATGGTTTAATCAATATTATCTTTAATAAAGATGGTGTAGGAAATTTTGATATAGCTTTAAAAGATAAAAAAGATGACAATAAAAAGGATGACAAAAGCAGTCCGCTTTCGTTAAAAATCCAAAACTATAAAATCGAAAACTTCACGTTTAGATATATCGATCAGGGTTCAAAAATTAAAATGGTAATTGATAGTTTGAACCACGAAGGAACCGGAGATTTTACAAACTCTAAGTTAGATTTAAACACAAAAACTACAGCTAATGTATCTTTAGATATGGATAAAGTTAATTATATGAAAAATATAAAACTGACTTTAGACGCTGTTTTAGGAATTGATTTAGACCAAAGCAAATATACTTTTAAAGAAAACAAAGCTTTAATTAACCAGCTGCCGTTAGAATTTGACGGATTTATTCAAATGGTTGAAGCCGGACAGGTTTACGATCTTAAATTTAAAACACCTACTTCATCATTTACTAATTTCTTAGGCTTAATTCCATCTGCTTATGCATCAAGTTTAGATGGCGTAAAAACAACAGGAGAATTTACGGTTGCCGGTTTTGCAAAAGGGCAGTTAACAGATACTACCGTGCCTAAATTTAATATTGAAATTGCGTCAAACAATGCTTCATTTCAATATCCGAATCTTCCAAAATCAGTTCAGAATATTGTAATTGATACTAAAATTATTAATGAAACCGGAATTTTAAACGACACGTATGTAAATTTAGATAAACTTTCTTTTAAAATCGATCAGGATGTTTTCAGTGCCAAAGCAAATATTAGAAACATTACTGTTAATCCGCTTGTAAATGCGGCTTTAAAAGGAACAATCAATTTAGCAAACCTTTCTAAAGCGTATCCAATTAAAATGGATAAACCTTTGGCAGGTATTTTAAAAGCTGATGTTACTACCGATTTTGATATGGCTTCTGTAGAAAAAAGTCAATATCAAAACATAAAAAATGCCGGAACAATGAGTTTATCAGGATTTAAATATACTGATGAAAACAATAAATCAATGAATATCAGCACGGCTTTAGTAGAATTTAATCCAAGTACAATTAATCTGAAACAGTTTAATGCTACAACAGGAAAAAGTGATATCGCGATTAATGGTATTCTTGAAAACTTTTACGGTTTTATGTTCAAGAAACAAGAACTTAAAGGAAACTTTAACATGAGCTCAAATCAGCTGGCAGTTGATGATTTCATGACTTCGGGAGAACCGGCAAAAGAAGAAACAAAAACGCCTGCAAAACCAGCCGATGCAATGAAAATTCCAGCTTTCTTAAACTGTACTTTAAATGCAAAAGCAACAACGGTTTTATATGATAACTTAAAACTAAATGATGTTTCCGGAAAACTGATCATAAAAGATGAGAAAGCTTTATTAGAAAACTTTAAAACATCGATTTTTGGCGGAACAATTGGTTTAACTGGAGCAGTTTCTACTAAAACCAAAGTGCCGACATTTGATATGAATTTAGGTTTTAACCAAGTTGATATTGCACAGACTTTTACGCAGTTAGACATGATGAAAAAAATTGCGCCAATTGCCGGAATCATTAATGGTAAATTAAACTCGACTATTAAATTAAATGGAAATTTAGATGAAAAAGAATTAACACCAGATCTAAAATCAATTTCTGGAGATTTACTTGGACAACTGCTTTCTACAACTGTAAATCCTAAAAACTCTACGGTTTTAAATTCTTTAACTTCAAACATCAAATTCCTTGATGCAAGCAAACTGAATTTAAACGATTTAAAAATGGCATTAACGTTTGATGACGGAAAAGTAAACGTGAAACCTTTCGATATTAAATATCAAGACATTAAAGTAACTGTAGGCGGAACCCATGGTTTTGACCAAACAATGAATTATAATTTAAAACTGGATGTTCCTGCTAAATATTTAGGAAACGAGGCAAATGCTCTTATCGCAAAAATGTCTCCTGCTGATGCGGCAAAACTGGAAAACATTCCAATTAATGCTGTTATTGGCGGCAACTTTTCGAATCCAAAAATCAGCACTGATATGAAAAGTGCTGTTACAAGTTTAGCTTCTCAGGTGGCAAATCAGCAAAAAGAAAAACTGACTCAAAAAGGCGCAGCAGCTTTGACAGATTTAATAAATAAAAACACCAAAGCAAAAGACACAACGCAGGCGGCAAAAACAGAAAAAGAACAAAAAGCTCAGGAAACTACCAAAAAAGCAACTGACTTAATTAATGGACTTTTCAAGAAGAAAAACTAAAACAAAAAAAGAGGCCAATCATAATGATTGGCCTTTATTTTTTATACTGCTTTAGGATATAATTTTAATTTTCCGTTTTCTAAAATTGAATTGATAATTTTAAAATATTCCGGCTGAAGACATTTCTTTGTATCGATTCCTACACTGCCGCCATCGTAAGGTTCGTATTTTTTGAGTTCCGAAACCGAAAATAGTCCCATAACCGGAGCCTGAACAGAACTTGCTAAGTGCATAATACCGCTGTCAGCACCAATAAACAAATCAACATTTGCAAGTACAGATCCCATTTCGCGGATATCCTTACTGTAATAAGTTGGAGCCTGAAATCCTATTTGAGAAACATTTTCAATTGGCAGAATTTCAATAATATTATAATTTCTGTATTCTACTTTAAGTTTAGAATAAAAGCTTTCCCACCATTCTTCAGAAAAACATTTTTCTCCGGTTGCATACGTAAACAAGCAAATAGTTCGTTTTGAAGGATCAATTATATGATCTAAAATTCGTTTTCCGTTAGCAATTTCTTCAATCGAAAGTTTAAGATCTAAAGATTCTACTATTTTATTCTTTTTTGGAAGCCCAAGTTTGGTTAAATACGTGCGGAAATTATACACAGGATATTTGGCAATATGATCGTAATCACTTTTAGATTCTGTTAGTTCACCATCAAGGTCTCCGTAGAATTTATATTTTGCTCTTGAGAATTTTACAGCCAGTCGGCCTGAAGAAGAGTTTTGATCGACATTTATAGCCATGTCGTAAGGCTCACTTGTAATTGAAATCCAAACTTTGATATATTCAATTAGACTTTTAAAAGGCTTTTTGGGCAGATGAATGGTTTTATTGACGACCTCATAATTTTCGAAGATAATGGGCGCTAAACCTCCTTTTACAAACAAATCAATTTTACAATTTGGAAATGTTTCTTCAACTTCCTGAACGAGAGGTGTAATCAATAAAAGATTACCAAGTCTGCCATTTGGCCTGCAAATTAAAACACGCTTAATTTCAGTTTTATCAACCAAAATAATATCGCGTTCGGTTTTTGGTTTACCAATGTTTTTCGTCAGACCACGCATTACGCCCCGCCTAAATTGATTTATTTTGCCTAAAACACTCATCTATTACAATAATTAAAAGGATTAAATAATTTATATACTTATAAAAAAAGCCTGAGATAGGATAAATTTCAAATCTAGGCTCTTTTTATTTTTAAAATTAAATTCTTTGAATAAGTAATTATTATAAAATTGTAACCAAATTTATCAAAATTCCCATTACTTTTCATTGAAATCCCAAAAATACTGCGATTACGATAAGGCTAAAAAATTATTATATAGATACAGTTATTGTGTAGACAAATGGTAGATTATGCTAGACGTTTATGGTTACAACATAACCTTCGGAGCCGCGAATATTAAAAACAGTTCCGTTTTCAAAAATTAAATATTGTCCTTTTATGCCTACCAGCTTTCCTTGAAATGAAGGAGTTTTATCTAAATTTAAACTGGCAACTTTAGCCGGATAATTTAAAACAGGATAATTTAATTCGTAAACATCATTTTTCTGGCTGTAGAAGTAATCTTTAACTTCTGTTGGAATTAAATTTTCGACTTTTGATTTTTCAAAGATTAAATCACATCCTTCAGAATTGCACTGCAGCATTTTTCTCCAATTTGTTTTATCGGCATAATGATCTTTAAGTGCAACCTCAGTAATTCCCGCCAAATAACGATTAGGAACCTCAACAATGGCAATGGCCTGCGTAGCTCCTTGGTCAATCCATCGTGTTGGAACCTGACTTTTGCGGGTAACTCCCACTTTAATTTCACTCGATAAGGCTAAATAAACAATATGAGGCTGTAATTGTGCTTTTTGTTCGTATTCTAAATCGCGGTCTGCAATTCCTAAATGTGCAGTACTTAATTCAGGTCTCATAATCCAATCGCCTACGGCCGGACTCGAATAAAAACAATCGTAGCAAAATCCTTGTCTGAATATTTTTTTCTTTTTATGACAATTCAAGCATTCAAAACCGGCAAAATTAATCTCAATTTCTTTGTCTAATAATTGATTAACATTGAGAAAACTATCCTCAAAAACTAAATAATACTGAATTGGACTGCCAATTTCAGTCTGCATTTTAGTAAGTACGCCTTGATATGTCATTAAATTAAAATTGTAGATTTTAGATATTCGATTTTAGTTTTACTATCTGAGATTTTAAGTTTTCTTTTTTTGAAAAAAACATTTTTTGAATTAAAATCTTAGTGCAAATGAAGCGGTTTTTATTACAAAAAACACTATTTTTGATACAGCAGCAAAGTTAATATTTGTGTTTTGATATTCAAATTTTAAGTTTCCTGATTTTGCCTGAAATGGTAAAAACTAACATCTAAAATCAACCGAAGTCCATGCCTTTATCAATAATAAACTCTTTTGCTTCATGGGTTCTGAAACAAAGAATCCATCAAATTGAACTTTTTTTAAAATACCCTAATGAAGTTCAGGAAGAACTATTGCATAATTTATTAATGGCATCTGAAAATACGGTTATTGGAAAAAAATATGACTTTGAATCTATAAACTCTTATCAAACTTTTGCAGAAAGAGTTCCTATTGCAAGTTATGAAGAATTGCAGCCTTTAATCGAACGTACACGTCAGGGCGAACAAGGTGTTTTTTGGGAGTCGCCAATTAAATGGTTTGCCAAATCGAGCGGTACTACAAATGCTAAAAGTAAATTTATTCCGGTAAGTAATGAAGCTCTGGAAGACTGTCATTATAAAGGCAGTAAAGATTTACTTTGTTTGTATTTAAATAATAATGAAGATTCTGAATTGTTTCTTGGAAAGAGTTTACGCTTGGGCGGAAGTTCTCAAATCTATGAAAACAACAATACTTTCTTTGGCGACTTATCTGCAATATTAATTGAAAATATGCCTATTTGGGCTGAGTTCAGCAGTACGCCAAGCAGTAAAACTTCGTTAATGAGCGAATGGGAAACCAAAATTGCAGCTATTATTAACGAAACTAAAAATGAAAACGTTACCAGTTTTGCCGGAGTTCCTTCCTGGATGCTGGTTTTAATGAATAAAGTTCTGGAAAACACAGGAAAACAAAGTTTATTAGAACTTTGGCCTAATCTGGAAGTTTATTTTCACGGCGGCGTGAGTTTTTCTCCTTATAAAGAACAATACAAGAAAATTTTACCGAGTAAAGATTTTAGATATTACGAAATCTATAATGCATCTGAAGGCTTTTTTGCTATTCAGGATTTAAACAATTCGAGCGATTTGTTACTAATGCTGGATTATGGAATTTTCTATGAATTTATTCCAATGGATACTTTTGGAACTCCAGATCAAAAAGTCGTTCGATTGGCAGATGTTGAATTGAATAAAAACTACGCCATTGTTATTACTACAAATTCTGGTTTGTGGCGTTATTTAATTGGCGATACGGTTCGTTTTACATCATTGAATCCGTATAGAATTAGAGTTACCGGAAGAACCAAACATCATATTAATGTTTTTGGCGAAGAATTAATGGTAGAAAATACGGATCAGGCGATTGCGAAAGCATGTCAGATTACTCAAACTGAAGTTATCGATTATACGGTTGCTCCTATTTTTATGCAGGATAAAGAAAAAGGCGCTCATGAATGGATGATTGAATTCAAACAAAAACCTGCTGATGTTGGTCTTTTTCAAAAAGTTCTGGATGAAACCTTACAGACTTTAAACTCTGATTATGAAGCGAAACGCTACAATAATATGACTTTAAATCCTTTGGTGATTAATGTTGCAAGAGAAAATCTTTTTTATGATTGGTTAAAGGAAAGAGACAAACTGGGCGGACAGCATAAAATTCCGAGACTTTCTAATCAAAGAGATTATCTGGAACAATTGAAAGAAATGTGTTAAAACAAATCAGCTTAAAATGAAAAATAAGTTTAGCGAAATGACCACAGACGAACTGATTAAAAATCAGAAAACATTAAAAACGGTTAATATTATTTTTATTGTAGTATTGGCTATGTTGTTTTTTCTAAATTTAATTATTGTTTTTCTAAAAGGTTTCAGCGCTTTAAATGTTATTCCTATTGCATTATTGCCAATTCTTTTTTTGAATTTGAAGAATTTGAAAGAGATGAAAAAAGAATTAGATTCTCGTAAATAAAAAATCTTTCTTTTCTTAGAAATCGATGATTCCACTTCGCATGAGGGATAGCAGCGAAAATCCTTTTGTGCCGGGGTTCGGCACAAAAGATTGAAGCGAATAGCCCGACCCGGAGGGACATGCCACTATTAAGATTCTGAGATTCTAAGCTGCTAAGGTTTTCTCAATATTACATCATATCGATATACCTGTCGTGGTATCCTAAAAGGTACAAAACACCGTCTAGACCTAAACTTGAAATAGATGTGGAAGCACTTTCTTTCACCTTTGGTTTAGCGTGAAAAGCGATTCCCAGACCAGCTAAATTCAGCATTGGAAGATCGTTTGCTCCGTCGCCAACTGCAATAGTTTGGTTGATATGAATTCCTTCTTTATCAGCAATTGCTTTTAAGTGTTCGGCTTTCTTTTGTCCGTCTACGATATCGCCTATATATTTTCCGGTTAGTTTTCCATCTTTTATTTCTAATTGATTGGCATGAACATAATCAATGCCTAATTCTTTTTGCAGGTATTCGCCAAAATAAGTGAAACCTCCTGAAAGAATTGCGGTTTTATAACCGTAATATTTTAAGGCTTTCATTAAACGGTGTGCTCCTTGTGTTATTGGCAGTTTTTCGGCAACAGATCGCAATACATCTTCGCTTAAACCTTCTAACAAGGCCATACGTTTTTTAAAACTTTCGTTAAAATCAATTTCGCCGTTCATGGCAGATTCTGTAATAGCACGAACCTGATTACCTACTCCGTTTAGTTCTGCCAGTTCGTCGATAACTTCGGTTTGAATTAAAGTTGAGTCCATATCAAAGCACACTAAACGACGGTTTCTTCTATAAATATTATCTTCCTGAAAAGAGATATCGACGTTTAATGTTCTTGAAATTTCCATGAAACTTGCCGTCATGACAATTTTATTTACAATTTCGCCTGTTACAGATAATTGAATACAAGAACGAGGATATTGCTCTTTTTCTACAATTGAAGTTCTTCCTGTTAAACGAATAATCGAGTCAATGTTAAGATTTTGATCTGACATTATTTTAGTAACTGCCGCTAATTGTGAAGCTGCCAGTTTTTCGCCTAAAATATTGATGATGTAGCGTTGCTTAGACTGTGATTTTACCCAGGTTTCGTAATCTTCAATTGAAATTGGAATAAACTTAACTTTGATTTCCAGTTCGTAAGCTTTAAACAATAAGTCTTTTAAAACTGGTGCAGATGAAGAACCTGCAGCTATTTCGAATAGGATTCCTAAAGAAAGTGTGTCATGAATATCGGCCTGGCCAATGTCTAAAATATTAGCATCATAAGCTGCTAATACAGCTGTTAAACCTGCTGTAACCCCTATTTTATCGTGTCCAGAAACTTTTAATAAAATAATTTCTTTATTTTCCTCTGCTGCCATTTTATCTTATTGATTTTAAAAGCGACAAAAATCGGCAATCTCTTGGTTATAAAAAAGAATAATCCTTGTTTTTTTTGTAAAGAAAAAGCGCATTATAATGCGCTTTTTCAAGTAATTTAACAATAATGTCACGTTATTAAAATAACATAACTTTTTAATTATTTATCAGGCTGGTTTTCATCAAAGTTTACCATCCAGTTTATTCCAAATTTATCTTTGAACATTCCAAAATAAGCGCCCCAAAAAGTTTTATTCATAGGCATTTCTACTTTTCCTCCTGCTGAGAGTCCGTTAAAAATTCGATCTGCTTCGTCTGTACTTTCTGTATTAATCGAAATTGAAAAATTGTCTCCAAATCCTACATCGCCATATCTTGGATGCGAGTCGCTTCCCATTAAAATGGTATTGCCAATTGGAAGCGAAACGTGCATAATTCGGTTTAAAGCTTCTTCAGAAAGTACTTCTCCTTCTTCTGCCGGAGCATCTTTATATTTCCCTATGTAAGGAAATTCTCCACCAAAAACTGATTTGTAAAACAGGAATGCTTCTTCGCATGTTCCGTTAAACATTAAATAGGGATTTATTGCTGCCATGATATTTTTGCTTTTTTGTTTGTTTTTTATTTGATAATTATTCTTCTGATAGTTGTTTTACTACGTCCAGACCTCTGGGAAAAACGTCTTTAAAATAATCAACATATTTTTCACTCGAATCGTTACGCGCAATCAATTCAGTAAATTCACCATCCGGAATTAATTGGTATGTTTCCATTGCACCGCTCCATTTTTTTGTTTCTTCATCAAGAGGCATTTCTTTAAAATCTTTTATCTCTCCTATATGCTTAAAAGCCATATATACGTTAGGCGTTTTTTTGTCGATAATACTATACATACCTTCTCCGTTTGGCGACATAAAATGTACTTTGTCTCCTTCGTTCCAATCAGTTATGGTATATGAACCTTCACAAAAAACACTTGTCCATTTTTTATAGGTTTCATCATTCCATAAAACATCCCAAATCTTTTGAGCCGGGGCTTTAATTCTGGTTTTAAATTCTAAAGTTTCCATAATTATGATAATTTAGCAAAATCCATAAATAAGACATTCCAACGATGGCCGTCTAAATCTGCAAAACCAAAACCGTACATCCAGCCTTGGCTTTCTGCAGGTTCAGCAAAAATGTGTCCTCCGGCTTCCTGAACTTTTTTGGCAAGTTCGTCTACTTCTTCTCTGTTTTCTGCGTCTATCGAAATCAGGATTTCAGAACTTGATTTAGTATCAGTAAGTTTGTTTTGCGAAAAACTTTCAAAAAGTGATTCTTCAAATAGCATTACAACAAAATGATTTTCGCCTACAACCATACAGGTAGAACTTGGCGTGTCATGCTGTTCATTAAACGAGAAACCAATTTTCCAGAAAAAATCTTTCGCTTTTGCCACATTTTTTACTGGCAGATTTAACCATATTTGTTTTGTCATTTTTTTGATATTTTTTCGTTAAACATTTTTTTTGAATTACATAAAAACAAAGAGTCCCTTTTCTCTTTGTTTTTATAAAGAATTAATTATTCTCAACATAACTTTTAAAGTTGTCCAGAATTGCCTGCCAGCCGCCACGCTGCATTTCTTCTGAATTTTGGGTTTCAGGATCAAAACTTTCTGTTATTTCGACTCCGTCGAGTGTTTCTTTAAAAAAAATTTCTACTTTTCTTCCGTCCGCCATAACATATTTTATTGCTTTATTAGGCTCAACAAAAGTATATTCGCCTTCAAAATCAAAGCTCATACTTCCATCTTTTGCTGCCATCGTAGATTTGAATTTTCCACCTTGCTTTACATCATTTTCTGCATAAGGCGTATGCCAGTCCGGAGAAGCAAAACTCCATTTTGTGATATGTTCCGGCAAAGTCCAAAAATCCCACACTTTGTTTATTGATGCATTGACTGTATTTTGTACTGTTATCATTATCTATTATTTTTAAATTACACTTCTTTACTATTTTCAACATATTTTTTAAAGTTATCAATTACCGCCTGACACCAATTTTTCTGCATATTTTCAGAATCACTTTTTATAGGTTCAAACACTTCTGTAATTTTTACTTTATTGCCGTAATCTTCAAAATGAACACTTCCTGTTCTGTTATCCAAAAGCTTATACTCTATAACTTTAAATTTTTCTACTTTGGTATATTCACCTTCAAAATCGAAACCTGCACTTTTATCTTTAGCAGCCATTTCGTATTTAAATTTACCGTTTACCCGTAAATCATTTTCAGCGTAAGGTGTATGCCATTCTTCAAAGGCATAATTCCAGTTTTGAATATGTTTTGGAGAAATCCAAAAATCCCAGACTTTGTTTATAGATGCGTTAATCGTATTTTGAACTGTAATCATTTTTTATTCTTTTAATTAATTACATCTGTTCCGGAATCTGGCTTTCATCCATATAAAAAACTTCCCAATGGTGTCCGTCTGGATCCAGGAATGTTTTTTGGTACATCCACCCATAATCCTGTTCTCTTTTATAATCTGTTCCGCCTGCTTTAACTGCTTTGTTTATCATTTCATTTACTTTTTCTCTTGATTCTAAAGAAATAGAAATAAGAGCTTCACTAGTAGTTTTAGAATCACAAATTTCTTTATCTGTAAATGTTTTATAAAACTCTTCGACTAAAAGCATTACATTGATGTTTTTACCAATAACAATACAAGCTCCTTTTTCGTTTGTGAATTTTGGATTGACAGAAAATCCAAGTTCTTTAAAAAATGATATTGCTCTGTTTAAGTCTTTTACAGCCAGATTTAAATACATATTTGTTTCCATAATATTATAAAGTTACAATTATTTAAAACAAATTTAGAATTTAAAAACAGGCTTTATGATACAATAAAAGTCAACTTTAGGGGCATTTAAGACAAAATACTT
Organism: Flavobacterium ginsengiterrae; assembly: GCF_039539785.1. Lineage (NCBI taxonomy): Bacteria > Pseudomonadati > Bacteroidota > Flavobacteriia > Flavobacteriales > Flavobacteriaceae > Flavobacterium > Flavobacterium ginsengiterrae. The sequence continues at coordinate 1,416,679 of NZ_BAABDU010000003.1, read as the reverse complement.
ACATTTGTTTAGCAGTTAATTTCTTAAAAAACCACCAAATCATGAGCAAGAAAGTAGGTTTAATCGTTCCTCACGATTATAAATTGTTAAGCATAGCCGCTATTTTAGAAGTTTTTGAAACGGCAAATAAATTGAGTAAAGAAACTGAAAAACCATTTGAAATTATGATTTTTCAATCGGCAGAACAAATTGATCAGGAATCTTTATTTGGCTATAATATTAATTCGATTGAAGCTTCAAAAATTTTGGATTTAATTTTGATTCCGGCTTTTACAACTGACAATATGAGTGAAATGATTGCAAAAAATAAGCGTTTTATTCCGTGGCTTCAAAACCAGCACAAAGCTGGAGCAGAACTAGCCAGTTTTTGTACAGGAGCTTTTTTGTTTGCTGCTTCGGGATTATTAAACGAAAAACTGGCAACAACTCATGTCGATGCCTGCAGTGCATTTACAAAAGCATTTCCGATGGTAAAGTTAAAACCCGAAGAAACTTTAACAGCAGACGGAAGTTTGTACACCAGCGGAGGATCGACCTCAACGTTTCATCTCTTGATTCTTTTGGTTCAAAAATATTGCGGAAATGAAATTGCGGTACAAATTGCCAAAATTTTCTCGATTGATTTAAACCGATACAAGCAAAGTTATTTTAGTACTTTCAGACCCAATCATTTGCACAACGATACTTTAGTTGCCATGCTGCAGCAAAAAATTGAAAGTCAATATCACAGTATTGAAAAATTGGAAGAAATCACGAAAGATATTCCAACGAGTGCGCGAAATATGACTCGTCGTTTTAAACAAGTTACGGGGATCCCGCCAATTGAATATCTACAAAATATAAGAGTCGAAAGTTCTAAAAAATATCTGGAGCAAACCCAGCTTTCGATTTCGGAAATTATTGAAAAAACGGGATACAATGATCCAAAAGCTTTCAGGAAAGTATTTTATAAAATGGTAGGCATGAAACCTATTGAATATAGAGAGAAGTTTAGGGTACAATAATAGATATAAAAAAACCTGTTCAGATTGAACAGGTCTTTTTTATATTTATTAAAAAATTACGAAGCAATTTCCATACGCTTCAACAAGTTTTTGCTTAATGTATGTTCTGCATAATCTTTATCGATTGACAGTACTTTATCATCTGAACTTGGCAGTTCGTACATTGCATCTGTTAAGATTGCTTCACATAACGAACGTAATCCACGCGCTCCTAATTTGTACTCTAAAGCTTTATCTACAATAAAGTCTAAAGCTTCATCAGTAATACTGAATTCAACTTCATCCATTAAAAATAACTTTTGATATTGTTTTACCAATGCATTTTTAGGTTGTGTTAAAATCGCACGAAGAGTTTCTTTATCTAAAGGATCCATATGCGTTAAAACTGGTAAACGACCAATAATCTCAGGAATCAATCCAAAATCTTTAATGTCTTTTGGAATAATATATTGTAATAAATTGTCTTTGTCGATATTATCTACATTCTTGGAAGTAGAATATCCAACAGCCTGACGGTTTAAACGTTTTGAAATAATACGTTCTACTCCATCAAAAGCTCCACCTGCAATAAACAAGATGTTTTGAGTATTTACTTCAACAAATTTCTGGTCAGGATGTTTACGTCCTCCTTTTGGCGGTACGTTTACAACTGTTCCTTCTAATAATTTTAATAATGCCTGCTGTACACCTTCACCAGAAACATCTCGTGTAATAGATGGGTTGTCGCTTTTACGGGCAATTTTATCTATTTCGTCTATAAATACGATTCCTCTTTCTGCCTTTGTTACATCATAATCTGCAGCTTGTAAAAGACGAGTTAAAATACTCTCAACATCTTCTCCCACATAACCTGCTTCTGTAAGTACAGTTGCATCTACGATAGCCAAAGGAACATCTAACATTTTTGCAATTGTTTTTGCAACTAATGTTTTTCCGGTTCCGGTTTGCCCTACCATAATAATGTTACTTTTTTCAATCTCAACTTCGTCGTCTAATTGCTGCTGCATTAAACGTTTGTAGTGATTGTAAACGGCAACTGACATTACCTTTTTTGTCTGATCCTGACCAATAACGTATTGATCCAGAAAAGCTCTGATTTCTTTTGGCTTTTTTAGAATCAAATCTCCCACAAGCTTGGCACTTCCGCTTGATTTTAATTCTTCTAAAACAATTCCGTGCGCCTGCTCAATACACTTATCACAGATATGTGCATTTATACCGGCAATTAATAAATTAGTTTCTGGCTTTTTTCTTCCACAAAACGAACATTCTAATACTACTTTTGCCATTCTTTATTTAAGTTACTAAGCTGCAAAGATACTAAGTTTCTAAGCTTTTTAATCTAAAACTTAAAAACTTAACTTCTTTACAGCTTAATCTTATACTTTATTTGTGATTTTTCAAATTACAAAGACACTCAGAAGCTCAGCATCTTAGTAACTTAGAAGCTTAAAAAATTATCCTCTTCTTAAAACTTCGTCGATCATTCCGTATTCTTTTGCTTCATCAGCAATCATCCAGTAATCACGTTCACTGTCTTTATGAACTCTTTCGAAAGGCTGGCCTGAATGCTGTGAAATAATATGGTATAATTCGTCTTTTAATTTCAACATTTCACGTAAGTTGATTTCCATATCTGTAGCAACTCCCTGAGCTCCTCCTGACGGCTGGTGAATCATTACACGAGAATGTGGCAGAGCCGAACGTTTTCCTGCTGCTCCGGCACATAATAAAACGGCTCCCATAGAAGCTGCCATTCCTGTACAAATTGTTGCCACGTCTGGTTTGATGTACTGCATTGTATCATAAATTCCTAGACCTGCATAAACACTGCCACCTGGAGAGTTTAAGTAAATCTGAATATCTTTTGATGCATCTGCACTTTCAAGGAATAATAACTGCGCTTGTACAACATTAGCAATCTGGTCATCGATACCTGTTCCTAAAAAGATAATTCTGTCCATCATTAATCTTGAGAAAACATCAAGAATAGAAACATTTAATTGACGTTCTTCAATAATATTTGGAGTTAAATTCGTCGGCGTCATAGCGCTGATGATTTTGTCATAATACATGGCATTTACTCCGTGGTGCTTTGTAGCAAAATTTTTGAATTCTTTACCGTAGTTCATATGTATTTGTTTTACGTTTATTGGTGTATATTTTTCTAAATCTCTGCAAAGGTCATACCTTTTTGCAAAGGGTGTCAATATGTCTTATTTTAAGTCTCAAAGGTTCTGAGATGCTAAGATTCAAAGGTTTTTAAAACTTTGGGCATTTCACAAAATCTGAAACAAAAAAAGCGCCGACAGAAAACTGCCGACGCTCAAATATAATTATTTTTCAGAAATTATTCTCCGTAAGAAGCAGCAATAAATTCTTCGTAAGTAACTTCTTTAGTTGTTGGATTTGCTTTTTCTTTGAATAAATCTAACAATTTAGCAGCTACAACCTGCTCAGAAAGTCTTTTTACTTCTTCTTGGTTAGATAAAACTCTAGCTACAATTCCTTCTACTTCTTCGTCAGTTGGATTTGTTTGTCCAAATTGAGCCATTTGTTGTCTGATAGCACCAGAAGTAAATGCTTTTAAGTCTTCAAAAGTAATTTGGATATTACTTTGAGCCATTGCTTTTCCTTCGATTAATTGGAAACGTAATCCTTTTTCAGATCTTGCGTATTCAACTTCAGCTTCTTCTGCAGAAAGTTTTTTCTCTCCTACAGTTTGTAACCATTTTTTAAGGAATTCAGCCGGTAAATCAAATTTAGTGTTCTCGATTAAGAAATCCTGAACGTCTAATAATAATTTTTGGTCAGCTTGCTGTGCGAATTGAGCTTCAGCATCTTCTTTAATTTTAGCTTTTAACTCTTCTAAAGAAGCTACTTTTCCTTCACCAAAAAGTTTATCAAATAATTCCTGGTTTAATTCAGCTGGCTCAGAACCATTGATTGCTTCAATTGTAAAGTTTACCTCAACATCTAAACCGTGAACACCTTCGTGACCTACTTTTAGGTAATCCATTAATTGGTGATCGTCATCAAATAAACCTTTTGTGCTTACTGTAACAACATCTCCAACTTTTTTACCTGTAAATTGTTTTTGAGCTTTTTTACTAAATGCATCAACTGCAATTGTAGTAGTATTGTTGATTCCGTTTGCTTCGCTTGAGAAAGTTCCAGTTAAGTCAGATTTTGCATCAGATACTTCTTGAGGAACCGCTTTTCCAAATTGTTTTTGAATACGCTCTACTTGTCCGTCGATTAATTTATCGTCAGCAGTAACAATGTATTTTACGATATTATTTTTAGCTTCTAAATCAATTTCGAAGTTTGGCACTAAACCGATTTCGTATTCAAAAGTTAATTCTTCAGCATCCCAGTTAAAATCTTCATTGATTTTTGGAAGTGGAGTTCCTAAAAGATTTAATCTTTCAGATTGAATATAACGCTCTAAAGCCAAATCAACTACTTTTTTGATCTCTTCCTGCTTAATAGCTTTTCCATATTGTTTTTCAACAAGATCTTTAGGCACAGCCCCTTTTCTAAATCCTTTTACTTGCGCTAAAGGCATTTTTTCGTTAATTCTTTTTGCTACTTGACCTTTATAATCCATATGAACAACGTTCATAACGATTGTCTCGTTTACAGCGTCTATTGCTACTCTTTTAATATCCATCTTCTTCTTTAATTTACATAATAAAATTGGGTTGCAAAATTATAAAATTTTTGCAACCCAGCCAAGTTTTTAATCTATTGTATTTGAAGCAGTTTTAATCTGCTCAATTTGTTTTATTTATCGTCTCCCAGTATTTTATAAGTGATAGACTGCAGTATAGACAAAATAACACTAAAAATTAAGGCTGTCCAGAACGAATCTACTGCAAAACCGCCCACAATATTAGTACACAGCAAAATAATAACTGCATTTATAACTAATAAAAACAGTCCTAGTGTAACAACTGTAACCGGCAGAGTTAAAACAACCAAAATTGGTTTAATAAAAACGTTAAGCAATCCTAAAACTACTGCTACAATTACCGCTGTGCCAAAACTGGCAACATGAACCCCGCTTAAAAGGTTTGACAATAATAAAACTAAAGCAGCAGTAACAAGAAGTCTAAGTAATAATTTCATAGTTTTTCGAGTTTATAAATTTATTTAAAAGTATAAAATTTTTATCAAAAATGATTATTCTTTTAAAAAGCCGGCTGTAAGTTCAAAAAACATTTTTGGATTTTCGGCGTGCAGCCAATGTCCGGCATTTGGGATAGTTTCTAATTTAAAATTTGGAAAATGTTTACGAATGTCATCTAAATCAGAATCCTGAATGTAGCCAGAAATTCCACCACGGATAAATAATGTCGATTTATCAAAAGTCAAATTTTCTGCCAAAGGTTTTCCAATAGCATCAAGATTGTTGTTAAATGCTTCTAAATTGAATCGGAATGCTAATTGTCCCGGCTCTTTCCAATATAGGTTTTTGAGTAAAAATTGTCGGGTTCCAAAATCAGAAACATATTGCGAGACAATTTCTTCGACATCATTTCGGCTTGGCTTAACAGAAAAATCGACGGCATTTAATCCTGCCAAAATATCCTGATGGTGCTGTTTATAAAATTTCGGACCAATATCTGCTACAATTAGTTTATCTACAATTTCCGGATGTGTTACCGCAAAAAGCATCGCTACTTTCCCTCCCATTGAATGTCCAAGAATATCAATTCGGGTTAAATTATTTGCCTGACAATATTCAAAAACATCCTGAACCATTACCTCATAACTCCATTCGCTTGAATGAAAACTGCGTCCATGATTTCTTAAATCTAAAATATGAACCTGAAAACCAGCTTCAACATATTGTCCTGCCAGTGTTTTCCAGTTATCAGACATTCCAAGAAATCCGTGCATGATGACAAAAGGCTTTCCTTCGCCTTCTATTTTTGAATATAACATTTCTATTTCGTTTATAAAATTCTATATACAAATGTAAAAAACTTATCTATTATTATATAAAAGAATACATTCGTCAACGATTTTGTTTAATTATTTTTTATTACGGAAAAGTTTACATCTTACGGTTTCCCGTAAACTTTAGAGAAATTAAAAAACTATCTTGCGCCACAAAATGTAACCAACAAATCATTTAATTAAAAACACAAAAACATGATCAAAAAATTACTTTTACTTTCAGTAATTCTTTCTCAATTTGCTATTTCTTGTTCTAGTGACGAAATTACACCAGAAACTGAACCAGAAGTAGTTGTTCCAGAAAAACCAGAACCGGAAAAAACCTTAGAAGAACAAATCGCTGAACTTCTTAAAAAATCTTATTCTGAATTAACTCCTGCTCAGCAAAAAACAAAATTTGAAGCAGAAGCTAATGAAATGTTGGCTCAACTAGACAAAACAAAAAGCTCTGGAGCTATTGAAGCTTTAGGAAATTTAACAAGACTGTTAAGCTTAAACCATATTGATATTTTTGAAGGAAAAAATGACAATAAAGCAGAAGATATTTTAACTGTTTCTGGTGTTTATGGTATTTACACATGGAATAATACTAATAAGATATGGGTTAAAACTGCTTCAACAACAGAATTAAAATTTGTTTTCCCTGCTAAAGTTTCTCAAACGGCAAACAATGCTGTTTTTTCTGCAAAAAGTGTTTCTTCGGATGTTAAAGTAAAACTTAAAGATTTTTACGGAAACTGGTCATACGACGATAAAACGAAACAATGGATATTATCGGATACTGTAAATGATTATTATTTTTTACCGTCTTCATCTGATGGAATTCTAACAATCGATAATATACAAGCGGCTACACTTTCACAAACTGCAAAATATTCTAATGGAAAAGAAGTTCCTAATGAAGCTGCATTTAAAATGGTATTAAATGACGGATACACTTGGGAAATAAGCGGAGCAAAAGCATCTCCAAATACAGCAAAAGCATCTCTTACTTATAATGGGAAAAATCTAATTAGTTTTAATGCCGGAAGCACAGCTGAAATAGATAAGTTATTAGATAATGACGAACTTATTCAATACAGAGGAAAAGCAAACGGATTGATAAACATTTTAGATAATTTCGTTATTGTTGCTGATATGAACTTAGCTACGGAAGCAGCTGATAAAGAAGCATTATACAAAAATAATACTCGTCCTGCTTATCCAGATTACTATGACCCAAAAAGTGACTTTAAAGCTCATGCAGTTGCCTCAAATGCTTATGAATTAAAAATATCTGAAGGTCTTGCCGCTAATTTTAATAAAAATATAAACTTATCTTTAGTTTCTAAAAAGGATGGAACTAAAATCGCTACTATTGTGCAGCATTCAAAAAAAGATGGAGAATATACCTTTAGCATTCCGGTTTGGATAACTAATCCATGGAGCAATGAATCATATTGGGGTTATGATGGAACAAATCCTGAATTCACTCAACCATATCTTGAGGAAGTTTATTACTTGAAATTCAATGATAACACAGAAGTGGAAATGAGTGTTTATTTCTCTGAAGGCTTTGATACGCTTCAAGCTAAATTTCAAGATTTCATTTTATCTTTTGATAAAAAATAAATCTTTTAAAAATATACTTAAAAGCCGGTTTGAAATACTTCAAACCGGCTTTTGTTTTTTAGGAGGTGTTTTAACAATTATTGTACTTTGTCCATAACCGGCCCAAATTCCAATTCCTCCTTTTATATTCGATTTCAAACTTGTATTTGACGGATAAATTGGGTTTTTACTGTTTACAATTTCATTCTGCCAGCTGTTCCAGAAATCCAATGCTTCTTTAGTTTGTGTTCTTAGTTTTACATGAATCAAATCACCATCAGCAAAATAAGGTGTGAATTTTGTTTTAGGAAACAATAAAATCCCCCTGTTTATCTGCACTGAAACTGATGAGCTTTCGAAATTTTTATCGTCTAAATTACCATAAAATGAGGGCACGAAAATAGGCTCTTCCTTATCAATTTTTGTAGCAATTTGATAATAGTTTTTTTCACCTGCGGGATCATCAAATTTCACAAAAATATAACCTGTTGTATCTGTTGCATTTTTCTTTATGTATTCGGCACTTTTAAGCTGTACTGATTTTGGAATTGTCGTTGCCGCTTCAACCACTCGATTTAAATATTCAATTTTAATAGAATATTCTTTTCCTGCTTCGCCTTTTAATGTGGATCCAAAATACACAAAAGGAGGAATTCTGTTTTTATCATTTTTCACTCTTAGAACTTCAGAATTCTCACCATCTGAAATTGTAATTTTAGCAGACCGAATTACATGGTTTAAAACATTGGTAGAATCAATAACATCTGTTACCGGAATGCTTCTTGATAATAGAACATTTGCATAATCACCTTCTTCAATCCAGCCTTCAACCACAATTTTAGATTCAATGCTTTTTTCTTCGCTAAAATTATCATTTGAACAACTGATCATTAATCCGCCAAAAAGAAACAACAAATACTTTTTCATCTTTATTAAAATTTAAATCTCCAGCTTACAGAAGGAAGAATTCTATACAATACTTTCTCTTCCTGCTTTACAACAACCTTGTCTTTATTTTCATTTACTTCAACATCTAAAACAACATAAATAGGATTCGAAACATTAAATGTATTGTAAATTGAAAAGTTTAAAGCGCTTTCTTTTTTTGCCGTTTTTATAAAGTAATAATTTGCAGAAAGATCTGTTCTTATATAATTTGGCATTTGAGCGTTATTATATCCAGAATATTCTTTGACAGGATTGTTATTTACAAAATACCATGAAGTTGGCATTGTGAATCTGTTTCCTGAACCAAATATCTGTGTTATTCCAAAATTCCATTTCGCATTTAAATCATACATTCCCACAACCGAAAGATTATGACGACGGTCGTATTTTGCAAAATAGGTTTTTCCGTTGTTTAACTCATCGAAATTTCTTTCAGACCAGCTCAAAGTATAACTTAGCCATCCGGTAAATTTTCCATTGCTCTTTTTCAGCATCATTTCAAAACCGTACGCGTTTCCTTTTCCAACATACAAATCATTTTTAAGCGTCGTAATTTCATTAAATTGAGTTATTCCATAGGGATATTCGAGCAAATTTTTCATCGAACGGTAAAAACCTCCAAAAGAAGAAGAAAAATTTCGGGTAATGTTTTGATTCGAGCCAACAGAAAACTCATTAGATAACTGTGGTTTAATACCGTTAGAACTGGCAATCCAAAAATCAGTCGGAATACCTACACTTGAAGTGGTTATTAAACTTAAATACTGATATTGTCTATTGTAAGAAGCATAAAATGAATATTTTTCATTAGCAGAATAATTCATTACAACCCGCGGCTGAAAATGAACATAAGAATCAGATCCTGAAGTATAATAATTAATTCTAAGTCCTAAATCAGCACTAAGATTCTCAAATAATTTAGGTTTAGCATTTATAAAAATTGCAGCTTCATTAGCATCAATTTTTCTTTGAGAATAATTATCTATGGTTGTTAGATTTTCTACATCTACTTTTTGAGGCTGTAAATCATGATAAGCATATTGCAATCCTGATTCAAACGGAATATTGTGAATTGAAAAATTTACAGCATTTGTAAACCCAAAATCCTTAACATAAGAAGAAACTCCAAATCGAATTGTGGCTTGTTCCATATGTAAATCATTTGAATATTGACTAAAATAAACAGAATTAGACATACTTACTTTTGGCGAAAAAGTAGTTGTTAAAGATGGAGAAACTGTAAAATTGCTCCACTTTAAACTGGTTTTAAGCGCTAGATTTTCATCTTTTATTTTGAGTTCATCTGCGCTAAAAAAAGCGGTTATCGAGAACAAATTCTTTTTTGAGACCTGTGATAAAAAAGTAATATTAGCATCAGAAAAACCATATTTCATATTTTGAACATCGTTATTTGATCCTGATTTTAATATAGGCCCTACAATTTCATCTATATAGGTTTTTCTTCCGGAAATATAGAATCCGGTTTTATCATCGACAGGAACAGCCAAAGTTAACTGCGATGCCAAAATTCCAACATTTCCCTGAATTGAAAACTCAGAAGGTATATTTTTATTAGGAAGTAAAAGCGTTGTAGAACTTAAACGTCCGCCATATTTTGCGTTTGAACTTGATTTGTCAAACTCCACACTTTTAATATGATCTGCATTGTAAAACGGAAAAATACCAAGTAAATGCGACATTCCATAAACCGGAGTTCCATTGTAAAGAATTGCATTATGACCGGGATCGCCGCCACGAACATACAAATAACCATTTGCATCGCCGGAATTTTGCACTCCGGGTGTTAATTGTAAAAGTTTTATAACATCTGTTGTTCCTAAAAGAGTTGGAACAGCATTTAATTCTTTTAGATTAAAAGAAAGTTTTCCGCCAGATAAGTTTTTGATTCCGCTTTTCTTTTCGTTTGAAATGATTACTTCTTTTAAATGAGAAATATCTTTTTCTAAAACTATAGAAATCACAGTATCACTAATGATATTGAAATTAATTTTTTTTGAAATGTAATCTAAATGATCAATTTTTATAAGTAATTCACCCGAAGAAACATTCTCTGAAAAATTGCCTGAAGAATCAGTTACAACTTGCATTTGTTTTTTATTGACATCTAAAAAAACATTTACGCCAGCAAGATTTCGGCTGTCAGAAGATTTTACATTTCCCGTTATCTTTACAGTTTGTGCAAAGATGCCGGAGAAAGAAAATAAAAAGAAGAGAATAACTGATTTCGACACTTAATTTTAATAAGAAAAGTGCGAAAGTAAACAATTATAACCCAATTACATCAGGTTATAATTGTTTTAATATAACTTATTTCAATTTATTTAAATACATATTTACTACATTATCTAAACCAAGATAAAGTGCTTCTGAAATTAAAGCATGACCAATAGATACTTCTAATAATCCCGGAATATTTTGCTTAAAAAACTGAATATTATCCAAACTTAAATCGTGTCCGGCATTAATTCCTAAACCTAATTCATTTGCAAGTTCTGCAGCTTTTACATACGGGTCAATTCCGTTTTTGTTTCCTAAATCATATTGATGTGCAAAAGCTTCGGTATACAATTCAATTCGATCTGTTCCTGTTTTTTTTGCTCCTTCAATCATTTCTAAAACAGGATCAACAAAAATCGAAGTTCTGATTCCGTTTCTTTGAAATTCCTGAATTACTTCGACTAAATAATCCTGATTTTTGACAGTATCCCATCCGGCTGAAGATGTTATAGCTCCAATAGCATCCGGAACTAAAGTAACCTGATCTGGCTTGCATTCTAAAACCAAATCAATAAAATTGTGCTGTGGATTTCCTTCAATATTATATTCTGTAGTAACAACTGCTTTTAAATCGCGGGCATCCTGATAACGTATATGACGTTCATCCGGACGCGGATGAATCGTGATTCCCTGCCCTCCAAATTTCTGAATATCGGCTGCTACTTTTAATAAATCAGGAACATTTCCGCCTCTGGCATTTCGAAGCGTTGCAATTTTATTGATATTTACACTTAACTTTGTCATATAAATAGATAATTAATTCTAGTAGTACTATATTTGTTATGACAAAAATACAAAGTAAAACGCAGCTGTTTTTGGTATTTTTTGATTATTTTGCATCAAATATCTTCAATTGATTTATGACAGAAATTACAAACTATATCACAAACGATTTCAGAGCGATTGATAGTCAGGAAACGATAGCCTCGGTTCAGGACTTTTTTATCGATGTAAATTTTTCTCATTTCCCGGTTTTAGAAGATGGGATCTTTATTGGAAGCATCTCTTCTGATGATGTCGAAACCTTTGACATAGATAAAAAAGCAATCGACTATAAATATACTTTAGAACGTTTTTTCGCCCGAAAATCAATGATTTGGCTGGATGTTCTTGAAATTTTCGCAAAAAACCACACTAACCTTCTTCCTATTCTTGATGAAAACAATAATTATATCGGCTATTATGAGATAGAAGATATTATGAAGTTTTTTCAGGAAACTCCATTTTTAAAAGAACAAGGAGGCATTATTATTGTTCAAAAAGGTCTTTTAGATTACTCTATGAGCGAAGTAACACAGATTGTAGAAAGCAATAATGGTAAAATTTTAGGCTGTTTTATTTCTGAAGCCGATGTAGAAAATGTTCAGATTACTGTAAAAATAGGTATAGGTCCAATTAATGAAATCATTCAGACTTACAGAAGATATGGTTATGAAATTATTTCAGAACATCAGGAAGACAATTATATTAACAGTTTAAAAGAACGTTCTGATTACTTAGACAAATATCTCAACATATAAATTATTAATTTGCCAATGAGAGAAATTAGTTAATTAGATAATTTTCTCATTTCTCTAATCATCTAATTGACAATTATCTAATTACAATGAAAATAGCCATTTACGGACAATATTATCAAAACAGTACTGAACCTATTATAAAAGACATTTTCTCCTTTTTCAACTCCAATAATGTGGAAATGGTAATCGAAGAAAATTTCCTTAATATGCTTTACGAAAAAGAACTTGTAAAAAAAGAGTATAAAACTTTTTCTCCAAGTACTGCCTTAGATAATAGTTTTGAAATGCTGATAAGTATCGGTGGCGACGGAACTATTTTAAGAGCTGCTGCTTTTGTTCGTAATTCAGGAGTTCCCCTTTTGGGAATAAATGCCGGCCGATTAGGTTTTCTGGCAAAAGTGCAAAAGGAAAACATTGAAAGTTTACTACAATATGTTATAGATCAAAATTATTCCACTTCAGAAAGAACTTTGCTCGGACTAAGCTGCGAACCTTATAATGAAGCTTTTGAAGAACTTAATTTTGCAATGAATGAAGTTACAGTGAGCCGTAAAGACACCACTTCGATGATTACTGTAGAAACGTATTTAAATAACGAATATCTAAATTCGTATTGGGCAGACGGCTTAATTATTTCAACACCAACAGGCTCTACCGGCTACTCATTAAGTTGCGGCGGACCTATTTTAACGCCGGATGTAAAAAGTTTAGTAATCACGCCAATTGCTCCGCATAATTTAACCGCCAGACCACTTGTAATTCCAGACGATACCGAAATTACACTTCGCGTAACAGGCCGAGAAGACCAGTATTTAGTTTCGCTGGATTCAAGAATTTCTTCAGTAAAAAATGAATCAGTTCTGAAAATCAAGAAAACCGATTATAAAATAAAAATGGTTGAAATCCCAGGCGAAACTTTCTTAAAAACATTAAGAAACAAATTACTCTGGGGAGAAGACAAGAGAAATTAAACTCTTTTCTTATTATAACTATACGATAATACTATATTTTCTCGTTCTGCATGTAGTGAATCATCATTAAATGTCTCAAAATCATAACGTAAATTGAAAAAAAAGCACATTTAACTAAAGGAACGTTGATTCGTATCGATAATTATTATATTTGCACGCAATTCTGAATTAAATGAAGAAAATTTTTAATTTATTGTTATGTTTATTCCCTTTTATTACACTGCACGCTCAAATCAATGAGCTTGGTGTTTTTATAGGTGGAAGTAACTTTGTTGGTGATGTAGGAAGTACAACTTACATTAACCCTGATAAAATAGCTCTTGGTGTTTTATACAAATGGAATAAAAGCCCTAGACACTCTTATCGTTTTTCTTATACTCAATCTACAGTTGCAGCAAACGACTTTGATTCTGATGAAACAGGGAGAAACAGAAGAGGATATCGTTTTAAAAACAATGTAAAAGAATTTTCTGCAGGTTTAGAATTTAATTTCTTCGATTTTAATCTCCATGATTATCATACAAAAGTTACTCCTTATATATATTCAGGTTTAAGTTTTTTTCTGTATGATGGTTTATACAGATATACAACAAACCCAAATGATATAAGAAGTATTAATTCAAACTCATTTGCTATACCTATAACATTAGGCATAAAATCAAACATAACACCACACTTTGTATTAGGAGCTGAAGTTGGCGCACGATATACTTTTACAGATAATATCGACGGAAGTAATCCAAACACCAGCAATCCTAATATTCTAAAATTTGGAAATTTAAATAATAATGACTGGTATGTTTTTTCAGGTATTACTTTAACGTATACCTTTGGACAAAAACCTTGCTACTGCGCAGAATAATAAAATGAATTTACTAGACTCAATAGATCAAACAAACTTACCAAAACATCTGGCCATTATCATGGACGGAAACGGACGCTGGGCCAAACAACAAGGCTTTTTAAGAGCTTTTGGCCATGAAAACGGTACGAAATCTGTAAAAAAAACAATTACAACTTGTGCCAAACTTGGTATCGAGTACTTAACCTTATATGCTTTTTCTACAGAAAACTGGAATCGTCCAAAATTGGAAGTTGAGGCATTAATGAAAATATTAATCAATTCTTTAAAAAAAGAACTGGTTACGCTTCAGGAAAATAATATCAGACTTAATGCAATTGGAAATCTTGAGAAATTACCAAAATCTGCACAAAAAGAGCTTTTAGATGTTATTGACAAAACTAAAAATAATACAAGACTAACCCTAACACTTGCTTTAAGTTACGGTTCCAGAGAGGAATTGGTAAACGCCGTTAGAGCAATTAGCGATAAAGTTAAAAATAATATAATTTCAATAGACACTATTGACGATTCAATTATAAATGAGCATCTTTACACGCAAAATTTACCTGACGTAGATTTATTAATACGAACAAGTGGAGAACATAGAATAAGTAATTTCCTGCTGTGGCAGATTGCCTACGCCGAATTGTATTTTACTAATGTCTTGTGGCCAGACTTTAAAGATCAAGATTTATATGAGGCTATTATTAGTTATCAAAAAAGAGAACGTAGATTTGGAAAAACCAGTGAACAAATTAAATAAGTTTTTAGTGTTACAAAAAAGAATACCACAAATAATCTGTACCCTTTTATTATTGGGTAGTTTTTCACAAGTTAAAGCTCAAGAAAGAGTTCCTTTTGATCAAGGAAAAAAATATATTCTGGCTAAAGTTTCTGTTGTTGGTAAAATAAGCTTCAATGAGCAAACCGTAGTAACGTTTTCAGGACTTCAAAAAGGTCAGGAAATTACCGTACCAGGTGAAGAAATTACAGGCGCAATTAAAAAGTTAGGTAAACTTGGTCTTTTTGACGAGATTGCTTTTTATATTAATAAGGTAGAAAACGATAGTATTTATTTAGACTTAAATATTATCGAACTTCCTAAATTAAATGATGTTAAAATAACAGGCGTTAAGAAAAGTAAAGTCGAAGGATTAATTAAAGACAATAATTTAACCAAAAATAAAATTGTCAACGAAAACTTAATCACGACAACTAAAAATTACATCGAAAACAAATACAAAAAAGATGGTTTTTATAACACAAAAGTTGTTATTACAACCACTCCTGATACTACTGCAGGAAATCATGTAAACATGCTTGTAAGGGTTGACAAAGGCGACAAAGTTAAAATCAGCAGTATTGATTTTACCGGAAACAAACAACTTACCGACAGCAAGTTAAGAGCGGCCATGAAAGACACTAAACAAAAAAATGTACTACGTGTTTTTAAAGCTTCAAAATTTATCCCTGAAAAATATAAAACCGATTTAGAAAAGGTTATTTCGGCCTATAAAGAAAAAGGTTACCGTGATGCTCGTATAATTTACGATTCTGTTACTTACAACAAGAAGAAAAATATGCTTGCCATTAAAATTGATGTAGAAGAAGGTAACAAATACTATTTCGGAAACATTAAATTCTTAGGTAATACTGTTTACTCAGATCAGCAGTTAAACCGTTATTTAGGTATTAAAAAAGGTGAAACATATAATGGTGTTTTATTAGAAAAAAGAATTGCTGATAACACAAAACCAGACGGAGAAGACATTACAAACTTATACCAAAACAACGGTTATTTATTCTCTAAAATTAATGCTGTAGAGGTAAAAACGGTAAATGATACAATTGACTTTGAGATTAGAATTACTGAAGGTCCAATTGCATATTTCAACAAAATATATGTTACTGGTAACGATAAAACAAATGACCACGTAATTTATCGTGAATTAAGAACCAAACCAGGAAACAAATACAGTAAAGAAGAATTAGTAAGAACAATTCGTGAAATTGGACAGTTAGGATTTTTCGACCCTGAATCTATTAAACCAGAATTCAGAAATGTTGACCCTGCTGCCGGAACAGTTGACATCGAATATCAATTAGTAGAAAAAGGATCTAGCCAGGTTGAGCTTCAAGGAGGTTATGGCGGTGGTGGTTTCATTGGAACCTTAGGTTTATCATTCAACAACTTCTCTGCAAGAAAATTATTTGACAAGGATGCATACAAACCGCTTCCAATGGGAGATGGTCAAAAAGTAGCACTGCGTTTACAAGGAAGTACATATTTCCAAACGTACAGTTTATCGTTCTCTGAGCCTTGGTTTGGAGGAAAAAAACCAGTACAGTTCAGTTCATCTATTTCATATAGTAAACAGTTCAATTACAATTATGCATCAAGAGATGTTAACAGAAGCCAAAGTTTTAATATTTTTACTGTACAAGTTGGTTTAGCGAAACGTCTTACAGTTCCTGATGATTATTTCGTACTTTCGCAATCTGTAAGTTACCAGCATTATGATTTAAATAATTACTTTACTGGATTATTTACATTTGGTAATGGAGCGTCAAGAAACTTAGCTTACACTATTGGACTTTCAAGAAGCAACAAAGGGGTAAATCCAATTTTCCCAACTTACGGTTCTGAATTCAGTATTTCTGCAAAAGTAACTCCTCCATATTCTTTATTCAATAATATTAATTATGGAGATTTAGAAAACCAAAAAGAATATAAAACTCAGTATACAGGAACTACTACAACAACAGGTATAGATGGACAGGCAATAAATCCGGGTGATTATACAAAATCCGAAACAGTAAATGGCCAGTCTGGAGTTGTAAGCGTTGGATCTGATTTTAAGAGTGCAGATACAGATGTTGGAAAAGTCGATCAAAAGAAATACAACTGGTTAGAATATTATAAAGTTAAATTTAAAGCAGACTGGTATACTAAGATTTACGGTAAATTAGTTTTAAGAACTTTAACTGAATTTGGTTTCTTGGGAGCGTATGATCAATCAAGAGGAGTTGTTCCATTTGAGCGTTTTTACTTAGGAGGAGACGGAATGGCGCAGTATTCTATGGATGGTAGAGAAACGATACAGTTAAGAGGTTATCCTAACAACTCGCTTACACCAATTATTGAAGACAGAAATAGTTCAAGATATGGACAGCAGATTGGAGCAACAATTTATAATAAATTCTCTATGGAATTACGTTATCCAATTACATTAAAAGCGTCAGCATCTATTTATGCATTAACGTTTTTAGAAGCAGGTTCATCATATCCAACATTCAGAGATTACAACCCGTTTGATCTGAATCGTTCTGCAGGTGCAGGTTTACGTGTATTCATGCCAGCATTTGGATTATTAGGTATTGATTTTGGTTATGGATTTGATGCTCTTCCGGGATCAACAACAAATAAAGCTAATGGTTGGGAAACACACTTTATCATTGGACAACAATTTTAGAAATAATACGTTTGGTTAAAAATCGACAAATAAAGTAATGTTATGAGAAAACAATTTTTATTTATATTTTTAGCCTTGATTGTAGCTAATACAAGTCAGGCACAAGGCAAGACAACTAGAATTGGTTACATTGATATGGAGTATATTCTGGAAAATGTTTCTGATTATAAAGAAGCAAAATCGCAATTGGAGTTAAAAGCCCAAAAGTGGAAACAAGAAATTGAAGCCAAAAAATTAAATATAAATTCTCTCAAAGAAAGTCTTAAAACTGAAAAAGCTTTATTGACAAAAGAATTAATCGAAGAAAGAGAAACTGAAATCAAATTTCAGGAAACTGAAATGATGGATTATCAGCAAAAGCAATTTGGAGCCGATGGTAACTTAATGCGTCAAAAAGCTGCTTTGGCAAAACCAATCCAGGATCAGGTTTTTACTGCTGTTCAGGATATTGCCGAAGCTAAAAATTATGATTTTATTTTTGACAAATCATCAGACTTAACAATGCTTTTCAGTAATAAGCGATTTGACATAAGCGATCAGGTGATTCGTATTTTAAACCGAACTGACAAAAGAGAACAATTGTCTAAAAAACAATTGAAAGAGCAGGAAGCCAAAGAAAATCGCGAAAATGAAATTGATGAAAATCCTGCAATGGCAGATCGTCAAAAAGTATTAGACGATAGAAAAGCGGCAAGGGAAAAACTAATTGAAGACAGAAGACTGGAACAGGAAGCTAAGAAGAAAGAATACGACGATAGAAGAAAAGCTATACAGGCAGAAAGAGAAGCGAAGAAAAATGGCACGGTTTCTGAAACTGCTAAAACAACAACCGAAGCGGCAAAAACAACAGAAGCGGTAAAAACAGATGCAACGGCAAAACCGGCATCAACATCTGAAACAACTACTGCGCCGGCAGAAACGGCAGCAAGTAAAGCAGAAGAAAGACAAAAACTTTACGAACAGCGTAAAAAAGAATTAGAAGAAAGAAGAAAAAAAATACTCGAAGAACGAGAAGCGGCTAAAAAAGCAAAAGAAGCCGAAACACAAAAAACAAATACGACCAATAATTAATTAATATTTTAAAAATGATGAAACAAATCAAAACTTTACTAATTGCTGCAATACTAGTTTTAGGAGCAAGTAACACAATGAACGCACAGGCGAAGGTTGCCCATGTTGATGTTAGCGAGATTATGTCGAAAATGCCTGCGATGCTTGATGCTCAAAATCAACTGCAAAAATTAAGTGGGACATATGATGCTGAATACAAAAAAATGGTTGACGAATACCAAACTAAAATCAAAAAGTACGAAGCTGAAGCTGCTACAGTTACAGAAGCTGTAAACGGTGACCGTTCTAAAGAAGTTCAAGATATGCAAAAAAGAATTGTTGATTACAGAGACAATGCACAAAAAGAACTACAACAAAAAGAAACTGATATCGTAAAACCATTAATGGAAAAAGTAAAAGCTTCTATCCAAAAAATTGGAAAAGCTAAAGGTTTCCAATACATCTTAGATGGTTCTACTTTATTATTAGCTGATGGTCCAAACATTACTGCTGATGTAAAAAAAGATTTAGGTTTCTAATAAAAACCTTAATTACATAAAAAACGGCTCAAGCTTAAAAAAGTTTGAGCCGTTTTTATTATGAAAATATATTAAATTCAAAAAAAAATGAGCCTGATACCAGACTCATTTTCTTCAATACTAAAAGTGTATTAAGTTCTTGGAGGACATTTAGTTCCTGATGGAAAACATTCCCAAATAGGTTTTCTATCTTCAAATCCAACAATACAAGCTATACCATAGCACTCAGGAGCATTTCCTCCATTAATTTTTTTAAGCTCTTCTTTTGTCAGCTTTTCAGATGACAGTTTTTCGATAATTTTCATAATGTTATTGTTTTTTGGGTGAAGTATAAATAT
This sequence comes from Flavobacterium ginsengiterrae, assembly GCF_039539785.1. Lineage (NCBI taxonomy): Bacteria > Pseudomonadati > Bacteroidota > Flavobacteriia > Flavobacteriales > Flavobacteriaceae > Flavobacterium > Flavobacterium ginsengiterrae. Next base: position 1,397,139 of record NZ_BAABDU010000003.1, on the reverse strand, counting down.
AGTATTTTATTTACAATAAAATATCTTTTTATTTAAAAAAACCAAATTGCAGAGAAAGTAAAAAATATTAATTTTGTAGTATGACAAACAATAATCCTATAGGCGTTTTTGACTCTGGAATTGGAGGAACCTCCATTTGGAGTGCCATTCACGAGTTACTTCCGAACGAAAAAACCATTTATTTAGCAGACAGCAAAAATGCTCCTTACGGCCAAAAAACCAAAGAAGAGATTGTTGCGCTGAGCAAAAAAAATGTCGAATTTTTATTAGAGAATAATTGCAAACTCATAGTTGTCGCCTGCAATACTGCCACGACAAATGCCATTAGAGAACTCCGTAATGATTATGATATTCCGTTTATTGGAATCGAACCGGCCATAAAGCCGGCTGCTAATAATTCGAAAACTCAGGTTATTGGAATTCTTGCTACAAAAGGAACACTAAACAGCGAGTTGTTTAATAAAACTGCCGAGATGTTCCAGCATACAACAATCATTGAGCAGGTTGGGCATGGATTAGTACAATTAATTGAAGATGGCAACTTAAATTCGCCAGAAATGACTCAATTGCTTGAAACCTATTTACAGCCTATGATTGATGCTAATATCGACTACCTTGTTTTGGGCTGTAGTCATTATCCTTATTTGATTCCGCAGATAAAAAAAATACTTCCCGAACATATACAAATTATAGATTCCGGAGAAGCAGTAGCAAGACAGACTCAAAATATTTTACGTGAAAAAGTTGGATTTACAGATGCTGTAGATAATAATGATCCTGTATTTTATGTAAATTCAAATCCGGCAGTACTAAAATCTATTTTAGAAGACAAATATCCGGTAATCGAAAAAGATTTTTAAGTTTATTCAAATTTTCTTTTCACAAACCAAATTCCGTCTAAAGATAAATTAAGAGACAATTTATGATAGTTTTCTTTGATTAAATCATTTGATATTCTTCCTTTTTGGCCGTAAGAATAGGAAATATTTACAGCCGAAAAGGTGTTTTCAATTGGCAGTCTGATTCCAATAGAAATCGATGCATCATTTATCCTTTTGCCGTCAACTTCGAGATAGCCGGTATCAAAATTAGCGCCGGCAGAATACTGCACCCTATCCCAATACTTCCTGAAATTTCTTTTTTCATTAAAATAAGTAAGACCAAAAGCAAATCTGTCCTGATTTACAAATTCACCATATAAATCAGACTGTCGCGTATCTTTCCACAAACTTTTGTGATAGTCTAATGTGGCATTTACAACATTCTTAAATTTTTTACTAATCCCCACTCCTATTTCTAAAGGCAGGTAATAGTCATCAGTATCTGAAGCAATATCTGATTCTATAGAACTGTAAACATCATCCGCAATAGTTTCAACTGATTGTATTTTTGAACTTCTAATTTGCGATGGCAGCTTAACCGTTGCTCCAATCGTAAATGTTGAATCAATTTTATACTGCGTTCCTATAGTTGCCCTCAAACCATTATAATCTGTTTTTTTATGAATGTTTGTAACCGAGTTTAAAATTAAAAACGTTCTATCGTCAACAACATTTCCAAACAGCAAAGAAGCAGAAGCCCCAACTGATAATTTTTCAGTTATGCGATATCCGTATGAAAAATCAAAATTATTCAATCCGCCGGTACCGCCAGCCGTTAAATAATAAGATTCATTACTATCTGTAATAGGCAGTTTTAAATTAGAAATTTTATAGGATGCGCTTGAATACGGACGTAATGCAACGCTAAATCCAGATCTTTTTGTAATGGGAAACGCAAAGGCAAGATGCGAAAACTGGAAATTATTACGTTTTTCACTTCTGGAACTATTTTGATATGTTGTTGCAATTGCCTTTCCCCCAACATCCAGCATAAAATGATTCAACGGCATAGATCCTAATGAAGCCGGATTGAGGTTATTGATAAAACTACTAGACGGCAAAGCAATGCCCGAAGATCCAATTGAAGGAATGGAACCAAAATCAGAATCGTACAAACTGCCCACACCATATAACGAATATGGTGAACTTGATATACTTTGAGAAAATGAAGTAAGCGACATTAAAATGAAGCAGCTTAAAAAAACTATTCTATTTTTCATTTAATATGAGATGTAATAAACCTTAATTTGAATTTTATTTTGCGAATGCTTTTGATCTCCTAAAACAAGTCTGTTGACTGATTTAGAAATTCCCGGCAGGGTTAAGATCAATGCTGATCTTGAGTCTGATGTTTTTAGCATTTCTTTTTGAAGAAAATTTCCTAACGGAATTGTGTATCCAATATTTTCATTGAATTCGTCGCTTTTCTTATTTAAAATTCCATAAACAGAAGATCCGGCAGAATTAAGCAGAGTACTGCTGATTCTGTTTAAATTATCTCCCACGTAAACGCGTAAGGAATCAGCTAATGGATATTTAGTAGAATAAGAATTATTAACCGGCTTGAGAAATAATTGTGCATCGACAATAGCACCGTTATTAGAAATGTATTTAAACTGTTTTATGTTTGGAAAATCAATCCTGCAGGCCACTCCGGTTCCAGACTGAATAAAACCCTGGTTGCCGGTAAGCGAACTCGAAAGTCTTTGACTCGAAATAGGCAGATTCTGAATTATGGTTCCTGTTTTATCCAGCGAAACAGCATTAAATTGTTTCGAAATATCTGCAATCGTAAAATCCAAAATAAACGAAGCATCGTCATTGTCTGCCTGATATTTAGAATAATACAACCGGACTTTACTTGTTGAAACATTAAAACCTATCGCACTTGATGAATTTGTTCCTGACGGCACCAAAACCAGCCCTTTTAAATATTCAGTAAAATTGTCCAGACCTGTGATTTCTCTTTTTTTAATTTTTTGAAAAATATCTTCCCCAAAAACATCGCTCATTCTAATATTAATAGAATCTTTTTCGTTTGGTCTGGGTTTATATGAAATTGTTCCTAGAACCTCGTCACTGTAAGTCAGACTAGAATTATTATAAAAGCTTTTATCATCTATATTGGGTTTAACCTTTTGAGTTAAACGATGAATATCAAATTTTTGAACCTGCGTTGTATCGCCATAATAATAGTTATCATATTTTAAAATCATCGAAATAGAATCGAAAACAAAATTAACCGATTCTGTATCTGATCCTGAATTATTTAAAGTATAAGAACTTCCTGAAAGCTGGAAATAACTGTTCGATTTTACTTTCCCAAAAACAGGATCATCATAATTTCCAATTAAAATTCGGCTTTGACTGGAGGTTACAAGCGAATCGAAATTTATGGTAGACATTTCTACAGTAACAGTATCAACCATTACTACTTTATTATTGAGAGAAAGATAATCAGCCCCAACAACAAACTCTCCGGCATCAGTATCTGTACCGCATGAAAAAATAGTAAATGCAAAAAGCAGCATTAATAAAAACTTGCCCATAATCAATTTTTTGGGCAAATATAAAAGGCACTATTCTGCACTTCACTATAACATATACAGTCGCGCATATTTAGACTATAAATGACAATAAAACATCTACAATACACAAAGTGGTTCAAATATTAGATTCGACCTTAAAAAACGGGATTTAGTCTATCAAAAAGCTTCATACATATATCTTCTTTTTTTTAAAACCTTCACCAAACTACTTTTGAGCCAATAAATAAGTAATGAAAATAAGGTTTATAATTTGTTCCGTTTTTTTAATGTCTCTATTGAATGTGAAAGCTCAGGAAAAGTTTTCTTTTAATGTGGATTTAAAAACTGAACCAACCGATAAGGTTGATTTTAATGAAACAAATGCAGGTGTGTTTTTCAGCAAAACAATAAATCAAAAAAGCAGTATAAAAAACACACTGCAGTACACAAATCTGAATTTAAGTTATGATAAAGATACCTTTAAAAGCATCGATCAGTTACGCCAGATTCAGAATAAATTTGAGTTTTCGTATGAAATTTTTAAGGTATCAAAAGTGAATTTTTCGCTTACACCAACAGCTAATTTTCAGCATAATTTAGATTTTTCAGATGTGTCGCTTTTAGGAAGTCTTGAAATCAGCCGGCAGCTAAATTCTAAAACCGTTGTTAGTATTGGAGCCGCCAGAAGTACCGTTTTTGGAAATCCTAAATTTCTGCCTTTAGTCTCATTACATTATAACATAAACGAAAATGCGAATCTGCTCATTGGTTTTCCAGATTCAAAAATTTCATATTCAAATAATATCCGAAACAAGTTCAGCTTAAACAATAGTTTTAACGGAAGCTTTTACAATTTAGATGTTCAGAATAATACCAATAATAATGTTGCAAAAGCATCACTTTCGCAAATGACAACCTCATTTGAGTATGAAAGAAATGTCGAAAAAAACTGGTTTTTAAATTTTAAAGCCGGATATGATTTTGACAAAAAATACAAATTAACCGACAGTAAAGATCATACCATTCATGATTATAATATTGGCAATGGTTATGTTTTAGGAATTGGGATCAAATACAAACAATAAATAAATTTAAACACTATGAATAATTTAAAAAAAGGAATATTATTCGCAACCCTGCTTTCGAGCCTGTTTTTTGTAAGCTGCAGCAACGATAATGACGATGATGATTTGGTAGGAAACTGGATTAAAAAATCAGCTTTTGACGGCCCTGCGAGATCTAGTGCGACAAGTTTTGTAATTGGAGATTTTGCGTATGTGGCAACAGGTTATACCGGAGATGAATATTTAAAAGATTTATGGGCTTATAATTCTAATGGTGATTATTGGGAACAAAAAGCCAATTTTACAGGCGTGGGTAGAAGCTCTGCATCAGCATTTGCTTTAAATGAAAAAGGATATCTTGGTCTTGGTTATGACGGAACTAACAGATTAAAAGACTTTTACCAATATGATCCGTCAAACAATTCATGGACTCAAAAAGCTGATTTTGAAGGAACAGCTCGTTACGGTGCTGTAGGTTTTCAGGCTGCCGGAAAAGCTTTCTTTGGAACGGGTTATGACGGAAATTATCTGAAAGATTTTTATCAATATGATGACGCTTCTAATACATGGACTCTGGTAAATGGTTTTGGAGGTAACAAAAGACGTAACGCCGCTGTATTTGTAATCTCAGATAAAGCTTATTTAGCAACTGGAGTAAACAATGGTGTTTATAAGGAAGATTTTTGGGAATTTGACCCAGCTGCAAATACCTGGACCAGAAAAAGAGACATAGATAAAGATACAGATGATGATTATTCCTGGAATGATGATTATGCCATTACAAGATCAAATGCTTCTGCTTTTTCTATGAACGGATTAGGTTATATTGTGGGCGGTGAAAACATAAAAACTGCTTGGGAATATAATCCTTCTACAGACCTTTGGACAGAAAGAACAGCAATGGAAGGCGCTACCAGATCAGATGCTGTAGGATTTGCCATTAACAATCGCGGTTTTTACTTACTGGGAAGAGTGGGTTCAACTTACTTTGATGACGTTTGGGAATTTAGACCGCAAGATGAACAAAGTGACGATGACAATTAATACTCTTAAACCATTCTTCTGGAGTAAAATCCGGAAGAATGTATTACTCTTTCTTCTTCTTTTTACAATTGCATCTTGTGCAAAAAAAGAAGTATTAAAAACCGAAACATTTAAAACAAATTCAGGCTGGGGATATTCTATTTCATATCAAGATAAAATTATCATTAGACAATCGATAATCCCTGCTGTAAACGAAAATAAAAGCTTTTCGACACAAGAAGATGCTTTAAAAACAGCCCGACTGGTTGTTAAAAAGCTCAATCAAAACTTATCTCCAACGGTAACCGAAAATGAATTAATTTTATTAAAAATAAAATTATAAATGAAAATAGATACCATCAAGAACACGAACTCAAATAAAATATTGTTCCATTTTATGATTTGGCTTTTCTTTATCCTGACTTCTTTAATTCAGTTTTACGAAAGTCCTTTTAGGATCAATAATGACTTTTATGTACAATGGACAAGCGGCATTATCTTGTTTTATTTGAACTATTTTTACTTGGTGCCTGCCTTGCTTTTGCAAAAAAAATACTGGCAGTATTTTCTATTTGCCTTTACGATTATTGTCATTTTTATGGCGATAAGAATAAATTATTTTATTCCGGAATTCAGACATTTAAGACCAGACAATGTAGTTCCGGCAAGAATGATTCCCAGAGATCCTCATTTTATTCCAAACGGGAGAGTTATGAGAGTCGAAATGAGACAGCCGCTTTTTTTTAAAATAGGCCCTTCATTTTTTTACATTTTAATCCTGACGATAAGCGCTATTATTAGAACCTTAACAGAGTTCTACAATAATCAGCAGAATAAATTAATAGCCGAAACCCACAGAACGAATACAGAATTAATATATCTGCGCAAACAGACCAATCCGCATTTTTTATTTAATTCCCTAAACAGTATTTATTCTCTTGCGCACAAGAAATCTGATTTGGTCCCTGATGCCATCGTGACATTGTCTGAACTCATGCGCTATATGCTGTATGAAACAGATAATAAAACGGTGGCTTTAGAAAAAGAAATTAATTATATCCAGAATTATATTGATTTACAAAAACTCCGTCTCAACAATATCGAAGACATTTTTATAAACGTACACGGAGATACTAAAAATAAATTCATAGAACCTTTGCTCTTAATTTCATTTGTTGAAAATGCTTTTAAATATGGAACCGACTACAAAGGCGCGGCTCATGTAAGAATTAAAATTTTCATTTCTGAAAACGATCTTGATTTCTGGATTGAAAATACAATTGAAAATTATGTAAAGGATCCTGAAAATTCAGGAATTGGATTGGTAAATATTCAAAACCGACTTGATCTGCTTTACCCAAACGCGCATGAACTAACTATTAACCAGGATAATCAATTTTACCGAGTGCATTTAAATCTAAAATTAGATAAAATTCAAACCGCAGTAAATTAAACAATTTGATTATGGACAGAAAAAAATTTATCCGAAACGGTCTTTTAGGCATTACTGCTTTAGCCGGCGCCACTAAAATATTAGAATCCTGCTCAAAAAGCGACAACGATGATTCTGTTATAGATACTGATTCATCTTCCGGAGATGGAACCTGTACCGTTTCTCCATCAGAAACAAAAGGTCCTTTTCCTATCAAAACACCAAGTCAGCTGGTTTTAGAAAACATAAAATCTGACCGAGTGGGAATTGCGCTTCTTATAAATTTAAAAATTGAAAATAAAAACAATGATTGCGCACCGCTTTCTAATGTTTTAGTAGATGTATGGCATTGCGATAAAGATGGAAATTATTCTGAATACGGCGGTACCCAAATGCAGCAGACAGATTATACTTCTGTTCATTTTTTAAGAGGAAGACAAACTACAAATACCAGCGGAGAAGTTTCGTTTATATCTATTTATCCGGGCTGGTATCAAGGGCGCGCGCCTCATGTGCATGTCGAAGTTTTAACAAGCAGCGGTTCATCATTATTAGTTACTCAAATTGCTTTTCCTGAAACCATTTCAAGTGATGTATATTCGAGTACAAATTATGCGGCACATGGACAAGCCGACACATCGAACACAAAAGACAATGTTTTTGCAGACAGTCTTGCGAGTGAATTAGCCACAATAACCGGAAATTTAACTGACGGATACACGTTAACCAAAACCATAACGGTTAACGGATAATTTTAAACAAACCAGTATTTTATGATAATTTTAAAACTTAATTTACTGGTTTAAAACTACTTTTGACTGCCAAAATAAATTTAAAACTTAATTTTCTACAAATGAAATGTGTAATTATAGATGATGAACCTTTAGCAGTTGAATTGTTAGAAGATTTCGTGAAAAAAGTAGATTCTCTGGAATTAGTCAATACTTTTAATAACGCTATCGATGCTGTTTCATTTATAAATCAAAACAACATCGATTTGATTTTTCTGGACATTCAAATGCCTCATTTCTCTGGAATAGAGTTTTTAAATACAATAGAAAAAAAGCCTTTGGTAATTTTTACAACCGCTTATTCTGATTATGCAGTAGAAGGTTTTAATCTTGGTGCAGTAGATTATTTGGTAAAACCAATTCCGTTTCATCGTTTTCTAAAATCGGTTGTACGCGCACAACAGATAAATAATCCTGCAGCTCCGGTTCAGGCCGTTTCTGAAACCACTGCATCGCCAGAAGTTGAACAGGATTTTATGTTTGTAAGGGCTGAATATGAAAATGTAAAAATGAATTTTTCGGATATTTTATTTATCGAAGGTTTAAAAGATTACGTGAAAATTTACACCACAGACAATAAATTCACGCTTACTTTAATCAGTTTAATCAAATTAGAAAATCTGCTTTCCAGCAAAGGATTTTCGAGAATTCACAGATCTTATATCATCAATATAAAACACGTAAAATCAATTCAGAAAAATAAAGTTTTAATCAGCGATAAACGAATTCCTATCAGCGAAAGCTACAAGAATGCTTTCTTCGAAAAAATCAATTTATAGATTAAACTCTAAAAAATTCCAAATTCCAAATTCCAAATGAATCACGACTCTTGGAATTTGGAATTTTTATTTTGAAATTTTTACTGTTCGTTTTTAAACCAACCGGAATACATTACATAATTATTCGAAATACGTTCTATTTCGCCCGCAAAATCAGACTGATCTATATCTTTTACTTTTTTTGCAGGAACGCCCGCAAAAATAGTTCCCGACGGAACTACTGTATTTTGAGTTAAAACTGCTCCAGCCGCAATAATCGAATTACTTTCTACAACGCAGTTATCCATTACAATTGCGCCCATTCCAATTAACACATTGTCGTGAATCGTGCATCCGTGTACAATAGCATTGTGGCCAATAGAAACGTTGTTTCCTATAATTGTTGGATGTTTTTGATACGTACAATGAATTACGGCTCCATCCTGAATGTTTACCTTGTTTCCTATTTTGATAAAATGAACATCGCCGCGCACAACAGCGTTAAACCAAACGCTGCAAGAATCTCCAAAAGATACATCTCCCACAATAGTGGCATTTTCGGCAACATAACAATCTTCCGGTATAGAAGGTGCTTTTCCGTTTACAGATTTAATAACCATATTTTTTCTAATTAACTGCAGGACAATTACAATCGTAACGTTCCTTTCTGCATAATAAATTAATTCCTAAAGTAATCTGGTGATAACCGCCAGTATCAAACTTTACATCGCCTGTAACTTGAGAATATGTATAAGCAAACATAAAGTTTTTATAATTTACGCCCACAATTGGCGTAATGTATTGCAATTTTTGAGATGAAACGCCGCTTCCTGAACTAAACTGTGCGCCGTCAAAACTTCTTCTATATGATAGTGCCGCCCACAAACTTCCAAAGTCCATATTTTTATAAGCTTTCATATTCAAATCAATAGATTTTTGTTTAGTCTGATCGAAATACTGAAACAAAATAGAAGGTTCCCAGGTAATTTTATCTCGTTTTCCAAATACATATCCGGCACTAAAAAGAAACTTTCTTAAATTATCACTTTCATAATCTGTATACAATTCACGTCTGGTTTCTAAAACTCCCTGAACGGTTGCATGCGCATAAAAATCAAGAAAATTATACGAAGCTCCAATGTCTAAATTGAAATAAGAATCTTTTTGAATAGAGCCAAAAACAATAGGATCAAAAACATTTCCAAATTTGGTTTCGTCTAATTGATTTTGGATTAATCCGCCGCTAATACCAAATGAAAGCTGATTTAAATCGAGTTCGTCTCTCGAAAACATAATATGATGTGCATAAGTAAGCTTTACTCCTTTTTCAGAATGGTATCCGTTTTTATCATTAAAAACAATAATTCCAGCTCCCGATCTCTCGCCCACTCTGCCGTTAAAACTTAAAGTTTGAAGCGAAGGCGCATCTTCCTGACCAAACCACTGTTTTCTGGCTGTTAATCTGATTTTTGCACAGTTTGCAGCGCCCGCCATAGAAGGATGAATTAAATAATAGTTATCAGACAAATAATCTGAATAAACAGGAATTCCTTCTTGCGAATAGGTAAAGAACGTGGTAATTAAAAACACAAATAAAAACTTGATTTTTAATTTCATAATGGTTAGTTAGTTTAAATAATTTTTGCTCTCTTTATAATTTCGTACGAATTATTTGAAAAGAGTCTTAATTATTTTATTAAAAAATCAAATATAGGTATTAGTAGAAAATAACTTTATTAAATTTGCAAAAAATTACTACCATGACAAAAATCACTATAAAAGAGACTCAAAATCCAACGATATTGAAGTTTGAATTTGAAGATTTTATTACTCAAAATCAAAACTTTGAATTCAAAAACATTGACGAAGCACAAGCTTCACCTTTAGCACAGCAGTTGTTTTATCTTCCGTTTGTAAAAACTGTTTACATTTCAGGAAATTTCATTGCAATCGAAAGATACAGTATTGTAGACTGGGATGACGTAAAAGATGCCGTTGCAGAACAAATTACAGCATTTGTAGACAAAGGCGGTGTTATCATTAAAATTGACGAAACTAAAGCAAAAAAACAACCTATTACGGTTTACGGAGAAACAACTCCAAACCCTGCAGCTTTAAAATTTGTAGTCAGCAGAATGTTAACCAGAAATGCGGTTGAATACAAAAATATCGACCAGACTGCTTCTTCTCCGCTTGCGCAGGAATTATTCAAATTTCCTTATGTAAAAGAGGTATTTATTGACGAAAATTATATTTCGGTTACGAAATATGAAATCAACGACTGGCAGGAGATTACTTTAGAATTGAGAACATTTATTAAACAATTTATCGAAAACGGAGGAACTGTTTTAGATGAAAGTTTAATTCAGACTGCTGCTAAAAATGATGTAACCAAAGATGAGGCTTTTGACAAGCTTGATGTTACTTCTCAGCAGATTATTAATATTTTAGAAGAATACGTAAAACCAGCTGTTGCTGCCGATGGCGGTAATATTGCATTCGATTCTTATAATGAAGACGACAAAACGGTAAAAGTGATTTTACAAGGTGCTTGCAGCGGTTGTCCTTCTTCAACTTTTACTTTAAAAAGCGGTATCGAAAATATGCTGAAAAGCATGCTTAATGACGAGGCCATTAAAGTTGAAGCTTTAAATGCATAAAACTTTTTTAATAAGTATTAAAAAGCGCCTCAATCGAGGCGCTTTTTTTATTTCATTTATTAGCTATTTATTATTCTAAAGTTTAATTATAATTCTCGAAAAACAATTAATATTGTAATCTAAACTAACCAAATCAAAACCATGGGATTAACTTCATTTTTTTCTAATTTATTTGGCTCTGCAAAAGATACGACTAAAGATTTTGCTGAACACGCAGAAACTACAGTTGAAGAAATTAAAGATGCTGCAGAACCAATATTTGAAAATGCTGCCGATTTAATAAACGATGTATTTGATTCTATAAAAGAAGTAATATCAGAAAACACAAATCCTGATTATGAATTTGCTTCAGAAACGGTTGTCGATGTAAGCGAAGATGCGGTAACAGATTCTGATTCTGAAGAATCAGATAAATAAGCAGTTTTCAAATTAACAGATAATTATTTTATATTTGCCGCGCTAATATGCCTTCTTTATTTAGAAGGTTTTTTTTATATAAAATGATGTACATCAATCCTGAACAGTTAAGCAGTTACTTAACTAAGTTCATTAATCTTTTAATTGATTATTCGCCAAAATTAATCTCGGCATTTGTAGTTTTATTTGTTGGTTTATACGCCATTAAACTAATAAACAGAGTTATTAGAAAAATAATGGTAAAGAGAAATCTGGACCCAACATTAACAAAATTCCTTGCCGACATTTTATTATGGGCTTTACGAATTTTATTATTTGTAACATTTATTTCTAATCTCGGAATCGAGACTTCATCATTCGTTGCTATTTTAGGTGCTATGGGTCTTGCTGTTGGTTTATCGCTGCAAGGTTCGCTTTCTAATTTTGCCGGCGGTATGCTTATTATTGTTTTTAAACCTTTTAAAGTTGGCGATACAATCGAAGCTCAGGGCGTTATTGCTACGGTATTAGAAATTCAGATTTTTGTTACCAAAATGCTTACCGGAAATAATCAGACTGTTTTTGTTCCTAATGGAGCTTTATCTAATGGAACAATTATCAATTATTCTATGCAGGGAGAAAGAAGAGCAGATTTAACTTTTTCTGTTTCTTATGATTCTGATATTAAAAAGGCTAAAGATATTTTATTAGATGTTTTAAACAAAAACCCAAAAGTGCTTCAAAAACCGGCACCGGAAGTTTTTGTTAAAAATTTATCTGCAAGTTCAGTTGATTTTGCGGTACGTCCTTGGGCAAAAAATGCCAATTACGGATCTGTTTTTTCTGAAACTCTGGAAGATTGTAAAACAGCTTTAGATCAGGCAGGAATTTCTGTTCAGCCGTTTACACTTCAAAAATAAAAATAGATTACTGCTTTTTAGGCAGTGTCATCATAAAATCTTTTAAATAATAAGGTTCAAAATAAGCGACATCGACAGTGTCGCTTTTTTGGTATTTATCGTAACTGATTTTACTCATTTCGTTTGCCGAAGGATATTTGATTTCTTCTAAAAACACAAAGTTTTCTTTGGTTAAAACCGGTTTGCATTTTTCGGCACAATCACCAACAAAATAAAGTGTTTCTTTATATTCTGAAAAAGAATTTTCGTCTATTATTTCGGCCTGAATCTCTCTTTCCATTTCTAAACCGGCAGTAAAAATTTCGCTGTAAACTTCCATTCTTCTGGCATCCAGCATTGGAATAATTTTTCCTTCAGAAACATTTGCTTTTGATGCTAAAGTCTTCAATGTATCAACAGCAATTAACGGAATATTTAATGCATAACACAATCCTTTTGCAGCCGAAACTCCAATTCGTAATCCTGTATAAGATCCCGGACCCTGACTTACTGCAATGGCATTTAAATCCTTAACTAAAATTCCAGATTCAGCAATTACTTCTTCAATAAAAACATGAAGTTTTTCGGCATGCGAATATCCTTCTTCGGCAATTTCCTTACAGAGAATAGTCTGCCCGTCTTTTGCGATTGATACAGAACAATTTTTAGTAGCGGTTTCGATGTTTAGGATAAAAGACAATGTGTATGATTTTAAAATTAATTATGCTGTTAAACCAAGCGAAGCCGAAGCTTTTTACTTATCAGCATTCGACTTCGTTTAATTTTACAAATATCTTATTATTTTTTCGGAGTATCAGCTTTTTTCAGCTTTACTTTATCTCCGGAATTTAGTTCTTTAGAAACGGTTGTGTAAGGTCCCGTAATTACAATATCACCCGGTTTTAATCCAGACATTACTTCAATATTGGTATCGTCCTGAATTCCGGTTTTAATAATTCTTATTTTAGCTTTATCTCCTACTTTCACAAAAACGCATTCGAATTTTTTATCGCTTTTTGGAGTTACTTTTTTCTCGTTTGGATCTTCAACTTTAAAATCAGAAACGGCAGTTGTATCTGATTTTACAACAACAGAACTAATAGGTACGGCCAATACATTGTTTTTTGTTGTCGTAATAATATCTACCGTTGCGGTCATTCCTGGTCTAAAAGGCGAATAAGAATCTGGTTTTCCTTCTAATAAATCCTGATAAGATTCTTTTAGAATGCGTACTTTAACTTTAAAGTTGGTAACCTGATCTGATGTTAATGTTGTACTTGCCGAATTTGAAATACTGGTTACAACACCTTTAAATTTCTTTTTTAAATAAGCATCAACTTCAACATTTGCTTCGTCTCCAATTTTGATCTTTACGATATCATTTTCATTAACATCGACTTCAACTTCCATATTGTTAAGATTCGCAACTCTTAAAAGCTCTGTTCCGGCCATTTGCTGCGTTCCTAAAACACGTTCTCCTAATTCTACATTTAATACTGAAATTGTACCATCTGCAGGAGCGTAAATAGTAGTTCGGCCTAAGTTATCTTTAGCTTCAGTTACAGATGCCACAGCACTCTGAACATTATAGTAAGAAGATTGTTTGGTTGCTTTTGCAACTTCATAAGTCGAAATGGCTTTATCCCAATCTGATTTTGAAATCACTCCTTTGTCATATAACGTTTTATTACGTTCGTAATTGGCTTTAGCTTCTTTAAAACTAGCTTCAGACTGCACTAATCCTGCTTTTGTTCCAGATAAATTAGCTACAGATCTTTCTAGTCCTGAAGTATATAAATCAGGGTTTATTTTAACTAATAAATCTCCTTTTTTTACAACCTGACCTTCTTTTACATTTAACGCAATAATTTCACCGGAAACCATTGATGAAAGTTTTACTTCAATTTCTGGCTGGATTTTTCCGGTTGCCGAGACTGTTTCAATAATTGTCGAAGCCACAACTTTTGAAGTTTCGACTTCTTTTCCTTCATCTTTATTTCCTATTACTCCCGCTTTAGAAAGACCTACTAATAATGCAATTAGAACTACTGCCCCGCCAACTAAGAAGTAAACTGTTTTTTTTGACATAATAAATTATTTTGTAATAATTGGAACAATTGGAATTCCGAAATAGAATTCAAGTATTTTAATTTTGAACATGTAATCGTATTTCGTTCTAATAACGTCAGACTGAGCATTGGTAAGCAGAGTTTGTGCCTGTGTAAAATCAAATGAATTCATTAAACCTACATCGTACTTTTCTTTAGCATAATTGTAAGCCTGCTGTCTGGCTTCTAAAGTTACTGTTGAAGATTCATATGTGTTTAAAGCACCTTTTGCGTCTGTAAATGCAGTGTAAACGTTACGTTGCAAATCTAAACTTTTTTGCTCTAAATCTATTTTAGATTTCTCTAAACTTACCTTATTTCTTTCAACATTATTTCTGGCTGAGAAACCATTAAAGATAGGAACGCTTAACTGGAAACCAAAATTGTGTCCTTTGTTATCACTAAACTGAGTTAAAACCGGATCCGGACCTGCATAAATTGGGTTTCCTGCTCCATCGGTTCCAATTAGTCTGTCACTGTAACTGGCACTTGTGCTAAAAGAATAGAACCCCCTTAAAGTTGGCTGATAAGCTCCTCTTGCAATCGTAACATTTTTTTCGGCAATTTCAAGATTAGTCTGTGCTAATTTTAACTCTGTACGAGTTTCTTTTGCTTTATTATAAATATCAATTGGGCTTTGCGCCATGATATTATTTTCATCTTTTACGTTTGTATCGTCAATTACATCAAAGTCAGCAAATTCTTTTAATTGTAAAAGCTGTGCCAGACTTAATTTTGAAATTAATAAGTTATTTTCAGAAACTGTAATATTTTGTTTATCTGTAGCAACAGTAGCTTTTAAGTCAAACAAATCACCACGCGGAATTGTTCCTGCATTTACCATTTCTTCAGAACGTGCAAAACGTTTTTCATCAATAGCCAATTGTTCTTTTTTAACTTTTAAGTCTTCCTTATTTGATAAAATCTGCAGAAAAGCATTGGCTACATTTAATGAAATATCTTCCTGCATTTTCAACAATTGATACTTTGAAGCTATAATAGAAAGCGTGGCTCGTCTATATGCATTTTGATTTTGCAGACCTTTGTAAATATCGACATTTGCATTTACTCCTAATGAAGAATACTGAGTTGTTTGTGTAGTCGCAATATTGGTTACAGGGTTAACGTTCAAACCAATATTCCATGAATGTGAAGCATTACCATTTACAGTTGGCAGATAACTTCCTAAAGCTCCTTTTTTATCAATATTTGCTGTTTTTACATCCAGCTCAGATAATTTAATCGTAATATTATTGTCTAATGCATATCTTACGCATTCTTCAAGTGTCCATTGTTTTGTTTGTGCATTTCCGGCTAATCCAAAACCGAATAACATGGCAAAAACAAGGCTGTTATATTTATTTATTTTCATATATTTTGAATGTAAGCGCAGTAACCAGACTACGCAAATTTAACATTTTTTAAAACCAAAAAACTCTTTAGAATTTCAAATTATTTTTTCTCTTTTTCATCGATCAAACCCTGATTCCAGATTTTAATTTTATCTTTGTTTTTGATCCCGCTTTTAACCTGAACGTAAATTCCGTCGCTTACACCCAGAACTAAATCTCTTCTTTGAAATTTTTGAGGTGCAGTCTCAACTTCAACATACGGTTTTTGAGTTTTTTTATCAAACTGTACTAATGATTCTTTTATTGCCATAACCTTTTCGGCTTTTTCAAGAATAATAGAAGCATTGGCACTTAATCCGGCTCTAATAAATGTTTCGTCTCTGTTTTCTAATCTTGCTTTTATTTCAAACTGAATCGCTCCGTTTTCTACCACACCTTTTGGCGCAATATCTGTAAGAACTGCTTCAAATTTTTTGTTTTCGATAGCACCAACTGTAATTTCAATTGGCATTTTTTCTTTGATTTTACCAACTTCAGATTCGTCAATTTTTCCAATAAAAATCATTCTTCCCACATCGGCAACACTTGCAATTGTAGTTCCTTCGTTAAAATTATTACTTTCAATAACCTGATTTCCAACTTTTACAGGAACTTGTAAAACCATTCCGTTTACGGTAGAACGAATTAAAGTATTCGCATAATTTCCTAAAGATGAAGTTGTTCCTGTTTTTACGATATCTAAACTTTGTTTAGCCGATGCATAAGTCTGTTTTGCTTGTTTGTAAGCTACTTGTGCGGCATCAAAATCGTTAGCAGAAATTACATCTTTTTCAAAAAGTGTTTTTTGTCTTTGATAGATTTTCTCCTGATTATCTAAAGCAATTTTTGCAGTCTGCACCTGATTTTGTGTGCTGCTTACATTCGATACATTTGCTACAACTCGAATTTTAGCAATCATATCTCCAGCTTTGATTTTTTCTCCGGCTTTAATATAAACCTCTTCAATAATACCTGAAATATTTGGTTTGATTAGGACCTCTTCATCAGGCTGAATGTTACCAGTAGCAATTGTATTTTTTACTATAGTTTTGATTTCTGCTTTCTCCGTTTTAAAAATAATTGGTGATTCCTGGTTCTTCGCATATAAATAATAAAGCGCTCCAAAAAACACTACAGCAATTAAAATTAAAATGGTTACGGTTACTCCTTTTTTCATTTTGTTTTCGGTTTAATCGATTATTTTTGATTGATAATTTTATTCTGTTCGTAAAGCATCTACGGGCTTTACATTAATTGCGGTCTGCGCCGGAATAAATCCTGCCAGCAAACCAGATCCTACTAATATTATTAAGGCAACAAATACAACACCTAAATCAACACTTGGATTGGCAAACATAGTGTCGTTTCCTGCAGGCATTGAATCTAGCACCATATTTAAAATGGCTATAATTCCGGTGGCTACAGCAATTCCTAACATTCCTGAAATGATGGTTAAGAAAATAGATTCTGCTAAAATCTGTCCTCTAATCGCTGCCGGAGTTGCTCCTAAAGCTCTTCTAATTCCAATTTCTTTGGTGCGTTCTTTAACCACAATGAGCATAATGTTTGAAATTCCAATAACGCCCGAAATTAAGACTAAAGTTCCTACGAAATAAGCAATAATCTTTAGAATATTAAACAAACTCTGCACTTTATTAAATTGTTCATACAAATCAAAATTCCCAACTGCTCTGTCATCTGTTGGATTTACTGAGTGAAGTGCTTTTATAATTTCCAGAATTTTTGGTTTTAATTCTGTTATCGAAGTTTCATCTTTTGCAGTAAGCGCCATCCAGCCCACTTTATCGCCGTAATTAAATGCCTGCTGAAAGGTCGTAAACGGAATAAAAATATTTTTTTGTTCCTGTTCTGCATTTCCTCCCTGCTGTTTGGATTTATAAACACCGACAACCATAAAGTTAATGCCATTGATTTTTATATAAGTTCCAACAGCTTCTTCTTCTTTTCCGTAAAGTTCGCTGATAACTCCTTTACCAATTACGGCTACTTTTCGTTTTTCAAGAATATCCTGCTGGTTTACAAAACGTCCTTTTATAATATCCATTGGCTGTTGTTTAATCAGCTCCGGATAATCACCATAAATCGTAAATGCAGAAGTTTTTGTACCTCGAACCACATTATTAGTTCCGTTAAAATCTCCTAATTGGTTTCTTGGTGAAACATATAATAAATCCGGCAGTGCCGCTTTTAGAGCTGTAACATCGCTGTTTCTAAAATCGTAACGACGTGTTTTTGGAAGTCCTTTATACGCTTTTGATGTTGTCTGACTCCACATAAACATGGTGTTTGTAGCAATTCCGTCAAAACCTTTTTTAATACCGTTTTCAAGTCCGTTACCTGCAGCAAGTAATATTACCAAAATAAAAATTCCCCAAAAAACACCAAAAGCCGTCAGAATAGTTCTGAAAGGATTGGCCGTTAAGGCCTGTAAAATCTCATCCCAATTATCTTTCTTAAACATAATTATTCGTCTCTAAGTGCTACAATAGGTTTAATTTTGGCTGCTCTGTAGGCCGGAAAAAATCCTGCCAAAGCACCTGCAAACACTAATAAAAATAGTGTTGTTAATGCCACGCTGAAATCTACTTCAGGATTTCTAAAATATTCACTCTGAACCATTGGCCCCACAAATTCCAGCAATAATAAACTTGCCAAAAGACCAACAAAACCAGCAATTGTGGTAATAAAAATAGATTCGTGAAGTATCATGGCGATAATCGAAAACGGAGAAGCTCCTAAAGCTTTTCTAATTCCGATTTCTTTTGTTCTTTCTTTTACAATAATCAGCATAATGTTACTTACACCTACTACTCCCGCAATAATAGTACAAATACCAACCCACCAAAAAAACAATCTGATGTAAAGATTTAAATCATAAAACTGCTTCGCATCTTTTACTGAATTGTAAACTCCTACGCCACCGTCATCATCTGGAGCAACCATGTTTTTACTTTTCAATAAATCTTTTAAATCCTGTGTAAACTTTTCAGATTGTGCCAAAGCTTCATCATAATCACTTGTTTTCTTTAAAGTAAAAAACAAATTACTGATTTTATCACCTCCGCCAAAAGTTCTCTGCACAGTCGTCAAAGGCAGATAAGCTCTTGTTTCTTCTCTTTCTCCTCCCGGATCTGTAAAAACTCCAATTACTTTAAAACTAATATTGTTTATTAAGATTTCTTCGCCAATTGCGTTTTTGTCTTTCAATAAATCATTTTTCAGCTTCATTCCAATAACAGCAACCTTTTCGTTATTTTGTAAATCTTTACTGTTTACGTAACGTCCCTGAACTATTGTTAGGTTTTCAATTCCTCCATAATCAGGATCGACACCTCTAAATTGATAACTTCCGGATTCTTTACCATACGAAAAAGACTGTCCCCAATAATTTTGCGTAGAAGCTCTTAAATCTAGTTTATCTTCAAACTTTTGAGTAGACTGATTATAATCACTGTTTCGAAACTGAATCTGTCTTCCGGGATTCAATCCTTTATATTCTTTTGTTGTTGTACCAGACCAAACTTCGATAATTCCGGCGGCATCACGTTCAAATTGTTTTTCAATACCGTTTTGAAGTCCTTTTCCGGCGCCCAGTAAAATCACCAGAATAAAAATTCCCGACGCTACCGAAATTCCCGTTAGAAAAGTTCGGAGGCGGTTTTTTGAAATGGCTTCAAATATTTCCTGCCAGCGTTCAATATTAAACATAAGATGAAGCTCTAACTTGTTCAACCATTTTATCGTCTATGATTAGTCCGTCTTTCAGGACTACGTTTCTTTTGCACATTGCAGCAATATCCGGCTCGTGTGTAACGATTAAAATCGTTTTTCCTTCGTCATTAATGCCTTGAATAAGTTCCATAACTTCATACGATGTTTTGGTATCTAACGCCCCCGTAGGCTCATCTGCAAGTAAAACTTTTGGGTTAGAAGCTAATGCTCTCGCAATCGCCACACGTTGTTTCTGACCTCCCGAAAGCTCGTTTGGTAAATGGTGTGAATGAGATCCTAAACCAACTTTTTCAAGGTATTTCATTGCAATTTCATAACGCTCTTTTCTTTTTACACCTTGATAATACAAAGGCATAGCCACGTTATCTAATGCAGATTTGTAATTTATTAAATTGAAAGACTGAAAAACAAAACCCAAAAATTTGTTTCTGTATTTTGAAGCCAATGTTTCGTTTAATTTTTTAATTGGCGTTTTGTCTAAAATATAACTACCAGAATCGGCTTCATCAAGAATTCCTAAAATGTTAAGAAGAGTAGATTTTCCAGATCCGGATGATCCCATAATTGCGACTAATTCTCCTTCGGCTATATTAAAATTAATCCCTTTCAACACATGTAATTCCGAACTCCCCATTTTATAGGATTTGTGCAAATCTTTGATTTCGATCATGATATTGTTAAATTTTTAAAACAATAATAATATTTTTTATAAGTAAATTATGATAATAAAACGTTAATAATTTTATCATAGTTTTTAAATAAGACGGCAGTTGTTATCAAATGTTACACTTTCTTAAAATAATTTAATACTTTTCTTAATTTTGCTTCACTCAAAAAAATCATAACTATGAAATTTTTTTCAAAATTCTCTGTGTTTGCGGTAACTGCAATACTCTTCAGCTGTTCTACAACACAAAAGTTAGAAACTCTTAAACCAGAACCAGACGATGCCAGTCCTTTAGTTTATGATGCCAGCCCGTCGTTTATCAATCTTCCTATTACGGTTAAATTAAATGACATTGAAAATCAGACCAATTCAATTTTAAATGGATTGATTTATGAGGATAATGATATTGAAGACGATGATATTCAAATGAAGATCTGGAAACAGGCTCCAATAAAAATTCAAAATGACCCGGCAAATCCCGATAAGAAAATTAAAACAATCCTCCCTTTAAAAGCCAATATAAAATACCGAATTGGAACTAAAAAACTGGGCGTTGAACTTTATGATACACGCGAGTTTAACCTAAACGGCGTGATTACTTTATCCAGCGATGTTGCTTTAACAAACTGGAAATTAAACACTAAAACCGAATTTAAATCTCTAGACTGGAGCGAAAGCCCAACAATGACTGTTTTTGGAAAAAACATGCCAATTACTTATCTAATTAATCCTGCTATTTCAATTTTTAAATCCAAGCTGGAACATAAAATTGATGATGCAATCGAAGAATCTATGGATTTTAAACCGAATGTTTTATCGGCTTTAGAGAAAATCTGCACACCGTTTCAAATGAGTGATACTTATGAAAGCTGGCTTAGAATTGTTCCTGTTGAAATTTATTCTACAAATGCAAAACTTAAAAAAGATTCTTATGTGTTAGAAATGGGAATGAAATGCAACATGGAAACCATTGTGGGTAAACAACCGGAATCTAAGTTTAATGCCAGTAAAATTGTATTGAAACCAGTAACCAAAATTCCAAATCAAATTTCGGCTAATATTGCCGCTATTTCCAGCTATGTTGATGCTTCAAAAATTATGACAAAGAATTTCGCCGGACAGGAATTTGGTTCAGGAAGCAAAAAGGTTACTGTAAAAAATGTTGCAATCTGGCATAAAGAAGGCAAAATGATAATCGCTCTTGATGTTTTAGGCTCTATAAACGGAACATTGTATTTAAACGGAATTCCGCAATATAATGCACAGACAAAAGAAATTTATTTTGACAAATTAGATTATGTTCTGGATACCAAAAGCAAATTAATGCGAACAGCAAACTGGCTGGCACAAGGCTATGTTTTAAGAAAAATGGAAGAAAGCTGTCGCTATTCTATACAGCCTAATTTAGAAGAAGGCAAAAAAAGCATGGCTTCGTACCTTAAAAATTATTCGCCAATGCCGGGTGTTTTTGTAAACGGAAAAATGGAAGATATTCAGTTTGACAAAATTCAGCTGACCAATCAGGCGATTATAGCGTTCATAAAAATAAACGGAACGGTAAATGTTTCGGTAAACGGATTAAAATAAAAAAAAGGCAGAATAATTATTCTGCCTTTTTCTTTTTAGACTTGTACATTCTATAAATGAAATAACCAATTATAGCTACAAGTAAATACGGAATTATCATTAAAAAAACGATTCCGTCATTTACTGCTTCTGCTTTCTTAATGTTCGAATCTCCTGCAAGCGCGGCGCGGCACATGGCGCATTGAGCATTAGAAGAAATTCCTATTAGGAAAATACAAATTCCGAGAATAAAAGTTTTAATTCTCGAATTTGGCTTCTGAATAATATTTTTTTTAGTTTGCATAATAAGGTGAAATCATTAAAAATACAACCACTCCCGTTACAGCAACATAAAGCCAAATTGGAAATGTGATTTTAGCAATTTTTCTGTGCTTGTCAAACTTTTGCGCAAGTGCACGCACATAAGTAATTAAAACAAGCGGAATAATAGCTATTGAAAGTAAAATGTGAGTTATTAAAATAATAAAATACACTAATCGTAATGAACCTACTTTCGCGCTTTCTACAGCATCAAGAATTCCATCATGGTTTATATCGCCAAATTTAGTAGAGTCTGATGTCATGTGGTATGCAACATACATTACCAAAAATGCTAACGACAACGCAATGGCAAAAGTCATTAAACGTTCATGAAGCTTTAATTTACCATTTTTAACAGCAATAACTGCCCATACTAAGACTATTGCAGTAATACCATTTGTAGTAGCATAAATTGGAGGCAGAAATGAAAGCGGTTCAACATTAATTCCAAAATCTTTTAATTTGATTCCAAAAAGGATGGCTACAACAACCGGTATAACAATTGAAACAGCAACAATGTATTTATTGTATTTTTTCTCTAATGAATTATCTTCCATTTTATTCTTCTAATAGTATTTTTATGTCTTGTTGAATATCTCTAACACCTTTTTTATCTAAACCATCGTAGTAGATATTCGGGTTTCCAAATTCGTCTTTTCTACAGCGAATATTTCCGTCTTTATCAATTAAAGCAAATAATCCGGAATGTTCGAAACCGCCGCTTACTTTTGAATTTTCTCCGGCATAAAGATTAAATCCTTTGTTAGACAAATCCATAATCGTGGCTTTGTCTCCGGTTAAAAAGTTCCATGTTGAAGATCTCACACCTAATAATTTTGCATGATCTTTTAAAACCTGTGGTGTATCATGAACAGGATCTATTGTTATAGAAACAATTCCAAAGTTTTTGTTCCCGAAGAATGTTTTTTCGATTTCAAGCATGCTCATATTCATCTTTGGACAGATTGACGGACATGTAGTAAAGAAAAATTCCAGAACATATACTTTACCTTTGTATGTTTCATTTGAAATTTTAACGTTATCCTGATTCGTTAATTCAAATTTTGGAGCCGGACCAATCGTTAATAATTTAGCATCTTTTGAGCTTTTAGAACCTACATTATCTAATCGATTTCCTTTTACAACATCTCCGTTTTTAATTCTATCAACAATTTTTGGCACTGCATAGATTCCGAAAATCAAAATAATAAACGAAATCCCGATGTAAGATTTATTTTTGAACATTATTTAATAAGTTTAAAGTTGTTTTGTGGCATTGTGGTTCTTTTTTAAAGCAGCACGGTATTCATACAAAATGATTTTAAAATCATCAAGCATTTCATTACTCAATTCTGACGGATGGAAAGTGTCATATCCTTCTTTATACTCGTCCTTTTTATCTTTATCACTGCCTTTACGACCTCTTAAGTTTCTTTCTTTATCTACAATAAAAACATTTGAAGTTCCAAGCTTATCATCTAGTTTCCCTTTTAATTGCAGCTGATTATAAAATGCTTGTATTTCTTCTGGTGAAGCAAAAACAAAATTCCATCCCGAAACATCTGTAAAAGGCTTAAGAGCATCAACCAGTTTTTGAGCTTCTTTTTCTGTGCCAAGCGGACAGATAACTACAAACTGAAGATCTTCGAAACCATGATAGCGTTTGTAGATTTTTTCGTTAAGGTTAAAGTAGTTACCTCGGCTGCTTAAAATATCAGAACCCGAAAAACCTAAAACCGTAATTTTTTTATCGAGAGAAACTTTCTTGCCGTCAAGAGATTTCCAGTTTCCAAAGTCGGCAATTTTTGGAGTAATTACAGGAAGTTTTGTAAAACTATTTACACCTGATGCAAAAAACAAATAGGCTACAATTGGCAAAACAAAAAGTACAAAAAGAACTATATTTTTTTTCATTGTTTTAACAGAAGTTATTGAGGTACAAAAATAAAAAAAGCTCCGTTAAACGGAGCTTCTTTTCGAATTAATATCATGTTAAAAATTCCATTTAATAGTAGAATCTTTAAAAACCCCATAAATATAGTGTCCTTCTGTTAACAGGATGAACAATAAATATAATACTAGGAAAATAACTGGTGATACAACAGACCATCTAAGGCTGCTTTTTTCACCTTCCATGTGCATAAATGCCCATACAATATAATAAGCTTTGAATACTGTTAAGATATAAAATATCCAGTTTAACAAATTCAAACCGATAAAATGTGTAAACTCTAATGATTTTGGTTTATAGATACCTAAAATAACTTCTACTGTAGTTACTACTGATAGTAATGCGAAAACAAACCAGATTCTTTTTGTATTTGATACGTGCTCGTGTGACATAATAATTAAATTCTAAAATTAAACTAGGTAGAAAACTGTAAATACAAATACCCAAACTAAATCTACGAAGTGCCAGTATAAACCAACTTTCTCTACCATTTCGTAGCTTCTTCTTTTCTCGTAAGTTCCTAATAATACATTAAAGAAAATAATGATATTAATGATAACTCCAGAAAATACGTGGAATCCGTGGAATCCTGTAATGAAGAAGAAGAAATCAGCAAATAATTTATTACCGTATTCGTTTCTAATTAAGTTTGCACCTTCTACTACATATTTTGCCTCTGCTAAACGAGTTTCAGACTCTTGTCTTGTTAAAACTGTTTTCTTTTTATCTTTAGTAAGAGTTTCAGTTCTTACCAATATATCTGGATGTGCTTTAAAACCAGCCTGAATTTCTGCTACAGAATATGTTGGCAGGCTTTGTGCATCTTCCATGAACCAAGTAGTTTTGCTTCTTGTTAAAGCTTCTCTTTGTTCTGGCAATTTTACTGCAAAATCCGCAAGAGCAACTCTCGTTCCATCTGCTTTAACAAACTGCAATAAGCTTCCACCGTGTGTTTCAACTGCACCATATTCTCCTTTAATGAAGTTTTTCCACTCCCAAGCTTGTGAGCCCACGAAGATCAAACCTCCAATAATAGTTAAGAACATATAAACAGCAACTTTTGTTTTCTTTAATTGGTGACCTGCATCAACAGCTAAAACCATTGTTACAGATGAGAAAATCAAGATAAAAGTCATTAAGGCTACATAATACATAGGAGCCGAAACACCATGCATAAAAGGAAAGTGAGTAAACACTTCATCAGCCAATGGCCAAGTTTCAATAAATTTAAATCTAGAAAAACCATAAGCCCCTAAGAATCCTGAAAATGTTAAGGCATCTGATACGATAAAAAACCACATCATCATTTTACCATAACTTGATCCTAACGGCTGGATTTCATGACCGCCTCCCCAAGTTTTTTCGTCGTTGTTTGCAGTAGTAACTGTCGCTTCCATAAAAGATATTCGTTAAAAAGTTCCCAAATTTACGTTTTTTTCTTATTTAAAGAAATATAAAAACAAAAATAATAACACCCACAAAAGGTCTAGAAAGTGCCAATACATCGCACCTAGTTCTATTCCAAGAGTTTGAGTCGAATTGTATTTTTGTTTAAAATGATTATAAATTATAATTAAAAGTGAAATAAGTCCGCCCGCCAAGTGCAATAAGTGCATAAGTGCAATTACATAAAGGAAAGTTGTAGTAATAGAGCTACCCTGGCCTGTCATGTAATAACCACTGTCAATTATCTGTCCGAAACCTGCAAATTGCAAAACTACAAATGAAACACCTAAACCTAATGTTGCCAATAAGAAGGCTGTAGCTGCAGTTCTGTTATCTTTTTGAATTGCTTTTTTTGCCAGAAAAAATGTAACACTGCATCCAATAATAACTGCAGTACTAAAATAAAACGCAATTGGTATTTGAAAATTAGTCAACCAGTCTGCTCTTGATTTACTTACTACAAATGCACTTGTAAGTCCGGCAAACATCATGGTCATACTAACCATTGCAAATAACAAAATCAGCTTTGCCGATTTTGATTTTCTTACCTGCTCATCGTTTGTTGTTAATGTCATTTCCATAACTATCTTAAAAATTTATCTACTATAAACACAATCTGCAATAATGAAATGTATGACACACTCACTAACATTAATGTTCTTGCCGCTTTTGGTGTTCGCAATTGATACAAACGAACTGCATAAAACAACATCCATAAACCTAATAAAAACACTAAAACTGCAGCGACCGGCGAAATAAACAATTGTCCTGTATACCCTAAAACCGGTAACAAAGAAGCAATTATTAACCAAATCGTATACAAAATAACCTGTAAAGCGGTTTTTCTATCTTTTTTTCCGGTTGGAAGCATAAAGATACCTGCTTTTGCGTAATCATCATACAAAAACCAGCCTATTGACCAAAAATGAGGAAACTGCCAGAAAAACTGAATTAGAAAAAGTGTTCCGGCTTCGATGCCAAATTCTCCTGTTGCGGCAACCCATCCTAACATAAATGGAATTGCTCCAGGAAAAGCACCCACAAAAACAGATAATGAAGTTACGGTTTTTAAAGGTGTGTATATACTGGTGTATAAGAATATCGAAATCGCAGCAAACATCGCCGACTTAGCATTGATTGTATAAAGAAGCACAATTCCAATAATAGTAAGGAGACTTGCAACGATTAATGCTGTAACTTTTGACATGCGCCCGGAAGCAACCGGACGATTTTTTGTTCGATCCATTAATGAATCGATATCTTTTTCGATTACCTGATTGTAAGCATTTGAAGCTCCAACCATACAGTAACCTCCAATTGCCAAAATAATCAAAACACTCCATTGAAATGGATGTTCGTCATTAACTCCTAATAAATATCCGGCTATTGAAGAGAACAAAACACTAATAGCCAAACCAGCTTTAGTAATCTCTTTGAAATCCAGAAATATTGATTTTATTGAAAATGTATTTTTAGCAGCGTTCAATACCGTAGTCTTTGTATATTTTTTTTGAGTGCTGCAAATGTACAAATTAGATTGTAGAATTTAGACCTATAAATTTAGATTTTTTTCAATAAAACCTTTACAGAATAGGAACTTGCCAATCTTTAACACTATTATTTCGAAAAATCTTATTAAATCCTAGTAATCAAAATACCAATTAAAGATATCCGAACGCAATCCGATAGTAAACCATGTTGTACTTTGCTTAAAAGTTGTTGCCGTTTCCTGAGTTGGATCAAAGTTTCTGTAAATAAAACTTCCAAATAATTTTAAATTTGTTATTGGGTTTATTAAATATCCTCCCTGAATATCTGCTATAAAAACACTGGTTTTGTTACCCTGCCCTACTTTAACTCCTTTATCATACGGACGTTTTTCGTCATAACTTTTATAAATATTTCCTCCGTAATTATAGCTGTCCTGAGCATTATCAAAATCTAAACCTCTTGTTCCCATCGTAAATTTAGCATCGGCAAAAAGACGTCCTTTATGGTAGCGGCCAATTGCAACTAATTCATTGAAATTCCCGCCCCATTGGTGTCCAATACTTTGATTATTATGTCCATAATTTGTAATAACAGCACTATGAGAATACACATAAGGACGAACATGATTATATTCTAACTGCAGCAACAAGTCTTTAACTTCAAAGGCGTTAAAATATTTCGCTCCTAACTGATATCCAAATTTATTCTTCCAGCTTTGTTCTCCAGCTCCCATATCGCTTACAGAGAATTCATCAAGCAAGAACTGAGCATACAGATTTACATTATTGCTCCATTTATATTTCGCTGTTGCTCCTAAGAGAGCGTTTCCGCTTTTTGATGAAGAACCAAATTCGACTGAACGATAAAAAATAATCGGATTTACGAAATTTATATCAAAACCTCTGTTATTGGTATCTGTCCAGACTACAGACTCAAAGAAACCTAAATTTAATCTATTAGAAACATTCCAGCTTAAATAGTGATTAGCCATAAACTTTGTGGCATACGTTTTCTCTGCCGTTACTTCTGGGCGCACATCTTTAAGCCACATGTACGTATTTGTATATTTTATTTTCCAAAAAGTAGTATTGATTTTAAAATATGGATAAGGACTTGCTCCATCACTTTCCAGTAAAGAACGATATCCATCACCTATAAAATTTCGGCCGTAACCTAACTGAAAATCAAAAATTCTGCTTGGCGCAAATGTAATATTAGCTTCTGCCAAAGGAAAATCATAAGCATCTGTTTTAAATCGTTTTGCAATTCCCATTCCCGGAATAATCGCGGGATTCCCACCAGAAGGTTTTAAAGTTTCTGCATAATCATTATAATAACCTGCAAATCGTCCCTGACTTTCAAAAACTGTTGTGGTAAAGTTTATTTGTTTTCCTAAACCTCCTCTAAAATTTAATGCACGTGTATTAACATACGAATAAGAGGCATCTAGATCTGAAGCTTTTCCTAATTGCAAATCAACAATTGGATTTAACGCCAGCCAGTAATCTTCTCCCTGAATCTGCACCATATTTTCATTCCACCATTTTCTTCCAAGCCAGGTCGAAACATTTTTTTGCAGAGATTGATTTACTGCTTTTAAATTGTAATACTTTGAAACCTCGGCATACGTATACGGTTTTGAAGCGGTGTGATTATTACTTCCTACCTGATTCATTGCCCCGTCGAACTGCGCATAATAACTATGAGAGAATGGAATATTTAAATGACTATCAAATTCCGGCATATTGTATTTTTTATATACAATACTATCCAGCTCTGTCATTGGTTTTTCAATTGGCTTTAAAATTTCGGATGCAGCCAAAGCTTCGGCAGCAATCTGATCGGCATTTTTTAAAGGAATATCGATTGTAATGGTATATTTTGAGTAAGTAGGTCTTCCGTTATAAGTCGAAGGTTTAATTTTTGGAAACTTTCCAAAAACACGTTTTGCTTCTTCTGCCAGAGGATCGTTTATCGCATTTACATAAATTACTTTAAATTCACCATTTGCATCAACTTCAAAAAGTACTCTAACTTCACCTTTGTAATTATTTTGCTTAAGATCTGCCGGAACTTCAAAATTATTGTAGACAAAATCCTGCACTTCTCTGTAAAAACAATTTTCAAGATTTTTAGCCTGCAGGTTTTCACAGTTTGGAAAAACTGGAAACTGCTCAGCCGTAAAACCTTGTTTTATATTTGTTTCTTGGGAAAAAACAAATAAGGGAAAAATGATAACAAAAGATAAAAAAAACTTATTCACGTAAATTTGGGGCTTTTATTAGTATTGATTTGTGGTATTTTCTCGGTTCGCAATTGCTTTTGCCGCCGAAGTTCCAATTCGCTTAACTCCTAAACGAATCATTTGTATGGCATCTTCATAAGAACGCACACCGCCGGCCGCTTTAATTGGCAGAGGCGAAGCATTTTCTAACATCATAATTATTGAAGGAACCGTTGCTCCGTTTGGCAGATTGTTTTCTGTTTTATAAAAACCTGTAGATGATTTTACAAAAACCGAAGCATAATCATCTTCTTTAAAATTCGATATAACTACATTTTTTATTAAAACGCAAAGCTGAATAATTTCTTTATCCGTTAAGGCAGCTGTTTCAATAATCCATTTTACTGTTTTATTATTTGCCAGTCCTATTTGTGTACCAATTAAAACTTCTTGTTTTACTAAAGCAGTATCTCCATTTTTAAACGCTTCATAATTACACACAAAGTCTAAATCGTCGGCACCATTTTCTATGGCTTCGTTTGCTTCTTTAATTTTGGTTTCTAAGCTTGATTTCCCTTCTGGAAAATCAATTACTGTTCCTACAAGCAAAGTCGAATCTGCTTTCAGGATCATTTCTTTTGCCAGACTCACATATTCCGGACGAATCATTATAAGCTTAAATCCTTCCTGAATTGCTTCTAAAATTGCATTTTTAACAACAACATTATTTTCCTCTTCCGAAATTCCGGCCTGAGATGCTGTTTTTAAATACGTTGAATCTAAGTATTGCTTAATATTCATACTATTGAAGTTAGATCGAATGGCGCAAAAGTACATTATAATTCAGAAAAAATACGTTTTTCTAAAGCTTGATTTTTTTCCAATAAAAAACCCACCGAAGTGGGTAATTATATTCTTATATTCTGTCGATCTGTTTTTTTAAAGCTATCGCTGTAAAAACGGCCACAATTGCTCCGAGTGCATTTGCTAAAACATCGGTTACATCTGATGCTCTTGTTACTGTTAAAACACTTTGCAGGATTTCGATTGTTATTCCGAAAAAAACCGAAAATATAAACGAAATAAAGTAAGCTTTATAATCATTAACATCTTTTCCTTTTAGTTCTTTTTTAAAAAACACAATCCAGGAAATTGTAAAACCAAAATGAAAGCAAAAATGCACTATCTTGTCAATGCTGGGAAAATTAACTACAGGAAGATTACTTGAATCTGTTAAACAAAAATAAGCAATAACTCCTGAGCATAGTATTGCCCAGATTAACAATAATTGTTTAGGCACCGATAAGTTGTTTATAAGCTTCGTCAGATAATAAAGTATCTATTTCTGATGCGTCAGCAATTTTAATTTTAATCATCCATCCAGCTCCGTAAGGATCAGAATTTACCGTTTCAGGAGCACTTTCTAATTCCTCATTAAAAGCAATAATTTCCCCTGTTAAAGGTAAAAACAAATCAGAAACTGTTTTTACAGCTTCAACTGTTCCAAAAACCTCATCTTTAGTAAGTGTCTGATCTAAAGTTTCTACTTCAACATACACGATATCTCCTAACTCTTTTTGCGCAAAATGAGTAATTCCTACAGTCGCTACATCGCCTTCGATGCTAACCCATTCGTGATCTTTTGTGTACTTTAAATTTGCTGGTATGCTCATAATAGTATGTTTGAAAATTGATATTTTAATAATTCTGCAACAAATGTAATAATCTTCTAATAATAATGGTTTAGAAACCGAAATTTAATTTCCGAAATTATATCGAAGCGTAAAACCCGATCTGATATTTGTTAACGGGAATGATGTTGATATAACTGCTTTTGAAAACGAATGATCGTAATAGAATATTGCCGTTAAGTTTTTACTAAATGAATAATCTGCTGTTAATTTCAACGACCAGATATTCTGCCCCGCCGCAAGCTGATTATTATCGTAATCCAGGTAACGAACTAATGTCGCATTATTTCTTAAAGAAAAATCAGCTTTAATATTAATATCACTTTTAATGATTCCGGTAGGATTATCAGCCAGTCTTGATGAAAAAATAACATCTTTAAAACGGTATCCAAGACCAATTATATATTCCATTCCTTTTACCTCTGTCAATAAGTTATTATCAAAACTCATCGATAAAGCTCTGTCTTTTTTAATTTCAGAAAGAACGCGCAATGAGCTTTTCAACTCAAAATCCATTCTGATAAGCGGGCTAAACTGCTCAACTAAATTGACATTTGACATGATAATTTCATTGTAGAAATTGGTATTCACATCCTGCACTTTTGGTGAGCTGTTAAAGTCAAAGTTAGATCTAAACTGATTTATTGTATACGATGCTCTGTAATTATGCTGCAATGAAAAACGCTTAAACTTATCTTTGAAGAATTTGTAACGCATTAATCCATTATACTTAATACTCCAGTTTGGAATTGGGAAACTTCTAAAAATATTCGTTGAAGAACTTGAAGCATCTGCGCCTGTATATGCTGCTAAGAAAGCTGGCAATAAAACAGCCTGATTACTTTTTGTATACCCAATAGGATATCCCTGATTAGCTACATAAACAGCATAGTTTGGATCTGTTTCTGCCGGAATTGGATTATTAGCATCTCCATATCTCGGAATTGCCACTCCTGAACCATAATGTCCTTCTGCCAGACGATTGGCAATTACTAAACGATTATTTCTAAAATCATCAAATGCTGCAGATTCGTATTCATCACTTGTAGAAAATGCTGTTTTTATCATAACAGTCGATATAGAGAACATTCCGTAAGTGTAAGGTGATAATGGTTTGTATTCATTTGTTGACGGATCTACGCTGTATTGTTCTGAAGTGTTTTCAGAATATGAACGATCCATTGACAAATCAACTTTTAAATCCGGCAGTAAATCAATATTTGCTGTAACTTTTAATAGTTTATTAGAAACCTGTGTAAAGCTTTGATTGAAATCCTGATATGTTGTTAACCATCCTCTTTTTGCAGCTTCATAACGTACATCGTCCTGACTTCCAAAAATGAATCCTAAACTTGGTTTAGAAGTTCCTAAGAAACCAACACTTGGCGTATAACCCGGTAAAACAGTTCCGCTGTTTTTAGTATAGTTTATCTGAACGTTTTTAATACTTGTCAAAACACCAATTAAACCATCATAAAACGGACTAGAACTTACTACTGGTTTTGCTGTATTTACAATTTTTTCACCTGGTTTTGGCGGCGCTGCCGGTTTCGGTTTTGCTGCTTTTTTTGCTCCGGGCGTTAAACCCAAATATTTATACAGCATATTCATATTAAGGGTTGTGGTAAGTGTGTTTGAATTTGAATTCTGGATTGTATTTCCTAAATCAAAAACATTTCCATTTGGATCTTCGTATTCAGAAAATGCTGTCGAAGAACGCTGCCACATATAATCTGCCGTGTATGAATAACTAGCCTTAACAAAGCTGAAAATTGGAATTTTATTAATTGGAATTTCATAGTTTAAAACCAATTGCTGTGCATGCTGATTAGGAGTTCCCAAATCAAGATAATCATCCCAGATATTAAAATCTTCTTTTGGCGAATTATCATCATTTAAGAAATTTCTAACGATATTATTTGATGTTGCAGAATAATTTAGTTTTAAAGATTTGGTAAGATTAAAACCAAATCCGTATTGATAATTAAATGCAAAATTTCTTCTGTACAACGGATCAAGACCAATTCCCTCAACCTCAACTTCTCTAAACTGCTGACGGTTGCTTTGTCTTAAAATATTAGTATTAAAAGATATATTTGAAGGAAGGTAATTAAAATTGAAATCACTTAGCAGTTTCCAATATTCACTTTTCTTCATAAATTTATTACTCTTAAACGGAACCACCTCTTTTGGCTGAAACGTATAAGCATAATTTACAGCTGTATTTGATTGTTCATCTTCATAATCTGCAACTTCATAATCATGTCGTTCTACCTGATTGTATGATTGCGAGAAAGTAAAATTCTCCACATCATAAACATGCGGTTTCTGCTCTGGCGCTCTGTCTTTTCTAACACCAATAAAATTGATGCTTTTACGTTTTGTGTAATCTATAGCACGAGTTCTTATATTGTCTTTTTCTGCCTGATCTGTAGTTTCTCTAATTAACTGATCTAATTTAATATCCTGATTAAACGGATCGTATTCTGGTGTAATTACTTCTTCGCCAATTGCGTAATTAAACGGTAGGTTTATTCCCCATTTTTTAGGAAGTAATTTTCCTAAATTTAAGTTTGTTACAATATTATACTGTTGTACATCTTCACGATCTCGCTCGTTGGCACCTTGTTCTAATGAACCAAAACCAATTGTACTTTTTCTACCCGTTGCAGAAACAGTTGCAAAATCGGCCATATTGGTATCAATATTTAATATTGCCGCCATACCGCCTTTGTTTTCTAAGTCGGCCAAACGAAGTTCATTAAACCAAACCTCTCCTTTAATATCTTTATGGTCAGCCCTGCTTTTTACACCCACCATTAAATTTCGTACCAAACCAAAGTTAGGATTACCTTTAATACCTAAAGTTAACTTGCTGTCACCGTCACCACCATCTAAATCTGGATCATTATCTGGATAGTAAATTCCATTGATATCTCTTTTAGAAGAATTAATATCAATATTCATTGCTTTGATTTTCATTCTTGTTAATAAATCAAGAGCTAGATCAATACTGTTGGCATCCATCCAAACTAAATCTGGACTTATCGTACAGCTTCCTCCCGTTTTAGTAACTTTTAACGGAATTTCAACCTGATAGAAGTTTTGTGTAAAGTCATTTCCAAAACGAATAAAACCAATCATTTCGTCATCTTCTAAAGTAACCTCATTTGGCAGAGATTCTGCGTGTAAAAACATTTTCAGTTTTTTGTATTGACGCATGTCAACACTTACGTTTTTGAAAACTGCTCTCGAATCCTGATATTGTAATCCCGCACCGCCTACTCTAACTGCTAATGCCTGTTCGTTTTGATTAATAACCGTATTATTGTTATACAACTGCTCTCTTCGTACTCCTGGAGGCATTACATAATTTACAGGACATTTTGTTCCGTTTTCCTGAATATTAACCGCTGCAACATCAAATTCTACCCCGTCATCATCTGGGTTTTGATCGTTTGCATCAAGTGTTCCTGTATATCTTCTCCACTCGCCTCTTACTAAATCTAACGCTCCAAAACGAACAGTCATCTGATCGTTAAATCCAGTCATAAACATACGCATGAAACGAATAGATCTAAAATCTGTAATATTTCCAATTGTATTTTGCGGTTGTGAAACAGGAATTTTAAACTGAATCCATCTTGCATTTGTTGTTCCTCCGTTTGGAAGATCGACATTTGAGACTTCTCTAATATCAGTAACATAATTTTCTCCTACCTGCATTCCCGGTTTTACATCAATGCTGTATTCATAATATGCATTAATGGTACTCATGGTGTTGTCACGGTTAATATCCTCAACATCCGGAAGCGTTGTAGAACCACGATTAGGATCATTAATACTTACTGCTGAGTTTCCTTCGGTTCCATTATAGTTTTTATATCTTTCTAAAACACCGCCATCTGCATTTAGGTAATATGTATAATCATCTGCTGCGGGATCTGATTCTCCTGCATAATTAGTATATACAGAACCTTCTCTTGAACTTGGAAGACCATCTAAACCAACGTCCTGATTTTTTCTGTTATCTGGATTGGTATCAAAAGCATAAATTAACGACTGCGATGCCGGAACGTCTCCCCAAAGCGGCTGCGGATTTACCATAACCTGATCTGGACCCAATCCGTTTTCATATTGTTTTCTTCCGTCTTTTAAAACGTCTTCAGAAATCTCACCTAAATTGAAATAAATTTTACCCGCATTTGTTGCCGGAGACTGACCAGTTCCTACATAAGGATCGAGAACCCAAAATTGAATATATTCTACATTTCCCTGCTCAAAGTTAGTAGAGTTTAAAGCACGCATAATCCCTCCAAAATTGGTTGACGGATTACTTGATGAGAAACTTGGATTATTATTATATGGTCCTCTGTCTGACGGATAGTAGGTTAAGTCAAGTGTATTAACAACCTGAATTTGTCCTTGTGCAATATCTGTATTTGGATATAATTCTCGACTGTAAACTCTTCTGGTGGTATTTAATGATAAATCATCATTTGAAATACCTGATGGTTTTGAAGAATAAAATACCGGATCGATTGTATACCATGATAATTTTGCTCTTTTGTAACCATATTCTAAAGTATTAGAATTAGCGTTAAAAGT
The DNA here is from genome assembly GCF_039539785.1 of Flavobacterium ginsengiterrae. Lineage (NCBI taxonomy): Bacteria > Pseudomonadati > Bacteroidota > Flavobacteriia > Flavobacteriales > Flavobacteriaceae > Flavobacterium > Flavobacterium ginsengiterrae. The sequence continues at coordinate 1,361,490 of NZ_BAABDU010000003.1, read as the reverse complement.
ATTATCGTTTAATGAATTAATAAATGGTGTTGAAGCTAAACTCCACGCATAAGCAGAGCGCATATCAATTGTTGACTGCGAACCTTCGAAATCATCAACATAAATTGTAGCTTCTCCTTCAAACTCACTTGCTTTTGGCGCATCTGGTTTTAAGAAAGCAACTTCTCCTCGAATAGAAAGATTTGACGGTACATCTGTATCAATGTTTGGAAGTTTGTTTGCTAAACGAGTCAAGAATGGAACTTCTGTTGAATAGTTACCATTAAATCCAAAAATGGTGTTGTTTACAGATTCCTGACCATAACTTGATTTTTGAGTAAATGGTCTTTCTGTCATTTTTAAATAGGTACCGCCAATGACAAAATTATCAGAAATTTTATGTTCGATATTGAATCCCATAAATCTTCTGGTTTGCTGGCCAAAGATGGAATTGTTTTCAAGTGAAACTTCAATTGGTGTATTTGAGGCCTGAAGTGAAGGATCAAGAATTTGTACTCTTCCTAATTGATAATCCACACTGTAATCTATTCCCTCTACCAAAACACGTCCTGCAGCTGTAACCACTACTGAACCTTGCGGTACGTTAAAAGCACCAATTGGAATGCCGTTGCTTCCAGATGACTTGTATTTCCCTCTAAGTAAGAATTTGTTTTTATCGCTATCCTGCAAAGCTCCAGCCTGTGTATTTCGATACATATTTCTAAATACATATTTCTGCTGATTCGCATTATACGTTGTAGGATCGTTGTAATTTTCTCCTCCACTTGTTTGCAGTTTATTGAAAATCAATTCTCCAAAAGGTTCTTTTGTTGTAAAAATGACACGCCCGTTTTGTACATCGACAGTTACTCCCGGAATGTAATCGAAGAAACCATCTCCGCCGGCTTGCGGGTCATTATTATAATTTAAACGGTCTAAGTTGAAAACATTCAATAAAGGTGTATCTGCAACCTTCATATCTGCCGTTGGATTTGAAGGGAATGTCGATCCCTGAACTGGTGTAATATAGTTTATTGGCGACGGATCTGTATAAAGAATGTTTAATCTAAAATCATCCTGTTTAATTTGATATGCCTGAGGAATTTGATAAACGTTTTTCATCATCAGGTTCCAAACCGGATTTTTAACGTTTGTCAAATTACTTTTCAACATTTTTAAAACTAAACTCTGCGTAATAATCGCTTGATTTGTGTTGTTACTTCCTGTAACTACAGTTGCATCGACACCATCACTTCCAAATTCTCCAACCTGATATACTTTTCCTCCTACAGTATATTCAAAAGCTACAGCCAGAATTTCGTCATTTGCCAAACGCTGTTGCAAAGAAATATAACCCAGCTGCGGGTTGAAAGTATATTCGTTTGTTGTTAATTTTCTGGCATTTTCTAATACAGAGTAATCTGTGGCTTCACTTACGTTTGTATTATTGAAACCTGATTTTGCTGTTACGATTTCTCGAATATTAGAGTTCAGAAAAGATCCTGCCTGACCAATTGTAGCCGGATCGTATTTGTTATTGGTATTACTAGTTGGACTGTCAATTGGATTATTGAAGAATCCCGCTGTAGAACTTATTACAACAACTTCATTGTCTGGAACTCCAGTAACCTGAGCTTCTCCTAAATCCTGAAGTGCTATAATATTTCTTAAATTGTTTCCTCCTCCGGTTGTCGTTACACGATTTTGTTTGTTGGTTACCCAAATCTCTAATCTTGTAATTTGAACACGGCTGTCAATAAACGGATAATTTTTTAATGAAGCATCGTACTTATTTCTAAAATACTGTGAAAGAAAGAAGTGACGATCATTATCGTAATCGAGAGCAAACAAATCAAAGTTTTGAACTGTTCCTCCGTTTTCTGCTACTACGCTTTTTGTCTGTGATTTTTGTTCAGAGAAAACACCTGTAACGGTTGTTCTTCCAAACTGTAATTGTGTTTTTACCCCAAATAAACTCTGTGCGCCCCGAATAAGCGTACTGTTAAGAGGCATACTTACGTTACCAACTTCTACTTTTTGAATAATATCATCTTCAGAAGGAGTATAGGCCAGTTTAAACAGGTTTTGAAAGGCAAAAGTTGATTGTGTATCATAATTGGCATTTACTTCCAGTCTTGTTCCTATTTTCCCCATTAAACTCATACTGATTCGCTGGTCAAAATCAAAAGTAAGACTCGATCTGTTTCGGGGTGAAAATGCCGGGTTATCTTGTTTGGTGTATCGAACACCCAAGTCCATTTCGACAGAACCTGTAGGTTTTACATCAATGGTATTGCTTCCAAATACGCTTTCAAAAAGACTTGAATTAATGTAATATCTTGGCAGTAAATCTTTTTTGGCAGCTTCGGCTCCGGTTTTTTTACCGTCAATAGCATCCATTTTTTTTCTGAAATAATCTCTTCTTGATTCTTTCAAAAGTAAATCTTCGTATTCCTGCGGTGTTAAAACTAAAGGATAATCTATAGAAAAACCATCTACAGATTTGGTATAAATGTAGCGGTCTGTAACCGGATCGTATTTGTAAGCGGAAAGTATGCTTGGTGGATTTTCTAACTCCATTTTCCCTACAGAAAACTGAGTCTTTGTTGTATCTTGAACCGCCGGTTTTACTTGTGACCGCAAAACGTTACCACAAAATAAAACCAGTAAAAAAATACAAATTTTACGCATACAAATTGGTTATATAAATTGGTTTTATAAGCTTTTTAAAGCCTTTTTGATGATGGTTTCTACAGTAGCTTCAGGATCTTCTTTTACGATTTTCTCCACTACTTTTTCAGAAGTTTTGCGAACGAATCCTAAAACTTCCAAAGCAGATAACGCTTCATCTCGATTTGTATTGTTTTGGACAACAGAAACTTCGTCCAAATCGTACAACTTTAACACTTTTTCCTTTAAATCAAGGATTACTCTCTGTGCAGTTTTGTTTCCAATTCCTTTTATAGACTGAATTACGCCTACATCTCCTGAGGCAATCGCATTGATAATTTGTTTTGGTTCTATTGAAGAAAGCATCGTTCTGGCAATACCAGCTCCGATTCCTGAGACCGAAATAAGCATTCTAAATATCTCACGTTCAGATTTTTCGACAAAACCGTATAAAGTATGCGCATCTTCTTTAATTTGAAGATGCGTATACAATTTTATAAAATCAGCATTAGGAATTAATGAAAAAGTATGTAATGAAATATTTACATGGTATCCTACTCCGCCGCAATCAATTACAACTTCTGTGGGATTCTTTTCAACTAATTTTCCCTGCAAATGTGCTATCATAATATAATTTAGTAAGATTTCAAATATAGTAAAAATGCAATAAAAATAGGACAATATTATTTTGTCCTATTTTTTACTGGATTATTTTGCTAATTTGTTCTTTTTATTTTCTTTTTCCTGAGCGTCAATAACCGCGATTGCTGCCATATTAACCATTTCTTCAACGCTTGCTCCTAATTGTACAATGTGAACTGGTTTATCCATTCCCATCATAATCGGCCCGATAGAAGCTGATTTATTTAATTCTTTCATCAGTTTATAAGTAATATTAGCCGACTCTAAGTTAGGGAATACCAGCGTATTTACTTTTTTACCTGCCAATTTAGAGAATGGGAATTTTTCCTGAAGCATTTCAGAATTTAAAGCAAAGTCTGCCTGAATCTCACCATCTACGACCATATCCGGGTGATTTTTGTGTAAATAGGCAACTGCATCTCTCACTTTTGAAGCATTTTGATGAGATGATGAACCAAAGTTTGAGTAAGAAACCATTGCAATTACAGGCTCAATTCCGAACATTTTTGCCGTTTTAGCTGTCATAAGTGCAATATTTACTAAATCTTCAGATGAAGGGTTAATATTGATTGCTGTATCTGACAAGAACATTGGTCCGCGTGATGTAAGCATCATATTAGCAGTTGCTATAAGTGAAGCTCCGTGTGCTTTATCGATCAGTTGAAGCATTGGTTTTACAACACTTGGATAACTTCTAGAATAACCGGTAACAAGTGCATCTGCTTCTCCTTCGTTTACCATCATGGCAGCGAAATAATTTCTTTCGCGCATAAACTTCTCAGCATCAAGTTTAGAAACGCCTCTGCGCCCTCTTGACTGCCAGAAAGATTCTGCAAATCGGTTACGTCTTGCTTCTTCACCATCCGTTTTTGGATCAATGATTTCAAGCTCGGCATCAAAGCCTAATTCAGCTTTTAACTCTAAAATAGTTTCTCTGCTTCCTAATAAAACCGGAATACCAATTCCGTCTTCGTGCACAATTTGTGCTGCTTTTAATACATTTAATTGATCTGCTTCTGCAAAAACAACTTTTTTAGGATCTAATTTGGCACGGTTTGTAATTAAACGCACCATTTTATTATCGTTACCCATGCGCTCACGAAGTTTGTCTTCATAAGCTGCCCAGTCAGTAATAGGATTTTTTGCTACTCCAGATTCCATTGCTGCTTTTGCAACTGCAGGTGCCACAACGGTAATCAAACGCGGATCAAATGGTTTTGGAATGATATATTCTTGTCCGAAACCTAATTTTGTCGCTCCGTAAGCTACGTTAACCTGCTCTGGAACCGGTTCTTTTGCTAAAATAGCCAATGCTTTTACAGCAGCCATTTTCATAGCTTCGTTAATTTTTGTAGCACGTACGTCTAATGCTCCTCTAAAAATATAAGGGAAACCTAAAACGTTGTTTACCTGATTAGGAAAATCAGAACGGCCTGTAGCCATAATAACGTCTTTGCGGGTTTCTACCGCTAAATTATAATCGATTTCCGGATTTGGATTTGCCATTGCAAAAACAATCGGATTTTTTGCCATTGATAATAACATCTCAGGCGATAAAATATTTCCAGAAGACAAACCAATGAAAACGTCTGAACCTTTTACAGCTTCAACCAATTCAATTTTAGCTCCATCTATAGCATATTTTAATTGTAAATCTGAAAGTGAAGGATTGTCTTTTGTTAAAAGCCCTTTACTGTTGTACATTAAGATATTTTCTACTTTTACACCTAATGATACATATAAGTCTGTACAGGCAATTGCAGCAGATCCCGCTCCCGAAACTACCATTTTTACATCTTCGGCTTTTTTGCCTGCTAATTCAAGTGCATTGATTAGGGCTGCCGATGAAATAATTGCTGTTCCGTGCTGATCATCGTGCATTACCGGAATATCTAATTCTTCGATAAGTCTTCTTTCGATTTCGAAAGATTCCGGTGCTTTGATATCTTCAAGGTTAATACCTCCAAAAGTTGGAGCGATATTTTTAACCGTTTGAATAAATTCTTCTACGTTTTTTGTATCAACTTCGATATCAAAAACGTCAATATCAGAGAATATTTTAAATAATAAACCTTTTCCTTCCATTACAGGTTTTCCTGCTTCCGGCCCAATGTCTCCCAGTCCTAAAACTGCTGTACCGTTTGAAATTACAGCTACTAAATTTCCTTTTGCTGTATATTTGTAAACATCTTCAACGTTTTCTGCAATTGCTAAACATGGCTCTGCAACTCCCGGCGAATATGCCAGCGATAAGTCTCTCTGGGTTGCGTATTTTTTTGTTGGAACTACCTGAATTTTTCCTGGAGTTGGCTCAGCGTGGTACTGTAATGCCTCTCTTTTTTTACTCTCTTTGTTCATTATTTTAGCTTTTATTCTAGCTTACAAAGATATAAGTCTTAGTTTAAAATGGTGAGCTTTTACTGCTTTCTTTTGTTAAAATATCAAAATAGAATAATCAAAAAAAAATAGTCCGCAGCGAGGGGACTATTTTTAAAAGTATTTTTATAGAAGTGTTTATTGTGAGATATAAGAGTTTAAGTGATGAATTGTATCTTTTTGGATTTCTATAATAGCCTTAACAACATCGCTTATAGAGATAATTCCAACAACAATTCCGTTTTCTAAAACAGGTAAGTGTCTTATTCTTTTTGAACTCATGAGTTCCATGCAGTCATCAATATTATTTGAAAGCTGTACCGAAAAAACGTTGCTTTCCATAATTTCCTGCACCAATGTTTCTTTGGATGATTTGTCTTTTAAAACAATTTTTCGGGCATAATCTCTTTCAGATAAAATTCCTTTTAAGTCGGTTCCGTCAATAACAAGAATGGCTCCAATGTTCTTTTCGCCCATAACTTTTAAGGCTTCATAAACAGTTGTTATTGAACGTACTGAAAAAACATTTCTCCCTTTTGCTTTTAGTATTTGGTCTACTGTCATAATCTCAAAAATTTTAGTTTTATAAAGTTATGATAAAAACAGACACGATTTGCACCAAAAACTACTTTTAATACTTACAACTAATTCATTTTAAACAAAATACATCAAAATTTAGGTTTTCAAAATTATACATTAAAGAAAGAAATCATTTAGGGTTGTTTTTTGAAGAAATATGTTTTTTTTAACGTTTTGATTTGCAACATAAACCAATTCAATATTTTACACATAAATTACTGAATTGTCCCTACAGGACAAAATGGGTGTGGATATTTTGCTACCGACCAGTAACTCCTAACGGAGTTCTTTTTGAATTCTATAGAAGACTCCGTTAGGAGTTACAGGTTGGTAGCACAGTCGGTAGAAAAACATATACAACCCTGCCTCAAAAATATCCCGTAGGGATTTAATTGTAAAATAGTCTATTAATTTATTTGGGGTTTTCTGAAAATATCTTACTTATTAATACACTAGATTCTATTTTCAATGAATCTGCTATTGAAAAAAGCAGGCTGATAGTAATATTTTGCTGTCCTTTTTCAATACGCTGAATAGTTCTTGCATCAACATTACATAATGTTGACAATTGTTCTTGTGTGATCTTTTCTTTTACTCGAAGTTCCTTTATCAGTAGACCTAATTTAATAATCTCTGACTCATATTTATTATTTTCCACAATCAAATCTATTAAACTGTGGAAAAATTAAGCACGACATATATGTCGTGTTATTAAATATAGTCTTATATTTACAAAAAAAATATCATGCAAACCAATGAAATTAAAAATTTAGAATACCTTAAAAAGTTAACAGCAATATACTTTCGAACGCTAAAACCAGCGAATGATGAAACAGGAAATAATATAGCTAAAATTAAGTTTGTCAATTATTATGAATTAGGATGTGTAATAACCAATATGTTAAAAATGTGCATTTTGGCACTTGATCATGATGCACACAAAATTTCAATGACAAATCGAAATCAAATCAATGTATCTTTAATTTTGGAAACCGTTTTAGAAATGTTTCCTTTGGATGAATTTGAGTTTTTGAGTGAAATCAGCGATTTGGTTATTGAAGATTCTAAAAATGTTAATGCATAAAACTATAATAATATAATGTTACATTGCTAGGCTCAAAAACATATTGTCCCTACAGGACAAAATGCTTGTGGAAATTTTCTTGCTACCGACCTGTAACTCCTAACGGAGTTCTTTTTAATTTCAAATGTTTTCTATAAATATTTTACCCCGCTGGTGCTTTTGTTTATAAATATTAGGAATGATCGGATTTTTAAAATCATCTGATTGTTTAATATAAACTGAATCCTGATGCTCCGGAGGAGTAAAATATTTATAGATTAAAACATAGATCCCTGTAATAAAGCTCCTGCGGAGCGAAACATATCTCACCCAGCTGGGTCATGCACAATTCAGCCATTACAAACTTTATTTGCCTCGCTGAGGCTGATCGCAATTGTCTAATTGTTTTTTATAAAATATTATGTTTCTATAAATTTGTAGGAAATTAAAAAAGGCTGTTTGAAAATAATTTCAAACAGCCTTTTAATTTTATATAATTACAAACTCACGATTATAAACTCGCTTCGTCTGTTTTGTTGATGTTCTTGTTCTGTACATTTTACACCATCGGCACATTTATTTACTAATTGTGTTTCTCCAAATCCTTTTGCTGTTAAGCGGTTTTCGTTGATTCCTTTACTTACAAGCCAGTTTTTAGTTGATTGTGCACGTTTGTCAGATAAAATCTGATTGCTTTCTGTTGACGAACGGCTGTCGGTATGCGAACGAATATCTACTTTAATGGTTGGATATTGGTTTAACATATCAACCATTTTTTGCAATTGTGGTTCTGATGTTTTTTTGATTGTAGCTTTTCCAAGATCAAAAAAGTTCATTGGGATTTTTAAAAGTTTCCCTAAATCGGTTCCAACTGCAATTGTTACTTTAACCGGTTTAATCGAATTATTTGTTTTTATTACAACCGGAATTGCAGTAATTGGTTTTGGTTTCTTTTCTAAAGCAATTGGCAGAGAAACTGATCCTGTTGCTTTTTTAAGAGTCGTAGTAACTTCTTTAAACAAATAATCTTCTTTTGATGTTTTTATGAAATATTTTTTACCACATTTTACATTCGAAAAAACATAATTTCCATTAGCATCTGATTTTGCTTCGACTGCTGATTTTCCCATTTCATCAAATAAAATCAGGGCAACATTAGAAAGAGGTTCGTTTGTTTCCTGATCTGTAATTGTTCCAGAAATCTGCTGTTCGCAAATTAATCTTCGGTTTTCTGTAAATCGGTACACATCGTCAAGTCCGTGGCCGTTTGTTCTGTTAGAAGAGAAAAAACCGTTTCTGTTTTTGCTGTTAATGATAAAAGCAAAATCGTCTTGTTTGCTGTTTATGGGTTCTCCAACGTTTTGAACTTCATCAAAAGTTCCTTCTTTTGTTATTTTAGAAACATAAATGTCAAGTCCGCCAAGACCCGGACGTCCGTCGCTGGCAAAATAAAGTTCGTTTTCATCAGATATAAAAGGAAAAGTTTCTCTTCCTTCTGTATTAATTTCAGGACCTAAATTTTCAGGTTTCCCATAAGTTCCGTTTGATTCGATACTCACTTTAAAAATGTCCGAAAGCCCTAACGTTCCCGGCATATCTGATGCAAAATATAATGTTTTTTCGTCAACGCTTAATGCCGGATGTGCCACGCTGTATTCGTCGCTGTTAAATGGAAGTTCTTGTACTTCTTTCCATTCGTCGCCAATTAAAACGGCTTTGTAAATTTTTAAAAAAGTTACTTTATTTTCGTTTTGTCTTCTTTTGCCGTTTACAGAATTGTTTCTTGTAAAGTACATCGTTTTTCCGTCTTTTGTAAAAACAGGCGTAGACTGATTGAAATTTACTTTTAGGTTGTTTTTATGAAACAACATTGGTTTTCCTATACTTCCGTCTGGATTTAAATCGACTGCATATAAAGTTGAAATGGCTTTATTTGTCCATTTAAAATTTTTCTTTACTATAGAACCCGTGTCTCTTGCTGATGTAAATATTAATTGATTTCCTAAAATAGTGCTTCCGTAATCTGAGTCTTTTGAATTGATTCCGGCATCGGCAATATCAAATCGGCCTGAATTTGATTTAATATCTTCCAGATAATTTCTATTTTTTAAGAATAAAACGGCTCTTTTATCTGAAGATGCTTTTTGGCTGAATTTTTCTAAAATCTCGTCGGCTTTTGTGTAGTTTCCTTCTGATTTTAAACATTGTGCATATTTATACAAATATTCTGCTTCCTGATTTTCATTTAGAATAAATAATTCCTGATAATATTTTAAGGCTTCTTTTAATTCTCCTATGTTGTAATAGGAATTAGCAAGTCTTTGAAAAACTTTTTCGTCTCTGAATCCTTTTTCAACTAACTTTTCATACGCTTTTATAGCATCCGCGTAAGCGTAACTATCGTATTTTTTATCTGCATTTTTTATACTGGCTGTTTGGGCATTTGCCATGAAAAAGCAAAAGAACAAAAAGTGAAAAAGTAATTTTTTAATCTTCATAATTTATCAATTAAAAGAATCTTGGTGAGGTTAGTTTGCTGTAATTGTTGAAGAAATCAAAACGAAGGAAAATTTCGTGTGATCCTGAATTGTATCTTCTTAACTGAGTAGTTTCGTGATCGTAACCGTACCCAATGTACATTCCTTTTGTTACCTGAAATCCTGCCATGGCACTTACTGAAGCGCTCCAGCGATAAGCAAGTCCTAAAACGAATTTATCATTGAACATAAAGTTACCCGAAACGTCTACCTGCAAAGGTGCTCCTTCTACCATTTTTGTTAATAAAGCCGGTTTGAATTTGATGTATTCTAAACGATCAAGATTGAATACATAACCTGCCATAAAATAGTAGTTTATTTTTTCTTTGAAAATAGCTGTGTCATTATCATCGTAACGGTTGGTTTCGATAAAATTTGGAACAGAAAGTCCTACGTATGCTTTATCTGAATGCCAATAAATACCAGCTCCAATGTTTGGTGTAAATTTGTTTTTGATGTCCTGAAAAAGTTCGTCGTTTTGATCTTCATAACTAAGTTTACTAGCATCCAGATTAAAAAGATTTGCGGTGGCTTTAATACCAAAAGACAGTTTAAATGACTCTGAAGTTGGCACGCTGTAAGACAAATCAGCCGATAAAGTATTTTCATTAGTTGGTCCGATTTTATCGTTTACCAATGAAACTCCTAATCCCAGATTGCTGTTGTTTAAAGGTGTGTTTAAAGAAAATGTGCTGGTTTCCGGCGCTCCGTCAAGACCAATCCATTGGGTACGATATAATCCAAAAACACTCATTACGCCGCGCGAACCTGCATAAGCCGGGTTGATTTCGATTGTATTGTACATATATTGTGTAAACTGAGCATCTTGCTGCGCTGAACACACAATGGTAAAAAACATAAAAATTAAACCTAATTTTTTCATCTTAAAGATTTTAAAAAAACGGCTCAGCTGTAGAGCCGTTTGTATTTTTTATTTATTAATGTATAAATAGCCTGATTTTTCGTGCGGGTTTGAGTCGCTGTCTTTGTACTTCAGGATGTAGAAATAGGTTCCTACAGGAAGTCCTTCAGATTGTTTCATGGTTGTACGTCCGTATGAATATCCTTTGAATACTCGGTCTTCATTATTATATCCTGCTACATCAAAAACCAATACTCCCCAACGGTTGTAAATTTCTACCGTATTATCTGGATAACATTCTAATCCCTGAATATAGAAGCGTTCATTTTTCTGATCTCCGTTTGGAGAAAAAGCATTAAGAACTTTAATCATACATCCGTTTAATGGCAGAACTGTTGGTTTATCATCAGTATTGCTGGAATCGTCTGACTTATCTTCTACGGTAACACCTCTTTCACTTTTTCCTGTCGCTGTTGCCTGATTTGTTACGCTTCCTGCATTAATATCGCTTTGTTTTATCGTGTAAACTCCGGTAAAGTTATTTTCATCAACTTCATTCACATCTAAATTTATTGGCTGTCCTGTCATTACAATTCCCGGCAATAGATCTGAAATGGTAACATTTTTTAAAGCAACGTTTCCTGTATTTGTAATTTTAAACTTGTACGTAATGGTTTCTCCTGCATTTGCAACGTTATTGTTATTCTCGTCGTTGAATACGGCAGTTTTTACAACTGCTATTGCCGGAACTTCTACAAATACATTTAATGTTGCTGTGCTGCAGTTATTAGGATTTGCTTTTTCGCAAACCTGATATACTATCGTATACGTTTTTCCTGGTGTGTTTGGTTTTACGTTTACAGTTCCATCGGCATTAAATTCAAAATTTGAATCTCCAGACAGGTTTTTAATTACAACATCAACCGGATTAATTGGCAGTCCGTTTAATAAATCGTTGTCTAAAACATTTACAAATTCAAGAGAACCGTTTATTCCGTCAACAGCTACAAGAGCATCATCTGTTAAAACAAGTGTCTGCTGTGGTTCTACAGGCGTTACTGTATTCTGAACGACCACCGTTACAACTGCCTGAGCACAATTTGACGAATTTAAACTGCATATTTGATATGTAAGTTGATAACTTCCTGATGGCGTTCCAGCTTTTACACTTACAGATCCGTCAGCATTAAGAACTAAATTTGCATTTGGCAGAATCGTACTTAAACTTACATCTGATGGATTAAGCGGTAATCCGTTTAATTTGTCATTATCAAAAATATTAGTTCCTGTATTGTTTCCTTTGCTTGTATCTACCGGACCTGCTGTATCATTGTTTGCAATAATTATAAATGTTGGTCTTGCGTTACATTGCGCTGTTGGCTGCGGATAATTTACAGAAACACTTGCTGTAGGATTTACAGAGAATTCCATAGTAACACCTGTTCTTGTATTTTCAAATCCGTCTGCACCTTCTGTCCATTGTCCGTTTGCAAATAACCATCCCGGCCAGTCTACTCCGTTATCATTGCTGTCAACAACTGCTCCCGGCCATAAAACAGTACCACTTAAAGGCATATTTGTTTGAGTTGCCACAACATTATTAGCGCTGTCAATCCATTTAATCGTAACCAGATTCGTTGGCGTGAAATTATCAGCTTTCACAGTATAAGATACATACGGAACATTGTTAGAACAAAAACTATCAGCCGTAACAGTTATAGTTGGTTCGTCTACAGTAACTGTAACTACAGCTGAAGTGCAATTTGTATCATTTAATACTTCACAAATTTTATAAGTCAGTTCATAAGTTCCTCTTGGAGCATTTGGTGCTAAAGTAACTGTACCGTCAGGGTTTAATGTTAAGAAACCTTTTGGATCTGCAATTTCTATTGATAGTTTTACATCATTAGATTTAACTGGTGATCCGTTGTAAGTATCATTATCAAAAACATTTACAATAGTCTGCGGTTGATTTATTCCTACCACTGATAGATTTTCATCTGGGTTTGCAATTAAAGTTCCTACAGTAACTTCAACGGTACTTTTTGCCGTATCACAGTTTCCTGTATTGGTTACTTCACAAATTCTGTACTCGATTTCGTAAGTTCCTTTTGGTGTATTGGCAGGAATTGTTACTCTTCCGTCAGCTTCTAATACAAACCCCGCAGGAAGGTTTACTTTAGATAAAATAACTTCTCCAGAATTTTCTCCAATCACAGCCTGAGCTCCGTTTAATTTGTCATTTAAAATTACCGAAACTGTTGTTGTACCGCCAATACTTCCATTTACTGAGCCTAGGTTCTCTGCAACTGCAACGATTGCCGGAGCTGTAACCGTAACCTGTACTTTGTTTGTACTGCAGTTTCCAGTATTTAAAACCTCACAGATTTCGTAGGTAACTTCATAAGTTCCTGCCGGTGCGTTTGGTTTTAAAACTGCATTTCCGTCTGCTCCGATTGTTAAATATCCTTTTGGATCTGTACCTGCTGTCAGTTTTACATCTGATGGGTTTAGTTTTGATCCGTTGTAGGTATCATTATCAAAAATATTGATAAGGGTTTGAGATGAACTTCCGCCTGTAACTGAACCTGCGTTATCTAAGTTTGCTACTAAAACGCCTGCTGTCACCACAACTGTTGATGTTGTTGTTGAACAGTTTCCTGCATTATTGTTATCGCAGATTTCATAAGTTACATCGTAGTTTCCTTCTTTTACGCCTTTGGCTACGGTGATAGTTCCGTCGGCATTGATCGTTAATCCTGCTGGAGCTGTTCCTGTCAACGTTACTTCTCCGGGATTTGATCCGATAACTGCCTGAACTCCGTTTAATTTATCTGAAGCAATTAATGAAGTGGTTGTTCCTCCAACTGATCCGTTGATTGGACCTAAAGTTTCTTTTACGGCTAGGATTCCAGGTGCTGTTACCGTTACCTGTACTTTGTTTGTACTGCAGTTTCCTGCATTTAAAACCTCACAGATTTCGTAGGTAACTTCATAAGTTCCTGCCGGTGCGTTTGGTTTTAAAACTGCATTTCCGTCTGCGCCGATTGTTAAATATCCTTTTGGATCTGTCCCTGCTGTCAGTTTTACATCTGATGGGTTTAGTTTTGATCCGTTATATGTATCATTATCAAAAATATTGATAAGGGTTTGAGATGAACTTCCGCCTGTAACTGAACCTGCGTTATCTAAGTTTGCTACTAAAACGCCTGCTGTCACCACAACTGTTGATGTTGTTGTTGAACAGTTTCCTGCATTATTGTTATCGCAGATTTCATAAGTTACATCGTAGTTTCCTTCTTTTACGCCTTTGGCTACTGTAATAGTTCCGTCGGCATTGATGGTTAATCCTGCTGGAGCTGTTCCTGTTAACGTTACTTCTCCCGGATTTGATCCGATAACTGCCTGAACTCCGTTTAATTTATCTGAAGCAATTAATGAAGTGGTGTTGCCTCCAACTGATCCGTTGATTGGACCTAAAGTTTCTTTTACGGCTAGGATTCCAGGTGCTGTTACCGTTACCTGAACTTTGTTTGTACTGCAGTTTGTGTTATTTAAAAGTTCGCAGATTTCGTAGGTAACTTCATAAGTTCCTGCCGGTGCATTTGGTTTTAAAACTGCATTTCCGTCTGCGCCGATTGTTAAATATCCTTTTGGATCTGTACCTGCTGTCAGTTTTACATCTGATGGGTTTAGTTTTGATCCGTTGTAGGTATCATTATCAAAAATATTGATAAGGGTTTGAGATGAACTTCCGCCTGTAACTGAACCTGCGTTATCTAAGTTTGCCACTAAAACACCTGCTGTCACCACAACTGTTGATGTTGCTGTTGAACAGTTTCCTGCATTATTGTTATCGCAGATTTCATAAGTTACATCGTAGTTTCCTTCTTTTACGCCTTTGGCTACTGTGATTGTTCCGTCGGCATTGATCGTTAATCCTGTTGGAGCTGTTCCTGTCAACGTTACTTCTCCCGGATTTGATCCGATAACCGCCTGAACTCCGTTTAATTTATCCGAAGCAATTAATGAAGTGGTGTTGCCTCCAACTGCTCCGTTGATTGGACCTAAAGTTTCTTTTACAGCTAGGATTCCAGGTGCTGTTACCGTTACCTGAACTTTATTCGTGCTGCAGTTTCCTGCATTTAAAAGCTCACAGATTTCGTAGGTAACTTCATAAGTCCCTGCCGGTGCATTTGGTTTTAAAACTGCATTTCCGTCAGCGCCGATTGTTAAATATCCTTTTGGATCTGTGCCTGCCGTCAGTTTTACATCTGATGGGTTTAGTTTTGATCCGTTGTAGGTATCATTATCAAAAATATTGACAAGGGTTTGAGATGAACTTCCGCCTGTAACTGAGCCTGCGTTATCAAGGTTTGCCACTAAAACGCCTGCTGTCACCACAACTGTTGATGTTGCTGTTGAACAGTTTCCAATATTGTTGTTGTCACAGATTTCATAAGTTACATCGTAGTTTCCTTCTTTTACGCCTTTGGCTACTGTGATTGTTCCGTCGGCATTGATCGTTAATCCTGCTGGAGCGGTTCCTGTCAACGTTACTTCTCCAGGATTTGATCCGATAACCGCCTGAACTTCGTTTAATTTATCTGAAGCAATTAATGAAGTCGTGTTGCCACCCACTGAGCCGTTGATTGGACCTAAGTTTTCTTTTACAGCAAGAATTGCCGGAGCTGTAACCGTTACCTGAACTTTATTCGTGCTGCAGTTTCCTGCATTTAAAAGCTCACAGATTTCGTAGGTAACTTCATAAGTTCCTGCCGGTGCATTTGGTTTTAAAACTGTATTTCCGTCTGCACCGATTGTTAAGTATCCTTTTGGATCTGTGCCTGACGTCAGTTTTACATCTGACGGGTTTAGTTTTGATCCGTTGTAGGTATCATTATCAAAAATATTGACAAGGGTTTGAGATGAACTTCCGCCTGTAACTGAGCCTGCGTTATCTAAGTTTGCCACTAAAACGCCTGCTGTCACCACAACTGTTGATGTTGCTGTTGAACAGTTTCCAATATTGTTGTTGTCACAGATTTCATAAGTTACATCGTAGTTTCCTTCTTTTACGCCTTTGGCTACTGTGATTGTTCCGTCGGCATTGATCGTTAATCCTGCTGGAGCGGTTCCTGTCAAAGTTACTTCTCCAGGATTTGATCCGATAACTGCCTGAACTCCGTTTAATTTATCCGAAGCAATTAATGAAGTGGTTGTGCCTCCAACTGCGCCGTTGATTGGACCTAAAGTTTCTTTTACTGCAAGAATTGCTGGAGCATCAACTTTTACTTCTACTGTTGTTGTACTGCAATTTCCAGAATTTGCAATTTCACAAATTTTATAATCGAATGAATATGTTCCTTTTGGTGTATTTGGTTTTACTGTGACTTTGCCTGTTACAATATCAAAAGTTAAAACTGAAGGCAATGCAGAGGCTAAAGTTAAATCAACCTCACTTCTCACTACAGCATTACAATTAAGCAGATCATTTGCTAAAACATTTAAAATTGCTGTTCCTCCCGTGTATCCGTTAATTGAATTTACTTTATCTTCATTTGCTACAATTGGTCCTATAACTTTTACTGTCTGAGTACAAGTTTGTGTATTTCCTGCTGCATCTGTCGCTGTCCATGTTACTGTTGTGTTTCCTAATGGAAAGCTTGTCGGAGCGTTGTTGCTTACTGTCACTGCTCCACTGCAATTATCTGATGTTGTAGGAGTACCTAAAACTACTCCTGTTGCTGAACATGAATTCGCATCTGCTGAAACCGTGACATTTGACGGGCAGGTAATTGTTGGTTTTTGAGTATCATTTACTGTTACCGTTTGTGTACAAGTCTGTGTGTTGCCTGCAGCATCTTTTGCTGTCCATGTTACAGTTGTGTTTCCTAATGGAAAGCTTGTCGGAGCGTTGTTGCTTACTGTTACTGCTCCACTGCAATTATCTGATGTTGTAGGAGTACCTAAAACTACTCCTGTTGCTGAACATGAATTCGCATCTGCTGAAACCGTAACATTTGACGGGCAGGTAATTGTTGGTTTTTGAGTATCATTTACTGTTACCGTTTGTGTACAAGTCTGTGTATTTCCTGCAGCATCTTTTGCTGTCCATGTTACTGCTGTGTTTCCTAATGGAAAGCTTGTCGGAGCGTTATTACTTACTGTTACTGCTCCGCTGCAATTATCTGATGTTGCAGGTGTTCCTAAAACTACTCCTGTTGCTGAACATGAATTCGCATCTGCTGAAACCGTAACATTTGATGGGCAGGTAATTGTTGGTTTTTGAGTATCATTTACTGTTACCGTTTGTGTACAGGTCTGTGTGTTTCCTGCAGCATCTTTTGCTGTCCATGTTACAGTTGTGTTTCCTAATGGAAAGCTTGTCGGAGCATTGTTACTTACTGTTACTGCTCCGCTGCAATTATCTGATGTTGTAGGAGTACCTAAAACTACTCCTGTTGCTGAACATGAATTCGCATCTGCTGAAACCGTAACATTTGACGGGCAGGTAATCGTTGGTTTTTGAGTATCATTTACTGTGACTTTTTGAGTCGCTGTTTCAACATTCCCATTTCCATCATTAAAGCTCCAAGTAACAGTATAAGTCCCTTGTGCGTTATATGTTAATGGATCTGTAGTTGTTCCGGTAACTGTACCAGCACAATTATCTGTAGTTGTTGGAGCTGTTACTGATGCTGAGCATTGTCCGGTAACGTCTGCCAAAACTGGTTTTGCAGGTTTATCTGTATCACTAACTTTAACTGTTGAAGCAACAGAAGTTTGTTCACATCCTGTTGAACCGTTTCTTACTTTTACTTTATAATTTCCATCTGAATTTACAGCCAAAGTAGAAGCTGTTTGACCAGAAATAACAACATCATTTTTATACCACACATAAGTTGGCGAAGCAGCATTTGTCACTGCTGTTAAAGTTGTATTTAGACATGCTGTTAAAGCTCCGGTTATTGATGCTGTTGGTAATGGGTTTGGCGTTGTTGAAACACTAGCGCTGTTATTAGCAGGATTACTATCTGCAGTTGTTGCTGGCAATGAAGCTGTATTATTGTAAACCCCAGATGCATTAACTTTAGCAGTAATTTTTAAAGTTTCTGTAACTCCTCCGTTAACATCTCCAATACTCCAAACACCTGTTGTTGAGCTATAACTTCCTATCGATTGAGTTGAGCTTACAAATGTATAACCACTAGGAAGTAAATCGTTTATTGAAACCCCTGTTGCATTGTTAACTCCTAAATTATTCAGTTTTATTGTAAATTCAACATTAGATCCTACGCAAGGTGTTGCAATATCTACCGTTTTAGTAACACCTAAATCTGTACATAAAGTAACTGAAACTGGTTTTGATTGTGTCTGAGCGCCACAAGTTAAAGTTGAAGCTACTGAATATGCTCCGGTTTTAGTCGCTGTATAAGTATCTGAATTTGCACCTGCAATAGCCACACCATTTAGGTACCATTGATAAGGAGAAAGTCCAGATTGTGTTTTTAATAATGCTGAATTATTTGAACAGCCTCCACCTGAAATATAAGTAAAAGTTGGTTCTTCTGGCTGAACGGCAAAATTTGAGAAAAAGCCAGCCATAGAGAAACCTCCATCTTGCTGTACAATTGAAACCGTTAATTTAGCATTACTTTCAATAGAAAGAAAGTTAGGGCTTCCAATTTGTTTACTGTTAAAGTTAATCAAATACCAGCCTGTTGTTCCTATTTGATAACGAGCAGAAACGCCAGAAATAGTAGAAACATCTTTTCCATTTACCTTTACAACCTCGCTTCCGCTTCGTAAAAGTATATAACCGAAATAATCTAAAGTTCCTGATCCATAATTTCTAAATTTTGCTGTCTCTATAAAATTAGATCCACCGCATTCAGACACTGGTGCAATAGTTGAAATATCAACCTCACAACCTTGTGCAGTTCCTGAATAAACAGCAACTCTCTCACTTGCAACAATGTGAGATGCTGTAAAACTTACATCTTTAACTCCATTTATAAAAGTGTAAAAATTTCCTGCTTTTGCTAAAGTCACAGTAACTGGAGTACCTGATAATGTTCCGTTAGTCGTATAACTTTCTATTGTTACTTTTGTATTATCTTTTGTAGCCACAACAGTAGTCTGTTCTGCGATATTATTTCCTGTTCCTCGTTCCAAAAAATATTCTGTCCCTAAAACTGCTTCAGGCGGAATTTGATTATATGCGCTATCGCCACAACCACCTGGAGTATCAATAGCTGCTGAAGTATTCATTACGACAGGATTAGAAGACTCTACTAGTGATCCAATGTTTGCTTTAAATAAATAACTCTGCCCAGTATTTAATGTAGCTGTAACTACACCATTAATTTTTATTACTGTATTATTGGCTGTCGCCATAATGGTATAAATAGGGCGCTGGTCTCCATAACCATTAAAATTCCCTAAGGAACCATCTCTATAGTATCCTACCCTAAATCTTATTCCTAAGCCCGCATCTCCAAAGCTTGTCAAAGCTGCATTACCTTTAATATCTTTGTCAACATCTTTACCTGATAAAGCATCAGAAGCTACGTTTCTTAAATTAATAGATATTGGAGCACTTCCTCTTACAATTAATCCTGCTCCATCTAAAACCGTATCAAAAACATACGCTTTAGTTGTGCTCGGAGTGCCTATAAATCTATATACTGCAGGTGTTCCTTTAACTGCTGTTAAATTTGTTACTAATGTTCCATCACTTTTTGAGACACTAACACTTACATTAGTTGTAGAATTTGTCGCTATAACAATTTCATTAGCATCATTAAAATACTGCCAAGGTGCAGGTGCTATATAATGCGTAGTATAAAACTGAGCAGAGGCACTATAGCTCAATAAAAGAAATAATAAAATAAAGAAATTAGATTTAAAAAAATTAAACCCATTAAAAGTAGAGTTACGCATAGACAGACTCGGTATTAATTTGAGTAATAGAAATTATTGCTGAAATCCTTAAACTGGTTTTCAGGTTATAAACGAGATACGAAAAAATTGAAGGGATAGTTTTTAGATTATTGAAAATTGTTTTTTCAAAATCAAAAAAGTAATTATGCAGCGTTTTGACCATAATGTATTTGGCTCAAGACACAAATGTCTCTCGGTTAAATTAGTAGTTTTGGAGCAGCGAAAGTATATAAACACCTCATTACTAACTACATTAGTCGACAAACTACTTGGAAAAACGTTGAAATACACTTTTAGTTAAAATTAATTAACTTTAACAAGTCGATAAAGATGATAATTTGACAATAAAATAACAGAAATTTCTTAATTTTTTAAATAAATGTTAGTTTATTATAATTTCATAGATAAAAAAGCAAAATTATCTTACAATTAATATTCTTAAAAGAGTAATAAAAAACATTATATAATTCTGATTACCAACAATATAAATCAAAGCGATTTATAAAAATAGCAACAGTAATTTTTTATAAAAAGTAGGACTTAATTATTTCATTGTAAAAACTTAATGTTTCTTTTAAGTCCGTCAAATTTTGTTCTTTTAATGGGAGAATTTTTAAATACTACTCGAAAAGTTTCTTCGGTAATTTCGGTCCAATCCTTTTTAGAGAAAGAAAGTAAATCAGGATTTGGATTAAATAGTGGTTCTGAATGAGGTTTAGAAAATCTATTCCAAGGGCAGACGTCTTGACAGGTATCGCAGCCAAACATCCACTCATCAAATTTTCCTTTCATGTCATTAGGAATATTTTCCTTGAGCTCAATTGTGTAATAAGATATACATTTACTTCCATCTACAATATAAGGAGCAAGGATTGCTTGTGTGGGACAAGCATCTATACAAGCAGTACAAGAGCCGCAATGATCGGTTACTGCATGATCATATTCTAAGTCGAGATCTAAAATAAGTTCGGCTATAAAATAAAAAGAACCAACTTTTTGAGTTATCAAATTGCTGTTTTTTCCAATCCAGCCCAAACCGCTTTTTGCCGCCCAGGCTTTGTCTAAAACTGGTGCCGAATCAACAAACGCACGTCCGGAAACTTCACCAATATTTTCCTGAATCGAATGTAGAAATTCTTTCAATTTTTCTTTTATCACAAAATGATAATCCTGTCCATAAGCATATTTGGAGATCTTAAAACTCTCATCATTTTGAGTTTCAGATGGAAAATAATTCAATAAAAGAGAAACAACACTTTTTGCATCATCAACCAGCAATGTTGGATCCAGACGTTTGTCAAAATGATTTTCCATATAAGCCATTTGGCCGTTATGGTTGTTATTTAACCATTTTTCAAGACGCGGTGCTTCTTTTTCTAAAAAACCAGCTTTAGAAATTCCACAAGAAATAAAGCCTAATCTTTTGGCCTCTTCTTTTATAAATTTTGAATATGTTTCTTTAGAATTTATACTCATCGTTTACAGAATGAAACTTTCACGTTAACTGGTTTCAGCGTTATCAGCGGATTAAATTTAACTATATCATCATCTGATTTAATGACATATTTTTTTACAATTTGAGATATTGTAAGACACATTTCATAAATAGCAAATCCAGTTCCAATACACATTCTTGGTCCTGCTCCAAATGGATAAAAATACTGCATGGAATCCTTTTTTTGGTCACCAAGAAAACGTTCCGGAATAAATTCGTCCGGATTAGTCCAATATTTAGGATTTCTGTGAAGTTCATAAAAAGAAACCCCAATTAAAGTGTCTTTTTTTATTTTGAATTTTGCCAGAATATCATCTTCAAGATTCTGCCTGTCAGTAATCCATGCAGGCGGATACAGTCGCATAGATTCATTTAAAACAGCATTTGTGTAAACCATTTTTTGAAGCTGTTCGATAACATTATCCGTTTGTAATTCAAGCTCAATAATTTCATCAAAAATCTTTTGCTGCACCTCAGGATTTCTTCCTAATAAATGCAGTGTAAAAGTTAAAGCATTCGCAGAAGTTTCATGTCCCGCTATAAATAAAACTTTGATTTCATCAATCAATTGTTCTACAGACATACCTTCACCAGTATCTTCATATCTGGTTTCTAAAAGCATATTCAATAAATCATTTACTTCCTCTCCCGAAGCTTTTCTTTCTTCAATAATTTCTTTGATGATACTGTTATTTTCTTCTGCCAATTTAAGATGTTTCTTAACCTGACCACTCAAAGAAAACCACCAAGCTTTATGAGGAAGCCTGATTTCTTTAATTAAAAAATTCTGAACTTCCTCAATAATAAATTTTATACGACGAAATTTACTTTCTGCTGCTGAAAGCTGAAATAGAGATTTGGCAACTACATTAAACGCAAGCTGACTCATGACAGGAAAAAGATCGATTGATTTTTCTTCCTCCAAATTAACAAGTTCTAAAGCGATAACAGCATTCATATTATCAACAAGCTGATTCATTTTTTGTTTATGAAAAGCAGGTTGAATTAAACGTCTTTGTTTTAACCAAAAATCACCATCACTGGTTAAAAGTCCTTTTCCTAAATATTTAGAAAGATAAACTGATTGAAATTTAGACTTATGATAATTCTTTTGATTCTTAACTAAAATATGTTGTGCAACTTCATTATCTCTCGACAATATAATATATTTTGAAAAGCCAATTCTAATAGAAAAAGAATCTCCTAATTCTTCAAAATATCTTTTATGAAAAGGAATCGGATTTCTTCGAACGCCTTCGGCATCTTTAAAAAACCTTAATATTGATATTTTTTTAGGGTAAATATATTTTCCATTAACAGACATAACAACTAGAATAAACCTCCTTGAATGTTAGTGTTTATTTTTCCTAAGTGTTTATATGCTTTTTCGGTAACTTCACGACCACGCGGAGTACGCATAATAAATCCTTCCTGAATTAAGAAAGGTTCATATACTTCTTCAATGGTTTCACTGCTTTCAGATACTGCTGTTGCTAAAGTAGAAAGTCCAACTGGTCCACCTTTAAATTTATTAATAATAGTCAATAATATCTTATTGTCCATTTCATCAAGTCCATGAGCATCAACATTCAATGCTTTTAGAGCATATTTAGAAATTTCCAGATCAATAGTTCCGTTTCCTTTTATCTGCGCAAAATCCCTAACTCTACGCAATAAAGCATTTGCAATACGAGGAGTTCCACGACTGCGGCCAGCAATTTCTATTGCGGCTTCAAGATCAATAGGCATTTTTAAAATTCCCGCACTTCTTTCAACTATTGTAGTCAAAAGCTCTGTAGAATAATATTGTAAACGCGATGAAATTCCAAAACGTGCCCTCATTGGAGCCGTTAATAATCCAGAACGAGTTGTTGCACCAATCAAGGTAAAAGGATTCAAATTGATTTGAACTGTTCTGGCATTTGGACCAGATTCAATCATGATATCAATTTTAAAATCTTCCATTGCTGAGTATAGGTATTCTTCAACAATAGGACTTAAACGATGAATTTCGTCTATAAATAAAACATCTCTCTCATCAAGATTAGTCAGTAAACCAGCTAAATCACCCGGTTTATCCAAAACTGGTCCAGAAGTAATTTTAATCCCAACTTTTAATTCATTAGCCAGGATATTAGCCAATGTTGTTTTACCAAGTCCGGGAGGTCCATGAAATAAAGCATGATCTAATGCTTCACCACGCTGATTAGCAGCAGCAACAAAAACTTTTAAATTTTCTAAAACCTGGTCCTGACCGGCAAAATCATCAAATGACAGCGGACGCAATCTTTTTTCAAGATCTAATTCTTCTGAGTTATATCCTTTTGTTGTAGGATCAAGATTTTCATTCATCTTACAAAGATATAGAAAGTAATTAGTTTTGTAAAATAGTAAAACTGAACGTTTACAACTTTAACTAAACAAAAAAGACTGTCATTTCTGACAGTCTTTTGCAAATTTTATTTTAGTGGTGTAAAACTTGTTCACCTTCTTTCATTGGTACATTTTGAGGAACAAAATCTACATCATGATTTGGGTTACTGTAGTCATACGGCCAACGGTATACGTGAGGAATTTCTCCAGGCCAGTTTCCGTGGATGTGTTCAACTGGAGTAGTCCACTCTAAAGTTGTAGATTTCCATGGGTTTTGAACTGCTTTTTTACCGTAGAAAATACTGCTGAAGAAGTTATATAAGAACACTAACTGGAACGCACCTCCTACAAGAGCAAATGTTGTAATTAAAACATTCACATTTTGTAAATCATCGAATAATGGGAAGTTTGTATTTGTATAATAACGTCTTGGTAAACCAGCTAATCCAATAAAGTGCATTGGGAAGAAAACTCCATAAGCACAAACTGCAGTAATCCAGAAGTGAATATAACCTAAGTTTTTATTTAACATTCTTCCGTACATTTTAGGGAACCAGTGGTAAATACCAGCAAACATTCCGTAAAGTGCTGAGATACCCATTACTAAGTGAAAGTGAGCAATTACGAAGTAAGTATCGTGAACGTTAATATCTAAAGTACTATCTCCTAAAATGATACCTGTTAAACCTCCAGTAATGAAAGTAGAAACCATTCCAATAGAGAACAACATTGCAGGGTTAAACTGTAAGTTACCTTTCCATAAAGTTGTAATCCAGTTAAACGCTTTTACAGCAGATGGAATTGCAATCAATAGAGTTGTAAAAGTAAATACAGATCCTAAGAAAGGATTCATACCCGAAATAAACATGTGGTGACCCCAAACGATAGTAGATAAAAATGCAATTGCAAGAACTGACATAATCATCGCTCTGTAACCAAAGATTGGTTTACGAGAGTTTGTAGCCATAATTTCAGATACAAGACCCATTGCTGGTAAGATTACGATGTAAACCTCAGGGTGACCTAAGAACCAGAATAAGTGCTCAAACAATACAGGAGAACCTCCTTGGTAATGTAAAACTTCACCAGCGATGTAGATATCAGATAAGAAGAATGAAGTACCAAAACTTCTGTCAAAAATCAATAATAAAGCTGCTGATAATAATACTGGGAATGAAATAACACCAATAATAGCTGTTACAAAAAATGTCCAGATTGTAAGAGGAAGTCTAGTCATAGACATTCCTTTAGTTCTTAAGTTAATTACAGTAACAATGTAGTTTAGTGATCCCATTAAAGAAGAAGCAATAAAGATAGCCATTGAAACTAACCATAAAGTCATACCAGTTCCAGAACCTGGAATTGCTTGTGGTAAAGCACTTAATGGAGGGTAAATTGTCCAACCTGCAGAAGCTGGTCCAGCTTCAACAAATAAAGAACATAACATTACTACAGCAGATAAGAAAAACAACCAGTATGAAATCATATTCATGAATCCAGAAGCCATATCTCGCGCTCCAATTTGAAGTGGAATAAGTAAGTTACTAAAAGTACCACTTAAACCAGCCGTTAGTACAAAGAATACCATGATGGTACCGTGAATTGTAACTAACGCAAGATAAATATCATTTGCCATTACACCGTCTGGTGCAAACTTATCTCCTAATAAAACATTGAATATTTTAAAAGACTCTTCTGGCCACGCTAATTGCATTCTGAAAAGCAAGGACATTGCAATACCAATTACTCCCATAACAATACCAGTAATTAAGTATTGCTTAGCAATCATTTTGTGATCAATACTAAAGATATATTTAGTAATGAACGTGTCTTTATGATGATGTTCGTGCTCGTGATCGTGTCCGTGATCGTGACCGTGCGCTTCTGCTGACATATATGTGTACTTTAAATTTTCTTAATAATATTATTTCATAGCTACTTTAGCTACAGCTGCTTTAACAGTATCAACAACCGCTTTTACAGTATCTTTTACTTTAGCAGTAGTATCTGTTGCACCTTCAACTCCTTCAGCTGGTTTTTCAGCAGCAGCCGCCGCTTTAATATCCTGAGCTAAAGTTGTTTTTTCGCTTAACCATTTTTTGTAATCTTCCGGAGTATCAACAACAACTTTCATTTGCATGTTATAGTGTGAAGCTCCACAGATTTTATTACATAATAATAAATAATCAAATGTATAAGGATCTAAAGCAGTACCTCCTTTTGCAACTAACTCAACACTTTTTTCAGCTCTAAGTTTATTGATGTTTGCCACTTTTTCAACCATAAATGGCAACTCTCTATATTCTGCTGTAGTGTAAGTTGGAACAAATGCAAACTCAGTAACCATACCTGGTACACAGTTCATCTGCGCTCTAAAGTGAGGCATATAAGCTGAGTGTAATACATCTTGAGAACGCATTTTGAAATGTACTTTTTTACCTTTAGGAATATGTAATTCAGAAACTACTATATCATCTTGAGCGTTAGGATCTGACATATCAACACCTAATGTATTAATACCTTCAATTAAACGTACGTTAGCCTTTCCTAAAACATTATCTTGTCCAGCATATCTTGCAGTCCATTTAAATTGCTGAGCATATAATTCAATTTCGATTACATCTTCATCTTTATCAACGAACATGATGTTATTCCAAGCGTATAATCCATAAAGAATTAAACAAGCCAAAACAACAGATGGAATAATACTCCAGATTGCCTCTAATTTATTACTATCAGCAAAGAATAATGCTTTTTTATCTTTATTCCCTTTATATTTAAAAGAAAACCAGTATAATAAACCTTGTGTAATTACCTGAACTGTAAAGATTAAAACCCAAGTAATATTCATTAAACTATCTACTAAACCACCGTGCTCAGAAGCAGGAGTATGAAGTGCCAAATTACCCCATTTTAGTAAACCATAAATAGTAAATATATAAATGAATGCTAAAAAGCCAAACAAAATATATCCCTGAATGTTATTGTCATTATCTGATGCAACTTGAGAATCGTCCGAAGAAGATCCTACTTGAGTAAGATCAAATATCTTGGTCAATTGCCATAATGCAACTGCTAATAAAACTAAAACTATAATTACCAACAAACTTGTCATCTGTTTACTTCTTTAAATATTAATAATGAAAATGTTTACTTTCTTCAATGAAAGGATTTCTTTTTGCAAGCAAAGGAGATTTCGTTAATGCAGTAAATACAACAAATATAAATAATCCTAAGAAGAAAAGAATAGACGCAATTTCAGAAACTCCAATAAACCATTTGTCTCCAACTGTACCAGGCATAATCATATTAAAGAAATCAACATAGTGACCTAATAAGATTACAATACCTGCCATAACTACAACCCAGTTAAGACGTTTGAAGTCTGTATTAATTAATATTAACAATGGGAAAACAAAGTTCATAACAACCGCTCCAAAGAAAGGAAGGTTATACAATTGAATTCTTGTTACAAAATAAGTTACCTCTTCTGGAATATTAGCATACCAGATCAACATGAACTGAGAGAACCATAAGTAAGTCCAGAAAACACTAATACCAAACATAAATTTAGCTAAATCGTGAATGTGGCTGTTATTTACATACTCTAAATATCCTTTTGATTTTAAGTAAATTGTTATTAAAGCAATTGAGGTAATACCACTTACGAAGAAAGATGCGAAAACATACCATCCGAATAAAGTACTAAACCAG
The DNA here is from genome assembly GCF_039539785.1 of Flavobacterium ginsengiterrae. Taxonomy (NCBI): domain Bacteria; kingdom Pseudomonadati; phylum Bacteroidota; class Flavobacteriia; order Flavobacteriales; family Flavobacteriaceae; genus Flavobacterium; species Flavobacterium ginsengiterrae. The sequence continues at coordinate 1,334,254 of NZ_BAABDU010000003.1, read as the reverse complement.
TGTGGATCAAAAGACATAATCCAGTCCCAAGACATGATAGACTCTGAGACGATAAAGAATACTAAGAATCCAGCAGAAGCTTTAAAGTTCTTTTTGTAGTAAAGATCATCATTTGCTTCATCTTGGGCTAAACAGTTTTTTCTAGAGATATAACGATATAAATTCCATCCCGCTAAGAAAATAGCAGCTCTAACAATCCAGAAAGGAAAATTTAAATATCCTGATTTTCCAGCGATGATAGCATCATAATTTGCACTCTTAGGATCAGTAACTCCTTCACCTAACCAAACAAATATATGGTTAAAATGTAATCCGCATAATACTAAAATTATGAAGAAAATTATAGAACCAGCAGGTAAGTAAGCTGTAATTCCCTGCATAACTCTAAATAAGACAGGAGACCAGCCAGCCTGAGCTACTTGTTGAATAGCATAAAATGCTAAAACTCCCATAGAAAGCAGTAAGAAGAAAATACATGCTACATATAATGCAGACCAAGGTTTGTTTTGCAACTGGTGCAATACGTGGTTTAAATGTTCCGTGTGTTCATCAGCAGCACCTACTTTTGCATGCTCACCACCTTTATGTTCTTCATGTGAAGCCTCTGCTGCTTCATGATGTCCTGCTTCTTTATGAGTAGCCTCTGCAGACTCTCCATGTGCAGTACCATGAGCTCCGTGAGCATCAGCTGCTAGTATTTTTTCAACTTCTTGAATATCTTTAGGTGCACTTAAAAAACCATACCCAATTCCTAATAGTCCTAGAACCATTAAGATGATAGAAAAAGTTTTTAATTTACTTGAAAATGTATACATATCTATTACGATCAGTTTGTTCAACAATTATAATTGGCTTTTTAGTTTCAGAACATAGTCAGCAACTAACCAACGTTCGTGAGCACTTAATTGATTTGCATGTGAACCCATTGCATTTAAACCATAAGTCTCAACATGAAAGATACTTCCTTCAGTGATTTCTCTGTCTTTATAGCTAGGCACCCCAAGAAATTTTTCTCTTTCAACCAATTTACCTTTACCGTTTCCAGTAGCACCATGGCAGCTGATACAGTAAATCTCGAAAAGTTCTTTTCCTTTTCCAGAGTTTTTATCTTCTTCAGTTAAAGGTGATTTTAAATTAGCTTTCGCTGCTTCATACCCTGCTGTCGAATTTTCATATTCATAAGGTTCAAAACCTCTATTTATAGTTCCTTCTACAGGAAGCTGTCCTTCTTTTCCTCCTTTAAATATTTTAGCTTCTGTATATGGCTCGTAAGCAACAGACTCATACATATTTGGGAAATACTGATAGTTTGGTGCCGAATTATTGTGGCAAGATGAAACTAAAATAGTTATACCAACTAAAAGTGTTATTTTATATATCCTTTTCATAGCTACAATTAATTCTTTTCAATTACTTTAACTTCTACAGCTCCAGTTCCTTCAAAGAAAGAAACAAGTTCTGCTTCGTTATCATTTACAGCAACCTCCATTAAGAAATGGTCATCTGTTGTTCTTACATCAGGATTTTCAGCCTGCTTAAATGGCCATAATCTACTTCTCATGTAAAAAGTGATTACCATTAAGTGCGCAGCAAAAAACACAGTCATTTCAAACATAATTGGCACAAAAGATGGCATGTTTTGAATGAAACTAAAACTTGGTTTTCCACCAATGTCCTGTGGCCAGTCATGAATCATGATATAACTCATCATTGTTGTTGCAACAGAAATACCAACACATCCATATAGGAAAGCACAAATTGCTAATCTTGTTGGTGCTAAACCCATGGCTTTATCCAATCCGTGAACTGGGAATGGAGTAAAAACCTCTTCAATATGATGATGAGCAGCTCTGGTTTTCTTTACTGCATCCATCAAAATATCATCGTCATTATAAATGGCGTATATTACTTTATTACTCATGATGTGAATCTTTATTTGCTCTTTCTCTAATGTAATTATCTCCTGTTCCTTTCAAAATTGTTTTAACCTCCGCCTGAGCAATTACAGGGAATGTTCTAGAGTATAGTAAAAACAATACAAAGAAGAAACCAATTGTTCCGATGAAAATTCCAATATCAACAAATGTTGGTGAGAACATTGTCCAAGAAGATGGAAGATAATCTCTATGTAAAGAAGTAACAATAATTACGAATCTTTCAAACCACATACCAATATTTACTACAATCGAAATAATGAATGAGAACATGATACTAGTTCTTAATTTTTTGAACCACATGAACTGAGGAGAAAATACGTTACAAGTCATCATAGACCAGTAAGCCCACCAGTAAGGTCCTGTAGCTCTGTTTAAGAATGCATACTGTTCATATTCTACACCAGAATACCAAGCTACGAATAACTCAGTGATGTAAGCTACACCAACAATAGACCCAGTAATCATGATAATGATGTTCATTAACTCAATATGCTGTAATGTGATATAAGCTTCAAGGTTAGAAACTTTTCTCATAACGATCAACAAGGTATTTACCATTGCAAATCCAGAGAAAACCGCTCCAGCAACGAAGTATGGAGGGAAGATTGTTGTATGCCATCCTGGAATTACAGAAGTAGCAAAGTCCATAGATACAATTGTATGTACAGAAAGTACAAGTGGAGTAGCTAAACCAGCAAGTACCAAAGATACTTCTTCAAAACGCTGCCAGTCTTTTGCTCTACCGCTCCATCCAAAACTTAAGATAGAATAAACTCTTTTGTTAAATGGAGTAATAGCTCTATCACGAAGCATAGCGAAATCAGGAAGTAGACCAGTCCACCAGAAAACTAATGATACTGAAAGATAAGTTGAAATCGCGAATACGTCCCAAAGCAATGGTGAGTTAAAGTTTACCCATAAAGATCCAAACTGGTTTGGAATAGGTAAAACCCAGTATGCTAACCATGGACGACCCATGTGAATGATTGGGAATAAACCTGCCTGAACTACTGAGAAAATAGTCATTGCTTCCGCAGAACGGTTAATAGCCATTCTCCAACGCTGACGGAAAAGTAAAAGTACTGCAGAAATCAAAGTTCCCGCGTGACCAATACCAACCCACCAAACGAAGTTAGTAATATCCCAAGCCCAACCAACTGTTTTATTTAATCCCCAAGTTCCGATACCGGTAGATACGGTGTAAATTATACAACCTAACCCCCAAAGGAAGGCTACTAATGCGATTGTAAATACAATCCACCATTGTTTATTTGCAGGTCCTTCAACAGGCGCTGCCACATCTACAGTTACATCGTGATATGATTTATCACCTATAACTAAAGGTTTTCTAATGGGTGCTTCGTAATGAGACGACATAATCCTTTATATTGTTTCTTAATTAATAATTTTACTAAGTGTTTCTAACTTTTACGTGATAGAAAACATTTGGTTTTGTACCAACATGTTCTAATAAATGATACATTCTATCGCTTTCTGCCAATTTAGCAACTTCGCTTTCTTTATCATTTACATCTCCAAATACCATAGCACCAGAAGAACAAGCTGCAGAACATGCACAAGCATTGTTGAACTCGTCTTTACCTACTACTCTGCCTTGACGTTTAGCTTCAAGGATTACAGCTTGAGTACTTTGGATACAGAATGAACATTTTTCCATAACTCCACGAGAACGAACGTTTACGTCTGGATTTAATACCATACGACCTAAATCATCATTCATGTGATAATCGAATTCACTGTTTTTGTTGTATAAGAACCAGTTGAAACGACGTACTTTGTATGGACAGTTATTAGCACAGTAACGAGTACCAACACATCTGTTATATGCCATGTGGTTTTGACCTTGACGACCGTGAGAAGTTGCAGCAACCGGACAAACTGTCTCACAAGGTGCGTGATTACAGTGTTGACACATTACAGGCTGGAATGCTACTTGCGGATTAGCTCCTGGTTTCTCCATTTCATTAAATGTAGATAATGAACTAGATAAACCTGCAATTCCTTCTTTTCTTTCGTTATCACCTTCAAAAGTACTTTCAGAAGAATAGTATCTATCGATACGTAACCAGTGCATATCACGGCTTCTTCTTACCTCTGCTTTCCCTACAACAGGAACGTTGTTTTCAGCATGACAAGCGATAACACATGCTCCACATCCAGTACAAGCATTTAAATCGATAGAAAGATTAAAATGGTGACCTGTAGTACGATCAAACGATTCCCATAAATCAACCGTAGTAGCTTCTACTTCTTGGTGATCTAAAGATACCATTGGCTGTTCGTTCCAATGTTTTGCATCTTGAGTATTGAAGATCTCTAAAGTAGTCTCTTTAATAATATCTCCTCTACCCATTAAAGTTTTCTGTCCTTGAACACAAGCAAACTCATGCTCTCCACTTGCCTTAGCAATGTTGATAGACTGAACACTATTGAAATTTTTATATAAAGCGTAAGCGTTTAAACCTACTTGCATTTCTTCTTTTAAAGCAGCTTTACGACCATAACCAACCGCTAAACCAACTGTACCAACAGCTTGTCCTGGCTGAACAATTACTGGAACATTGTCTAATTTAAGACCGTCTGCAGTAGTAATAGTTGCATAACTACCATTTAATCCTCCATTTGCAACAATTTCATTAGATAATTTAAATTTCTCAGCATCAGCTTGTGAAACTGTAACATAATTATCCCAAGAAACTCTTGTAATTGGATCTGGAAACTCTTGTAACCAAGGGTTGTTTGCATGCTGTCCATCTCCCATACCTGTCTTAGTATATAATACTAATTCTAGTTCTCCTGAAGACTTTGATTTAGAAAGCAAACTTGCAGCACCAGCGTAGTCATAAGAACCTCCAGCTAAAGCAGAAGACCCTACCACAAAAACTCCGTCATGTAAAACTTTATTCCAAGAAGAACCAGTAATGATTGTTCCAGAATTAGCTTTTAAATAATCATAAAAGTTTCCAGGTGTTCCATTTACTGACAATAAAACGTCTTGAAATTGTTTTGTATCAAAAATAGGACGAATAGTAGGCTGAGTTAAACTGTAAGTACCTTTTGTAATTTCAACATCTCCCCAAGACTCTAAGTAATGAGGCGCAGCAGCAGCGATTGTAGATTTAGCAGCAGTTTCATCTTCTTTTAAAGAGAATGCAACTGAAGTTTTAACTTTTTCTAACCCAGATACAAATGAAGCAGAATCAGCCAAAGTATAAACAGGGTTAACACCACTCATGATCAAAGTATGAACACTTCCAGCATTCATGTCTTTAATTAACTGAGCTACAACAGCATTAGAACCTTTTCTAATTTGTCTTGTACCAGCTGTACTAAAAGCTTCACTAGCTAATGCCTGATTAATAGCTAAAACTAATAATTGTGCGTTTTTATCTTCAATTCCAGATACTAAAACACCTTTTGTACCTGCAGCTTTTAATTGCTGTGCAGCTTTTACAACCTCTGCTTTAAATGCACCATCTAAAGCAACAGGAACAGAAGCACCAACAACAATATTGTATATTTGAACTAAAGCTTGTTTTTGAGCAGCAGTAGTCATTGGAACACGCTTATCAGCAGCTGCTCCAGATAATGTCATATTTGATTCAAACTGGAAGTGACGAGACATTTTTCCGTTTTGCGGAATACGTCCTTTAGCATATCCAGCATCATATCCACCACCTTGCCAGTCTCCTAAGAAATCAGCACCAACAGATACAATTAATGACGCTTTTGAAAAATCATAATCTACTAAAGCTCTCTCTCCGTATACAGTCTCGAATGCATCTAATGCATCAGAAGAAGAAACTGCATCATAAACAACATGCTTAGCATTTGGATTTTTAGCGATAAATTCAGCTATTAATTTCTCAGTAGTTGGGCTCGCTAATGTATTAGTCAATAATACTACTTGACCTCCTTTAGCTTTAGCATCAGCTAAGCTTGATTTAATTTTTAAATCAACTGCTGACCAACTGCTGTTTTTTCCATCCAATTTAGGCTCTTTCAAACGCATACTATCATATAAACCTAAGATAGACGCATGAATTCTTGCATTTGCCGAAAACTTAGCACCAGCAATGGTGTTGTTTTCAATTTTAATTGGACGACCCTCACGAGTTTTTACCAAAAGATTAGCAAAATCAAAACCGTCAAATACAGTAGTTGCATAATAATCTGCAACCCCAGGAATGATTTGCTCTGGTTGTAATACATAAGGGATAGACTTGTGCACAGGACCCTCACAAGCAGCAAGTGTAACTGCCGCAGTACTAAATCCTACGTACTTTAAAAAGTCACGACGTGAAGTTCCAGATGAAGCTAAAGCATCTGCATTCCCTAGAAATTCTTCTGTAGGAATCTCTTCAACAAACTCGTTATTTCTAAGCGCCTCAACAATAGAGCTATTTTCTAGCTCCTCAACACTTTTCCAGTATTTTTTGTTTGATGACATTGTATATATATATTAAAATCTTAATAATTCGATTAATAGTGGCATTTACCGCATTCTAAACCTCCCATTTGCGCTGCAGTTAATTTCTCTACACCGTATTTTTTAGAAAGTTCAGCATGAATTTTTTCATAGTAAGCGTTTCCTTCCATCTTAACATCAGTTTTTCTATGGCAATCAACACACCATCCCATTGTTAATTTAGAGTATTGCTTCATGATTTCAAATTCTTGTACAGGACCGTGACAAGTTTGACATTCAACACCTGCAACAGAAACGTGTTGTGAGTGGTTGAAGTAAACAAAATCAGGAAGATTATGAATACGAACCCATTTTACTGGCTGTGTTTTTCCTGTATAAGCTTGTTTAGTCTTATCCCATCCAACAGCATCGTATAATTTTTGAATTTGAGCATCATAAAATGCTTTGCTGTATTCAGCGGTAGCAGTAGTTTCAGCAACTTCAGAAATATTTTTATGACAGTTCATACAAACATTTAAAGAAGGAATACCAGCAGTTTTACTTACACGTGCAGCAGAGTGACAATATTTACAATTGATCTCATTATCTCCAGCGTGAATTTTGTGTGAATAGTGAATTGGCTGAATTGGCTCATAGTTTTGATCAACACCAACCTGCATTAAGTATCCGTATACAAAATAACCACTAGCCAAAAGAAGGAATATTGAAGTAACTAATACTAAAAATTGGTTTTTAGCAAAAGCTTTCCAGATTGGAGTTCTACCTTCTTTTGGAGCAACTTCAATTCCGTTATTACTAGCAACTTTAGTTAATACTTTGTTCACCATGAACAACATAACAACTAAAATAGCCATTACAAGAGCAAGAGCCCCTAAAATAATATTGTTAGAAATTCCGCCACCCTCAACGTTTGTTCCAGGAGGAGTAGCAGCACCGCCTGCAGCTGCAGCTGGCTCAGCTTTTACTTCAGAAGTATAAGCGATAATATTATCAATATCACCTTCAGATAATTGAGGAAAAGAGGTCATTACCGCTTTGTTGTTTTCCTCAAAAAGTTTAACAGCAACAGGATCTCCTGATTTAATCATATCAGAACTGTTGTGTACCCATTTGTAAATCCAGGCCATGTCATGCTTAGAAGCAACGCCTCTTAAAGCCGGACCAGTTGATTTAGCATCTAATTTGTGACATGCAGCGCAATTTGCATTAAAAAGTTCTTTCCCTTTTACCGGATCACCACCAGATGCAGCAGCCGGAGCAGCAGCTTCAGTCGCCGCAGGAGCTGCAGCAGGATCTTGAGCAAATGAAGTTAGGGAGAAAATTAACGTTAGCGATAAACTAAGTAATAATTTTCTTGAGATCGAATTATGGTTACCCACCTTTTTCATATAGTATAATAATTATCTACTAATTTTTGGTATGATTTTTTCTGTAGTAAATCAGACAAAAATTAATACCTTCTTTTAAAACTTGCACAAAAATACGACTTATGAACTATTCTCAAAACCTTAAAATACTCTTAAATATCAATTTATATCAATTCTAAATAATATTAAAATTTCGCATACAAACTTTAAATAGTATTTTTGCATAAAAACCATCACATTATGAGAATTTTAAGCTCTTCAAAAAACGTTTTCTTAACATTAACTTTATTCACTTTAGCATACAGTAATCATGCTCAAAGCCAAAATTTAACATTGAATCAAGATCCTAAATTTGAACAGTTATTGAATGACAAACGTAAATTTAACACATCAATAAGTACAAACGATTCTTATAGAATTCAAATTTTCAGCGGTAAAAGTGAAGAGGCCAAAAAGACATTATCCGACTTTAAAAGAGAATATACTAACATAGACGGAACTATAATATTCAACACTCCAAATTACAAAGTGATTGTTGGGAATTTCAAATCCAGAATCGAAGCAGAAAGAAATCTGATTGATATTAGAAAAAAATACAAGAGCGTATTTTTACTAAAACCAGGCAAATAATTAAGAATAAAAAAAGCGAGATAGTTATCTCGCTTTTTTTATGTCTACAAATACAATAAAGTACTTCACTGACACATCATTTCATTATATCAGCTCGTTTTATAATCACAATAAATCAACCACAACAACTACTATATCACAAGTCGTTTTCTACACAAAATACAACCACCTTTAGCAAATAAAAAAGTCTCAATTAAAATTGAGACTTAAAATTTATTAAGCTTAAAACTAATTTTCCCTATCAAAAAACTAGTTTACAACCTTAATGCCGTCTGCCAAAAAACGAACTTCTTCTTTCGGCAGATTGATAGCATCTATTTCAGCTTTGGTCTTTTTAGCGTCTTTTGCATAGTGTTTTAATTCATCAACAGACGTAACTTTTCTTTCAGCATTCCCCTGTAAAACCACATTTTTTCCTTTTAAAGTCGTTGGAACAAAAAACGCATAATCTTTCATCTTTACAAAGAAAGAAGAACCATCTTCTGTTTTAAGAGTTATCCAGCAGCCTCTTTTTTTACACACATCAGTCACCTCCCCTTTTACTGCAATTCCTTCTGCTTTTTGAGCACTTTTTAATTCTGCCTCTAATTTTTCAACAGATACCGCTTTACTAACAACAGCTCCCGAAATATCTGCTCCATAAAAATCCCCAACCAAGGCATTTCCTGCTGGCGGCGCTGCCTTTTCCACATCCTCTTGAGAAAAACACAAAGAAGAAAAACCAAAAAACAAAACGATTGAATATATTGATAATTTCATATTGTATAAATTTTAATTATTAGATCAAAAATAAGATTAAAATTCAACATCAGTAAACTGTTTTCAATTTAAAAAACTGTAAAAACAAAAACTGCAAAAAGACCATAAAAAAAGTCCCAATTTTCATTGGGACTTTAATATGAATTATTGAATATTATTTCAATTTCTTTTTGATCGCTACTTCGTGGTAAGCTTCAATTACATCGTTAATTTCGATGTCATTAAATCCTTTTATCTGAATACCGCAGTCGTAACCTTTTGTTACTTCTTTAACATCATCTTTGAATCGTTTTAAAGCAACTAGCTCACCTGTATGAACAACAACTCCATCTCTAATAACTCTAATTTTAGAAGTTCTAAGAATTTTACCATCAGTTACCATACATCCTGCGATTGAACCAACTTTAGAAATTTTGAAAATCTCACGAATTTCAGCCGTTCCTAAAACTTCTTCTTTCATTTCAGGAGCAAGCATTCCTTCCATTGCATCTTTTAAGTCGTCGATAGCCGCATAGATAATAGAATAGTAACGGATATCGATTTCTTCTTTATCTGCAAGCTGTCTTGCATTTCCTGCAGGACGAACGTTAAATCCAATAATAATTGCATCTGAAGCAGAAGCAAGGTTAACGTCGGTTTCAGTAATTGCACCAACTCCTTTATGAATGATATTAATTTGAACTTCTTCTGTAGAAAGTTTAGAGAACGAATCTGATAATGCTTCAACAGACCCATCAACGTCTCCTTTAAGAATTACGTTTAATTCTTTAAACTGACCAAGAGCAATACGACGTCCAATTTCATCAAGTGTAATATGTCTTTGAGTACGTACTGATTGTTCACGCATTAACTGAGAACGTTTAGATGCAATTTGTTTTGCTTCTTTTTCATCTTCAAATACATTGAACTTATCACCCGCAGTTGCAGCTCCGTCTAAACCTAAAACAGATACCGGTGTCGAGGGACCAGCAGTTAAAATCGTATGCCCTCTTTCATCATGCATCGCCTTAACTTTACCATGATGTTTTCCTGCAAGCATATAATCTCCAATTTTCAAAGTTCCTGCCTGAACTAAAATTGTAGAAACATATCCTTTTCCTTTATCTAAGTAAGCCTCAACTACAGTTCCCTGTGCCGCTTTATTTGGATTAGATTTTAAATCTAAAATCTCTGCTTCTAATAATACTTTTTCCAGTAATTCTTTTACTCCTAATCCTGTTTTTGCAGAAATATCGTGAGATTGGATTTTTCCTCCCCAATCTTCAACAAGTAAATTCATACCAGCTAATCTTTCTTTAATCTTATCCGGATTAGCATTTGGTTTATCAACCTTATTGATCGCAAAAATAATTGGTACACCAGCTGCCTGAGCATGGCTAATCGCCTCTTTTGTTTGCGGCATGATATCGTCGTCAGCAGCGATTACAATAATTGCAATATCTGTAACCTGAGCTCCACGTGCACGCATCGCGGTAAACGCCTCGTGACCCGGAGTATCTAAGAATGCAATTTTTTGTCCATTATCTAAAGTAACTCCATACGCCCCAATATGCTGCGTAATACCTCCAGACTCACCAGCAATAACATTTTCTTTACGAATATAATCCAGTAAAGATGTCTTACCGTGGTCAACGTGACCCATTACGGTTACAATTGGCGCTCTTGTTACTAAATCTTCTTCTTTATCCTCAACAACTTCAATTGCCTCCTCGATGTCAACAGTTATAAATTCAACATCATAACCAAATTCATCAGCAACAATTGTTAATGTTTCAGCATCCAGACGCTGGTTCATGGTTACCATGATACCAAGAGACATACAAGTTCCAATTACTTTAGTAATCGGCACATCCATCATAATCGCGATTTCACCAACAGTAACGAATTCTGTAACTTTAATAGTCTTACTTCCTTCGTCAAGAGCTCTTTGCTCATCATCAGATTTCTGACGGTGTGTTTCTCTTTTATCTCTTCTATATTTTGCCGCTTTAGATTTACCTCCTTTACCCTGAAGTTTTTCAAGAGTTTCTCTAATTTGGTTTTTCACTTCTTCTTCCGTAGGCTCCACTTTTGCTACAATTGCAGGGCGGTTTCCTTTTACAAAACCTGGTCTTGCATTTCTGTTAGCATTAAAACCTCCACCTGTATTAGGTGTAATTTTATTAGGATTTGGAGTTCCCGGCGCATTCCCTGCAGCAGGTTTTGGCGCCCCTGGCGTACCAGGTTTAGGAGCAATTCTTTTACGCTTATTTTTATTAGCATTGTTATTATTATTCCCAACACCAGGAGTTCCCGGTTTGTTTGGGGTAATTTTTGGATCTTCTTTTTTCTTCTTAGGCTTATTAAATTGAGACAAGTCAATAGTCTGCCCAGTAAGAGTAGTTCCTGATAACTTTTGATATTGAGTAGTGATCGTTTCCTCAGCAGTTGTTGGGTCCGTTGAAATAATCGGCTCCTGAGCTGTCTTAGAACTTTCAGCTTTTACTTCTTTCTTCTCAGTAATAATAGGTTTTTCTACCTTTTTCTCTTCGGAAACAACAGGAGCAACAGACTCAGGCTGTACTGTTTCTTTTTGAACAGGTTTTTCTGTTTGAGATGGAGTAACAGTTTTAGGCTCTTCAGTTTTAACCGGCTCTTCTGGAGTAACAGCAGGTTTCTTTGGATTTAAATCAATTTTACCCACTTGTACAGGTCCGGAAACAACCGCTCTTGCTTTGATTATTTCTTGTTGTTTTTGACGCTCCTCTTCTTGTCTGCGTTTATCCTCAATTTCTTTTTCACGCTCTACACGCAACGCTTCTTTTTCTTTTCTTTTTTCTTCTCCAACCTCTTTAGAAGCTTCTTTATTCCCCTTATCGCCCGCAAATTGGCTCTGAAGGATATTAAATTCACTGTCAGAAATTTTCGCATTTGGATTTGCATCAATAGCAATACCCTTATCTTTTAGATAATCTACAGCTCTTTCTAACGAGATATTTAACTCCCTTAAAACCTTGTTTATTCTTATTACTCTCTCTTCAGACATATAACCTTTTTATTATTACCTTTTTAGTTGTGTTGTTAGAGCAGACTTCAGCTATCGCTTAACTATCAAACTCTTCTTTTAGTATTTTCATAACATCCAGAATCGTTTCCTCTTCTAAGTCTGTTCTTCTTACTAAATCTTCTACGTCGTGTTTCAGGATACTTTTTGCTGTATCCAAACCTATTTTAGCAAACTCTTCAATTACCCATTCTTCGATTTCATCTGAAAACTCTGTCAACTCCACATCGTCCTCATCTGCAACAGTACCGGCAACATCTCCTTCACGGATAACATCTAATTCATAACCTGTCAGCTGACCTGCTAATTTAATGTTGTGTCCACCTCTACCAATTGCTTTAGAAACTTCTTCTAATTTCAAGAAAACTTCAGCTCTTTTTGCTTCTTCGTCAATTTTGATTGAAGAAACTTTTGCAGGGCTTAGCGCTCTAGTAATAAACAATTGAATATTGTTTGTATAATTTATTACGTCAATATTTTCATTTCCTAGTTCACGTACAATTCCGTGAATACGAGAACCTTTCATTCCCACACAAGCTCCAACCGGATCAATTCTGTCATCATAAGAATCTACCGCCACTTTTGCTTTCTCTCCCGGAATACGAACTACATTTTTAACTGTAATTAAACCGTCGAATACTTCAGGTATTTCCTGCTCAAATAATTTCTCTAAAAACTTCTCTGAAGTTCTAGACATAATAATTTGAGGTTTATTTCCTTTTAATTCAACGCTTTCAATAATTCCGCGAACATTATCTCCTTTACGGAAAAAGTCAGATGGAATTTGTTTTTCTTTTGGAAGAACAATCTCATTTCCTTCATCATCCACCAAAATTACAACTCTTGGACGTACATGATGCACTTCTGCGGTGTAAATATCGCCAATAATATCTTTAAATTGCTTATAAAGATTTGTATTATCGTGTTCGTGGATTTTAGAAATTAAGTTTTGACGCAAAGCCAAAATAGCTCTTCTTCCTAAATCAATCAATTTAACCTCTTCAGAAACCTCTTCACCAATTTCAAAATCCGCCTCGATCATTCTTGCTTCAGTCAAAGTAATTTCTTCGTTCTCAAAATCAAGATCTTCATCAGCAACGATAACTCTTCTTCTCCAAATCTCCATATCTCCTTTATCAGGATTTATAATGATATCGAAATTATCATCAGAACCGTATTTTTTCTTTAATGCATTTCTAAACACGTCCTCCAAAATTGCCATAAGCGTTACACGATCAATAAGTTTATTATCTTTAAACTCTGAGAATGAATCGATCAATGCTAAATTTTCCATGCGAATTCTTTAATTAAAATGTTACTGTAACAACTGCCTCTTTTATCTCTGTATAAGGTATCTGTTGTTCTTTTTGAACTGTTTCTTTTCCTTTTCCTACTTTTTTAGGTTCTCTTGCCTTCCAAGACAAAATTATAAAAACATCGTTAGCTTCTATCAATTCTGCTTCGATTTTTTCATTATTTGTAGTAACAATCAGCGTTCTACCAATATTTTTCTTGTATTGTCTTATTAATTTCAAAGGAGATCCTACCCCAACTGATGCCACTTCAAGTGAAAAATCCTGCTCTTCACGATCCAGATTATTCTCTATTGCACGACTAATATCAATACAATCCTGCAGCGCTACTCCATTATCTCCGTCTAAACCAACGCTAATTTTAAAAGAATCCGAAACAGCCAGATCAATCAAAAAGATCGATGGCTTTTCCAGAAGCGCTTCTGTAATTAATTCGTTTACCTTTTCCTTAAATGTCATAATTTTATAAAAAGAGGGGACACTTAGTCCCCTCATTATTTAGATTTTAATAAATAACGGTGCAAATATAGTGATTTTTTTATAAATCAAATAAATAGATTGCTGCAAAAATATTCGCTATCTTTATAATACCAAATATTAACAGATTTTTTAAACCCTTAACCCTAAAATCATGAAACGAATTTTAGTACCTACTGATTTTTCAGAACACGCAGAGCATGCTTTAAAAGTCGCTGCGCAAATTGCCAAGAAAAACAATTCCGAAATTATTATTTTGCACATGCTGGAATTACCACATCAGTCAAACGATGCAATATTTGGAGGCGTCAGCATACCAGAAACCATGCTTTTTATGCAAAAAGCAAACGAAACCCTGGACAAGGTTTCTAACAGTCCTTTTTTAGACGGAATTTCGGTAACTGAAATGGTAAAGATGGACAAACCTATTCACGGCATAACTCAGGTAAGCAAAGAACAAGACATTGATCTTATCGTTATGGGATCTCACGGCTCATCTGGCATGGAAGAACTTTTAATTGGATCGAATACTGAAAAAGTAGTTAGAAATTCTGAAATTCCTGTTCTTGTAATAAAGAAAGATATTTCAAATTTCAACATATCTAACATAGTTTTTGCTTCTGACTTTACAGAAGAGACTAAAAAACCATTTGAAAAACTTTTAAACTTCACCAAATTCTTTGACGCAAAAATACACTTAGTTTCCATCTGCACACCAAACAGCTTTAAACCAACGCATGTAACAGAAAAAGCATTACAAAGTTTTGTAGAAGGATTTAATCTTAGCAATTATTCAACACACATTTACAACGATACTAATATTGAAAAAGGAATAATCAATTTCTCAAACAGTATAAATGCAGACATTATCGGAATGTGTACACACGGAAGAACTGGTTTTGCTCACTTCTTTAACGGAAGCATCAGCGAAGGATTAGTAAACCATTCTGTAAAACCTGTTTTAACAGTAAAGATTTAAACGTTTTTTTTTCAGAAAAAATATTCCATAAAAAAAGCCTCTCATTTCTGAGAGGCTTTTTACGTTGGTCTACTAGGACTCGAACCTAGAAAGACGGCACCAAAAACCGTAGTGTTACCATTACACCATAGACCAGCAGTGCGGTTAAGCGGGTGCAAAATTAAAACTTTATTTCGTTTATGCAAATTTTCAGCAAAACTTTTTTTGCATAAAAAAAGCTTCTCATTTCTGAGAAGCTTTTATGTTGGTCTACTAGGACTCGAACCTAGAAAGACGGCACCAAAAACCGTAGTGTTACCATTACACCATAGACCAGCAGTGCGGTTAAGCGAGTGCAAATTTAAGGTTTTATTTAGTTTGCACAAATTTTTTAACCAAAAAAAATCACTTTTTTTGTTTTTTTTCACTTTCCAATTCTCATCAACATCAAAAACACCTTATACACAACACATTACTCTTAACATATAGTTTTATAGAATTTTTTGTTAATGCTCGTTTCTTTACATAAAAAAACATTTTCTTTGTAGGATTGAAAACATACAAAATTTTAACACCTAAATATGGCACAATTCAATTTCAATAAATGGAATACAATTATTGGTTGGTTTGCATTTGCAATCGCTTTAATTACTTACACACTAACTGTTGAACCTACAATGAGCTTTTGGGATTGTGGCGAATATATTGCTACAGCGGCTAAATTAGAAGTTGGCCACCCTCCTGGAGCACCTTTATTTCAAATGATGGGGGCTTTCTTTGCAATGTTTGCTATAGATGCCCAGCATGTAGCCGTAATGGTAAATATGATGTCTGTTTTTTCAAGCGCCTTTACAATTTTATTTATGTTTTGGTCTTCGTCTATGATTTTAAAAATGATCGTAGCACGTTTTGCAGAAATTGATCAAAACAATTCAATTGTTATTTTAGGAAGTTCTTTTGTTGGAGCATTAGCTTATACTTTTTCAGATAGTTTCTGGTTTAATGCTGTTGAAGCCGAAGTTTACGCAATGGCTTCTTTATTAATTGCACTGCTTTTCTGGCTGGGTTTACGCTGGGAGCAGGACATGGACAAACCAAAAGGAAACAAATGGCTTTTAATCATTTCGCTGGTTATTGGACTTTCTTTTGGAGTTCACTTCATGGCACTTCTAACAATTCCTTCTATTGGATTTTTATACTATTTTAAACATTACGAAAAAGTAACTATTAAAAACTTTATCATTGCTAATATTGTTGTAATTGGAATTTTATTATTTATTTTCAAATTACTTCTTCCTTTAACAATGGCTTCTTTTGGTAAAACAGAAGTTTTCATGGTCAACAGCCTTGGACTTCCTTTTAACTCAGGAACTATTTTTGTAGTTTTAGTTTTAATTGCTTTCTTCTATTTTGGATTAAAATTCACGAAACAAAAAGGATTAATTTTCTACAACACCATTATCCTTTGTATCTTATTTATATTAATTGGTTTCTCTACCTGGATGATGCTTCCGGTACGTGCAAATGCTAATCCGGTAATTAACGAAAACAAACCTTCTGATGCTGCCGAGGTTTTGGCATATTACAATCGTGAGCAATATGGTGTAAACCCTTTGTTTTACGGCCCTCAATACACAGAAGTTTTTGCAGGACTTGATGCTAAAACGCCATATTTAGACAAAAAGCCTAATTACGAAAGAGATTACAAAACAGGTAAATATATCATTACCAATAATTATAAAAACGCAGAACAAAATTCTGATGACAATCAAAAAACAATTCTGCCAAGAATGTGGAGCACCGAAACAGGACACATTCAAAATTACATCAGCTTTACAAATCCTCCTAAATTCAAAATCAATCCAAATTATGATTATGAGGATGATTTAGCAAAATATGGTATCGATGCAAGTCAGTTAACCGAAGAAGAATACAACAAAGCAATCGCCCAGCTTCGTAATGAAGTAGAAAAAACAGTTTCTGAATTTAGACACGCTTACGCTCAAAAACAAATTGACAATGAGGGTTATATTAAATTCTTAAGAAGCTACGGTGATTATTTAACAATCGAAAAACCAACAGCTGCCGACAATTTCAGTTTTATGTTCGAATACCAATTTGGATATATGTACTGGAGATATTTAATGTGGAATTTTGTTGGACGTCAAAGCGATGTTCAGGGAAAATACGACAACTTAGACGGAAACTGGATCAGTGGTATTAAAGCTCTGGATTCGCTTCATTTAGGCTCCCAGGACAACCTTCCTTCTGATGTATTAAACAACAAAGGACGAAATGTTTACTATTTCCTTCCTTTTATTTTAGGGTTAATTGGATTAATGTATCATGCCAATAAAGACCTTAAAAGTTTTTATGTTCTTTTAGCTTTATTCTTGTTTACAGGAATTGCATTAAAAATATACTTGAACGAAAGACCTTTTGAGCCTCGTGAAAGAGATTATGCTCTTGTTGGATCTTTCTATGTTTTTGCCATCTGGATTGGTTTTGGAGTTTATTCATTATATGAAAGCTTTAAAAAGTATGTTGCTCCAAAAATTGCCGGACCAGTAATCATTGCCGGAAGTTTATTAGCAGCTCCTGTTTTAATGGCTTCTCAAAACTGGGATGACCACGACAGATCAAACAGATATACTGCTGTTGCAATGGCAAAAGCATATTTAAGCTCTTGCGATAAAGATGCAATTTTGTATACTATTGGAGATAACGACACCTTCCCGCTTTGGTATGCACAGGAAATTGAACATTTTAGAACCGACGTGAAAATTGTAAATACAAGTCTTTTCATGACAGACTGGTATATCGATCAAATGAAGGCCAAATCATACGAATCAGATCCGCTTCCAATATCTTTTAATCACAGTCAATATGTGGGAGATAATCTTGATTATGTAGCGTATATTCAAAAAATTGACACTCGCTGGAACATTAAAGATTTTATTGATTTTATTAAAAATCCAAAATCTACTGTTGGGTTACAAAACGGACAGACAATTCATTTCTACCCTACCAATAAAATCAGAATTAATGTTGACAAAAACACCATTATCAAAAATAAAGTAGTAAACTCAAAATACAATGATTCGATTGTTCCATACATGGACATTACGATTAAAGGAAATGCACTTTACAAAAACAGATTAATGATGCTGGATATTTTGGCTAATAATGACTGGAAACGTCCAATTTATTTTAGCGGTGGTGCTTTTGACGATGAAGATTATTTATGGCTTAAAGATTATCTGCAATTAGACGGAATGGTTTATAAATTGGTTCCAATTAAAAACCCGCCATCTAAAGACGGAGGCCCTATGGATATGGGACAAATTGACGCTGATAAAATGTATGATATTGTAATGAAATGGGATTGGGGTAACAGCGAAAGTGAAAAAATCTATCACGATCCGGAAACAAGAAGAAACAGTATTACATACCGTACAAACTTGTCTCGCCTGATGAATGAACTTATTGCTGAAGGCAAAATCGATAAAGCTAAAAATGTTATCAATTTAGCCATTACAAAAATGCCTTTAGACAAGTTTGGTTACTACTCGTTAGTTGAACCATTTGCAGGAGGTTATTATAAAGTTGGCGAAACCGCAAAAGCTCACGATTTATTAGACAAATTAGTGAATAAGTACAGAGAAAATCTAGACTATTACAAAACGTTGAGCCCTTCAGACCAAACAGATTTAGCAATTGATATTATTACAGATATTGAGCGCTACAGAAGTTTACTGCATGTTATGAAAGAGAACAATGACAAAGTATTCTATGATAAACATAAAACAACTTTTAATACGTATGTAAATATTTTTGAGCGTTTTGGACGTGAAAAAGAATAATAATATACGAAAATTATATTGATTAAAAAAATGCAGCGCTTCTTGATATAAAGCGCTGCATTTTTTATTTTTACTGTATCTAAATCAATTAAAATGAGCTTTTATTGGGTAAAAACTAATTCATTTATAAAAAAGATATTTTCTAAATATTACTGGGATATTCCAAATAATGAAAAGAAAGTATACTTAACATTTGATGACGGCCCTACCCCAGAAATCACAGACTGGGTTTTATCTGAATTGAAAAAATTCGACGCAAAAGCTACTTTTTTCTGTATTGGAAAAAATATTAAAGCCAATTTATCTTTATTTGAAAAACTAATACGAGACGGACATTCTATTGGAAATCACACCATGAACCATGTAAACGGCTGGAAAATTCAAACTAAAGATTATATTGAAAATGTCAAAAATTGCGCTCAGATTTTAGAAGAAGAAATCAAACCCAACAATTTGATATTCCGTCCTCCTTATGGAAAAATCAAAAAAGCGCAGTCAAAAATTCTACGAAAATTAGGCTATAAAATAATTATGTGGGATGTTTTGAGCGCCGATTTTGACCAATCGATCACTCCTGAAAAATGTCTTGAAAACGTAACTAAAAACGTAAAATCTGGAAGTGTAATTGTATTTCATGACAGCATTAAGGCTTCACCAAATTTAAAATTTGCTCTGCCAAAAACACTGCATTTTTTAAAAGAAAATGGATATAAATTTGATATTATTCACTAATAATATCGTTTCAGAGAGATTTATTATACGTCGAATTGATCCTGTACAATTCCTATAAGTGTATTCGCATCCAATTCTCCGGATTGTCTCCAGATCATTTGTCCTTCCTTATATATCATTAAAGTCGGAAGTCCTTTAATTCGTAATGCTTCGGCTAATTCCTGATTTTTATCAACATCAATCTTAATTACCTTAGCTTTGTCGCCCAGCGCAGCCGCAACATCCTTTATTACCGGATGCATCAATACTGATGATTCGTTCCAATCTGTGTAGAAGTCAATTAACACCGGAACCTGAGCATTTATTAGTTCTCCAAATTTTGACATAAAACCAAAAATTTAATTCTTTTAATCTATTAAAAAGATATAATTAATACAAATGTAGCATTTTTAACGAATTAAGCCACATTCTTGCCCTTTTTTAGTTCAATCACTGTGATTTCAGGCATAATTCCAACTCTTCCCGGATAGGCATGAAAACCAAATCCTCGGTTAACATAAACGTATCTTCCGGCTTCTTCGTATAATCCCGCCCATTGTTTATAAATATATTGTGCCAGACTCCATTTAAAATATCCCGGAATTTCAATTCCAAACTGCATTCCGTGTGTATGGCCGGCTAAAGTTAAGTGAAAATTCTTAGCGTGATTTTTAATTTCGGCATCCCAATGGCTTGGATCATGACTCATTAAAACTTTAAAATCATCTTTATGAAGATTTTCTGAAGCTTTATTTAAATCTCCTGCTTTTTTGAAATTTACACCCCAGTTTTCGACTCCAACCAAAGCAATTTTATCTTCGCCTTTTTGAATGTATTTGTTTTCATTCAACATTAAATCAAAACCTATTTTCCCATAGAGTTTTTTAATTTCGGCGAAGTTTTCCTCTTTCTCTTTTTCAGAAGGCCAGGTTACATATTCTCCATAATCATGATTTCCTAAAACAGCAAATTTTCCGTATTTGTAATCTTTAATTCGGTTAAACGTTTCAAGCCACGGATGCATTTCTTTTGCATGAGTATTTACAATATCTCCAGTAAACAAAATCATGTCAGATTCCTGCTGATTAATCAAATCAATAGCATAATTAATCTTTTCAGGATTATCAAAACTACCGCTGTGCACATCTGAAATCTGTGTTATTTTAAATCCGTCAAATTCATCCGGAAGATCCGGAAAATAGATCGTCTGCTTAAATACTTTGAAATTATACTTGCCTTCAAAAATTCCGTAAATCAATGATAAAAACGGAACTGCTGCTAAACCCAAAGCTATCTGGCTGACAAACTTTCGCCTGTCCGGCATCATTTCTTTGCGCGGTGTATGATAAACGAAATAATTTAGAATACTTGCTCCAATTCTAATAATATCTTCGCCAAACATTATTAAGGTAAGAACAATTTTTGGCACATAAACCAACAACATTAATCCTGTAGTAAACATAAACTGTTTAGTCTGCCCTACTGAACGATCAACCTGAGAAAATGAATAGATAATGAATAACAGAATAAGCACACTTATGACCTGATAACTTATTAAAACCCATCTGAATTTAATTAAAGTGCGAAAGGCTTGATAGGAATAGAACTCAATAAATACTAAAAGAGCACATAGAATTATAAAACGAAAGATCATTTATTTACAGTTTTCAGCAAAGTAACAAAGAATGAAAATTTTATTGCTTTTTATTATCAAAAATTTAACTCAAATAATAGCAAAAGCCGATAGATTTCTCTATCAGCTTTTGCGACCAAATTATTCAAAACCTTTATTCTACAACAAGCCCTGTTGTATTATTTTTGAGCTTTTGCCGCTTCTGGCTTAGCTTCTGCTTTTTTAGCTTTTTTGTCTGCTTTTTTCTCTTTTTTAGCGGCTTTTGCTTCTTTTGCCGGAGTTTCTTTTACTGGAGCGGTTTGAGCGTTAACCATTGCAGTTGTTCCTAAAACTGCCACTGCTAATAAAATTAATTTTTTCATGATTGTAGATTTTTGATGATTATTTCATTATTTATACTTCAAAGGTAGAACTGGCAGATGAAGACAAAATGAAGATTAACCCAATCTGAAAAAATTAACTTTTAATTGTGTTTTTGCTCTTCGGGAAACAGCAATGTAAAGGTTGTCCCCTCATTTATAACCGAAGTAACTTTTATTTCAATATGATGAAAAACTGCAATACTTTTTGCAATAGCAAGACCCAACCCCTGCCCTTCCTGATCTGAACTTACTCTGGCAAAACGATTAAAGATATTTTCGATCTGTGATTCGTTTAACCCAATTCCAGAATCAGTAATAGAAATAAAATATTGATTTTCTGCAAATCCGTCAGATACTATAATACTACCTTCTGGCTTATTATACTTTATAGCGTTTGTAATTAAATTATAAATCAAAATATGAATTAGGGTTTTGTTTCCTTTAAAACAAAAATCATGTTCCATATTATTGATAAACTCAATCCCTTTATCTTCAATTCGGTCTTGTAAATCTTCTTGCAAATCTTGTATCATTTCCTGAAACATGACAACTTCATTTGCTTCATATTGATTATTTTCAATTCTGGAAATCAAGAGAAGATTATTGATGATTTTTTTCAGCATATCGAGCGTCTTCAGTGAACCGGCAATTTTATCAACCGCATTATCATCTAAAGAATCGTTCTGTAATAAATTTTCGAGTTTATTTTTTAATAAAGCAATTGGCGTTAAAAGTTCATGCGAAACATTCGAAATAAATTGTTTTTCTTTTTTAAAAAGTTCAGCAATACGATCCATCATTTGATTTAAAACCAAATCAAGCTCTCTAAAATCTCTGGATTTAGCATTTATAGGCGTATGATCAAAAACTTCCGGTTCGTTAACCCGTCTTATTTTGGTATCTATAATCTTGTAAAAAGGTTTTAAAAGATATTCGATATAAAAAGTATCTGCCAAAAAAGTCACTAAAAGAATAACAACCAAAACCACTATTATAAAAAGTTTTATAATAAAAGTAAGGTCTTTAACCTCGCTCAGACTGCTTCCAATTTCGAGTTGATAATCTTCGTTTTCATAACTAAAATGATGCTGCAGAATTCGATATTCATTTTCTTCACCTTCAATAATTCGATATTCATTACTAAAAGTAGTTTTCTTTTGATGGGGTTTAATAGGTGCTCTCGAAAGAACTAAAAACTCGCTGTGAAGTGTAGAAAACTGCGAGTAGGTTTCGGTCGAATCGTCTTCATTTTCAATAAAATCATTAATTTCCTGCTGATTTAAATGATCTATAAATTTCTTCTTCTTTTCAATTAAACCATTATTTATATGTCTGTAAACGACATTTTCGACCAAAATAGGAAGCATCAGCCATAAAATTAAAATCACCAGTAATCTGGTTAATGCGTTAAAAATGGCTAATTGATGTTTTATTTTCACAAAAAACTATTTATTCATTAATACGATAACCCACATTTCGAACTGTTTCAAACCAATCTATAGAAGTATGTTTGTCTAATTTTTTTCGAAGATTGCGAACATGAACATCTATAAAATTAGAATCTGAATTTACTTCAAGAATATCACCCCAAATATGTTCTGTTAACTGCAATCTTGTAATGACACGATTTTTATTTAGAACCAGATACTGAAAAATGTCAAATTCCTTTTTCGTTAAACTTAAAGGAACCTCATTAAAACTCACTTTATAATCCTGAAGCTGTAATAAAAATCCGTGAATACTTAGATTGTTTAAAGTAAAACCATGAATTCTGCGGATTACGGCAAACAATCTGGCTGCTAATTCTGTTAAGGCAAAAGGTTTTGTCAAATAATCATCAGCCCCAAGATGAAGTCCGTTAATTCTATCGTCCAGTTCACCTCGGGCAGTAAGCACAATTACTGCAATTTTTGATTTTGTTTTTCGAATTGTCTGCAAAACCTCAAAACCATCTCCATCCGGCAAACCAAGATCAAGCAGCATAACATCATAATCATTACTGCCAAATTCCTCCAGCGCATCGGCGCAGTTATGAGCAATTTTACATATATAACCAGCGGTGCATAAAAAGTCGTAAACTTCAACAGCAAGTTCTTTATTATCTTCAACAATCAAAACATTCATAAACAAAGGCATTTAAACGCAACTAAAATTAATCAATTATCAAAAGTCCAGCCGCACATTATTAAAAAATTAACGAATGAAAAAAGCTGATAAATTTCTTCATCAGCTTCTTCAATCGCATTCATCATAATTATTCCTGTTTTGCCTTCGTTACAATGCTTCGAAAACAAAACGAGAGCAATTATTATTTTTTTACGTTAGCAGTTTCTTCTTTTGGAGTTTCTGCTTTTGCTTTTTTATTGCCTTTATGGTGGTGATGTTTTGTAGCTTTTACTTCTTTTGCCGGAGCCGCCTGAGCTGGGGTTGTTTGAGCACTAACCATTACACTTGTTCCTAGAACTGCTGCTAATACAATAAATAAATTTTTCATGACTTTAAGTTTTTAAATTAATAACTTTTTTATTCTAAATTACTTTTCTGTTTATTTTTTTACTTTTGTTGTTTCTGCTGGAGCTTCACTTTTTACTGATTTTGTTTTTTTATCAGATTTGGTTTTAGCTTTTTTTGGAGCTTTAACTTCTTTTGCCGGAGCTGTTTTACCATCTTTTGCAGGAAATGCATGAACCATTGCACTTGTGCCTAAAACTGCTGCTAATACCATCAATAAATTTCTCATGATTTCTAAATTTTAAATTATAATTATTTTTATTTTACAGATCAAAATTACCTCTGTAAGATGAAGAGAAAATGAAGAAATCCCTGAATAAAAAAATTTAACTTGACATTAACTCTTTGCCGTTTCTAACACTATATAAGTAATAGAAGCGCATTAATATCTTTAATTAATTACAATCAATTTAGACGTATCACTGTGCGTCTCTACTAAAATGAACTTATATCACTTATATGGTTCAATCAAAATTAATTTTCAAAAGCAGCATCGTTTTTTAAAACCCAATTGTTTATTTTTACAGACTAATATTTTTAATATGTCAACTCAAAAACGCCTTTTTCTTCTAGATGCTTACGCACTAATTTTTCGTGGTTATTATGCCTTTATTAAAAACCCGAGAATCAATTCAAAAGGAATGGATACATCTGCAATTATGGGTTTTATGAACTCACTTTTGGATGTTATTAAAAGAGAGAAACCGGATCATTTAGCTGTTGCTTTCGACAAAGAAGGAAGTCATGCAAGAACAGAAATGTATTCTGACTATAAAGCTAACCGAGACGAAACTCCAGAAGCAATCAAAATTGCTGTTCCTTATATTCAGGAATTATTAAGAGCGATGCATATTCCGATTATTGAACTTGCCGGATGTGAAGCTGATGACTTAATTGGAACTATTGCCAAACAAGCCGAAAAACAGAATTACAAAGTTTTTATGGTAACTCCCGATAAAGATTTTGCACAATTGGTTTCTGAAAATATCTTCATGTACAAGCCTGCTCGTATGGGTAACGGAATCGAAATTTGGGGAATTCCAGAGGTTTTGGCAAAATTTGAAGTCGAAAGACCAGAACAAGTTATCGATTTTCTTGGAATGATGGGTGATGCTGTCGATAATATTCCAGGATTACCGGGTGTTGGAGAAGTTACTGCGAAAAAATTCCTTAAAGAGTTTGGTTCTATGGAAAATCTTTTGGCTAATACCGATAAGCTTAAAGGTAAAATGAAAGAGAATATCGAAGCGAATAAAGATAAAGGTATTTTATCTAAAAAGCTTGCCGCAATTATATGCGATTGTGATGTTACATTTAATGAAGAAGATTACGAACTTTCACGTCCAGACATCGAAAAAACCGATGCTATTTTTCAGGAATTAGAATTTAGAAGAATGGCAGAACAGTTTGATAACTTATTTAAAGTTGGAGGCGGGAATGAATTAAATAATAACACTCCTTCTGACGCCAAATTATACAAAAAACCACAGCCAAAAAACGAAGACCAGTTTGATCTTTTTGGAGGTGGAGGAACAACTCTTGACGAAAGTGCCGAAGCAGCAAGAAATTCATTTTATAGTACTTTAGAAAACACAGAACATTCATATCAGACTATTCAGGGCGATTTAGGAATTAAACTGCTTTTACAAAATTTACAAAAGCAAACGGCAGTTTGTTTTGATACCGAAACTACAGGAATTGATGCTCTGCATGCAGAACTTGTAGGAATGTCTTTTGCTTATGAAAAAGGAAAAGCATTTTACGTTCCGGTTCCGGAAAGTCAGGAAGAAGCTCAGGCTTTAGTTGATAAATTTGTTCCGTTTTTTGAAAATGAAAACATCGAAAAAATCGGTCAGAACTTAAAATACGATTTAAAAATCCTTTCTAATTACGGTGTTACTGTAAAAGGAAAACTTTTCGATACCATGATTGCGCATTATTTAATTAATCCGGATATGCGTCATAATATGGATATTCTGGCAGAAACGTATTTAAAATATTCACCAAAATCTATTGAAACTTTAATTGGTAAAAAAGGAAAAAATCAGCTTTCTATGCGTGATGTTCCTTTAGAAGATATTAAAGAATATGCTGCAGAAGATGCTGATGTTACTTTACAATTAAAAGAAATCTTTACAACCGAATTAGATAAAACCGAAACTAAAAAACTTTTTGATGAAATCGAAATTCCATTAGTAAGCGTTTTGGCAGATATGGAAACAGAAGGTATTCGTTTAGACGTTGATTTCTTAAAACAAATGTCTGGTGAAATGGACATTGAAATCAAATCATTGGAACAAAAAATCTATGAAACTGCCGGAGAAACCTTCAATTTAGCTTCTCCAAAACAATTAGGAGATATTCTATTTGATAAACTAAAAATTGGCGGCGCTAAACAAAAGAAAACCAAAACGGGTCAATATGCAACTGGCGAAGAAGTTTTGACGTATCTGGCAAACGACAATCCAATTGTAAAAGACATTTTAGACTGGCGTCAAATGGTAAAACTGCAGAGTACTTATATTCTAGCTTTACCGGAACAGGTTGACAAAAAAACACTTCGAGTTCATACTGATTATATGCAGACTGTTGCTGCAACAGGACGTTTAAGTTCTAATAATCCGAACTTACAGAATATTCCAATTCGTACCGAAAGAGGACGCCAGATTCGTAAAGCCTTCGTAGCACGCGATGAAAACCACACTTTAATATCTGCCGATTACTCGCAGATTGAACTTAGAATTATTGCAGCCTTAAGCGGCGAAGAAAATATGATTAAAGCTTTTCAGGACGGAGAAGATATTCACCGTGCAACCGCTGCAAAAGTATTTAATGTTGCCTTAGAAGAAGTTTCACGCGAACAAAGAAGTAATGCAAAAACGGTAAACTTTGGAATTATCTATGGTGTTTCGGCTTTCGGATTAAGTAATCAGACTTCCCTTTCAAGAAGTGAAAGCGCTGCTCTGATCGATGCTTACTATAAAACGTATCCTCGTTTAAAATCTTATATTTCAGATCAGGTAGATTTTGCTCGTGAAAAAGGTTATGTACAAACGATTTTAGGACGTCGTCGTTATTTAAAAGACATTAATTCTGCTAACGCCGTAGTAAGAAGCGCTGCAGAACGAAATGCCGTAAACGCGCCAATTCAGGGAAGTGCTGCCGATGTAATTAAAATCGCAATGATCAACATTCATAAAAAACTTCGCGACGAAAACTGGAAATCAAGAATGCTGCTTCAGGTACATGATGAGCTTGTGTTCGATGTTCACAACGACGAACTCGAAAAAATCCAGCCTATGATTAAACACGAAATGGAAAATGCATTTAAAATGTCGGTTCCTTTAGAAGTTGAAATTGGTTTAGGAAAAGATTGGTTAGAAGCACATTGATAATTTAGATTTTTACATTTTGTGTTAAATTTATATGACAGACGATTTTAAGCCACCTATAGAAACCCGAACAACAAAAGAATTACTAGCAATAGCCGGTGCTCCAAAAAAATGGAATTCGAGAGTTCATAAATTGGCAATAGATGAGCTTTATAATCGAAAAGTTGATTTAAAATTAATCAACCAAGCCAAATATATTGAAACAAAGAAAGAAAATCTTGAAGTTCTAAAAAAGGCAAAAGAAAGCTACGATATAACAGATTTCATTTTTAATTTAGGCGGAACGCTTATCGAAATTATCTTTTCCTGGGATTTAGAAAAAGAAGGATATTTGCGAAAAGCAGAGCAGCAAAAGAAATTTAGAATCGCATTATTATTTCTACTTGCATTTATTTTGCTTTTCATTTAAAATAAAAAAACCATTCCCTGCGGCGAATGGTTTTCTTATTTTATTTCTTTCTCGTAGACTCCAATCCCTATTTAAATTTTTCATTGATTTCTGACTCTCAAAACAATATTTATATAATCAAAAAAAGTAATATCACTATGTTTATCAATAGAAAACATTGAAAGCCATACCAACATTCAAATTTAATTTCTTTTTATTATAATTATAAAATTGTAAGAATTAAACTTCTTTTAAATACATTTGTTGACTTCAATAAACCCAAAAATTAAAAATGAGATCAAAATTTAAAACGTTTTTTTTCTATCTATGCTTTTTGTATTCCGCAATCGCTTTTTGTCAGGAAAAAGCATATTATTTAGAAGGAACTCTTGGAAAAAGCAGAATATTTATGAGATTTGAGATTTATAAAGATGATACTACTCCAAATGCTGTTTACTTCTATCAAAGCTCATTAAAAGACATTAAGCTGGAAGGAAAAATGAAGGACGATAATAACTTCACTTTTTATTTCAAACCTAATGAGACTGTCGTTGAAAAATTTTATTTGAAAAAATCAGGAAATAATTTCGATGGTTTTTGGTATGATGCAAAAGATAAAAAATTACCTGTTCATCTTGAACCTGTAAATTTCGCTAATTACAAATCGAATCTAAAAATTAGGTTTGATGACGAAAAACTAAACTTTGTAAAATACAAATTTCTTGATTTTAAAAAACAGAAAACCACAACTTATAACAACAAAGAATTTGTCTGATATTCTGAAAAACACTGCGATTCTGATTTCTTTAGGCTTGGAAACAATTTTTCAGATAAAAACAAAGCTGTCATTAATCCTATTTTAGAAGAAATTCATGTTCAGAATACATTAAGCCAGCTGAATTGTTCTTCAAATTTCGAGTATAGCAATGGTAATGGAATTGAAGGATCTGCAACTATCAATTTTTTAAATACAAATCTTTTAGGTTTTGAAATTTTCTCTTCTTATTACTGCGGAGGGGCGCATCCGGATTTTGGAGGAAGCGGCTATCTTGTTGATTTAAATAACGGCAAACAATATGAAATTGATGATATTCTTGCTTTTGATAAAAGTGTAACTGGCGACAAAGAAAATAATTTTGATGCTTTTTCAAAATACAGAAGTGATTTCTTTGCTCCTAAACTATTAGCTGTAATTAATTCTGAACATCATTTTGAAAAGCCAAAAAATGTTGATGATGATCCTTGCGATTATACTAACGAAGAATATTGGGACTTTCCTTCCTGGAGTTATACAGAGAAAGGAATTCAATTTACACCCATTTTTTATAGAGCGGCAAGAGCTTGCGAAGATTCTTTTTTAGTTCCCTTTGAGAAATTAAAAAAGTATAAAAATCCTAAATTCCCTTACGAACTAAAA
Organism: Flavobacterium ginsengiterrae; assembly: GCF_039539785.1. Taxonomy (NCBI): domain Bacteria; kingdom Pseudomonadati; phylum Bacteroidota; class Flavobacteriia; order Flavobacteriales; family Flavobacteriaceae; genus Flavobacterium; species Flavobacterium ginsengiterrae. The sequence continues at coordinate 1,305,043 of NZ_BAABDU010000003.1, read as the reverse complement.
TAAAAAAAATCCATTCAAATGAATGGATTTTTTGTTTCTTATTTTTTTCGGGTTGATTCTCTTTCTTTCAATTTTGTTTTAATAACGATAGTTTCGTAATCAGACGTTTCGCCTTCAGGTTCTTCAAGCCTTTGAATAAGTCTTTTTGCCGCTACTTCTCCAATTTCAATTCCGTGCTGACTTACAGTCGTTAAACTTGGAGATAAACGTCTTGAAGCCAAGATTCCGTCTGCAAAACCAATAATCGAAATATCTTCCGGAACTCTAAATCCTTTTTTCAAACTTACTCTTAAAGCAGCAACCGAATCATTTTCATCTAAAGCAAAAATTCCGTCAACTTTCTCATCTAAAATTCCTTCAATTCTGCTTTTCATATCTTCTTCAGAATCTGTACGAAGTATGATTTTTTCGTTTACCGGAATATTATTATCCTTTAAAGCTTTCAAATAACCATCGGCTCTTAATTTTCCAATACTTAAATTATCTACAGAAGAAATTAGGGCAATATTTTTACATCCTAAGTTTATTAAATGCTGTGTCGAGTTTAAAGCCGAGTCGAAATCATCTACAACCACTTTATCGCAATCTACTTCATCTGCAATTCGGTCAAACATTACAATTGGCGTACCGTCGTTAATAATTTCAGAGAAGTGATTATAATCCTGAAGTTTTTGCGCTTCTTCTGAAACAGAAAGAATAAAACCATCAATTGTACCGTTGCTAAGCATTTCAAGTGTATGAACTTCTTTTTCTAAAGATTCGTTAGAAATACAAGTTATAACATTGTAACCTTTTTTGTCTGCTACTTTCTCAATACCGCTAAACACCTTTGCGAAAAAAGAGTTTAATATATTAGGTATAATTACACCAATTGTTTTGGTTTTTCTATTCTTTAAATTCAGACCAATAACATTCGGCTTATAATTTTTGAGTTTGGCATACTCCTTAATCTTCACCTTCGTCTGCTCACTTATTTCCGGACTGTCGTTTAGCGCCTTAGACACTGTTGACACAGAAACACCTAGTTCCTTCGCAATTTGTTTTAGAGTTGCTTTAGCTTTCATCTAATAAAAGTTTATGTAATTAATACAAATATAGTAGAATTACCGAAAATAAAACAAAAAACAACTACCAGTATTTCAAATTATGCTGTCTATTCGAAATAATTCTAAAAAAGAACGATTTTCTGAAACCGCACTTACAAAAATTTCGTTAATAACCTTAATACGATGTTATTAACCTTAATAAAAAACCTAAATTATGAAAAATGAAGTTAAAATTCATGAAGTTAACCCTTCACTGGATAGCAGAAGAAGCTTTCTAAAGCTCAGTGGATTAACGTTAGTTACCGCAGGTTTGGTTTTAGCTGGCTGCAGCGACAATGATAATGACAATAATATGGAGGACAATTCCTTACCCGGAGTTAAAAATGGTGTTTTTGACTTAGGATCTGGAGATTTTGGTGTTCTAACTTATGCTTATGCTTTAGAACAGCTGGAAGCCGATTTTTATACTAAAGTAGTAAACGCCTCAAGTTTTAATACTGTATTTAATGATACTGAACGTCAGGTTCTAACCGACTTATACCATCATGAAGTAATTCACAGAGATTTTTTTAAAGCTGCTTTAACCGGAGCACTTCCTGATCCTAGTTCTCAATTACTTCCTTCTTTAGCCTTTAGCTATGGCTCTTTAAATTTTAACAGCCGTACCGAAGTTTTAGCTACCGCAAAAGCACTTGAAGACACAGGCGTTGCCGCTTATAATGGTGCGGGCCGACTTATTAAAAGTGCAGATTATTTACTATTAGCCGGAAAAATTGTTTCTGTAGAAGCCCGACACGCTTCTGCAATTCGAAGTTTAATTAATCCTAATTCAAAAGATTTTGCAGGAGACGATATTGTGAGCACTTCAAGCGGATTAGATGCCGCAAAAGATCCGTCAAAAATCCTACCAGTTGCAGCAGGATTCATTACTACAAAATTCACGGCCAAATATTTACCTTAATCTTAACTAGCTAAAACTTAGAAATTATGAATATTTTAAAACTTATAGAAACCTTTACTGATGATAATTTAATGAAAAGCACTGGCTCAAGAAGAGACAGTTTTACTCAGTTTGGGAATATTGGAAAAAATCTGGCTCTGGCGTCAATTCCTTTCGGATTATCAGCATTAACCAGTAAAGCATTTGCAAAAGATATTACAGCAACTCCAGCCACACCAATTGGAGCTTTGCAGTTTGCTCTGACATTAGAATATCTTGAAAACGAATTTTATGCCATGGCATTAGACTCTGGTGTAATTCCGGCTTCTGAAAATGGCGGACGCGATTTAAAAGTTTTTCAGCAGATTGCTGCTCACGAATCAGATCACGTATCTTTTTTAATTGCAGGACTAGGCGGAACAGCAAGTGCCAACTTTGTTCCTAAACCTACTTTTGATTTTACAGTTGGCGGTGCATTTGATCCTTTTAATGATTATCCAACCTTTCTGGCATTGGCACAAGCTTTTGAAGATACTGGTGTCAGAGCCTATAAAGGTCAGGCAGCAAATTTGATATCTGCACCAGATTTACTTACAGCTGCTTTACAGATTCATTCAGTTGAAGCCCGTCATGCTTCAGAGGTAAGACGCTTACGCGGATTAAAAGGATGGATCTCTAATGCTGAAAGAGGTGCAGGAATGCCCGCGGCGACACAAGCAGTTTATGATGGCGAGGGCGTAACAATGCAGGCAGGTTTTAATACTGCATCAGCATTTGGCGCTGCGGCAGGTTCAGAAGCTTATGATGAGCCGCTTACAACACAGCAAGTAGTCGATATTGCTAATATATTTATAGTGTAATTAAAAAATAATTCAAAAGATTAAAGCACCTTTGCAGTAAAATGTCAAGGTGCTTTTTTTATGTCCATTTAATTCAAAAACTGAATGCCTGATTTTCAGCCAATAAAATATTCTTTAAGGTATTTGGTTTTAAAATAATTAATTGTACTTTTGCATCCCCTTTATTGGGGATGGAATGTTTAATTAAAATAATATTATGGACGCATTAAGCTACAAAACAGTTTCGGCAAACAAAGGCACTGTAACTAAAGAGTGGATTGTTGTTGACGCTGAAGGTCATAACTTAGGACGTCTTGCATCTAAGGTTGCTATGATCTTAAGAGGTAAGTACAAGCCAAGTTACACACCGCACGTTGACTGTGGAGATAACGTAATTGTTATCAACTCAGAAAAAATTAACCTTACAGGTACAAAATTGAATGACAAAATTTACATGCGTCATACAGGTTACCCAGGAGGACAAAGAACTTTAACTGCTAAAGTATTGCAAGCTAAAAACCCTGCATTATTAGTAGAAAAAGCAGTAAAAGGTATGTTACCTAAAAACAAATTAGGAGCAGAACTTTTCAGAAATCTAAATGTTGTTGTAGGAGCTGAGCACACTCACGGAGCTCAAAAACCTAGAACTGTTAACCTAAATGATCTTAAGTAATGGGAGTTATTCACAAAATCGGTAGAAGAAAAACCGCTGTTGCACGTGTATACGTTTCTGAAGGAACTGGAAACATCACTGTAAACAAAAAAGAATTCGCAACTTACTTTCCAACTGCAACTTTACAATACAAAGTTTTACAACCGCTTTCTATGACAGAAAACGCTAGTAACTTTGACGTAAAAGTAAACGTTTACGGAGGTGGTACAACTGGTCAAGCAGAAGCTGTAAGAATGGCATTAGCACGCGTAATGTGTGAAGTTAACGCTGAAAACAGAGCTATCCTTAAGCCAGAAGGTTTATTAACAAGAGACCCAAGAATGGTTGAACGTAAGAAATTCGGTCAGAAGAAAGCTCGTAAGAGATTCCAGTTCTCTAAACGTTAATATTACCTGTCTTGTTCAGATGGGACAAGACATTATCAATTATTTATTGAAATTAAAAAACACAGTTATTGTTGCTCTCCTATCGAGGTAGGATATAGTTTAGCATCTAAATGTATAAAGCCAGAGAAATCGCCATTTATACATTGCTAATCAACAGAACGTAAACTAGTACAAAAATGGCAAACAAAATAGAAGTAAAAGAATTACTAGAAGCAGGTGTTCACTTCGGACACATGACTAGAAAATGGGATCCAAACATGGCTCCTTACATTTATATGGAGCGTAATGGTATTCACATTATCAATCTATATAAAACTGCAGCTAAAATTGAAGAAGCTAACGAAGCTTTGAAAAAAATCGCTGCATCAGGTAGAAAAATCTTATTCGTAGCTACCAAAAAACAAGCAAAAGACATCGTTGCTGATAAAGCAAAAGCTGCAAACATGCCTTACATCACTGAAAGATGGCCAGGTGGAATGCTAACTAACTTCGTAACTATCAGAAAGGCAGTTAAAAAAATGTCTTCTATCGATAAAATGAAGAAAGATGGTACTTTCAACACACTTTCTAAAAAAGAGCGTTTACAAGTTGATCGTCTACGTGCTAAATTAGAGAAAAACTTAGGTTCAATTGCTGATATGTCTAGACTACCTGCAGCATTGTTCGTAGTAGATATCAAAGCTGAACACATCGCAATAAAAGAAGCTCAAAAATTAAACATTCCAGTTTTCGCAATGGTTGATACGAATTCTGACCCAAGAGAGGTTGATTACGTGATTCCTGCAAATGATGACGCTTCTAAATCAATTGACAAAATTTTATCTTTAGTAACTACTGCTGTAATCGAAGGTCTATCTGACAGAGGTGCAGAAAAAGAAGTTGAAGCTGCTGAAGAAGCTCCTGCTGTTGAAGCTGAAGCTGCTCCTGCAACTGAAGAATAAATCAAATTTTAAATTCCAATTTTAAATTCCAAAATCCAATAGAATTAAAAACGTTATGTTGATAATTTAGTAAAATTGGAATTTGGGATTTAAAAATTGGAATTTTTATTTTTAACACTTAAAATTCAAAATATTATGTCAACAATTACTGCTGCAGACGTAAATAAATTAAGACAATCTACAGGTGCCGGAATGATGGACTGTAAAAAAGCTTTAGTTGAAGCTGAAGGAGATTTCGATAAAGCGATCCAAATCCTTAGAGAAAAAGGACAAAAAGTTGCTGCTAACCGTTCTGACCGTGAGTCTTCTGAAGGAGCTGCTGTTTCTTTTATCAATGCAGACAACACTAAAGGAGCTATCATTACTTTAAACTGCGAAACTGACTTCGTAGGTAAAAATGAAGCTTTCGTAACTTTAGCTAAAGATTTAGTTGAAAGAGCTATCAACTTCTCTTCTAAAGAAGATTTCTTAGCTTCTGATTTCAACGGAATTACTGTTGCTGAAAAATTAATTGAGCAAACTGGAGTTATTGGTGAGAAAATCGAAATCGGTGGTTTCGAAATTTTAGAAGGTGCTTTCGTTGGATCTTACGTTCACGTTAACAAAATTGCTGCTTTAACAGCTATTTCTGCTAAAGTTGACAACGCTGAGACTTTAACTAAAGATATCTCTATGCAAGTTGCTTCTATGGGAGCTGATACATTATCTTACAAAGATTTTGATCCTGCTTTCGTTGAATCTGAACTTGCTGCTCGTATTGCTGTAATCGAAAAAGATAACGAAGAAGCAAAACGTTTAGGAAAAACTTTAAAAAATGTTCCTAAATACATCTCTTTCTCTCAATTAACTCCTGAAGTTATCAAACAAGCAGAAGAAGATGCTAAAGCTGAATTAAAAGCTGAAGGTAAACCAGAGCAAATCTGGGACAAAATCCTTCCAGGAAAAGTACAACGTTTTATCTCTGACAACACTACGTTAGATCAAGAAAAAGCGTTACTTGACCAAAACTTCATCAAAGATGACAGTAAAAAAGTAAGTGATTATGTTAAAGGATTCAACGTTGAAATCACTGGTTTCAAAAGAGTTACTTTAGGTTAATATATTATTTTTTCAATATTAAAAAGCCCCGAATATTTAGTTATTCGGGGCTTTTTTATTTTTCAACATTTAGTTTTCTATCGGAAAATTTCTGGCTCGCATTAACGCATCAGATTGAGGAGCGTGTCCTCTAAAGTTCTCATACATGGTTTCATTATCAATTGTATTTCCAACGCTCAATACAGTCTCATAAAGACGTTTAGAAACCACTTTATCAAAAGGTCCGTCTGCTTCAAGAAAAGCTTCGTAAGCATCTGCATTAATTACATCTGCCCATAAATAACTGTAATATCCTGCCGCATAGCCGTCGCTTGAGAATATATGCGCAAACTGCGGAATCCTGTGTCGCATTACAATTTCAGAAGGCATATTAATTTCTGCTAAAACTTTTTTCTCAAAATCATGCGGATTAATAGTTTCTGTTGTTAAATGCAGTTTCATATCTACAAACGAACTCGAAATTGTTTCTACAGTTGCAAAACCTTCATTAAAACTAGCTGCCTTTTCTATTCTTTCCACTAATGACTGCGACAGAGGTTCATTTGTTTTATAATGAAGCGCAAACTTATTCAACACTTCAGGAGTTGCCAGCCAATGTTCTAATAATTGCGACGGAAACTCCACATAATCTCTCGCCACCGAAGTTCCCGAAAGAGTTGGATACGTTACATTAGAACATAAACCATGAAGTGCATGCCCAAATTCATGAAACAAAGTTGTGGCATCATCCCAGGAAATCAAAGTCGGCTCATTGCTGCTTCCTTTTATAAAATTGCAGTTATTTGATACTATCGGTAATATCTTTCCGTTTATTTTCTGCTGATCGCGATGCGAATTCATCCAGGCGCCAGAACGTTTTCCTATACGGGCATAAGGATCAAAATACCATAATCCAATTGGTTCCCCAGTATTTTTATTATTCACTTCCCAAACTCGTACATCTTCATGATAAACCGGAACATCAAATAATTGTTTAAAACCTAAATCAAATAATTCTCCAGCAGTCCAGAACATTGATTCACGTAAATTTTCTAACTGTAAATATTGTTTGATTTCGTTCTGATCTAAATCGTATTTTGCTTTACGTACTTTTTCGGCATAAAAACGATAATCCCAAGGCTGGATTTTAAAATCCCCTCCTTCTCCATCAACCATTTCCTGCATCGCCGCAACATCATTCTTCACTTTATCAACTGCAGGTTTCCAAACAGATTCCATTAAATCCAAAGTCTTCTGAGGATCTTTAGCCATTTTATCAGACAAACTCCATTCTGCGAAGTTATTAAAACCTAAAATTTTTGCTTTTTCAGCTCTTAATTTTAAAATCGATACGAGAGTTTCATTCGTATCATTTTCATTCTTATTATCACCTCTTTTTATAAAAATATCAAAAGCTTTTTCTCTCAGATTTCTTTGATTCGAGAAAGTTAGAAATGGTTCAATTGAAGACCTTGTATTTCCTATACAACCCAAAATATTCAGTTTTCTTTCTTTTGCTTCGGCAATAGCTGCATTTTTAAATTCTTCCGGCAATCCGTCAAAATCAGCTTCGGTTTTTAATTCTAAGTACTGATTGTTTTCTTCAGCTAATAATTTCTGGCTGAACAGAGTAAAAAGCCCTGCCAGTTCCTGATTAATTTTAGCAACTTTTGCTTTATCCTCTTTATTTAACTGCGCTCCTTCTTTTACAAAATCAGAATAATAAACCCAAAGCAGACGCTTTTGTTCGGCATTTAAATCTTTATTTTCCGATTTGTACAAAGCATCAATTCTTGCAAATAACGTTTCATTTTGATATAATTTATCGCTGATTTCAGCGAGTTTAGGAGACATTTCTGTGTCAACCAAATTAAATTCAGGGCTGCTTAAATTTGATCTGTAAATTCCATAAACTGCATGAATCCTGTTTAATTTTTCACCTGAAAGCTCTAAAGCCGTCATTGTGTTTTCAAATGTTGGAGATTCAATATTGCTGGCAATTGCTTCAATCTCATCCAATTTTTCCTGAATAGCAAATTCAATTGCCGGTTTAAAATCTGAAATATTATATTTTGTAAAATCTGGAACGCCTCCGTATGGACCTGTCCATTGCTGAAGCAAAGAATTTTCTAAATTTACTTGTTCTTTCATAATAAATAATTAATTAAACTGCATAAAATTTTCTAACCTAGAAATCACAGCAGAATCTCAAAATTAATTAATCAAACTCAAACTTCAAATGAGACAGATTATAAAGATTAATCCTTTTCTAAGATTTGAATAAATAACTTAAATTTGAGCATCATTTTTACTACATCTTATGTTTAAAACCCGAAAAGAAATTGTCTTCGTAATTTTAGCAGGAATATTTATAACCAATGCCGTTGTTGCGGAACTTATTGGAGGAAAACTAATTCAGATTGGTCCTTTTGTAATGAGCATAGGAATTCTGCCCTGGCCAATTGTTTTTCTAACCACAGATTTAATCAATGAATATTTTGGAGAAAAAGGCGTAAAAAAGCTTTCATTCATAACAGCCTGTTTAATTGCCTATGCTTTTTTAATACTCTTTATGGCTATTACAATTCCTGCAGCAAAAGGAATTAGTCCGGTAAACGACGAACAGTTTCAGGCCGTTTTTGGACAAAGTATGTGGATTATTATTGGAAGTTTAATTGCTTTTATGGCTTCCCAGCTTATTGATGTCTGGATATTTTGGTTTTTTAAAAACAAAACCGGAGAAAAGAAAATATGGCTGAGGGCAACAGGATCGACCGTAATTTCACAATTGTTTGACTCTTTCATTGTACTCGGAATTGCTTTTTGGCTTCCGGGAAAAATTGATTTCGACACTTTTATATCTTCTGGCTTAATTGGATACACTTTTAAATTAGCAATAGCAATTTTACTTACTCCCGCTATTTATCTGGGTCATCATCTAATCAAGAAATATTTAGAAAACGAAAAAGAAGAAAAGTAATATAAATTCAAAAAAAGCATCTAAGAAAGAGATTACGATTTTAAAAACAGGTATAAATACGGGTATTGAAATTCAACAAGTTATAATTAAATGTTAAAGGAACACCAAAAAACATATTTTTTATTTGACCGAAATTTTATTTTTGCCAAAAATATTTAACAAATAAAATCGACCAAAATGAAAAAATTAAGCATTCTTTTCGTATCAGTTTTAACTTTAGGATTAGCAGTAACATCTTGCAGCAGTGATGATGATAATAGTGGATCAATTGAAGGAAAATGGGCTCCAGTAAAAATGGGAACACTTATCAATGGACAAGAACTTTTAGTTGCTATTCCAAATGAAGGGAAATGTGATAGTGATATTACAGAATTCAAAACAGACGGAAAATTCACAGAACTTTCTTATGAATTCTACGATAATAAATGTAACTCTTCAACTGATAACGGAACTTGGACATTAAAAGACAAAACTTTATCAACAACTTACAGTGGAGATACTACTGCAGAGACATTTGAAGTTCTAGAATTAACTAAATCTACATTGAAATTAAAATATACTGAAAAAATTGATAATAGCAATAGTATGATTCTTATCACCCTTTTTGAAAGAAGATAATAATATTTCCCCTAAATCTTACAAAACCTCAAATCGTAATTGATTTGAGGTTTTTTTATACATTTGAAATAAAAAAATGGAACCAATAAGATGCGGCTGGTGTACTTCTAGCGATTTATATAAAAAATACCATGATGAAGAATGGGGCGTTCCCGTGTATGATGATCCCACATTATTCGAATTTTTGATATTAGAAACTTTTCAGGCTGGCTTAAGCTGGATTACCATTTTAAATAAAAGAGAAAATTTTAGAATTGCCTTTGATAAATTTGACTATAAAAAAATAGCGAATTATTCTGAAGACAAGATCGAAGAGTTAATGCAGAATACGGGAATTATCCGAAATAAATTAAAGATAAAAGCAGCCGTTTCAAACGCTCAGGCTTTTATGAAAGTTCAGGAAGAATTTGGAACTTTTTCCGATTACATATGGAAATATACTGATGGAAAACCTATTATAAACAATCTAAAAACTTCAAAAGAAGCTCCTGCGACAACACCGCTTTCAGACGAAATCAGTAAAGATTTAAAGAAAAGAGGTTTCAAATTTGTCGGTTCAACCGTGATTTATGCCCACATGCAGGCTACTGGAATGGTAAACGATCACACCGAAGACTGCTGGACAAGAACGACTTAAAAGCAGTTTCAGGTTTCATTTTTTCAGCTCCGTTGATGAACTTGAAACCTGAAACTTGAAATTTTAAAACAAAATTTATATATTTGCTTCACACTTTAGGGGTGTCTGCATTATGCAGGCTGAGATTTTACCCTCTGAACCTGATCTAGTTCATACTAGCGTAGGGAAAAGTAAGATGACTTCTATGCGCGCGCCTGCGTGTATTTTGCAGCCATTCCTATTGTGTATCTATACACTAAATTCAAAAAGGAATGGAACTAAAAATCAATCAACAAATTAAACAATTCAATGTTGAATCGCTCAGCGTTCAGGCATTGCTCGATCTCGAAATTCCGCACAAACAAAACGGAATCGCCGTTGCGATAAATAATACTGTCGTTCCAAAAACTAATTGGAACCAACACTTCGTATCCGAAACTGACGAAATTTTAATTATTTCTGCTACTCAAGGGGGATAAATATTTTCAAATTCCTCCCGATAGCTATCGGGGCCAAATTCCAATTTTTTATTCTGTGTGTAGACGCACTGCTGTGCGTCTCTACGGAAACCTGAAACTTCAAACTTGAAACAAAAAAATTATGAAAGAAGAACAAATATCCAGAACCCCTTTTCCGAATTCAGAAAAAATATATATTGATGGAGAAATTCATCCAATAAAAGTCGCAATGCGTCAAATAAAATTAAGCGATACAAAACTATCTAATGGCGGAATCGAGAAAAATCCTCCCGTAACCGTTTACGATACCTCTGGTGCTTATACCGATCCAAATATTGAAATTGATATTAGAAAAGGATTGCCACGCTTACGCGAAAGCTGGATTCTTGACCGAAATGATGTCGAAATTTTAGACGAAATCACCTCAGATTATGGTTTAAGCCGATTAAAAGACGAAAGCCTGAATCATCTTCGTTTTGAATATTTACATCAGCCAAAACGTGCTAAAAAAGGCGCCAACGTAACGCAATTATATTACGCCAAACAAGGCATTATAACTCCAGAAATGGAATATATCGCGATTCGTGAAAACCAACGTATTGAACTTTTAAACGAGCAAACTAAAGCAATGCAATGTCAGCACAGCGGACATAGTTTTGGTGCCAATACTCCAAAAAGCAAAATTACTCCAGAATTTGTTCGTTCTGAAGTGGCTTGCGGAAGAGCTATTATTCCAAACAATATCAACCATCCTGAAAGCGAACCAATGATTGTGGGTCGTAATTTCTTAGTGAAAATTAATGCCAATATCGGAAACAGCGCTGTGACTTCAAGTATTGAAGAAGAAGTCGAAAAAGCCGTTTGGGCTTGTCGTTGGGGAGCCGACACGATTATGGATCTTTCTACAGGGAAAAACATTCACGAAACCAGAGAATGGATTATTCGTAACTCCCCTGTTCCAATTGGAACTGTTCCTATTTATCAGGCTTTAGAAAAAGTAAAAGGAATTGCCGAAGATTTAACTTGGGAAATTTTCCGTGATACTTTGATCGAACAGGCAGAACAAGGAGTTTCTTATTTTACGATTCACGCTGGAGTTTTACTTCGTTACATTCATTTAACTGCCAATCGCGTTACCGGAATCGTTTCCCGAGGCGGATCAATTATGGCAAAATGGTGTTTATTTCATCATAAAGAAAACTTCCTATACACGCATTTTGAAGAAATCTGCGAAATCATGAAACAATACGACGTGGCTTTTTCTTTGGGAGATGGCTTACGTCCAGGTTCGATTGCTGATGCAAATGATGCTGCACAATTTGCTGAATTAGAAACTTTGGGCGAACTGACAAAAATCGCTTGGAAGCACGATGTTCAGGTATTTATCGAAGGGCCAGGACACGTTCCGATGCATATGATTAAAGAAAACATGGACAAACAATTAGAACATTGCCATGAAGCTCCATTTTATACTTTAGGACCATTAACGACTGATATTGCTCCGGGTTACGACCACATTACTTCTGCAATTGGCGCAGCAATGATTGGCTGGTACGGATGCGCGATGTTGTGTTATGTAACGCCAAAAGAACATTTAGGCTTACCAAATAAAAAAGACGTAAAAGACGGCGTGATTACGTATAAAATTTCGGCTCATGCTGCTGATTTAGCCAAAGGACATCCGGGAGCACAATATCGAGATAATGCATTGAGCAAAGCTCGTTTTGAATTCCGTTGGGAAGATCAGTTTAATTTGGCTCTCGATCCAGATACTGCAAGAGAATTTCACGATGAAACACTTCCTGCCGATGGTGCAAAAGTGGCGCATTTCTGCTCGATGTGCGGACCAAAATTCTGCTCTATGAAAATATCTCAGGAAATCAGAGATGTCGCTACCGCCGAAAAAGGAATGCAGGAGAAATCAGAGGAATTTATTGAGCAAGGGAAAGAAATTTATATATAGTGAAATGAGATTTGTAAAATGTGAAATGTTTTTGATTTTCACATTTTACATCTCACAAAAAGCTTTTTACAAATATGATTGTGATTACTAATCCTGCTTTTGTTCAAGATGAAATTCAAATTCTGCATTCTTTATTAGAAGAAGGATTGTCTTTGCTTCATGTTCGAAAACCTGATTTTTCTAAAATAGAAATGGCAAAATTTCTTCATCAGATAAAATTAGAATTTAGGGATAAATTGATTTTACACAGTCATCATGATCTAGCAGAAGATTTTGGAATCAATCGAATTCATTTTTCTGAAAAAGAAAGAAGAAATCAAAGTTCTCCTGCAAGGTTTCCAAAACCTTGTAGGTATAAAAACATATCAACATCAACACATTCAATAGAAGATTTTAATTCATTAGAAAATTTTGATTATGCTTTTTTAAGTCCCATTTTTAAAAGCATTTCTAAAGAAAATTATTATCCTGAAAAAGATCTTTTTGGAGAAATCAAATTAAGAAAAAATAGAAAAACAAAAATGATTGCTTTAGGCGGAATTGATTCAGAAAACATTCAGCAGGTTTTAGAAAACGGCTTTGATGATGTCGCGCTTTTAGGAAGTATTTGGAAAAATGAAAATCCATTAAAACAATTTAAATTATGTCAAAAGATCGCCCTTTCGTACTCACAATTGCCGGTTTAGATCCTTCAGGAGGTGCCGGAATTTTGGCTGATATCAAAACATTTGAACAGCACAAAATCACTGGTTTTGCTATTTCAACAGCGAATACCATTCAGACCGAAAATCAGTTTTATGAGATTCAGTGGACTGATTTAAGCTTTGTACTTCGATCAATTGAAACATTGTTTTTAAATTATAAAATCAGCGTCGTGAAAATTGGAATTGTTTCTTCTTTGTATGATTTAGACCGAATTATTTCTACTATAAAAGAGTTTTCTTCGACAACAAAAATCGTTTGGGATCCAGTTCTAAAATCAACTACTAAATTTGATTTTATGGATATTAAAAATCATTTAGACTTAACTAAAATACTTTCAAAAATCGATTTAATTACACCTAATTATCCTGAAATGAAAATTCTTTTTCCTGATTTTATTTTAACGGAGAATCAATTTCCAACGAATGTTCTTTTGAAAGGCGGGCATAATGAAAAAGCACTTGGAACAGATCGATTATTTTTAAAAAATGAAGTTTTAGAATTGCTTCCGTCAAATAAAAACTGCTCTGAAAAACACGGTTCAGGTTGTGTGCTTTCATCAGCTATTGCTTCCAATTTAGCATTTAATCAAATGATAAAAGAAGCCTGCCAAAATGCTAAAATCTATATCGAAAATTACCTCAGTTCAACTCCAACCTTAATCGGATATCATTATGTATAGCAAACTTCAATATATCTCGCAGGGCGATACTATCGAAAAACAATTGTACAACATTCACAATGCACTTGACAACGGATGTACTTGGGTGCAAATGCGATTTAAAAACCAATCTCAAAAAGATGCTTTTACTTTAGCAGAAGCGGTAAAACCTTTATGCGAAAAATATGCTGCCAATTTTATTGTGAACGACAATCTTAATCTTACCAAACAAATAGATGCCGACGGAGTTCATTTAGGTTTAACCGATACCAAAATCGACGAAGCAAGAGTATTTTTAGGGACTTCTAAGGTCATTGGCGGAACGGCCAATACTTTTGAAGATATTCAAAATCACGTTAAAAATGGCTGTGATTATATAGGCTTAGGCCCTTTCAGATTCACAGCTACAAAAGAAAAATTAAGTCCGATTTTAGGATTATCTGGTTATTTTGAGATTCTTCAAAAACTGAAAAAAAATAAAATTGATATTCCTGTTTATGCCATTGGCGGAATTACATTAAGAGATATAAATCCATTAATGGAAACTGGAATTCACGGAATTGCCGTTTCTGGAATCATTACCGAAAGTGATGAAAAAGAAAAACTGATTCAACAACTAAACGAAAAATTATATGCAAACATCATTGTTTAATATAGGAGACAAAGCTTTCAAATCCCGTTTGTTTCTGGGAACAGGAAAATTTGGTTTGAATGAAGAAATGGAGCAGGCTGTTTTAGCTTCAGAAAGCGAATTGGTTACGGTTGCTTTAAAACGAATTGATTTTGAAACTGATACTGATGCTATTTTATCTCATTTAAAACATCCAAATATCAATTTATTACCAAATACTTCTGGAGCAAGAAATGCTAAAGAAGCCGTTTTTGCGGCTCAACTTGCTCGCGAAGCATTAGAAACCAATTGGGTAAAACTGGAAATTCATCCAGATCCAAAATATTTAATGCCTGATCCAATTGAAACTTTGAAAGCCACAGAAGAACTGGCTAAACTTGGATTTATAGTGTTGCCGTACATTCACGCTGATCCTGTTTTGTGCAAGCATTTGGAAAGCGCCGGAACTTCGGCTGTAATGCCTTTGGGTTCGCCAATTGGGAGTAATAAAGGTTTAAAAACTATAGATTTCCTTGAAATTATAATCGAGCAAAGCAATGTACCGGTTATTATTGATGCAGGAATTGGAGCTCCTTCTGATGCCGCAAAGGCAATGGAAATTGGCGCTGATGCAGTTTTGGTTAATACTGCAATTGCGGTTGCTGGAAATCCAAAATTAATGGCTGAGGCTTTTAAGGAAGCGGTTATGGCCGGGAGAAAGGCTTTTGAAGCTAAAGTTGCAAATCAGCAGAACTATGCCTCGGCTTCTAGTCCTTTGACTTCATTTTTGTATGACTAAAAATATTTAACCGCAAAGATCGCAAAGATAAGCGCTAAGAACGCAAAGCTTTGCGAACTTTGCGTAAATCTCCGCGTCTTTGCGGTTAAGAACGATGAAAACATTCAAATCTATTTTTGAGCAATATAATTGGGATGAAATCCAATCCAGAATATACAAAACAACTTCAAAAGAAGTCGAACGAACTTTGGCTAAAACCAAACGAAATCTCGATGATTTTTTGATTTTGATATCTCCTATTGCTCAAAATTATTTAGAACAAATGGCACAGCAATGTCATGAAATCACAAAAAAACGTTTTGGGAAAACGATTCAAATGTATGCACCACTTTATTTGAGCAACGAATGCCAAAATATATGCACGTATTGCGGATTTAGTTTAGACAATAAAATCAAAAGAAAAACCCTTTCTGACGCCGAAATAAAACTCGAAGTTGAAGCATTAAAAGAAACAGGATTTGACCATGTTTTATTGGTTACAGGCGAAGCGAATTATACTGTAAATATTAATTATTTCCTGAATGCGATTAATTTAATCAAAGAGAATTTCTCTATTATTTCTGTTGAAGTTCAGCCGCTTTCTACAGAAGATTACGAACGTTTGCATGAAGTGGGAGTATATTCGGTTTTGGTTTATCAGGAAACGTATCATCAGGATGTTTACAAAAAGTACCATACCAAAGGCAAAAAATCAAATTTTGATTACAGGCTAGAAACTCCCGATAGAATAGGTT
The DNA here is from genome assembly GCF_039539785.1 of Flavobacterium ginsengiterrae. Lineage (NCBI taxonomy): Bacteria > Pseudomonadati > Bacteroidota > Flavobacteriia > Flavobacteriales > Flavobacteriaceae > Flavobacterium > Flavobacterium ginsengiterrae. The sequence goes on along the minus strand of NZ_BAABDU010000003.1, from coordinate 1,289,000 downwards.
CTGCCGGAATTCACAAAATTGGTCTTGGAGTTTTATTAGGGTTGGAAGACTGGCGAACTGACAGTTTCTTCAATGCCTTGCATTTGGATTATCTGCAAAAAAAATATTGGCAGACGAAGTATTCAGTTTCTTTTCCGCGTCTTCGCCCAGCCGAAGGAATCATTGAACCGAATTTTATTATGGATGATAAAGATTTGACACAATTAATTTGTGCTTATCGATTATGGAATGAAGATTTGGAAATTTCGATTTCAACAAGAGAAAATGAAAAATTTAGAAACAATATTATTCCAATTGGTGTTACGAGTATGAGCGCGGGTTCTAAAACCAATCCAGGCGGTTATGTTGTTGATCCGCAATCTTTGGAACAATTCGAAATCAGCGATGAACGTTCTGCTGAGGAAATTTCAAAAATTATAAAAAATAAAGGTTATGAACCCGTTTGGAAAGATTGGAGTAAAAGCTACTTTTAAAAAATTCCAACCTTTTTAAATTCCAAATTCCAATCAATCTAAAATCTAAAATCAGAAATCTAAAATTAAAACATGAGTATCATACAAGAATTCCTTCGTTACAACAGACAAACCATTCTTCCTGAAATTGGCGATGAAGGTCAGGAAAAATTAAAAAAAGCACGGGTTTTAGTCATTGGCGCCGGCGGTTTAGGCTGTCCAATTTTACAATATCTTTCGACAGCCGGAGTTGGTTTTATTGGGATTATGGATTTTGATATAATTGAAATTCATAATCTTCATCGACAGATTTTATATACCGAAAATGAAATTGGAAAACCTAAGGCGATTGTTGCCAAAGAAGTCGTTTATAAATTAAATCCGTTGATTGAAGTTGAAGCTATTGAAGAGAAATTAACTGCTGAAAATGCTTCAAAAATTATAAATCAGTTTGATATTATTGTAGATGGTTCTGATAATTTTTCGACTCGTTATTTAGTCAATGATACATGTGTAAAACTTAAAAAACCTTTAGTTTACGGAAGTATTTTAAAGTTTGAAGGGCAAATTGCAGTTTTTAATCATAATGGCAGTAAAAATCTACGTGATTTATTTCCTGAAATGCCCGATCCAAAAGATGTTCCGAATTGTAATTTGAACGGCGTTTTGGGAACTCTGCCAGGAATTATCGGAAATATGATGGCGCACGAAACCTTAAAATTGATTCTCGAACTGCCTTCATTAAAAAATGAAATAATAATTTTTAATACATTAAACTGGAATTTTACGAAGCTGAATTTCTAAAAAACAACCTCATCACCTACTTTTATAATTCCGGAATTCAGACTAACAATATCAGTACCAAACAAAACAGAATTATTAACGTTTCTGTATTTACTTAAAGTTTTAAGAGGTTCTTTTTTTACAATTCCTTTCTGCGGATCATTGTTTACCATAATACATCTGCCACAGGGTTTTATATTTTTAAACTGAACTTCTCCAATTTTAAAAGTCTTAAAATCATCTTCTTCATGAGCCCTTTTTGTACTCACAACAATATTGGGACGAAATCTTTTAACAGTGATTTTTTCTTCTAATTTTTCATTCAAAAAGTCAAGGCTTTCGGTTCCAATTAATAAATATGGGTAACCATCAGCTAAACTCACATTGTAAGTTTCCTGCGTTCTTGAACTTTCGTGTTTTCTAGCACCAATTTTATTGATTTTAACCAATCTACATTCAAAACCTAATTTATCACTAAACCATTTTGAGGTGTTTTGGTTTACTTCTACAACTTCACTTTTATCTTCCCAAACCTTAGTTTCTATGGGGTTTTCTAAATATTCGTTAATAGAAAATTCATGTGTTTCTCCTTCAAAAGTAATTTGTATTTTATCTCCTAAGATCTGAGGATAAAACTGACTCATTATTGGATATTCTCTTTGCGTAACATGAATATTTTCAGAGTTAATCAGCATCCATCTTCGGTCGTTTTCAAAGCCCATTTCTTCTGCATTGGCACTTTCTAAACTAATGCCTGCTAAACTTTTTATTGGATAGATATAAATTTCTTTTACGATATAAATTGCACTCATTTCTATTTACTTTTTAAAATAGTCATAAATTCTTCACGATCAATTTCGCGACAGCCCAAACTTTCCAAATGCGGATTATAAACCTGACAATCAAGTAATTTGTAATTTTCTTTTTTCAAATATAAAGCTAAAGCTATAAAAGCAGTTTTTGAAGCATTTGAAACTTTAGAAAACATACTTTCTCCGCAAAAGACATTTCCTTTTCCCAAATCAATTCCGTACAAACCTCCAACTAAAACATCATCCTGCCAAACCTCAACAGATTTAGCAATTCCTTCTTCATTCAATTTACAGTAGGCATCAATCATTTCATCGGAAATCCATGTTCCGTTTTGACCTTCTCGTTTGATTTTCTGACAATTAGAAATTACTTCTCTGAAATTTTTGTTATAAGTTACCTTAAACATTTTCTTATTCAGAATCTTTCGCATGCTTTTAGAAATGACGAGTTCATCAAAAAACAATACCATTCTAGGATCTGGTGCCCACCAAAGAATTGGCTCTCCTTCATTAAACCAAGGAAATATACCGCTTTTGTAAGCCAATTGCAGACGTTCTGGACTTAGATCGCCTCCAATTGCCAAAATACCTTCTTCGTCGGCTTCGGTAACTGGCGGAAAAAATAAATCGTTGAATAAGTAATACATAAGTTTAAATTCCAATTTTTAAATTCCAAATTCCAATCTTTAGAAAAACTTTATTAAAGTTATATTGAATACAAAAATTCCAAATTCCAAAGCTTTACTGTTTGGAATTTGGAATTTATAAATTGAGATTTGAATTTTCTTAGAACGGTAAATCGTCTGGTTCGTCTTCGTTTAAGTTTGTTGCTGGAGCGAAAGCTTCTGCTGCAGGAACTGAAGGCGTTTGTGCTGGTCCTTCTGGTGCCATTCTTTCGATTCTCCAACCTTGAATACTATTGAAATATCTGGTTTCTCCTTGTGGATTAACCCATTCTCTTCCTCTTAAATTGATAGAAACTTTTACTGCCTCTCCTTGTTTATAGCTGCTTAATAAATCGCATTTATCTTGTGTAAATTCGATTAAAATGTGCTGTGGATACTGCTCATCTGTAGTAACTACTAATTCTCTTTTTTTGAATGAAGCACTAACTTGCTGCTCAGGATTAACCACTTTTACTTTTCCTATAACTTCCATCTTCGTCTATAATTAATTATTATTTCTATTCTTATTTTTTAGCTAAAAGCACTTTCCAGGCAGACTCGACATCATGATTATCGAGATATTTTTTGGCTTCTAAATGAACTTTTTCCTGATCATCTGAGCTTAAAACTCCTTTTACTGAAAAATTTTCTTTCACAAATATACTAACTTCTTCTTTTGTAGGCAAGGTTTCGACATTGCCTAATTTTCCGAGGTCATTGCCGTCAAACACAGGACTTTCTCTAATAAAATTTGGTATTGCATCTACTCCAACTCCCAAAGTTGTTAATGGTTTTGCGACTTCAAAAAGGCCTTGATTGGATCTCGAATACCAATTTCCGCCAAGTCTTGAAACCAAATCTATTTTATGCTGATCGATTGAACCGTTTTCGTCTAAAATTGATTCATGAATGTGAATTTTTACTACTTCACACAAAATCAGATTTCCGGCACCTCCTTCTGTTCCTAACGGAATAATCTGTGTAATCTTGCATTCAAATTGTACCGGTGATTCTTTTACTCTATATGGTTTTACAAAATCTGAAGGAATCTGCGTTAAACCAGCTTTGATAAATTCATTTACACCATCTGCATATTCTGTACTTGCCAGCGATGTCTGCTGTACGATATCATAATTAACAACATTTATTACTACTTCTTTTGTAGCTTCGGCATTAATTAAAGTATGTTTTACGGTATTATCCCGAACACGTCTTGAAGGCGAAAAAACCAGAATTGGCGGATTAGCACTAAACACATTAAAAAAACTAAAAGGTGATAAGTTAGGAATTCCTTTCTCGCTTATTGTACTTGCAAAAGCAATTGGCCTTGGGCCTACAGCACTTTGAAGATAGCCTTGTAATTTTGCTGTTGGTATCTCTTTTGGATCGATGCTAATCATAATTTTTCTGTTTAACCAAACCTCATTTTGGTCATACAAAAGTATAGAAAACCTTCAATTCGAAGAAATAGTTTTAAAAGATAAAATCAAAAATCTTTTAAGGCCCTGCAAAATATAAAATGTGTTTATTTCGTTATATTTATACCTCAAAATTTAGTTTATGCGCTTTTCTGAAAGTAGAAATACAACTCGTTGGGTAATAATTTTCATATCCTTTTTAATCATCTCACTGATTCTCTGGAACACTTATACCTTTTTTCAAATTTTCAAGAACGAGGAACGTTTAAAAATGAAGCTTTTTGTGAATGCACAAATTACAATTGTAAATGCTGACGAAAATACCGATGTAGCGCTTCCTCTTCAAATTATTAACAACAACACCTCAATTCCGGGCATTGTTATACTGTTTGATAAGGTTGTGAGTGCCACAAATGTTCCGGAAGAAATTCTTAGCAACAAGAAAAAAAGAAACAATTACCTCAAAAAATTAAGAAACGAAAATGAACCTATAACTTTTGAATATGCTCCCGGAAAATATCAAACTTTATATTACGGGAATTCGGCTTTACTTAACAAACTTAAATATTATCCGGTAGCGTTACTGCTCATTATTTTCTTGTGTGTGGCTTTGATTTACAATTTTTACAAAAGCACAAAAATAGCGACACAAAATAAACTGCTGGCCGGAATGGCAAAAGAAACAGCGCATCAAATTGGAACACCTTTATCGTCTTTAATTGGCTGGGTTGAGATTTTAAAAACCGAATCTATTGATCAATCTATAACAACCGAAATTGAAAAAGATGTTGAGCGTTTACAGACGATTACAGATCGTTTTTCTAAAATTGGTTCTGTTCCGGTTTTAGAACCGCATGATGTTGTGGCAGAAACTTTAAATACTTACGAATATTTACAATCGCGTTTTTCTAAACAGGTCACTTTTTCTTATCAGGTTCCTGAAAAGCCAATTTTTGCTTTGATTAATCCAACACTTCACAGCTGGACTGTAGAAAATCTAGTAAAAAATGCTATTGACGCCATGAAAGGAAAGGGAACTTTAGACCTGCATATCGAGAAAGATGCTCATCATATAAAAATTAATGTGAAGGATTCCGGAAGCGGAATTGCTAAAAACCAATTCAAAACCATTTTTGAACCTGGTTTTACAACTAAAAAACGCGGCTGGGGATTAGGACTTTCTTTAACCAAAAGAATTGTAGAGGAATATCATAACGGAAAAATTAAGGTTTTGCATTCTGAAATAGGAAAAGGAACTACTTTTCAAATTTTATATGAAACCACGAATCCCGTTTAAAATCTGGAATAAAAAAAGCACCAACTTTGTTGGTGCTTTTTTTATGTTATGCTAAATCTTAAAGATTAGATTGAATATCTTTTGCTAAAGCTTCAAATTCTTCTTTTGAAAGTGATACTTTATTTTGAAAACGCATTTCATCCATATGGTTTAACGGAATCAGGTGTACGTGGGCATGAGGAACTTCTAAACCAACAACTGCAATTCCAACTCTTTTGCAGGGAACTGTTTTTTCTAAAGCTGCTGCAATTTTCTTAGAGAATTTCATTAAACCTAAGTACAACTCATCATCCATATCAAAAATCTTATCGATTTCTTGTTTAGGAATACAAAGCGTATGTCCTTTTGCATTTGGATTTACATCTAAAAAAGCTAAAAAATTATCATCTTCAGCAATTTTGTAAGCTGGAATCTCTCCGTTTACTATTTTAGTGAATATTGAACTCATTATTATTCTTTTATTTTTTAATCGTTTTACCGATTATAATATCAAATTTACTCTCTTGTAATTTCAAGAATTTCGAATTTCAAAGTACCGTTTGGCACTGTAATTTCGGCAATTTCACCAACAGATTTCCCTAACAAGCCTTTTCCAATAGGTGATGTTACAGAAATTTTTCCAGTTTTTAAGTCTGCTTCACTTTCTGCAACAAGTGTATATTTCATTTCCATTCCGTTGCTTTGGTTTTTAATTTTTACATTAGAAAGCACCAAAACTTTCGAAACATCTAATTGAGATTCGTCGATTAATCTAGCATTTGCATATACTTCTTCAAGTTTTGCAATTCTCATTTCTAATAAACCCTGTGCCTCTTTTGCAGCATCATATTCAGCATTTTCAGATAAATCTCCTTTGTCTCTTGCGTCTGCTATATCTTGAGATGCCTTAGGACGCATTACACTTTTTAAATGCTCTAATTCATCTTTTAATTTTTTTAAACCGTCTGCGGTGTAATAAGATACTTTACTCATAACTTCATCGTTTATATAAATAGAAAAAATCCCATCGGGACGGGATTTTGTATTACAAATATACTATTATTTTTAATAGTACATAATTATATGTTAATCATATAAAATTCAAATCTAAATAAATTATTTTTGTTTCACTAATTCTTATTAAAATAATGAAAAAAATCTGGCTCTTAATTCTTTTCGTTTCTGTACTTTTCTCATGCAGTGACAGCGAACGCAGTAATAAAAATCCGTTTATACCTAGTTATTCTGTTAATCTATCTGTAGATACGAATCTGCCTGCATATTCAAATCTTAAATATGTGAGTAATGCAGTAATTGTGCCTAATTATGGTGCAAAAGGAATTATCATTTTTAATGCGGGAAGCGGATATAATGCTTTTGACGCAGCATGTCCTAATCAGGAAATAAGTTCATGTGGTGCAATGACAATTGATGGCATCAATGCTGTTTGTTCATGCGATAAAACTTCTTACAGTTTATTTACGGGACTTGGTTCAAAAGAGTATCCTTTAAAACAATACAAAGTTCAGGTAAACGGAACAGTGATTCACGTTTATAACTAAAATAAAAAAAGCCTGAAAGTTTAAATTTTCAGGCTTTTTTATTTTTAGAATTTTAATGTTAATCCGGCTAAGAAATTAATTCCCGCCTGTGGATAATAGTAAGGATAAATATCCCACATTGCTCCATTTGAAACATATTTTTTATCTAAAATATTATTTACCAAACCAGTTATTGTAATAGATTTAAATACTGATTTTGGTTTTATTTCATAAGAAATATTCAAATCGTTTACGAAATAATCTGCCAGTTTCGCTTCTGGAAGTTCAATATTGTTCATGTATTGCTCTCCAACATACTTTTGCAATAACGAGATGTATAAGTTCTCAATAGGTTTATATACAATGATGTTTCCGGCAATAACTTCTGGCGAGTACGCAATTTTTGTTGTTCCGTAATATTGTCCTTCAACAGCCAGATCAACATTTTTATTACTGCTTAAAGTGAAATTTGGTCTAATAATGAATTTTTCTGAAAGCGAGATTGTTGCATCAAATTCAAATCCTAAACGGTAACTTTTTTCGGTATTAGCACGAATTGGCGCTCCAACATCATCTAATCTTCCCGTTAAAATTAACTGATCTTTATAACCCATATAATAGAAATTAGAATTCAACTGAACTTTCTCTGAATTAAATCTCCATCCTAATTCAAAATCATTAAGTTTTTCAGGTTTTACATTTCCACCTTCATAATCTGTTCTGTTTGGTTCACGATTTGCACGAGCGTATGAGAAGTACAATGTGTTTTTTTGATTAATTTCGAAATTTAGACCTGCTTTTGGATTAAAGAAATTGAACGTATCATCAACTATACCTGTTTCAGCACTATTGGCCTGGTAACGAACTCTACGGTATTGTAGATCGCCATAAAAGCTTAATTTTTCAGTAAGCTGATAATTTGCTTTTGCAAAAACATTTCCATCAGTTTTTGTTGAGTAATCATCATAATAGTGATCTCCTAATTCTGACTGCGAAGCATATCTGGCCCAGATTACTTTTCCAAAGTGATCACCTTCATATTTATTCCAGCCTCCGCCAAGAATAACATCCAGTTTTTCTTCTTTGTATTTTACAGAGAAAGTAGTTCCGTAAAAATCATTATCTAACCATTTCTGGCGAACTAAATCTGTTGTTGTAATGGCTCCAACAGGTTGTAAACCGTAGTCTGCCATATCTGCATCTTCTTTATAATTATCATAATATCCCTGCCCTTTCGTATAATGCAAAGCAAAATTAGTACTCCACTTATCAGAAAAAGATTCACTCCAATGCAATTGATAATGATTTTGTTTGTAATTATCAGTTTCATTGTCATAAAATCGGGTATTACCAAATTCATCTGTATACATTCCTGCAGAATTGAAAGTTCTGTTTTTATTTAAAGTTTCAGCATCAATTCCATTCCATGATTGGTATGTTTTTTCAGTTCCTCCAAAAACCAATGCTTTAATTAAAGTAGTTTTTCCAACATAAGTTCCTTGTAAGAAATACGATTTTAAATCAGAACTGGCACGATCTACATATCCGTCAGATTTAACGGTAGACAAACGTCCTGCAAGTTCAAAATGATCATTTAATAAACCTGTACTGAATTTTACAGTATTTTTATTGGAATTAAAACTTCCAAATGAGCTTGAAATTTCTCCGGTTGGCTTAGAAGCATAACTATCTGTAAGCATGTTTAAACTCGCTCCAAAAGCAGAAGAACCATTTGTAGATGTTCCTACTCCTCGCTGCAACTGAAGACTTTCTACAGAAGAAGCAAAATCAGGCATATTTACCCAAAAGGTTCCCTGACTTTCAGCATCATTGTAGGGAATTCCGTTGATGGTAACATTTACACGAGTTGCATCGCTGCCACGAACTCTGATCCCGGTATAACCTATTCCTCCTCCTGCATCAGAAGTTGTTACAACAGAGGGCAGATAATTCATTAAAACCGGAATATCCTGTCCCAGATTTCTATATTTAATTTCTTTTTTATCCATATTACTAAACGTAACCGGCGTTTTTGAAGTAACGCGAACAGCAGAAACTAATACATCGTCAAGCTGATTAACTTTAGTTGAATCTTTTTCCTGCGCAAATGAAGAAAGAGAAAAGAGAATAGAAAATAGAGTAAAGAGAATAGATTTAGTTCTATCAGGTTTTTGAACCTCAAAATCTTTACAGCGTAGTACCTTGGTACCTTTAAAAAAAGTTTTCATCCGTAAATAAATACGAATAAAAGGGGGAATTATTCTTTTGTTAAATTAATAAATGTGTTTCACGACAAAACAAAGTGTGCACGCTCGATAGTGTCGTTTTTTCCCTTAGCAACATTACTCGCTCAGGTTCTTTGGGTATGATCTCAGCTCGTTATTTAGAGCACCCCTTTGAGACAGTGCAAATATAATGTTAAAAATATTTAAAAGCACAAAAAACAAATTCCAAATTCCAAGTATTTGAGTTTTGGAATTTGGAATTTGAAATAATTGGGATTTAATCTAGATTTGGTTTTCTTCTTGATTGTTTCAAATCAGATATATTCTTTTTATCCTTAATTCTTTTTTTAATTACTGCCTTTGGCACTTTTGTCGCTTTTCTGATCTTAGGAACATGCAGGCCTTTTTTAATAATATCAAAAAAACGCTTTGTAACGATTTCTTTATTTTTAAGCTGACTTCGGTCTTCATCACAGTTTAAAATCAAAATATTTTCTGAAGTTAATCTTGCCGATAAATTTTCTTTTAGCAAAAGTTTTTCATCATCAGACAAAGCTTGCGAGGCTTCTAAATCAAAAGTCAAAACAACTTTAGACGAAACCTTGTTCACATTCTGTCCGCCAGCGCCACTGCTTCTTACGGCTTTAAAATTTAATTCTGATATGATTTTATCGTTATCCATTATTGTGGCTGATGCGCCGGTTTTAATAAATCGTTTACCGTTTTTACAGGATTAAAAGTAATTAATGGCACAGCCACAAAAACTGTTAACCAATTTGCCATAGATCCATTCCATAGACCTGGTAATTCGTAACTTTTTACAGCTTTTCCTTCAACACTTTTCTCAACAATAAAACCAGATTTTTGATCTACGAATTGTTTAAGGTTGAATTTTTGACCTTTATAATTTTTTATCCCGCAGACTAAATCTACCGGATTAAAGTGTGTTGCTTCGGCTAAAATTTCGAGTTGTTTCTTGTTAGTTAAATCGACCTGAGAAGTTTCGACAATTTGTAAAGATACTTCTCCTTTGTCATTCATTACCCAAAATGGTCCGCCGCCAGGTTCACCTTCATTTTTAACCATTCCACATACACGAATTGGTCTATCAAGAAGTTCTTTTATTTTCTCAATTTGATTTTCCAATGTGAATTTATTAAAGTCACTTGATAAATCAGTATTTAACCTTACTTTTAAAAAGCTTGTAATTTCTGCAATTCCTTCTTTATGAATTTCCTTTTTTTCTATCGCTTTTAAATAGCCAAAAACTTTTTGCTGAATAGTAATTAATATTCCTGCCAAAGCTTTCTTATATAATGTAATTTCGTTTATATGATTTTGAATTACATTATCGATATTCTTGACAAAAATAATATCGGCGTCAAGTTGATTTAAATTATCAATCAAAGCTCCGTGTCCGCCAGGTCTAAAAACTAATTTGTTATTTTTATCCCGAACTAATTTGTTATTTACGTCAACAGTTACAGAATCTGTTTTTTTACTTTGATATGAATAACCAACATTTATTTCAATAGCAGATTCATTTTCAATTTTCTGTTTGAGTAATAAAATAGATTCTTCAAACAAATTTTGATGTGCTTCAGAAACAGTAAAATGCAAATTAGAAACTTTCTCAGAAGTTGCATAATGCACGCATTCATTTAAATGTTCTTCTATAGGAATCGCAATATGAGTGTTATATTCGTGGAAGGGCAAAACTGCCTTTGGTTTATTTGCAAAATCAAAATAATCTGAAGACAATAATATTTTTATAAAATAATAATTTTTATAGTCTCTGCTCAAAGATTCAAAATTAGGATAAATTTCTCTCAGCTTTTGATCTACTGATTTAAAGAATGGAAACTTCTCCATTGCCACAATAAAAATTGGAAGTTCACTATCTTTCTTTCTATTGATATAAGCATTGATAGTTTCGTTGTTGATATCAAAATCATTTAGAAAAGCAGTCAGAAACTTAAACATTCGGCTTGCTGCACCAGATGCGGGAACAAATTTTTTAAGTTTAAATTTTGATTTCTCAGCATCGTAAAAAAGAGCTTTTTCCTGAAATTCATTTTCAGAAAGACTTAAAATTCCATTATGTGTTGTAGCTGGACTTACCAGATTACTTTTTGGAATTCCGTTTTTAAAAATATCCAATTGTTTAAAAACATTTTCAAAATCAGTTCCATTATTATAAATCTCAACAAAATCCTGCGATGATAGTCCTCTTTCTTTTGCCAATGTCAAATTATTAATAATGGCAACAGCTATTGCTAAACGAGTTTCTTTATCGCCGGATAAGGGTATAAAAGGTTTTTTGTTATCTATTAAAGTTTGTTTAAATACAGAAAAAACGGTTTCTCTACCTTCTGCTTTATCTCTAATATCATCTTTTTCCCAAGGAACATCAATATCAGTAAGGAAAAATAAATCATAATCGTGTTTTAATGCTGCTTCATTTAAAAGCGGATCGCAAAAACCATAATACACTTCAGAGAAAACTTTTGTTACCATCAAATTAGTGTCGCAAAACAGATACTTTTTGGCTTCGGCAATCTTTTCATTCTCTAATGCCATTTGTCCGTAAGCAATAGGCATCATATCATCAGCCGTACATATATGCTGATTTTCTTCCCATTTTTCTTGTAAATAGTCGCGTGCAAATTCAGGAACCCATTCGGTTTCGTAATACTCTGCAAGCTGTTTTGCTAAAGTTGTTTTACCTGTACTTTCAGGTCCGAACAAAGCAATTTTTATGATAGTTGTTTTTTGCTGTCTAAGATCTTTCTCCATTCTAAATAAGCTGAAATAGCCAAAATTGTAAAAATTATATATTGAAGTGACAGCATCCCTAAGCCCCGATAAGCATAAAGAGGCACAACAATAATATCACCTATAATCCAAAGTGTCCAGTTTTCTATTTTTTTTCTGGCCATATACCACATTCCGGCAAAAAATATTCCAGATGAAATCATATCAACGTAATTGTCGGGATGAATTTCGTAATCAAAATATTTATAAATGCCGAAAACTACAAAAATGGTCACAATAAACAGTAAGATTCCGATTATTTTTTCATTAAAATTTGTACGGGTAATCGGCAGATTATCTTCAACAGTTCCTCCTTTTGCCCAAACATACCAGCCGTAAATACTCATTATAGAAAAATACGCATTAATAATCATATCTCCAATATAACCAGCCACATAGAGTAAATAAACCGATATTGCCGTTGCAATTAATCCTGTTGGATACACCCAGATATTTTCTTTTTTAGCAAACCAAACACTCAAAATACCACAGACAAATGTTATAAACTCTAAGGCAATATGCCATAGCGGAGCATTTTTGTAACTATCTAAAAAGAAATCTATCATTAAACTGGGTATTTAGGCGTTTATTGTTCAAAAAAACGACTGTTGTTTTCAAAAGCAGTTCCTATAACAACAAGATCTGCGCCAGCCTTATATGCTTTTTGAATTCCGTGCAAATCTACGATTCCTCCTCCAACAATAACAGGAATTTCAACATTTTGAGAAATCAGTTCGATCATTTCTGTTGGCACGGGCTGTTTTGCACCGCTTCCAGCTTCTAAATAAATCAATTGATTACCTAACATTTCTCCTGCCTGTGCGGTTGCCAGAACCAAATCAAGGTTTTCACGACTCAAAGGTTTCGTTTTGCTAACGCGTGCAACAGCAGTTTCGTTACCACTTTCGATTAAAATATATCCTGTCGAAATGACTTCCAAATTTGTTTTTTTCAAAATTGGCGCTGCCTGAACCTGATATTCGATTAAATAATCCGGGTTTCGTCCGGATAATAACGATAAAAACAAAATACCATCGGCCTGAGGAGAAATCTGCGAAGGATCTCCTGGAAACAGTATAACCGGCAAATTGGTTTTCTTTTTTAGTTCTGAAATCAATTCACCTAAAATATTATTCTGCACAATACTTCCGCCAACAAAAATATGGGTTGCCGGCGACTGATTAATTTGATCAATTAAATGATTTAAATTTTCCAGTATAATTTTATCCGGATCTAAAAGTACCGCCAATAATTTCTGACCATTACTTTTAGCCTCTAAAATTTGTTGTCTAATAGTGAGTATTTGTCCTTGCATTGCGGGTGTAAAAGTAAAAGTTTTTTAATGCAGAAGAACTATTTTGAATGAATTATATTTGTCAAACGTCTTTTAATAAAATAAATAATACATTATGATTACAGTTGAATTATTAGAGAAATATGGCGTAAGCAAAAAAACTTTTGATCGAAATGATATTATTTTTGAAGAAGGAAATCTGCCCTTAAACTATTATCAGATTATTTCTGGTGAAGTTAAAATGAGTAATTATAATGATGATGGACGTGAATTTATTCAGGGAATATTCTATAAAACCCAGTCTTTTGGTGAACCTCCTCTATTTTTAAACCAAAAATACCCGGCAAATGCAATTGCGGTAGAAAATGCCGAGATTTTTATTCTTCCTAAAGAAAACTTCATGAAGCTTTTAGAACAAAATCCAAAAGTGAGCATTAAAATAATCGAAAATCTTGCACAGCGATTGTATTATAAATCAGTTATGGCTGCTGAAATTTCAACGCACGAACCAGAGCATCGTGTATTAAAACTAATTGATCACGGAATTGCATATTTCAATTTTCAAAAAGATAAAAACGGTTACCTAATCAATTTTACAAGACAGCAAATTGGAGATTTAACTGGCTTACGTGTAGAAACCGTTATAAGAGCAATTAAGGCACTTGAGAAAAAAGGCGAACTGAAGATTATTAATCGAAAAGTATACAGATAAAATAATTCTCGTTTTATGATTTTAATCATAAAATGAACATCGAATGTGGGCGTACATTTGTCATATAAAAATCTGAATATCATGACACTATATCAAACCACATTCGACATTTTCAATAAAAATTATATGGGTTCTGCTGCAATGGCAGTAATTGGGCAAAGCTGTTTAGGAGGCGCTGCTGCAATGTACGTTTTATCAAACGGAACTTCTATTCTTCAAATGGTACAACTGGCAATTATTGTTTTAGCTTGTATATTTGTAAACACTTCAATTTTAGCTCAAATGAAACATAAAGTTGTTTTTAATCTTTTAATTTTGAGCTCAGTTTTAAGTGTAGTATTTATTCTTATAAACACTTTATTGCTGTGAAAAAACAAATAGAAAATAGAGCTGACGTAAATTTTTTAGTCAACCATTTCTACGATAAAATAAGAGCCGATGAAGAAATCGGCTTTTATTTTAACGAAATGATTTCTGATTGGGATGCACATCTCGAAAAACTAACAGATTTTTGGGAAACCAATCTCTTTGGGATCCGAAAATACAAAGGAAATCCGCACGCCGTTCATAATGAAGTGGACGCTCATTTTGACGAAAAAATCACCGCAAACGAATTTGGAATCTGGCTTAATCACTGGTTTCAAACAATAGACGAATATTTTGAAGGCGAAAATGCCGATACTTTAAAAAGACGTGCCAGAAAAATGAGCACTTTTTTGTTTATGAGTATGTTTCAGCACAGACAAAAAGAAAGCGAAGTTTAGCTATTTATGTCTACCTTTTGAGGGACTTGGAATTTGGAATTTTCAAATTGGAATTTCAATTTTCAAAAGCATAAACCAACGTAAAATTCTCTATTTCGAGATAATGCACATCAAAATCTTTTACTAAATCATCAAAATACAGACTTGCAGAAGTCTGTTTTTCGTTTAAAGAAAAGTCTTCAACACAAATATGATCTTTAAAACTAATTCCTTTTTCATTTCTGATTTTAAAGATTGCTTCTTTGGCTCCCCAGATTACGGTTAATTTCTTTATATAATCTTCCGTTAAATCTGGCTCCAGATAACTGCATTCATAATCAGTAAATTTATCCGCGATTCTGATGATTTTTTCACGTTGCAATTCCATATCAATTCCAACAGTTTCTTCACTAATAATTATCGCTGCATAATTGTACGAATGCGTTATTGAAATATAGTTATGGCAGTCAAAATAAGGTTTTCCGAATTCATCATAATGTAAATCCTTATCTGTAAAACCCATTTCCTGAATCAGCATTCTCACGCTTAAAAAAGCACGCTGATGAAGTTCCGATTTCATTCCGTCCAATCTTCGTTGAGTCTTTTCTTTTAAAGTCACTTGACTGTACAATTCGTCAAAAGATTCTGTAATCTTCCAAATTAAAATCTTGGTGTTCTCGTTGAATTGTATGGTTTGAAATAGAGGCATTTTGAACTGTTTGTTGTTTTTTTAATAAACCATAAAAGTTATATAAGAGAATATAACTTTGGGCTAAAATATTTATTAAGTAAATTTAAGTATCTGTACTAAATCTGCACTTTAAGAAAAGCAAAGATACATTTAAGAATCTTTTTTTAATGAACTTATATCACTTATATGGTTAAAAACGATTCCTAAACTAACATTCTAAAGATTAAGAAATTAAAGATTTCACAAATCTTACAGAAAGTAGTAAAAATAAAAAGCTATTATGTAAATTTGCAAAAAATTATACATATACAAATATAATATAAATGAGTACTACAACTACGCCTTATGTGGCTTTCAAAGTAAAAGATATTTCTCTAGCGGCTTGGGGAAGAAAAGAAATTGAATTGGCTGAGGCTGAAATGCCAGGTTTAATGGCACTTCGTGCTGAATATAAAGATGAGCAGCCTCTTAAAGGTGCTCGTATTGCTGGATGTCTTCACATGACTATTCAGACTGCAGTTTTAATCGAAACTTTAATCGCTCTTGGTGCAGAAGTTACTTGGTCATCTTGTAACATTTTCTCTACTCAGGATCAGGCTGCTGCTGCAATTGCTGCTGCCGGAATTTCTGTTTACGCTTGGAAAGGTCTTAACGAAGAAGAATTTGACTGGTGTATTGAGCAGACTTTATTCTTTGGTGAAGACAGAAAACCATTAAACATGATTCTTGATGACGGTGGAGATTTAACAAACATGGTTATCGATCGTTACCCAGAATTAGTTCCTGGAATTAAAGGTCTTTCTGAAGAAACTACAACTGGTGTTCACAGACTTTACGAAAGAGTAAAAGCTGGAACTCTTCCAATGCCTGCAATCAACATTAACGATTCTGTTACTAAATCTAAATTTGACAACAAATACGGATGTAAAGAATCTGCTGTTGATGCTATTCGTCGTGCAACTGACTTAATGTTGGCTGGAAAAAGAGTAATTGTTTGCGGATACGGTGACGTAGGAAAAGGAACTGCAGCTTCTTTTAGAGGTGCTGGTTCTATCGTAACAGTTACTGAAATCGATCCAATTTGTGCTTTACAAGCTGCAATGGACGGTTACGAAGTTAAAAAATTAGATACTGTAATTGCTAATGCTGATATCATCATTACTACTACAGGAAATAAAGATATCGTTGTTGGAAGTCATTTCGAAAAAATGAAAGACAAAACTGTTGTTTGTAACATCGGACACTTTGATAACGAAATCGACATGGCTTGGTTAAACAAAAACCACGGTGCGTCTAAAATCGAAATCAAACCTCAGGTTGACAAATATACTATTGCTGGAAAAGATATCATTATCTTAGCAGAAGGTCGTTTAGTAAACCTTGGTTGCGCTACAGGTCACCCAAGTTTCGTAATGAGTAACTCATTTACAAACCAGACTTTAGCTCAAATCGAATTATGGAACAATGCTGCAGCATACAAAAATGAAGTTTACATGTTACCAAAACATTTAGATGAAAAAGTTGCTGCTTTACACTTAGCTAAATTAGGCGTTGAATTAGAAACTTTACGTGAAGATCAAGCAGCTTATATTGGTGTAGAAGTTCAAGGTCCATTCAAACCAGAATACTACAGATACTAAGAAATTTTAGATTTCTAAGTTTAGATTTCAGATTTCTTTACTATATCAAACCCGACAGGTTTTAAAACCTGTCGGGTTTCTTTTTTCTAATTTAATTTAACAAGACATTTACAGCTTTTTTCATTTATAACTTTAAATTTGAAATTCAATTATAAAAATGACAGAAGAAAAAATCTTGCCCGATGCATTCAAATTAAACGCCGAATTAATAGATAATATTAATACAATGAATTTCGAGAATTTAAAAAACAATTTCGGAATCAATACGGCTGTTTTTGAAGAAATCAAAGAAGAATTATTCGAGTATTTTGAAACTCAAAATTTACCAAAACTCAAAATTCTTAAAACTCATTTCAGTATTTTCAAATACGATTCATCTGAAAATTTTGGTATTGAAGCAAAAATTTTCACTGCAGATCACAAAGAAACCGAATTAACTTTACATACCGAATTCTGCAATAATAGCTTACAATTCAAGTTAATTGAAGTAATGTAGCATTACCTTTAAAATTTAAAATACTAATAAATGATCGAGACAATTATATATGATTTACATGGTTCAAAAGAAATGTCTTTTACCTGCATTCATATCGCGGCTGCAATAGATTCAAAAAATCAAGTTGGATTTTTCTATTCAGAAGCCGAGGAAGATCTTCCTCAAATTGCTTGGTGTAGTTCTTGTGAACAATACCTGCTGGATAATAATGAAGAATGGACTGATACTTTTGAAACCTTAGCCGATTTTAAGATGTTATGCTCTGATTGTTTTGAAGAAGCAAAAAACAATGAATTACAAGCCTATATCAGATAAATATATTTTTATGAAAAAAGTTATCATCCTCGTTTTACTTCTCAGTTTGAACTCTTCAGCATTTGCTCAAACCAATGATATTTGGACGTCTTTTCCAAATAAAGACACTACACTTATTGGTTTTAAAGACAAAAACGGCACAATAAAAATCGAACCAAAATTTACAGGTTTTACAATTGCCCGTGAATTCGAAAATATCATTGCTGTTTCTGAAGAAGAAAACGGAAAATGGAAAAGTTATTATTTAACCAAACAAGGAAAAGTTGTTGGGAGAGACAGTTTGTATGTTTTTGATAACGGACCAGATTGTGAAAATGAAGGCTTCATAAGATTTACAGATCGTAAAACGGATAAAATGGGAATCTTTAACAGCGAAGGAAAAATTGTAATTCCTGCCGAATATAACGGAGTATCAAAAGTGCAAAACGGAATTATTGCTGTTCTAAAAGATGCTGAAAAAAAGCAAGACGGCGAACATTATTTCTGGACTGGCGGAAAACAGTTTCTAATAGATATAAATAACAAAATCCTGGTCGAAAATTTCAAAGACAGTAACGATCTAAATTTTTATTCATTAGAAAAATCAAAAGAACCAAGTAAAGACCAAACTAGAGAAAGTTTTCTGGGAGTCGACGGCATATATTATTCATTTATTAATTATGATAAAGATTTCAAACATTGGCTTAAAAGCACTTTTTTACCCAATTTATCCAAAGCTGGTTTAGAAAACCATTCTTTTGATAAAATTACCTATTGGAAAGAACCCGACGGCTGGATAAACGAATCTAAAACCAAATTTATAGAGCAGAATTACACTCTTTTAAAACTAAAATTACAGCAGTTAAATGCAAAAAAAACAGATTACTTTATTTCTTCTGATGGATTAAATCAGTTTATTTATGAATCTGAGGAATACAGCATATATTTCAACAATTGTAACGAATCTAAAGACTGGCAATATCCCACTATGGATATTGTAATAAATCCGAAAAACAAACTTGATTCCGGACAGGATCATTTTGAATTTTTAAGAACCGAAAACGGCTATAAATTGATTAGTGTTTCTTTTGCAAAAAATGATCTGAAATAATCTTTTTACTCCGCCTTTTTGTAAGATTAATATTTGATATTTTTGTAGTAAAATTTAAAATCTTAATCAATGTGGTACAATATCTTGACTTTTTACAGCAAGCAAGAAGGTTTAAAGGAAGAATCCAAAATAAGATTTGACGGCAAGAATTCACTCCCAAATGAAATTTACATCCCAGAAGAATTATTTGAGTTATTAAAATTTTCTAATGGTGGAGGAATTATAAATAATGAAAGGGAGTTTGGTTATTTTTCATTAACTGAAATTGAGAGTTTTTATAAGGAATACCAATTTGATATTTATACCCCTTTATTTTTACCTATTGCATTTAATGGAGGTGGAATTTTCTATGTCTATGATTTTAGAAACCAAATTGATATAAAAATTGCTGCGGTAAGTTCTGGTGATTTGGATTATGAAAGCGCTGTAATTATAGGTAAAACATTAAAGGAAGTCCTGAGCAAAACAAACAATATAGAAGATGAATTATATACTTCTATGTAAAAACGAAAGAGCTTTTTTTTAAATAAAGTTAGAAAAAGAATCTTTAATCAATCCACCGCATTTTGTGTCTCTTCTAAATACATAGTATTTTACCTTTGCAAAAAAATAAACCATGAAGAATTTTCTATTTCTATTTCTTGCTATAATTTTTGAAATCATCGCAACCTCAGCATTAAAAAAGTCTGAAGAATTCACTAAACTTCTGCCGAGTATTATTACTGTAATTGGTTATTGCGGTGCGTTTTATTTTTTGAGTTTTGCTATTAGAACAATTCCTGTTGGTTTTGCTTATGCAATTTGGTCTGGTGTTGGCATTGTTTTAATCACAATAATAGGCGCAGTTTTCTTTAAAGAGATTCCGGATTTACCGGCAATTGTAGGTTTAGCACTAATTATACTTGGCGTTATTGTGATTAATGTTTTTTCTAAAACTGTGGTCCATTAAATTTAAATTTTCAAAATGATTTTTAGAAACGCCACATTTTCTGATTTGGAAGAAATGCAAAAACTCTATGTTGAAACCATTCAATCTGTCTGTAAAAATGATTATAACGAAGAACAAAGAAAAGTCTGGAGTTCAGGAATAAATAATACCAAAAGATGGATTGAAGTTCTAAACACACAATTTGTTCTATTGGCTATAATCGAAAATCAAATTGCTGGTTTTGGAACTTTAAAAGATGGAAATTATATTGATTTTTTCTATATTCATAAAGACTTCCAAAGACAAGGAATTGCAGATAACCTTTTGAATGAATTGGAAGTCGAAGCCAAAAAACATAATTCAAAAATCATAACTTCAGATGTCAGTATAACTGCAAGACCATTTTTTGAAAAGAAAGGATTTGTTGTAAAAACTGAACAAAAAAATATTCGACAGAATGTTGAATTGATTAATTATAAAATGAAAAAGAGATTATGAATTCTTTTAAACCAAAATATCAGGAATTTATAAACGAAAACTTTAAAGGGCTAAAGTTAAGAAAACCATTATTTTACAACTGGAAATTTGGACTTCGTTTTAACCTGCAAGCGGAAAATATAAACACTGAGAAATACTTTGAAGAAGTAAACAAACGTGCAGTGGCAATTTTTGAAACTACTTTTTCTAATACCGATAACATTTTCTTAATCCTTACAGATTACAAATTCAGAAGAAAAAAAATAAGATTTTCAAACTATATATTCAACCAAATTGACAACCTTAAGAAACAAGAGATATCTTATTCAAAAGTCAAAAAATTATATGAGCCAAATGATGAATTAGATATTAGAAATATTGCCGCTATAAAACTTACTACTAAAAGATTGAACTATAGAAATATTTTATCTGCAATTGCAAATTCAGATTTTCTATCAAGACAACCAAGATATGATAAAAGAGGAGTATTTACAGATGCTGAAATTTACATTATAAATATTGACAAAAAAATAATATTCAACATGTATGATGATCGTGGACTGGATATTATATGTACAGATAAAGATACTATTTTTCCTATTTACAAAAAATATAATGATTGGATACTAGACTTTGATAGAAAAAAAATAGATAATCTATTTGTATAAATTAATTTGTACTTTTTCGTTTGTATTAATTGAAATGATTGTGATGAATGTTTTTTCTAAAACTGTGGCGCATTAAGACATATTGCCGCAAAGACGCTAAGACACAAAGTTTTTAATTTTAAGCTTTTACCAATCTTTGTCGAGCTGCTTGCGGTCCTTCGACTTCTCTCAGGATGACCATACTGAGAAAAAGAACTTTGTGTCTTTGCGACTTTGTGGCAAAAAAACTTTGCGAACTTTGCGTAAAACCTTGCGCTCTTTGCGGCTAAAAAAACAAAGCAAGTTTCGGATTTTATACCTCTCAAAACCAATCGATATTTGTATTATAAAATTGAATGAAGATGAACACACAGGAAAACATCAATTATAATCGTATCGCCGAAGCTATAGATTATATCAAAGCAAATTTTAAAGATCAGCCCAATCTTGATGAAGTGGCCGAAAAAGTACATTTGAGCCCGTTTCATTTTCAGAGACTTTTCAGCGAATGGGCAGGTACGAGTCCGAAGAAATTTTTGCAATATACCAGTATCGAACACGCAAAAAAATTACTAAAAGAAAATCAGATTTCTGTTTCTGAAACGGCTTTCGAAACCGGACTTTCCGGCACAAGCCGTCTCCACGATTTATTTGTAAACATAGAAGGAATGACGCCTGCCGAATATAAAAACGGTGGAAAAAACCTTTCTATCAATTATAGTTTTGCCGAAAGTCCGTTTGGGAATATCATTGTCGCTTCAACTCAAAAAGGCGTTTGTTTTATGGCTTTCGCCGAAGATGAAACCGCTGGATTTATTGTATTAAAAGATAAATTCCCAAATGCTCAATTCTCTAAGAAATTGGATCTAGCACAACAAAATGCACTCTTTATTTTTCAAAACGACTGGAGTAAATTATCTGAAATCAAACTGCATTTAAAAGGAACCGATTTTCAACTGAAAGTTTGGGAAACTTTGCTAAAAATCCCAATGGGACAACTCTCGACTTATGGTGCAATTGCAAATCAAATTGATAAACCAAATGCTTCACGAGCAGTTGGAACAGCGATTGGAAGCAATCCTGTTGCATTTCTAATTCCGTGTCACCGTGTGATTCAGTCTTCAGGAACATTTGGCGGTTATATGTGGGGAAATACTAGAAAAACAGCTATTATCGGTTGGGAAGGCGCGCAACTAAATCTATAATTTTTTCGCCACAAATTCGTGAATTGCTTCGCCAGTTCGCTATCGCTCGAGTCGTGGCGGAAAAACTTACTCCAAAACACCGCAAGTTTCGGATTTTTTAGCTTTTTCTATTTTAGAAACTTTGTATTCTAAAATCATAGAAATGGAAAAATTAAAAAACAAAACTGCTTTTATAACTGGCGGAACCAACGGAATGGGATTTGCAACAGCACAGGAATTCATAAACAATGGTGCAAAAGTAATTATAACCGGACGCAGTGAAAAAACCGTAAATAAAGCTGTTGAAGAATTAGGCAAAAACGCCATCGGAATTGTATCGAATGCAGGACAATTATCAGATATTTTCGAACTGCAAAACCAAATAAAAAAGTATACTGACCAAATAGATATTTTGTTTGTAAATGCAGGATATGGTAAATTCAATTCTATTGAAAATGTAAGCATCGAAGAATTTGACGAGGTTTTTAATATGCTGGTAAAAGGAACATTTTTTACTGTACAGCAAATTTTACCTTTAATGTCTGAAGGAGGTTCGATTATTTTAAACACTACTTTTTTAACTGATATCGGGCAACCCAATATGTCGGTTTATACAGCTGCAAAAGCTTCGGTTCAATCCTTTATCAAAACCTTTGCTGCTGAATGTACTTCAAAGAAAATCCGGGTAAACAGAATCAGTCCGGGGTATATTTCTACTAACATTTTTAATAATACCGGCATGAGTCAGGAAAACATTAAAAGTACAATTGATGCTGTTACACCTACTCTTCCGTTTAAGCGTTTTGGAGAACCAGCCGAGATTGCCAAAACCGCTTTATTTCTTGCCTCAGACGACGCTTCGTACATTCATGGAATCGAATTAAGAGTCGACGGAGGTCTATCAAAAACAAACTCATGAAAACAAAAATAGAATCTCTTAATTGGGAAAATATAACCGAATCTATGCACGAAAATGGATTCGCCATTATTCCGAATGTATTGAATAACGAACAATGTGAAGACTTAAAATTTGATTATGATAATCCAAATTTATATCGAAAAACAGTTGTTATGGAGCGTTATCGGTTTGGTTTGGGCGAATACAAATATTTCAATTATCCGCTTCCGGATTTAATTCAAAATATCAGAACTTCTATTTATCCAAATCTGGCTCCAATTGCTAATGCCTGGATGAAAGCTTTAAATATTAATACCGTTTTTCCTAAAACGCATGAGGAACTTTTAAAACAATGTCATGAAAACGATCAATTAAAAGCAACGGTTTTGATTCTAAAATATGGCAAAAGCGGCTTCAATACTTTACATCAGGATTTGTATGGCGATGTTTATTTCCCGATTCAAATTGTGCTTTTTTTAAATGAACCTGATAAAGATTTTACGGGAGGCGAATTTGTTCTAACACAGCAAACGCCAAGAGCGCAATCTAAAGCTATTGTTTTGAAACCTAAAAAAGGTGACATTTTAGTTTTCACAACCAATTTCAGGCCTGTAAAAGGTTCAAAAGGATATTATAGAGTAAACATGAAACACGGTGTAAGCGAAGTTCATTCGGGAGAAAGATTTACGCTTGGGATTATTTTTCATGATGCGTTAACTTAAGGTACAGAGAGACAAAGTTACAAAGGTGCAAAGATTAGAGCCTTTGTAACTCTGTTCCTTTGAATCTTTGCAACTTAAAAAACAATGATTCAACACAATAAAATTTCAGATTCTGATCTTCG
Source organism: Flavobacterium ginsengiterrae (assembly GCF_039539785.1). Classification (NCBI taxonomy): domain Bacteria; kingdom Pseudomonadati; phylum Bacteroidota; class Flavobacteriia; order Flavobacteriales; family Flavobacteriaceae; genus Flavobacterium; species Flavobacterium ginsengiterrae. The sequence goes on along the minus strand of NZ_BAABDU010000003.1, from coordinate 1,265,055 downwards.
GAATAAAATTAAAAATGGCGAAATTTGCTTTGGTGGCAATCGAAAGCTAAAAATCTACGGAACTTTAAAATGTTCTTCTGGAAAACGAATGAGACGCGAAAATCGGGTTTTCTTTTTATCTGAAAGTGAAGCCAGACAAAATGGTTTCAGACCTTGTGGACATTGCATGAAAACCGAATATCTAAACTGGAAAAATGGACTTATTTAATCCTCAAATAGACGAAACAACAAATCTGCTTCCGAAAGATGGAACAGTAAATTACTATGGAAAACTGTTTTCAAGAAAAGATGCTGATTTTTACCGTGATGTTTTATTAGAAACAATCGAGTGGAAAAATGACGAGGCCATTATTTTTGGAAAATTGATTTTAACCAAACGAAAAGTAGCCTGGTACGGCGATCAGGAATTTGAATATACGTATTCAAACACAACTAAAAAAGCACTGCCGTGGACAAAAGAGCTTTTAGAATTAAAAAAAATCATTGAAGAAAAAACCGGCGAAACTTTCAATTCCTGTCTTTTGAATTTATATCATTCTGGCGAAGAAGGAATGGCGTGGCACAGCGATGCCGAAAAAGATTTAAAGAAAAACGGAGCAATTGGTTCTGTTAGTTTTGGCGCCGAACGCAAATTTGCTTTTAAGCATAAAGAATCTAAAGAGACCGTTTCTATGATTTTGGAACATGGAAGTTTATTGGTTATGAAAGATGAAACTCAGACGCATTGGTTACACAGACTTCCACCAACTAAAACAACCCAAAAACCCAGAGTAAATTTGACTTTTAGAACTATTGTAAGATAGAAATGTTACTTCTTTTTTGCAGCAACATTTTCATACGAACGTATTAAAGCATCTTCAAACATTTCTGGTCTTACTCTCGAAAGTTCGACAATTGTCCAGCCCTGCTGTCCCCATTTATTTGGAACGGGATAAAATATCTTTTCGCTGGAAGAACAAAAAACTGATTGATCTATTTCGTTTAATTTTAAAACCGCTTGATTATTTTTTTCATCAAAAGTGGCAAAAATCTTTTTCTTAATTCTAAAAGAAGTTTTCTCAAAGTGAGGTTCTTCCGCTGCATCTGGAAATGACATTGCTAATTTTCTAAATTCTTCAATTGAAACCATAATTATCATTTTTAAAGATTAAAGCTTATTTTTTACCAGCCTTGATTTAGTCCGTTTTTAAGAACTTCATCGTATTTTTCTTTATCAAAAGAATACAAGTTTGGGGCTTTGTGTGCTACATTACTTTTCTTTTCGTCCAGTTTCTTTAAGATGCCGATATTGGTGATTTTTCTAAGAAAGTTTCGTCTGTCGAGTTTTTTATCTAAAATGGTTTCATACAATTTTTGCAGTTCAGGAATTGTAAATTTTTCCGGCAATAAATTATAACCTATTGGCATTAAATTCAATTCGACTCTTAAAGTATCAAGTGCTTTATCCAGAATTTCACGATGATCCAAAATAAGATTGGGAACTTCTTTATGATCAATCCATTCTACAATTTCATGCGGGTTTATTGGATTTGGAAAAATTTTTGAAAAATCAACTAATGCATAATATCCAATGGTAACAAAACGTCTCGTTAACCATTTTCCCTGCTCAGGATTAATGTTTAAATATTCTAAAAGTTCATTGTCAAAATGATTTTCATTTCTCTTAATTTTTCCAAACGTAGAAAACTGTCTCAAAAAAACACCTTCTACTCCGGTTCTTTCGTTTAACACTGTCACTGCTGCAGTATCAATATCCTCATTTATGGGTATAAAACCGCCTGGCAAAGACCATTGTTCATTATGAGGAACCTTAATAAGCAATACTTTTAACTGATTATCATGAAATCCAAAAATGACACAATCTATAGAAAGTCCCGGCTGGTAATTTTCACTATTATCTAATATAGATTTTATCATTTATTGTTTAATGAGTTCTGTTTTCGAGTTAATTGAAGTATGCAATTTACTTTATTTTGAAAAACTGTAACCTAATTTTTAAAAATAAGTCTTTATAATATAAATCATATTATTGAAAATTTTAAAAGTGTACAAATCACAATTTAAGTTAAAATTACTCAATTAATCAAAAAAATAAGTACATTGCGTCATAATAACACATTAAGCACTTAAATTGTTAAAAATCAACTTTTAAGCAAGAAAATACTTTCTAAAACCAAGTTTAAAAAGAGGAAAAATAAACAGAATTTTAATTAAGAAGATTATGATTACAAGCCCATTAAAAAATATCAACCAAAGAATTAAAACTAAAATCTGGTCTTCTTTTGGATTCGTCTCAAAAACTTATCTTCTTGAAGCTTCTTTAAAATACAGCGAAGAGCAGGAACGAATTTTTAACGAGGTAATTGAGCGAGAAGTTAAAAATAAAAAAACTAAACGAGAGGCTCTTGATAAAGCTCTACTTGAATCTTATAAAGGAATTGGCGCTATGGATTTTATTCATACCGTTTTAAAATAAACTCTAAAATCTTCTATATAATACATTTAAACCTCACACAATTGTGAGGTTTTTTATTGCCGATAAGTTTTACAAAATATATGAAAAAAATCTCTTAGTATTATTTACTTTTGTCTGTTCCTAGTAAGAATATACACCAATAAAAATTAGATATTTATAAGCATGGAAAATACAGTAGATTTAGAACATTACAAAATTCAGAAACCTGAAAACTGGGCTCCAAACATTGATGACAATCAGTTAATTGAAAATATAAAAGAATCCGATTTTTCAAATAAACAAGTCGAAGAAGGAAGAGATTTCTGTTATCTTTTAGATAAAGTTTATTATACAAGCGACAACGAAAACAGCGAATATGCGTGCGTTGCTTATACACTTAACGAGCCATCAAATCTGGAAAGTGCATCTGCAAAAGATATTATTGTAGAAGAAAATGAAACATACATTATTCATAGAATAAGTGTTTTACGAGAAGGTGTTTTAATTGATAAAATTGCCGATACTAAAATTAAGGTGCTCGACAACGAAAACCAAAGTGAAGGCGGTATTTTAAGTAGCAGTAAAAAAGTAAATATTACCATAAAAGATCTTCGTCTTTATGATGTTTTAATTACAGAAGATTCGAGAGTAAAAGTATTTACAGATCGCGATTTTATGCGAAAAGAATTTCTAAAGTACGTATTTGTTACTCCAAGTACTTACTGGGCTTACGGAACTTATAAATTTACATTTATTAACGATCGTAAAGATACTGTTGCATACAAAAAAACATTTTTTAGAGATGAAGAAGGAAATGTTTTAGAACCTGAAATCAGTTATTTACAAAAAGGTGAAAGATTTGTATTTGAAGAAGAAAACTATATTAACTTTTTTGATACCAATAGAGAAATCGCACCATTTATTGATTTTGCAACAAATAGCAGCTGGATTGATCTTGCCAATTATATTGCACCTCTTTATGAAGATGTTTACAGCAAGGCTTCTTTAAAAGAATTTGCTCCTAAACTGGTTGAAAAACTAGATGCAATTGCAGATAAAGATGAACAATTACAATTTGCTGTCGATTATGTGCAAAACCATGTTTATTACACTTATAATGCTGACGAAATGAACGGTCACAAACCACAGGAACCAGCCATTACGTATGAAAACAAACAAGGAGACTGCAAAGCAAAATCGGTTTTATTGAAAGTGGTTTTAGATTACCTGAATGTTGATTCGTCTGTTGTCTTGGTAAACTTTAATACAGATCACTACATTACACATTATCTTCCGTCTTTACTGACTTTTAATCACGTAATTTTAAAAATCAATTACAAAGGCGAAACCTATTTTATTGATGCAACTTCAAGAGATGAATTTGGATTAATTGAAAATCGCGGTTTTATCTATTTTATGCATTATCTTGAAGTAAAACCAAATCAGGGACTGCAAATTAGAGAACCTCATAAATTCTCTTATTATGGCATTAATGAAAAAGTAGATTTCAGCGCTCAAAACAATATTGGACAGTTAAAATTGGTTACGACATACAAAGGAAATCGTGCTAATTATATGCGTAAATATTTTAAGAATACGAATAAAAGAGAAATTGTTGACAGTTGGAACAACTTCTTATTTTATACTTTGAATTATTCAAATGACAGAAACGGAACTGACATAAGAACTATTTTTAAAAATGCTGCTCTTGATATTATAAGCGATGATAAAAAACTGAATGAATTTACGATTCAATATCAGGCCGAAATTGATAATCCATATTTTACAGATCAGCAAAAAAATCGCTTTTTAATGTATTTTGACCGAAATATGGTTAAAAATGGTGCGAGAGATTTTATGCATACTGATATTCCTTTCTGGCATAATTTTGACAACGAAAAGTACGAAGTCAATTTAACAACAGATCAAAAAATTGATGTTCAGGAAAAATATACTATTCAGGAAAGTACCATCAATAATCCTTATTTTGATTATACAAGCCGCAAGAAAGTAACTAAAAATGGTGCTTCAATTTATATTGATTTTAAACCATTAGTAAATCTTGAAATTCCTCAAAAAGATTTTGAAGATTTTAGAAATGCTCATCATGAAGTTGCTGACAGCAATTTTGGAATTGGAATTGACATAATTGAGCAAGGACTTTTAAATATGCTGAAATACAATTTTAAAAAGCGTCTTAATAAATAATTGTAATAAAAAACGGGGTCTTATTGAGACCCCGTTTTTTTCAACTTTATTCTATACTAATTCGCCAATAATTCAAAAGCTGATTTCAATTTAATATCTGCAGACGAAGAACCAATCATAAGTTCAAAATCTCCAGGTTCTGCCGTCCATTCCATTTTATTATTGTAAAAAGAAAGTTTTTCTTTATCAATAGTAAATTCGATTGTTTTAGATTCTCCTGCATTCAGTTTCACTTTTTGAAAATCTCTTAATTCTAAAACCGGGCGTACTACAGATCCAAATTTATCTTTTAAGTATAATTGAGCTACTTCTTCTCCAGTCGCTTTTCCGCTGTTTTTTAATTGAAAAGAAACTTTAATTGTTTCATTACTTTTAATTTTTGATGACGATAATTTTAAATCAGAGTAATCAAATGTTGTATAACTCAATCCGTAACCAAAAGGGAATTTAGGTGAGTTTTTTAAATCAATATAAGCCGAAACATAGTTTGTTTCGTTCTCATTTTTTGCAGGTCTTCCGGTACTAAAATGATTATAGTAAATTGGCACTTGTCCTACTTCTCTAGGAAAAGTCATAGGCAGTTTCCCCGACGGATTGTAATCTCCAAATAAAACATTTGCAATTGCATTTCCGGCTTCGGTTCCTAACCACCATGTGTACACAATAGCTGGAACATTATCTGCTGTCCAGTTAAAAACTAAAGGTCTTCCGGCATTTATTAAAACTACAACAGGTTTTCCTGTTGCCTGAATTGCTTTTACTAAATCTTCCTGAACGCCTGGTAAATGCAGATCGCTTCGGCTTTTTGCTTCACCACTCATGTCACGTCTTTCACCAATACTTAAAATAACAACATCGGCTTGTTTTGCCGCTGCTACTGCTTCTGCAAATCCATCTTTGTTATTTCCTTCAATTTCACAGCCTTTTGCATAAATTAATTTTGTGTTTTTACCCGCTTTGTTCTGCAGACCGTCCCATTGAGAAACTATCCATTTGTTGTAATCAACTTCTGGAAGTTCAACAGACCAAAAGCCCATATTTTCTTTATATTCTTTTACCATTGGTCCAATGAATGCAATCGTTTTTACATTTTTTGAAATTGGTAAAGTCTGATTTTCATTCTTTAATAAAACGATACTTTTCTCTGCAACTTCAAGTGCCGCTTTTCTGTGTTCCGGATTATTTAATGCTTTCTCTTCACGTTTTCCATCAGAATATCTGTAAGGATAATCAAATAAACCTAATTCAAATTTCTTTCGAAGAATACGTTTTACTGCATCATCAATTAAATCAACAGAAACTCTGCCTTCTTTTACTAACTGAGCTAAATTATATCGATACGCATTACTTTCCATATCCATATCGCTTCCGGCAGTAATGGCAGAATAAGCAGCTTCTTTTAGATCTTTAGAATAGCCGTGAGCAACCATTTCTCCAATTGAACCCCAGTCAGAAACTACAAATCCTTGGAAATTCCATTTTCCTTTTAAAATATCGCGTTGTAAATGTGCGTTTCCTGTTGCCGGAATTCCGTTAATATCATTAAATGAATTCATGAATGTTGCTGCTCCGGCATCTAAAGCGGCTTTAAAAGGCGGTAAATAGGTTTCCCACAACATTCTTTCGCTCATATCGACAGAATTGTAATCTCTTCCGCCCACACCTGCTCCATACGCTGCAAAGTGTTTTACGCAGGCCATTACAGAATTCAGGTCTCCTAATTTATTTCCTTGAAAACCTTTTACTCTTGCATAAGCAATTTTAGAGCCTAAGTATGTATCTTCTCCAGCTCCTTCCATTACACGTCCCCATCGCGGGTCACGGCTAATATCTACCATTGGTGCAAATGTCCAGTGTATACCACTCGCCGCCGCTTCAGTTGCTGCTACTCTTGCTGCCAGTTCTATAGCTGGTAAATCCCAGCTTGCCGCTTCTGCTAACGGAAGCGGAAAAGTTGTTTTGTATCCGTGAATCACATCCTGACCAAATAACAACGGAATTTTAAGTCGTGACTGCATCGCCAATTCCTGATATTGTCTGGTATATTTTGTTCCGATGATATTAAGCATCGATCCAATTAAACCGGCTTTTATTTCAGCCTGTTTGTTTGGGTTAATGGTTATTGGTCCTGTTGCCTGATTATCACCTGTGTATTGATTAAGCTGACCAATTTTTTCTTCAATTGTCATTTTTTTCAACAGATCATTTACTTTCTGATCTATTGTCTGCTGCTGTGCTCCCGCAAAAAGCGAAATCATAAGCAAGGCAAATGTGGTTATTTTTTTCATGAAAATAGTTTTGATTACCAAACATAAGTGGCTACGGCACCTGCGTTTAGTGAAGTTGAAATTTGTTTTTGATTGTATTTTATATTGAATGTTTCTGCTGAAGCTCCATCATTTTCTACAATCAGAACAATTTTTCCTAACGGAGTTCTGAAAGAAATATTGTGTAAATTTCCTACAATATCACTTCCAATTCTTACAGAACCTTCCGGAACGAATTTAGAAGCGTGTCCAATGATATAATATCCTACTTCTCTTTTTATATTCTGATTTTGATCTATCATTAAGGCACCTTTACACGTTGAGCATCCGCCCGGTGTAAAAGGTTTGTAGTATTCATCGTTTGCTAATCCCCACGAAAGAGCATTTTTACTCCAGTTACGCATTGAACCAATTACCACATTTTTTACACTCCACTTTAAATCGTTTTCAAAACTGCTTTTTGATCCTGTATATTGCTCTGTAAAATACAAATCTTTATTTGGAAATTCATTATGAACCGTCGTTAAGGCGCTAATATCGCCTTCATACAAATGAAAAGCTGATCCCGCTACAAAAGGATTTGCTTTGCTGTCTCTTAAAATCGTTAAAGGATATTCTGGTTTATTGCAGTTATGATCGTAAACAATAATTTTTGTTTTTATTCCTGCCGCTTTAAATGTCGGTCCTAAATGATTTCCAACAAAATCTGCCTGTTGTTCTGCCAGCATTAATAAACTTGGATTATTACCCGGATGCAATGGTTCGTTTTGAGGCGTAATTGCATCGATGACAATTCCGTGCGATTTCATTGCCTGAATGTATTTTACAAAATACTGCGCATATACTGCATAGTATTTAGGCTGTAAGCTTCCTCCTTTTGAACTTCCGTTGTCTTTCATCCAAACCGGAGGCGACCATGGAGAACCCATTATTTTAATATTCGGATTTATTTTTAAAATATCCTGTAAAACCGGAATTACATCATTTAAATCCGGTCCTAAATTGAAATGTTCTAATTTTAAATCCGTTTGCCCTTCCGGCATATCATCATACGAAAAAACTTTTTCATTCAAATCAGATGCACCAATACTAATTCGAAGATAACTTAAACCAATTGCGTCATCATTTCTGGAAAATAGTTCCTGAAGCAGAGCTTCTTTTTTAGCTTTATCCAGTTTCATAATCGCCTGAACACTTCCTCCTGTTAAAGAAAATCCAAAACCTTCTATGGTTTGAAATTTTTGAGAAGGATCTACCTCAATGGTTTGGTTTGAATTAGTTTCTGATGTAAAAACTAAATCCGCTTGTTTTTTTAGTTTTGAAGTTTCATCTGTTGTGGTAATCCATGATTCTGCTTTTCCAGAACTGGACGCCATACTTTTTGAAGATCCGCATTTTATCTGCACTGCAATAAGAGGCAGTAAAAGTAAGATTTGAAGTTTTTTGTTAATGTTTAGCATTTTTAATCTATTTCAATTAAAACAGGCAAATGATCCGACGGATATTTTAAATCTTTAGAATCACTCAGCACTGCATGTTTTTGAACTGTAAGTCCGCTGTTTTTGGAAATAAAAATATAATCCAATAACAATGTAACAGGTTCGTTATGTTTAAAATCATTGAATGTTCCTGATGGTCCAAATGTTTTTTCTTTTGACACATCTTTGGTATCATCCATTACTTTTTTTATTTCAGCAATTTGAGCTGTTTCTGGTTCCGAGTTAAAATCTCCCATTAAAAAAGCAGGATAATTTTTTGTATCTAGTTCTTTCATTTTTGAAAGAGCCAGTTGAACGCCTTTTACTCTCGCCACTTCACCCATGTGATCCAAATGCAGATTAAAGACGTAAAATGTTTTTTTTGTTTTTAAATCTTTAAAAAGACCATAAGTACAAACTCGGTTACAAGTTGCATCCCATCCTCTTGAAACTACATTTGGTGTTTCTGACAGCCAAAAAGTATTAGAATCTAATACCTTAAAACGGTCTTTTTTATAATAAATCGTACAGGCTTCGCCTAATCCTCCTTCTTCTCTTCCAATTCCAAATTTGTTGTAATTTGATAAAGCCAATGCAATGTCTGTTACCTGACCAGGCGTTGCTTCCTGAACGCCAAAAATATCCGGACTGTAAAATTGTATTTGAGAAGTAAAATAATCTTTTCGGTTTGGCCATGCATTTTCTCCGTCAGAAGCAACATCTAAACGAATATTATAGGTCATAATTTTTAAACTTTGACCATAAAATGAACCGCTCACCAAAAGGAGCATTACTACCAGAACAATTGAATTTATCTTTTTCATCTTTAAAAAAATTTAATCCGTAAAGCTAATGTTTCCAAAATCTTAAAGAAAAAAACTTATTTAAAAGTTATGTTAATTAAAGCTGCATTTCATACTTATTAACTTAAACCTGTAAAATCATAAAACTTTACAGGTTTAGGTAATTTATTTCAATAGAAAGTCCTTTTTCTGATCTCCAATTTGAATTGTAAAAGTTCCTTTTTCAGAAATCCATTTTAGATCTTCATTTACAAATTGCAGATCTTTTTGGTTTAAAGTAAATTTTACAGTTTTAGTTTCATTTGGCTTTAAATCGATTTTTTCAAATCTTTTTAATGCTTTAACCTCAGGGGTTATTGAAGCAAAATTGTCTGACAAATACAATAAAACAGATTCTTTACCTTGCACTTTTCCAGTGTTGGAAATATCTACCGAAACATTAATTTCGTCTGTTTTATTGATTTCTGTTTTGTCAATTTTTAAATTAGAATAACTAAAAGTGGTATATGACAACCCTGTTCCAAACTCAAATTGAGGCAGGTAACTTTTCTCATACTTAGCGTCGTTATTTTGTTCGCCTTCAGAAATACTTTCGGTATATTTTCTATTGTATTTTTCTAATGAGTTAGGATATCTTGGATAATTATATGGCAGTCTTCCGCTTGGATTTACATCGCCATACAAAATATCAACTAATGCTCTTGCTCCTTCATTTCCCGGAAGATAGCATTGAACAACAGCGTTCATTTTGTCTTCAAAATTGCTTATTAATCTTGGTCTTCCTTCATTTAAAACCAAAATAATCGGCTTATTTAGTTTTGCTAAAGCCAAAGCCAGTTTTATTTGAGAAGCACTCATGTAAAGATCGCTGATGTCTCCAGGAGTTTCTGTGTAGTTTTTTTCTCCTAAACATAAAACAATTTTAGAAGCGCTTTTTGCTAATTCTACTGCTTTTTGAATTTCGGCATCATCTTCTTTTTCAAGATCTGCGCCGGCAGTATATAATACATTTTCTTTGCCTAATTTATTTTGAAATGCTTCTAAAATGGTGAATTTATCAGCTGCATAGGTATCTGAGTTTTCACCCTGCCAAGTGTATGACCAGCCTCCGTTAAGGTATTTCATACTGTTGGCTGTTGCACCTGTAACTAATATTTTCTCGGTTTTATTTAATGGTAAAACAGCGTTATTATTTTTCAATAATGTAATTGATTCTGCAGCTGTATTATATGCTTCCTGAATATGTTCCTGAGAACCAAATTTTGGATAATCTTTTAAATCAGCTACAGTAGTTTGAAATAAATTTAATTCATATTTCATCCTTAAAATTCGTGTTACAGCATCATCAATTCTAGACATTGGAACTTCACCTTTTTTTACTAAATCAACTAAATCAGTGTAAAAAGAAAATTCTTCCGGAACCATGCTCATGTCGATTCCTGCCATAACAGCAATGCGCACAGCATCTCTTTTTGTTTCTGCAACTTTATGTCTGGTGTTCAGATAAATAATGTCTTTCCAGTCTGTTACTACAACTCCCGAAAAACCAAGTTCTTTTTTAAGTATATCTGTAATTAAATGTTTACTGGCATGAACCGGCGTTCCGTTAATTTCTCCTGAACTCACCATAACACCTTTTGCACCAGCTTTTATTGCTGCCTGATATATTGTTAAATCGTATTGTCTTAAAATACGTTCAGGGATAATACTTGGCGTTCTGTCTTTTCCTGTAGTTGTGCTTCCGTAACCTATATAATGTTTCATACAAGATGCAACACTGTATTTAGACCCTACATTATTTCCCTCAAAACCGTCAACTAAAGCAACAGCCATTTTTGAAGATAAATAGGCATCTTCTCCAAAAGATTCCCACATTCTTGACCAGGCTGGATTTCTTGGAAAATCTAAATCTGGTGAGAATATCCATGGAATTGAAGAAGCTCTGGTTTCATAAGCCGAAATTTCTGCTCCGCGTTTTACTAATTCTGTATTAAATGTCGCTGCTAAACCTATTTGCTGCGGAAAAAATGTAGCTCCTGCTGTATAACTTGCTCCATGAATTGCATCTATACCGTACAAAACTGGAATTTTAAGTCTTGTTTTATTTGCCTCATTGGCAATTGCAGTCATGGTTTCCTGCCATCTTTTAGTTGTTGGCGCTCCGGGATTTGGAACATTTAATATTGATCCAATATGATAATCCTGAATTCCTTGTTTTAATTTAACAGCATCAAAATAACCTGGCTTTTTAGTGTCTTCAAAATTGGTTACTGTAATTTGGGTCATTTGTCCCACTTTTTCTTCAAGTGTCATTTTTGACAATAATTCAGAAACTTTAGCGTCTATTTCTGCTTTATTTTTTACCTGCTGACTCCATGCTGCTCCACAAAAAAGAAACATAAGTGCAAAAAACTTTATATTTTTCATTTTATGATTTTAAAATTAATATAAAATAGAAATCTTAATAAACCAGCGTTTGCATTGCATGTGCCGGTATTGAAATTGTATGTTTTTGAGAATCAAAAGTGATCGTGTATATCACATTTTTTTCTGACTGATTCATTACTATTGTTGCAATTTTTCCATCGGTATTTTTAAACGAAGTACTCAAAAGTTTATCGTTGCTTACAGTTTCTTTTATTCTTTTAGCATCTGGGCGAATAAATTTTGAAAAATGACCAATATAATAATACATTGGAGTATAAATTAACTCTCCGGAATTTGTATCGGCATGAATGGGAGCAAAACAAAAATTACCAACATGATTTGGTCCTCCATTTTGATCTAAAAGAATATTCCAGTCTGTCCAGCCAACTGTTCCGTTATTGAAATCATTAATCATATTGATTCCGTAACGTTCTGCATTGCCCCAAAACTGATATTTATTTGAATCAAATTTTTCGATACAGCCTTCTGTAAAAATTAAATTTTTGTTTGGAAAATTTTCATGAACCCAGCCCACTGATTCAAATTTTGGAGTTCCTCCGTTCCATGTTTCATACCAGTGAAAACCAATTCCCCAAGCATATTTTGAAACATCTGGATCTGAAAACACTAATTGTGCTCTTTTTTCGAGCATATCACCTCGGTTATGATCCCAGATAATTACATTTTTAGAGCTAAGTCCTTCCTTTTCTAAGGTTGGTCCTAAAAAGTTTTTAAGAAAATCTCTTTCGGCTTCTGGAGTATAAATACATGATTCCCATCGTTGTGTTGCCATTGGTTCATTTTGAATCGTTAATCCCCAAATTGGAATTCCTTCTTTTTCGTATTCTTTTATAAATCTGGCATAATAATTTGCCCACGATTGTGCAAACTCTGGCAATAAAACGCCGCCGTGTAAAATATCATTATTGCTTTTCATGAAAGCTGGGGGACTCCAAGGACTAACAAATAATGTTAATTTTCCGCCGGCATTTTGAATTGCTTTTTTAAGTAATGGAATTCTAAATTTTCTATCGTGATCGATATTAAACGTTTTTAAATCTTTATCACCTTCACTAATATAAGTATAACTTTCACTGCTAAAATCACAGCTATGAATATTTGTTCTTGCCAGAGAATATCCAATTCCTTTATTTTTATCATAATAGGCCGTTAGAAATTCCTGCTGTTTTTTTGCCGGTAATTTTGCAAAAACTTCGGCACTTGCATCGGTTATAGCGCCTCCAATTCCAAGAAAAGTCTGGAAAGTTTTAGCTTTATCTATCTCGATAAAAACAGTTGGGCTGTCTGTTGAAGATTCATTTAAAATCAAATTATTTGAAAGCGATAATTTTAAATTTGAATTTTCGGCAGTTGTGTAAACTTCAATTTTTTTATTTGAATAAGACGAAATATTTTTTGAAGTTCCCGTTTGTTTTGATGAAGAACATCCTAGCTGCGAAATAATTATCGAGGTTAGTAATATACTTTTTATAGGTTTCATGTGCTTTAAATAATAAAACTTGCAATACAGTAATTAATATACTAGTGTTTGTATAGCATGTGCAGGAATTTTGACAATTGTTTTTTCGGCAGCAATAATAAAATTGTATGTAATTTCATTATCGGTATTGTTCATTACAATTGTTGCCATTTTACCATCTGGATTTAAAAATGAAGTACTTTGTAAATAACTTCTGCTTACTGCGGAACTTACTCGAACTGCATTTGGACGAATGAATTTTGAAAAATGTCCGATATAATAATATGATGGTGTGTAAATTAGCTCACCAGTAGTAGTATCTGCATGAATTGGCGCAAAACAAAAATTTCCAACGTGATTTGGTCCTCCAAATTGGTCTAAAAGAATATTCCAATCTGTCCAGGCAACAGTTCCGTTATTAAAATCATTAATCATCGATGTTCCATAACGTTCTGCATTTGGCCAAAACTGATATTTTGCAGCATCAAATCTTTCAACACATCCTTCTGTAAACATTAATTTTTTATCCGGATATGCTTCGTGTACTCGGGCTACATTTTCAAACATTGGCTGTGCGCCTGTCCATGTTTCATACCAGTGAAAACCCAATCCCCAAACATATTTTGACGCTTCAGGATCTGAAAAAATTACATTTGCTCTCTGCACCATCAAATCTCTGTTATGATCCCAGGCAATGATTTTTACATCTCCAAGGCCTTCTTTTTTTAATGTTGGCCCTAAATAATTTTTAAGAAAATCTCTTTCTTCATCTGCTGTATATAAACAAGATTCCCAAGTTTGAGTTGCCATTGGTTCATTTTGTACCGATGTTCCCCAAATTGGAATTCCTTCTTTGTTATATGCTTTTATAAATTTGGCATAAAAATTTGCCCAAGGCTGAAAATATTCGGGAAGTAATTTTCCGCCTTTAAGTACACTTTGATTACTTTTCATAAAAGCGTTTGGCGACCAAGGCGTAGCATAGGTAACTAATTTTCCGCCTGCCGTTTTTATTGCTTCTTTGATTAATGGAATTCGGTATTTTCGATCATGATCTATAGAAAAAGTTTTTAATTCTTTATCTCCTTCTTCGATGTAAGAATAGCTTGCACTGCTAAAATCAGAACTCTGAATCGTTGTTCTTAGCAATGAATAACCAATTCCTTTTTGTGCATCGTAATAAGCATTTAAAAATTCGGCTTGTTTTTCTTTAGATAATTTTGCGAAAATTTCAGCGCTTGCATCTGTAACAGCGCCACCAATTCCCATAAAAGTTTGAAATTGTTTTGAAGGTTCTACAAAAACTGATATTTCAGTTTCTATAGGTTGTTTTGAAGCTGTAAAGCTTAAATTGTCTGTTGCAGTTAGTTTTAAATTAGTATTAGCTGCTGTAGTGTAAACTGTTATTTTTTTGTTGGCTGTTGTAAATTTCTGTAACTGTTTTTGATTCTTTTGAGAGAAAACAGATAAAGAAAAACATAAACAAGTGGTAATAATAAACGTAATTTTTTTCATTGTATATGTTTTTTTAGGTAGTAGACTTTTGAGTTTTAGGCATCACTATTTAAAAAATAGCCCATAATCAAAAAGAATATGGGCTATTCTGACAACCAAACTTAAACTTAAACTTAACTCAAATTATATTAACAAGTGAGCTTGTTGAAGGTTAGATTATTCCGATTAATCTATCATTCGGCTCAAATATTAACGTATTTATTTTTTTAATAATTTTGATTTTGAACCATTTTAGTGTTGTTAAACTCACTATAAGGAATTGGGAATACTTCATTTTTATTTGCAGTAAATCCTTTAAAAGCAAGTTTTGCTGCCGCCTGACCTGTTCTTACTAAGTCAAACCAACGGTGTCCTTCTCCTGCAAGCTCTAATCTTCTTTCTTCATAAATTGCATTTAATGAAACTGGTACTGGTGCTAAACCAACTCTGTCTCTTACAGCGTCAAGTAATGCTTGTGCTCTTGCTCCTGTTCCTCCTAAAGCTTCTGCTTCTAATAAGTAAGTATCTGCTAAACGAATTACATAGGTGTTAATACCAAAGTTTAAGAAAGGGTTTGCCGCTTTAATATCATCATTAACTGGTGCATATTTTATAAAATGGTATCCTGTCTCGTTGTAACTGTCAGTATACGTTATAAGCCTAGTTGGATCAGGTTTGTCAAGTGGAATACTAGTATTACCTCTTAAAACACCTGTATTAATTATAGTAGAAGCGAAACGAGGATCACCTTGCATTGCAGTAACCAATTGTGTACTAACAACACAAAAGCCCCATCCATTAATATAATCTGGTAGTAGTGCTGCAATTCCAACCTCTGTTCTATGATAATCTCTAATACCCATTAATTGAGCAGCTACGTTACCTTCGTCATCACCTCTTTCAAAGTTACCCCAATCAGCATTTGATTTATCTGAGTAGCTGATTTCAAGAATAGATTCGCTGTTAAACTCATGTTTTTTATCCCATAATTCAGCAAAATCTTCCATTAGTTTGTAACCAAAACTACTAGTACCGCCTGGTGTACCATTTACTAAAGCTAACTGTGCCGCAGCTTCAGTTTTTTTATTGTCATACAAATAAACTTTTCCTAAAAGTGCTGTTGCAGCACCTTTTGTCAAACGGCCTAATTCATTAGCTGGTAATGTCATTGGCAAATTTGGGATTGCTTCGTTTAAATCTTTTTCAATTTGAGCATAAACATCTGCTGGTGCAGCCTGCATAACCAAAGGAATTTCTTCTTTTGTTAATGGTGTCAGGATTAATGGAATATTTTTAAACATTCTTACAAGGTCAAAATAGTAATAAGCACGTAAAGCTTTTACTTCTGCCATGAATCTTGCTTTTTTAGTTTCATCCATAGGAATTCCAGGAAGCTTAACTACCATAATGTTACATCTTGCAACTCCTTTGTAATAATCTGCCCAGATTGCCGGCGGAATGTTAGTTGGAGTAATAGAATAATTTGATGCTACCTGAAGTCCTGGCTGGTCACCTGCTCCTCCACCTCCTGCATAAAAATCATCTGATGCAGAATTTAAAAATAACAAAGGTGCATTCTCCATAGCTCCGGCGTATTTGCCCAATTTATCATAAGCAGCTACTAAACCAGAATAAGCTTCTGTTTCATTTCTGTAAAAATCTTGTTCTAGTACTACCCCATCACCTTTTACTTCCAACTTTTCATCTGTATCGCACGATGCAAGTGCCAATAACACTCCAAAAGCGATAAATGATTGTTTAAAACTTATAAGTTTCATAATATTTTATTTTTTTAATTAAAATTGCAAATTAACTCCTAACATGTACGATTTTGCCTGAGGATAATATCCTCTGTCAACACCTTGTACGTTGTTCATTCCAGCTGTAGTAGGCCCTCCAATTTCAGGATCAAAACCAGTATACTTAGTAATTGTAAATAAGTTTTCTCCAGTTAAGTACAATCTTACTTTTGTTAATGAAATACTGTTTATCCACTCTTGTGGGAATGAATAACCAAACTGAATTGTTTTGAATCTGAAGAAATCACCTTTCTGTAAATTAAAATCAGATGGATTTGTAAAGTTTTTGTTAGTATCGTCAACAGTAACTCTAGGATAAGAATTTGTTGATCCTGGTCCTGTCCAACGACCTAAAACTTCTGTTTGGTAGTTCGCATTTGTAATATCTAATCTTCGTAATCCCTGATAAATCATGTTTCCGCCAGCTCCTTGACCAAAAACTAATAAATCAAATCCTTTGTAGTCTAAGTTTAAAGTTAAACCGTAAGTAAATTTAGGTAATGAAGTTCCTAAGAAATCTCTATCGTTACCATCAATTTTACCATCTCCGTTTAAATCCTGCCAACGGAAATCTCCTGGTTTTGCGTTTGGCTGAATTACTGTACCAGATGCATTTTTATAATTGTCGATATCTGCCTGTGTTTGGAAAATACCGTTTGTTTTAAATCCGTAAAATGAGTTATAAGCCTGACCAACCTGAGTTCTGTTGATTTCATAAGAAGTTGATTGTACTGTTTCATCTCCCGCAATAAAATTCACCCCTTTATCAATATAAGTGATTTCATTTTTGATATAAGAGAAGTTTCCGTTTACAGAAAGATTCAATGCACCAATTTTTTTGCGGTAACCTAATTCAATATCAACACCTCTGTTTTCCATATCTGCTAAGTTGGCATAAGTATCACCACTTGCTCCAACATATCCAGGAATTGGCACTTTCATTAAGATACCTGATGTTTTTTTGTTAAATAAGTCAACGCTTAAGTTAAAGTCATGGAAAAGTGTACTTTCAAAACCAATGTTTGCTTGTTTTGTTTCTTCCCATTTTAAATCAGGGTTAGGAATAGCGTTAGGGCTTTGTCCTGGTACTGGTGTTCCTCCAATAGTGTAATTTCTTTTGTTACCAATAGTAGAAAGGTATAAGAAATCAGGAGAAGAGTCATTTCCTGTTACACCATAACCTCCTCTAATTTTTAAGTTAGTTACAACGTTATTTTCTTTCCAGAAACCTTCTTTAGATGGTACCCATCCAAGAGATACAGAAGGGAAAGTCCCGTATTTGTGGTTTGGTCCAAATCTTGTAGAACCATCACGACGAATAATACCAGTAAAAATATATTTCTCTTTATAATCGTAGTTTAATCTTGAGAATAAAGACTCTACTCTGTGCTCAACTGCTGTTGAATTGTAAGCATTTACAAATTTATCAGACAATGGAATATCAACATTGAAAGAAGCTTCAGCGTGAGTTGTTGCAGGAACACCTTGGTAAGTAGCATCGTTACCTGATGTAATACCATCTACATAAGTACCTTTACCAATTAAGATACTGAAATTGTGATCACCAAGTTTTTTAGTATAGTTTAAAGTATTTTCCCAGTTCCAGCTAAATGATTTTTTGTATGATCTGAACAACTCATTTTTATCTCTTTTTGTAGCTCCGTTTAAGTAGTACACTGGAGTAAAGTTATCAGAACCATAATACGCTAATTTTGCACCAGCAGAAGATTTAAATTTTAAACCTGGTAATAATTCAGCTTCAATAAAAACGTTACCAACAAAATTTTCAGCAAAATCATTATTTCCTAATCTTGTCTGTGTATATGCTAATGGGTTTGTGTTTTCCTGAGTTACAATAGTAGAAATACCATAGTAATTTCCATTTGCATCTTTTAATGTATTTGGGTTAGCGTAAATTGAACCCGGACCAGTTTTAGAAGGATCTTTTTCAATAACCGGAGTCAATGGATCTAAGTTAATTGCAGATGCCAATGGACCTCCAAATTCGTCATTTGTATTACCAATTCCAATAGTTTTTTCATTAGAATATCCTAAAGTCTGACCAATTTTAACAAATTTTCCAATTTTATGATTAGAGTTTAATCGGATATTTTTTCTTGTATAATTAGAGATATCAGTAGTAACAATACCTTCCTGATCTGTAATACCAAAAGACATATAGAATGTAGAAACATCATTACCTCCGCTGAAACTTAATTCGTGTGAAGTACGCTGTGCATGGTTGTTAAAAATAGCATCCTGCCAGTTTGTACCTTTACCATAGTTTATAGGCTGACCACTTCCGTCTAAAGTTGGAAACAATGGTGCTTTACCTCCGTTAGTATATGCTTCATTCATGATTGTAACATATTGAGAAGCATCTAACAAATCGATTTTCTTTGCAGCTTGAGATGTTCCTGCAAATCCAGTGTAGTTTACAGAAATTTTTCCTGCTTTACCTTTTTTAGTAGTAACAATGATAACCCCTGCCGCTGCACGAGAACCGTAAATAGCTCCAGAAGCACCGTCTTTTAAAACCTCGATAGATTCAATATCTGATTGATTCAAATATCCTATACCGCCGTTGTCTACAACAACACCATCAACAACCCATAGAGGATCATTATTGTTTAAAGTAGTAAATCCACGAATCCTGATTGTCGAAGCAGAGCCTGGCTGACCTGCATTAGCTGCAATAGAAACCCCAGAAACTCTACCTTGTAAAGACTGCTCAATTCTGGTAATTGGCAGATTTTCTAAATCTTTTCCTTTTACACTAGAAATTGCACCAGTAACTACGCTTTTCTTTTGAACACCATATCCAACAACTACAACTTCATTTAAGTTTTGAGATTCTGGCAGAAGTTTTACAGCTATTTTGTTTCTTCCATTTACTGCTTCCTGAACAGTAACGTATCCAACAAAACTAATTGTTAAAGTTCCATTAGAAGGAACATTGATTTGAAATTTTCCATCAAAGTCAGAAGCAGTAGCTTTATTAGTTCCTTTAATTAAAACTGTTGCTCCCGGGACGGGCATTCCACTTTCATCGTTAATAGTTCCCGTTACCGTAACATCCTGAGCCATTGCGATAACTGAAAACAATAGAGATGAAATACAAAAGATAAGTAATTTTGTTAATTTCATTTTTCTAAAAATTTTGGTTAATTAATTAGTAATTTGATGCAATAATAAAGTTAAATTTTTACTATTGGTAATTAAAATTCATTACAAAAACACATCAAACTAAATTTTAATACATTACAAAAACACATCATTTTTTTTATAAAAAACTGATTTTTAAATATTTAAATAAAAAATAATGGATGTTATTAAAATGTTAATTATAAAAATAAACACTACATTTATTGAAAAACAATTATTTTAGCTTTTATTGAAAAAAATCAAGAAAAATCATGGATTAGAAACTTCATTATTCATCATTAAATCAAAAAATAAAACATTACCTATAAAAATATACCACTAAAATTATGAAATTCATAAAATCATTTTTCTTAAATTTTGTAGTAATAAGCTTACCCTTGGTTATGCTTGGGCAAGTGAAAAATATTGGTTTACCTCAAATAAAAAATTATAAACGAACAGAATATAAAGGAGGAACACAAAACTGGAATATTGATCAGGATAAAAATGGAAATATCTATTTTGCAAACAACAGTGGACTGATTCAATTTGACGGATCGACATGGCACAAATATTCACTGCCAACCGGAACAGCAATTCGAAGTGTAAAAATTGATTCTTTAGGAAGAATATTTGTTGGAGGAAATGATGAATTTGGATATTTCAAAAGTGACTCAAAAGGTGTATTAAAATATCATTCTCTTTCAAAACTGATTGACAAAAAAGCTAATAAAAACATCAACCTGATCTGGAGAATACATATATATAAAGGAGAAGTAATATTTCAATCGTTTACTAAAGTTTTTTTCTATAAAAACAATAAATTAAGATTTATAAACGCTCCAAATAAATTTCAGTTTTCATTTCTTGTCAATAACAAACTATACTTTCAGGATAAAGTTTTAGGAATTCTTGAGTATAAAAACCAAAAATTAACTGCCTTAAAAGGTTCGAATATTTTTAATGATAAAGAAATATGGGCTGTATTTCCTCTCCCAAATAACAAACTCCTAATGGCAACATTAGAAAAAGGATTATTTGTTACGGATGGAAAATCTGTTTCGCCATGGAATACTGAAGCTAACGAATTCATCAAAAAAAACACATCACTTGGCGGCTGTATAATAAAAAACAAGTTTATAGTTCTAAATTCGGTTTTAAACGGATTTATTGTCTGCGATTTAAACGGAAAGATAATCCAGCATCTTAATCGTCAAAAAGGTCTTCAAAACAACACCATTCTAACGTCATTTGTAGATAGCAAAAACAACTTATGGCTTGGACTTGATAATGGTATCACATTTGTAAACGAAAATTCACCTTTTACTTTTTTTGACTACAGTTATAATATCGGAACAGTTTACTCATCAGTTATTTACAACGGAAATTTATATGTTGCCACAAATCAGGGATTATTTTACCATCCATGGACCAAACCTTTTAAAGACGAACCTTTTAATAAAGTTGAAGGAACTATAGCACAAGCCTGGAATGTTCAGGTAATAAATAACACTTTATTGTGCGCCAGCAACAGCGGTGCTTTAGTTATTGATCATAACAGAGTATCTAAAGTGTTGGATACGAAAGGATATTTTGGTTTTAAACCCATTCCTAACCACGAAAATTATGTAATTGGTGAAAGTTACAATGGTTTTTCAATATTTAAAAAGGGAGCAAATGGAATGGAATTCGTAAACCAAGTTGAAGGATTTGACGAAACTACCAATACATTTGAAATAGCAATGGATGCCAATTATTTATGGCTGAAGAAAGATCCTTACTTATATCAAATGGTACTTTCTGACGATTTAAAACGATTCGATTATATTAAAAAACACAGTCAAATTTCATCTAAATATAAAGGAATTGGAAGTTTGCAATATGTAAATAAAAAAATATATTTTCAGGTTAAAAATCATTTTTACAGATTTTCTCAGGAACAGGAATCCTTTTTTGAAGACACAAAAATCAGCTCATTATTTAAGGATATCCCTCCTATAAAAACATTAATAGAAGATTCATCTGGAAATTTATGGTATTCATATAACGAATCATTGGGTGTATTAACGAAAAACTACAATGGCAGTTTTACCAAAAACCAAGCACCCTTTTCGAACCTTACAGGTAATCTTGTAAACAATTATATTTCCATAAATACAATTGATCCAAGTAATATATTTATTGGGCTAACCGATGGATTAACACATTATGACTCAAAAATTTCTAATTCATTTATTACAAAACCAAAAGCTTTTATTGAAAGTTTTTCTTTTCCAGAAGACACTATTCTAATAGGAAATCTAAACAACACTGCAGAAAAAGAATTCTCTCTGCCATACAGTTCCAACCACGTAAAGTTCACATTTTCATCTCCAACTTATGAAAATCAGGAAAACGTAATGTATTCGTATAAGTTAGAACCGTTTGATGATAATTGGAGAAATTGGTCAACTCTTGCTATAAAAGAATACACTAATTTAAGAGAAGGCAGTTATAAAATGAAAATAAGGGCAAAAAACAGTTACGGAATAGTTTCGGACATCAGCCAGGTAAATTTTACCATTTCACCTCCATGGTACCGTCATTTTCTAGCATATCTATTATATTCTGTTTTGTTTTTAGCCGGAATTTATATTACATCAAACCGAATTCAGTCAAAAATTAGAAAAACAAAATACTACGAAACAATAGAACAAAGAAGATTATATCTTGAAAAAGAATCGAAAATCAGACATGAACAGCACGAACTAGAAAAAGAAATCGAAAAGCTAAAAAATGATAAGCTTCAAATAAAAATCCTGGCAAAGGATAAAGAACTTGTGAATAATTCTCTTCAGGTTGTAAAGAAAAACAAGGTTTTAAATGGAATTATTCACAAACTAAAAGATATTGATACTAATATTCTGGATGATACAACAAAATTCGAATTTAACAAACTGCATAAGAGCATCGTAAAAGAAGTTAATACGGACAAAAGCTGGAAAGATCTCGAAAAACACATCAAGAATGTTCACTTTGAATTTTTGAAGCGTTTAAAAGAAAAATATCCAACTATTTCGCCGCGTGAACTTGATTTATCAACCTATTTGTTAATGAATATGTCTACAAAAGAAATTGCCGAAATCATGAATATTTCCGGCGGCGGTGTAGAACTTGCGCGCTATAGGCTAAGAAAAAAATTAGGCTTGAATAAGAAAGAAAACCTAATTGGCTTTTTAATGAGTATATAAAAAAAATATCCGACTTGAGTCGGATATTTTTTTTAAGATATATAATCTAAAGTACGTTCCAGCGCCATTCCTCTGGATCCTTTTATTAAAATTGTATTATCAGTAAAATGAACCGTTTTTAGATAATCAGCAAAAGCATCAAATGTTTCATAAAACTGAATGTTTTCATTTGAAATTTTATTCTCGTAAAATGATTTTCCAATCAAATAACATTTAGACTTATCCTGATTTGATAAAGATTCGACAATAGCTTTATGTTCGTCGTGGCTTTCATTACCAAGTTCGAACATATCACCCAGAATCATGATTTTATTTTGATTTTCTAACTGAAGAAAATTAGTAATTGCCACTGCCATACTACTCGGATTTGCATTGTACGCATCCAGAATAATTTGATTTGTACCTTTATTTAATAACTGAGATCGGTTATTTGCCGGAATATAGTTTTCGATTGCCTCTTTTATCAAAGTATCTTCAACATTGAAATATTTCCCAATTGAAGCCGCTGCATTAATATTATTCGCATTGTAAAGTCCTATTAAATGAGACTCAACTTTAAAATCAGCATATTGTACAATAACAAAAGGATTGGCTTCAATACTTTTAATATTTAAGTCAGCAGACTCTTTATTAATTCCAAAAGTAAAAGATTTAATTCCGGTTGATCTTTCAATTTGAATAGGATCTTCCAGATTTACAAAAACAGTTTTATCATTTTTAGACAAATACTTATACATCTCACTTTTGCCTTCAATAACACCTTGCACTCCTCCAAATCCTTCTAAATGTGCTTTTCCAAAATTAGTTATATAGCCATAATCCGGCTGGGCAATTTCGCACAAAAATTCTATTTCCTTTTTGTGGTTTGCTCCCATTTCTACAATTCCAATTTCTGTTTCTTTAGTAAAAGAAAGTAAAGTCAAAGGAACTCCAATATGGTTATTTAAGTTTCCAATTGTTGCTTTTGTTTTAAACTTTTTAGACAAAACAACATTAATAAGTTCTTTTGTAGTGGTTTTACCATTACTACCAGTAAGAGCAACGATTGGTAGTTTTAAATAATTACGGTGAAATTTTGCCAGTTCCTGAAGCGTTTCTAAACTATTTTTAACCAAAATAGTTCTGTCATCAACAAAATACGATTCATTATCTATAACAACATATAATGCACCTAAATCAAGCGCTTCTTTAGCAAAAGTATTTGCATCAAAATTTTCGCCTTTTATAGCAAAAAACATAGAATCTTTTTCAATTTTTCTAGTATCAATTGAAAGAGAACTGCATTTTAAAAACAAGTTATGAATGTCTTGAATATTCATTTAATTTTATTTTAATAGATCATAAAAGTAGAAAAAAAAGAATAAAAAAATTCCAAATTCCAGACTGAATATGCAGTTTTTGGAATTTGGAATTTTCTATATTAGAATTTCTAAAATCTTAGTTTCTTGGTGATTTTCTTCTTTCAGTTTTAGCACCTACTCTAGACATTGCACATCTGAAACCAATGTAATCAGTTGCCATATCCTGAGGGAAGTATCTTCTTTGAGCTGGATCTAACCAATAAGCTCTGTCTCTCCAAGATCCTCCTTTGTAAACTCTTACTTTATCATCGATTAAAGTAGTACGTTTACTAGAGTTATCATATTTTCTGATCATTTTTCCTAAACTATCAGTAGTGATGTTATGTTTAGGAGAATTGTACATTGCCTGATCTGCTTTTGATCCTGACTCAGAATCTCCAAAGTCAAAATATCTTGAAGATTGTTTATCACCATCTCTGTAATTGATATTATCACTTGTACTGAAGTTTGTTCTCAAGTAAGTTTCTTGTTCATCAACAGGAACCTGAGCAATTTCTCCAGGAAGATTTCTAGCAATAACTTTTCCGTTACTTAAAGTATCGTATTTAATAGTTGCAGTTGAAACGATTTCTAACTTACCATCTTTACCAATTTTGTTTTTAGCATATTGATTACCTCTGTAGTAGTTGAAATCATTTGCTTCATTATCAATAATAGGTCTGTAAACATCGGCAACCCATTCTGCAACGTTACCTGCCATATCGTATAATCCGAAATCATTAGCAGCATAACTTTTTACAGCGTTTGTGATATCTGCACCATCATCTGACCAACCAGCAATTCCACCGTAATCACCGTTTCCTTGTTTAAAGTTAGCCAATTGATCACCTCTGTTTTTACGTTTGTTAGAACGTGTATAATCTCCAGACCAAGGATATTTCTTTTGTCCTTTGTAGATATTATATTCTCTTTGTCCAACATCTGCCGCAGCAGCATATTCCCATTCTGCTTCAGTAGGAAGTCTGTACTCTGGTAAAATGATTCCAGAAGAACGTTGTGCGTAAACATTTTTCTCTTCAGGAACTGCACCATCTTTACCTGGTCTTGGTCTTCTTCCGTTAGGGTTTTTCTTTAAAACTAATTCTTCATTCCCACCATAAGTTGTAGATGGAGAAGCAACGTAAGCTTCAGTATTAAATAAACTTTCTGCACTTACATCATTTGTTTTTGCACCTTTTTTAAGATATCCGTTTTTCTCTAAAACAGCTTCGTTCACACGGTCTGTTCTCCATTTACTAAATTCAACTGCCTGAATCCAGTTAACACCAACTACAGGATAGTTAGCATAAGATGGGTGTCTTAAATAGTTATTAGTCATCGTTTCGTTGTATCCTAAACGATTTCTCCATACTAAGGTATCAGGAGATGCACCTTCGTAAATATTTTTGTAATTTTCTTCTGTTGGAGGGAAAACTTTCTTTAACCACTCTAGGTATTCTAAGTACATACCATTAGTAACTTCGGTTTCATCCATGTAGAATGATTGAACGTGTTGTTGAGTTGGAGTGTTATTCCAATCGTGCATAACATCATCCTGTACTTTACCCATTGTAAACGTACCTCCTTCAACAAAAACTAAACCAGGACCAGCCTGTTGTTTTTTACCTGCATTTCTAGCAGCCGTTCCATTCTGACTATCTACATCCCAGCCAGTTGCTCTAGAAGCGTGAGTGGAACTAGATTTTTTGCTACAACTAGCCGTGCCCAACATCAATACCATTGACATCATTAACTGCAAGACTACAATTTTGTTTACTTTCATACTCATTCTTAGGTGATAAATTTAGGTGCTGCAATATAATAATTAACATTTAATTAGCAACATCTGTTCTAATAATTTTATTTCACTGTTTTTTCCCAGAAAATAACCTTTAGTTACGAACGCAAAAATATACTTTTTATTATTTACTGTAACATGAAATACTATATTTTTACTTACTAATTTTTTTTTGATTAAATTTCGTTTTTGAAACCAATGAAACAAGCCCTAATCCTATACTTTATCTTCATTCCAATACTCTCATTTTCTCAGGTAAATGGGGACTTCACGATTGATTGGCAAAACAAAAAAGAAACAAATTACGGCGAGAGTAAAATCACAATTCCATACTTTTCCGGAGACGGTTTTCGCTTCGACATTACAAAAAAAAGCATAACATTACTCCTAAATCTGAATCAATCTAACATTACAAACGGCAGTTCTGTCGAACTAACCGGAGTAAATTATGAGACAATTTCAAAAGCCGAATTAGGAGATTTATTACTCGAAAACATTCCGGACAAACTTAATGAAACGTTAAAAATTACAAATTCACGAGACATAAAACAGGTTTTTCTTTTTCTTTCACCTTTAATTAAAGAAGGAAATAGTTTTAAAAGAGTCAAATCTTTTTCTTACACGATTCACAACTCAGCAGTAAGAAACAGTAATTCTTCGAGCTTTCAAAAATCGGCTGTGGTTTCAAATTCTGTTTTGGCTTCTGGCGACTGGTATCGCTTTTATATCGAGAAGTCGGGCGTTTATAAAATCTCAAGATCTTTTTTACAAAGCCTCGGATTTGATGTGGGAAAAACAGATCCAAAAAGAATCAAAATTTACGGTAACGGCGGACGAATGCTTCCACTGGCAAACAGCGTTTACTATCCCGAAGATTTAGAAGAAAATGCAATTCAGATAATCGGCGAAAGTGATGGAGTTTTCAACAATGAAGATTACATCCTTTTTTATGGTGAAGGTGTTGAAAATTGGGACTCCGAAAATCTAACAAACCTTAATTTATACGATACTAAATCCTATTATTATATTACCGCTTCCGGAAATGAAGGCAAAAGAATTTCCAACCTAGGACAGCCTTCCGGAAACAGCACTTTGGAACTAAACACGTTTGATGACTATCAATTTCACGAAATTGACCAGACCAACATCGCCCATTTAGGGCGTCAATGGCTGGGAGAATCGTTTGACATTAATCAGGACCAGGAATTCAGCTTTAACTTTCCCAATCTTGACACAACAGTTCCTGTAAAAATAGAATTAAATGCCGCAGCAGCAGCGTTTGCAGCCACTTCATTTAACGTTTCCGCAAATGGACAAAATATTGGAACGATTAATATAGGAAGTATTACTGCAAATTCAGATATTAAATATTTAGACCAAAAACTACCAAACAACACCACATTTACCGGTGCAGAAACCATAAAAATTAAACTTACCTATAATAATAATGGTGTTCCGGGATCAAAAGGCTATCTGGACTACATTAATCTTACCGCAAAAAGAAAACTTCTGGGAACAGGAAAACAATTTAAATTTCAGTATGATTTAGCAGGTTCTTCAACAGGCATTGTAAATTATAACATAGGAAACGCATCTGGAATTTCTCAAATTTGGGATGTAACTGACCTATATAATGTATCAAAAATTGAAAACGCAAATCAAACAGCTTTTAGCTTTAAAGCTGCTTTAGGCGAAATTCGAAAATACATTGCAATTGACGCTTCGGATTATTATACTCCATTAAAAGAAAGCCAGTCAAAAGTAGCCAATCAAAACCTTAAAGGAACTATTTTTAAAAACAGCCAAAACAACTTTCAGGATATTGATTATGTAATTGTAACCCCAAAATCATTGTCGTCGCAGGCAGAAAGATTAGCCAGTTTTCACCGCACCAATTCTAATTTAAATGTAAAAGTCATTTCACTTGAAAACATCTATCAGGAATTTTCTTCGGGAAAGCAGGACATTGCTGCTATTAGAAATTTCATTCGATACATTTACAACAATGCTTCTTCTTCAGACAAAAGAATAAAATATTTAAATCTCTTTGGAGATGCTTCATTCGATTATAAAAACCGAATTTCCAACAACAATAACATTGTACCTATATACCAATCCTTAAGAAGTAATAGTGTTGGTGAAGCCGGATTTGCTTCTGATGATTTTTTCGGACTTATGGATTCTAACGAAGGCGTCGTTTCTTCACCTTTTGGCGGAATTGATATTGCCGTGGGAAGAATGCTCGTTTCAGACAATGCACAAGCCCAGGAAATGGTTAATAAGGTTTTAGAATATCATGACACAAAATCATACGGAAACTGGAAAAACAATATTGTCTTGATAAGCGATGATTCCGACAAAGCCTCTGACGCCACTTTACAAGCTCGTCAAAACAGTTTAGCCGATAAAATCGCAGCTGAAAAACCTTTTTTTAATGTCGACAAAATTCTTCTCGATTCTTACACACAAGAAGCTTCTGCGGGCGGTGCGCGATATCCAAAAGCAAGAACCGACTTTTTTAATGATTTTGAAAAAGGCGCTTTAATCTTTAATTATCTGGGGCATGGCGGTGAAGACGGACTGGCAAGTGAAAGAATTTGGGAAAAAGCTGATGGCCAAAACCTAAACAACCAATACAAATATCCATTATTTATAACCATTACCTGCGAGTTTTCAAGATTTGACGATCCTTCGAGACCTACAGCTGGAGAATATGTTTTTTGGAATCCAAAAGGAGGTGCTATTTCTATGTTGACCACTATTCGTGAAATAGGCCAGCCAAATGCCGAAAATTTTAATGACATTTTAAATAAAAATCTTCTTTCATACGGCTCTAATCAATATAACAGTATTGCTGAATCTCTTAGAATTTCAAAAAATGAAAGTCCTAGCTCATCAAGCAATGTTGTAGTATATCTTGGAGATCCTGCTTTGATGCTTGCAATTCCAAAACCCCGAATTAATTTAACGAAAATTAATGATATTGTGATTTCTCAGTCAATTCCTGATTTTAAATCATTGGCAAAAATTAAAATTTCGGGCGAAATAACAGACGAAAATAATGTTCTTTTAAGCAATTACAATGGCGAACTGGCAACGGCAATTTTCGACAAAATGATTACTTCGTCAACCTTAAATAATGATGGATATAGTCCTGCAATGTCATTTAAAACTTTGGGAGAAACCATTTTTAGAGGAAACGCCACCGTTACCAACGGACAATTCGAATTTAGCTTTGTAGTACCCAGAGATATTCGTATCCCGGTAGATAATGGCCGAATTAGTTTTTATGCCAAAAAAAATCAGGCATTAGAAAATCAATCCGGTTATAACACCGCAATTAAAATTGGCGGTATAAACGAAAATGCCCCTCAGGACAATATAAGTCCAAAAGTTAAGTTATATATGAACGACGAAACATTTGTATCTGGCGGCATTACAAATGCATCTCCATTTCTTCTGGCCTTTTTGGAAGATGAAAACGGGATAAATACTGCCAGCGGAATTGGTCACGATATTATAGCTGTACTAGACGGTGATGTCAGCAATCCTTATATTTTGAATGATTATTATCAGACAAAATTAGATGATTATACAAACGGGAACCTGCGTTTTCCGCTTAGAAATTTATCGGCAGGACTGCACACCATAACTTTTACAGCATGGGATGTATACAATAATCCCGTAACAAGCGAAATACAATTTGTAGTTGTAGGCGATGAAGAATTAACATTAACACATGTTCTTAATTATCCAAATCCATTTTCAACCTATACTCAGTTTTGGTTTTCACACAACAGACCTTACGAGCCCTTAGATGTTCAGGTTCAGGTTATGACCATTACAGGAAAAATTGTTTGGACTAAGAATCAGATTATCACAACAGAAGGTTTTTTATCAAGAGAAATTACGTGGGACGGAAGGGATGATTTTGGA
Organism: Flavobacterium ginsengiterrae; assembly: GCF_039539785.1. NCBI lineage: Bacteria > Pseudomonadati > Bacteroidota > Flavobacteriia > Flavobacteriales > Flavobacteriaceae > Flavobacterium > Flavobacterium ginsengiterrae. The sequence goes on along the minus strand of NZ_BAABDU010000003.1, from coordinate 1,235,196 downwards.
GACCGAATTGGAAAAGGAGTTTATATTTATAAACTCACGGTTAAATCTAATTTAACAAATAAAAAAGCAGAAAAATACGAAAAACTTGTCATTCTATAATATTGTATATATTTGTAACATAAATACCATTAAGCCCACAAATGAAAAAAATATCGTTTCTATTAATTTGCTTATTAACTATTACATTCGCAAAAGCCCAAGATATTGAGCGCCCAATTACAACTGGAGTACCGTTTTTATTAGTCGCAGCCGATGCGAGAGCTGCAGGTTTAGCAGATCAGGGTGTTGCTACTTCTTCAGATGTTTTTTCTCAACAATGGAACCCCGCTAAATATGCATTTGCAGAAGATGCTCAGGGACTTTCTATCAGTTACACTCCTTATTTAACAGATCTAGCCAATGATATTTCTCTGGGTCAGGTAACGTATTACAACAAAATCAACGACCGAAGTGCATTTGGAGGTAGTTTTCGTTATTTTGGTTTTGGAGGAATTGAGTTAAGACAAACCGGAGATCCTAATGAACCTACAAGAGAAGTTAATCCAAACGAATTAGCTCTTGATGGATCTTACTCATTAAAACTAAGCGAAACATTCTCGATGGCTGTTGCTGCAAGATACATTCGTTCTAACTTAAAAGTTGCAACAGAAGATGTAGATGCATCAGCTGCTAGTTCATTTGCTGTAGATGTTGCTGGTTTTTATCAGTCAGAAGAAATTGCTTATTCAGATTTTAACGGAAGATGGAGAGCTGGTTTCAATCTTCAAAATCTTGGACCAAAAATAAGTTATGATAATGACGACATGAGCGCCAACTTCTTACCTGCTAACTTAAGACTTGGAGGTGGTTTTGATTTTATTTTTGACGAATATAACAAACTTGGAGTAAGCGTTGAACTTACTAAACTTTTAGTTCCAACTCCTCCGGGACCTGGAACACCTTACGATGCTAATGGTGACGGTGATTTTACAGATCCGGGAGACATCACTCAGGCTCAGGCAGACGAAGCAAACTATAAAAAATATAAAGATATTGGATGGGTATCTGGGATTTTTAAATCTTTTGGAGATGCGCCAGGCGGATTTAGCGAAGAACTGAAAGAGATAACTTATAGCGCTGCGGCAGAATATATGTATCAGGATGCATTTGCAATGCGATTAGGATATTACCACGAAAGCCCTATGAAAGGAGCAAAACAATTCTTTTCTTTAGGTGCCGGATTTAAATACAGCAAGATAAAAGTTGATGTTTCATACTTATTCTCTGCATCAAAAGTTAAAAATCCTTTAGAAAATACACTTCGCTTTTCTTTAACCTTTAACTTTGGCGACAAATACGAGACTTATTAAAGAAAACACATAAAAAAATAATAACAATCCAAATTCCTGACTTTTTAGGAATTTGGATTTTTTTTCCTCAAAATAAAAATGAAAGAAATAAGCATAACATCGTCGTTTACTATTTACGATAATATCAACGAACTTCCTCAGGACATACAAGATTTAATGAATCAGGCAGTCGAAGTTCGCAAAAAAGCCTATGCGCCTTATTCACAATTTAAAGTTGGAGCCGCTTTACTGCTCGATAATGGAAAAGTAATTTTAGGATCTAATCAGGAAAACGCAGCATACCCATCAGGATTATGCGCAGAAAGAACTGCGATTTTTTATGCCGGAAGTGCATATCCGGAATCTAAAATTTTAAAAATGGCTATCACAGCTGCTTCAGACACAAATCAAACTCAGGCTCCAATTCCACCTTGCGGCTCTTGCCGTCAGTCAATTGCAGAATACGAAATCAAGCAGGACACCCCTATTGAAATTTATTTTATGGGAGAAATTGGGGAAGTTTACAAATCTGCCTCCCTTAAAAATCTTCTTCCTTTTATGTTTGATAAAAAGTTCTTGTAAAAAAAAGCCAAAAAGTATCGTTTAAATTTTACTTCTTAGATGTAATGTCTTATTTTTGCATCCCGACCTTTCGGGCGCAAATTTGTGGGAGGAAACTATTTTGCGTTACAGGCACAATAATCGATAACACAAACAACTTTAGCAAAAGAAAGAATTCAGATGAAAGAAGTTACAAAAGAGGTATATTTAAAGTGGTATGAAGACATGCTGCTTTGGAGAAAGTTTGAAGACAAACTTGCAGCGTTATACATTCAACAAAAAGTTAGAGGTTTTCTACACCTATATAATGGTCAGGAAGCTGTATTAGCAGGCGCATTGCACGCTATGGATTTGACCAAAGATAAAATGATTACGGCTTACAGAAACCACGTTCAGCCAATTGGTATGGGAGTAGATCCTAGAAACGTAATGGCAGAACTTTTAGGAAAAGCAACAGGAACTTCTAAAGGTATGGGAGGTTCTATGCACATTTTCTCTAAAGAACATGGTTTTTACGGAGGACACGGTATCGTAGGTGCTCAAATTCCTGTGGGAGCTGGTATTGCTTTCGCTGATAAATATTTTAATACAGGTGGTGTTACCATGACTTACTTTGGTGACGGAGCTGCCAGACAAGGTTCTCTTCACGAAGCTTTCAACATGGCAATGTTATGGAAACTTCCGGTTGTATTTATCGTTGAAAACAACGGATATGCAATGGGAACTTCTGTAGAAAGAACTGCAAACCACACTGACATCTGGAAATTAGGTTTAGGTTACGAAATGCCTTGCGGACCTGTTGACGGAATGAATCCTGTAAAAGTTGCCGAAGCAATGCACGAAGCTATCGAAAGAGCTCGTCGCGGAGACGGACCAACTTTCCTTGAAATGAAAACGTACCGTTACAGAGGACACTCAATGTCTGATGCACAATTATACCGTTCTAAAGAAGAGGTTGAAGAGTACAAAAAAATTGACCCAATTACTCAGGTTCTTGATGTAATTTTGGATCAAAAATATGCTACACAAGAAGAAATTGAAGTAATTGACCAAAGAGTTAAAGACTTAGTTGAAGAATGTGCGAAATTCGCTGAAGAATCTCCATATCCAGACTTACAACAATTATACGATGTAGTATACGCACAAGAAGACTATCCATTTACACCTCATAAACTATAACATCATGGCGATTAAAGTAACAATGCCTCGTTTGAGCGATACTATGACGGAAGGAACGGTAGCGACTTGGCTTAAAAAAGTAGGCGACAAAGTAAGCGAAGGAGATATCTTAGCTGAAATTGAAACAGACAAAGCAACAATGGAGTTCGAATCTTTTAACGAAGGAACTCTTTTACATATCGGAATTCAAGCTGGAGAAACTGCTCCTGTTGATTCATTATTAGCCATCATTGGTAACGAAGGAGAAGATATTTCTGCTCTTTTAGCTGGTGGTGACGCTCCTGCTGCTAGTTCCGAAGCTTCGGAACCAAAAGCGGATGCTCCTGCTGCTGAAACAAAAACAGAAACTGCAGCTCCTGCTCCCGAAGCTTCGGGACTAGCAGCTGAATTACCAAAAGGAGTTGTAGTAGTAACAATGCCTCGTTTGAGCGATACTATGACAGAAGGTACAGTAGCAAGCTGGTTGAAAAAAGTTGGCGATACTGTAGCTGAAGGTGATATCTTAGCAGAAATTGAAACAGACAAAGCCACTATGGAGTTTGAGTCTTTCAATGCTGGAACTTTATTATACATTGGAATTCAAGAAGGAAACACTGCTCCTGTTGACAGCTTATTAGCTATCATTGGACCTGCAGGAACTGATATTTCTGGAATTGCTGAAAATTATACTGCCGGAGGCGCTGCACCTGCAAGTGCTCCTGCTGCTGAAGAAACAAAAGCTGCTCCAGCTGCTGAAAAAGCACCGGAAGCTGCTGCTGAAACTTCAAACGGAAGAATTTTAGCTTCTCCATTAGCTAAAAAAATTGCTTCTGATAAAGGAATCCAATTATCTCAGGTAAAAGGATCTGGAGAAAACGGACGTATTGTAAAAAGCGATATCGAAAACTTTACTCCATCTACGCAAGCTGCTCCTGCTTCTAACGCTTCTGCACCTGCAAAAGCTGAAGAAAAAGCTGCTCCAAAAGTATTTGTTCCTGCTGGTGAAGTTTTCACAGAAGAGATCAAAAACTCTCAAATGCGTAAAATCATTGCTAAACGTTTATCTGAGTCATTATTCACTGCTCCTCACTACAACCTAGTGATCGAAGTAAGCATGGACGAAGCTATGCAGGCAAGAGCTGCAATCAACAGCGTTCCAGATACAAAAGTATCTTTCAACGATATGGTAATCAAAGCTTGTGCTTTAGCATTGAAAAAACACCCAAAAATCAACTCTACTTGGAAAGAAGATGCTATCATTATCAACCACCACGTAAATATTGGTGTTGCTGTAGCAGTTGAAGACGGATTAGTTGTTCCTGTATTGAAATTTACAGATGCTATGAGTTTATCTCAAATTGGCGGAAACGTAAGAGATCTTGCCGGAAGAGCTAAAAACAAAAAATTAGGACCACAAGAAATGGAAGGAAGCACATTTACAGTTTCTAACCTTGGAATGTTTGGTATTACTGAATTTAATTCAATTATCAACCAACCAAACTCTGCAATCCTTTCTGTAGGTGCAATTGTTGAGAAACCAGTAGTTAAAAACGGTCAGATCGTAGTTGGAAACACAATGATGTTATCATTAGCATGTGACCACAGAACTATCGACGGTGCAACTGGAGCTCAGTTCTTACAAACATTAAAACAATACATCGAAAGCCCAGTTACAATGTTGGCGTAATCGTTGTTAATTTTATAATTAAATCCCGTTTTGTTTGTTCAAAGCGGGATTTTTTGTTTAATTTTCCTTCTTAAACCCAATACTTCATAAAAATGAAAAAACTAACCGTTCTAATTTTGTTTCTTTCTGCACTTGCCTGCCAGAAAAAAGAACAAACCGAAAAAACGACAGCCGTTGTCGACGAACACAGTTATTCTAAACCAGAACTTGCTGTTGTAAAACACCTTGATCTTGACATTAAAGTAGATTTTGATACTCAGACTATTTCAGGAAAAGCATCTTGGACGATTGACAATAGCAGCAAAGGAAATGAAATTATTTTCGACGAAAACACGCTAAACATTACAAAAGTAACTTTGGGTGACGACGAAAAAGAAACCAAATTCGAACTAGGAAAAGATGTTGAGTTTCACGGAAAACCACTTCATATTACTATCGAGCCAAATACAACCAAAGTCAACATCTATTATAACACCACAAAAGATGCTGTTGCGTTACAATGGTTAAAACCAGAACAAACAGCAGACAAAAAGAAACCTTTTGTATTCTCTCAGGGAGAAAGTGTTTGGTCACGTACCTGGATTCCTTGTCAGGATTCGCCGGGAATTCGTTTTACTTATAATGCAAAAGTTACTGTTCCTAAAGATTTATTAGCCGTAATGAGCGCCGTAAACCCTCAGAAAAAAAACGACACAGGAGTTTATACTTTTAAACAAGACAAAGCAATTCCATCATATTTAATGGCAATTGCAGTTGGAGATATTGAATTTCAGTCTATTGACAATAGAACTGGAGTTTATGCTGAACCTTCTGTTTTAAAAAGCGCCGCTTACGAATTTTCAGAATTAGGTAAAATGGTAAATGCTGCCGAAAAATTATACGGACCATACCGCTGGGGACGTTACGATGTTTTGGTTTTACCTCCAAGTTTCCCTTACGGTGGAATGGAAAACCCAAATTTAACTTTCTTAACTCCGGGCGTAATTGCAGGAGATCGTTCGCTTACAAGTCTTTTAGCTCATGAATTAGGACACAGCTGGAGCGGAAACTTAGTTACAAACGCAACTTGGGATGATATCTGGCTAAACGAAGGTTTTACAACTTATGTAGAACATAGAATTGGAGAAGCTATTTTTGGCAAAAAAGAATTCGAAATGCAGAATGTTATCACTAACAAAGAATTAGTTGATAACGTAGCAGAATATGGCGATACAAATCCAGACACCAGATTAAAAGTTAGTTTAACGAATAGAAATCCAGATGACGGAATCAGCCAAATTCCTTATGTAAAAGGTTATGCTTTTTTAAGAGTGATTGAAAATGCCGTTGGACGTGAGAAATTTGATCCGTTTATCAAAAATTATTTTGATTCTCATGCATTCAAGTCAATTACAACAGAAGATTTCGTAAAATACATTAACGAAAATCTTATTAAAGGAGACAAAACTTTAGCAGATAAAATCAAATTAGAAGACTGGATTTACAAACCGGGAATTCCATCTAATATAGTTCCTGTAAGTTCAGCAGATTTTGACGCTATTGATAAAATCCAAAGCAGCTGGAGAGAAACTGGTGTTGCAGGTTTAAGCAAAAAAATCACGACAACAGCAGAAAAACAGCATTTTATAGATCATCTTCCGGCCAATATTACACCAAAAGAAATGGAAGCAGTTGACAAAGAATTCAACTTTACAAAAGGCGGAAATTTCATTATCAAACGCCAATGGTTTGTTCAGGCAATTCGTAACGATTATAAAGCAGCAAATCCTGCAATCGAACAATTTTTAATTGGAAGCAGCAGAACAGGATCTGTAATGATGCTTTACAAAGAAATGGCAAAAACTCCAGAAGGAAAAACGTGGGCAAAACAGATTTTCGATAAAGCAAAATCTGGTTATCATGCTACTACCGTTCAGGCGGTTGAAGGTATTTTGAAATAGTCTTTTAATCAAAGTTCTAGTCACAGTTCTCAGTCGCAGTTTTCAGTTTTAATTACTGATTACTGCGACTGAAAACTGTAACTTTTTTATTTATTCTTCGCTTCAATCCATTTAGACATATACATCGTGCTTTTATACGCATGATGCTGCAATAGATTACCCATAAAATTATGAAGACGATGATTTTCTGAATCTTCCAATAATTTTTTTACCATTGAAATTAACGAATCAGCATAATCACTTGTTTGATAACATTTATTAATGATTTCGATTCCGTTTATTTGAGATTGTTTCCAAAGATTTTCATCCTGATAAAGTTTAATCGCTTTTTTAGCAAATTCGACAGGATTGTCTTCAACAAACCCATTCCAAGATAAATCAGAATGCATGGCTTCAGAACCAACAGAAGTTGTTACACTTGGCGTTCCGCACTGCATCGCTTCTAATAATTTACCTTTTAAACCTGCACCAAAACGAATTGGCGCTAAAACCACTCTCGCTTTTTTAACCACTTCATTAGCATCTTCTGCCCTTCCCATTATATAAAATCCATTTTTAGGCGAATGGAGCTGCAAGACTTTCTGTGAAGGATATGCTCCGTAAACTTCCAAAACAGCATCTGGAAAATCTTTTTTTATGAAAGGCCAGACGGCTTCTTTTAAATATTGAACCGTATTCCAATTAGGTTCGTGAAGAAAATTTCCAATAAACACAAAATTCTTGCGGTCTTCAAAAGCAGGAAGTTCAAAAAGCTCCTTTTCTTCCATTCTATTCACTAAAAAAGGCAGATAAAACAATAAATCAGCATTTATCCTGAAATTCTCTTCTAAAATTTTCATTTCAAACTCAGAAATAATCAAAGACAAATCACATCTTAAAATACTGGCAATTTCGCGCTTTGCCACTTCTTCAGACAATAAATCAACAAGCTCAAAAGTTCGGTTTTCTTTAAAAGCTTTTTGCCTTGCAGTCCTTAAACAGTGTAAATCTTCGGTATCTAAAATTCGGATTGCTTTCGGGCATTTTTCAGTCACACGCCAGCCAAACTGTTCTTCGATCATAAATCGGTCAAACAAAACCACATCGGGATTTAATTCCGCCACAAAATCATCAAAACTTTCAGAATTGAGTTCGATGCTTTTTTTAATAACTCCAAATTCAGATAAATCAACCATAAAATCACTGTCTTGCGCGGCGCTTGCAAAAGTAATTTCAAAGCCGTTTTGCTTAAAAATCGAAATCAGCTGCATCATTCTTCCGCCTGCTGCAGAAGAATTTGGCTCAGGCCAGACAAACCCAATTATAAGAAGTTTTTTTATCTGATTCATGGTACTTTTTTTGAACATACAAAATAATACTTTTTTAAGCGTAATCCCTCGACATTTCCTGATTTTTAGCAATAAAAAACACTAATTTTGCACGAACTAAAATGCCGGGAAATTATGTTGGGATTAAAATTAGCTACAGACCCTCGATGGGTAAATATTGTGGAGTCAAACATTGAAGAAATTTTGACAGATCATGCATGGTGCGAACAAAAAGCTGCTTCAAATGCCATAAGTATCGTAACCTATAATTCTGAAATAGAAGAATTAGTAACCGAAATGCTGGAAATTGCCAGAGAAGAACTGGAACATTTTCAAATGGTTCATAACATCATCAAACAGCGCGGATTAACTTTAGGACGCGAAAGAAAAGATCATTATGTAAATGAACTTTTAAAATTTATGAAAAAAGACGGAAGCCGTAGAGATGCTCTTTGTGACCGTTTATTATTTTCTGCTATGATCGAAGCCAGAAGCTGCGAACGTTTTAAGGTCCTTTCAGAAAATATTCAGGATCCTGAACTGGCTAAATTTTATCGTGATTTAATGATTTCAGAAGCCGGACATTATACTACTTTTTTAGGGTTTGCCCGAAAATATCAAGACAATATCGACATCGACAAACGATGGAAAGAATGGATTGAATATGAAGGTTCTATTATTACCAATTATGGTAAAAATGAAACCGTTCACGGATAACAAGCCAAAACTTTTCTCATTGCCCCAAATCAATTAAAATACCGCATCTACGCCTATATGTCTAAAATTACTTCAAAACCTTTTTTATTAAAAACTGCTAAATATACCGGAATTACACTTGTCGTAATTTTAACATTACTTTTTTTAACCCCGATTCTGTTTGCTGATCAGATTAAAGAAAAAATAAAAAAAACAGCAAACGAAAGCTTAAGCGCAGAACTTAATTATTCAGATGTTTCTGTTTCATTCTTTCAGCACTTTCCATCTTTAACTTTAACCTTAACCGACTTACAATTAAACGGTTCTGCGCCGTATAAAAATGAAAAGTTCATTACCGCAAAAGAGGTTTCTTTTGGTATTGACGTTATCAGTTTAATTTTTGGTAAATCAGCAAAAATTGACGAAATCTATTTATCAGATTCCTTTATTAATGTAAAAGTAAACCCAAAAGGAGAAGCAAATTACAATGTCTATAAATCCAATACACAAGATTCTAAATCTGAAGACAGCACTAATACAGCTTTAAAACTAGACAGAATAGAGATCCTAAATAGTAAAATTATTTATGACGACCAATCGACCAAAGTGCATTTTGATGCTTTTGGCTTTAATTATTTAGGAAAAGGCGATTTAGATAAAGCCGTATTTGACCTTCATTCAAAAGCAAAAATTGAGAAGCTGAATATCATTTACGATAACGAACCTTACTTAATGAACAAAAAGGTAAATGCCGACCTGATTACTCAGGTCAACATGAACTCTTTGTCATTCTTTTTTCAGCAAAACAATTTAAAAATCAATCAGCTTTCAGTTGATTTTAAGGGTAATTTTGATTTCCTTAAAGATGGCTATAACATGGATTTTGTTATTAAATCTGATGATAGCGAGCTCTATGATGTATTTACAGCTTTCCCGCCAAAATACGTTACCTGGCTCTCTAAAACGGAGTTAAAAGGAAACACCAATTTACTTTTGACCTTAAAAGGAAAGTATATAGCATCGCAAAACATTGCGCCTGATTTGAATTTTGATTTAAAAATAGAAGATGGCTTTATAAACTACGACAATAGTGATTTCCCGGTTTCGGACTTAAATATCGAGATCAAAAGCAAGCTGCCTTCATTAAAGCCAAATTTACTAATTGTAGATGCCGCAAATTTATCATTAAATGTAGGTGACGATTATTTAAAATCGAGATTTTACTTAGAAGGAATAGACGCACCAAAAGTAGATGCTGAATTTAAAGCTAAAATGGACCTTGCAAAACTTAATAAAGGAATAGGAGTTCCAGGTCTAACACTAAGAGGTATTTTGACTGGAGATGTTAAGGCAAAAGGTATATTTGATAGAAAAAATAAGCTTTTCCCTGTTGCAAACGGTACAATCGATTTAAAGAATGGATTTGTAAAAACAAGTTACTACCCTAACCCTATTACAGATATTGAGTTTAAAACTACGATTGAGGATAAAAAAGGAACGTTTCAAGATCTAAAATTAAACCTTAAACATGCTCAATTTACTTTTGAAGGAAAACCATTCTTTGTTCAGGCATTGTTAAATAATTTTGACGACTTAAATTACGATGTTACAGCAAAAGGCGAACTTGATGTAAAAAAGATATACAAAGTTTTCTCTCATAAAGGATTAAGTTTAGATGGTTTTATAAAAGCTGATTTGGCTTTGAAAGGCAGGCAAAGCGACGCCATAAATGGAAACTATAACAAATTAAACAATAAAGGAACTCTTGAAATTCGAAACATAGGGATTGCTTCAGAATTTCTGCCGCAAAAATTTATTATAAGAGATGGTCTTTTTAAAATCGATCAGGATAAAATTTTATTTAATAATTTCCTTGCATCTTACGGACAGTCTGATTTTAAAATGAATGGTTATTTGCAGAATGCTATTAACTACGCAACAAGAAAAAACGGAATTCTAAAAGGTTCGTTTACTGTCGCTTCGAAATTTATTAATGTAGACGAATTTATGTTTAACAATACCCCAGCCACTCATGCAAAGAGCAAAACTAAGCAATCTGGGGTTATCATAATTCCTGATAAATTTGATTTAGAACTTACGGCCAATGCTCAAAAAGTTTATTTTGACAAATTAATACTTGAAAATGCCGGCGGCAGCCTAAAAATAAACGACAACAAACTTACAATGCAGCAAACAGGCTTTAACTTAATTGGCTGTCACGTTGTTATGAATGGAAGTTATCAGGCTGTTGACACTCAAAATGCTCATTTTGATTATAAAATCAAAGCATCTGATTTTAACATAAAAAGAGCTTACAATGAAATAGACGTATTCAGAAAAATGGCAAGCGCTGCAGAAAAAGCACAAGGAATTGTTTCGCTTGACTATCAACTGCGAGGCAGATTAAACGGAAATATGAACCCCGTTTACCCTTCTCTTACCGGCGGCGGAATACTTTCTGTAAAAGACGTAAAAGTTAGAGGTCTAAAAATGTTTAGTGCTGTAAGTAAACAAACAGGAACTGAATCTATGAAAAATCCTGATGTTTCTAAAGTTGATATCAAAACAACTATCAAGAACAACATCATGACCGTAGAACGCTTTAAATTTAAATTTGCAGGCTTTAGACCAAGAATTGAAGGAACAACAAGCCTGGACGGGAAACTAAACTTAAAAATGCGTTTAGGATTACCTCCTTTCGGAATTTTCGGAATTCCATTAACAGTCACAGGAACACAGGATAATCCAAAAATAAAAGTCGGCCGCAAAACGGAAGAACCAGAATAAACAAAAAACACAAATTACCTTTGTCAAAGCTCAAAACTTTGACAAAGGTTTTTTTTTAGTTTACAAACAAAGTTTTAGAAATATACAAAATACCTTTTCCCATAAGCCATAGCAAAGCTGCAGCTCCAAGTAATTTCCACGCCCATATTTTACTGGTTTTTCCGTTAGGAAAAAATGAAAACAGCTCTAAGTATTTTATAATTATATAAATACTCGCCGCAATTATAGCAAACCATATAAGATCATTTATACGAACATGAAAACCGTATAAAAAAACAGCCGACAGAAAAAGAACCGTCACAAACTGCAGGTAATAATAGTTGTTAAAACCAATTCTGTAATTCTCTTTTGTAGATAAAACCAAAAACGAAAACAATAACAAAACCGTCAGAGCCGATATTACATTATAAAAAAGCGGATTCCATTGAAGAGCCAGCACGACAACGGCAATAAGCGCTATAACGGTAAACCCCCCAAGCGAGCTGATACTTCTTGTTCTGTTGTCATTTTTAAAAGGAAACAAAACAGGATATAAATATTTCTCTAAAAATCGCCAGAACGGCAAAGCATAAATTGCTGCAATTCCAGACAAAACTATTTCATAGTTATAAAAAACATCTTCCGGAACTTTGTACAATATATACAAAAGCGCCAGCGTAAGCACAAACGCAGGAATACAAACCGTTTTTACAGTTTCCCAGGGATCTGTTCCCCAAAAATTATGTTTTAGCTTAAAAGCATATTTATTAATAAAATATTCTCTTGTAAATATTGCTGTAGACTGACTCCAAAGCAAACATAATCCTACGTGAATAATAACGGTGCGAAATACAAATTCTTCAACAGTACAGCCGTAAAATATACAAATCACACTTATTATCAGCAATTCATAAGTAAGCAGAACAGGAGAAAACAAAAATCTGAATAAAGGCGCAAGATGTTTAATTAAAAAGTCAATAAGCAGATTCCAGTACTTTTTAAACAATGCAATAACGGCGCAGATAGCAATAAAAGCCGATAAATAAAACATCCAGTTGGTGAGCAGCTGCGTCTGCATCCAAAATTGAATTGCCGAGTTTTTTGGAGCAGTGTATAAAACCTGAGAATTAGCATAAACCTGCAATGCCAGCTCATCTCTTACTTTATCGTCTAATTTTGGAAATTCATTTTTATGTTTCAGCCAAAATTGATTTGTATTAAAACCATTCTTTTTAAGAACTGCAAATTCATACAAAACACTTTTCTGTTTATCATTTAATGAACTTAAACTACCGCTTACGCTGTCTGAAACAGATTTTCCATACATACTGAAGTTCAACAGCAGTATAAAATATATTATTTTTTTCAACTTCTAAATTTTAAAATATCAAAAGAATTAAAAATCCTCGACGACAAATATAAGTTTTAAAGTCTTTCAAAAAATACAAAAACAAAAAACCCGATCTTTTCAGATCGGGTTTTGTAAAAAGTAATCTTTATGATTATTATGCCTCAAATGGAATAATAGATACATAAGATTTGTTATCTCTTTTCTTTTGGAACTTAACAACTCCATCAACTTTTGCATGTAAAGTGTGATCTTTACTAATGTAAACGTTTTCACCTGGATTGTGTTTAGAACCTCTTTGTCTTACGATGATGTTCCCAGCAATAGCAGCTTGTCCACCATAAATCTTAACGCCTAGACGTTTTGATTCTGATTCTCTACCATTCTTCGAACTACCGACACCTTTCTTGTGAGCCATGACGTATGAGTTTAAATATTGTTATTATTCTTTAGTAGTCTCTTTTTTTGCTTTTGGAGCTGCTGCTTTTTTTGCTTTTGGAGCTTCTTCAGTAGCTGCCGGAGCTTCTTCTGCTACAACTGCTTTTTTAGCTGCTGCTTTTTTAGTTCCACCTGCTGCAGTAATACCTTCAATTACAATTTGTGTAAGATATTGTCTGTGACCATTTCTTTTTTTGTATCCTTTTCTTCTTTTCTTTTTGAAAACGATAACTTTATCACCTTTTAAGTGTTGTAACACTTTAGCTTCTACTGAAGCACCTTCTATAGCTGGGGCGCCTAAAGTTACATTTCCGTTATCATCTAATAAAAGAACTTTGTCAAAAGAAACTTTTGAACCTTCTTCGTTAGCTAAACGGTGAACATAAACCTTTAAGTCTTTGCTTACTTTAAATTGTTGCCCTGCTATCTCTACGATTGCATACATACCAAATTGATTTATTGATTTTTAAGGTTGCAAATATACAACTAAAAATTTACTGTGCAATCTCTTATTCTAAAAATATTTATTTCTCTTTAAAGTCTGTTTTTCAAGCACTTTTAGAATAAAATCCCGACTTAATTATATGTAAATTACTGTTAAATTTCAAACTGCTATTTTGAATTTTAGAAAACATCCATAAAAAAGGTTACTTTTGATGTAACTATAAACAATACTTGAATACCAATATTTATATAGGTATAAAATTTATTAATCTTTATGAAAAATTCAATAATGATGTTAAGTGCTGCACTAATGCTTGGCGGAGTGGCTCATGCTCAAAAAGTAGCTTTTGAAGAATATAATCTAGACAATGGCATGCATGTTATTCTGCATAACGATCCATCGGCTCCGGTGGTTATTACCTCTGTAATGTATCACGTAGGCTCAAAAGATGAGCGCCCGGATCGTACGGGTTTTGCACATTTCTTTGAACATTTATTATTTGAAGGAACACAAAACATCAAACGAGGCGAATGGATGAAAATCGTAACCGCAAACGGAGGTGTTAACAATGCCAATACATCTGACGACAGAACCTATTATTACGAAGTTTTTCCGTCTAACAATTTAGAGCTTGGTTTATGGATGGAATCTGAAAGATTAATGCATCCTATTATCAATAAAATTGGAGTTGAAACGCAAAATGAAGTTGTAAAAGAAGAAAAAAGAATGCGTTACGACAATCAGCCTTACGGAAATATTCTGCCTGAGGTTAAGAAAAATATGTTCAAAAATCACCCATACCGCTGGACAACTATCGGCTCTATGAAAGATTTAGATGCTGCAACTTTAGAAGAGTTTCAGGCATTTAATAAAAAATTCTATACGCCAAACAATGCCGTTTTAGTAGTTGCTGGAGATTTTGACACTACAAAAGCCAAAGAATGGGTTCAAAAATATTTTGGACCAATTCCTAAAGGTGAAGTCGTTAAAAAACAAACTTTTACCGAAGAACCAATAACACAGACAATCAAAGCAACTTATGAAGATCCAAACATACAAATTCCAATGGTTGTGGCTTCATACAGAACGCCGTCTATGAAAACAAGAGATGCGAGAGTTCTGGATATGATTTCTTCTTATTTGAGCGACGGAAAAAGCTCTAAACTATACAAGAAAATTGTAGACGATAAAAAAATGGCACTGCAAATTGGTGCTGTTGGTTTTAGTCAGGAAGATTACGGAACTTATATAGTATACGGACTGCCAATGGCGCCAAACACGACAGCCGATATTTTAAAAGAAATAGATGAGGAAATTGTAAAATTACAAACCGATCTTATTTCTGAAAAAGATTACGAGAAATTACAAAACAAATTCGATAACAACTTTGTAAACGCCAACTCAAGCGTAGAAGGAATTGCCGAAAATCTGGCTTCTTACTACTTATTGTATGGAGATGTAAATTTAATTAATACCGAAATCGACATTTACCATTCTATTACAAGAGAAGAAATCAGAGAAGTGGCCAAGAAATATCTAAACCCAAACCAGCGTTTAATTTTAGATTATGTTCCTTCTCCAAAATCTCAGAACTAAGAATTATCGAATCATGAAAAATATACATACTTTTTTAATCCTTTTATTCCTAACTGGAATTATGCAAGCACAAGATCGTCCACAACCAAAACCAGGAAACCCGCCGGTAGTAAACATAAAAAAACCTCAGACATTTGTTTTAGCAAATGGAATGAAAGTGTTAGTTGTTGAAAACCATAAATTACCTCGTGTAAGTTTTAACCTTACATTAGATAATGCTCCTTTTACCGAAGGAAACAAAAAAGGTGTCGACGAATTAACAACCAGTTTAATTGGTAACGGAACTAAAAAAACTTCAAAAGAAGCTTTTAATGAAGAAATTGATTTTTATGGCGCCAACATCAACTTCACCTCTCACGGTGCTTTTGCAAGCGCACTTTCTAAATATTCCGGTCGTGTTTTAGAACTTTTAGCCGAAGGCGCTTTACAGCCAAATTTTACGCAGACAGAATTTGAAAAAGAAAAAGCAAAACTTCTTGAAGGCCTTAAAGCCGATGAAAAAAGCGTTCCTGCTATTTCAAACCGCGTGGTAGATGTTTTAGCTTTTGGAAAAAATCATCCTAACGGCGAATATCTTTCTGAAGAAACTGTGAAAAACGTTACTCTAGCCGATGTTGAAAATAATTACAAAACTTATTTCGTTCCAGAAAATGCATATTTGGTCATTATTGGAGACGTTAAGTTTAAAGAAACCAAAACGGCTGTAGAAAAACTTTTCAGCGGATGGAAAAAACAAGCCGCTCCAAAAAACACGTATCCAAATCCGGAAAACGCATCGAAACTTCAAATTGATTTTGTTGACGTTCCAAATGCTGTACAATCAGAGATTTCTTTGGTAAATACAGTAAATTTAAAAATGAGCGATCCTGATTTTTTCCCTGCTGTAATTGCAAATCAAATTTTAGGAGGCGATTTCAACAGTTATTTAAACATGAATTTACGCGAACAGCACGCTTGGACATACGGCGCAAGTTCAAGCATTGGAAGCGGTAAATATGTAACCAAATTCAAAGCTTCGTCTGCAGTTAGAAATACCGTTACAGACAGCGCTGTGGTTCAGTTTATAAAAGAAATTAAAAGAGTCCGCACAGAAAGAGTCGATCCAGAAGTATTAAGAAACGTAAAAGCCGGATATATTGGCCGTTTTGTAATGCAGGTCGAAAAACCTCAGGCCGTTGCGCGTTATGCTTTAAACATTGAAACAGAAAAACTTCCGGCAGATTTTTACGAAAAATACATTCAAACCATAAATAATGTTACTGCCGATGATATTTACCGCGTTGCAAACAAATATTTCTTACTTGATAATATGCGAATTGTTATTGTTGGTAAAGGTTCTGATGTAATTCCTGGTTTGGAAAAACTTCAGATTCCGATGTATTATTATGACAAATACGGAAATTCAATCGAAAAACCAGCTCTTAAAAAAGAAGCTCCCGCAGATGTTACCGCAAAAACTGTTTTTGAAAACTACATTAAAGCAATTGGCGGAGAAAAAGCTGTAACAGCAGTTAAAACGCTTAATATGACCGGAACAACATCTGTTCCTCAGGCTCCGGGACCGCTTACTTTTGTTTCTAAATTAGATTCTAACGGAAAAATGATGGTTTCGCTTTCTATGGGAACCATGGCTTTAATGAAACAAGTTGTAAACGATAAAGGCGCTTATATCGAGCAGCAGGGACAACGCAAAAAACTGGAAGGCGACGATTTAAAAGAAATGAAAGCAAACGCCGCTCCTTTTGAAGAATTGAAATTGGTAAAAAGAACTGATTTAAAAGTGAACAGCATTGAGCCAATTAACGGAAGCGATGCTTATGCTATAAAAGACGGCAACACAACACATTATTATGACGTAAAATCAGGATTAAAAGTAGCAAAATCTAAAGTTCGCGAACAAGGCGGAAAATCAGTTACACAAATCACAAACTTCAACGATTACAGAGAAGTAAAAGGTGTAAAAGTTCCGTTTAACCTGGTTCAGAATATTGGTTTTGAACTTGATATTAAAATGACTGATATTAAGATAAACGAAGGAGTTTCTGATGCAGATTTTCTTTAAAAGATGCTAAAAATAAGGTTCTAAGATTCTGAGATACTAAGGTTCTAAGATTTTATTTTAGAAAGCAAGAAAGGCTGTCAATTATGACAGCCTTTCTTGTTTGATTATTCAACATCCAGATAAGGATTTAAGATTTCGGCTAACTCGTTGAGCCAATAAAAACCTTCCAGTAAACCTTCCTTTTCAATCTCGAGTGTTTCGCAATCCCTAAGAATACTTAAAGTAAGTATGTAATTTAGTTTTCGGATTGTTTTTGCCAGAAGATCTGGATCAATCGAATTGTTCAAGAAATACTGCAATCTCAGTTCTGTTTCTTTTGAAAGAGTGTTTGTAATCATAATTTTGACGATTAGGAAAAATTAAAAAACCCGCATAGCTAAGGTGTCCTACGCCGTCAAAAGCGTTACGGTTGTTTCCAATACCGCCACCATACCACGCGGGCAAAATTTTCTTTGATTTCATAAATTGACGTTTAGGACTTCAAAGATATTCAAAAAGAACGAAAAAGACTACAATTATTTATAGATTTAAAATATTACTCAGAGTTTGTCATTTCGACGAAAGGAGAAATCACACGCGGGATTCGACACAGATTGTCGACTCCCTTTGCGGAATTTCTAGTGCGATTTCTCCTTTCGTTGAAATGACAAAAATGCGTTCAAAAAATTACTTTTTTGCTGATAAATAAACTCCAATCAAAATTATAAAAGCACCAAAAAACTGAATTGGCGTAAGCATTTCATTATCTAATAATCCCCAGAAAAAAGCAACAATAGGAATTAAGTATGTAACCGATGTTGCAAAAACGGGAGACGATATCTGAATCAATTTAAAGAACAAAATATTAGCAATTCCGGTTCCTAAAACACCTAATATCATCACAAATAAAATAGAATGCTGTGTTTCCTGTAAACTTAATTTCTGCGAAATATCTGTGGCTCCCAAAATAATCAGAGCCGGAATAAGCAAAACCATAAAATTTCCTGTCGTTATACTTACCGAATTTAAATCAGGAAGATATCTTTTAATCAAATTTACGTTTATAGCATAACATATTGTGGCAATAACAACCAAACCTACATAATAATAGTTTTGTTCCGGATGCGACGAAGCACCGCTTAAAACCAATAATAAACATCCTGCCAAACCCACAAAAACGCCCCAAACTTGTCTTTTTTGAAATTGAATTCCAAATAAAACAGCACCCAAAACCAATGTATTCAAAGGTGTAAGCGAATTCATTATAGCAACAATCGAACTATCGACCTGAGTTTCGGCAATTGCAAAAAGAAAAGCCGGAGTAAATGTTCCAAAAAAAGAAGTCAGGGCAACAAATTTCCATTGGCTTTTAGAAATCTTCGACAAACTTTTAAAACCAAAAATAAGCAAAAACAACGCAGCAAATATAATTCTGAAAGCGCCAACCTGAACTGCAGACAAGCCTACTAATCCTCTTTTTATCAAAATAAAAGAACTGCCCCAAACCAAAGACAATATTAATAAGTAGACCCACTTTAATTGTTTTGCATCCATAAAATGTATTTTACTGCAAATTTGTACTATTTTTAGGAACTGACCTCTCGTTTTTTATTAATTTTGCAAAGCACACAATTACTTAATTAAAATTAATTATAATGAAATTTACAAAAATCGTTGCCGCATTAGCTATTTCGGGTTTAGTATTCGTAAGCTGTAAAAAAGAAGAAGATAAAAATCTGGCTAACATTAAAAATATAGAAACCGAAGCTCCAAAAGCACACGTAGCAATTGCTGCAGAAAATGTTCAGACTGCAAGTTTTGAAATCGAAGGAATGACTTGTGCAATGGGATGCGCTAAAACTATTGAAAAAGAATTATCTAGTTTAGACGGTGTTGAAAAAGCAACTGTAGATTTCGACAAAAAAACAGCAACTGTTGTATTTGACAAAACGGTTCAAAATTCTGAATCATTAACTAAAGTTGTTCAGGAAACAGGAGACGGAAAAACATATAAAGTTTCAAACTTTAAATCGTAAGTTTAAACTTGATCAAAACAAAAACGGCGTTCAAATTGAACGCCGTTTTTTATTTCTTTTATTTCTTATTTCCACTTTAAAGTTTCCATTAATCGCTGCATATCATTTTTAATATAACTCGCCGCAGGCATAATTGAATCAAAATTAGGTTTTGCATAAAAATAAACCGATCCTGCTATGAAATGTTTTGTACTGTCGGTAACATAAAACTGAGAGTTTGTAGCCGCGTTTCCGTTAACCTGATAAAACATTCCGTAAACCTTTTTTTCCGGGTTTAAATATGGTTGTTCTAAAATATCATCGGCTTTAATTACGTGTTCGTAAGTAAGTTTTTGAGCATCTTTCAAAAGCTTTTCGATATTGCCGTTTACTGGTTTATAAGTCAGGTAAATGGTTGCTTTCATTTTTGGATATGTAATAGCAAATCCACAGTCTTTTTCGCCCTTAATAACCGCGTCTTCATTCATCTGAAAAACAAATGGGCAGTTATTCTCGAAATTAACATATTTAGCTTCCGGATAATCTAATCGAAGAAAACTTCCAGGTTTTGGCAGTACTTCATCTTTACAGCTTACAACCGTTAGTGTGAGCAAAATGGTACTTACTGCTATTATTTTTTTAAACATTATTCTATTGTTACTTTTATTTGTTTTACGCGCTTTTTGTCGACGGTTTCAATGGTAAAAACACAGTTTTCAAAAGCGACTTTCTGATCTTTTTTAGGAAAATTGCCCAGAATTTCTAAAATAAATCCGGCCAGAGTTTCAGCTTCACCTTTATGAGACTCAAAAACATCTTCATCAACATCTACAATCCTGTAGAAATCTTTCAGGTTAATTTTTCCTTCAAAGAGAAAATTCTTTTCGTCGATTTGCGAGAAATTTAAATTTTCGTCGTCAAACTCGTCACTAATATCTCCTACTATTTCTTCGATTACATCTTCTAAAGAAACCAGTCCCGATGTTCCGCCATATTCGTCAACCACAATGGCAAGGTGGCTTTTAAGACTTTGGAAATCTTTTAAAAGATTATCGAGCTTTTTATTTTCGGGAACAAAAAATGGTTCTCTTAATAACGAAGCCCAGTCAAAATCGTCTTTATCAATATGCGGCAGTAAATCTTTAACAAACAAAACACCTTCTATCTGGTCAATATTGTCACGATAAACCGGAATTCTCGAAAATCCTTTTTCTATAATTTTAGGATAAATTGCCGAAAATGTTTCTGTTATTTCCAAAGCAAATATATCAATCCTTGGACTCATAACCTGCTTGGTATCTGTATTTCCAAAAGAAACAATTCCTTCCAGAATTTTTTGTTCCTCGGTTGATGTTCCTTCAGAATCTGTTAATTCTAAAGCCTGAGAAAGCTGATTTATCGAAAAATTATTTTTTTGTTTTCCTAACTTATTATGCAAATATAAGGTAACACTTCGCATGGGCAAGCTTATTGGCGAAAGCAATTTGTCTAAAATAGAGATTGAATACGCAAAACGTTTGGCAAATTTCACATTGTTTCGGCTGGCGTAAACTTTTGGCAGAACTTCTCCAAACAATAAAATAAGGAAAGTAACAAGTATTACTTCTAAAATGAATTTTAAAGCCGGAGATTCAATGGCTTCAAAAATATTTCTTCCCATGAAAGAAAACAAAATCACTACGCCAATGTTTAAAAAATTATTGGCGACTAATAATGTGGCTAAAAGTTTTTTGGGTTTATCTAAAAGATCAGAAATAATTTTTCCTTTTGAACCATTTTCCTGAATGGTATCGTCAATATCTTTTTGTGATAAAGAAAAAAGTGCAACTTCTGCACCTGAAACAATTGCTGACAAAAACAGCAAAATAAATATTCCGACAAAACCAATTATTAAATTGGTGTCTAAAGTTGTAGTAAAAAGTAAACTGGGCTCCGGGTCCAAACTATATAAAATTAGTTAAACAATCAAAAAGGCAAATCATTTATTGGCAAGCCTTCATTAGATGCATCAAAGTTAGTATTTTTTGCGGATTCCTGCTCTTGATTTGGTTTATGATTTGCAGTTTCTTTTTTGGTAGTCAAGAAAGTAAACTCAGTAACCTGAATTTCGGTAGTATATTTCGTTGTACCGTCTTCTGCCTGCCATTGTCTCGATTTTATACGTCCTTCAATATAGATTTTATCTCCTTTAGAAAGATATTTTTCGCAAATCTCAGCTGCTTTATTGCGCACCACAAGATTATGCCACTCAGTTGAAGTTATTTTCTCATTGGTAGTTTTATTAATATAAACTTCATTAGTTGCCAGCTGAAAACGTCCGATACAATTTCCTCCATCGAAATAATGCATTTTCACATCATCGCCCAAATGACCAATAAGCATGACTTTATTTAATGTTCCATTCATAATTAATAGCGGTATTTCTACCAAAGATACATTTTTTTAGCAAATTAATTCCTGCTTTTCTAAAAATTGTAAAAACAGGGCAGCAAAGGAAATATTTTAGCTAAACTTAAGCAATAATTTTTTAAAGTCTGCTGATTTTATTTTTCGAATACAGCACAGACCTTCAAACAGATGTTAAGTCTTAATAATATCTTGTTAAATTTAAAAAATAATACTGTATTTTTGAAATATGAGAAAAATTGAATTTGTAAGCTGTCACAAACTTCCCGAAAGATCTTTTTTCTATAAAGGAAAACAATTTCCTTTTTGCGCAAGATGTACCGGCATTTATGTTGGCTACTTCATTTTCATTCCGCTTTTATGGTTCATAAAAATAGATATTTACTGGGCCTTGCTTGCAATTGCACCAACAATGATCGACGGTCTTACACAAGCTTATTTTAATAGAGAAAGCACTAATTTCCTTCGTTTTTCAACTGGTATTTTAGCGGGTTACGGTTTAGCCGGACTTTCTGATTTTATTGCCTATTGGACAGTTTATTGCTTTACTCACTTCATTTTAAATTAACTACTAAAAACTATATAATTATGTCTGAAGAAAACTCAAATTTTGATGAATTCGAAAAGAAAAACGACAAATCACAACAAGATCTAAGTACTGGACTTAAAGTATTATCGTTTTGTATTCCGCTGGCGGGGGCAATTATTTATTTTGTAAAAAAGAATGATGAACCTGTGGCTGCAAAATCTGCCTGTAATATGGCTTTAATTGGTTTTGCTGTTGGAATCGTTGTGAGAATAATTCAATACGCCGCTGCAGGAGTATAAATATGAAAACCGACTTTTAGAGTCGGTTTTTTTTATAACTTCTCAATAAAATTGTAGATCACTATAGGAAAAGGGAAAGTTTTAATTTTCTCAAATTCGATTCCATCCTTTATTTCCTCTTTTATTTTTATTTTCCAAAACTGAATATGCAGATGCTGGTGCGAAAGTTTGTGAATTACTGTTGCTTCACTGCATTCTTCAATACCTATTATAGTATATATAGGAAACATTTGTTTTTTGACAGCATTCGATATATAATCAAAATCTTTAATCTCGTTTGTTTCCAAAAGCGGAAACTCGTATAAATTATGCCAAATGCCTTTTGTGGTTCTTTTTTGTATTACAGAATTTCCGGTAGCATCTTCTAAAACAAAATAATTAAAAAACCGATTGGTAATTTTTGTCTTTTTTATTTTAACAGGAAGCTCGTTAACTTTCTTTTTCTGCAAAGCCAGGCAGCTTTCGTTAAAAACACAAATATTACAATTTGGATTTTTGGGCACACACTGCAGCGCTCCAAACTCCATTATTGCCTGATTAAACGTTGCAGGATCATCTTTGGGCATTAATTCATAAGCCAGCTGGGCAAATTCTTTTTTAGAGGCCGGCAGCATTATATCTGAATCAATATCAAAATAACGGGAAAGAACCCTAAAAACATTTCCGTCGACAACAGGAACTGGTTCATTATAAGAAAACGACGCAATGGCTGCGGCCGTGTATTCTCCTACTCCTTTTAAAGTAAGAAGCTCTTTATAAGTCTGCGGAAAAACTCCGTTTAGCTCGTAAGCGATATATTTTGCGGTATTGTGCAGGTTTCTAGCTCTTGAGTAATATCCTAGCCCCTGCCAAAGTTTTAAAACTTGTTCTTCTGAGGCATCTGCGAGATCAAAAATCGTAGGAAATTCTTTTGTAAAAGCAAAAAAGTAAGGCATTCCTTGCACAACTCTAGTCTGCTGCAGCATAATTTCTGAGAGCCAAATATGGTATGGATTGGCTGTTTTTCGCCATGGAAGATCACGTTTATTTTGTAAATACCATTTTATCAGTCTGTTATGAAAAACCATGCTTAAATCCTTAAATTGCAAAAGTAAATGTTTATGTAATTAAAATTTAACGAATTAGCTTGATTAATTATTTTTTTAATTCCTATATTTGCAAACTCAAAAAAATAGTACACCATTTATAAAATAAAATAGGAAAGAAAATGACGAAAGCAGATATCGTAGCGAAAATTTCAGAGAAATTAGGTCTTGAAAAAGGAGATGTTCAAGCAACAGTAGAAACTTTTATGGAAGAAGTAAAAACTTCTTTAGAAACAGGAGACAACGTTTACCTAAGAGGTTTTGGTAGTTTTATTGTAAAAACCAGAGCTGAAAAAACAGGTAGAAATATCTCTAAAAACACTACAATTAAAATCCCAGCACACAACATCCCTGCTTTTAAACCAGCAAAAGTATTTGTTGAAGGAGTTAAAACAAACAACGAAGCAAAATAATATTAATTAACATAAAATCTGACACGATATGCCAAGTGGTAAAAAAAGAAAGAGACATAAGGTAGCTACTCACAAACGTAAAAAAAGAGCGAGAGCTAACCGCCACAAAAAGAAAAAGTAGTTTTAAACTACTTTTTTCTTTTTAAAAGTTCATTGAAATTGAAAATTAGTATTCAGTCATCAGTATTTAGTGTTCAGTCCACTGATTACTTAGAACTGCAAACTGCCAGCTAGTTTTCGCCGGGTATAATACCTGTTTAAAATATTGTTTAATCCATCTGTAGAATAAGATTTTAGATTTTAGACTTAAGATTTTAGATTTTTTAATCTATGCTCTTCTCTCTTTCTCTATTTTCTGAAAAAAACAGATAAAAATTTACAGTGTGAATAAAGAATTAATCATTAGATCTAGTTCTGAAGCAGTAGATTTTGCCTTATTAAAAGATGGAAAACTAATTGAATTACACAAAGAAGAAGAGAAAAGCAACTTTCAGGTTGGTGATATTTTTATTGCTAAAATCAGAAAACCAGTTGCCGGATTAAATGCTGCTTTTGTAAATGTAGGTTTCGAAAAAGATGCCTTTTTACATTATCATGATTTGGGTCCAAACTTAGCTTCTCAGTTGAAATTCATAAAACTTGTAAGCGCAGGTAAATTAAAAGATTTCTCCCTAAAAACCTTTCAGTTTGAAAAAGAGATTGACAAAGATGGCATCATTACTGATATTTTAAGTGCCAATCAATCTGTCTTAGTTCAAGTTGTTAAAGAACCTATATCAACCAAAGGCCCAAGAATAAGTGCTGAGCTTTCTCTTGCCGGAAGATTTATTGTTCTAGTTCCTTTTTCTGATCGAGTTTCTATTTCACAGAAAATAGAAGACAAAAAAGAAAAGGATCGTCTAAAAAAACTTGTTCTATCGATCAAACCTAAAGGATTTGGTGTTATTGTTCGTACAGTAGCCGAAGGCAAAAACGTAGCCGAATTAGAAAAAGATTTGCAGAACCTGCTTGGCAGATGGTCTGCAATGTGTAAAAAATTACCAACTGCTCATCATCCATCAAAAGTATTAGGAGAGCTTAACAGAGCTTCTTCAATATTAAGAGATGTATTTAACGATACCTTCAGCGGTATTCAAATAGATGATGAAGAGTTGTACCATCAAACGAAGGAATATCTGCAGGAAATTGCACCTTCAAAACAATCGATTGTTAAGTTTTATCAATCAAATGACACTCCCATTTTTGAGAAATACAATATAGAGAGACAAATCAAAACTTCTTTTGGAAGAACTGTTTCAATGAGTAAAGGGGCTTACCTTATCATCGAACATACTGAAGCTCTTCACGTTATAGACGTAAACAGCGGAAACCGTTCTAACAAGGCAACTAACCAAGAAGACACAGCCATGGAAGTGAATATGATTGCTGCTGCAGAAATCGCAAGACAACTTCGTCTGCGTGATATGGGCGGTATAATCGTAGTTGATTTTATCGATATGTCGAATCCAGAAAACAGGAAAGTTTTGTTCGACTTCTTGCGAGAAGAAATGAGCGACGATAAAGCAAAGCATAAAATATTACCGCCAAGTAAATTTGGTTTAGTCCAGATTACCAGACAGCGAGTAAGACCAGAAGTTAATATCAAAACCAGAGAGGAAGATCCTAATAAACATAATGGTGAAATTGAAGCTCCAATTTTAATCATTGACAGGATCACCGCTGATTTAGAAAGACTTTTAAAAACCCACAATAAGGTTGTATTAAATACACACCCGTTTGTGGCTGCATACCTCAGCAAAGGTTTTCCATCATTACGTTCAAAATGGTTTTTTGAACATAAGAAATGGGTGAAAATCATACCTCGTGACGCTTACACGTATTTAGAATATCATTTCTACGATAAAAAAGGAAATGTTATTTCAGAATAAAATAAGAAACCGCCTTTCGAAAGACTGGCGGTTTTTTTGTTTTTATTTGTCTTATACTTGTACAAAAAAAACTTTTAAGAGATATAAAAATAACAAAGCTTATTTATTTTTGAAGTTCTTAAAATTAATCTTTCAGCATATGCAGATCAGTTTTCGTTCCGGTTTTCTAATACTATTTTTTTGCTTATTCTTTTTAAAATTATCAGCTCAAAACGATACTATATTTTTTGACAAAGACTGGAAAATTTCCACTAAAGAAAACGCTCTGTATTATAGAATAAATCCCTTAAAAATAAAAACAAAAAAAGCTATTGGATATGAAACCGGCACTGATTCTCTTTTTGTAATTAAGGATTATTATATAAACAATAACAAATTACAATTCAAAGGCTATTCAATTGATAAAGATGCTAATTATTTAGCCGGAAAAGCCGTTTGGTATGATGAAAATAACCGCGAATCGTATTCTCAGGATTTTAATTACAAGCAAACCTATTATCATTCTAATCGTTTTCAATTTCCAGAGTCATTAATCCTGAATTTATCCTATTCTTATGCTCAAAGAAATCAATTTACAGCTGGTTTAGAATATTGGAAATGCGGATCTGGTGAAACTAAGGCATTTTTTGGAATTGGATATGGAATAACCAGTTATAATAACAAATATTACGGATTACCTGATTTACATCTTTCTGTAAACAGAAATTTATTGTTTATTAAAGCCGGAACTTCAAACAGGCACGCTTATGCATTAGCAGGAGTATCTGCTTTTAATATGATGGATCTGGGAATTGGATATTCATTACCCTATAGTAATATAAACAATCCTGTAATTAAGGGTTTTACTTTTGGCATTACTTTTAGAATCACTAAAAATCCTGATGCTTACCAAAAACTAAAAATAATGTAATATTATTTATTCCCTTACAATCTCAATTTTCCTTCTAATTTCATTTCCAGAAGCATCAACAACGGTAATATAATGTATTCCGGTTGTAGGTGTAATTGGCAGTTCGTGAAAGGTTTTGGTTGTGGCTTTATACACATTATCAACATACCAAAATAGTTCCTTATCTCTTTCAGAATAGGCCACTTTTAAAATTACGGGCTGCACATTGCTGTTAAAATCCTTTGTTAAATAGATCTTACTGTTTGCCTTTGGATAAATAAAATCCATCGTAGTAGTTTGTGTTGCTTCGCATCCTTCTTTAAACGGTGGCAAAGGCAGGTATTCAATATGCTGGCTCTTGTAATACCAAGCCATAACGGGAGGCAGCACAAACCAGTTTTTGGTAATGATATTATCTACATTTTCACAACTGCTATTAACCTGAAATTGTTCTGTTTTATCTAGATGAATAGTTTTATGATATGGACAAACCTTTGTCGATTTTCCTTTTTTAGAAACCCATTGTTTTATTTTCGGACAATTGTCTTTTGCCAGATAACCGCTTAAACGGCAAACCTCAACTTCTGCCAAATCCTGATAAGGTGTATCAAACCATCTTTGTCTCGGCAGTAAATTAAACACATCAAACAAAACAGGTGCCGCACTGGTAACTCCTGTTAAGGTAGGACGACCTTCTCCAGTTGCGTTTCCTACCCAAATGCCGACAACATATTTTGAATTTGTTCCAATAGCCCACGCATCTCTGTTTCCAAAACTGGTTCCGGTTTTCCAAGCAATTTTAAGCGAACTGTCATAAAACTTCCACGCTTCATCTCCTTCCGGTCTGTTCACTTCTTCCATTGCCTTGTAAGTGAGCCAAATTGATCCTGCACCTAGAATATTCTTTTGGTTGGTTTCTGAGCCAAAATCAGGCTTAAAATCGTTTTTATAATTAAGT
Source organism: Flavobacterium ginsengiterrae (assembly GCF_039539785.1). NCBI lineage: Bacteria > Pseudomonadati > Bacteroidota > Flavobacteriia > Flavobacteriales > Flavobacteriaceae > Flavobacterium > Flavobacterium ginsengiterrae. The sequence goes on along the minus strand of NZ_BAABDU010000003.1, from coordinate 1,207,363 downwards.
TCAGTAAATTCGCTGGTTCTGTATTTTCCATTATTTTTAGTGAAATAATTAACCGTAGACGAAAGATTTGCATAGGTTCTACACAAATCCCACAAATTACTTTCTGCTCCTCCCAAAATAAGCGACAATCCGTAATGATCTGGTGTTTTATTAATATTCTTTAATTTGAATTTCTGCAGTTCTTCATAAAACTTATTTACACCGAAATCCTGAAGCATTAATACTGCCGGAATATTTAAAGATCGTGATAATGCACGATGCGCAGGAACAGCTCCGTCAAAAGTTAAATTAAAATTTTGGGGCGTATAGCCTGAAATCTGCGTTGGAATATCTGCAATTAAAGTATTTGGCAATAACTCTCCGTCATCGAGCATGGCACCGTACAAAAGCGGTTTTAAAATACTTCCTGTACTTCGTGGAGCATCTATAATATCAACATCTTTTTGGTGATCTGAATCTGCAGGAGCATTTCCCACATAACTCATTACATTTCTGCTCTGAACATCAATAACCAAAATCGCCAGATTATGAACTTCATTCTGTTTATATTGATTGTAGTAATATCTCGCAATTTGATTAACTCTGTTTTGCAGTGCGTAATCAATTGTAGTTTTTACTCTGGTTCCCTCTTCGCTCTTTGCGACTCTCTGCAATAAATGAGGTGCAATTTGAGGCAGGTCGTATGGTTTTTGAGGCAATGGTTCTTCTATCGAAAGTTCGTACGTCTGTTTGTCTAATATACCTTCCTGATGCAGTTTTAATAAAAGTCGGTTTCGCTTATTTAATAGTTTTATCTGATTTTTTCCGGGATAAATCAAACTTGGCGCATTTGGTAAAACTGCCAGAACCGCATTTTCTGCCCACGACAACTGATTGGACTGAACGCCGAAATAACGCCATGAAGCCATTTCAAGACCCACTACATTTCCTCCAAATGGCGCATGCGCAGCGTACATTTCCAGAATTTCATTTTTAGAATAGCCCAATTCTAATCTCGTGGCAAGAATAATTTCGATTAGTTTTTCAAAATAGGTTCTGTTTTTTCCTTTTCGCGAAAGCCTTATAACCTGCTGTGTCAGTGTACTTCCACCTCTGACTACTTTTCCGGCTTTTCGATTTTGTTTAAAAGCATTAATCATTGCTCCGGGATTAAACCCTGGATGCTTATAGAAATACTCATCTTCAAAATACACAATGCATTTCTTGAATTTATCAGGAACGCTGTCCTGAGCAGGAAAACGCCATTGTCCGTCTCTGGCAATTTTAGCACCAAGCAGTTCCCCTTCTTTACTTTCTATAACGGTCGAATAGGGTTCTTTGAATAAAGTTCGGGGTATCGAAAAATAGTAAATCAGCAAGAGCAGAAATGCAATTGCTGATTTTATCTTATTCTTTTTTATCCAGTTTATAATGCGTTGAAAGAACGCCATAAGTTTATTTTTCAATACTTGTTGTTTTACCGCAAAGACGCAAAGATATACGCAACGTTCGCAAAGTTTTCTCTCACAGATTCCGCAGATTTAACTGATTTTATTTTATCTGCTTGATCTGCAAAATCTGCGGGAAACTTTTTAATCACATTTTTTTTCGCCACAGATTACGGAAATTAAAAGGATTTTAAATCTGTGTTAATCCATTTAATCTGTGGCTAATATTTTTTACTTCACAACCTCAACCCAGAATCCTTTAGTTCTAGCTAAGAATGTATTATCGTACATCGCTTCGCATTGCAATCCCGGAAGGTAATAATTTCCTAAATACGATGCATTCAAGAGAATACGGAAAACTTTAGTTTCTCTCGCTTTCATTCCAAAATAGAAATTAGTTCTGTCATCGCGGATATCAATATAATCAGCAATATTGTTTACTGCATCTCCGTAATCTGTAAAGCGTGTATTTACAATTTCGAAACCTGAAGGCAGAATCTGCGATAATGCTACATTCTGTACACTTTCTCCTCTTTGATTTTTAATCGTAACCTCAGCAACAAATTCCGTTCCCTGATTAATTCTTGAAACATCAATAACACTTCCTTTTCTGTTTTTGAAAACAATAGAAGCCGCAACATCACTCTGAACAGCATTTTCCTGTCCAATTGGCAATATACCAGTATTTAATACTCGTACATATACCGTATTGGCTTTATTGTTTTTCAGTGTGATGCTATTTGTGCCAGAAGCAACAGACAAACTGCGATCTGCAACCGACTTACTTGTGTTTATTGATTCTCCTTTTCCGTTTTTGCTAAACTGAATATTGATTCCTTTTGGCCCGTTGCTAACAGCAAATTTTGACATTGCATACAAACAATAAGCCGTTGTCTGTGTACTCATCCATTGGTTAGCCGACATTTCTTTGGCTAATTTTGATGCTGTCGCAAAAGCTTTTTGTTTTTGGTCTAGCAACAGCATTGTTTCCAGAGCCATTGCTCTGTTTCTTTCGCTTGAACCATAATAATAGTAGCTATAACCATCTGAACTTCCATCAATACTAGTTTTTAAGAACAAACTTTGTCCCGCTGATTTTTGACCTGCTAAAACATAAGCTGCTGCTAAACGAAGCATACTTTCATTTGAAATACCTTTTGTTTCACGCAATCTGTTCATTGATGATAAATCAGCATTTCCGGCTAAAGCCAATGTGTATAATCTGTATGCCTGAGCCAAATCATTTCCGTATTTTGGTTCAAAACGCCATTGCTTCGCTTCTTTTTGTTGATATGAAAGCCATTTTGATTTGAAATTAATTGGCAATACATATCCTTTTTTCTCTGCTTCAATCAAGAAATGTCCTGCGTAAGAAGTTCCCCAATCATCTGCAACAGCATTTCCTTGCCAGTAAGGCATTCCTCCGTTTGATAATTGGAAATTTCCTAATCGTGCAATTCCTGCTGCTATATTTTTCTGAATTAAGTCTTTTCGTTTCGTATCAATATCTGCTACATCGCCCAAGTATAATTGAGGGAAAACTGATGAAGTTGTCTGTTCTACACAACCATGAGGATACTGAATCAGGAATTGTAATCTTCCATTCAAATTCATAGACGGCATTGACGAAACTTCAAGTCTTGCTTTGTTGCTTCCTGCAATTCCAAATGTTTTCCACGAAATTGTTTTTGAACTGTTTGGCGACAAAACTACATCTGTAAAAGTACTCGTAACCGGATTTGGATTCGTCATATCGATTTCAACATCATAAACTGATTTTTCACTTCCTGATGTCGCAATAACCTGAACTTTTGCAATTCCGGTTGCAGAACCTACAACCAAATTAAAATACGCCATTTTTTCGTCTGGCTGTGCAAAACTTAGTTTTTGAACCGCACTTCCTGCTATTTTCAATCCGTTGCTGGTTTTTACCTGAACGTTAACGTTTTTAATTTTACTTTCGGTTGCAAAGACTGTTACCGGAAGTGTTACTTTCTCTGAAGGTGAAATTTTTCTTGGCAGCGAAGCTAAAACCATCAACGGGCTCTTCACTTGCGTTGCTTTTTCTACACTTCCGTATGCACTTGTATTGGCATCTCCTGCTACAACCATTGTTCTAACTGAACCAATGTATTTTGGAAGTTTTAAATCATGTGATTTTGTTTCTCCTTTTCCTAATTTAAATGGTCCGTAATATAATACTACCGGTTTAAAACGATTCGCTTTTTTAGCTTTTCCGCCTCCTAAATCCTGGTCACCACCAATACTAAAAATCTGATTTATTTTTCCTCCGTAAGCACCAATTACATCGTCGTAAACGTCCCAGGTTTTTACGCCCAATGCTTCACGAACATAGAAACTGTCCCATGCATTTGGTGTTTTAAAACGAGTCAGGTCTAAAAGTCCTTCATCTACAACGGCAATTGTATACGTCATTTCTTTACCTGATTTTTCGCCCACTTTAACCGTGAAATTTTGTTCCGGTCTTAAAACGTCAGGCATAGAAAGTGTTGGTGCCAGAATTGTATTTTTATCTACCACTTCAATTGGCACAATTCCGTACATACGAATTGGCGAATCATTTTTTGTTGAAGCATGGGGCTGTAACAATGTAATATTGAAATAAACATTTGGAGCCATGGCTCCCGTAATTGGAATTTCAACCTTAGTTTCTCCCTTTTTAGTTTCAGCCCAAATAGTCTGTACAACTCGAGATCCGTTTTCTACAGAAATTAAAGCACGTCCGCCTTCACTTGAAGGGAAAGAAATCTGCGCTTTTTCTCCCACAGCATAGTTTTTCTTATCTGTAGAAAAAACTAACATATTAGCAGTCGAAGCGTCTCGGTTACGCGTTTTTCCAGACCAGATTGGCCAATCTATATTTACAGTTAAAGAAGTCGCGTGACCGCTGTTTGCATCTTCTACACGAATTAAATAGCGTCCCCATTCTTCATCGGCTAAAGCAAACTGAAAACTTCCTCTTCCGCTTGAATCCGTATCAATTGTAACTGATTTATAAGATGTAGTCGAATTTGAAGAATTATAGTTGGATAAATTATCACTTGAAGAATCCCACCACCATCTCCAGTCTACTTTGTAAATTCTTACTTCAAGATCCCGAACTGCTCTAGGTCTTCCGTTCTCATCTACAGTAACAACTTCAAAACGATTATTAGTTCTGGTTTCAAGCATATTATACTTGTTTAACTCTGGCGATTTTATACCTACATACGTTTTGTATGGCGAGTATGTTGTCGACATAACATCTGTACTAAAATCACCGCCTTCTTCATATACTTTCGTAATAAATGAAGCTCGAAGCATTCCTGGAGCCTGACCTTGTAATCTTGGCTGAATGTTTACAGAAGCTTTTCCGTTTTCGTTTAATTTCCCAGAAAAAACATTGATTTCTTCTGTACTAAACTGACGTGCTAAATCATCAAAAGTATATTTTTCATATCCTTTAAAAGTAGTGGCTTGCTGTGAAAATTTAGCCTGCATTTCTACATTTAAGTTTTTAGCAATTGCTCCATGAAGCCATGTTACTTCAAGATTATCTGTATTTGGGTATGAAGCCGAAAGAGTTTTTCTGCTAAACGTATTTTTGATTTTTAAACGATTTGGTTTAATCGTTTCAATCTTAATGCTTTTATAGAATTTTGCGCCACCCACACTTACCATAGCTTCCCAGTTTCCTGTTGGAGCATCTTGGTTTGTTGGCACTATAAAAGCATAATGATTTAATTCATTTGTTTTTTGAACGGTTTGATAAACTGTTTTTCCGTTTGGATCATTTAATCTAAATTTAATTGGATGCGACTTTGGAAGTTTGTTCGCAGCATCATTTAAGATAAAAGACAAATACAAATTATCGCCCGGACGCCAGACACCTCTTTCTCCGTAAATATATCCTTTTAATCCTTTTTGAAGTGTTTCACCGGCTACATCAAAATTACTTACTGATAATGAAAGTCCGTCGTCGAGTTTTACATAAGTCGACTGATCGCCTAAAGTTACAATGGCAAAATAAGCGAATTTATCCAGCTGAAAAGAAGCAATTCCTTCGCTGTTCGTTGCCTCAGTACCTAATTTTTGCTGTTGGTAATTGTACAACTCAACTTTTGCGTTTGAAACAGGCTCAGTTGTAACAATATTATTTACCGCAAATAAGTACGATTTATTTTCTCCTCGTTTTGCAATAACACCTAAATCTGAAGCCAGAATATTGGTTGCAATTCTTGCATTATAATAATATGATCCAGAGCAGGGATCTTCACTTTCTCTCCAGTCATAATCGTCGTAGTAATAGTAATCATCGTATGAATTACCACTGTAATTTACGTCGTTTTCATCTACTTCTTCTTCCTCTGCTTCGTCATCATTTGCGTCTGATGATTCACATTTATAAAGTGAATATTTCTTTTTGTAAACAAATTCAACTCTGTAAATTGCTCCCGGTTCCGGCTTGATGATTTTAGATAAATCTAAAGCATAAGTATTCCACTTGGTGAGATTTACAAGAGTACTTTCTCTTAAATTTATAGTCGTTTTTGCAATTGGCTGTGCTACTTTTTTAAGATTTTGTGCGCCGTTTAATTCATTGTATTGTAAAAACTGCAGAATATTGTTTTTGTAAATTTTATATACTTTTACATCAACCGCACTTAGATTTACAGCTTCAAAATTCAGTTTTAAATTATTTGAACTTGGCAGAATAGTTCCGTTTTTCACAAAGCGAACACTTGGTTTTATTTGGTCAAAAGATATTTTCTCAGAATAATTTTCTTCCATTTTTTTGCCATACTGGCTTTCAATTCCCTGAAAAACTTCAAGCAGAAGTTCTCCGGTAACGACTTGTTCCGGTTCTTCATCAGGAACAACTTCTACAATATCTTCAACCGGAGCTGCGACAGAATCTACAGAAACAGCTGCTGAGTCTACAACAACTGCGGCAGAATCTACCGCTGCGGCGTAAACCGGTTCTTCTACAACAACAGGTGTTGGTGTTTCTTTTTTAGAAACAGTTTGATTTGAAAAATATACTTTTAATAAATTTCCTTGTGTAGAAAATTTTAAATTATTGGTATTTTGAATAGAAACCAATCCGGCAAAATCCTGCCCTTTTTCCAGAGGTTCAGAAAAGTTTATTAAAACCTGCTGATTGTTTCCGTCAGGAACTTCAACTTTTACGACTTTAAATTCATTGATACTGGTAACCGGAAAATCGATCTGGCCTTTTTGGTCAATATCAAAATCATTTCCATCGTATATAATTTCAACATTTGAAGCTTCAGACTTACGCTGAATACTGTCTATTATAAAACGAAATTCTTTAGCCGGACCAGATGTTTTCTCAAATTTAATTTTAAGATTACTTCCTTCCTGTTTAGCCTCTACAAGTTTTTGAGCTGTTTCAAGATCAATATTATCAGCAGTTTTTAAAACACAGTTTAAATATTGATATTCTTTACTGTATGACTGTATATCACCAGTATTTATGGTAAAATCCTGTTTGATTGTTTTAACCGTAAAATTAAATTTAGAAAGTTCTTTTTCTTTCTCTTTTGGTATAGCTGTCAGTTTATCTAAGTTTAAAGTAACCTGATATTCTGTACCCATTTTTAGTTTTTTCTCTGGAATAAAAGCTAAAGTATTCGTTGAAAGCGCTATAACTTTTCCGCTTACACTTGGCGAAATATCAAACAAATCATCGTCTAATTCCTGATTAGGTTTCCAATCGTTTTTATCGAAAGCCAAAACCACACGAATATCAGAATCTGCAGAAACGATACCACCTGTAAAACTGGTAATATAATCTTTAAATAACGAAAAATCTGAATTGAAATCTGCAGCTGATTTTCGTCCGCAGGATTGAAAAATAAAAAACACAAAAAATACGAGAGATAGTCCTTTTGCTTTCACTTTTATTTAGAGTTAAATGGGTTAACAAATTAAAATTTTAAGACGATTTGCCATTAAAAGCCAGAATAGCAAAATACGAATTAAACCTCGATAAAAGTAAAATATTTTTCAATATTTTTATACAGAAAATTCTCTAATTTAATTATTTAACTTTTGTTGAAAGTTTTACGAAAATGAAAGGTGATTACTTGTGTCAAAAAGAAGCTTTTATTATAAAATAAACGGATCTCTGTTTACATCTACAATGCTAATTTCAGATTCTTGTTCACATTGATCAAATTCATCAATACCATTATTAAGTATTGATAAATATTCTGAATCATAAATGGGTACAACCCAGATAAATTCTGTATTGAATGCTTCTTTACATATTATTTCAGAAAAATTTTCATCTTCACCACGCAATTCATCAAACAGTATTGCTTTAGTTTTCCATTCATTAGGTGCTAAGCGAGAAGACATTACTCTTGGTATATTTAAAACATTACTAATATTAAATACAGTATGCGCAGCAATATCTAGCATATAATTAAATACAGAGTCAAGTGTTGTATTCCCTAAATCACAAGGAAGTGTAAAAATGTATTCGCATCTAACTTTTCCAGAAAGTCCGCTTTGGAGAGAAAGTCCAACAGTTGCAACACGACAGATTTTATTCTTTTTGTTACAAGGAAAATAATATACATATATTTTTTCGTTAACTTTTTCCCTTGTAGAGATTACCCGATATTCAGGCATTCCCCAATATTTAATATAATTATTTAAAACTACACTGTGATAAATATCAAAAATAAATTCTTTTTCTCTATCTAAAAGTTCATTCATATCTTTTCTATAAAATTTCAAAATTCTTTTTAACGATCAAATATGTCTATGAAAAAATACTATTCCATTAAGTTGATATTTAAAGTTCTGTTCCCAATTTTGACAAAACTTTATCCATTTCATCAAAATGTTCTTTGGAATTGGCTGAATAAAATATTTGATTTGTATTTGTAGATTCAACTACAATTACATCATCATCATAATTCCCATAAAAATTTATTCCGCAAAGCCACTGTGTAAGTGAGTATCCTTTGTTCTTGAAATTATCGATAATAAAATTTATCTCTTTATCATCTAATTCATAAAACCCTTCTGAAGTAAAATCCAGTGCAAATCCTGCTTGTAAATATGCCATTGCCGTAAAGAAATCTATCAAAGTTTCGGTTTCCAGATTCCATTCTTTTTCATCATAACTCATATATACCGGCGGATTTGGTTTTGACAAATCATCTTTATGAATTCCCCAAACACAGGCACGCTGATTTTCTGTGTAAAAAATCAGGTATTCATCAGTCGCATAATTTATTAAACGATCTGCAGTTACCAATGAATCCTGTGACTGATTAAGTTTAAAAATCTTTCCTAATTCTGTATAATAGTCAACAAACACTTCCGGAAGATTACCAAAGGCATTTTTAACAATTTGAATTTCATCATTAGAAAATCCATGAGGTTCTGCAATATGAAATAACTTTTTTATGGTTGAGAAATCTGTCATGTTTTTAAATTAATTGCTAATAAATCGTCTTGGTAAATTTATAAAGATTATGATTCACAGATCCATATCCAGCCTTCATGATGAAAAAAGAATGCAATATTATTTTCTTTACAAATAATCAAGCTGTCATCTTCTGCCTTTGAAATATTAAGAGGCTCCATTAAGGATATTTGAGCATACAGACTTACATAAGTGCCTCTTTTAATTCTTTTTTGCTCTATAATTTCATTTACTCTTTCAACCGCATTCTTTTCTACCAAAGAACATTTCTCGTTTAGATGCTTTTCTAATCCATGAAATTTATCTACAAATTTATCCCACTTTCCAGATGCGAGATAATTCCATCTTTCCTGTCTGCTCTTTTCGATAAATTCGGAAATAAAATATAATATATCATCCATTTTGGCCGTAAGGGGTTAAATTAGTCGAATTGAATACTGCTTAAAATTTCTTCGACATTGCTTTTTAATGAATCACTCATTTTTTGTGATTTACAATTTTTAATTACAGTTTCAAGTAAATCTGCCCGATTGTTAATTTTACAAATAACGGCTGAAAAAATCGTTGGGTATGAATATGAATATGGCACTGACAAAATATCATTTATAGCTTCCAGATTCCCCATAAAAATATTTAACATCCTTACAGATATCGTTAAGTTAATCTGCTCAATCATTTCTAAAACTTTTTCTTCGATATTATCATACTGATAAAACGAAATAACACCATAATCCTTGAAGAAAGCAAGTTTCTTTAATTCTCCGGAATAAAAATTGAATACACCATTTGTCTTTAAGAATTCTAAATCGATAAACGAAAGTTGCATTTTTTCTATTTCTTGCAGAAAAGAGCAGGATAAAATTTTTGCTTCAATTACAAAAGAAGAAACAACTCCAATTCGTTCATGTTTACCCGTTAACTGGCGTATTGTTATTTCTCCAATTTTTGTATCTTTTAAATTTATGCTAAGAGTATCTTTTTTGAAAGTTTTTTCAAAATCATAAGGAAAAAGCAATAAACCATCTTTTAATATCTGCTTTTTGATTTGTGAGCGAAGTTTTTTTTTCAGTTCATTTTTATCCTTGGACATGTCTCTTCTGTTTAAACAAATTCATAAATCATTATTCTCAAATCAGGAATTTGTTATTTTTTATTTCAATAATGAACGAAGATGAAGCTGAAACAAAGGTTTATCTTCAAATCTCGTTGTAACAGTAATCACAAATCCAATCATTTCAATGTCTTTAAATCTATGGTGATAAACAATTTCATCAGGAATGGTTTCTAAAATTATTTCATTAAAAACCTCTTCATCTTTTTGAAAAACTACTAAACTTAAAGTAAACCTATCCAGATCAATAGCACATTGAAGTTTACATTTTATATTATATTTTTTAAATGTCCTTTCTTTAAAAATCCATTCATTCTTATAATTATTTTTCTTCAGTTCTTCAAGCCACAAAAACATTTCTTCGATTGGCAGTTTATAGTTTTTTGCACAATTATTCAAACCAGTTTTGAGTAAATTAGAATAATAGTCTCCTAAATCTTTTCTTTCAATTTTTCTACATTCATTCATATCGAAAATAACGCCAACTGAAAGTGCAGAAGAACTATTGAGATATGTTCCTTTTGGATTAGTCATTCCAATTACACATATTTTATTAAACCCACTAACAGGAAATTTGAGTTTTTGTAAATTTCGTGCCAGGTAATTACAAATATGGCGAGTCTGGTTTCTAACAATCGATAAATCTTCATTACGATCATTAAATTCGACTAAGTCAGGATAAAGAAAAATATTATTTAAAATCATAAATTGTATATGAGATGTCTTTTTTAATAAACTTCAAATATACAATATAAATAAATTCCTACAATATACTATTTCCTCCTTTCCAGAAAAAATCGTTTCATTAAATCGGCTGCTTCGTTTGCCATTACACCGGAAACAACTGTGGTTTTGGGATGAAGTTTTGTTCCCATATTTAGAAATCCGCGCTGTTCGTCGCGTGCACCAAAAACAATTTTCGAAATCTGACTCCAGTACAAAGCGCCAGCACACATTTGGCAGGGTTCAAGAGTTACATAAAGCGTACAGTCTTTTAAATATTTTCCGCCCAGAAAATTAGCTGCCGCTGTAATTGACTGCATTTCGGCGTGAGCGGTTACATCATTAAGTAATTCGGTTAAATTGTGGCTTCTGGCGATAACTTTATCAGCTACGACAATAACAGCTCCCACAGGAATTTCGCCTTTTAAGTAGGCTTCTTCGGCTTCCTGTAAAGCTTTTTTCATAAAATACTCGTCGGTAAAAGGATTTTCCATGAATACAAAAATAGGTTTTTAGAACTTATTTTTATTACATTTAATTTCTGATATTTGAACATGGAAAAAAAACATAAAATAACGGTACGCGGAAAGTATTCCAAATTCTTTTTACTGGCGTTATTTTTAGTTATAGGAACTTTTTTCGGCTGTCAAAACAAAGAAGATAAAAAACAGGAAATTGAGAATACCCAAGTTATTACCGATACTTCGACAACAAAATCTACTACAGTAGACAAGACTGAAATAAACAACAAAATTCCAGATCAAACGCCTGAATCTCAAATTAAAATAGGCGAAATAAAAAATGTAAAGCCTGAAAAAGATAACAATTCTAAACCTGAAAAAAAATCAAATCCAGAAGCTGAAAAAGCGGATAATAAGCCCAAAACTATTTTAAAAGAAACTGCTGCATCTGGAGAAACTTCTTCGCAGATTAATGCTGAATTTCCGGGCGGTATTGATCAGTTTTATACTTTTTTCATGAAAGAATATAAAAAACCGGAAAGTGTATATTACTGGAAACTCAATTTTAAACTTGCTTTTGCAGTAGAAAAAAACGGCAGCATGTCATTTCTTGAATGTTCTCCGCCGGTTGAAGAACCTATGGAAAAAGAAATTATACGAGTTTTGAGTTTATGTCCTAAATGGCAGCCGGGAGAATTAAACAGAAAAAAAATCAGAATGCAGTATTCGCTGCCTATTTCGCTGCATAACACTCAGTAAAAATAAATTTAAAACCGTAAATTTGCTTTTTACCTTACAATGAAAAGCGATTTACTTTCAAATATATACAATCCCTCAGATTTACGTCTTTTAAAAGAAGAACAGCTTACTCAGCTTGCTCAGGAACTGCGCCGTTTTATTATTGATGTAGTTTCTGTAAAAGAAGGTCATTTAGGAGCCAGTTTAGGCGTTGTAGAACTTACAATTGCTTTGCATTATGTTTTTAATACTCCCGATGATTTACTGGTTTGGGATGTGGGACATCAGGCATACGGACATAAAATCCTGACGGAAAGAAAAGATGTTTTTCAAACCAACAGACAAATCGACGGAATTTCCGGGTTTCCTAAACGTACCGAAAGCGTTTACGATACTTTTGGCGTTGGACACTCTTCAACTTCTATTTCGGCAGCACTGGGAATGGCGATTGCTTCTAAATTGAAAGGCGATTTAAACAAACAGCATATTGCGGTTATAGGCGATGCTTCGATTGCCAGCGGAATGGCATTTGAAGGCCTAAACCATGCCGGTGTAACCGATGCCAATATTTTAGTTATTCTAAACGATAATGCTATTGGTATTGACCCAAGTGTTGGTGCTTTAAAAAAATATCTTACTGCTGTTAAAAACGGAAAAAATCCGCGTCAGAACAATATCATTAAATCTTTAAATTTTGATTATTCTGGTCCTATTGATGGTCATGATCTTCCGAAATTAATTAAAGAATTAAATCGTTTAAAAAAGATAAAAGGGCCAAAATTCCTTCATATTGTAACCACAAAAGGAAAAGGTTTGCAGCAGGCAGAAGAAAATCAGGTAAAATATCATGCGCCTGGGAAATTTGATGCTTCAACCGGAGAAATTCATTTAAAATCTGAAGAAAATCTTCCGCCAAAATATCAGGATGTTTTTGGTTTAACTATTTTGGATTTAGCCAGAAAGAATGAAAAAATAATTGGAATCACACCAGCCATGCCATCAGGAAGTTCTCTTAAATTTATGATGGAAGAACTGCCGGAACGCGCCTTTGATGTGGGTATTGCTGAACAGCACGCTGTAACGCTTGCCGCCGGAATGGCCACTCAGGGAATGATGGTTTACTGTAATATATATTCTACTTTTTTACAGCGTGCATACGATCAGGTTATTCATGATGTGGCACTCCAAAATCTGCCTGTTATTTTTTGTCTGGACAGAGCGGGTTTAGTAGGCGAAGACGGCGCAACGCATCATGGTGTTTTTGATATTGCTTATCTGCGTTCCATTCCAAATCTGATTATGTGTGCTCCAATTAATGAAATTGAGCTTCAAAATATTTTATATACAGCCCAGTTAGGTCTGAATAATCCTATTGCAATTCGTTATCCAAGAGGACGCGGTGTTATTAAAAATTGGGAAGTAGAAAATTTCGGACACTATGAAGAAATAAAAATCGGCGAAGGAGTATGTCTAAAAAATGGTACAAAAACCGCTGTATTATCTACCGGAACAATTGGAAATAATGTAATCGAAGCTTTAGCAGAATGTGAAAATGCCAACACTATTGCCCATTACAGCTTTCCTTTTATTAAACCGCTAGATATCAATTTATTAAACTCAATTTTCAGTACTTTTAAAAACATTATTACCATAGAAGACGGGGTTAAAAATGGAGGTTTTGGAAGTGCTGTTTTAGAGTTTGCTGCTGCCCATAATTTTAAAAATGATATCGAAATTTTAGGTGTTCCGGATGAGTTTATTGAACACGGAACCGTACCACAGCTGCAACAATTGTGTAAAATTGACGTTAAAAGTTTAATAAAACTTTTTTCTAACGGCACAAAATAATTATTTTGCGGCACCTAAAAAAAACTAAAAACCTAATGAGATTATTACGTTCCACTCTCCTGCTTTTGCTGCTTTTGTGTACGTCTAAGAATTTTGCTCAGATTATACAAACGACATTAGCCCCTAATCAAGCGCCTAAACCTCCTTCTAACTGGACACAAAAAAACCAACTTGGACTTGACCTTTCACAAATTGCCTTTTTAAACTGGAGTGCCGGGGGTACAAGTTCTATTTCCGGATTATTTAAAGGTGAATTTTCAAGAACTTATATAAAAGGAAATCATAAATGGTTTAATGAACTTATTGCGAAATATGGTCTAAATAAACAAGATGATATTGAGTTAAGAAAGACTGATGACGCGGTTCAATTTAACTCAACGTATGGTTTTAGAAAAGACAGTGTTTCAAACTGGTATTATTCTGCGAAATTTAATTTTAATACACAGTTTGCAAATGGTTACAATTATCCTAATAGAGATGTACCTATTTCCAGACCTTTTGCACCGGCATATATCTTTCTGGGAGCTGGAGCTGAAAACTCTAATAAAGCAAAAAACAGAACTTTTTATTTCTCACCTATTACGTTAAAAACCACATTAGTATTAGATCAAAATTTAGCTAATCAGGGTTCTTTTGGTGTTAAAAAAGCCGTTTATATAACTGATCCGCTAGATCCTTCAAAGCAGATTTTAGTTGAAGAAGGCCAAAAAGTAAAAGCCGAGTTTGGTATACTTTTAACTGCTTACATGAAAAGTGAAATATATAAGAATATTTTTTATGAAAACAGACTTACCTTATATACTGATTATCTAAATCGTTTCGGAAATGTCGATATTGATTATGACACACGCCTTGATCTGGTTGTAAATGCTTATGTAAAAGCAAATATTGGTGTCCATTTAATTTATGACGATGATATCAAAAACAAAAAGGATGTTGTTGATCCTGCTACCGGAACAAAAACTCAAATTAATGAAGGTCCAAGAATGCAGTTAAGACAAGTTCTTGGTGTTGGTGTAGTTTATGCTTTTAAATAGAAAAAACTCAAATTATTAAAAATAAAAAAACCGCTCGTAAATATTTTACGGGCGGTTTTCTTTTATAAATATTCGAATATTAATTCTTTTTTCTTCCCTGAATCATTTCGTACAATTCCAGTGCATTTCCATCTGTTAAAAGCGAAACGTAATGACAAATATGAAGCAGACGTTCGTATAAATTGCCTTTCTCTAAATGATGTTTTTCAGGAAGCATTTTCAAGATCAGTTTATCATAATTAGATGCCGTTCCTTCGTATTTATTGTTAAAGGCGGTAATAAATTTATCCAGCAGTGTCTGAATGATTTGATAACCCACAATTTCTTTTTCAATTACTTCTCTGCTTTGGTAGATTTTATCAACGCTCAGTTTAATAATATCGTCCATCTGAGCTTTGTATTTACTTTTCTCGGTTAAAGCAAAAGGGAAATTTCCAGCCAGAATAGCTTCTTCATTTTCAACAAAAACATCAACAGCATCATTAATCAGTGCTCCAATTGCTAAAGCACGCAGATAACTAATTCTGTCTTCTTTGGTTTCAAGCATGTTGTATTTTTCGATTCCAATATTGTCTTTTACTAATTTAATAAGATATTCAAGAGCATAATCTTCAGAAACCAAACCCAGATTTATACCGTCTTCAAAATCGATAATGGTGTAACAAATGTCATCGGCAGCTTCAACTAAATAAGCCAAAGGATGTCTTTCAAAACCAATATCGCCTTCTTCTTTATTAGGAATAAGTCCCATATCTGCCGCAACTTCTTCAAAAAACGCTTTATCAGATTGAAAAAAACCATACTTTTTATCAGAAATATTATTTGTTGGTTTTTTCGGAAGACTTTCTTTTGGGTATTTCATAAAAGCGCCGAGAGTAGCATAAGAAATCCTAAGTCCGCCTTCAATTCCCGGACGGCTTGCTGTTAATACAGAGAAACCATTTGCATTTCCTTCAAAATCAATTAAATCCTGCCATTGTTTTGCTGTTAGCTTATCTTTGTATTTTAATCCTTTTCCACTCGAAAAATATTCTCCGATTGCCTTTTCACCAGAATGTCCAAAAGGCGGATTTCCAATATCATGCGCTAACGAAGCCGCTGCAACAATGGCTCCAAAATCGTTCATATGATAACCGTGAACTTCTTTTAAATAAGGATATTTTTCGATTATTTTTTTTCCAACTAAACGGCCTAACGATCTTCCCACAACCGAAACTTCTAAACTGTGTGTTAATCTGGTATGTACGAAATCTGTTTTTGAAAGCGGAATTACCTGAGTTTTATCTTGTAAAGAGCGAAATGCAGCCGAAAATATAATTCGGTCATAATCGACTTCAAAACCTAATCGTGTATCATCTTGCTCTGCACGTAATCTTTTGATTGTATCTCCCTGACGTTTTAATGATAAAAGTTGTTCCCAGTTCATTTCTTTATTTTAGATTTCTAATTTTAGATTGTGGATTCTACTCCAAAAATACATTTATTTTAGGATTTTCTTTTGCTTTTAAAACTCTAATGCGGTGCTGTGTTTGATTTCTCCCATTACAAAAATACTGTTTGTATTTCCAATGTTTTCAATGGTTGATAGTTTGTTCATTACAAAATCCTGATAACTAGCCATATCCTGAACCAGTATTTTAAGCATAAAATCGTAATCGCCGGCAATATTATAACATTCTATAATTTCCGGAAGCGCCACAATATCTTTTACAAAATTGCTTCCCACGTTTTTGGCATGCTCTTTTAATCGAACATTACAAAATACAGTCATGCCTCTGTTCATTTTTTTCTTGTCTAAAAGCGCTACATATTTAGTTATATAACCATCTCTTTCCAGCCTTTTTATACGCTCATAAACAGGAGTTACCGTAAGAAATAATTTAGAAGCAAGGTCTTTTGTATTAATATTTGAGTTTTCCTGAAGGTGTTTCAGGATCAGCAAGTCGGTTTTATCAAGATTTTCCATAGTTTTTTTTACGGTCAAAGGTTCGCTTAGCAGATTTACACAGTAATAAAATCTTTAAATACTCATTATAAAAATACATTTTACTGAAATAAATCTCAAATATAAGTTATAAAACCTACAATCGTAAATTTGTTCAGTAAAAAATACTGAAATTAAATGAAAACAAATAATTTAGGTTATCCAAGAATTGGGAGCAACAGAGAATTAAAAAAAGCCAGCGAATTGTACTGGGCTGGAAAAATTTCTGCCGATGAATTAATTGATGCTGGAAAAGAAATCCGAATTAAAAACTGGCATTTACAATTAGAAGCCGGAGTAAATTTAATTCCGTCTAACGACTTTTCTTTTTACGATCAGGTTTTAGATTTAACTTTAACTGTTGGCGCAGTTCCTGAACGTTATACTGCATTTGCCAAAACAAACTCTTCTCTTGATTTGTACTTTGCAATGGCAAGAGGTGCACAAAAAGACGGACAAGATGTTGTAGCAATGGAAATGACAAAATGGTTCGATACAAACTATCATTACATTGTTCCTGAATTTACAAAAAACCAAAAATTTGAATTGTTTTCAGAAAAAATAATCAATGAATTTAAAGAAGCCAAAGATTTAGGAATTGTATCTAAACCTGTTTTAATTGGACCAGTTTCTTATTTACTTTTAGGAAAAGAAAAAGAAGAAGGTTTTCACCGAATTGATCTTATTGATGCTTTACTTCCGGTTTATTTCGAAATTTTGGAAAAACTACAATCTGAAAATGCAGAATATATTCAGCTTGACGAACCGTTCCTTGCTTTAAATTTAACTGACAAAGAAAGAAGCGTTATTACAAAAGTTTATAACGAAATCAACACTCGTTTCCCGAACCTTAAAATTATTTTAGCGAACTATTTTGACTGTTTCGGCGAAAATCTGGAAACTGTTTTAGCACTTCCGGTTGATACTTTACATTTAGATTTAGTTCGCTGCGAGCTTCAGTTAAATGATATTTTAGAATCTGGAAAACTGGCGTCAAACGTAAATCTTTCTCTTGGAGTTGTTGACGGAAGAAACATCTGGAAAAACGATTTCAAAAAATCATTGGAATTAATCAAAAAAGCTGTTGACGCGGTAGGTGAAAACAGAGTTTTAATTGCTCCTTCATGTTCCTTAATCCATAGTCCGTGTGACTTAGAGTTAGAAACCACCGATCAGACTCTTACACCTGAAATTAAACAATGGCTTGCTTTTGCTAAACAAAAAATCAACGAAATTGTTCTTTTAAAACAATTTGCTTCTGGTGAAGTTGACATTAAAAACTCTCCTGATTACGAAAGAAACGTAATGGCAAACGAGAACCGCAAAACATCAAAATTAATTCACAATAGCAAAGTAAAAGAGCGCGTAGCAGCAATCACAGCTTCTGATGACAAACGTAAAAGTACTTTTGCTAAAAGACGTAAAAGCCAGATTGAAGCTTTAAACCTGCCTTTGTTTCCAACCACAACTATTGGATCTTTCCCGCAGACTGCAGAAGTAAGAAGCTGGAGAGCAAAATTCAAAAAGGGAGAATTAACAACAGAACAATATAACAATTTAATCGAAAAAGAAACCGAAGCTGCTATTCGTTTTCAGGAAGAAACCGGGATTGATGTTTTGGTTCACGGAGAATTCGAACGTAATGATATGGTTGAATATTTTGGAGAGCAATTAGATGGATTTACGTTTACAAAAAATGGCTGGGTTCAAAGCTACGGAAGCCGCTGCGTAAAACCTCCGGTTATTTATGGCGATGTTTCACGTCCAAATCCAATGACAGTAAAATGGTCTCAATATGCTCAATCTTTAACCCAAAAATGGGTAAAAGGAATGCTTACAGGCCCTGTAACGATTTTACAATGGTCATTTGTGCGAAATGATCAGCCTCGTTCTGAAACTTGTACACAAATTGCACTTGCTATTCGCGATGAAGTTGTTGATTTAGAAAAAGCCGGAATCAAAATTATTCAAATTGACGAGCCTGCCATTCGTGAAGGTCTTCCGTTAAGAAAAGAAGAATGGGATAAATATTTAGACTGGGCTGTAAAAGCGTTCCGTATTTCTGCAAGCGGTGTAAACGACGACACTCAAATTCATACACATATGTGTTACAGCGAATTTAATGATATTATTCAAAACATTGCTGATATGGATGCCGATGTTATTACAATTGAATGTTCTCGTTCGCAAATGGAACTTTTGGATGCTTTTGCCAACTTTAAATATCCAAACGAAATTGGTCCCGGAGTTTACGATATTCACTCACCGCGAATTCCGTCGAGAAAAGAAATGGTTGGATTATTACAAAAAGCTTCGGCCGTAATTCCAGTTGACCAGCTTTGGGTAAATCCTGACTGTGGCTTAAAAACACGTCATTGGGACGAAACCAAAAAAGCATTAATAGAAATGGCAGCAGCAGCTCAGGAAATGAGAGCAGCAGTTAAGACTCCTGTAAACTAATAGTTTTATTTAGAAATATTTTTGTTTTTTGCCGGCAAATGAAGTCGAATAGTAATGATTCGGTTTGTCTTCATTTTGCCGGCTTTTTATATTTAGAAAATCTTACAAAGAATAAAGGATACTATAAATCCTAAAACAAACCATATAACTTTAGTCATCATATTTTCTCTGTTTATTTCTTCTCGTTCAATATTTCTGATTTTCATAACAATTTATTTTAACAATTTTTGCACAATATTACAAAGAGCTTAGAATCAAAATAGACTCAATCGGATTATTTAGTATCACAATAAGCTAAATTTTCCAATGAGCTGATTTTATTTTATAATCATTATTCAAAAAATAAAAGCACTCATTACTGAGTGCTTTATGTATTATTGTAAAGTTAACTTTTAAAAGTTTTTTGAAATTCCAATAGTTACGGTTTTTCCAAAATTAAAGTAAAAAGAGCGCTCATCGATATCAATATTATCGTAACTAGAGCTCGTATAACCCAATCCTCCAATACTGAAATTTAAACCAAACCCTTTTTTCATGTTGATAAAAAGAGCAGGAGTTAAATCTGTATAAAAACCATTTGCCTTATTTTCAGATATAAGATTGTTATTATCATAAGCTTTCCCTTTACTAGTACGAAATCCAGCGCCTAAATCTGCAAAAACAGAAAAAGTTTCACTTAATGGCATTGTGTAACGTACAAATGCACCGGTACTAAAATTATTATTTTTAATTTCACTCATCTGAGCGTCTTGTTTTGATGAGCCGATTGCAAATTCAACACCAGCTGTCCAGTTATCATGAAACTGATAACCTACTTTAGGAGAAAAACCAAAAGCATTCATTGTTGTTTTACCTGTTACAGCTTCAACTGTACGAGAAGTATATTCAACATTTCCTCCAACTAAAATTGTTCCCTTTTGAGCATTTGCAAAGCCAAAAACCGACAATGCAAGAATAAGTAGCATTTTTTTCATATGTTTATATTATTAAGATTTCACATACAACAAACAAGAAAAATACCAAGAAACAGAAGTAAGGAGTTTAGTAACAATTAATTAAAAAAAGCACCTGAAAAACGTCTCAAAATTTAAAAAATCAAAAAGAAATTGTTAGCATAAAAAAAAGCACTCCAATTGGAGTGCTTTTCTGAAATTGAATATATCTAAGATTAGAAGTTTTTAGAAATTCCAATGTTAAATGTTTGTCCAAAGTTGAAGTAGAATTTGCTGTAATCAGCTCCGTTATTATCAAAGCTTAACGTTTCGTATCCTAAACCACCAATGCTGAAGTTAAGACCAAAACCTTTTTTCATGTTAATGAAAAGAGCTGGTGTTACTCCTACATACATACCGTCACCTTTGTATTTTGCGTAAGCATTTCCTGGTCCGTATACTTTATCTTTTTGAGTTTGAAAACCTGCTCCCATGTCAGCAAAAACAGCAAAAGTTTGACTTAATGGCACAGAATAACGAACAAATGCTCCTAATTTGAAGTTGTTGTTTTTTTCTTCGATACCAGCAGTTGTTTCGTCGTTAGATGAACTTACTGCAAACTCTCCCCCTACTGTCCAGTTATCATTAAATTGGTAACCTACTTTTGGAGAAAAAGTAAATGTGCTAGTTTTGTCTTCGCTAAATCTGTATTCTGATTTTTCAGAAGTGTAACCGATGTTTCCACCAACTAAAATTGTTCCTTTTTGAGCGTTTGCAAAACTGCAGATAGCTAAAGCAGCCATCACTAAAATTTTTTTCATAATTTGGGTAATTTTATTTTTAGCATTCCTTTAACAATAACAATGCCGTGAACACTGGGCTGGTTATTTTTTTTATATTTTTTTTAAGAGACGAATTTTTAGCAATCGAGACTATTTCTGTTTACTTTTGTAACAAATAAAAAGTCATGTCGATAGAAGTAAACAGTATATCAAAAAGTTACGGAGAGCAAAAAGCTTTAAATGAAATTTCCTTTAAAATTGAGAAAGGAGAAATCGTAGGATTCTTAGGACCAAACGGAGCCGGAAAATCTACTTTAATGAAAATCCTAACCACTTATTTACTTGCAGACAGTGGCTCAGCCCTTGTAAATGGTCACGATGTCATGACAAACACAAAAGCAGTACAGCAGTCGATTGGGTATTTACCAGAGCATAATCCGCTGTATTTGGATTTGTATGTTCGTGAATATTTGGCATTTAATGCCGATGTTTATAAAGTGCCAAAATCCCGAATTGAAGAAGTAATTCAACTGACAGGACTGACACCAGAAAGCCATAAAAAGATCTCTCAGCTCTCAAAAGGATATCGCCAGCGTGTAGGACTTGCAAATGCTTTATTGCACAATCCCGATGTTTTGATTTTAGACGAACCAACTACAGGTCTGGATCCTAATCAGTTAATGGAAATTCGAAATGTAATTAAAAATATTGGTAAGGATAAAACAATTTTTTTGTCAACACATATTATGCAGGAAGTAGAAGCGATTTGCGATCGTGTCATAATTATTGACAAAGGACAAATTGTTGCCGACAATAAATTAGACCATTTAGTTACCGCAGATAAAGAACAAGTAATTGAGGTTGAGTTTGATTACCAGATAGAAGAACAGCTTTTAGCGAAACTGGAAAACATTTCTTCATACAAAAATACGCATGACATGACTTGGGAACTAACTTTTGTTACTGACAAAGACATGCGCCCTGCCATTTTTGATTTTGCGAACGAAAATGGTTTAAAAACATTACAGCTAAATCAAAAAAATAAAAATCTTGAAGCTGTGTTTAGAGAAATAACAAAATAAACACTCCGTTTACAACCTCAGTTTACATATATAACCAATTTATTCTTCGGGATAAATTGGTTTTCTTTTTTTTGGAAATCCTGATTTCTCTTAATAATTCCTTTCATTTTTAAAATCGTTATTAACTCGTTATCAAACGATTGGCATTCTTTTAAACAAATTTTAACTATTTTTATTTAGACTTGTTATAAATAGTGTTATATTTGCCAAGCAAAAACTTAATAATACCATACCAATGTTACCTTTCATCGATTATATAAAAATCTTCTTAAGCTCAATTTTACATCAAACAGAAAATTTTCAAAAGAAAGTTTCAGATAAAATTGAACAAATCGTTTTACAATAAATATACAAGCCTATTACAAATTAAAAGCCCAAAAACGACATGAAGAATATTTTAACCTCAATTATGCTGGCATTTTCCGTCTATTCCTATTCGCAGACAGAACAGGAAAATGACAGTATAGTTGAAACCTCAATTAATGTTTTAGATGAAATAGTGATTACAAAAAAGAAAGTTTTATATACTCAAAAATCAGATCGACTTGTTTTTAATGTTGAAAACAGCATTGTCTCTGAAGGCGGAACCGCATTAGATGTTTTATCGCGAGCGCCCGGAGTTGTAGTTTCTCAAGATGGAGATTTATCTATTCGTGGACAACAGGGAGTTGCTGTAATGATTAATGGCAAATTAACACAGCTTTCGCAAAAAGAACTTGCCAACTATTTAAAATCGACAACTTCATCAAATATTAAGCAAATTGAGGTTATTACTAATCCATCTTCTAAATATGATGCTGCCGGAAAAGCGGGAATTATCAATATTATTTTAAAGAAACCAAGTAATTCAGGATTAAAAGGAACAGCATTTACCAGTTATGCGAGAGGCCGTAAAAACAGAACAAATTCTGGAATGAATTTAAGTTACAATAAAAATAAACTGGGCGTTTACGGAAATTACAGCTACACTTTTAGAGGTGAAGAAGAGCGCAAAAAATTTAATCAAACACAATATACAGATGAAACCCGTCAGCAGGTTTCGACAACAAATCATCAAACATCAATAACAGATGAGCCGCTTACATCTAACAATTTTAAAATTGGAACGCAATATGAGATTTCTCCAAAAACCAATATTGAAGCGTATGTAGATGCTAAAATAGGACGTTATGAAAATACGGCCAATGGAACAAATAGTGTTTTAAACTCAATGAATCAACCTCAGTTTGATGCCATAACTTATAATGACAGCAAAGAAAAATGGTTCGATTATACCTATGCTTTTTCCGGAGTTCATAAGTTTAACAATGAAGGAAAAAACATGTCTTTTGATTTTGAATATGAAACTTCAAAATTCAGGTCAAATCAGTTTCAGAGTGCAGATGATCAAGGTTCTTCAAGCGCAACTCCGGTTAGCGATAGAAGAGGATATATTCCGTCTCAATTAAGAGTTTTTACCGGAAAAGTTGATTTTACAAATCCGCTTACAGAGAAACAAACTCTTGAATGGGGTTTTAAAGCCAGCATAAAAAACAATGATAATCCATCGGTTTATGAATATTTAGATAATAATCAATGGCTGATAGACGCTAATTCTACCAATCACTTTGAATATAAAGAGCAAATTTATGCGGCTTATGCCAATTATAAATACCGAATTGGTGATTTCAACATTCAGGGCGGTTTGCGAACAGAATATACAGCAATTGATATTTTACAAAAAACTTTAAACGAAGAACATCAGGACGATTATTTAAAATGGTTTCCGAGTCTTTCTTTAAAATATGAATTTACCAGCAGTCATTCTGTACATGCTTCATACAGTAAAAGAATTAACAGACCAAGCCAGTTTGACTTAAATCCGTTCCGTTTTTATGATGATCCTTTTAACTATTCGCAGGGAAATCCAAATTTGGTTCCAGAAATTACGCATGCTGCAGAAATAGGATATGCCTGGAAAAGTGCTTTTATGGCTTCATTGTACTTTAACACTACCAAAGATGTTTTTACAGAAGTTTACAACTATGATCCAAGCAGCAATATAACAGTAACAACACAAATAAACGTATCGAAATCATACAATTATGGAGCTAATATCACGCACACTGCTGAGCTTGCTAAATATTGGTCTGTAAACACACTTTTTAATGTTTTTGAAAATCGTTTTATGGGCAACATACTTAATTCATCTACAATTACACCTATTGTAACTGCAAATTTAAGTGTACAAAATTCGTTTACTATAACCGAAAGCTTAAAAGCTGAAGCCAATGCACAATACCAGTCAAAATCAAATCTGGGAGTTTACCAAAGAGATGGATTTTTTGATTTAAGCATTGGAGTTTCAAAACAGATTTTGGCAGGAAAAGGAAACTTTAAACTAAATTTTACAGATGTTCTTAATACGAACAACTTTTACATAAACTCGGTAGTTGGACAAACTGCGATTAATAAACGATACGATCTGGATAATCGTATTGCTACATTAGCCTTTACATATAGAATTTGAATCCCTTGAAACTTGTTTTTTTGTTTTTTATTTTTTTTTGAAAAAAGAGCCTGCTAATTTCAGCAGGCTCTTTTATTTTGAGTTTTACAGATCAAAATCTTCAAGAATATTTTTCATTTCTTCCATCACAATTTTAATATCCTGTTCCGTTGTTCTCCAGTTTACAAAAGACGCTCTGATTCCTTTTTTATTTTCATAAACAGTTGGCGTCATAAATACTTTTCCGGTATAATTCAGTTTCGCTAAAAACTTAGAAACCTTATCCTGATTATCATCACCTTTAATTGTAAAACAAACATTATTTAAGCGAATTGGCGCCAGCAATTCAAAATTATTATCTTCAATAAGTGCATTTGCAAAATGAAGAGCCAGCTGCGTGCTTTTTTCAATAATATCACAAAAACCTTCTTTACCATACGCAACTAAAGAAAACCAAACCGGCAAAGCTCGTAAACGTCGTGAATTCTCCGGAAGCACGTTTAAATAATTAAAATTCTCCAGCGGATCTCCTAAATAAGGAGCATTTGAATTTTGAAAAGTTTCAATTTGAAGATTTATATGTTCTTTTTTAATTAAATAAAAAGCACTTTCATAAGGAACATTCAGCCATTTATGACAGTCAATTGTAATACTGTCTGCTCCTTCCCAGCCTTTTACATAATGCTTGTATTTCTCTGAAACAGCTGCAAAACCGCCAAACGCACCATCAATATGCCACCAGAAATTGTATTTTTCTTTTAATCCTGCAATTGCTTCAAAATCATCAAAATCAGCAGTGTTTACAGTTCCGGCACTCGAAATTAAAATAAATGGTTTCCCATTTAAAGCTTTCATTTTTTCTTCTAAATCAGCGATATCCAGAGCTTCTCTGTTACCTTCAATTGTTTTTACTAAAGTGTAATTCTGGCTTCCAATTCCAAGCATTGAAAGTGATTTTATTGAAGAAGAATGAGGCGTTGCAGTTAGAATATTAATAGTTTCAGAAATTCCGTTTTTGGCAAAATCTTTTCCAAACTGCGCTCCAAACCATTGTCTGGCAACCGCCAGAGAAGTAAAATTAGACATCGTTGCCCCGGTTACAAATCCGCCCAAAAACGAATCCGGAAGTTCTAATAATTGAAGTAATAAATTAATGGTTTCAAATTCTATTAAAGCCGAATTCCCTCCCTGAGAAGTTACAGACTGCGTATTTTGATCGTAAACCGATGCCAGCCAGTCGCCTACAATAGAAGCAGGAGTCGATCCGCCTGTTACAAAACCCCAGTAACGCGGTCCGGGAGAAGAAACTAATAAAGGCGCTAATCTTTGTTTAAACTCTTTTAAAGCTTGTTCTGAACCTATTCCTAATTCATTTAAAACACGTTTAGGATCAATTTTATTTTGGTTTGAAGTTGGAATATCATCAAGGTTGTTTAGAAAATCAATTCCTTGTTGTTTTGCTTTTTCTAAGATATTTTCTAAATCGTTTAGATCTTGTTGTAATATAGAATTCATAAGTTTATTGTATTAGTTATTTTCACGCAGATCGCGCGGATAAAAGCAGATTAATAAAGATTTTATTTTTTATAAAGAAGTTACCACTTTGTCTTTTCAGAGAATCTGGAAACCATCATTGAAGCTATTACATCACCATTTGCATTTAACAAAGTAGCGATTGGATCAACAAGAGTACCTAAAATCATGGCGACCGGAAGTGCCTGTTCCATTGGGAAACCATAAACTGTTATGGCTAAAACTTCTCCAATATAACCTCCGTTTGGAATACCTCCTTCGACTATAGAAACAATAACTGTTATTCCTAAAGCCAAAAGTATTGTTGAAGGCTCGGTGAAATCTTTTCCAAACATGGCAAAAAGAAAAGTAATTTTTAAAATAGATGACATACTCGAACCGTCTTTATGCAAAGGCGCACCAAGCGGAATTACCAGATTTCGAACGTGTGCTGGAATTCCCATTTTTTGTGCAGCATCCAAATTTGCCGGAATTGTCGCAATACTGCTGCAAGTTCCAATTGCGGTTAAAGATGGCGTGATATTATTGCTCCAAAAAACTTTAAAAGCTCGTTTTCCGCCAGCAATAAAAGCATATAAACTGAAAAATGTAAAGAAGTAAAAAATACAAGCTGCATAATAAACTGCCATAGGTTTTGCATAAACACCAAACAATTGCGGGCCAAAAATACCAACCTGATAAGCAAAATAAGCGCCAAGTCCGACTGGGGCAAATTTCATTATAATATTTAAAAGCTGTTTCATGACTTCGTTTCCAGAATCCAGAAAGCTCTTAAAACCATTTCCTTTTTCTCCCGATTGTAAAGTGGCAAAACCAATTAAAAACGAGAATATAATTAACGCCAGCATGCTTTTACGCGATAATAATTCGAAGAAATCATTTGTTGTAACCAACTTTGCAATCTGATCTCCGACAGAACCTGACTGAATATTTTCAAAGGGAACTTTGGTAATGGCAATATCCTGATGAATTGGAAAAAGATAAACCGCAAAAATCATGACGATTGCCGAAATCAAAAGCGTACAAAGAAAAACTAAGATCATTATTCCAAATAATTTTCCAAGCTTTTCTTTCTGTTCCAAATTCGCAACCGACGAACCAATTGTAAAAAATATCAATGGAATAATGGCCGTAAAAAGTAAATTCAGGAAAATATCTCCAATTGGTTTTATAACCAAAACTTTTTCGCCAAAAACCAATCCAAAAATACTCCCAACTATAATACCTCCAAGAAGCAATAAAATACTGCTGTAACTCTGTAGAAAATTGATTTTTTTTACTTCCATAATTTTTAAAGTATTACAATCTAGAAACCAAAATGAAAAAATGAAAGTACTAAAACGCGGCTGAAAAATTTAAACACGCAGTTTAAAATGATTTAAACGACTTTTCTAAAACAAACGTTGTAAAAGCTCTTTCTACCAATTCGCCGGTTTTGCTTTTTACCTTTTCGCTCTGTGTTTCGGTATAAACGATTTTGAAATCGGATTTTCCAATTAAATCCTGTGCTTTTTGAGTGCTGTAAAGTTCAAACTCAAATTGCGTAAACGGCAGTTTTTTCATGAAATCTTCTTCAGCAAAAGTCAGACAGAAGTTTCCATTTGGTTTTAAAACTCTGTAAATTTCTGCAAGTAATTCTTCTGGCTTTTGCCAAAAATAAATAGTATTTACAGAGAATACTTTATCGAAAGATTCATCTTCAAACGGAATTTTGTTGCCATCATAAAGCGAAAAGAAAGCTTGTTTTTGAGAAACAAAATTTCGGTTAATCTGGCGTGCTTCCTGAAACATCAGTTCCGACATTTCAAGTCCGTAATATTTTAAATCTTTTCCTTGTTCGAATAAAAATTCAACGTGTCTCGCGTTTCCGTGACCTAATTCGAGAATTTTATTTTCTTTTGAAATATTTAAATTTTGAATGGAATGTTTGGTCATATTGATGTTCGTTTCGTTCATCATATTTCCCATTTCAATTCCTTTTTCGCCTGAAGGATTTTTTAATTGTGAGGCTATGGCTTGTAATTCTTCTTTTTCCATGATATGAAAATTTAAACTTCTAAATTAAACAAAATCCTTGAATCAAATTCCAATTTTTGAAAATCCAAATTCCAATTTTCCCGTAATCTTGTCATTTCGACGAAGGAGAAATCTCCGCGAGTAACTCGACAATCTCAGGAAAATCTTTGCGGAGCTACTCGCGGAGATTTCTCCTTCGTCGAAATGACAAAACTAGGCGTTTTAAAAATTAATAAACCTTAAAAAACTTTACTCGCAATCTGTCTGATATTCTCCGATTTCCCCATTGAATAATAGTGTAAAAATGGAACTCCGGCTGCTTTTAATTCTAATGATTGCTGAATCGCCCATTCGATTCCCACTTGTTTGATTTCAGCGTTATTTTTGCATTTGTCTACTGCATCGATTAAATCTTCTGGTAAATCGATTCTAAAGATTTGAGGGAGAACTTGTAAATGTCTTTGAACCGCAATTGGTTTAATTCCAGGAATAATTGGAATTGTGATGCCCATTTCTCTTGCTTTTTCTACGAAAGCAAAATATTTAGCATTGTCAAAAAACATTTGTGTAACTACGTAATCTGCTCCAGCGTCAACTTTCTCTTTTAATCTTTTTAAATCCGATTGTAAAGACGGTGACTCTAAATGTTTCTCCGGATAACCCGCAACACCAATACAGAAATCAGCTTTGTTGTCTGCATCAATTACTTCGTGCAGATATTGTCCGCAGTTTAAATCTTTAATCTGTTTTACCAAATCAACTGCATAATGATTTCCACCGTCTTTTGGTGTAAAAGATTGTTCATGTTTCATTGCATCGCCACGAAGCGCCATTACATTGTTGATTCCTAAATAATGACAGTCAACCAGCATATATTCGGTTTCTTCTTTTGTAAAACCGCCGCAAAGCAAATGCGGAACAGTGTCAACATTATATTTATGTTTTATAGAAGCGCAAATTCCAAGCGTTCCCGGACGCATACGAGTCAGTTTTTTGTCTAAAAGTCCGTTGCCTTTATCGATATAAATATACTCTTCGCGAGAAGTCGTTACATCAATAAACGGCGGATTAAACTCCATTAACGGATCAATATTGTCGTATAATTCCTGAATACTTTTCCCCTTTTGAGGCGGAATAATTTCAAATGAGAATAATGTTTTTCCTTTGGCGTTTTCTATATGTTCTGTTACTTTCATTATTAGATTTTTGTTTCAAAGTTTTAAGTTTCAGGTTTCAAGTTCTCTACTGTAACTTGAAACCTGAAACTTGAAACCAAAATAACTTTTCGTTAATCTGCTATATTAGGGTTTAACCATTTCATTGCGTAATCCAGCGGTACATTTCGGCGTTTAGCATAATCTGTAACCTGATCTTCTTTTATTTTTCCGAGACCGAAATATTTACTTTTCGGATTTCCAAAGTAATAACCAGAAACCGATGACGCCGGCCACATTGCCATACTTTCTGTTAAGGTTACTCCAATTTGTTTTTCAACATCTAAGAGTTTCCAAATCGTTGGTTTCTCCAAGTGATCCGGACAAGCTGGATATCCTGGCGCAGGACGGATTCCTTTATACGATTCTTTAATTAATTCTTCGTTGGTTAAAGATTCATCTGAGTCGTAACCCCAGAAATCTTTACGTACTCTTTCGTGAAGATATTCAGCGAAAGCCTCAGCAAAACGATCGGCAAGCGCTTTAACCATAATCGAATTATAATCGTCAAGGTTCTTTTCGTATTCTGCAGCCCATTCGTCAACACCAAAACCTGTTGTTACACAGAAAGCCCCCATATAATCATCAATTCCGCTTTCTTTTGGCAGAATAAAATCAGCTAAAGCTGGATTTGGAGCGCCTTTTGTTTTTTGAGATTGTACTCTCAAAGTCAAAAACTTCTCTAATACTTTTCCGTTTTCATCACGCAATTCGATATCATCATCGTTTACCTGATTGCAAGGAAAAATTCCATAAATACCTTTTGCTTTTAGTTTTTTCTCTTCCAAAATCACTTTCAGCATTGCCTGAGCATCATTGAAAACTGAAGTTGCTTGTTCACCCACAACCTCATCGGTTAAAATTGCCGGATATTTTCCGTACAATTCCCAAGTCTGGAAAAATGGTGTCCAGTCGATATACGGAACTAAAACATCCAATTCTATTTCGATAGTTTGAGCGCCAATTTTCTTTGGTTTCGTCGGAGTATATTCAGACCAATCCAATTGTAATTTATTTTTACGAGCATCTTCAATCGTAAGGAAGTTTTTGTCTCTCGAACGATTTAAGAATGTTTCTCTAAACGAATCGTATTCTGCACGAATATCTGCTGCGTATATTTTTCGGTTATGATCTAACAGGTTTCCTGCAACAGTAACGGCTCTCGAAGCATCGTTTACGTGAATTACAGTTTCTCTGTATTGAGGCGCAATTTTCACGGCTGTGTGCGCACGCGAAGTGGTTGCCCCACCAATCATAATTGGGATTTTAATTCCTTGTTTATCTAATTCTTTGGCTAAGTAAACCATTTCGTCAAGCGAAGGTGTGATCAGTCCGCTTAATCCGATAATGTCTACTTCATGTTCGATCGCCGCAGCAATGATTTTCTCTGGAGGCACCATTACACCTAAATCTACAATCTCGTAATTATTACAAGCCAAAACCACCGAAACGATGTTTTTTCCAATATCGTGAACGTCGCCTTTTACGGTTGCCATTAGGATTTTTCCGTTTCCTTGTTTGTCTCCGGCTTGTTTGCTTGCTTCGATAAATGGCAATAAATAAGCCACCGCTTTTTTCATTACACGAGCCGATTTTACTACCTGAGGCAAGAACATTTTTCCGCTTCCGAATAAATCTCCAACGACATTCATTCCAGCCATCAAATTGATTTCAATAACTTCAATTGGTTTTGTGGCAGCCAAACGTGCTTCTTCAACATCTTCTTCAATAAAAGCATCAATTCCTTTTACCAAAGAGTGCGTAATACGATCCTGAACCGATCCTAAACGCCATTCCTGAACGGCTTTTTCGTCGCTTTTAACTTCGCCTTTTACATTTTCTGCAAAATCCAAAAGTCTTTCAGTCGCGTCGTCACGTCTGTCAAGAATTACGTCTTCTACGTGTTCTAATAAATCTTTCGGAATATCATCGTAAATCGTTAACATTTCTGGGTTAACGATTCCCATTGTCATTCCTTCTTTAATGGCGTGGTATAAGAAAACCGAATGCATCGCTTCACGAACCACATCGTTTCCTCTAAATGAGAACGAAACGTTACTCACCCCACCGCTTATATGTGCGTGTGGCAAATTCTCACGAACCCATTTTGTTCCTCTAAAGAAGTCCAATGCGTTCAATCTATGCTCTTCCATTCCTGTTGCCACTGGGAAAATATTCAAATCGAAGATAATATCCTGCGGAGGGAAACCTACTTTGTTTACCAAAATATCATAAGAACGCGCACAAATTTCGACACGACGATCGTAATTATCAGCTTGACCTACTTCGTCGAAAGCCATGACAATTGCCGCCGCACCATAACGTTTGATTAATTTGGCATGATGAATAAAAGCTTCTTCTCCTTCTTTTAACGAAATGGAGTTTACAACGCTTTTTCCTTGTACTACTTTCAGACCTGCTTCAATAATTTCCCATTTCGAGCTGTCGATCATAATCGGCACTCTCGAAATATCGGGTTCTGCTGCAATTAAATTTAGGAATTTAGTCATGGCAGTTACACCATCCAACATTCCTTCGTCCATATTGATATCGATAATCTGCGCTCCTCCTTCTACCTGCTGTCTTGCGATATCAAGTGCCTCATCATATTTCTCTTCCTTGATTAATCGAAGGAATTTTCGCGAACCGGTAACATTTGTACGCTCCCCAACGTTTACAAAAACACTTTCGGGCGTAATAATCAAAGGTTCTAATCCTGATAATACAAGGTCTCTTCTTTTTTCAGTCATTTCTTTTTAAAGTTGCTAAGCTTCTAAGAGGCTTAGGTTCTAAGTTTTATTGTATATTTTTTAGGCTTTTAAACCTCTAATCTTTTTTATTTGGGCGTGTCCTTCGGCCGGGCTATCCGTTGCAAGTCCTCGCTCTTCCTTCGTCAGGCTGTGGGCTTTCCACTTCTATCCCTCACGCAGACTCGGTTTCATAATTATATTTCGAGTTAATTATTCATAAAAATAATCTGATTTTGGCATTTTTTTTATTTCTTCTTTTTTGTCTAAAATGTCCCAAATCATCTTATATAAATCAAGAAAAGGCTTCACTTTTTTCTCATTTAAATCATCAGTAAATCCATTTTCATAACTCACATATTTCTTTTTGCCGCTCATAAAAACCGATATGCTATTTTGAAAACTGGGCATTCTAACTTTAATGGTTCCAGATTTTCCCGTTGGCTCAAAAATCGTTGGCATATTAAAAAAATCGACTTTCTTAATAAACTCAAAAATTCTCCTTTTTTCCTCTAATGTTAATTCAACTTTTACTGTTTTTTCCTCATTTAAATATTTTCTATAAAAACTATTAAACTGAGAATTATATGCATCATTTCCTCCACTGTTAATCACAAAATAAAAATCAGACGGTATTTCTTGTGTCGCTTTTAACGAAGCTTTTTCACTTCGGAAACCAAACAAACCAAAAAGTATAAAAACAACTGATATTATTCTTAATTGTTTCATCAACAGTAATTCTCTAATTAAGCAAATATCGGCGCTACTCTCGGCTTATAATCCTTCGCAACTTCTGCCATTAATCGAATGTGATCTGGAGTTGTTCCGCAGCAACCGCCAATGATATTAATTAAATTATCGTCTAAATATTCTTTGATAAAAGCCTGTGTTTGTTCAGGTGTTTCATCGTATTGTCCGAACGCGTTTGGCAATCCTGCATTTGGATGCGCTGAAACGTTGAACTGTGTATGTTGTGATAATGTTTTTAAATATGGTTTCAACAAATCGGCTCCTAAAGCGCAATTGAAACCAACGCTCAATAATGGAATATGTGATACTGAAATCAAAAATGCCTCAACTGTCTGCCCAGAAAGTGTTCTTCCTGAAGCATCTGTAATCGTTCCTGAAACCATGATTGGCACATCGATATTGCGTTCGTCTTTTACTTCTTCAATGGCAAAAAGTGCTGCTTTTGCGTTTAATGTATCGAAAATTGTTTCTACTAAAAGTAAATCGCAACCTCCGTCTAATAAAGCTTCTACTTGTTGTTTGTAAGCAATTCTTAAATCATCAAATGTCACGGCTCTGTAACCTGGATCGTTTACGTCTGGTGACATACTTGCTGTACGGTTTGTTGGTCCAATTGAACCAGCTACGAAACGTGGTTTTGCCGGATTTTTAGCTGTGAATTCGTCGGCTACTTCACGGGCAATTTTTGCCGATTCGTAGTTTAATTCGTAAACCAAATCTTCCATGAAATAATCGGCCATACCGATTGTGGTTCCTGAAAAAGTATTGGTTTCTACGATATCTGCTCCTGCTTCGTAATAGGCAGCATGTACAGCGCGAATTGCTTGCGGTTGTGTAAGTGATAATAAATCGTTGTTTCCTTTTAACGGATGCGGAAAATCTTTGAAACGTTCGCCGCGAAAATCTTCTTCTGAGAAGTTGTAGCGTTGTAACATGGTTCCCATTGCTCCATCCAGGATCAGGATTCTTTCTTTTATTGCTTCTTTTATTGACATACTGTTTTGCCTTTTGCCACGAAGACGCTAAGACACTAAGCTTATTTAATTCTTTAATTAGACCTGACAGTTTTAAAAACCTGTCAACTCTAAAGGATATCTTGATTTTTAATTCCAAAAGTTCACAATTGTGGCTCTTTAGCCCCGATTGAGCCGGTATCCTCGCAACGGAGTGGAGAGATATAGGCGAAAGCGGGAACCCATGACGGCAAAAATGCGTCAATGATTCGCTCCTTTCACTAAATTTTATTTCAGTGAAATTTTGTTGTAATGTTGTCAGGAAAAGTTTTGAGAAATACTGTTTGTATTTGTGTTATCTATCTTAGTTACTGTGTTTACAGTGTAAAGTAGAATTTAGCACCTTCTTTATGGTAAAGGGTTGCTAAGGTTTCATTGGGTCTATCCCTCCGCCTTTCGTGATAACTTTCAATAAAATTATGAACGCTGCAAAGTAACGACATAAAGCGGTTAATTGCAAGCGTTTTTTAAAGTTTCTAAGAGGCTAAGGTTCTGAGGTTCTAAGTTTTTTGAAGATACTAAGTTACTAGGCTGAAAAAGCTCAAAGTTTAAAAAAGAAAAGCTCAAACTTTATTTACAAAGTTTGAGCTTTTCTTTTAAATTTTTCCGTCTCAATTAAAAGTTGAGCTTATTTTCTTTTGATCAGAAAGTTTTTAAAAACTTCTGTCCCAATTCAAAAATGTATCTATGACTTCTTGATGATCTGTAAATTCATTATCTGTCATACTCATCTCATTTTCAATGTTGGCATTTTCTTCTAGTAGTGTTTCTTCATCCCAATTCATAATAGATAATTTTTAATACATTTCTAAAGTTAGCATTTTATCTTGATTCTTCAAAATTTTTCTTTTCAAGGTACAAAGCTACTATCTCAATATGTTAGGTCAAAGGAACTAAGATTAAGTTAATGTGATGTTTTTTTTAAGCTACTAAGGTTCTGAGTTGCTAAGCTACTAAGTTTAAAATCTTTGTTTTGAATTATTTAATATGTAAACACAAGATTGTAGAACATAGCCCACAGTTTCAACCGTGGGGACGCAATGCAAATCAAGATACGTACTTCAACAACACGCATCCCACGGTTGAAACCGTGGGCTATGTTTGAATTTGATTGTCTAATATGCTCCAGAGGAGCAAAATATTTATAGAAAAATAATTTGAACATCAAAGTCGCTCCTCTGGAGCTCTATTGATACGGATATTTATTTCTTTTCTATAAATATTTCATCCCTCTGGGATTTTTTTGTTTTAATGTTTAGGCTTTCGTTTTGTTCCTCTAAAGTTGATAATTTCAACAATGTTTGCTTCTTTATTTATTCTGTAAACTAAATAATTATTTTTATCTACAATTGCTTTATGTAAAGAGGTTTTTCTTGAAGATTTTGGAAATTGTTCCGGATTGTTTTTTATCTGA
Organism: Flavobacterium ginsengiterrae; assembly: GCF_039539785.1. Lineage (NCBI taxonomy): Bacteria > Pseudomonadati > Bacteroidota > Flavobacteriia > Flavobacteriales > Flavobacteriaceae > Flavobacterium > Flavobacterium ginsengiterrae. The sequence continues at coordinate 1,172,138 of NZ_BAABDU010000003.1, read as the reverse complement.
TTGATTACTTGTTGAATATTATTTTCCAGATTCAAAATTTCTCTGGCTGTCCACTTTGCTTCTAAATAATCGAGAACTTTATTAAAACCTTTTACGGCTTGTGAAGTCCATTCAATTTTTAATGCCATTTTGAAAATCTTTTCATCACCTCTTCATGGCTCGTCAATTCTCCTTTATCAGCTTGTTCAATTCCTAACTGAATTTCTTCTTGCTCTGATTTGGATAAATCGTCAAACCAATCATTTTGATTTGCTTTCAAAACCAATTCGAGTTTTTCCAATACGCTTTCATCTTCAACCTTAACCAACTCCTGAATAAACTGATATTTTCTTGCTTCTAAATTCATGGTAACAAAATTTATATAATCACAAAGATACGTTTTTTTAAGGTTCTGAGATGCTAAGCTTCTGAGGTACTAAGCTAAAAAAGCCCAAACTTTAAAAAGTTTGGGCTTTACTATATAAAAATCTTAGCACCTTAGTCTCTTAGAACCTCAGTACCTCAGACTAAACTATCGCCTTCACAACCGCCTTTGGCGCCTCTTTACGAGTTCCGTCAAAACCGTCTACACCAGAAACTGTTGTATATTTCAATACATATTTTTTACCTGGATTAATGATTCCGTATGCTGCTTGGCACATTAATGTTGCTTCGTGGAAACCGCAAAGGATTAATTTTAATTTTCCTGGGTATGTGTTGATATCTCCGATTGCGAAGATCCCTGGAATATTAGTTTGGTAATCTAAAGCGTTGTTTACTTTGATTGCATTTTTCTCGATTTCTAATCCCCAATCTCCAATTGGACCTAATTTTGGTGTTAATCCGAAAAGTGGAATGAAATAATCACAGTCGATTTTACGGTGAGCTCCGTTTTCTTCAATATCCAAAGATTCTACGTGTTCTGCACCGTTGATTCCGATAACTTCTGCCGGAGTGATTAATTTGATTTTTCCAGCTGATTTTAATTCCTGTACTTTTTCTACAGAATCTAAAGCTCCTCTAAATTCGTTTCTTCTGTGAATTAAAGTTACTTCTGAAGCTACATTTGCTAAGAAAATTGACCAGTCTAATGCTGAATCTCCTCCTCCTGCAATAACAACTCTTTTATCTCTGAATTTCTCAGGATTTTTGATGAAGTATTTTACTCCTTTATCTTCATAAAACTCGATATCTTCGATAAGTGGTTTACGAGGTTCGAAACTTCCTAAACCTCCAGCGATAGCAATAACTGGCGCGTGGAATTTAGTTCCTTTGTTTGAAGTTACGATGAAAGTTCCGTCTTCTTGTTTTTCGATTGTTTCTGCACGCTCTCCTAAAGTGAAACCTGGTTCAAATTGTTTGATTTGCTCCATTAGTCCGTCGATTAGGTCTCCAGCTAAAACTTCTGGGAATCCAGGAATATCATAAATTGGCTTCTTAGGATATAATTCTGAAAGCTGTCCTCCTGCTTGTGGTAAAGCATCTAAGATGTGACATTTCAATTTTAATAATCCTGCCTCGAAAACGGCAAATAAACCTGTTGGTCCTGCTCCAATTATAAGTATATCTGTTTTAATCATTATGTTGTTGTTTATAATCATTCTTAATAACGCAAAGAAACAAATAAATCCTTGGACTGTCAATGATTTTTATCATTTATTTCTTTCCGAAACTTTTTTACTCTTTATTTTTTAATGAAGAAGTGATCTCATTCATCCTTTTAACCTTTTCTTCAAAATTGCCTTTAAGCGTTTTTCGGTATTCGTTTAGGTTCTCAACCATTTGATTGATGTCTTCTGGAATTACTTCTTCAAAAAACTCTCTTAATCTTTTTGCCGTTGTTGGCGATTTTCCGTTAGTCGAAATGGCAATTTTTACATTTCCTTTTGTTACAATTCCGCCTAGATAATAATCACATAAATCTGGCGTATCGGCGATATTGCATACCAAATAACGCTTTCTGGCCAAGTCATAAACTCTTTTATTGACTTTTAAATCGTCTGTACAAGCGATTACCATGTGGCGCTTTTTAAGCATTTTCTTTTTAAACTTCGATTCGGTTAATTTAATCGAAGGATGTTTTTCTGCTAAGACTTTAATATCCAGATGGAAATCTTTTGCTACTACCTCAACATTTGCATTCGGACTTGACTTGAGCAAGAAAGAAAGCTTTTCCAGACCTACATTTCCTCCACCTACAATTAGTACATTTAAATTGTGAAGCTTTAGAAATATTGGATATAATTCGTTTTGTTCCATTTTAATTTATTTTCACCTAATCAAAATTAGATGATTTTCTTCAATCGATCATTTTTTTCCAACGAATTGGTTCTGACGGAACATTTTATCCAACTCCTTCTTTTGACAAAACTCTTCGTAAAATCCTTTTAATTTATGGCTTTCGCGAACCACTTCGCCTAAAACGATAATGGCCGGAGAACCTAATTCTTTTTCTTTTACGATTTCTAAAATTGAATCTACAGTTCCTACGCCAACTTTTTCTTCCGCTGTTGTTCCGTTTTGAATGATGGCAACTGGCAGATTTCCTTTGTTTTCTTTTTGAAACAAATCGATAATCTGAGGCAGTTTGTGCATTCCCATCAGGATTACAACTGTTGCAGATGATTGTGCCGCCAAAGCTACATCTGAAGATAATTTCCTGTCGGATGTTGTACCTGTAATCGCCCAAAAGCTTTCTGAAACTCCTCTTTTGGTAATCGAAATTCCAAGACTAGCCGGAACGGCAACTACTGATGAAATTCCTGGAACAACTTCAGTTTTGATTCCGAAGCTTTCTATGAATTCGATTTCTTCGCTTCCTCTTCCAAAAATAAAAGGATCTCCGCCTTTTAATCGCACGACATTTCCATAAGTCAAAGCATTATCTACAATCAATTGATTGATTTGATCCTGCGTATAACTGTGGTTTCCTTTTCGTTTTCCGACAAATAATTTGATGGAATCTTTGGGAGCGTGCGCTAAAATTTCTTCGTTTGCCAAAGCATCATACAAAACCACATTCGCTTCAGCCAGCGCTTTTACGGCTTTAAGCGTAAGCAGTTCCGGGTCGCCGGGACCTGCGCCAACTAAAGTTACTTTGGGTTTTAGGATATTATGCATTTGCTAATTCTTGTGCTCTGAATGTTTCGATTTTATCAAAGAAAACTGCTCCTTGAGCAATATAATCTTTAGCAAAAGTTTCAGATGGTTCATTCTTATTGATTTGATATACCAAATCTTTAAAAGTTGAATTCAATTCGATTTTATTGGTATCGATAAAAACAGTGTCAAATAAATCTACAATTCCTGCGTGGTGGTTTGTTTTTTGGTTTTCTGCCAATAATAAAGCTTTTGCTCCATTTACAAATCCTGCGTAAGCATGATAAATTGCATCTGACCATTTTTTCTCGTCGAAAGAATCCTGAGCTAAAATCAATTTCTCTTTAGCTTCAAACAATAAAGTCGCTACTAAATCGATCACAACACCAGCACATTCTCCAACTCCAACTGCTTTTACGTAGTTATCGGCGTTACCCCAATCCACAAAATCGGCTTCTGTTAAATTGGTTACATCAGATAATGGTTTTAAGATTTCGTAGAAGTATTTCTCTCCTTTTAAGTCATAATAGTTAAGGAATTTTTCTCCATTAGCATTAGCGTCAAAATCATTTAAGATGGTACGCAAAGCTTCTGGCCCTCTACGGCTTGGAATTTTGATTACTTTATCAGCAAAACGTCCTTGTCCGTTCCCTAATCTTCCTCCGCCCAATAAAACCTGTAAAGCCGGAGCTACTAGTTTTCCTGAGTTGATAGACATTCCCTGAAATCCGATTGCAGACATATTATGTTGTCCGCACGCATTCATACAGCCCGAAATTTTGATTTCGATTTCGCGGTTGTTTAAATACTGAGGATATTCTGCACTTAAAACTCTTTCTAACTCTTCTGCAATACCGGTACTACTTGCAATCCCCAAGTTGCAAGTATCAGTACCCGGACATGCCGTAATATCTCCAACTGAATTATATCCTAAATGAACAAAGTCAAGTTTGGCTAATTCTTGATAAAAGAAAGGAAGATTTTCCTCTTTTACGTGACGTATTACAATATTTTGACGCAATGAAAAACGCAATTCGTTTGCTGCGTAATTTTTAATTAAATCTGCTAATAATCTGGCTTTATCCGTATAAAAATCTCCTAATAAAACTTTGATTCCGATAGCATAATATCCTGCTTGTTTTTGTGCAATTACATTCGATTTTTTCCAAGCTTCATAAGCTTTTGTATCTTCGATTGTAACTTGTGGCACTTCTAAAACTGGTTCTGCAATTGGTCCATCAAAAGCAGTTGTGTCGATTTCGTATGTTTCAAAAGCGATTGCTTTTTTCTCTTTTTCAACTAAATCAAGGAAAACATCTCTTCCCATTTCTTTGATTAAGAATTTCATACGCGCTTTCATTCTCTTTGCACGTTCACCGTATCTATCGAAAATACGGATGATTCCTTCTGCTGTTGGAATGATTTCGTTAACTGGTACAAATTCAGAAAGTAATTCTGCATGCGCTGGCTGAGATCCTAAACCTCCGCCGAACATGATTTTAAATCCTTTTTGTCCGCCTTTGATTTTTGGAATGAACCCTAAATCGTGTAAATAGCTCAAAGCAGTATCTTCATCTGAAGAAGAGAACGAAATTTTGAATTTACGTCCCATTTCCTGACAGATCGGGTTTCTTAACAGATATTGAAAAAGTCCGTGTGCGTAAGGTGAAACATCAAATGGCTCGTTTACATCTACTCCTGCTAATTCGCTTCCTGTAATATTTCTAACCGTATTACCGCAAGCTTCACGCAAAGTAATATCGTCTTTAGCCAATTCTGACCAAAGTTCAGGTGTTCTGTCTAGACTCACGTAGTGAATCTGAATATCCTGACGCGTTGTAATATGCAAACGTCCTGTAGAATATTTATCTGAAACTTCCGTAATTCTTCTCAATTGCTCGCTGGTAACTTTTCCATAAGGCAATTTGATACGAATCATCTGAACACCTTCCTGACGCTGACCGTAGATTCCACGCGCTAAACGAAGACTACGAAAACGCTCATCATCAATTTTTCCTCCACGGAATAAGTGAATCTTTTTTTCTAATTCGATAATCTCCTTCTGAACTATCGGGTTTTCTATTTCTGTTCTAAAACTTTCCATTTCCTTGTTAGTTTGTAGTTTATGGTTAATTGTTTATGGTTGCTGTTGAGAGAAAACTATCAACTACAAACCAAAAACCATCAACTATTTAATGAATCCTACTCCTGCTGTTGTGTTTGTCGCTGTATCGATCAAGATAAAAGCTCCGTTTGATTTGTTTTCATTATAAGAATCAAAATACAATGGCTTGCTTAATTTGATTGTTACTTCTCCAATTTCGTTGATCGCTAATTGTGAAGCTTCTGTTGTTCCAGAATAATCTGTTGCAATTGTATTTTTGATGCTTTCTACTTTTGCTAAAACTCTGTTGGTGTTGTGCTGAACCAAATATTTTGTTCCTGCAACCAGTTTTTTACTGTCCATCCAGCAAATTGTTGTTGTAATATCTTTTTCAATTTTTGGAAGTTCAGATGATTTTACAATCATATCGCCTCTTGTCACATTGATATCATTTTCTAATTCGATTGTAATTGAAGATCCCGCTGTAGCTTCGTCAAATGATTTATCGAAAAAGTGAATTTTTGAAACTTTTGATTCTGTTAAAGAAGGAAGAACTGTTACGGCATCTCCAACTTTAATTGAATTTCCGTATAATTTTCCTGCGTATCCTCTAAAATCATGGTATTCTTCTGTTTTCGGACGAATAACGGTCTGAACCGGGAAACGTGCTTTTCCTGCTTCGTAAACATCATGAGAATGCAATCCTTCTAAATGTTCTAAAACTGTTTGACCTTCGTACCAAGGCATATTTTCCGATTTATCCACAACGTTTCCGCCGTTGATTGCACTTAACGGAATATAGCTTACATTTTGTTCTTTGAAAGTACTTTTTGCATTTAATGCCTCAAAATCAGTTTTGATTTTATTAAAAACTTCTTCTGAGTAATCAACTAAATCCATTTTATTGATGGCAACAATTACTTCCTTTACTCTCAATAAATTATTAATGAAAAAGTGACGGTAAGTTTGCTCAATAACTCCTTTTCTGGCATCGATCAAAATGATAGAAACCTGAGAAGTTGAAGCTCCTGTAACCATGTTTCTCGTATATTCTACGTGACCCGGAGTATCGGCAATAATGTAACTTTTCTTTGCTGTCGAAAAATAAATGTGTGCAACGTCAATCGTAATTCCCTGCTCTCTTTCTGCCACCAATCCGTCTGTTGCAAGCGAAAAGTCAAGATAATCGTATCCTTTTTGTTTACTGCTTTTCTCGATTGCTTCGATTTTATCTGTTGTCAATGATTTTGTATCGTACAATAATCTTCCGATTAAAGTACTTTTTCCGTCATCTACACTTCCTGCTGTTGCTATTTTTAAAACGTCCATTCTGTAATATTTTGTTTCAGGTTTCAAGTTTGAGGTTTCATGTTTTCTCGAAACTTATAATCTGTATGTTTTTGTTTTTTTGATTTTTACTTTTAAAATTTCGTTCCGAATTGCATTCATAATTCACAATTCATAACTCATAATTATTAAAAATACCCTTGTTGTTTTCTTTTCTCCATTGCAGCTTCAGAACGTTTGTCATCGATTCTGGCTCCTCTTTCAGAAATGGTTGATGATCTAATTTCACCCACAACTTCTTCGATTGTTGCTGCGTAAGATTCAACAGCGGCTGTACAACTCATATCTCCAACGGTTCTGAAGCGAACAATTCTTTCTTCGATTTGTTCGTCTTCTTCTTGGTACACAAAAGGAGAATGCGACCAGATTAAACCGTCTCTCAAAAAAACTTTTCTTTTATGTGAAAAATAGATGGAAGGAATCTCGATTTGTTCTTTTTCGATATAACTCCAAACATCTAATTCTGTCCAGTTTGAAATTGGGAAAACACGCACGTTTTGTCCATTTTCAATTTTTCCATTCAAAATATCAAACAACTCAGGTCTTTGATTTTTCTCATCCCATTGTCCGAAATCATCACGAACAGAGAAAATACGTTCTTTAGCTCTTGCTTTTTCTTCATCACGACGCGCACCACCAATACAAGCATCAAACTTAAATTCTTCAATTGCATCTAAAAGTGTTGTTGTCTGTAAGCTGTTTCTACTAGAATATTTTCCAGTTTCTTCAACCACTTTTCCTTCATCAATAGCATCCTGAACATTACGAACGATTAACTCTAAACCTAATTCTTCTACCAATTTATCTCTGAAAGCAATTGTTTCAGGAAAATTATGTCCCGTATCTACGTGCAATAGAGGAAACGGAATTTTAGCAGGAAAAAATGCTTTTTGCGCTAAACGCACCAATGTAATAGAATCTTTTCCTCCTGAGAAAAGTAAAACCGGTTTGTCAAACTGTGAAATTACTTCTCTGAAAATGTATATCGCTTCACTCTCTAAAGCGTTTGTTTTTAATACTGAACTCATTATTGTTGTTATTTTTTTGTTTCAAGTTTGAGGTTGTTTGAATCTCAGACTCGTTATTCTTTATTCTATAATCTATTTTCTATTCTCTCTGCCGGTTTACTCTTTTTTTGCACCATGTAAACCGCATTCTTTATGGCTTGATTCCCACCACCATCTTCCAGCTCTGATATCTTCTCCTGGGAAAATTGCTCTCGTACAAGGCGCGCATCCAATACTTACGAAACCTTGTTTATGTAAAGCATTCTGCGGAACATTATTTTCAGAAAGATACGTTTCAACTTCTTCTAAAGTCCATTTTAATAATGGATTGAATTTGATGATTTCGAAACCTCCATCGTATTCAAATAAATTCAAATCGCTTCTGTTTTCTGATTGTTCGGCTCTTAAACCTGTAATCCAAACTGAATTTCCTGCTAAAGCTTTTCGTAACGGAACTACTTTTCGAATAAAACAGCACTCTTTTCTGTTTTCAACTGAATCGTAAAAACTGTTTGGTCCTTTTGTCTGAAGCAGATTTTCTACTGATGCTGCTTCTGGAAAATAAACTTCAATTGGTCTTTTGTATTTTTTTAATGTCTTATGAAAAACATCATACGTTTCCTGAAATAATCTTCCTGTATCTAAAGTAAATACCGTAATATCGGTATTACTTTTAGCAATAAAATCAGTAATTACCTGATCTTCCTGACCGAAAGAAGTCGAAAAAATTACTTTTCCCGGAAATTCGTTTGCTAAAAAAACTAAGGTTTCGTCAAGCGAAAAGTCTTTTGTTTTTTCTAATAATTCTTGTACAATACTCGCACTCATAATCTCTTCCTTTCTAAAATTATTTTTTAAAATAATTTAGATAATGTTTTTAAACTCAATACTATAATTAGAATTCCAACTGCTATCATCATTGGCTTTCTTTTAATTCTATTTACTAAAAATGCTGCAATTGGTGCTGCGATTACGCCTCCGGCAATCAATCCAATGATAACTTGCCAACCATGAATTCCACCAAAAAGCATGAAAGTGATTCCACTTGCAAATGAAATCGCGAACTCAGCAGCATTAACAGATCCAATCGTATATTTCGGATTTCTTCCTCTTCCTAACAAAGTTGAAGTTACAATCGGCCCCCAGCCTCCGCCTCCAACTGAATCCATAAAACCTCCAAAAACAGCTAAAACACCTAATTTTTTAGTTTTCTTTTTTTCAACGTTTTTCTTCAACGCTTTTTTGATGATAATTGCTGCCAAAACAATCATGTAAACAGCTATAAATGGCTTAATTACATCTCCATTAATAACATCAGACAATAAATAAGCTCCAGTAATTGAACCCAAAACTCCTGGAATCAACAAATGCCTTACCAATTTTTTATTGATGTTTCCAAAACGATGATGCGAAAGCGCCGAAGCTCCTGTTGTAAACATTTCTGAAACGTGAACTGCTGTACTGCTTACTACTGGTGGCACTCCGTAAGCCAACAAAAACGAGGTTGAAGTCGCTCCATACCCCATTCCTAATGCTCCGTCTACCAATTGAGCAAAAACTCCGATCAAAAAGAACGCTAAAAGATTTTCATCAAATCCCTGAACAAAACCATTCCACGAAAATTCAGCGTGATGGTTATAAATTAATGTAGCTACCAAACCTAACAACAAAACCACAGGTATTACGACCCATAAATTTTCCTTTAACAAAGCATTAGACTTTACCGCAGTGTTGTTTAACTTAAGTTCATTTTCCATATTTTAAGAATTTGTTTTTGTTCTTAAAAATCCATTACCCTATCGGCTTAGTAGATTACTTTGCAAATGTACTACATATTTCGAAATATCAAAACAATATATTTACTTTTTTGCATTAGCTATTACCTTATAAACCAACACAGAAGATATTTAAAGAACGATTAGTAAATTAATTTAACAAATTATGCACTGCTCCTTAAAATCTTAACAGCGCAACCTTATTTTGTGATTTGTAAAAATAAACATTTAATCTCTACCAAATCTATAGGATAATTATAAAAATGTTATTATTTTAGCGCCAAATTTTTTTTATGGATTTTCAGATTGGTCTTGTCATTGCAGGTTTAGTAGTGGGTTTTATTGTTGGGTTAACTGGTGTAGGAGGCGGTTCTTTAATGACGCCTATTTTATTATACTTTAATATTCCGCCAACAACAGCCGTTGGAACAGATTTACTTTACGCCGCATTTACTAAAGCCGGAGGAATTTTTGTTCACAATAAAAAAGGTAATATCAATTGGAAAATCACAGGATGGCTTACTTTAGGAAGTGTTCCTGCCGCTTTGATAACTTTATGGATACTGCATAGCATCAAAACAGATATCGAAACTATAAATCGTGTTATCAAACAAAGTTTAGGCTGGGCATTATTATTTACCTCTGTTGCTATTATTTTCAAACAGAAATTAATGAAGTTTTCACAGAAACATGCCGGAGATAAATTTCACAGTGAAAGTACGACTCAAAATATGCTGACAATTGGGATTGGAGTTTTATTAGGAGCAACCGTAACTTTGACTTCAATTGGTGCCGGAGCTTTAGGAACAGTAACTTTATTTTTCCTTTATCCTTTATTACCAACTCCTAAATTAGTAGGAACAGAAATCGCACATGCCGTTCCATTAACTTTGGTTGCGGGAATTGGTCACGCATCTATGGGAAATTTAGATTTGGGATTATTAGGACAATTATTAATGGGATCACTCCCAGGAATCTACATGGGAAGTATGTTAAGCGGAAAAGTTCCGGATCAGTTTCTTAGAAATGCCATTGCAGTAATGCTTTTTCTTGCTGGATATAAATTGATATTTTAGGTTCAAGTTAACCATATAAGTCAGGTAAGTTCATTTAACATACTTTCGGCATACAATTAGACGCACTGCTCTGCGTCTCTACAAAATAAACTTATATAACTTATATGGTTTAAAGATTAAAAAGCGATATCTGCCAGAGAATTACTTTCTAATATTTTAAGGGTATTATCCCGAACTTCTGTCATTAAACGTCTTGCAGCACAGGTAGTTTCATCATCACAATCATCGCATTTTTCGTAGAAATTATGACTGGCACAAGGTAAAAGCGCAATTGGTCCTTCAAGAATTCTATAGACTTTGGCCATACTAATGTCTTTTGGATCCTTGATTAAATAATAACCACCGCCTTTTCCTTTTTTGGCTCCAAGAAAACCGGAATTTCTTAAAAGCAATAAAATACTTTCTAAAAATTTAATCGAAATATGTTCACTTTTGGCAATTTCGGCAATTTGAACTGGTTCGTTATTTTCGCGTCTTGCTAAATAAGTCAAAGCTTTAATTCCGTATTTTGTTTTCTTTGAAAGCACGTACTATATTTTAGATTTTAGAATGTTGATTTTAGATTTGACCAAATTATCAACCATCCAAATTTTATTAGAAAACAAAAATAGGTTTTTTAAATGACTTATACTCTACTTAATCTATCTTATTTAAAAAATGACTGGTAATCAAAATAAAAAACGATTTTCAATAGTATTACTTACTATCAAAAATCGTTTTTATATAAGTCTGAGTTCAATCTAAAATCTGAACTCTAAAATCAAAATTATTCAAGCGCTTGCTTTAAATCTGCAATTACGTCTGCTACGGTTTCTAAACCTACAGAAACACGAACCAAACCTTGCGTGATTCCAACCGCTAATTGATCTTCTTCAGATAATTTGCTATGTGTTGTTGATGCCGGATGCGTTACAATCGTTTTAACATCACCAATATTTGCCGAAAGTGAACATAGCTTAATTTTGTTCAGGAATTTTCTTCCCGCTTCCAGTCCGCCTTTAATTTCGATCGCAATAATGTTACCGCCTAAAAGCATTTGTTTTTTGGCAATTTCATATTTTGGATGTGATTTCAAGAATGGATATTTCACACTGTTTACATTCGGATAGCTCTCTAAAAATTCAGCTACTTTTAATGCATTTTCGCAATGTTTCTCTACACGAACCGATAAAGTTTCTAAACTTTTTGACAAAACCCAAGCATTAAATGGCGACATTGCCGGCCCTGTATTCCTTGAAAACAAATATATTTTACGAATTAATTCTGCATCTCCAACTGCAACTCCTCCTAAAACACGACCTTGACCGTCTATTAGTTTTGTTGCAGAATGAACCACAATATGCGCACCATATTTAATTGGCTGTTGAATATACGGCGTTGCAAAACAGTTATCAATGATTAAAATCAAATTGTGTTTTTTTGCAATTTGCCCCAATAATTCTAAATCAATTACATCTACACCTGGATTTGTAGGCGTTTCAGCATAAAGAATTTTAGTGTTTGGTTTAATGAAACTCTCAATTGTTTCCGGCTTATTGATATCAAAATACGAAGTTTCAATTTTCCATTTTGGAAAATATGTCATGAACAATGCATGAGTAGAACCAAAAACGCTTCCTGCAGAAACGATATGATCTCCTGATTCTAACAAAGCTGCAAAAGTCGAGTAGATTGCCGCCATTCCGGTTGCAAAAGCATAACCTGCCTCAGCACCTTCCATTGCACAAACTTTATCTACAAATTCTGTTGTGTTTGGATTACTGAATCGAGAGTAAATATTACGAACTTTTTCTTCTGTAAAAGAAGCTCTCATATCCTCAGCATCTTCAAATATAAAACTTGATGATAAGTACAAAGGAGTTGAATGTTCCTGAAATTGTGTTTTTTCTAAATTTGTTCTAATGGCTTGTGTTTCAAAACCAAATTCTTCTGTATTCATTGTGTTGTTTTGTTTTTTGTTTCAGGTTTCAAGTTTCAGGTTGTTTACTGAACTTGAAACTCAAAATCTTTAGAGAAATTCTCTAATTGACTAATTTTCTAATTTTACAAAGCTTCGTTATTTAAAACTACTTTGTATTTTATTGTTGCTGTAGGCTCAACTGTTTTCGCCACTGAACAGTATTTCTCAAAAGAAAGCTGTGCTGCTTTTTTAGCTTTTTCTGGATTGATTTCTCCTTCTAAATAGAAAACCACATCGATTTCTTTAAAAGGTTTCGCTTCTTCTATTTGAACTCTTGTTCCTTCAACCTCAGCATTAAAAGAAGTAATTTCCTGACGCTGTTTCTTCAAAATAGAAATCATATCGATAGCACTGCATCCTGCAACGCCCATTAACACTAATTCCATTGGACTTGCACCTAAATCGCTTCCGCCAAATTCAGCTCTGCTGTCAACGTCAACTATATGTCCGCGCTCATTTTTTACTTTGAAATGAAAAGCGTCATTTACTCTGTTTAAGGTTACTTTCATTGTGTTGTTATTTTTTTGTTTTGTTGTTTTAATTGAATTTCTCGCTGTTTTGTCATTTCGACGAAGGAGAAATCTCCACGACGATATTCCGCACACATTGGAAATTCTTTGTAGAGTTTCTTGCGGAGATTTCTCCTTCGTCGAAATGACAAACTGTGGCGAAAACTATGCAAAAAATCTAAAATCTACATTCTAAAATCTAAAATTACCCTTTATCAGATAATCTTAAAATATCTCCAAAAACGCCTCTCGCTGTAACAGCAGAACCTGCACCGGCTCCTTGAATAACGATTGGACGATCTCCGTAAGATTCTGTGTAAATTTCGAAGAATGAATCAGAACCTTTTAATCCGCCCAAAGCGGTATCTGATGGAACTGAAACTAATTTTACTTCTAAATTTCCTTTATCATTTTGCAAATCACCAGACAATTCACCAATGTATCTTAACACGTGATTTGGCTGTTGTTCTGCTTTTATTTTAGCGTAAATTGGGTCAAATTCTTTTAATTTCGTCAAGAAATCAGCAGCGCTTCCTTCACGTAAATGCTCAGGAATCAGGTTTTGAATTGAAATTTCTTCAAACTCATTCTGTAAATCTAATTCTCTTGCCAAAATCAATAATTTTCTACCAACATCGTTTCCGCATAAATCCTCACGCGGATCTGGTTCTGTATATCCGTTGTCAATTGCTTCTTGTAGAATTTCGCTGAATGGAGCATCTTTTGCAGAAAAATTATTGAATAAATAACTCAATGTTCCTGAGAAAACTCCTTTTATTTTCGTGATATTTTCACCAGAAAGATGCAGTAATTTTATGGTATCAATTAACGGTAATCCTGCACCAACATTGGTTTCGTATAAATAATTCTTTTGATTTTCTGCCAATGCTTTTCTCAATTCTTTGTAAAAACCGTAGCTTAATGTATTGGCAACTTTATTTGAAGAAATCAAATCGAAACTGCTTTCTACAAGCGGAATATAATTTTCAACGAAAGATGCGCTTGCTGTGTTATCTACCGCAATTAAGTTCTCTAAATGATATTCGTTTGCATAAGCAATAATGTCATTCAAAGTATAAGCTTCACCTTTGGTTTCAATGTCATTTTTCCAGTTTGAAGTTACGCCATTTTTATTTAAAAGCAGTTTTTTAGAATTGGCAATTGCAAAAACATTCAGTTTAACATCTTTACGTTTTTCAATCGATGAAGCCGATTCCAGAATTTGATTAATCAAAGTTCCACCTACTAATCCGTGGCCAAAAATGGCGATGTTGATTTTTTTAGAAACTCCAAAAATCTCTCCGTGAATTACGTTCAAGGCTTTGTTTAGTTCTTCTTTTTTAACAACTAAACTCACGTTTTTACCAGTAACAGTGTTGTTGAATAAAATAGGAACAATTTTGTTTTTAATTAAAGCTGTGTAAGGTTTGTGGAAAGTACTTAAATCCTGACCAATGATTGAAATTACAGATACGTTATCGGTTACTGTAATCTGGTTTACATCTTTAGAATAAAAGTCATTTTCGAATTCTTTTTCTAATTCGACCATTGCCAGAGTTGCTTTGTCTTTTGCCACAACAAGTCCAATTCCTCTTTCTGAAGAACCCTGCGAAATAATGCTTACGCTGATGTTGTGATCGCCCATAACTTTAAAGATTCGGGCATCGACTCCGGCTTTTCCAAGTAATCCGCGTCCTTCAAGATTTACCAAAGACACGTTTTCTAAAACAGAAAGTGTTTTAATTCCCTCTTTTTGAGAATTTGAAGTAATTAATGTTCCGTGGTTTTCGTGATTGAATGTATTTAAAATACGAAGCGGAATGTTCTTTTCTAATAACGGAATAATGGTTTTTGCATGAAGAATTGTTGCTCCAAAATTAGCCAGCTCATTTGCTTCATTAAACGACAGAAACTCGATTTTTTTAGCATCAGCTACTAAATCCGGATTTGCTGTATAAATTCCGTCAACGTGCGTAAAGTTTTGTAATTCTTCGGCATCTAAATAATTCGCAATTAACGAAGCTGTGTAGTTACTTCCGTTTCTTCCTAAAGTAGTTGTGTCGTTGTTGTTGTTTGAACCAATGAAACCTGTTACAATATTTACCGTTTCGCCGTTATGCAATTTGAAATAATTAATTACGTTTTTCTTAGAAAGCTGTTCTAAAGGCTGTGCATCACCAAATTTAGAATCTGTTTTTAATAATTCTCTTGTATCAACAAAATTGGCAGGTATTCCTTTTTCAACTAAAATAGAAGTCAATAATTTAGCCGAAAGCAATTCTCCTTTTGATAAAATCTGATCTTTAATTTTACTGCTGTAATCTCCAATTAAGCTTACACCTTCAAAAAGTTTATCAAGAATATTAAATTCTTCTGATAAATCTACCTGCGGATAATCTGATGTTTGGTATGCTTTAAAACTTTCTAAAAGAGGTTTGTAGTTTCCGTTTTTTGCAGCAATTCTTAGAATATCTTCTAATTCATCTGTTGCATTACCGCGGGCAGAAACTACTACGGCAATTTTCTCGCCTTGATTTACTTTATCTGAAATGATCGAAACTACTTTGTTAAGTCCTTCTCCGTTTGATAATGATTTACCTCCAAATTTTAATACTTTCATTTTATTTTGCTATTGTTTCTGCCTTAAAAATATCGGCAAGTAAATGATCTAATTGTTTGTACTCGATTAAAAAAGCGTCATGTCCGTGAACCGAATCTATTTCGCTGTAAAAAACATTGTTTTTAAATTTCTTTAATTCATTGTAGGTTTCCAGATTTTCTTTTGGCGTAAAAAATAAGTCTGAATTTATAGCTACAATATGAATTGAAGCATCTGATTTGGATATTAACGTTTCGAAATCCTCACTATTTCTCGTAATATCTATGGTTTTCAGCAATTGGTTCATCAATTTGTACGATGATAATTGGTAGCGTTTTTGAAGTTTTTTACCGTGATGCGCCAGCCAGCTTTCAATATTAAAAATTAAAAGATCCTGATTGATTGTTCTTTGAAATTTTTCTTTGAATGATTCCGGCGAACGATAACACAACATGGCATGAATTCTGGCATCTTCAATTGGTTTTGAAGAATTATTCAGGATTTGTTCCTGCAAGTAACAATTGGCAATCATCCAGTCAGTCGATTTCCAATCGGTTGCAATAGGAATTAAATGTTCTGTAATATTTGGCTCCAAAGCCAGGATTTCCCACGCAACGCCTCCGCCAACAGAACCGCCAATAATAGCAAATACCTGATTGATATTTAATGTTTTTAAACCTTCAATAAAAATTTTAGCAATATCTCTGGTTGTAAAATCCTGATAATTTTCGATTATAAAAGAATCTGTTCCGTTTCCTGGAACATTAAATGCCAAAACAGTAAATCTATTTGTATCGATGGTTTTACCGTCTCCAATTAAATCACTCCACCAGCCGTTCTCGCCGGTTACCTGTGCATTTCCTGTTAAAGCGTGATTTACCAGAACGATTGGTGCTGCATGCAGAGGCTGGCCTGCAAGTGTAAAACTTAAAGGCAATGATGAATATTGTGCACCACTCTCAGTGATGAAATTATGAATTATAATGGGACTTGGTATATTTTCCAATTTCAAATCTTTTTATTTTTGATTTGTATGTGGAAATATTAGAAAGAAAGTCTAGAGTGAAACTAGAAAAATTCTTGTTGTTATCTTTCCACGTTTGGGTGTGGTAGAATGCAGCACCTTCTTCGAATTAACGAAGGGTTGCTAAGGATTCACAGGGTCTAATCCCTCCTCCTTTCTTTATAACATTTTCAATACGTTTTTGAACTTAACGGTGCAAATTAACTACTAATTTCTTAAACTAACAAATTTTATCGAAACTGATTGCTCAATTTCTTAGATATAATTCAATCAGAAACTATTGTACGCACAAAATTACCGAATGTTATATCCAGTAATATCATGCAGGTTTTACCCTAATTTTTGTGTGCTTTTCAATTTAGATGAAAAGGGTTTCATTTTCTTTAGAATACATCAAAAATAATAATGAATTTGGTGTTTTTTTCTCCGCTTTTTTTCCTGTTTCAGTTATTCCGAAACTTGGGTGGATTAACTCATTTGTTGGCGGCGGATTGTTTCTTTCTATTTTGTTTCTGAATAGTTTTTTTCTTAAGTATGTAATTGCACTCATGATATTTAAGTTTAAGTTAGTTTATTTTTAAATCTTTATATTTTCTTTAATTCTTTGTTATAGCAGCCAAAAGGAATAAAAAAACCCTTTTGGATTTTTAATACCAAAAGGGTCTAAGTTTTTATAGAACTTATATATACTTTTAGTATCAACAGACGCATACACAAATACGTGCGACATTGAACATTTTGTTCATCTGTAGGGACTTATTCATTTGCGATTTGACTGTTATTTGAAAAAATTTCTGCATTTATTCTTTTTGTAAGCTTTTTTAGACTTGATTATGATCTAAAAGCATTTAATAATTTTAACAATTATCTGTCTGTTTTTAACAGACCTTACTTGTCTTACAAATTTGCGAATATTTTTTCAATATTCCAATTTACAAAAGCTTATTTTTTCTAAAAAAACGTTAAAAAACAGCTTTTTACCGCTAAAAAACATCTTACAAATTTACTTTTTGAATTAAAGAAAGTCAAATCTTACAAAAAAATATCTAACTTTCTGTTTCAATCTATCAAAGAACTAACTAATATTGAGATCCACTTAGAGCCAGACTGCCTCTTTATTTTTTATTTTTTCAGCAACTTTTAAAATATCTGTAATTAAACCTCTTGAAATTGCTTGTTTGCACGGAGATGCACTTTGAAGCACAATTGGAGTACCGGCATAAGATTGTGTGTAAATTTCAAAAATAGAATCTGATCCTTTTAACTGGCCTATCGCAGAAGTTACAGGTTCTGAAACTAATTTTACTTCTAAAGTATTTTTTTCGACATTAAATTCTCCAATATATCGTAAAACATGATTTTCTTTTTGGGCAATCTTAGCAATTTTAAACGCTTTATCGATCGCGTCTTTATTTAGTATGCCATTTTTCTCTAAGTGTTCTTCTTGTATCAGAGCATTTATTTTAATATCTGAAAACTCAAATTCTTTCCCTATTTCTCTTGTCAGGATTAAAAGCTTTCTGGCAGTATCATTTCCCGACAGATCTTCTTTAAATGTTGATTTCATCAGTCCTAAAAGACTCGCATCTTTTAAAATGGATGAAAAAGAATTGTCTTCGGCAGAAAAACGATTAAAGACATAGCTTAGATTATCTGAAAATACGCCTCTTATTTTTGTGATTTTTTCGCCGGAATAGTATAAATCTCTTAAAGTTTGCAAAACAGGAATTCCTGTATCGACTGAGGTTTCATATAGAAACTCTTTGTCGTATTTTTTAAGATTTTCTCTCAGCTGTTTATACAAATCGATTGGAAGTGTATTAGCTTTTTTATTTACGGCTACGATATTAAATCCGTTTTCGATTAGTGTATTATAATGTCTAACCAATTCATCACTGGCCGTTGCATCGACTGCAATTAGATTTTCAAACTCGTTTTCTTTGGCAAATTCAACAATATCCTCAACTCTAAAAGGAACTGCCAATTCTCTAAAATTAGTTTCCCAGGAATAACCAACTCCTTCTTTTTCAAAAAAAGCTACTGTAGAATTGGTAATTATTGGAAAATGAAAATCAACATTTTTGCTTTGCAGAAAAAATTCCTGACTTTCGATGATTTGATTAATCAAGGTGCTTCCTATATTTCCTATTCCAAACAGGATAATATTTATTTTAAGCTTTGACATAATTTTAATTTTTAAAATATATCTATGTTATTGAAACCATATAAGTAATTTAAGTTCATTTAATTCATAAAACATGCACTGCAGAGCGCCTCAACTAAAATGGACTTATAGTACTTATATGGTTTATTTTTTATCTCTAGTGCTTTTTCATAAAAAATCACCTCTAGCAGAACTCAAACCGCTAAAGGCAATTTTTCAAACAAAAAACAAAAAAACCTAATTTTTATTGATGCTGTACTGCGATTGGGTTACGCTTTCAAAAACCGCTTGTAAATCAGCAATTAAATCTTCAACATCTTCTATTCCAACAGAAAGTCGGATTAAATCTTTTGAAACTCCTGTAGACAATTGATCATCTTCAGACAATTGCTGGTGAGTTGTGCTTGCCGGGTGAATAATCAGCGATTTGGTATCGCCTATATTGGCTAAGAGAGAGAACAACTTTGTTTCGTCTACTACTTTTTTAGCAGCATCAAAACCTCCTTTTAATCCAAATGTAATAATACCGCTTTGGCCTTCTGGAAGATATTCTTTTGCTAAATCATAATATTTATTGTTTTTTAGACCCGGATAATTTACCCAGACTACCTCATCTTGTTTTTCTAGCCATTCAGCCAGAACCAAAGCATTTTCGCTGTGTTTTTTAATTCGGATTGGAAGTGTTTCTAATCCCTGAATAATTTGAAAAGCATTGAACGGACTTAAAGCTGCTCCGAAATCGCGCAGTCCTTCAATTCTTGCTTTTGCAATAAAAGCGGCGTTTCCTAAAGCTTCGTGATATACTAATCCGTGATATCCTGCAGAAGGTTCTGTAAATTCAGGGAATTTTCCGTTGGCCCATTCAAAATTTCCGGCGTCGATAATAACACCTCCTAATGATGTTCCGTTTCCGGAAATATATTTTGTTAAAGAGTGAATTACAATATCGGCACCGTATTTAATTGGGTTTAATAAATAAGGTGTCGCAACTGTATTATCTACTATAAATGGCACTTTGAATGCTTTGGCTTCTGCCGAAATTGCTTTTAAGTCTAATACATCTAGTTTTGGATTTCCTAAAGATTCTACAAAAAATGCTCTTGTGTTTTCTTTTGCTGCTTTAGTAAAGTTTTCTGGTTTTGAAGGATCTACAAAAGTGGTTGTAATTCCTAACCGAGGCAGTGTTACACTTAATAAGTTATAAGTTCCGCCGTATAAACTGTTTGATGCCACGATATGATCTCCGGCTCTTAATAATGTCAATAAAGTTGTAGAAATGGCTGATGCTCCAGATGCTGTTACGACAGCTCCAATTCCGCCTTCGAGCGCAGCAAGACGCTGTTCGAGAACATCGTTTGTTGGATTGTTTAATCTTGTGTAGATAAATCCGGCTTCGGCTAGACCAAATAAATTAGCGGCATGATCTGCGTTATTAAATACGTATGATGATGTTTGATAAATTGGCACTGCTCTAGTTCCTGAATTTTTAGTAACATCGTGTCCTGCGTGTAATGCGTTTGTTGCAAATTTTTGTGTACTCATGATTTCTTAGTTTTTTAATATTGTTAATACGATATATTGATATTGTGATTTAAAATTAGTTTGAAAGAAAAAAGTCTTCATATTCCTCAAGATCATACATTTGCAACAGTAATGATTTTTGATTTACATATTGTTCTAGATTTAATTCTACAACTTCTTTGATCTGTTCTTCTGATTTATTTTGGTTTTGCTGAGAATCGTTTCTCAACAAATATTCTACTGCAATTGAATTTAGTGTTTTCATGATTTTACAATTTAAAAGTGTTGAAATGAAAAAAGCCCTTTCGGATGGCGACCAAAAGGGCTTATAGCTTAACTATAACAAAGATTATCTCTTTTACTTTTGGCAACAGCAAGGTTGGATGCACATTTGCATCATACTACAACACATCATATTTTTACCCGCTGCTGCTTTCATTTTATTTTAAATTTTAATTGTTTTCTTTTTTAAACTCGACTAATTCGATAGAGTAAATGTAATAACTATTTTTTTAACTGCCAAATATTTTTTTTATTTTTTGATATTAAATTTCAATTATGAATAAAATCGGGCAGTCAGAGTTTTATTATTATTGAAATTTTAGCCGCAGACCAAAGGATTACAATGATTTGAAATCAATGCTAATTCTTAATCTCAATAATCTGCGGCTGACTTTTTTATATTAGAATTTAAAGCTTAAACGTGCAAAACCAAATCTTCCGTTTAATCCAAACTGTGATACTGCTCTTGAATAAGCAAACTGATTAGCGTTTGACAAGTCAGTACTTGGTGCCGGAGATAATGTTGGTGTTGTGTTTGTAAATGCCGGAGTTGAAGGATTATTTCTATCCGGATAAACATCTCCTATATTATTAAACCCTACAGTTGCTCTAAAATGTTCGTTAATTTGATATCCAAAAGATAAATCCGTAACTAGTTTTGCACTGTATTCAGGATGTTCGTATACAGAAGAAAAACCATCTAAATTAACATCTGTTGCTCCCGGATCTGTAACTTTTCCAAAGTAGCTGTTTCTTAAATAAATATCCAGTTTTTTAATACTGAAAGTCGTTGTTAAGTTGGCTTTTAATTTCGGAATTGCTTCCTCTAAATAGATTCGGCTTGATTCTGGAAAGAATGAATAAATATATGGATCTCCACCTGCATCAATAATAGATTGCGGTACATTTAAAGCTCCAACTCTTTTTGTTTCATTATAACTTAAAGCAAAATCGTTTCTGATTACAAAATCCTGAATTACATCATATTTTTGAGAAATAACCAAATCAATACCTTTTGTTTCAGAGTCAATTCCGTTTGTCCAGAACGAAGCTCTCTCTACTCCTTTTAAATCAAATGCCTGTTGAAACAATGTTAAAGCATCTTTTTGTGTCTGCGATGTTGCTGCATTTATCTGTGCATCTGTTGGTCTTGCATATTGTCCAGATAATACAATTCTGTCGTTGATTCTGGTGAAATAAGCATCTGTAGAAATTGTGATGTTTGCTTCCGGAATTTTAAATGTAAATCCTGTACTGATGCTTTTTGATTTTTCTGGTTTTAGATTTTCTACACCAATACTTTTTGCTGCCTGAGAATCATTTGTAAAATATCCAACCTGATAAGGAGAACCGTTAATAAACTGAGTTGAACTTGACTCAAAATATTTTTGCTGTAATGACGGCGCTCTAAAACCTGTCTGACCAGAAACTCTCCAATTTATATTGTCAGTAATTTTTAAAAGTGAAGCCAATTTAAAAGTTACTGTACTTCCAAAATCCGAATAGTTTTCATAACGTGCAGCTCCGTTAACCAGCCATTTTTCAGTTGCATTTAATTCTAAATCAATATAAGCAGCACCGCTTTGTCTGTCTTTTTCTTTAGCATCTGAAGGCTGAAATCCAGAAAACCCCTGTGCTCCTGCGCCGCGTTTGTTACCAAAGAAGTCTGTTACAATTAAAGGTGAAGTACTTGGCAGAATTCCGGTTACTAAAGCTCCATTTACATCATATAAACCATAAGAAGCTTCTTCTCCTGCTTTAATTTGATAATTTTCATATCTAAATTCTCCTCCAAAAGCAACGTTCAATCCTGAAAGAACATCCAGTTTTTTACTGAAATCTAAATTAGTTGTGCTTTGTAAAAATGAAACTTTTCCGGCATCAAAACTAGAAGGAGAATTGGTTCCTAAAGTAGCATTAATAGTATTGTTTACATCATAATTAAATGAGTTTGTTCCTAAGTTTGTACTTAAATCAGTATCAAAACCAAATACTTGTGTATTTACTCCAAGTGCTGCAGAAGCATCTAAAATTTTGGATTCAATTTCCGGTAAAAATCCGTTTTGATATACTTGTGTAAAAGTTCCTGAACCATTTGGAAGTCTGTTAAAAGCATACGATTTACCGTTTCTATATGAAATTCCTCCAAAAGAATATAATGAAGTTGTTTCTGTTAAAGGATATTTGGCATTATAGTACGCTTGTCCAGAAGCCAGTTCAGACTGACCTACACTCATATTATAATCTGCTCTCTGCTGTCCTCTGTAAGCCAGTTCATTATTAGTAACATCAAAGTTTAAAGCAGTCTGCATTTGTGCGATAGTTGTTGCAGATGCGATTGCGTTTTGCTGCGCTGTCGTAAAATAGTTTACCTGAGGCGCATACTGCTGTAACGAACTAATAATTTGTGCAGAATTTGAAGTTGTATTAATATTACTGAACAATGAATTAATTTCTACTCCATTTTGAGCTGCTCTGTTTTCTA
Source organism: Flavobacterium ginsengiterrae (assembly GCF_039539785.1). Classification (NCBI taxonomy): domain Bacteria; kingdom Pseudomonadati; phylum Bacteroidota; class Flavobacteriia; order Flavobacteriales; family Flavobacteriaceae; genus Flavobacterium; species Flavobacterium ginsengiterrae. The sequence continues at coordinate 1,149,207 of NZ_BAABDU010000003.1, read as the reverse complement.
CAGCATTGTAGGCATTAAAAATTCCGTTACTTCTAATTCCTGCGCGGCTTGTTGCTTGTCTTGTTACACCAACAGCGGTAAGGTTTAAGTAACTTCCTTGTTTTCCTAAAGATGTCCCGTAGTTTAAATCAATCTGTGTTGTTTGTCCATCAGACCCTCCTTTAAAGTTATTAGACCCTGATGATAAATTAGCTCCGTACTGAACTCCACCAGAAAGATAGTTGGCGTTTTTCTTTAATACAATATTAATTACTCCCGCGATGGCATCAGAACCGTATTGTGCCGCGGCTCCGTCTCTTAAAACTTCAATTCTTTCGATAGCAAAAGATGGAATTGCATTTAAATCTGTTCCTACAGATCCTCTTCCCGGCGATCCGTTTATGTTAACCAGAGCACTAGTGTGTCTTCTTTTACCGTTTACCAGAATTAAAACCTGATCTGGCCCTAATCCTCTTAACTGCGCAGGATCAACGTGGTCTGTTGCATCTGCTGTCGATGTTGCATTACTTGTAAATGAAGGCGCAACGTAATTTAAAATTTGAGTTACACTGGTTTGCGGTGCTCCTTTTGTAATATCGGCAATATTAAAAACATCGACCGGAACCGGTACGTCTGTTTTTACTCTGTTTTTGCTTCTAGATCCAATTATAGTAACTTCTGACAATTCATTATTCTTTAAAGAATCCTGCTCGGTTTTATTATCCTGAGCATAAAGGCCTGAAAATGTCACAAGACCTAAAACGATTAGTACATTTTTTTTCATTTCTTTTTAGTGATTAATTTGTTTTTGGCTTAAAAAAAATCTTACAGGTTTATTTTTTGAACAAAAAAAACCTCTGCTTCCGGCAGAGGTTCTATATATGTTAAAAAGCTACAATAGAGTCTCTGCGGATCACTCCGGCATCTTACAAGACATCATATTGCAAATTGTAAATTTCATTTTTTGTTTTTGTTCTGATATTTTAACGAAGCAAATTTGCGAACTATTTTTTAATCAGCCAAACAAAAACTTAAAAATTTTCTATTACCCTATCAAAATAGTATACTTCTGTTAAATTTCTGCTATAAAAAATAAAAAAAGTTGAACTTTAATTTGCAAATCAAAATGGTTTTATACCTTTGCACGCGAATACAGAGGAAAAATTTGTACTGATTGCAACCTCTTCATAATGAAACGGTTCGTTATGAATGCTGAAACTAAGATTTCAGTAGTAAAAAATGCTAAAGCAGGAACTCTCCTTTAGCACTTTCAGCAATTACTTTTCCTCGCTTAATGTTAATTTAATAAATTATTATGGCTTATTTATTTACGTCAGAATCTGTTAGTGAAGGGCATCCAGACAAAGTTGCAGATCAAATTTCGGATGCTTTAATTGATAACTTTTTGGCATTTGACGCTGACTCAAAAGTAGCTTGCGAAACTTTGGTTACTACAGGTCAGGTTATTTTAGCAGGTGAGGTAAAATCAAATACTTATCTTGATGTACAACAAATTGCACGTGAGGTAATCCGTAAAATTGGATATACTAAAAGTGAATATATGTTTGAAGCTAATTCTTGTGGAATTCTTTCTGCAATTCACGAGCAGTCTGCAGACATTAACCAAGGTGTTGACAGAGCTAAACCAGAAGAGCAAGGTGCCGGAGATCAGGGTATGATGTTTGGTTACGCTACAAACGAAACAGAAAATTATATGCCATTGGCACTTGATTTATCTCATAAATTATTACAAGAGTTAGCTATTTTAAGACGCGAAAACAAAGAAATCACGTATTTACGTCCGGATGCTAAATCTCAGGTAACTTTAGAATACAGCGACGATAACAAACCAACTCGTATTGATGCTATTGTAATTTCTACACAGCACGACGATTTTGATGAAGAAGCTGCCATGCTTTCTAAAATCAAAAAAGATGTTATCGAAATCCTGATCCCTAGAATTATAGCTAAAAATCCGGAGCACGCTCATTTATTTAACGATAAAATTAACTACCATATTAACCCAACAGGAAAATTCGTTATTGGAGGACCTCACGGAGATACTGGTTTAACAGGAAGAAAAATTATTGTTGATACTTACGGTGGAAAAGGTGCTCACGGTGGTGGTGCATTCTCTGGAAAAGATCCAAGTAAGGTAGACAGAAGTGCTGCTTATGCAACACGTCATATCGCTAAAAATTTAGTTGCTGCAGGTGTTGCTGACGAAATCTTAGTTCAGGTTTCTTATGCAATTGGAGTTGCTGAACCAATGGGAATTTTCATTGAAACTTACGGAACTTCTAAAGTAAACTTAACTAACGGTGAAATCGCTAAAAAAGTAGAAGCTATCTTTGATATGCGTCCTTACTTTATCGAACAAAGATTAAAATTAAGAAACCCTATTTACAGCGAAACTGCTGCTTACGGACACATGGGACGTAAACCAGAAACTGTAACTAAAACTTTCTCTGCTCCGGGCGGAAACGAAAAAACAGTTACTGTTGAATTATTTACATGGGAAAAACTTGATTTTGTTGACCAGGTAAAAGCTGCATTTGGATTATAATAAATTCAAACGATTATTAATTTTTAAGCTTTAGAGCTAAATTTCTTTTAATCTTACTTCATAAATATCCCGAATTCTATTTGTTTAGAGTTCGGGATTTTTTACTTGTTTATTTGATTGTATTCTCTTTTCTTTGTACAAAATAACTTACTAAAAATGAGCAGACTTCCTTCATTACAAAAAGTACTTAGCACCACTAAAAAAACGATTTTCAGATTTCCATTAGAAACCCTTACAGCAATTTGCGGGACTATATTCTCTATTTTGCTCATTAATGAAAATAATTCGCAATCTGAATACTTTTACTCAAAAGCAATAATGAGCAGTTCATTATGTCTTGTTTGGTTTGTATCTGTTTCGCTCTTTTTTAGAGCTAAACACAAAAATAATATTCTTCGTTATTTAGTTAGTTTAGCTTTTGGAGGTTTGTTAACTGCTTTTGTCTTTAGCTTTCACGAAAGAGTTTCCGAAATAGAAATGCAGCAGTTTTTTGTTCTCAACTTATCTTTGCATTTATTAGTTTCGTTTGCCGGTTTTCTGCCAAGAACATACAATCAGGAAGAATTTTGGGAATTTAACAAACAGTTGTTTTTACGAATATTAACCGCCGGATTATACAGTTTTGTTCTCTATGGCGGTTTATCATTAGCCATATTAGCCATTGATAAATTGTTTAAAGTCGAATTTGATAGTAAAATTTATGGATATTTATTTGTAACAATTGTCGGACTTTTTAATACCATTTTCTTTTTAAGCGGTGTTCCCGAAACTAATAGTAAAGAAGTTCCGCTTGTATTAAAATATCCAAAAGGACTTAAGAATTTTACACAGTTTGTTTTACTGCCACTTATCAGTATTTATCTGGTGATTTTAATTTGTTATGAAGCAAAAATTGTGTTTACGCTTTCACTTCCTTTTGGGTGGGTTTCTTATCTTGTTCTGGCCTTTGCCATTATTGGAATTCTTTCGTTTTTATTGGTACATCCTGTTGCAAACGAAAGCGGTAATTTATGGATGCGGACTTTTAACCGATGGTTTTATTTCTTACTGATTCCGTTGTTAGTATTATTATACTGGGCCATTTTATACCGAATTAATCTTTACGGGTTTACGCTTCTTCGTTATTATGTTTTATTATTATCGGTTTGGCTATCTGTAGTTATTTTCTATTTCTTACTTAATAAAAATCCTAAAATAAAATTTATTCCTATAAGTATGTGTCTTGCAGGTTTATTTTCAATTGTAGGACCACAGAGTGCCGATTCTGTATCTAAACACAGTCAATTATCTCGTTTCGAAAATTATCTTAAAGAATCTGAAGGCAAAAAACTGACTTTTGAACAAGAACAAGAGTTAAGCAGTATTGTATATTTATTGTATTCAAATTATGGTTTTGAAATCATGCTTCCGTATGCAGACAAGAAATTAGATGCTCTTTATAAAAAAGATAAGGAGCCAGGTTATTCTCAAATTATGGAAGCGCTTGGCTTTAAATATCGATCTGAATATGATCGAAAAGACAACATAAGAGATTCATTTTATTATTATTCGTATGAAAACAACGAAAGTGCTATAATTGATATTCATGGTTATGATTTTATTATCAATATATACAAAAACAATCCGTTCGAGTCTAAAAATGCTTTCGTTATTGGCAGTAAAAAATATGTAATTAAAACAAAAGAACAAGATTACGGTCAGGATTTACTCATCAATGGAGATGTAATTCCTTTAAAAATTAATGATTTCATACGTTCAGAATCAAAATTTGACGACGACAATTCTAACTCGGAAATAAAAATTAAACAAAAAGTAGAAACATCAAAATACAAAGTTTTACTAACTTACGTACATGCAAACGGCTCTATTGAAAACAATAAAAAAATTCCAAAAAACTACCAGATCAAAGTAATGGTTGGAATTAAAAATTAAAAACAAAACCCCGACAAATCTGAATTTGTCGGGGTTTCTTTTATTCTATTTTTTACTTAGTAAGTTCCGTTTTGCATTTTAGCTAATACGTTTTTAATTTCTTCAGCCGTTGTGTCATCTGCATTATCGTTTAAACATTTTACAGCTAAAGTCTCCGTTGCGATTGCTTTTTCTTTTTGTCCGTCTTTATAATACAATTGTCCCAGCGTATCTAAGTAATATGGATTATTTTTAACAATGGCTAAACTGCATTCTGACCATTTGATCGCTTTTTTTAAATAATCTGAATACTGTGGGTTTTGTACCGTAAGCCATGCTGTATTATTTAACAGGTCTGAATGGTATCTTTTAAATGAGTTCCAATCAAAATAACGCGAATCATCACCAGAAAAGAGATTATTTAGTGCTACTATTACATTTCCTCTTTTGTCTGACAAAAACTTCTCGTAGTAATTATCTAATTCTTTAAGCAAAAGAACTTGTTTGTTTGAATTGGCATTTGCCCCATTTAATAAATAATAAAAATAGTTCCTTTGACATTCAAAACTTGCTTTTCCAGTATTTATAAGTTTTTGACAAACAGAAATAATTTTATTTTCGTCTTCAACTTTATTATTACGCAGGGCATTAAAAATAATATCACTTAAATTATTGTATCCGAAAGCCTCTGGATTTTCTTGATACCAAACTTTATATGATGCATCTACATCATCAAAATGGTTAATTAGATAGTCAATTGAAAGATAATCAGTAGTATTCATAACTTTGTTTTTACTAAAAACAGCTCTTGTCCACCCTTTATCTCTAATTTCATTTAAAATGATATTTGCCAATTTTAAATTAGTCGTTTTATCATTTAGATGTGTTTCAATAATTTTTTTCCAGATTTGATTTACTTCGTTATCATCAGCCTGGATTTTTAGAACTTTAAAATCTTTTATATTAGGATCTGTACTATCATAATCATTGTCATAATCATAATAATTGTAAGGTGAAGTTAAATTTATAACCAAATCAAATGCATTGATAAGGTCATTATCCAAGGATTTTTTATTTTTAACAACTTTATTAAATTGTATGATTGCATCTGCTTTTACAACTTTTTTAAATAAATCAGAAGAATTACTTAATCTATAAGAAATGTCGTTTAAATTTACATTAGCCGAAGCTAAAATAACACCGTCCTGATTAAGAATTAAAACTGCCGGACCAGCCTCAGAGATTTTATTAGATTTTAACCATTTTTTATCATAGTCAGAAACTAAATAATAATTGTACAAATCATATTTAGCATTATAACCGTCTTGCATTTGCCTGCTCAAATCGTTTTCCTGATCGTTTATAAAAGCATCAAAATCTGCTTTTGCTGTGGAACTTTTTCCGTCTGAATAAACTACTAGAAATTTATTTTTTGCTTCTTTAGTTACAGATAAAGCAGCTGCTAAACTATTTTCAATTTTTAATTTAAACTTAAAACTGTTAAGATCTGTCGAGTACTTTTCTGCCAACGTTGAATCCATTGCAGGAGTATTTTGTAAAGAATCATAATCGTTATTCTGATTTATTGGTTTTCCAGGATAAGTCCAATCAAGAACAATTTGATTTTCAATTGCAGCAACTTTTGGCTTTTCTTTTACTTCAACAAAATCTTTTTCATTTACAAGAGTAAATGAATTTTGGTCATACGTATTAAAAACAATTCGATTCATCTTTTTGTCGAAATAACCTTTAGAATCTTTATCTTCTATGTTTTTATTTGGTATAATTTTAATTTCAGATACATCTTTAGGAATTTCATACTTCGAAACTCGTGTCCTTCTTGTTTCATAATTATAGCCTTCTACTGCCAGATACAAATAATCAGCTTTGTCAATTCCAAATTTTACTTCAAAACTATTTGAATCTGAACCATTTTTTTTCTGAATATCCGTTATTTTCTGATAATTAATTGGTCCATTTCCTTTTTGAGTACCTATGTAATAAGTAAAATAGTAATCATTTGAAAAATTAATTTTAATTTTTTTCGCATTTTTTTCTCTTTTAAAATCGAGATTAAAACTTTCTTGATTTGCATCTTTTTTAAAAAGGGTAATAGAATCTCCTTCTATTTTATATTTACCTCCCTCCATGATCAGGTAATAATTATTATTATCTAATAAATCCAATCCTACTGAGCCATATTTGTCAGCAGACAAGTAAACACCTTTTACCGCATTGTTTGTTTGCGAAAAAGACGAAAAAACTACTGTAAGGGATAACACAATACCCCATAAAAAACTACGCATGCTTTAATTTTATATTATTAATATTAAACGCAAAGGTATTTGATTATCAATCCCTAAAGGATTAAAAATATGTTAATTTGTAATCTAAATACTACTTTTTAGATTCTTTATAAATAAAGGGCTGTCTAAAAATTTTAGACAGCCCTTTTTATTGCTTTATAATAGTTTTACGACTTTTAGTAAGTGCCGTTTTGCATTTTAGCTAAGACAGCTTTCATTTCTGATGCTGTTTCTTCTTCAACTTCATCATTTAAATATTTTACAGCTAAAGTCTGGGTGGCAATTGCTTTTTCTTTTTGTCCGTCTTTATAATATAACTGACCAAGAGTATCTAAATAGTACGGATTGTTTTTAGATATCTTCAAACTATACTCAGACCATTTAATTGCATCTTTAATAAAGTTTGAATTCTGAGGTTTTACTACAACTGCCCAAGCTGCATTGTTGCAAATATCTGAATGGTAATCTTTAAATGAATTCCATCCGTCATAAGAATAGCTTGAACTTGAATCTAATCCTGAAAAAATAGCATCTAATTTTTCTATTGGACTTGCCCCTGCCAAAGTCGCATCAAAATAGTTATTAAACTCTCTTAAATATGTTGTGTTAGAACCGTCATTATCTTCAATTTGAGCTAAATAGTAGAAATAATTTCTATACGCATCAAAATTCCCTTTTCCGGATGCAATGATTTTTTTATAAACAGAATTAACTTTCTCTTTATTTATTTCTCCTGTTACTCCATCCTGAGAAGCATAAACATTTTGCTGTAAAGCATTAGAAACTTCAGATACTGCGTTTCCTACAGTATGAATCGCTGATTCGTCGCTTTTATATGCTGTACGATTGTTTTCAATTTCATCAGAATGTTTTAACAGATAATCAATTGCTAAGAAATCAGTATCGTTTAAAATTCTGTCTTCGTTAAAAAGCTGTTTTGTAAATCCTTGATTTTTGATTTCCTTTATAATGGTTTCAACCAAAACCATGTTTGGTTTGGTATCTTTTTGATGCGCTTCAATTAATTTTTTCCATAACTGAGCTACTTCTTTTTTATTTAGAGTTGGTTTTGTGATTACAAATTCAGTAGAATTAGGGTCACTAACTGTAGATTCTAAATCGTAGTCATATGAATATTCTAATAAAGCCCCTTTATTAAAAGCAGTGATTAAATCTGCATCACTTGCTTTTTTGTTCTTTAATGTTTTATCAATTGAAACAAAAGCATCTGCACGCTGTAATTTTCTGTAAAGATCTCCATAATAGCTAAATTGGTATTGCTGTGCTGCTAAATCAGATTTGGCAATTCCTAAAATATCTCCCTGAGAATTTAAAATAAACAAACTTGGATCGTTTGTTATTTTGTTATTTTTCAGCCATTTTTTATCGTCGGCTCCAGCCAAATAATAATTATAAACATCATATTGAGCATTGTAGGAATCGTACATATTGTATCCTGTCTGTGTTTCCTGATCTTTTATAAAAGTGTCAAAACCTTCTTTTGCTGCTTTTTTGCTGTCATAATAAACTACTAAAAACTTATTGTTCTTTGCTTCTTTTGTTGCAGCAAGTGCTTTTGTTAAGCTGTTTTCAATTTTTAATTTAAAGTCGTATTTTGAATAATTTGGAGAGTAAGCAGAATCGACCGCCACAGCAACACTATCAGTTGGATATAAGCTTGAATTATCGTACGGTAATGAACTTAGTTTTCCTGGATAAGTCCAGTTCATTATAGTTTGTTTTTCTACAGGAACAACTGTTGAAACTTTTTCAGGCTGTACATTTTTTTCGTTTACAAACACTAACGCATCTTTTTCTGACAGTTCATAAACTTTAAGTTCATTTGTTTTTCTGTCGTAAAATCCGTTAATATTCATAGTACCTAAAAGTTGTAAGTTATAATCAACTTTTATTTCAGAAACGTCTTTTGGAAGAGCATATTTGCTTACATCGCTTTTTCCGTTGTAATCTTCATAAACCAGATATAGAAAATCTGTTTTGTCAATTTCAAATTCTACATCAGTTTTTGTCCATTCCGGATCTACTTTCGTTTTAATATCAGAAACTCTTTGGTACTGAACAGTTTCAGATCCTTTTTGAGTTCCTACATAAAATGAATAATAAGAAGGATTTATAAAATTAATCTTGATTTTTTTAGCTTTTTTATCATTTTTAAAAGTAAGATCAAATCTATTTTCTGCAGTAGCTTTTTTTGTAAAAACTAATGAGTCTCCTTTTATTTCGTAATCGCCGGTATAAAAGACTAATTCGAATTTATTATTATCTAATAAATTCATTTTTATTTTTTCGCCTTTATTTGTACACAAATAAGTTCCTTTTTCAAGACCATTTGTTTGAGCAAATGAAACAGACATTCCGGCAAATAAAAGTGATACACCCCAAATAAAATTGCGCATGACTAAGTTTTTTGTTTGTTAATAATATAGCGCAAAGATATTTGATTCTTATTTAAAGAAATCATAAAAAATCATAAAATTTGCAGTCAAAATACTACAAATTGTATTTCATTGAAAATATGATATAACGAGGCTGCACTGTATATTGTGAAACTCTTGTAGAAAACTGCGAAAAGCTGTCGTCGTTAAGAAATTTTGTATTTAATAAATTGGTTGCAGAAACTTTATATTCCCATTTACTGTTTTTCTTTTGGTAAATCAAACTGGCGCTTAAAAAATCATATTCGTTATCTACTGTTTTATTTCCGTTATAATAATGGTAGAATTCATATTCTGAAACGAAAGAAAAACTATCTAAAAAGTAATAATCTAATCTTGCAAAAGGTTTGTCTGTATAAAAGGTAGAACCGCTGTATTTGTTTACCAGCAGATTGTAGCCAAACTCGATATTAGGAAGTTTTTTGTAATTAGTTGAAGCTCTTACGGTATAGCTCTGTACAAAACTTTCTGTTGTGGCTATTTTTTCGTTTTGAATGTTATTGAATTTTGACCAGTTAAGACTTGCACTTGCCGATGCTTTATAATTTTTAAGGAAAGAACGTCCGTAAGTTCCCATTCCCGAAAAAGTTTCATCGGCTAAATTAGAATTATAAGGAACAGAAGTTTGATTAATTCCGTCAAAATCAGCTTTAGTTTTTACGGCATCTACTTTTCTTGTATAAGTTGCGTTGGCAAAAATATTCTCAAAATTGAACATATTATATTTGAAATAACGAAGCGAATGCACTTGTGAAGTAGCATTTTCTAATGTCCTGTTTCCATGAAACAAACTGCTGTAATCAGACAAAACTTTTCCTGCTGCTAATTGATTAATATCTGTAAAATCGTTCGTTAAAGAGAAATTATACGTCAGTGTTTCAGATTTTTTTATTTGATATAAAGCAAAGAAATCCGGCAGCACTTTTACAAAATTTAAAGAATAATTACTTCCTAACTGCTCATTTGTCATTTGATACGTATGTAAACTAACGCCGGGCGTAAACGTAAATTTTCCGGTTAGAATTTTATAGTGAAGACCTAAAAACGCATCGTTAAAATTATAATTTACATCGTTATTATTCGTCGAATCGTTCAGATCATTTCTGTCTCCGTTATCTAAAATCTGGAAAATATGAGAATTAAAATTCTGATGCGAATACGTATTTCCAATCGTAACATTGATATTGCTTTTTGGCGTTACCATATAATAGTAATCCAGTTTGGCATCAATTTTATTGGTTTTTACAAATCGATTCTGATTAAGATCGTTTCGGTTTTGTCCAGAAGTGTACCCCAGCAAATCAAAAGGCTGTGTTCTTAAATTGGCATTATAAAACGGATTTTCATCCTGATATAAATGCTGCATTTCAAAAGCAAAAACATTTTTATCGCTCTGCGTATAATACAAACTCAAATTTTGGTTTATAGAAGTTGGGTCCTGCTTTTTGGCTGTAAAAATACTTTCGGCATCAGAAACATTATTTACAATCGATTCGCGAAGTAAATCTGTATCTTCATTTTGTTTTGATAATTTGGTTAAAATGTCATAATCAAACTGAAATTTCGTGTTAGGCTTATAAGTTGAACTTAATTTAAAAAGTCCCAAATTATTTTTTTGATGGGTTTGTTCGTCTCTCTTCTGCTCATCTCCAGAATCCAGAATCGTAGTCTGGGATTTGGTTTCTAAATCTGTTTTTGAAGAAGAAAGAATTCCAAAACCGCTCAAAGTCCATGCTTTTGTAGGCGAATACGAAAAGTTTGTGGCTCCAAATTGAGTCTCAATTTCTTTAGCCCGATTGTTTCGCAACACCGAAATTCCCAAATCATTCGATGAAACATTAAATGCGCTTCCTCCTTTTTTCATCATATTTTTAAACCCTCCGGTAAACTTAAAATAATCCTGAGCCGTAAGTGGCAGTTCGCCAATATTATTAAAATTGGTAATTAAATTAATGCTGTATTTTGGGCTGTAATAAAACAATTTCGGGTTTATAATATAACGGCTGTCAAGTTCTGCAACGCCAATTCCGGCAGTTACATCGCCAAACCAAAAGTTCTTTTTGCCATCTTTCAGCTTAATATTCATCGCGACATTTTCCTGATCGTTTTCAAGACCTTTTAATGCGCTTACTTCATTAAAGTTTCGTAAAACCTGAACTTTATCAATAGCATCTGCAGGAATATTTTTAACACCGAGTTTCGTATCGCCGTCAAAAAAGTCCTTTCCTTCTACCATTAACTTGCTTACTTTTTTTCCTTCAACCTCAATTTCACCATCAGCATTTACCTCAACACCCGGCAGTTTTTTAAGGACATCTTCCAGTTTTTTTTCGGTTCCGGATTTAAAAGAATCGGCGTTGTAAACAATCGTATCGCCTTTTATAGAAACCGGCATTTCACGAACGATTTCAACACCTTCAAGTTCAATTCCCGCGCCGTCCATAACAATATTCTGCGCTATGTTTTCTGTTTTAGTTACAAGGGCAATTTCTTTCGATTTCATGCCCAGATAACTTACTTTAACGGTGTAAGAAGTATTGGGTTTTAAAGTAAGCTGAAATTTTCCTTTATCATTCGTAATTCCGTACGAATCCATTGCTTTTGTTGTATTGTTTACAGCCATAATATTGGCCATTTCCAACGGATTTTTCTGCTCATCCTGAATAAACCCATCAAAACGAACACTTTGAGAAAATGAAATAGAAGTAATTAAAAAGGCGAAGAAAAAATATAATTTATTCATTAAGAAAAACTTAGAATGTAGATAATAAAGAAATAGGGAATTTTACCTTCCCATTGGAGGTGGTCCGCCCATTCGGCCGCGGTTCATTTCTCTAAATTCTTCCATTTTTTTAATCACGGTTTCGTCATACTCTTTTTGAGAAACGGTTTTTCCTTTTTTAGAAGGTTTTATTTCTGCTTTCTCTTTTGCATTCAAAACAATTTTAGAGCATAAAATAGTGGTTTTTCCATCATTAACTTCCAGAATTAACCCCGGAAGTCCCCAGTAATTTTCTGGCCCTTGATTTACCGGAATTTCAGGCGTATACCATGCTGTAACCACTATTTCTTTTGGAATTTCGAAATTGTCTTCAAAATTTGTTTTGGTTTCTCCCGAAGTTTTCTTGGCTTCGTCAGCTTTTTTAGCGTCGTTATTTTTAGGTCTGAAGTTTCTAAAATCAGTTTTACTGGCTTGTTTTACCGCTGTTGCTTTAAAGCAGTTATAACCTCCAATTTGTTTGGTTTCCTGTTCCATTTTCCAGTTTAATTTTGGCAGAGAATCTACCACCAGAAATTCTTTTCCCATAAATTCCTTGTCAACTGTATAAGTTTTAGCTTTTACATCTTTATAAAATGTTCCGCCGCCGCCCATAAAAGAGTTCATCATGACTCTCATACCGCCGGTGCCTTGTCCGGGAGTTTCCAGTTTTTCTTCTTCTTTATATATAGAAGCCGTTTTGTCAAAATTTAGTATGAAAGTCTTCTCAAGCATTTGTTTCATTCGTTCTTCCATGTTTTTCTGCATCTCCGGAGTTATATCACGATTTCCTGCTCGCATTCCTTCAAATTTTGGAGCCTGAGTTTTAGATTCATAAACAGCCATTCCCTGAAAATCTTTTTGTGCCTGAACCTGCGTAAAAGCAAGTACTAAAAGTAAATATGATAGTTTTTTCATTTGATATGTTTTTAGCTGATTGTAAAGTTCATTTACAACTTACAATCAAATTTATTATTAATTTTAAAATACTGAAAGTTAAATATATTAATCCCAAAATGCTATCGACAAAACCGGATTTTTGTAAGACTGTTGGAATTTGGAAAGGTTTAAACTAAAAAACAGGCTTTAACGGTCCATTTTAAATATTCTTTAAGGTAGTTTTTGTATTTTGGCTGTTTGAATTATATATTATGAGTAAAACACTGCGTCACATTTTATTACTGCTGTTTACCGCATGTTCTTTCTCGACTTTTTTTGGGCAGAGCCAAAAAATAAATGCTGTTTTAGTTTCTAAATTTAATGTTGATATCGACGATTTTATTGGTTTTGATTCTTTTGGATATGGTTATGATATTAAAAACAATGTTTTTAGAAAGATTAAAGGAAACGAAATCTTTGAATACAAAAATGTTTCTTTGGGAAATATCTCGAAAGTCGATATTCAAAATCCGCTTAAGATTGTACTTTTCTATGAAGATTTCAACAGCGTTGTGCTTCTCGACAATCAGCTGAATAAAATGACTGAGATTAATTTTTCTCAAAATCCAGTTCCCATTGTGGTTAATGCAATTGGAATGTCTACTCAAAACCAGCTTTGGATTTTTAATGCTTTAAACCAACAGATAGGTCTTTTTGATTACTTAAAAAATGAATACAAAACGGTTTCTATTCCGCTAACAGAAGGCATAAAGTATTACCAAACGGACTTTAATACTTTCTATTGGATTGACAAAAAAAACAATTGGTTTTCTTGCGATATTTTTGGAAAAATTTCGAGTTTAGGCAGCGTTTCTGATTTTGATAAAATGGAAATAATCTCTCCTAAAAAATATATTTTCAACGTTGGTAACTCACTGTATTTTAGAGACATTAGCAAAGAAAAAACAAACCCCGCATTTGAAATCGAAATTTTAGAAAAAACGTTCAACAAATACTATTACAAAGACCAAATTTTATCTATTTTTACAGCTAAAGAAATTGTAAATTATAAAATCGTAACACCGTAATGCACATAGCGATAGCAGGAAATATAGGCGCAGGAAAAACTACATTAACCAAATTATTGGCCAAACATTTTAAATGGGAGCCTCATTATGAAGATGTAGTCGATAATCCGTATTTAGACGATTTTTATCACCAAATGGAACGCTGGTCATTTAATTTGCAGATCTATTTCTTAAACAGTCGTTTTCGTCAGGTGCAGCAAATTCGCGAAAGCGGTAAAAAAATCATTCAGGACAGAACGATTTATGAAGATGCGCATATTTTTGCTCCCAATTTGTATGCTATGGGGTTAATGACAAGCCGTGATTTTGCAAATTACACGTCTTTGTTTGAATTAATGGAATCTCTTGTAAAAGCTCCGGATTTATTGATTTATTTAAGAAGTTCAATCCCTAATTTAGTGGGGCAGATTCATAAACGCGGACGTGAATATGAAAACTCTATTTCTATCGATTATTTAAGCCGTTTGAACGAAAGATACGAAGCCTGGATTCAGACTTATACTAAAGGAAAGTTATTGATTATCGACGTCGATAACATTAATTTTGTGGATAATCCGGAAGATTTAGGAGATATTATAAACCGTATTGATGCTGAATTGAACGGATTATTTTAAAAACCAAACTTACTTCGTCTGTTCCGCCCTATCGGGCTCAAGTCACAGATTTACACTAATAAAAAAAGCCTCTAAATAATTTTAGAGGCTTTTTTTGCAAAAGAAGCTTTTTTCTTACTTTTGTAAAATTAAATATTATAAACATGAATGAGTCAATATTTAAATTATTGCAGTCTGACAAGATGAATAAATGGCTCCCTAAAGACAAAGATGCTCATAACAAAGTTGCTCTTGGTTATTATTTTGGGTTCTTTTTCGCCAATGGTTACGAAAAAGAGAAACGAGCAAGAGCAGTTTTAGTCGCTCAAGATTATTGAGATTTATGTGGTAAAGAACTTAAGTGGATGACACATCCCAGAAACTTTAATTGGAGAAAAATACCCAAAGATTATAATTTATCCGATTGGCTGTCTAAATATCCTCAAGATGATTGGGTCTGGCAAATGATTTTTCATGGAGGACGTGTAAAAACGGAAGCCAGCAGCTATATGATTACTGGTTTAGGAAACTCACGCCAAACATTCAGTACTAGTTATCTCTATTTACACGTTCCTCTGGACTGGTTTTTAAATAATCCTTCACAAGATCCTACAACATTATATATTCGATGGGCAGAAATGATGCAGGCCGAACACGGCACTGCGGGTATTGGCTTAATCCCTGCAAAAGATGAAATTATTAAAGGAGAAACAAGCCGTTTTGCCGTTGAGTTCAGCCGGATATTTCCAGGAGCTGAACTATGTGATCCCTTAAGTCAATCAGGAAAAGTATTAAAAGGATTGTTGTCTGTTAACTGGCTCAATAAAATTAATGATCATTATATTAAAGAACTGGGGGGAACAGAAAAAATTAAACACGAATTACAAGGTACAAATGCTAAAATTTATCTCTACGATGGAGGCGCTGTAATTGCTGCAGGACCGCAGGCAGAATTGTGTGAGGAAAATGAGTTAACCATAGTTCCAAAATCGTATCAAGTTGCTGCAAAATTACTTAAACCACTACGAACAACTTACGGATGGGGATTTTGGGGAGCTAATAATGAAAATGTACTTGAATGGCTGGCACGATTTGATACTAAATAAAAATGCCTCTAAAATTTTAGAGGCATTTTCTTTTTTTAAAATACTTTGTCAAAATTTAAAACTTTGACAAAGTTATTATTTTGCCGCTTCCACTTTTGCTAAAACTTCTTCTTCGGTTCCTTCAAAAACTTCTGTTGTGGTTTTACCATTTTCTGTTTTGGTAACCGTTCCGGTTGTTTTTCCGTTTATATTTTTTACTTCAACGCGTACAGATTCACTTTGAGTATGAGAATATTTTCCAGTCGTATCAAAATGAGCTAAACATTTTGCCGTTTCTTCTGCAGAACAGCCTTTTTCTTTACACATTTTAATACATTCTTCTTTTGTCATTCCAGACATATCGCCGCATTTAGATATTCCTGCATGCATTTCTGTTTTCGCACAGCAAGAAGCTTTTCCTGCAATATCTGACGGAGCACCATGTCCTTCACCTAAAATTGGAGCAATTACTAATCCAATTAAACAAGTCAATTTAATTAAAATGTTCATTGAAGGTCCAGAAGTATCTTTAAACGGATCTCCAACTGTATCTCCGGTTACAGCCGCTTTATGCGCATCAGAACCTTTGTACGTCATTTCGCCGTTAATCATTACTCCGGCTTCAAAAGATTTTTTAGCATTGTCCCAGGCACCTCCTGCATTGTTTTGGAAAACTGCCCAAAGAACTCCAGATACTGTAACTCCAGCCATATAACCGCCAAGCATTTCAGCAATCAGCTGGTTATTATCTGAATAAACTAATTTTCCTAACAATACAATCGCAATTGGAAAACCAATAGTTAAAATTCCAGGAAGCATCATTTCGCGTAAAGCGGCTTTAGTAGAAATTTCAACACATTTTCCATATTCAGGTTTTCCGGTTCCTTCCATAATTCCGGCAATTTCTTTAAATTGACGGCGAACTTCGTAAACCATATCCATTGCTGCTTTTCCAACTGAATTCATAGCCAAAGCTGAAAAAACAACCGGAATCATCCCGCCGACAAATAACATCGCTAAAACAGGCGCTTTAAAGATGTTAATTCCGTCAATCCCTGTAAAAGTTACATAAGCTGCAAATAAGGCCAAAGACGTTAAAGCTGCAGATGCAATTGCAAACCCTTTTCCGGTTGCGGCAGTTGTATTTCCTACTGAATCTAAAATATCTGTTCTTGTGCGGACTTCTTTTGGCAGTTCGCTCATTTCGGCAATTCCTCCCGCGTTGTCAGATATTGGCCCGAAAGCGTCAATTGCTAGCTGCATTGCTGTTGTAGCCATCATTGCAGAAGCCGCTAAGGCTACTCCGTAAAATCCTGCTAAAGCATACGAAATCCAGATTGCCACAGCAAACAATAATACGGTTGGGAAAGTAGAAATCATTCCTGTTGCCAATCCAGCAATTACGTTTGTTCCTGCTCCAGTAGATGATTTTTGAACGATGGCCAATACTGGTTTTGTTCCTAATCCTGTATAATATTCTGTTACTGATGAAATTGCACCGCCCACAATTAATCCGACTAATGTAGCATAGAAAACTCTCATAGATGAAATTTGCTGCGATCCTTCACCAAAGAATTCCATATTCATAACTTCAGGAAGCATATGCTGTACTAAAAAGAAACAAGCCACGGCAGTTAATATAATAGAAACCCAGTTTCCTATATTTAATGCTTTTTGTACTTGTGCTTCTCTGGCATTATCATCTGTAATTTTTACTAATAAAGTTCCAATAATAGAAAATAGAATTCCGAAACCGGCAATTGCCATCGGAAGTAAAATTGGACCGATTCCGCCGAAAGCATCATTGATACTTCCGCCCATATCTTTTATTACATAGTTCCCCAGAACCATTGCAGCTAAAACTGTTGCTACATAAGACCCGAATAAATCAGCTCCCATACCTGCAACGTCTCCTACGTTATCTCCAACGTTATCTGCAATTGTTGCCGGATTTCTTGGATCATCTTCCGGGATTCCTGCTTCTACTTTACCTACTAAATCGGCACCAACATCGGCCGCTTTTGTGTAGATTCCACCTCCAACACGTGCAAACAAAGCGATTGATTCTGCACCAAGAGAAAATCCTGCAAGAGTTTCTAAAACAACTGTCATTGTATCAGTATCTTTCCAGACTCCGCCAGAAAATAAATTAAAGAAAATGATAAAGAAAGCAGTTAATCCTAAAACAGCCAAACCTGCAACTCCAAGTCCCATTACGGTTCCGCCGCCAAAAGAAACTTTTAAAGCCTGCGGCAAGCTTGTACGTGCAGCCTGAGTTGTTCTTACGTTTGTTTTAGTTGCTATTTTCATTCCGATATTTCCAGCATAAGCTGAAAATAACGCACCAAAAATAAATGCTACTACGATTAATAAATGGGTTTTTACTCCCGGAATAAAAGTAATTCCTGCCAAAGCTAAACTGGCAATAATTACAAAGATGGTTAATAGTTTGTATTCGGCTTTTAGGAAGGCTAAGGCTCCTTCGTAGATGTAATCTGAAATCTCTTTCATTTTACCGTCTCCAGCGTCTTGTTTTAAAACCCAAGTCCTTTTTATTCCCATGAAAAGTAATCCTAAAACTGCCATAACAATTGGCAGGTAAATCATAAATGCATTCATAATATAGTAATGGTTTTGGTTAATAGTCAACAATCTAACTGAAACGAATTTAAACAAAAAAGCAATACTCCTGACGGCAGTATTGCTTTTTTTATAATAGAATAAGGTTAAAATTATTTAATACTAAATAATCCAGCCGGTTTATTTTCAATATCATCAAAACGTTTTGTACACTCAGCGATAATAGCGTAAGCTTCGTTAACGTCTCCCCATCCTTCTACATCTACTTTTTTGTTTTCAAGGTCTTTGTAAACCTGGAAGAAATGCTCGATTTCTTTTACTAAGTGAGGATTAATATCAGAAAGATCGTTTAATGAATTCCAAATTGGATCTGAAACTGGTACACAAATAATTTTTTCATCTGGTCCTTTGTCATCTGCCATGTGGAAAACACCAATTGGTTTTACTTCCATAACACATCCAGGGAAAGTTGGTTCGTTTACTAAAACCAATACATCAAGAGGGTCACCGTCAAGAGCTAAAGTTTCTGGAATAAATCCATAATCTGCAGGGTACATCATTGAAGAGAATAACATTCTGTCGAAACGCATTCTTTTGATTTCAAAATCGTACTCATATTTATTTCTGCTTCCTCTTGGTATTTCGATTAATACATCGAAAGTCGTTAGTTTGTCTGCGGTCATTTTCGTTTTTTATTATTTCTAAAAATTTCGATTGCAAAAGTAAACTAAAGAATCCCTTTTTACAATAAAAAAAGTACTTTAATCTATGTATTTACATATTAATTACAATACTTTTCTTTTTATATAACAGATAGTTAATATGTAATTTTCCTGTTTCTCTTTGTTAGGTAATGATGCCAGAGCAAATATGTGGCATAAGATCGGTACGGACTCCATTGTTGTGCATGAATTTCCATCTCCAGCTTATCGTGAATATCAAATAATTCTTTTATGGTATTTACAACTGCAATGTCGCCAAGCGGCATCAAATCGGGCTCTTGAAGACAAAACATTAAATAAATATCTATAGTCCAGTTTCCAATTCCTTTTAGTTTAATTAATTCTTCTCGGACTTGTTTTGCAGGTTTTGAAGCTAAACTTTCAATATCTAATTCTTTGCTAAGAACGGCTTCTGCCAAAATTTTAATGTATTTTGTTTTTTGGCGGCTTACACCCAGATTTCTAAATTCTTCATCAGATAAAACGGCCATGTTTTCGGGATTGCACGTTTTATACGCTTTAATTTTTAAGAATGTGGATTTCGCCGAATCTATAGAAACCTGCTGTTCAAGGATTAATAATACCAAGGTTTCAAATCCCTGTGGACGTTTTGGAATTGGCGGAAGTCCATATTTTTCGATTATTTCACGAAATATTGGATTTTTATTGGTTAAAAAATCAATGGCTTCCTGCATGATGATTATTTTTTAATCTATTTCAAAAGTAAATAAATTTTGCAAATTACTCCCAGTCTGTCATTTCGACTGAAAGGAGAAATCTCACTAGAAATTCCGCAACTATAATTGACAATCTTTGTGTTTACTAGTGCGATGTCTCCTTTCAGTCGAAATGACAAAAATTAAAATAAAAAAAGCCGCAAAAGAAAAACCTTTGCGACTTTGTAACTTTGAATCTTTGCAGCTTAAAAATAAAATCCGAATGATCCTTTTACTGCAAATTTATGGGCGTCAGGCATATCAAGATAGTTTCCTCTCCAAGAAAAATCAATTCGGAATACTTTAAAGATATTTCCAATTCCGGCATGATATTCATAATATACTTTTTCTGGTGCATTATATGGTAATCCCGAAGCATTGATAGCGCGGTTGGCATCAGAAATTGTTCCATGAACGGCTCTTACACCAACAAATTCACGCCAATTGAGCTTTCTCATAAAAGGAACTCTGGCAAATAATCTTCCTCCAAAGTCATGATTCCACTGCAAGGTTGTATATTGATCTGTAACGAATTCGTAGAAATTCAAGTTACTGAATGTATTTTCGATTGTAAAATAGGTCTGGTTACCCGGAATTACACTCATCAATCCTAACGGAATTGTACCGAATGTTTTTCCTGTCTCCAAAATGATATTAGATCTTCCTAAAGGTCCAATAATAATAGGCTGTTTATAGAAAACCTGTATTTTTTCGTAAGCAAAATCACTGTCTAAAACTCCTTTAAGTCCATAACTAAAGTTTACAAAGAAATGGCTGAACGGACTGTCTACTAAATCTCTTTCAACTCCGTAACCAATAGTTTTACGGTTTGGCATATATTCAAACTGAATATTGGCTTCAGATTGTTTTACATCACTTTTTACAACTCCCGTTGGGTTTGCTGTACTTGGAAGCGTTGTGTAATAATCTAAACTAAAAGTTGGCGACGCTGACTCTAATGTTCGATATGAAAATCCAGCCTGAACAACAAAATTCTTTTTCGGTTCCATTTCTATCGAAATGTTGCTCAAGTTAATGTTAGTCAGTTTTCCGTTGCTTCCGGTTGTAAACAAGGCAGAAGACGCAAAACTTCGGCCTAAAATATCATTTGTCGTAGTTAAACTCGCTCCAATCTGCTCGATATCGCGCCTGTTTCCTCCGGAAATAATAACTCGTTTTTTCTTATCGACCATCCATTTTCCGGAAACACCATATTTGAATTTGCTGTCGTCAAATCCATAAGCTGTGTAAGCTTGAATACGCCACGGATCATTTGGTCCAAAATAAGTTCTTCCTCCAACTCTTAATCTTAATCCCTCAACTTCATTATATCCAAACGTAGAGAAAATGGGGCCATAATCAAAGTTTTTAAATTCAATATAACCACTTCCTAAAATCGAGACGAGATTATAGAGCTGCTTAAATCGCTTGACGGTCTGCAGTGTATCGAGCATTTTATAAATACCCGCTTCATCTTTATTTAATTTCTCAAAACGATTTTCTTCCCAAAATTCCGGCGGTCGATCGTAGACTGCATTGTCTATAAAATTGACTTCTTCTTTATAGAATTTTTCGGGTTTTTGAATGTTGAATTTATGACCTCTGAATAAAGTCGTTCGTTTTCCATAAACACCTTTTGATTTTTCTTTTTTGTTTAAAGCAAAATCAGACATCATGTAATCACGTGTTAAAAGGAAAACAGAATCGTTTTCTACTTCAAACTCCTGCTCTATGTAAATATCTTTCACCCAGTTAATATTGGCACTTTTAGTAACACCCATATTAATTTTTTTGATGGCAAAAGTGGTGTCATTAACCCAAAAATCTCCTTTAAAGGTTAATTCATTTTTACGTCTTGGATAGAAAACAATATTAAAACACCATTTTTTATCAATATAAGCACTGTCTTTTAAAACATAATTATATACATCGATTCCGGTTCTTGAAAGCGGGCTTGTAAAACTTTTATCAAAAAATTTAAGGTGATTATCATAGATATTGTAATCTGAATAAAGATCTTTTACGAAAGCTAAAATCTGCTGATTTCCGTTAAAACCAGACATTTTATTTCCGACAAGATTTTCTTTTACCTTCTTTAATTTGTTATCGCCGTAAACATCATAAACCGATTCGTTGATGAAAATTGGCAGATAGGTTTTTCCGGTAACATCTGAAGTATCAACATGATTAAATACAAATTCCATACCTTTAAAAAGCTTGTTTTTCATGAAAGCACTATCAATAGTATTCATGTCAAATTCTACTTTTTCGTATTTCTGCATCTGATATTGATTAAACTGGTAAAGTCCGTTTTTACGTTTTCTTTCCCATATTTTTCTCAAAATATCAATTGCCGGATTGTTCTTTTTAGATGTCTTTCCGGTAAAAATTACCACTTCACTAAGTGCTTCAGGTTCACTTAAAACAATTTTGAAGTTATAATTTACAGCTTTATCCAAAGGAACTTCTTTATCTGAAAATCCTGCAGATGAAACTAATAAAGCGGTATACGTATTTGGTGATTCTAAATAAAAACGTCCGTCTTCATTTGAAACGATTCCGGTATTAGAACCTTTAAAAACAACATTTGCAAAAGGTATTGGCTGATTTGATTTGTCCAAAACAACTCCACTCACCTTAGTTTGTGCAGTAACAACATTTGCAAAAGCAAATACGATAAATAAGAGAAGCAGCGTTAATTTGTTCATTATCATGTAAAAAAAAACTTCACCAATCCATGTTGTCTGATGAAGTTTTATGAGTATTTTTTATATGTATTACTTGTATAATACTTTCTTTACTGCTTTTACTACATCACCAGCATTTGGCAACCAGTCTTTAAGCAATACCGGAGAGTATGGTGCAGGAGTATCTGCAGTTGTAATACGTTGAATTGGCGCATCAAGGAAATCGAAAGCCTGCTCCTGAACGATATAAGAAATCTCAGAAGAAAGGCTGGCAACCGGCCAAGCTTCTTCAAGAATTACTAAACGATTTGTTTTTTTAACAGATTTAAGAATTGCATCTTTATCCATAGGACGAACTGTTCTTAAGTCGATAATTTCACAAGAAATTCCTTCTTTAGCTAATTCATCAGCAGCGATAAAAGCTTCTTTAATGATTTTTCCAAAAGAAACGATAGTTACATCTGTTCCTTCACGTTTAACATCAGCAACACCAATTGGAATTGTGTATTCTCCGTCTGGCACTTCACCTTTGTCTCCGTACATTTGCTCAGATTCCATGAAAATAACTGGATCATTATCACGAATAGCTGATTTTAAAAGCCCTTTTGCATCGTAAGGAGTTGAAGGAACAATAACTTTAAGTCCCGGTGTGTTAGCAAACCAGTTTTCTAAAGCTTGTGAGTGAGTAGCTCCTAATTGACCAGCAGAAGCTGTTGGTCCGCGGAAAACGATAGGCACATTAAATTGTCCCCCTGTCATTTGACGCATTTTAGCAGCGTTATTTATAATTTGATCAATACCAACTAAACAGAAGTTGAATGTCATATATTCTACAATTGGGCGGTTTCCGTTCATTGCAGAACCTACTGCAATTCCTGAAAAACCAAGCTCAGCAATTGGAGTATCGATTACTCTTTTTTCACCAAACTCAGCAAGCATTCCTTTTGAAGCTTTGTAAGCTCCGTTGTATTCTGCAACCTCTTCTCCCATTAAATATATGGATTCATCGCGACGCATTTCTTCGCTCATCGCTTCGCAAATGGCCTCTCTAAATTGTATTGTTCTCATATTTTTTATTGTATGTTGAATTTTCTGAAGAGCAAAAATAAATATTTTAAATAACTTAAATGCATAAATTGAATTTAAAATCGCATGAACTTCTTTCAGTATTGAGCATTTAACTTTTTTAACTTAATTGTGATATTTACGAAATCGATATAATAGCGTATAATTCACACTTAATCTGCTAAAATATTTTTTAGACAAACTTTTATCTATTTGTTGAATTCTTGTTTCTCCAAAATTCATTCATCAAAACGAAAAAAATCAAAAATTAGTATTTATCAGACAAAAATTAATTTACCGCGAGATAGTCAATCATTGCAAATTTCCTAACAATCAGATAAAATGACTGTTTTTTTTAGTTTTAGATTCCGATAAAAATCACTCAAAACTGCATAATCAGCGAAATCGTAATAGTTTTAAAAAATATTATGCATGCATAGTATAATTATTCCAAATTAAATTCTAAATTTGTAAAAGCATATTATAAATTCAAAATATATACTTATGAAAATACTAGTTTGCATCAGCCATGTGCCTGATACTACTTCAAAAATTAACTTCACCAATGGTGACTCAGAATTTGACACTAATGGCGTACAATATGTAATTAACCCTAACGACGAATTTGGTCTTACACGTGCTATCTGGTTCCAAGAACAACAAGGAGCAAATGTAACAGTTGTAAACGTTGGAGGTCCTGATACTGAACCAACATTGCGTAAAGCTTTGGCAATTGGTGCAAACGAAGCAATTCGTGTAAACGCAAACCCAACTGATGGTTTTTTTGTTGCTAAACAATTAGCAGAAGTAATTAAAAATGGTGGTTACGACTTGGTAATTGCAGGAAAAGAATCTTTAGATTATAACGGCGGAATGGTTCCTGGAATGATTGCCGGAATTTTAGGTTCTAATTTTTTAAACTCTTGTACAGCTTTAACTGTTGACGGAAATAACGTAAAAGCAGTTCGTGAAATCGACGGAGGAAAAGAAACTGTAAGTACTACGCTTCCATTAATTATTGGAGGTCAAAAAGGTCTTGTTGAAGAAAAAGATTTACGCATCCCAAACATGAGAGGAATCATGACAGCGAGAACTAAAGCTCTTACTATTCTTGAGCCAGTTGATGCTCCTGTTAATACAAAAGCGGTTAAATTTGAAAAACCAGCTCCAAAATCAGCTGTAAAATTAATCTCTCCAGACAACTTAGACGAGTTAATCAACTTATTACACAACGAAGCGAAAGTAATCTAGTATTCAGTAATCAGTTTTTAGTATTCAGTCTTCAAAAAATCTGAAATCTAAAATCTAAAATCTAAAATTATTATGTCATTATTAATATACGCAGAATCTGCAGAAGGAAAATTTAAAAAAGTTGCTTTCGAATTAGCTTCTTACGCTAAAAAAGTAGCTGAATCATTAGGAACAACCGTAACAGCTGTAACAGTAAACATCAGTGATGTAAGCGAGTTAGCAAAATACGGTGTTGACAAAGTATTAAAAGTAACCAACGATAAACTAGCTGGTTTTAACGCAAAAGCTTACGCTGATGTTATTAAACAAGCTGCTCAAAAAGAAGGTGCAAAAGTAATTCTACTTTCTTCTACAACAGACAGTATTTATCTTTCTCCGCTTGTAGCAGTGGCGTTAGAAGCTGGTTTCGCTTCAAATGTAGTTGGATTGCCAGTTAGCACTTCTCCATTTCAGGTAAAAAGAAATGCTTTTTCTAACAAAGCTTTCAACATTACAGAAATAAATACAGATGTAAAAGTATTGGCACTTGCTAAAAACTCTTACGGAATTTTTGAAAGCAATGGCGCTGCTGCTGCTGAAGATTTTAATCCATCAATTGGAGACAATGACTTTGGAGTAAAAGTAGACTCTGTAGAAAAAGTTACAGGAAAAGTTTCTATCGCTGATGCCGATATCGTGGTTTCTGGCGGACGAGGATTAAAAGGTCCAGAAAACTGGGGATTAATCGAAAATTTAGCTTCAGTTTTAGGCGCTGCAACGGCATGTTCAAAACCGGTTTCAGATTTAGGATGGAGACCTCACAGTGAGCACGTTGGACAAACAGGAAAACCAGTAGCAACGAACTTATACATTGCTGTAGGTATTTCTGGAGCTATCCAGCATATTGCGGGTATTAACTCATCAAAAGTAAAAGTGGTTATCAATAACGATCCTGAAGCGCCTTTCTTTAAAGTTGCTGATTATGGTATTGTAGGAGATGCATTTACAATTGTTCCAGAATTAACAGAGAAATTAAAAGCTTTTAAAGCTCAGCATTCTTAATTCAAGAATTCTCTTAAAAAATATAGCTGCCTAAAAACAAGATGTTGTATCTTTGTTTATAGGCAGCTTTTTTGTTCCATATTTTTTGATTAAAATTGCACTTTTATTTTCCAATCAAAAAAAGTATCAAAATGAGGCACTAAGTGCCTTTTTTACAATTATATATGAGTCTAGTAAAACTATCCATAAAAGGAATTTCATACAGTCAAACTCAAAATGGCGCTTATGCCTTAATTTTGAATGAAGTTGACGGCGAAAGAAAATTACCAATCGTTATTGGTGCTTTTGAAGCCCAGTCAATTGCTATTGCTTTAGAAAAAGAAATAAAACCACCTCGCCCGTTAACACACGATTTATTTAAAAATTTCGCCGAAAGATTTGATATCGTGGTAAAACAAGTTATTATTCACAAATTGGTTGACGGTGTTTTTTACTCAAGCTTAATCTGCGAAAGAGATAAAATAGAAGAAATTATCGACGCAAGAACGTCTGATGCCATAGCATTAGCATTACGTTTCAACGCACCTATTTTTACATACAAAAACATTCTTGATAAAGCCGGAATTTACTTAAAATCAAATACAGCAGATTCTGATCAGGGTTCTCAGGAAATTGATGATGTACTTTCAAATCCGGAAACTTTTGGACACGAAGAAGAAAGTAATCAATCCGGTGAAGTCTATGCTAAGCACAGTCTTCAGGAACTAAATGAACTTTTAGATCAGGCTGTTTCTCAGGAAGATTATGAAAAAGCTGCAAAAATAAGAGACGAAATTTCTAGAAGATAAAATCTTAATTGAAGATTTTAGATTTCAGATTAATATTAGATTTACAAAATGAAACAATACTTAGATTTAGTAAAACACGTTTTAGAAAACGGTAATCAAAAAGGTGACCGAACAGGAACTGGAACAAAAAGTGTTTTTGGCTACCAGATGCGTTTTGATTTAAGTGAAGGTTTCCCAATGGTTACAACTAAAAAACTCCATTTAAAATCAATCATTTACGAATTGCTTTGGTTTTTAAAGGGAGACACCAATATTAAATATCTTAAAGAAAACGGCGTAAAAATCTGGGATGAATGGGCTGACTCTAATGGTGATTTAGGTCCTGTTTACGGACACCAATGGCGCAATTGGAACAGCGAAGAAATTGATCAGATTTCTGAATTAATTACTGAATTAAAAACAAATCCAAACAGCCGTAGAATGCTTGTATCGGCTTGGAATCCATCAGTTTTACCAGATACAAAAAAATCATTTGAAGAAAATGTTGCCAACAACAAAGCAGCATTGCCTCCATGCCATGCCTTTTTTCAGTTTTACGTAGCAAGTCCAGATCCTGAAAAAGGTGAAACAAAAGGAAAACTTTCCTGCCAGTTATATCAGCGAAGCGCCGATATATTTTTGGGAGTTCCATTTAATATTGCTTCATATGCATTATTCACCATGATGATTGCGCAAGTGTGCGATTTAGAACCAGGTGAATTTATTCACACTTTTGGAGACGCACATATTTACAATAATCATTTTGAACAACTAGAACTGCAACTAACACGTGAGCCAAAACCATTACCAAAAATGATTTTAAATCCTGAGATTAAAAACATTTTTGATTTTGATTATGACGATTTCACACTTGTCGATTACGATCCGCATCCTGCCATAAAAGGAAGTGTTGCTATATAAATAAAAATAAAAAATCCGCTTGAATTATTCAAAGCGGATTTTTTTATACAACTACTACTCCGTTTTCACTTCCGGCAAAATCATTCCATTTGTAAAAGTCAGCTTCAGGATCGTTTACATAATTTCCGTCGATCAGATATTTAAATTCGTAAATAGCATCTTTAACCAAATCATAAGTTGCCTTAAAAGTTCCGTTTTTTAGCTTACTTAATGCTCCTTCAGATGCATCCCAGTTATTAAAATCGCCAACGACTGCTGCCGAATCAGCATCTTTAGCATCAATAGAAAATGTAACTTTAACAACTGGTTTCGTTTTGATAAATTGTTTTTTCAAAGACATAACTATTTAGTTTTTAGATTTATATGCCCTAAATTAAGTAAATTCCGTCAAATAGTCGTCACGCTTACGGCCGATTTGCGATAATACCAAAAACAGCATACTTTTTTAATTGCATTCATAATTTAGAACACTTAAAATTTTGTATTTCAAATTGATAAGCCGTTTTATAGCAAATATTCTACACGCAAAATATTGTCTTTCAAAAATAAATTTTAACTTTATAATCTCATTTTTATCTTATGGAAAAAGAAGCGCACGAACAATATGAGTATGCCCGAAGACGATTAAGACAAAAAAAGGTCTTATATTTTCATTTTGTTCTTTTCCTCTTAGGAAGTTTATTTTTATTTGTTGCTAATAAGTTTTTCGGTTTTGGCGAAGGAACAAATCAAAATTGGTGTATCTGGATTGTTACCGCCTGGCTTTTTATCTTCATATTACACTTCATAAAAGTCTACATAACAGATCGTTTTATGAATAAAAAATGGGAAAGAGAACAAATTGACAGACTTGTTGGTTTACAGCAAAAAAGAATTAGTCAATTAGAATCAAAGATAAACGACGATACTGAGAATAAAATTTAGTTACAGCATACCATGATTATAATGATAGCGGCTGTTGCCGAAAACAATGCTCTTGGAAAAAACAATGAGTTAGTATGGCATTTGCCAAACGATTTTAAAAGATTTAAGTCGCTTACGACTAATCATCATATTATTATGGGAAGAAAAACTTTTGAAAGCTTCCCAAAACCCTTACCAAACAGAACACATGTTATTATAACACGCCAGACTGATTATAATCCTGAAGGCTGTATTGTGGTTGACAGCATGGAAAAAGCTCTCGCTGCCTGCCCGGAAAATGAAGACTCTTATATTATTGGCGGTGGTGAAATTTACAATTTGGGTATGCCTTATGCTGACATAATTGAAATTACCAAAGTGCACCACACTTTTGATGCTGATGCTTTTTTTCCTAAAATCAGCAAAAACGAATGGCAGTTAGTAGAATCTGAAGAAAATTTTAAAGATGAAAAACATCTTTATGATTATACTTATGAAACTTACATTAGAAAATAAATAAAAAAACATCCTCTTTTGGAGGATGTTTTTTAAAAAACGATTGATTTTAGCCTTGACTTGCTCAAGAAAATAGTTTTTGTAAAATCACAAATGTCAAAGTAACATTTGAATAACTGAATAACATTTAATGTTAATTGAGATAAATCTCAAAAACGTCTTTAATAACAAATACCACTAAGATATTAAAGACAAGAAAATTAAAATTTCCAAAAACAAATTTAATCCTAAGAACGTACTTCGCACTTTTAAAAATAGTATTCCCCCAAGAACAACACTTTTAAAAACTACTCACTTGAACAACTGGTTACCAGTGCAAAAAAAATAACCTGTTGATTAAGTCAAATGAATCTGTCAATCATTTAAAACTTTTAATCATTTTTACTTCAACAAAGTTGTGCATAAAATCAGTGCGGCACAATACCCACTTTTGGTGATTTTTTAAAAATACCCACTTTTGGTGATGCCATGAAAAATTTAAAAAAGTCGATTTATAGTGTTGTTTTAAAACATTTAATTGACATTTTAAAAAACTCAATTACAGTTAAACTAGATTGTTTATATTTGCGTAAATTATAATAATGTCTGAAAAAATAACTCCATATAAAGATTCTTCTTTAGGTAAAAAAGAGCAGGTTGCTCAAATGTTTGATAACATTTCCGGGAACTACGATAACCTGAATCGCGTAATTTCATTTGGTATTGATACTAAATGGAGAAAAAAAGTATTGAAATTAGTTTCTAACACTAAACCAAAGGTAATTCTTGATATTGCTACAGGAACTGGCGACTTGGCCATTTTAATGGCGCAGACCAGAGCAGAAAAAATTATTGGTCTTGATATTTCTGCAGGAATGCTTGAAGTAGGAAAAAAGAAAGTGGAAGAAAAGAAACTTTCTCATGTAATAGATTTAGTTTTAGGAGATTCTGAAAACATTCCTTTTGAAGACAATTACTTTGATGCTATTACAGTAGGTTTTGGCGTGCGTAATTTTGAAAATCTTGAAAAAGGTTTTGCCGAAATTCTAAGAGTTTTAAAACCAAATGGAATCTTCGTTATTCTGGAAACCTCTGTACCTGATAAAACACCATATAAACAAGGATATAAATTTTACAGCAAAAATATACTGCCCCTTATTGGAAAATTGTTTTCAAAAGACAATTCAGCTTATGGATATTTGTCTGAATCTGCAGCTGCTTTTCCTTACGGCGAAGCCTTAAACAATATTTTAAGAAAAACTGGGTTTATAGATGTTGTAGCAATGCCGCAAACTTTTGGTGTAGCAACCATTTATTCAGCATCTAAAAAATAGTATGAGAAAAATTGTAATCGTCATTTTATTGGTCTTAACGACAAAAGGATATTCTCAATTTGCTAAAAGCATGTTTAGCAAAGACCCTATTATTAACCTTGAAAACTGGCAGAAACAACGCCTTTATTTTGGTTATTACTTAGGTTTTAACAGTTTCGACTTTAAATTCGATTACAAAAATCCTGTACAGGAAGATATTCAGGTAAAAAAAACTACCGGATTTAATGTTGGTGTTGTAGCCGATTTAAGACTTCAGGAATATATAAATCTGCGTTTTGAACCAGGTTTATACTACACAAAACGTGATTTATATTATCCTAATTTTACTCAGGAAAAAGACTATTTGCGCGAGGTAAACAGTACTTATATTCATTTCCCGTTATTATTAAAATTTTCAGCTTTAAGAACCGGAAACATTCGTCCGTATTTAGTTGGAGGTATGTCAACTACTTTAAATTTATCAAGTAATTCTAAATCTTCAGATGACAACTTTGAAGGAAAATTTAGAGCAAAACAATGGACTGCTGCTTACGAAGTTGGTTTTGGAATTGATTTCTTTACAGAATATTTTATCTTCTCACCTTCAATACGAGGAATGTTTGGTATTACCGATGAATTAATTCGCGATAAACCTATAAACGGACCAAGCCCGTGGACAGACAATATTGATTCGATGAAATCAAGAGCAATTTTAATAAATTTCACATTTCATTAAAACAAAATCTTAACTATTTCGTTTAAATTCACTAAGAATAATTGCTGTTGCAGTAGCTACATTTAAACTTTCGGTTTTTTGCAGCTCTCCAAATCTTGGAATTGTCAGTCGGCTGGTCACCATTTTCTCAATCTCCTCCGAAATACCATTGGCTTCATTACCCATAATAATGATTCCGTCTTGAGGTAAATTTGATTGATAAATAGTATCCCCATCCATAAAAGTTCCAAAAACAGGAAGTTTTGTCTGACTTATAAAAGTTTTAAGATCAACATAATTTACGTTTACTCTGGCAATAGAACCCATGGTGGCCTGTACTACTTTTGGATTATATATATCGACTGTTTCTTTAGAACAAACAATTTGTCTTATTCCAAACCAGTCACAAAGACGCATTATGGTGCCCATATTTCCGGGATCGCGAATATCGTCTAAAGCCAGAATCAAACCAGAATTAATAATTTGATTTTCAACAGGCATTTTAAAAACCGCCAGACAGGAATTTGGAGTTGTTAAAGCACTTATTTTTTTAAGTTCTTGTTCATTAATAAGAGTTCGTTTTGAAGATTGAACTTCTTCAAAATCATTTAACGTTGTGTATAAATGTTCTAATTCAAAATTGGATTGCAGCAATTCCTGAATTACTTTTACTCCTTCGGCAAAAAATAATTGATTCGCAAAACGCTGCTTTTTTTGATGTAAACCTGATATAAGTTTTATTTGGTTTTTACTAACCATAAAATAATGTACTTTTGAATTAAATATTAAAAAACACTTGAAAAATAATTCCACAAAAATAACAGCATTTATTCTAATAGCAATACTTATTTGCGCCTGTAATGCTGTAAAAAGAGTTCCAGATGGAAAAAATCTTCTTGTAAAAAACAATATTCTTGTAAACGGAAAGTCTACAAACGACGAAAATGCATCGAACCAGCTTTATCAAAAACCTAACGGAACATTATTAGGATACAAGCTTCGTTTAAATTTATATAATTTGGCAAACTTAAATCCTGATTCGAGCTATCAGGCTAAATTTAAAAATAATCCCGGCTTATATGAGCGTCAGGCTAAATTTTTATCTGCAAAACAGGTAGACAGACTTGGTCAGTCTTTTTTGTATAAAGGAATTCATGAGTTTTTAAAAAATACCGGAGAACCGCCTGTAATTATCGATACAGCGAGAACTAAAAAATCTTTGCAGCGTTTAAAATTTTATTATTTCAACAATGGTTTCTTTGATGTAGCAACTGATTATACTATAGATAGTGTTGGCAGAAAAAAAGCACAGATTAACTACAATATCATTACCGGACCAGGATATATTCTTGACACCATTAAAACTAAGATTTTAACTCCTGCTTTAGATTCTTTATACAAGACGAGCACTGAACCTTCATTTTTAAAATCAGGAAAGCAATATAAAACTTCTGATTTTGAGGAAGAAAAAAACCGTATCACAACCTATTACAGAAATCACGGAGCATACTTTTTTCAGCCTACTTATGTAACTTTTGACATTGATACAATTGGCAAAAAAAATAAAGCCGATGTAACATTAATCATCAACAATAACAATATTCAGGAAAGAGATTCCAGCAGAACTGAACCCTTTAAACTGTACAAAATCAGCGACGTAAATATTTATACTGACTACTCTCCTGCAAATTCAAAAAGCAAGGTTAACGATAGTACAACGTATAACAACTTTAATTTATACAGCTATAAAAAGCTAAAATACAAACCTCGTGCTATTACTGACGCTATTTTTATTACAAAAGGAAGTACATTTTCTGACACGAGAACTACACTTTCTTCACGATATTTAAACAACCTTAAGATATTCAATTATCCGTCTATACAATATGAAGTAGACAAGCGTGATTCTACTGCACAATCATTGATTGCAAAAGTGTATTTAACGCCAAGAAAAAAATATAGTTTTGGAGCCACATTAGATGTTACACATTCTAATATTCAGGATTTTGGTATTGGAGCCAGTATTTCAGAAACTATTCGAAATGTATTTAACAGAGCCGAAACATTAGAAATATCAGCACGTGCCAATATTGGTTCTTCAAAAGATATGGCCAATCCAAATGATAACTTTTTTAACGTTTCAGAATATGGATTGGATTTAAAACTGAATTTTCCAAGAATTCTGATGCCGTTTGGAACTGAAAAAATTATTCCGAAAAGAATGATTCCTTCTACTTCAATTGCTGCAGGTTTTTCTAAACAGCAAAATATTGGTTTAGATAAAGAAAATTTCACTGGAGGTATCGCTTACAATTGGTCTCCAAAAAGACGAAATACTGTAAAATTTGATTTATTAAATGCACAATATGTTCGAAACCTAAATCCTAATAATTATTTTAATGTTTATAAATCTTCTTATAATGAATTAAATAATATTGCGGGAACTTATAATACTTCCGCGACAAATCTTGATGAGAATGGAAACCTGATAATTCCTGAAGGAACAACAAATTTTACTAATCAGGTATTAACAAATCAAACAGCTTTAACTCCTGACAACCCATCATATAAAGATGTAGAAAGTATTGAAGAAAGAAGAGTGCGTTTGACCGAAAATGATTTTATTCTTTCTACCAGTTATACTTTTACCAAAACGACTAAGACAGATTTAGCAGATAATACTTTTTATCAGTTTAAAACTAAACTTGAATCTGCCGGAACTTTATTATCTGCCGTTTCAAGCATTGGTAACTTAACTAAAAATGCAAACGGCAATTATGAAATATTCAATTTAGAATATGCCGAGTACATTAAAGGAGAATTTGATTACATCAAACACTGGGATTTTGGTAAAGAAAAAGTATTAGCCGTGAGGAGCTTTTTTGGAATCGCAATTCCTTTTGGAAACTCTAATTATATTCCGTTTTCACGAAGTTATTACTCTGGAGGTTCAAACGATAATAGAGCATGGCAGCCTTATTCTCTTGGTCCCGGAAGTACAAATGCCTTAAATGACTTTAACGAAGCCAATATGAAGATTGCACTTAGTGCTGAATTTCGCTTTAAAATCTTTGGCGATGTTAAAGGCGCACTCTTTGCAGACGCCGGAAATATCTGGAATGTGCTCGATAATGTGATTGACAACAAGGCAAGATTTAACAACTTAAACGATTTAGATGAAATTGCTTTGGGTTCAGGATTTGGTTTAAGATACGATTTAAGCTTTTTTGTTATTCGCTTAGATTTAGGCTTTAAGACTTATAATCCGGCGCATGACAAAGGAGACAGATGGTTTAAAGAATACAATTTTGGACACTCGGTTTTAAATTTTGGAATAAATTATCCGTTCTAATGCTAATTAATTCTTATTTTTGCAACCTAAAAACTAAAAACAACTATAAAAAAAATTACAATGGCACACAACATTAAACCAGGAGTAGCTACAGGAGATCAAGTTCAAGAGATCTTTAATTATGCGAAAGAGAAGGGTTTTGCTCTTCCAGCAGTAAACGTTACTGGATCTAGCACAATTAACGGAGTTCTTGAAACTGCAGCAAAACTAAACGCGCCAGTTATCATTCAATTTTCTAACGGTGGAGCACAATTCAACGCTGGAAAAGGATTATCAAATGCAGGTGAAAAAGCAGCAATCGCAGGAGGAATCGCGGGAGCAAAACATATTCATACTTTGGCAGAAGCTTACGGTGCAACTGTAATCTTACACACTGACCACTGTGCAAAAAAACTTTTACCTTGGATTGATGGTTTATTAGATGCTTCTGAAAAACATTTTGCAGAAACAGGAAAACCATTATTCAGTTCTCACATGATCGATTTGTCTGAGGAGCCAATCGAAGAAAACATCGAGATCTGTAAAGAATACTTAGCTAGAATGAGCAAAATGGGCATGACATTAGAAATCGAACTTGGAATTACAGGTGGTGAAGAAGATGGTGTTGATAACTCTGATGTTGACAGCTCAAAATTATACACACAGCCGGAAGAAGTAGCTTACGCTTACGAAGAACTTTCTAAAGTAAGCCCTAAATTTACTATCGCTGCTGCTTTTGGAAACGTTCACGGTGTTTACAAACCAGGAAACGTAAAATTAACTCCAAAAATCTTAAAAAATTCTCAGGATTTCGTACAAAACAAATTCAACACAGGACACAATCCAGTTGATTTCGTTTTCCACGGAGGTTCAGGTTCTACTTTAGAAGAAATTAGAGAAGGAATCAGCTACGGAGTTATCAAAATGAACATTGATACTGATTTACAGTTCGCATACACTGAAGGAATCCGTGATTATATGGTTAAAAACCTTGACTACTTAAAATCACAAATTGGTAACCCAGAAGGTGCAGATGCTCCAAACAAAAAATATTATGACCCAAGAAGATGGGTTCGTGAAAGTGAAGTTACTTTCAATGCAAGACTTGAGCAAGCTTTTGCAGACTTAAATAACGTAAACACGTTATAAAAAGTATTCAGTGTTCAGTTTTAAGTGTTCAGTTTTGAATACTTAAAACTGAATATTACTGAACACTGAAATTTTTATTACTGAACACTGAATACTAAAAGAAATGGCTTGGTTTAAAAGACAAGAAAAAGGGATTACGACCGCGACAGAAGACAAGATGGACGTTCCGAAAGGATTGTGGTACAAATCTCCTACTGGAAAAATTATTGATGCAGACGAATTAGCGAGAAATTTATTCGTTAGCCCTGAAGATGATTTTCACGTTCGAATTGGAAGCGCAACCTATTTTGAAATTTTATTCGACAACAACGAGTTTGTTGAGTTAGATAAAAACATGACTTCTAAAGATCCTTTGCATTTTGTGGATACAAAAAAATATGCAGAGCGTTTAAAAGATGTAATGGAAAAAACTCACCTAAAAGACGCTGTTCGTACCGGAGTAGGAAAATCTAAAGGAAGAGAACTTGTAATCTGTTGTATGGATTTCGCTTTTATTGGTGGATCTATGGGAGCAGTTGTAGGTGAAAAAATCGCAAGAGGTATTGATCACGCGATCAAAAACAAATTGCCTTTTGTAATGATTTCTAAATCTGGTGGTGCTCGTATGATGGAAGCTGCTTATTCGCTTATGCAATTAGCAAAAACTTCTGTAAAATTAGCTCAGTTAGCCGAAGCTAAATTACCATACATCTCTCTTTGTACAGACCCAACAACAGGAGGAACAACGGCTTCTTACGCTATGTTAGGAGACATCAACATCTCTGAGCCTGGTGCTTTGATTGGTTTTGCTGGTCCGCGTGTTGTACGTGACACTACAGGAAAAGATTTACCAGAAGGTTTCCAAACTGCTGAGTTCTTATTAGAGCACGGTTTCCTTGACTTTATCACGCCTAGAAAAGAATTGAAAGATAAGATCAACTTATATATCGATTTGATTCAGAATAATGATATTAGATAGTTTTTAAAACTATTTAGAAATATGAAATCCCATTTGCAAATTGTAAATGGGATTTTTTTTACATGTGTCGTTCCTACGGAACTTTATTGAATTCGGAAATTCATTTTCAACGGAATAAATTCCGTTGCTACAAAATAATTCATTCCTACGGAATTTTTATCGAGACAAAAGACTTAAAAACTTTACTTCTCTGAATGCAAATAAAAACTCAGAACCTTAGTAAATCAGCATCTTAGAAGCTTAAAAAAAACCTACATCCCTGTTCTAATAGCTTCCACCGGATCTAAATTTGCTGCTGAAATAGCAGGAAGAATTCCCGAGATTAATCCAATAAGCGCTGCTAAAGTTGTTCCCAGCATTATATTTCCAAAACTTAAAACAAATTCAAAATCAAGTGCTTTAGTTAGGATTATGGCAATTCCCCAAACCATTAATAATCCAATAATTCCTCCAATAACGGAGAGAATCACAGCTTCAAACAAAAACTGAAATAAGATAAACTTGTTTTTTGCTCCCAACGATTTTTGAATTCCAATTAAATTGGTTCTTTCCTTAACCGAAACAAACATAATATTCGCAATTCCGAAACCGCCTACTAAAAGAGAAAATCCGCTTATAATCCACCCTACTACATTCATTTGGCCTAAAATTCCGTCGATAAAATCTGTAAATCCAGAAAGCACATTGATAAAAAAGTTATCCATTTCTCCAGCTTTCATACCACGAATAGTTCTTAGTTTTTGCGTAACTTCTGCCTTGTATGCTTCCATATCAACACCTTTTACAGGTTTTAAAATAATCATGGGCGTCATTGCATCGCTGTCGCCATACATTCTGCGTAAAAAATTCGCAGGCAGATAAACTGATGTATCGTTACTGTCTCCAAAAAAACCTGCTCCTTGTTTGGCAATAACTCCAATTACCGTAAATCGCTGTCCATACAAACGAATATTTTTTCCTATTGGATCCATACTTCCAAAAAGTCCTTCGGCAATATCATATCCCAAAACAATAACTGCTGTCCCGGAATTTGATTCGGCTTCATTATAAAATCTTCCTTTGTCAAAACTTAAACCGTCAATATCGGCCATTTCAAACGAAGACGGATTTATTTTAACATCTGCAACTGTTTTAGAATCATATTTTAATGTTTCTTTATTTACCCAAAGCTGATATCCAACCTGATCTGTATTATTCAGTGAGTTTTTTAAAGCCACGTATTCGTCATATTTTACATTTGGAAACTGCTCTCTCTTCCATTGTGGAATTTCAGAAGGTCCAAAGCTGAATTTCAATAAATAAATCGTATTTTTATCTAAACTGCTTAAATCTTTAGAGATTTTTTTATCTAAAGAATCAACTGCGGCCAAAACAGCAATAATCGAAAAAATACCAATTGTAACCCCCAGCAGAGATAATAAAGTTCGTAATTTATTATTTCGCAAAGCATTAACAGCAAAGCTTAGACTTTCTTTCAATAATCTTAAATAAAGAAGCATATAGTAGTATTTTTCAACAAAGTAAAATTCAATAATTTAAAAACAAAAACCTAATAAAAGTTAACTTACTCATCAGTAGATTTTTTTCCCATTTTGTTACAACAATTACTTTAAAATAATATATAAAAAAACTACTTTTGCAGTCTGAAAATCATAACTACACAATGAGCACAACTAAAAAAATACAATCAGCGTTAATATCTGTTTTTTCGAAAGATGGATTAGAGCCAATCGTTAGAAAATTACACGAGCAAAACGTAACACTTTACTCAACTGGAGGAACTGAAGATTTCATTAAAAACCTTGGAATTCCGGTAGTTCCTGTAGAAGATATTACTTCTTTCCCAGAAATTCTTGGAGGAAGAGTAAAAACACTGCACCCAAAAATTTTTGGAGGAATCCTGAATCGTCAGGACAATGAAAGTGATGTGCAGCAAATGAAAGAATTTGATATTCCTCAAATCGATTTAGTAATTGTTGATTTGTATCCTTTTGAAAAAACAGTTGCTTCTGGTGCAAGCGAACAAGATATTATTGAAAAAATTGATATTGGCGGTATTTCTTTAATTCGTGCCGGTGCTAAAAACTTTAAAGACACTGTAATTGTAGCTTCTGTAAATGAATACAGCTTGCTTTTAGATATTATTACAGAACAAAACGGAAGCACAACTTTAGAAAACAGAAGATTGTTTGCTTCTAAAGCTTTCCACGTTTCATCTCACTATGACGGGGCTATCTTTAACTACTTTAACACAGACGAAACAATCTACAAAGAAAGTATTGCTGACGGCCAAGTTTTAAGATACGGTGAAAACCCTCACCAAAAAGGATTCTTCTTCGGAGATTTTGACGCTATGTTCAAAAAAGTTCATGGAAAAGAATTATCATACAACAACTTATTAGATGTTGATGCCGCAGTAAATTTAATTGCTGAATTTAAAACTGACGGACCAACATTTGCAATCTTAAAACACAACAACGCTTGCGGATTAGCTTCTAGAAAAACAATCAGCGAGGCTTATTTGGCGGCTTTGGCTTGTGATCCTACTTCTGCTTTTGGCGGAGTGTTAATTTCTAACACAAAAATTGATTTAGAAACGGCTCAGGAAATCAACAAATTGTTCTGCGAGGTTGTAATTGCTCCAGCTTATGATAATGAGGCAATTGAGGTTTTACAAGAAAAGAAAAACAGAATTATTTTAGTTCAAAATGAAGTTGAATTACCATCTCGTCAAGTAAGAACTTGTCTTAATGGTTTGTTAATTCAGGACAGAAATAATATTACAGATAATAAAGAGCATTTAAAAACCGTTACAATTACAGAACCTACTGCTCAGGAGATCGAAGATTTGATCTTTGCTTCTAAAATCTGCAAGAATACAAAATCAAACACTATTGTATTTGCTAAGAACGGAACATTGATTTCATCTGGAACAGGTCAGACTTCAAGAGTTGACGCATTAATTCAAGCTGTTGACAAAGCAAAAGCTTTCGGATTTGATTTAAATGGTGCTTCAATGGCAAGTGATGCTTTTTTCCCATTTCCTGACTGTGTAGAATTAGCTAAAAAAGCAGGAATAACTGCTGTAATTCAGCCGGGAGGTTCAATAAAAGACGAATTAAGCATAAATTATTGCAATGAAAATAATCTTGCAATGGTATTTACAGGAACACGTCATTTTAAACATTAATTTGTTTAACTTTGTTCGATAAATTATTTTATAACATTTTAAACCCCTAAAAAACTTATGGGATTTTTTGATTTCATGACCGAGGATATTGCGATAGACCTTGGAACCGCAAACACTTTAATCATTCATAATGATAAAGTTGTCATTGACAGCCCCTCTATCGTGGCACGTGATAGAGTATCCGGCAAAATCATCGCTGTTGGTAAAGAAGCCAACATGATGCAAGGTAAAACGCATGAAAACATTAAGACCATAAGGCCTTTGAAAGATGGTGTAATCGCCGATTTCGATGCTTCGGAAAAAATGATCAACATGTTCATTAAAAGCATTCCTGCATTAAAAAAGAGAATGTTTACTCCTGCATTGAGAATGGTAGTTTGTATTCCGTCTGGAATTACAGAGGTTGAGATGCGTGCTGTAAAAGAATCTTGTGAGCGTGTAAACGGAAAAGAAGTTTACTTAATTCACGAACCAATGGCTGCCGCTATTGGTATTGGTATCGACATTATGCAGCCAAAAGGTAACATGATTGTTGATATTGGAGGTGGTACAACTGAAATCGCTGTAATCGCTTTAGGCGGAATTGTTTGCGACAAATCTGTAAAAATTGCAGGTGACGTTTTTACAAACGATATCGTGTATTACATGCGTACACAACACAACCTTTTTGTAGGAGAAAGTACTGCTGAGAAAATCAAAATTCAAATTGGAGCGGCTATCGAAGATTTAGACGGACCGCCAGAAGATATGTCTGTTCAAGGTAGAGACTTACTTACGGGTAAACCAAAACAAGTTGATGTTTCTTACCGTGAGATTGCAAAAGCATTAGATAAATCTATTCAGCGTATTGAAGATGCTGTTATGGAAACATTATCTCAAACTCCGCCAGAGTTAGCAGCAGATATTTACAACACTGGTATTTATTTAGCTGGTGGTGGATCTATGTTGAGAGGTCTTGACAAACGTATTTCTCAAAAAACAGATTTACCGGTTTATATTGCCGAAGATCCATTAAGAGCAGTTGTACGTGGTACAGGAATGGCACTTAAAAACATTGCAAAATTTAAAAGTATCTTAATCAAATAAGATCTAAAAATAACAATCAATATACTTTTATTAAGGTCAGATTTTTAATATTTGACCTTAATAAAATTGAAACCTTAAAGCATATCCTGAAACAAAATAACCAGACAAGAAATGCAGCAAATTTTTAATTTCATTATAAGAAACAGTAATCGATTACTGTTTTTGCTGCTTTTAGGTATTTCGTTGGGTCTCACAATTCAATCACATTCCTATCACAGAAGCAGAGTAATCAGTTCAGCTAATTTTTTAAGCGGAGGTGTTTATGAAAGAATCAATCGTGTAAACGAATACTTGAATTTAAGAGCAGAGAACGACGAACTTGTACTTGAAAACGCAAGGCTAAAAAGTCTTTTATTCAATAAAGAAGACACAACAAAAGCGCCGTTGCCGGATAGTATAAAAGGTGTAAAACCTGCTGATATTATCGTCTCTAAAGTGATTCACAACTCATACAATACTCACGAAAATTTTATCACACTTAACTCAGGAAAAAAAGAGGGTGTTAAACAAGATATGGGTGTTATAAACAGCTTAGGAATTATTGGTGTTATCGATAATACTTCGGCAAATTACTCAACTGTAGTGAGTATTTTGAACATGAAATCGCATATCAATGCTAAAATCAAAAAATCAAATCACTTTGGTTCTTTAACCTGGGACGGAAAAAGCACTGGATTTGTTCAGTTAGAAGATGTTCCTAGATTGGCTTCTATTCGAAAAGGTGACACTATTGTTACCGGAGGACAATCGGTAATTTTCCCTGAAGGCATCAATATTGGTACTGTTCAAAAAATTTACATTAAAAAGAATACAAGCTATTACGTGATCGATGTTAAGTTATTTAATGACATGACAAATCTAGGACACGTATACATTATTAAGAGTAAAGACAGAGAAGAACTTATTAATTTAGAAAACAAAAGCAAGGAAAAAAATGAGTAGCGCTTTGTTAGTAAATATTTTTCGATTTATTATGCTGCTGGCAATTCAGGTTGTTATTTTTAACAACATGAATTTTTTAGGCTACATAAGTCCTTTCCCGTATATTTTGTATATTATTTTATATCCGGTAAATAGTAATCGAGCGGGACTTATTGTTTCGAGTTTTCTATTAGGATTGGTAATGGATATGTTTTGCAACTCAGGCGGAATTCATGCTACAGCCTGTGTTATATTAGCTTATTACAGGCCTTACTTCTTTAAATTTGCATTTGGTTTAAGTTACGAATATCAAACTATAAAACTAAATGAATCTTTAACCCCTGAAAGGTTCTCTTTTATACTAGTATCTGTTTTATTACATCACATAGTACTTTTTACGCTGGAAGCTTTTCAGTTTAAGTTTATAATAGACATTTTACTGCGAACGCTTTTTAGCACCATTTTTACGATAATCACTTCAATTATAATAATTTATATTATTAAGCCCAATAAACGATGAGAAAAGTTCTGCTGCCCTCTTTAATTATTATTGCAGCATCTTTGCTAGTGATTCGGATATTTTATCTGCAGATTATTGACGATTCATTTAAACTGAAATCAGAAAATAATGCGATTAAAAAAGTCTATGACTATCCTGAACGCGGTTATATTTACGATAGAAATGGTAAATTATTAGTTGCCAATCAGGCATCTTATGATATCATGGTTATACCGCGCGAAATTGGAAAGGATATCAATATAGCAGAGTTTTGTGCACTGCTAAATATCACTCGTGAAGATTACGATAAAAGAATTGCAAAGGCCAAAGTTTACAGCCCAAGGCTTCCATCTGTTTTCTTATCTCAGCTAAACAAAAACGAATTTGCCGCTTTTCAGGAAAAAATCAGAAAATACGAAGGCTTTTATTTTCAAAAACGTTCACTTCGTGATTATGAAGTAGATTACGGTGCCAATATTTTTGGTTTTATTACGCAAGTAAACGAAAATTTAATTGCCAAAAATCCATACTATAACAGTGGAGATTTAATTGGAAAACAAGGTGTTGAGCAAAGCTACGAAGATATTCTACGCGGCGTAAAAGGTGTAAAATACATTCAAAAAGACAAATACAACCGAGAAATCGGCCCATATAAAGAAGGAAAATACGATACGATTGCTGTTGCCGGAGAAGACATCAACTTAACCATTGATGCCGAACTTCAAAAATACGGTGAAGAGTTAATGATTAATAAACGAGGCGGAATTGTTGCAATTGAACCAAAATCTGGTGAAATTCTCGCATTAGTAACTGCACCGTCTTATGATCCAGGCATTTTAGTTGGAAGACAAAGATCTAAAAACTACACCCTTTTATACCACGATTCGATTGCAAAACCTTTATATGACAGAGGGCTTCTAGCTGAGTATCCTCCAGGTTCTCCATTTAAAATTTTAACTGGTCTTGTTGCACTGCAGGAAGGAGTTGTTAATGAACAAACTACCTTCATGTGTCATCACGGATTTAGTTATGGAGGTGGGCGTTTCATGAAATGTCACGGTTTTGGACCTCATCAATTACATAATGGAATTTATAATTCTTGTAATACCTATTTTGGACAGGCATACATGCTGACTATAAACAAGTATAAAGATCCGGGACAAGCTGTTGATGTTTGGAGCAGTCACGTAAAAAGTTTTGGTTTAGGTCAATTTATGGGATATGATTTACCAATTGGTAAAAAAGGAAATATTCCAACATCAAAAACATATAAAAAAATATATCCTAACGGAGGTTGGAGAAGCTCAACTATTGTATCGAACGCCATTGGGCAGGGTGAGGTTTTAATGACCCCTATTCAGCTCGCCAATATGATGGCAACTGTTGCCAATCAAGGATATTATTATACGCCTCATATCATTAAAAAAATTGAGGGCGAAAAAATTGACACTAAGTTTACAACAAAACATGTAACCACTATTGATCAAAAATATTTCCCGCCGGTTATCAGCGGTTTATTTGATGTTTACAACAAAGGTACAGCTTATTCCCTTAGAGTAGAAGGAATTGACATTTGCGGAAAAACAGGAACAGCTGAAAACTTTGCAAAAATCAATGGTAAAAGAACACAGCTTAAAGATCACTCTATCTTTGTAGCTTTTGCACCAAAGGACAATCCAAAAATTGCAATTGCAGTTATGATTGAAAACGGAGGTTTTGGAGCAACAGTGGCCGGACCAATCGCGAGTTTAATGATCGAAAAATATTTAAGACATAAAATTACACGAACTGACTTAGAAACCAGAGTATTAAACAAGAGTTTACTTCCTGAGTACGCTAAATTAGGCGGGTTAAATGAAGCCAGCAAAATAGAATCAGTTCCTAAAGATTCTGTTTTACAAGCCAAAATCATAAAACCAAAAGCACCTGTTACAACAGCACCAAAAACTGAAGTTAAAAAAACAGCAGTAGACACTACTAAGAAAAATTAAGAAAGATTATTTCAAATGAAAAATCAAAGTGTAAAAAATAATATTGACTGGATAAGTGTCTTTATCTACATTGCGCTGGTAACACTGGGGTGGCTGAATATTTACTCATCATCGTTATTATCAACAGATGGAACATATCAAAAACAATTAATTTTTATTGGATGTACTATTCCATTAATTTTTGTTGTGCTTTTTGTTGACGGAAAGTTTTATGAAAAATATGCCAGTATTATCTTTGGTGTTGCCCTTCTATCTTTGGCCGGATTATTTTTATTTGGAAAAACCATTGCAGGACAACGATGCTGGTATGCTATAGGAAGTTTTACACTGCAGCCATCAGAATTTGCAAAAGCAGCTACATCATTGGCGTTAGCCAAATATTTAAGTGACACGCAAATTAACTTAAAAGAAACCAATAGACAGCTGCAAGCGCTTGCAATTGTATTTTTGCCGGTAATGCTTATTTTACCTCAGCCCGATCCAGGAAGTGCTTTGATCTACAGTGTTTTTATTTTGGTTTTATTTAGAGAAGGATTGCCTTCATGGTATGTATGGACTGGTTTTATTACTATTCTCTTATTCGTACTTACATTAGTTTTAGAACCCTATGTTGTAATATTAATAGCGCTTGGGGTACTTATTATTATACATTTTAAAGGAAGAGCCGTTGACAGAAATATTATCTTAAGCGCCATTCTATTGGCTCTTATTTCTGGATTTGTACTTTCAGTAGATTATGTATTCGACAACGTATTTAAACAACACCATAGAGACCGTTTTAATATCCTTTTAGGAAAAACAGTCGACATGAAAGGTATTGGTTATAACACAAATCA
Organism: Flavobacterium ginsengiterrae; assembly: GCF_039539785.1. NCBI lineage: Bacteria > Pseudomonadati > Bacteroidota > Flavobacteriia > Flavobacteriales > Flavobacteriaceae > Flavobacterium > Flavobacterium ginsengiterrae. Next base: position 1,104,449 of record NZ_BAABDU010000003.1, on the reverse strand, counting down.
GTCTGAGATCGCTATTGGATCTGGCGGCTGGTTAGGAAAAGGTTTCTTAGAAGGAACACAAACAAAAGGTGGTTTCGTTCCTGAACAACATACTGACTACATTTTTACAACTGTTGGTGAAGAATGGGGATTTGCGGGTTCTTTAGTTGTTATTTTACTTTTTACAGGTTTATTTTTAAGAGTAATATATTTGGCAGAAAGACAAAAAACCAAATTCAGCAGGGTTTATGGTTATTGTGTTGCCGGAATTCTATTTATACATTTCTTTGTAAATATTGCTATGGTAATTGGAATTTTTCCAACCATTGGAGTTCCTCTGCCCTTCTTTTCTTATGGAGGTTCCGGACTTTGGGGATTCACAATTTTGCTGTTTATTTTCTTAAAAATGGATGCTAATAAGGTTAATGAGTGGTAGTTTTTTTAAAGCTTCTAAGGCACTAAGATGCTAAGGTGCTTAGTTTTTTTTTTCGAGAGTCAAAGTGAAAGAGGTTTATAATCACTACGTGATTCAATTTAAAATTCAACAATTGTTACTACATAAAAAAAGTCCGAAGTTTAGAGCTTCGGACTTTTTTGATTTTGTATTGAGTTATATTTTTTCAACTGGTTTTTTCTTTAAAATCTTTAGAAGAACCGGGAATGTCGAAATTATAATAATAATAATAATAATGTATTCAATGTGATGTTTTAAATCTATTCCTTGTTTTAAGAATACTCCGTACAAATAATGTCCGGCAAAAATTAAAATGAATGACCATAAGAATGAACTCAAAACATTAAAAAACATAAATTTCTTTTTATCCATAGAAACTATTCCGGCAATAATTGGAGCGAAAGTTCTAAAAATGGGAAGGAAACGAGCGTAAATAATTGCTTTTCCTCCGTATTTTTCAAAGAAATCTTTTGACTGCAAAAGATATTTTTTCTTAAACCAAAATGTATCTTCTTTTTTAAACAAATAATAACCACTTTTTGCTCCAAACCAATAGCCGGTCATATTTCCTAAAACCCCCATAATGGCAACGGCAGTTGAAAGCAAAAAAACATTTATAAAATCACTTGGAATATAAACAACATTTTGAATTAAGTCGCGGCTGTAAATACCAGCTAAAAACAGTAAACTATCTCCCGGTAGAAAAAAGCCTGCGAAAAGTCCTGTTTCTGCAAATACAATAAACAGCACAATAAATAACCCAATCTGAAAACCTCCGATACTTAAAGTTATATAAAATTCAGGGTTTATTAACTGGGTCCAATCAAAATTACTCATAAAATGAATTTGGTTAATTTATAAGTTCGTGAAATTAACAATAATTTGCTTTAACCACAATTAAAACCCATATTTTAAAGATAAATTAACTATTAAAAAAGCCCGAATTATTAACTCGGGCTTAAAAAATTATTTTTCTCTTTCGTATTTACAGCAAGAATGCAAATTCTCATAATCAGCATCTGTCGCTTTAACTTCTTTTGTATCATGGCCTGCCTTTGCAATTGCCAGATTTAAATCTTTTGGCGAAGATTTCTCTTCATTTAAAATTACAGCTAATTGATGCGAACTTACATCCCAAGACGCTGTTTTAACTCCCGGAACACCGTAAGCCGCTTTTTCAATACGTTTCTTGCATTGCTCGCAATTGCCATTTACTTCTGTTGTATATTTTAAATTTTTGTTCTTTTTAGTTTGTGCCTGAGCCGAAAATCCTAAAAAAGTGATCATCGCAATTAAAATCAAATTTTTCATTTGTCTGTTATTTAATGTTATAATTTATTATTGTTTATTTTATCTTAAATCGTAATCCTGCATAATACATTTGCCCAAAAATTGGAGCATACGCTACAGAAGCGTCAAAATTTGGCCCAAAAGGATCATTTGCTCCCAAAATTGCTTTTTGCTGTTTGTAGTTACCTATGTTTTCTCCTCCAACGTATACTTCAAAAACAGGTGAAAAAACTCTTGTTACCTGAGCATTCATTACTACATAAGAAGGTGAAAAATCAGGAAACTGATCTTCTGCCGGATTTGAAGCTGTATAAGGCAGCTGCTGTTTTCCTGACCAGTTAAAAGTATAATCAAACTTCCACTGTTTATTATCACTTACATTTGTTTCAAATTCTAAGTTTCCAAGAAAACGATGTTTTGCCTGAAGCGGACGTTGAAAAGTTCCTCTCAAATAATCAGTTTGAATATCATAGTATTTATAAGCTGTTCTTAAATTTAAATTATGAATAAGCTCATAATTAAACTCAACCTGAAGGCTGTTTGCAAAAGAGCTTCCTTTCAAATTATAGAACAAAACATCCTGTGGACTCTGCATTAAATCGACAACGGCTTGATTTTGAAAATCGGTTCTGTAAATATCAAATCCAGCTTCGGCGTTTTTATTAAAAATTTTAAACTTCTGCGAAAAGCTGATTCCGTAATTCCAAGCAATTTCAGGATTCAAACCATAAATTTTTCCGCTGTTATCTAAAATTGAGAACGTTCTTGAACTTGCGAAAAGCTGCTGGTTTTCTGCAAAAATATTAGCCGAACGTTTTCCTCTTCCGGCAGAAAAACGAATTACTCCATTTTTCCACGGATTATATCGTACGTGTAAACGCGGTGTTGCAAAAAATCCTAGACGATTATGATTATCAACTCTACCGCCTAAAATAATACTAAAATTATCAGTGTTGTCATACGTGTATTCAAAGAATGCACCAACTGAATTATCAATTCGGCTGTAATCATTCGCATTTACAAATTCCTGATACTGATCGTAAGAGAAATTCAAACCAGTAGTAAATTTATGCATCGTATTATTAATAATCGAATTGAAGATTAAATTAGAATAAAAACTATTTTGTTTAATATCATACAGATTTAATCCAAAATAAGAATCTTGTCTATGTGTATTAAATGCATTTTGAAATCCAATACTCTGGTACGGCATATCTTTAAAAACGTATCCAATTTTTGTAGAAACATCAAAGCGCTCTGTGTTAATTTCAGATCCCCAATGATTGGTTGTACCGCGATCACGGTCTTTATCAAAATCAACTTCACCAGTTTGCTTTTTATCATTCATATATCTAAAATTGATAAAACTTACCAAACCGCTTTCGGGATCATAATATTGGTAACGGTTTAAAACATTGATTTGTTTTCCTAACGGATTATCTAAAAATCCGTCATCATTCATATCATTTTTTGCCACACGTGCATTTCCATGAACAAATAAACTCGTTGCCCATTTATCTGATAGTTTTTTATTGAAATGAGTATTCAATTCAAATCTTGAATCGGTTGAACCATAGGCATTCAGAAAAAACGGAATGTCGCTTAAAGGTTTTAAAAGCTCAGTATTAATTTGTCCCGAAATACTTTCGTAACCATTTATAACACTTCCGGCTCCTTTAGTAATCTGAACACTTTCAATCCATGTTCCGGGTGTAAAAGATAATCCATACGCCTGTGAAGCACCGCGTACCGAAGGAATATTTTCTTCGGTAATCATTAAATACGGACTTGTTAAGCCCAGCATTTTGATTTGTTTGGTACCCGTTAAAGCATCAGAAAAATTTACATCAATGGATGGATTGGTTTCAAAACTTTCTGCCAGATTGCAGCAAGCCGCTTTTAAAAGTTCTTTACTCGTTATTAATGATGTATTTGATGTAAGCGTATACGATTTTTTAATTCCTTTTTGCTTTTTCGTAATTTTTACTTCTTCTAAATCTTCTTGCGAAAACACAGAAACTGAAAGCAAAAACACCACAAAAAGCATGATATTTTTTTGCATAAAAAAGATTTTAATGTTTTTAGAAATTGTGTTTAAAACTTATCTGTTAAGAAAAAGTTCAAACAATACGGTACAAGCCATACAAAGAAGGCTTGATTCTAAAAAATTAAAATCAGGAATAAAAAATGTATTGATTATATAACTTGAATAAGGGGGGCGCATTCGCATCAGAATAATACGAAATGATTTGATTGTTTTTGAAATTTGGAACAGCCAGAAACGTAATTGGTTTGTATTCCTGAATTACAGCCGGAAATGCCAGTTGAAAAAAGAATACTTTAAAAGTGGCGTCATCTGATTTTTTTTCAAGATGAACAACTTTGTCTTTACAGCAAGACGATTTTCCCTCCTTATCGCCGCAGCATTTTTTTTCTGGTTTAGCTGAAACACTTGTGTTTAAAGATACCGAAGCTATTTTTCCGCCGCAATAATGCACATCAAAAGCAAATCCTGTGTTGGAAACCAACAATAGGAATGCTAAAAACAATACGGTGCATTTCTTTAAACTCATACGGCAAAAATACCTAAAATAGCTTGAATAAAAATTAAATGAAATGTTATTTTTTCAAATTTTGAAATTGATAATAAAATGCAGGAATAAACAACAGCACAAATATGGGCTGAATTATAAACCTTCGCACATAAAAAAGAAGCCACGTGTTTTCTGGAAAATAGAACAGAACTATAAAAAACATGGCAAAAAGCAGTATTCCAAAAAATGAGTATAAAAAGATACTGAAATTCAAAACTCCCCTATCTTTAAAAAGCACATAAATCAAAAGAAGTGATAAAAAAGTATTAAGTGCAAAACGAAACAGCAGATTATAAAAAAGCTTAAATAAATCAACATTCGGCAAAGGCTGTTCTTTAAACGTAGATTCGAAATAAACTAAAAAAGGATCGTAAAAAAGCGTCTTTTCAAATGCTCTTATTAACCCAAAGCAGAAAACAATTATTACCGAAATGAAAATTGCTTTTTTATGTTCTAAAATTTTATTTAGCATATTTTGAGAATTTATTTACCCAAATAACCCATAAAAGAAAAACAGAACCGTAAATAGCTAACGGAAATAAAACGCCATGTAAAAGATGTGATTTTTCTGGAAAATGAAATAGCAAAACGGTTAACAATGCAATACGAATTACATTTAAAATATAAACAACAACAATTCCAAATAAAATATAAAGCAGTGTCGTCTTTAGTTTCCCGGAAAAAGCCAGTACAAACGATATGAACAAAATGATAACACTAACTGCGTTACAGCCTTCAACGATACGAATTTCGTATTTATTATTAAACCACACCTCCAGCCAAGGAGAAGAAAACCCCTGCTGCACTTTAATATCATAATTCAATGCCAGAAGCAATTGCTCGACATTATGTCCAACCCAGCCAGTAACGGCATCTACTTCACCTGCATTAAGGCTGTTTAGATAAAATTTATAAGCAACAGTAAGTGCAATGTAAGCAGTAAAAAATGTACCTATAAAAATTAAAAACGGCTTGAATTGGATTAGATATTTTCTCAACAGATTTTTTTTTCAAATTTATGTATTTTTTGAGTTCAGCTTTAAATACTTTTGTATAAAATTTTCAAATCATGATATTTCAGAAATTACAACCAAAAATAAGCGCTATTATAGCTGATAACAATAAAGTTAGAGACGAAAAATTATTAGCTGTATGCCAGCTTTTAAACGAAAATGTAGAATACTACAATTGGGTAGGATTCTATTTTGCGAATCACGAAAACAAAACACTTCATCTTGGACCTTATGTGGGTGCCGAAACAGATCATACTGTTATCCCTTTTGGAAAAGGAATCTGCGGTCAGGTTGCCGAAAGCAATGCTAATTTTGTAGTGCCGGATGTTAAAGCACAAGACAATTATATTGCATGCAGTTTAACTGTAAAATCAGAAATTGTTGTTCCCTTATTTGTAAATGGAGTAAACATTGGCCAGATCGATATTGACAGCCATGTTATTGATCCTTTTACAGAAGCTGACGAAAGATTTTTGGAGTTTGTGAATCAAGAAGTTGCTAAATTATTCTAGAAGTCCTATTTTTAGTAAAAAATAGATCTGAATGAAAAGAAACATCTTTATATTTTTGCTTCTGATAATTTCAGTTAGTCTCTCTGCACAAATTGGTATGGTGTCTAAAAAAATCTTTTTAGACTCATTAAGCCGCGAATGCAAACCAGAAAATCAAATGTACACCAGAGTAATTACGAATTATTCACAACAAAGCGCTCGTTATGTTGTAACTGACTTCTATAAAAACGGAAGAAAGAAAATGACCGGCTGTACTTTGGATCGGGATGTTTTGAAGAAAGACGGCGAGTTTATTTATTATTTTAAAAACGGCTCAAAAGAATCTGTTGTCAATTTTAAAGAAGATCATAAAGAAGGTAAAGAAATTAATTGGCACGAAAACCAAGCTAAAAAGTCTGAGAAACTGAATGTTTGGAATCCGAAAACCAAAACGTCTCAAACCTTGCTTTTGAATTTTTGGAATGAAAATAAAGAACAGACTGTTACAGATGGAAATGGTGAATATGAAGGAACCGAAGGTTTTATAACGCAAAAAGGAACCATAAAAGACGGACTTAAACAAGGCGTTTGGCAGGGTACAGACTCTTTAAACAAAATTACCTTTATTGAAAATTATGATAAAGGAATTTTGATTTCCGGAACTAAGACAGATGAAAATAATGTGAGTTATACTTATCCGTCGAAGCAGAGAGAAGTTGCTAAAAAATCGGCTTCAAATCATTAAAAACGAAATCTTTAGTCCCTATTTTAAGATTCTTTTATTTTTGTTTGATTTTTTTGTTTTTTTAATCTAATTTTGCACCCGTCTTACAAAAGTTGTAGGCATACATAAAAATCATTAAATAATATTGGAATGTATTTAAGCAAAGAAAAGAAAGAAGAGATTTTCGCACAACACGGTGGTGCAACAAACACTGGAAGCGCAGAAGGTCAAATTGCATTGTTCACTTATAGAATTTCTCACTTAACTGAACACTTGAAAAAAAATCGTCACGATTATAACACTGAGCGTTCTCTTGTACTATTAGTAGGTAAAAGAAGAGCTTTGTTGGATTACTTGAAAAAGAAAGATATCAACAGATATCGTGAGATTATCAAAGTATTGAATATCAGAAAATAATCAATATAAGGAAAGAGGTGCGAGAGTGCCTCTTTTTGTTTTTACAAAATAGAAGTCTGACAGGGCTTTGTACAAGAAAAAAAGTTTGGTTTTTCATTGGGTTTTAGATAACAACAACTACACACAACAACAACTACAACACAACTAAAACCCATTGTATAATCAATAAGGAAAAAATTTATGATTCCACAATTATTTGTAGAAAAAATCGATTTGGGTGATGGCAGAAGCATCACAATCGAGACAGGACGTTTAGCAAAACAAGCTGATGGTTCTGTAGTAGTTAGAATGGGAGATACGATGATACTTGCAACTGCAGTATCTGCACGTACTTCTAACCCAGGCGTTGATTTTTTACCATTAACGGTAGATTATCGCGAAAAATTTGCAGCAGCTGGTCGTTTTCCAGGTGGTTTCTTCAAGAGAGAAGCTCGTCCTAGCGACAGTGAGGTATTAACAATGAGATTAGTAGACCGTGTTTTACGTCCGCTTTTCCCAGACGATTACCATGCTGAAACTCAGGTTATGATTCAATTAATGTCTCATGACGAAACTGTTATGCCAGATGCATTAGCAGGTTTAGCTGCATCTGCAGCATTAGCTGTATCTGATATTCCATTTTACAACTTAATTTCTGAAGTACGTGTTGCACGTATCGATGGAAAATTAGTGATCAACCCAAGTAGAGAAGAATTAGAAAAATCTGACATCGACATGATGATTGGTGCTTCTATGGATTCTGTAGCGATGGTTGAAGGTGAGATGAAAGAAATTTCAGAAGCTGAAATGATCGAAGCTATTAAATTTGCTCACGAAGCTATTAAAGTTCAAATTCAAGCTCAATACCGTTTACAAGAAGCTTTTGGTAAAAAAGAAATTCGTACTTACGAAGGTGAGAAAGAAAACGAAGAAATTTACAAAAAAGTAAAAGAAGCGGCATACGATAAAATTTATGCTATTGCAAAAGTTGGATCTGCTAAACATGAAAGAGGCGTTGCATTTGCTGAAGTAAAAGAAGAAGTAAAAGCTTTATTTACTGAAGAAGAATTAGCTGTTGATGGAGATTTAGTTTCTAAATATTTCTACAAAACAAACAAAGAAGCTGTTCGTAATGTAGTTTTAGAATTAGGTGTTCGTCTTGACGGTAGAAAAACTACAGACATCAGACCAATCTGGTGTGAAACTGATTATTTACCAAGAGTTCACGGTTCATCTTTATTTACACGTGGAGAAACTCAAGCTTTGGCTACAGTAACTTTAGGAACTTCTAGAGAAGCTAACCAAATTGATTCTCCATCTGAACAAGGTGAAGAGAAATTCTACTTACACTATAACTTCCCTCCTTTCTCTACTGGTGAAGCAAAACCACTAAGAGGAACTTCAAGAAGAGAAGTTGGTCACGGTAACTTAGCTCAAAGAGCATTAAAAAATATGATTCCTGCAGATTGTCCTTATACAATCCGTGTTGTTTCTGAGGTTTTAGAATCTAATGGTTCTTCTTCTATGGCAACGGTTTGTGCAGGAACAATGGCTCTTATGGATGCTGGAGTTCAAATGGTAAAACCAGTTTCTGGTATTGCTATGGGATTAATTACTGACGGTGAGAAATTTGCTGTATTGTCTGATATTTTAGGAGATGAAGATCACTTAGGAGATATGGACTTTAAAGTAACTGGAACTGCTGACGGTATTACAGCTTGCCAAATGGATATCAAAATTGACGGATTACGTTACGATATCATGGAACAAGCTTTAGCTCAGGCTCGTGATGGACGTTTGCACATTTTAGGAAAATTAACTGAAACTATTGCTGCTCCAAGAGCAGATGTTAAAGCTCATGCGCCAAAAATCCTTACCAGAACTATTCCTGGAAACTTTATTGGAGCATTGATCGGACCTGGTGGAAAAGTAATTCAGGAATTACAAAAAGCTACTGGAACAACTATCGTTATTAACGAAGTTGACGAGCAAGGTGTTATCGAAATCTTAGGTACAGATCCTGCCGGAATTGAAACGGTATTAGCAAAAATTGCTTCTATTACTTTCAAACCTCAAATGGGAGAAGCTTACGAAGTGAAAGTAATCAAAATGCTTGATTTTGGAGCTGTTGTAGAATATACTGCTGCACCAGGAAACGAAGTTTTACTTCACGTTTCTGAACTAGCTTGGGAACGTACAGAAAATGTTGCTGACGTAGTTAAAATGGGAGATGTTTTCCAAGTGAAATACTTAGGAGTTGACCCTAAAACTAAAAAAGAAAAAGTGTCTAAAAAAGCACTTGTTCCAAGACCTCCACGTGAGGAGAAAAAAGAGTAATCAGATCTTAGTTTACTAAAGGTTTATTCATAGAAAACCCCAATTCATTTATTTGAGTTGGGGTTTTTAAGTTTTAAAAGATATATACTTTAAGGATTTCCCATTTTATTTAAATGTTTAAAATGTGAAAACATCATTTCCAACAATGTTTTATGATGATAAGGCTGTTGGTATTCTTTTGTTGTTTTTTCGATTATCTCATTTATTTCACTGTAATTGGTGTGACAGATATTTGGAAAAAGATGATGAGCTGCATGACAGTTCGAACCTCCGCTTAAAAATCTTGCCCAGCCTTTATCTGCATTCCAATCACAACTGGTATATAATTGATGGACTGCCCACGTATGTTCCAGAAATTCTCCTTCGGGTTGTGGATAATCTGCTCCATCAAAAAAATGAGTTCCTACAAGCATTATAATAAAAACCAAAGAGGTAAAAGCACTAGCTGTAAAATAGGTAATCACAATAAAGCCCCATGAAAAATCAGCAAATAGCAATGGCAGAACCAGTACAAGCGTAAAATAGAATACTTTATAGATAAAAAATCTAAAATACAGACCTGCCTTAGATACGCCTCTTTTCATCCAATCATATTCTTCTGAAAATAGATATACCCAATCACTCATAAAAACGGAGTGTAACAAAGTAAACATATAAACGAAGGGTGCATAATAAGCCTGATATTTATGTTTTGGCTTCCATGCATGCGTTGGGCTTAATCTTAAAAAAGGGTTTTTGTCTATATCAATATCACTTCCTTCTACATTTGCGTATAAATGATGCGAACGAATATGTCTTAATCCCCATAAAAGTGGATCTATACCAACCGTAAGGAAACTAAAAAAATGCAATACCGAATTTGCTTTTTTGTTTTTGAATGCTGTATTATGAGAAGCATCGTGACCAAAACTGAAACCTATTAATAGGCCCGATAATTGAAAAACGACATATATTATCCAAAAACTTAATTTACTTATTGAATCTAAAAACAAAAGAGAATAACTGGTATAACATACAAGTGTCCAAAACAGACCTTTAAACCAAAATCTTAAATCCCCATACGAAACATTTTTACCTTCTAATTTTGCGTGCACTCTATTTTTTAAAGTAGTAAAGAACACCTTTTCATCTTCTGACTTATTGAAATACTTAGCTTTCATAAAAAAAATATTTATTATTTACAGGACAAACCTATTGCAATAATCACAGATGTATTTGCTGAAAACAATAAAATAAATTATTAAATTTGTGATTATCGCAAATCATGAAATATCAGCAACAGTTTTTAAAGGCCATCCGAAGTAAAATTCCAAATTCAGTTTCATTAATTGATGAAATCGCTTCTGTCTTGGAAATAAGCTATGATGCCTCCTACAGACGAATATCACAAAAAAGCAAATTTTCTATAGACGAAACAATTCGATTAGCGGATCATTTTAAAATTTCGCTTGATAATTTATTTTCGGGAAAAGAAAAGGTAATCGTAGAAAAGACAATTGAAATAGAAACATTAAAAGATATGCTTCACTATTTCAAATCATCGGCAGAACAAATAGCATTGTTAACCCGAAAATCGAATACCGCATTATATTATTCAGCAAAAGATATTCCGTTGTTCTATTTTATGGACGGAACAATATTATCAAAATTCAAAGCATATGTCTGGCTGAATCTTTTAAATAAAGAACAAAAAAATATCGCATTTGAGAATTTTGTAATCGATGAATCGTTTTCAGAACATATGCATAAAATAAAAAGCACTTATGAAAATGTAATCGTAAATGAAGTTTGGAATGACACAACCATTAATAGCAGTTTACAGCAAATTCTTTATTTTTATGAAGCAGGACTTTTAAATCTAAAAAATGCAAATGCTCTTTGTAAGGACTTAAAGAGAATTATGAATGTGATACAGGAAAAATGCAATAACGATCCGAATTTTGCTCTTTATTACAATGAACTTATATTATTAAATAATAATATGCTGATAGAGACAGAAGAAAAACTAACCATGTTTGTACCTTACACGCTCCTTGGTTATTTTATTACAGATAATGAAAACAGCTGTAAAAATGTTCATCAGTTTTTTAAACAACAAATCGCAAACTCAATACCTTTAGGACAATCCGGTATTAGAGAACAAAATCTGTTCTTTAATCGATCCATAAGAAAAATAGATTACTATCTGGAAAAAATAAATTCTCAAGTAGATTTATTTAATTGAGAATTAAATTTAGAAAACCCCAATTCATTTATTTGAGTTGGGGTTTTTCGTTTTTTAATCATAGCGTAATCTTAATATTACACATTCTTTGATGAAGAAAATGTAAAAATTATAAAAAAACAGGGCAAAACTTACATTTTTTTAAAGAAATAAAATACCTTTAGAGTTCCAAAAATAAATTTATTAACCCTAAAAACCTTATCTATGGACTTAACACGTTATAAAGTTATCCAAAACACAAAAATCAACAGCAAGCCATTTGTATTCAAAGACACTAAACACCTGCAGCATCCACTGCCTCCTTTGGCTTCAGTTGAAAACTTCATAAGCCCTGGTGGTCTGCCAACATTAAAAGTTAGAGTTACCTTATATATAAACTCAGAGTTTGTTCAAAAACCTATCGTTTCTGTACCAACTTTAAAAGATTCAGCACTTGAAATTTATTTTGATTATGACTATACTGAAGATACACCTGAAACTTGCGATGTTTGGTATGTAGAAATAGATTATTACTCTACAGATGCAACTCAGGTAAAAGATGTTATCACTTATCTTAGAAACGTTGACCCTGAAACTTCTAGAGGTACAAGAACTGGAGTAGGCGAATAATTCTTTTTATAAATACAAAACTAAAAACATCATTTTTAATCCAAAAAATGATGTTTTTCTGTATCGATATATAAAAGTTATGAGTAAAACTAACTTCTTTTTTTTATTATTTTTTCTTTATTCCTGTTGTGTATTATCCAATAACCAATCGGTAAATTATTTATTAAATATTGAAAGTAAAAAACAAGCTAAAATATTTAAAAACGAAATCTTTTTTAAAAACGCACAATACTATTTTGAAGCAAACAATTGGGACTCTACTCTGGTTCACTCGATGAAACATCTTACTGTAAGCAAAAACAAAGAGTTAAACGATTATTGCCATTATTTTAGAGGTTTCAGCCTTAGCAGAAAAAAATTATTTAAGGAAGCACGAGCAGAATTAACGTTAATTTCGAAAAATTTTCTTTTTTACCCATTAGTAAATAAATTACTTGGTGAAATTTCTTTAGAACTAAAAGAATTTCACAAAGCAATTGAGTATTTCAATAAAATTGAGAATCTTACTGATAATAAACAAGGAATCAGAACAAGTATAATCTATCAAAATATAGGTGTAAGTTATTTACATCTCAATCAATTTAAGAAAGCTGAAGATTATCTTTTTAAGAGCAAAGCAATTGAAGAAAAAGAAGCTAATAATTCGATTCTTATTAAAATATATATGAATATTGCGAATCTGTATTATCTTCAATATAAAGACGACTTAGCCATTCCATATTTTGAAAAATCATACGAATTATCTAAAAAGGTAAATGATTACAATAAAAAATGGGAAACATCATTAAACATGGCTGTAGTTGAAGAAAACAGAAACAACTACAAAAAAGCTCTGGTTTATAGAAAAGAATCTGAACAGTGGCAAGATTCCTTAAACAATCAAAATAAAATTTGGGCAGTTGCTGATTTTGAAAAGAAATTTGCCGTTGCGCAAAAACAAAAACAAATCAAAGTCCTTGAAGTCGAAAATAAATTAAAAAACACCCAGCGAAATGCTTTATTTTTCTCAGCAATTGGTCTTTTATTAATTTTAACGGGAGGTGTTTATTTATACGCACAAAAAGTACGAAATAGTAAAATTATCTTACGCCAAAAAAACAAACTTGATGAACTTAATGCAACAAAAGATCAGCTTTTTTCTATTGTAAGTCATGATTTACGTTCATCTGTAAATGCATTAAAAACCAGTAATTCTAAATTATCTGCCACGCTGGAAACTAAAAATTATGATGAATTAAATCATCTAATTGTTCAAAACAGCGGTATTGCAAATGGAGCTTACAGCCTTTTGGATAATTTATTACATTGGGCTTTACTGCAAACAAAACAATTGTATTTTCATAAAGAATCGATTCACTTATATTCTGTTATACAACAAATCGAATATAATTATAAACCTTTATTACTAGACAAAGCCATTACGTTTGAAAATCAAGTTTCAAAAAACATCTTTTTATTTGTAGATCTTGATTCTTTAAAAATTGTATTTAGAAATTTATTAGACAATGCTATAAAATTTTCGAAAGAAAACGGAGAGATAACCTTTTCTGCAAATGAAATCGATGCTGATTTTTGTCAGGTGATTATTCAGGACACAGGAATTGGAATGAGCAAGAATACCATCGATGAATTGCTTCACGAAGGCGAATTACTGGCTAAAAAAGGCAATTCGGAAATCATTGGGACCGGTTTGGGTTTACAGTTATGCAAGCAGATGATTAAAAAAAATAGCGGCACATTTGAAATTGAAAGTGAACTCAACAAAGGAACTAAAATGATATTAAGTTTCCCAAAAACCAAATGAAATGGATAATATTAATGTTTTAATTATAGAAGATACACCTGAGCAAAGTGATGCTCTTGTTAAAGTATTACGCGAAAACAATTACAACATAGCAGGAGTAGCTGCAAACTTTACAGATGCTTTAAAGCTGTTTTATGAAACTCCGGTTGATGTAATCATTATTGATGTTTTTCTGGATGGAAAACCGGAAGGAATAACCTTTGCCGAATCTATAAATATAATTCCGCAGGCATCAAAACCATTTGTGTTTTTAACAAGTTCTCAGGACAGGCAGATTTTTGAACGCGCAAAACTTACCAGACCATTCAGTTTTTTAATGAAACCTTTTAATGAACTGGAAATTTTGTACGCTATAGAAATGGCAGTCGAAAAGTTTTACGAACAAACCAATGTATTCCTAAGCGAAGAACAAAACACAGTTATAAGCAACGATTCGTTATTTATTAAAAAGAAAAACTCATTAAAAAAAGTAGCTCTTGACGATATTCTTTATATCGAAGTTGAAGAACGTTACTGTAATATTATTACCGAAAAGGAGAAGTTTGTTATCTTGATTTCGCTGACAAAAATCAGTGAACTTCTTGATAAGAATAAATTCATAAAAACACACCGAAACACAATCGTAAATTCTTCGAAAATAGAAGAGATTTTCCTAACAGACAATCTTATCATTTTAAAAGGAAATCATCGAATAAATTTGAGCGATACTTACAAGGATTTCATAAAAAACATGAACATTCTGTCTTAAGTATAAAAATACACCTAAAAACTAAATCCTCTTACTGCAAGAGGATTTTTTGTTTTGAAAGAAAAAGTTTAAAAGCTAAATGTTTTCTCATACTTCATGACACAAAAAAGAGCTTTTATGACATTTTCATAACAATTTCACTGCTTGGAAACTAATTTTACCCAACCTAAATCAAAAACATTGATAGATGAAAGAAGCAACAATAAAACAACCTGAAATGAAAATTTTACCCGTAATAAAAAAAGTTATAAAAAATCCGTGGGTTGGTGTTGCAGTTTCATTAGCTTTTATTATTCCAAGTTTATACAAGATTTTGGACGATGTAACTGTTTTAAGAGTAGAATATATTCTACTTGCTATTTTTTTTCCTTTATATATAAAATCATTAAAGAAAATATTTGACGAAATCCTTGACGGTACAGATGATTCTTACGAATAAATAACATCTGAAAAACTCTTTTTGCCCAAAAATTTTCTACACAAAACCCTTATTTCATGCTAATGAAATAAGGGTTTTGTCACAAAAAATAAATTTTTTATTACATTTTAACAGTTTTGCCCTTTGTTTATAATCTTTTTTTGATAATTTTAGACCTTCCAAAACAATCATCAAAAACCATCAAATCCTTTGAAAAATTATCAAAAAAAAATCATTTTCCTCATTTTATTTGGATTATTCTTAAACATTTCTGCCATTCAAAGCCAAACAAGCAACGATATCAATATTTATAATTGGTTTGATAAAACTGTTGGCAAAAACAATCTGGATATTAACAATGGCGTACCGCACACAAACCCTTTCAGACTAGTTGACGACAGGCATCTTTACCTTGTTGACAAGTATGAAATTGGTAAAATTACTTACGACGGACAAGATTATTACGATGTAAAACTAAAATATGATATTTTTCGAGATGTTTTAGTTTTAAATCCTTATGGAGAATCAGAAAACACCGGAATAAATCTTAACAAAAGTAAAGTCGAATCTTTTTCAATTGAAAATAAAAACTTTATCAAAATTGATAAAAAAAGTGAGACCGTTCCAGAGTTTCTTCCTGGTTATTATGAAGAAAGTGAAATTACCCCGGATTTTATTTTCTATATAAAACATCATAAAGATCAGCAGAAAATTGCTGCAGAAACAGGCGTGTTTTATTTTTTTAAAGAAAACAATTCTTTTTTTGTAAATCTTAAAAACACAATCTATCCTATTAAAGGTAAAAATGATGTAATCAAGCTTTTTCCAGAACAAAAAAAACAAATCAATGGGTTTTATTTAATGAATAGAGAATTAAAAAAATCTGATTTAAATCAATTCATGAAAAATTTAATGAAATATATTTCTAACTCTCTTTCTATTCAAACTAAATAAGACAAATGAAAAAAATTTTACTTTCCATTATTATTTTACTCTCATTTCAATTGTCTATTGCTCAGAATTCTAATGAGAAATTATCTATTACATTTAAAGACGAAACTTTAGAAAATGCCTTAAAACGCATTGAAACAGCAACATCTTTGAAATTTTATTTTGATCCTACCTGGGTAAAATCAAATAAAGATTTGATCTCCGGCACTTATACAGATTCGAAAATTGATGATATCCTTAACTCAGTTTTAAGCAAAACAGATTTAAATTATATTGTTCTGAAAAACAAGGTAATTTTAACTCTTAACAGCACTATTCACGATACTCTGCCATCGAATTATTTTACAGATGCCCCAGTTGAAACGAATCAAAACAAAGGAAATGATCATACAGATAATCCTGTGTTTTACCAGCAATATGATTCTTTAAACAGTTACAGCGTTACTAAAAAAGCTTCAATTGTTTTTATAGGAAAAGAAAATAAAGACAACATAAAGAAAAATTACACTGTTTCTGGTTCTGTTAAAAATGAAGAAACGGGAAAAGCAGAAGCAAATATCTATATTAAAGTAAGAAACAAAAACATCAGCACATCTAGTGATCCTGATGGAAACTACACGTTACAGCTCCCGAGAGGAATAAATGTGATCGAAGTAAAATCTTTGAGCCATAAAGAAGTTGTAAGAACTTTAATGGTTTATGATGACGGAACATTTGATATTAATGTTAACGAAAGATCTAACCAGTTAGACGAAGTTGTAATTAAAAAGAAAGGTCAAAAAACAACCGAAACAGCTATTTCTGGTTTAGTTTCAATTGATATTGAAGGAATTAAAAACGTTCCGTTAATACTTGGTGAAAGAGACATTTTAAAAGTTGCTACCACTTTTCCTGGTATTAAAACAACCGGAGAAGGATCTGCTGGATTTAATGTTCGAGGAGGAAAAGACGATCAAAACCTTATTCTTTTAGACAATGCTGTTTTATATAACCCACAGCACTTTTTAGGTTTCTTTTCGGCCATTAATCCATATACAGCAAAAAAAGCAGATATTTATAAAGGAAGTATTCCGGCAGATTTTGGAGGAAGATTATCTTCTGTATTTGACATTGCTACAAAAAACGGAAATCCTGAGAAATTTTCTGGAGAAGGCGCCATTGGCCCTATAACTTCAAATCTTACGTTAAGTACGCCAATTCAAAAAAATAAATCAAGTATTATTTTTGGAGGACGCGCAACGTATTCAGACTGGATTTTAAAATCTCTTGACGACGAAAATTTAAAAAACAGCCAGGCAGGTTTTTATGATGGAATTCTTAAATATAACAATGCAATTAATGCAAATAATAATATAGAAGCAACAGCTTACTACAGTCATGACCGTTTTAGTCTAAGTTCAGATTCTATCTATAAATACAGCAACAGACTTGCATCATTAAAATGGGATCATACTTTTAACAAAAAAAGCAAAGCTGCTTTAATCTTCACAAATAGTGAATATAAGTTTAATATTGATTATGATTCTGATGATGTAAATTCATTTGATTTTGGATACAAAGTAAACGAATCACAATTACAGTTAAAGTTCAATTATCAATTAACGCCAAAACATAGTTTATCTTATGGTTTAGCGAGCAAACTATACAATATTTCTCCTGGCTATCAGCACCCTACAAAACCTGAAGCAACATTAATTGCAACAGATATTGAAAAAGAAAGAGCACTTGAATCTGCCGTATATCTAGCCGACAGTTATAAATTTAACGACAAATTATTGCTTGATTTAGGTTTAAGATATTCTTTCTATGCTTCTTTAGGAGAAGGTAATGTAAATTCATATCAGCCCGGATTACCATTAAGCAACGAAACCATAACAGGAACAACGCATTATGACAAAAATGAAGTTATAAAAACCTATGGCGGTATAGAGCCTCGTTTAGCGGCACGTTATTTTATTACCGAAGATTTCTCTGTTAAAGCCGGTTATGATATGACCCGCCAATACATTCACTTATTGTCAAGCAATGTAACGCAGTCTCCTACCGATACATGGAAATTATCTGATTCAAATGTAAAACCTCAAACAGCGCAGCAGGTTTCTTTAGGTCTTTTTAAAACTTTACAAGACGAAGAATACGAAGTAAGTCTTGAAGGATATTACAAAAAATCGAAAAACATTTTAGATTATAAAGTTGGAGCACAACTTTTATTAAACCAAAATGTTGAAACTGAATTATTGCAGGGTGAAGGAAAAGCGTATGGTGTTGAGTTATTATTAAAGAAAAACACCGGAAGATTAAACGGCTGGATTGGTTATACTCATTCTCGTACGTTTATTAAACTTGACAGTCAGTTCAGCTCTGAAAAAGTAAACAATGGAAGCTTTTTCCCGGCAAATTTTGACAAGCCTCATGATTTAAGTGCGATTTTAAATTATAAATTTACAAGACGTTACAGTTTATCAACCAATTTCATGTATCAAACCGGAAGACCTATTACGTATCCTATTGGTACTTTTCAATATGGAAATTCGGAATATACGTTATATAGTGATAGAAATGCCTATAGAATTCCAGATTACATTCGTTTAGATATTGGAATTAATATTGAAGGAAATCATAAAATTAAAAAGTTAGCGCACAGTTTCTGGAACATTTCAATTTATAATGTTTTAGGAAGAAATAATCCATACTCTATCTATTTTGTAACAGATCAAAATGGAAAAGTAAAAGGATACAAAACATCTATTTTCTCAATTCCTGTACCAAGTATTACTTATAATTTTAAGTTTTAATGAAAAATTATAAATATTACAATATTGTAATTTTAATTATACCTGCCCTCTTACTTAACGGATGTACTGAGACATATCCGTTAGTAACCAACAGGTATGAAGATGTATTAATAGTTGAAGCTAATCTAACCAACGAACTTAAAAAACAGGAAATAAAACTCACTAAGTCTGCAAGGTTTGAAGACGAAAGTTATCTTACTGAAAGCGGTGCAGAAGTTTTTATTACAGATGATACAGGAAATCAATTTAATTTTAGTGAAGATTCAGATAAATATGTTTCGACTGTAGAATTTCAGGCAGTTCCAAACACTAAATATCAATTACACATTAATACCAAAGACGGCAGATCTTTTGCATCATCGCCTGAAACCCTTACTACAATAACACCTATGCAAAGTGTAGTGGCTGCTATTGAACAAAAAGATGATGTAAATGGTGTTGGTATTCGTGTAAACAGTTTTGACCCTACAAGTACATCAACTTATTATAGATTTGAATTTGAGGAAACCTACAAAGTTATTGCACCAAAATGGCTGCCAATAAAACTTCAGTGGAACAATGGTGCTCCCGCTTTCTCACCAAATTCATCTGACACCAAAACCTGTTATGGTTCTAAAAAAAGTGTAGAGTTAATGCTGTTAAACACAAACAAGTTAAAAGAAGACCGTGTAGATTATTTAATTCGATTTATTAGCGATCAGGATTACATCATTACACATAGATACAGCATTTTGGTTAAACAATACGTAGAAAGTCTGGGCGCATATAATTATTATAATACATTAAATAAAACAGCAGCATCTGGAGGTACGATTGTTTCTCCTACTCAACCTGGTCTTTTATTGGGTAATTTAAAATCAATTAATAGTGACAGTAAAATAGCAGGATATTTTGATGTTTGCTCTGTATCGACTGAACGAATGTATTTTAATTATGAGGATCTTTTCCCTGGTAAATTTCCTCCTCCGTATTATACCGACTGTACACAATTTTGTTATGCAGAAGAACCTAATAATCCTGTTCCCTGCACACACTGCTGCTATTATGGACAAGATGAACCTCTGGGAAAAATAACCTACTTTTCAGGAGATGGCATCAATACCGTTGAAACATATTGGGTTGACGCACCATGTGGAGACTGTACAAAAATTGCATCTAATATAAAACCTATATTTTGGGTGGATAATTAAAAATGATGATTTCTTAATAAAAATCATAATCATATTAAAAAAGAATATGTTCCGGCAATGAAATTTCATTTTATAAAAAATATAATACTTTTATCAATTCTTGTAACCTTATTTAGCAGGTGTACAGAAGCATATCCGTTAATAACTAACAGATATGAAGAAGTACTGGTGGTTGAAGCGAATTTAACAAACGAACTCAAAAGACACGAAATAATGCTTACTAAATCTGCAAAGTTTGAAGATGAAAGTTATCTTACTGAAAACGGAGCAGAAGTTTTTATTACAGATGATGCGGGTAATCAATATAATTTTAGTCAAGATTCTGATAAATATGTCTCAGATGTAGAATTTCAGGCAGTTCCTAATACCAAATATCAATTACACATTAAAACCCAAAATGGCGGCTCTTTTGAATCTTCGCCAGAAGCACTTACCACTGTAACTCCTATACAAAGTGTAGCAGCCTCCGTTACAGAAAAAGACGGCGTAAATGGCGTTGCCATTCGTGTAAAAAGCTTTGATTCCGGCAGTACATCAAACTATTACAGATTTGAATATGAAGAAACCTATAAAGTTGTTGCCCCAAAATGGAGACCAATAAAAATTGAATGGAATTCAGCTACGCAAGCTCCGGATTTTGTACCAAATTCACCCGACACCAAAACCTGCTATGGTTTTAAAAAAAATGTAGAAATATTGCTAGAATCCACAAACAACTTAAAAGAAGACCGAATAGATTATTTAATTCGGTTTATTAACAGTAAAGATTACATTATCACAAACAGATACAGTATTTTGGTTAAACAATACATAGAAAGTAAGGCGGCATATGATTATTACAATACATTAAAAAAAACAGCAGCATCTGGAGGTACTATTGTTTCTCCTACACAGCCGGGCTTTTTATTAGGCAACCTAAAATCTGTTAACAGCAACAGTAAAATAGCAGGGTATTTTGATGTTTGTTCTGTATCGACAGAACGAATTTATTTTAACTATGAGGATTTATTCCCTGGTAAATTCCCGCCTCCTTATGTTGTAGACTGCAACGAATTTTGCTACTCAAGTGTAGAAGAGTTCGTTCCTGTTCCTTGTACAAATTGGGGACATTATGCAGAAGATCTATCCCGAGGGAAAATTGCCTATTATTCAGGTACCGGAAGCAGTGGCGGCTTTACGTATTGGGTTGATGCTCCCTGTGGAGATTGCACTACAATTGCCTCTAACATAAAACCTCCTTTTTGGGTAGACAATTAAAAAAAACAATGATTTCTTAATAAAAATCAAATTTAGATTAATACAGAATATATTCAAGCAATGAAATTATATACAATAAAAAACACCATTCTTCTATCACTTCTTACCATCCTGTTTAGCGGATGTACAGAAACATATCCTCTTTTAACTAACACTTATGAGGAGATAATAGTTGTAGAAGCCACATTAACAAATGAGCTTAAAAAACAGGAAATAAAAATCACTAAAACTTCAAAATTTGAAGATGAAGGTGTACAGGTAGAAAAAGGTGCCAAAGTTATTGTCAAAGACGATCAAAATCATGAATACATATTTGAAGAAAACAATGGTATTTATGTCTCACAATCTGAATTTGAAGCTGTATCCGGCACAAATTACACATTGGAAATAACAACAAGAGATGGAAAAATTTACCAATCTACACCTCAAACTTTAACAACAGTTAATCCAATTCAAAGCATTACGCCGGCACTTGCAACAAATAAAGACAATGAAACTGGTATTCAAATAAATGTTAACTCTTACGATGCAACAGGAACTTCAAAATATTATCGTTATGAATATGAAGAAAGCTATAAAATTGTTGCACCAAGATGGTCATCATTAAAAATTATTGCCACTGGTCCACAATCTGTTGATTTAATTAATAATGATCCTAATACAAGAATTTGTTATTCAACAAAAAAATCAACAGACATTATTTTGATGAATACCAACGAACTGACAGAAGATCGCGTAAACATGCCTGTAAGATTTATTGAAGAAAACAACTTTATCATTGGTCATAGATACAGCATATTAGTAAAGCAATATGTGGAAAATTTTGAAGCATATACATTTCATAAAACCTTGAAAGATATTGCCAGTTCTTCCAGTGTTTTATCTCCAAAACAACCAGGTTTAATTTCAGGAAACATTAGATGTATTAATGATTCTGGCACTAAAGTCATTGGCTTTTTTGATGTAGCTTCTTTTTCAGAGACAAGAATATTTTTTAATTACACTGATTTTTTCCCAGGCAAACCTGCACCCTACTTTAATACCTGCGACGACATTCCTTTTAAGTTTTGTTTTGGAGGAGAAGACTGTGAAGGAGAAACCATGATCTATAACATTAGTGGAGAACTCATGACTTATATAGGAAACAGCGGCATAAATTATAAATTAGTAGACGCAGTATGCGGAGATTGTACATCATTTTCATCTAACATAAAACCTTCATTTTGGACAGAATAAACCACTTAATTTTATTGTTTGTATTAATTAATACACAATTAAGCAGCGCACAACAAACTATCACTGTAGATGAAACTATTTTTATTCATCCAAATGCGACTACACTTATTTCTGGTGAAACATTATTGTATAAAGTCTATTGCTTAAAATCAGACAAAACACCAAGTAATATTAGTAAAGTTGCTTATGTAGAATTAGTTGATGATACTAAAAAATCTGTTTTTAAAACAAAAATTTCTTTACAAAACGCAAGCGGTCAAGGAGATTATTTTATCCCGACAACTTTAAAAACGGGAAGCTATAAACTAATTGGTTATACTAATTGGATGCTAAACAAGGCTAGTACAGAATTATTTCAACTAAACATTAATATTGTCAATCCTTACAAAGTTGACGAAAAAACGGTTGCTGCAAACATTTTAGCAAATGGTTCAAATAACGCTGATGAAGTTTTAACCAATGAGAATGTTTCGCTTAAACTAAACAAAAAAATGTTTTCAAATCGCGAATTGGTAGACTTAAAAATTCAGTCATCAAATAATAATTTTGTAGACGGAACTTATTCTCTTTCTGTTAGAAAACTAGACAATATTCCAACTCAAAATCATATTTCTGCAGTAAAATTTTCTTCAAATACTTCTTATCCTGTTGTATTAGATTTACAAAAGCAAGATCAAAAAATTATTCTGCCAGAAGTTAGAGGTGAAATTATTTCGGGGAAAATCTCTGCAAAAAATAATAGTGATAAAATTGAAAATATTTCAGTAGGATTATCTATTCCGGGAAAATCATTTGCATTTGAAGTAGTAAAAACAGACCGCGACGGAAACTTTATTTTTAACGTAAGCAAAACATTTTTTACATCGAATATTGTTATCCAGATTATTGATGAAAAGGCAAATAATTATGATGTTGCAGTAAACAACGGACCAGAAATTGATTATTCTAAAATATCTTTCGAAAAAGATTCTAAGTTATCTTATACCTTTAAAGAAAGCCTTTTAGAAAGATCTATTTCAAGTCAGGTTGAAAACGCTTATTATCATAAAAAAGTAGATAATATTGAGAAAGCTCCAACATCAGAATCTTTCTATTATCCTATTGCAAAAGAATATATTTTAGATGATTATACCCGATTTAAAACTTTAAAAGAAACTATAACTGAAGTTGTTGTTGAAGTTTACTCTAAACAAAAAGATGACAAAACATATCTTCATGTAAACGATCCTAGTATTTTTCCTCAACTTCCAGAATCTGCACTTGTTTTAGTCGATGGATTATATTTAGAAAACCAAAATGACCTGCTGACTTATAACATGAAAAATGTTTATAAAATAGAGCTTATTGTAGGAAGATATTACGTTGGTTCAAAATCATTTAACGGTTTAATTAGTTTTACAACTTTTGATAAAGATTTTAAAAGCACACAGACAGGTTCTTTTATTGCAAAACCAACTGTTTTAAGACCGCAGCCAAAAAAGATTTACAACAAAGTTAAATATGAAAATGCTGCCGATAATGAAAGAATTCCAGATTTTAGAAATCAATTATTATGGAATCCAGATGTGCAGCTAAATCAGGATTCTGAAACTTCATTTTATACTTCTGACCTATCTGGAACTTTTGAAATAAGACTTGAAGGATTTACAAAAAACGGTATTCCAGTTTCTATTAAAGAAAAAATAGAAGTTCAAAATACAAATACGAATTAATTTTTTTTAGAATTAAAAAATCATAAAACACTCAAAACCTGTCTATAACCAGACAGGTTTTTTTATTTTTTCAAAAAAAGCAAAATTTTTTCGATACAAATTGTAACTTTTTTGATACTGCGTACGTATAACTACTTGGACACTTAAAAAATTGAGGAGACACATAAGATGAGACAACTTAAAATCACCAAGCAGGTAACCAATCGTGAAACTGCATCGTTAGATAAATATCTACAAGAAATCGGAAAAGTTGACCTAATTACCGCTGATGAAGAGGTAGAATTAGCACAAAGAATAAAGGCTGGTGATCAAAGAGCTTTAGAGAAATTAACAAAAGCCAACCTACGTTTCGTTGTATCGGTTGCTAAACAATATCAAAATCAAGGATTAACTCTTCCTGACTTAATTAATGAAGGAAACTTAGGTCTTATCAAAGCTGCACAACGTTTTGATGAAACTCGTGGTTTTAAATTCATTTCTTATGCCGTATGGTGGATTCGTCAATCGATTCTTCAGGCTTTGGCAGAACAATCTCGTATTGTTCGTTTACCATTAAACAAAATTGGTTCTATCAATAAAATCAACAAAATGTATGCGTTATTAGAGCAGTCTAATGAGCGTCCGCCTTCTGCTGAAGAAATTGCAAAAGAACTTGACATGACGGTTAATGACGTAAAAGAGTCTATGAAAAACTCTGGTCGTCACTTATCAATGGATGCACCTCTTGTTGAAGGTGAAGATTCTAACCTTTACGACGTATTACGTTCTGGAGAATCTCCAAATCCAGACAGAGAATTAATTCACGAATCTCTTCGTACTGAAATCGAGCGTTCATTAGAAACATTAACTCCAAGAGAGGCAGATGTTGTTCGTTTGTATTTTGGTCTTGGCGATCAGCACCCAATGACTCTTGAAGAAATTGGAGAAACTTTCGACTTAACTCGTGAGCGTGTTCGTCAGATTAAAGAAAAAGCAATCCGTAGATTAAAACATACTTCTAGAAGTAAAATTCTTAAAACTTATCTTGGCTAATCACCAAATTTCCAAAAAGAAAAATTCTAAATTCTATTTACTTGGAGTTTAATGTAAATTTTCTTAAATTGGATATTAAAGCAAACAACAGTTTGATTGACTGTTCGTTTTTTGATTGATGATTGAAACTCCGGCTGATTACCGGAGTTTTTTATTTTATTTTTTACCATTAAGAGATTAAGAAAGTTAAGCTTATGAAACTTAATTAACTCAAAAAAAAAGCTAATTAAGTCTTTAGTTAATGCCTTAATGGTTAAAAAAAACCTGTGGCCTTTGCGTAATTCTTTGCGCTCTTTGCGGTTAAAAAATTATCTTTGTAAAGAAAAACAACACACTACAATGAAAAATACATTTATTGCTCCTTCTGTACTTGCTGCCGATTTTGCAAACTTGCAGCGCGATGTCGAAATGATAAATAACAGTCAGGCTGATTGGTTTCATATTGATATTATGGATGGAGTTTTTGTTCCAAACATTTCTTTTGGAATGCCGGTTTTAGAAGCTATTTCAAAACATGCAAAAAAATATATCGATGTTCACTTAATGATTATTGATCCTGATCGTTACATTAAAACTTTTGCTGATTTAGGAGCAAATGGATTAACGGTTCATTACGAAGCCTGTACACATTTACACAGAACGCTTCAGGCCATTAAAGCCGAAGGAATGAAAGCTGGCGTTGCTATTAATCCGCATACTAATATCGATCTTTTAGAAGATGTAATAAACGATATTGACTTAGTATGCATTATGAGTGTGAATCCTGGCTTTGGAGGACAGTCTTTTATAGAAAACACTTACGATAAAGTAAAGAAATTAAAAGCTTTAATTACACGCAAAAACGCTTCGACATTAATCGAAATAGACGGTGGTGTAACCAATAAAAATGCAAAACAGTTAGTAGAAGCCGGAGCAGATGTTTTAGTTGCAGGAAGCTTTGTTTTTAAAGCCGAAAACCCTATTGAAACAATCGCTGATTTAAAAGTCCTTACTACATTTTAAGTTTTAAACAGAATATAAATTTAAGCCGAAGTAATAACTTCGGCTTTTTTGTTAGACTGGAAAAATTTCAGCCTTTCTATAACCTGTTAGTGAAATATTTCGGTGTTTTTTAAAAAACTTATTTAAGTGACTCTCATCAGAAAAACCAAATTCATTTACAATTTCATTAATCCTCATATCACTAAATTTTAAACGATGTTCAATTAATCGGATTTTATAATTTGAGATAAATGACTGAATCGTTTCTCCGCAATGAGTTTTAAAATAGTTACCTAAATACGTATCTGATAAATCAAATTGATTTGCAATTACTGAAATCTTTAATTTCTGTGGAAAAAAAATATTAGTCTGAATATAATTAATGATTTCCAAAATCCTTTTGTCTGCATTTTCTTTTAAACCGGCAGGTTTAATTTTTGCAATATTTCTTGCGGCAATTACAATCAGAGCATTTATATAATGTGTGATTAAATCTTCGTCATAAATATCCTTATTTTTTATAGCGTGAATTAGCGAATCTGAAATTGATTTAACCAAAAATTCATCTTCTTTTCGTTTTAAAATGCAGCCAGATAAATGAGTGGCATAATACAATAAACATTCTATATGATCAATACTTTTAGATTGATATCTTTTTAGATATTCACTATTAAGTTTTACCAGTAAGAACTCTGTTGTATTTATAATATCAAATGTATAATGATCATTTGGTGTAAGCATCATTAGATTTCCTTTTTGATAAGATATTGCATTTCCGTTAATGTGAAGAAATCCCGATCCGGAAATAACATAAACCATTTGAAAAAAACTAAGATGTAGATTGACGAGCGGACATTCCTCTACTTTTTTGTAAATAACTTCAAAAGACTGATGTATATTTTCTTTTTTCATACTGCAAAAGTACTTATTTATCCTTTTTTTGTACTGACAAATACGTTTTATTCAGTTTATTTTTGATAAAAATATTTTTAAAATGAAACAAAAATTTTATACTCGTAAAAACTCTATTGCCTTAACTGCTATCTGCCTCGCTACCTTAATGTTTTCTCTTGAAATTTCAAGTGTGCCGGTAATACTTCCAACGCTTGAAAAAATATTAAAAGCCAATCTAAAAGACATGCAGTGGATTATGAACGCATACACAATAGGCTGTACTAGTGTGTTAATGGCGACAGGAACTCTGGCAGATCGATATGGACGAAAACGTATCTTAATTATTACTTTAATTTTATTTGCAGTTTCTTCTTTAATCTGTGGCGTCGCACAAAATACATCTGTGTTAATTGTTAGTCGGTTTTTTCAGGGAATAAGCGGCGGTGCAATGTTAATTTGTCAAATCGCTGCGCTCTCTCATCAATTTCAGGAAGGAAAAGAACGCAGTAAAGCTTTTGGAATCTGGGGAATCATACTTGGTATTGGATTAGGTTTTGGACCAATAATTGGCGGCGCAATTGCAGCAATATTATCATGGCAATGGGTCTTTTTAATTCATGTACCTCTTGCGCTTCTAGCTGCAATTCTAGTTTATAAATATGTAGAAGAATCTAAAAATGCTGATCCAAAAAAATTAGACACTTGGGGAATCCTTACTTTGTCTCTTTCTGTTTTTGGTTTAACTTATTTTATAACACAAGGTTCAGATCTTGGTTTCTCTAATCCAATAACTCTAAGCTCTATAGTTATTACAATAATAAGTTTTATTCTGTTTTTATGGATAGAAAAAACAAACCCCTACCCCATGTTTGACTTTTCTATATTCAAAATACGCAATTTTTCTGGTGGAATCTTTGGTTCGATTGGCATGAATTTCAGCTTTTGGCCTTTTATAATTTATTTACCTATTTATTTTCAAAGCTGTTTAGGATATGATGTTGTTACGGTTGGTCTTTCTCTTCTTGCATATACACTGCCTACCTTAATTATTCCTCCTTTCGCCGAGTTACTGTCAGCTCGGTATCGTTCAGGAATCATAGTTCCATTAGGGATGTATATAATAGGATTAGGATTTATTTTAATGAGATTTGGAGTAGCCGCAGAACATGCCAGCTGGATTACAATGCTTCCCGGATCATTACTAGCCGGAATAGGATTAGGCTTAACTAATACACCTGTAACTAATACAATAACTGGCTCAGTTTCTGCAAACCACGCAGGTATTGCTTCCGGAATAGACATGAGTGCGAGATTAATTACCCTGGCTGTAAATATTGCACTAATGGGCTTTTTATTAGTAAAAGGTATTTCCTCTTATTTAGACAATGTCTTTTCAAACTCTATTGATACAGCAACATTACATTCTATTGCAGAAAGAATTGCAGCAGGAAATTTTTCATCTCTCCATGAGGATTTTCCTGCGCTTAACAAATTAGATTCATCTAAAACAATTATCCACAACTCGCTTTCTCACGGTTTTGAAATTATTCTTTTATATGGTGGCATTGGAGTTTGGGTTCTAGCATCTATTAGTTTTATGACATTTAACTTTAAAAATAAAAAATAATTATCGATTAAAAATCCTTACTGCTTTTTAAGTTCTTTAAATTGGGAAAAAAGTCAATTCCTGTCATTTTCTCCAACGTTTCAATTGGAACTACAAAATCGTAAATAGACTTATCGCTGTCTGCGTTTGGAACCAAAAAAGCAATTGCTTTATGCTCTTTTCCAGACTTAGCCAGAACAATTTTATAAAAATATTTAGGAACAGAAACTCTCTCTGTTCCTATTTTTTTATCTGAATCTTTTAAAACACCGCCAGTAACTACATAAATATCATTGTATTTGTCTGCCCAATAACGTGTTTTTTGTTCAATTCTATTCCAAATACCGCTGTTAAAATCATGTTTTTGAGGCGAAATATTCGAAGTGTAAAAAGTATCATCATAAGCCTCTTTACTAAATTCCATATCACCAGCCGGACAAAGATGTCCTTTGTCATAACCAGATTTTTTATAATTTCTCCAATCAGCAGAGCCTGTTGTTACTTTTGGATCCTGAATAAAATACGGTCTTTTGTAGTTCCCGTTTTTTAAATATTCTTTCTTTAATTCGTAAGCAACCCATTCTGCCTGCTCAAATTTTTCATTATAAGATAATGTATAATATTTATGCTTAATAACTTGATTTGTAGTTGAGGTTGGTTCATAAGAAACAGAATACAGTAAACCTGTATTACTTTGATCCGAAACAAAGTTTTTTTGCTCCTGTACAATTGCTTCTGTATGCGTTACATTTTCTTTTTTACATGAAAATGCCATAAATGCCACTAAAAAACAAACTAAAATATTTTTCATAATATCTATGCACCTAAAAAAACGCTTCAAAAAAATATTTTTAAGAAGCGTTTTAATAACAAATTAAATTTCTCTAATTAAGATTTTACTAATTTTTCCTTTTTCATTTTAGGAGAAACTGCTGCTTTTACATAAGAAGGAGATTGCAAATCATCTAATACATTTAATGCTTCTTCTACATAAACATCTTTAGATAAAGCCTGGTGCCAAGCTTCTCTTTTTTCTTTTAAAGTAGCATCGTTATTCATTTCCTGCACTTCATAAGGTAAAGATTTAAAAACTAAGTTGTTTTTGTAATCAGAAATTGGTTTGTATTTTTTACCTTCATTTTCAACCTGTTCCTGAGTTTCTTTAAAACTCTTAATGTTCAGGCTGTATGTGTTTTCTTTATTTTTAACATCAATCCATTTTGCATTATCTTCAATTAATTTAAACTGAGGATTAACAGCAATTCTAGCTCGGCTTTTCTCGATAGCTTTACTAAAATTTTGGTTAGAAGTCCAAGTGCTGTAATCAGCTGGATCAATTTTATCCCATGGCATTGCATTGTCAATATCACGCTCACCCATTTTTAAATAAGCATAACGATCCGGCATTACAACGTCACTGTGAACACCTTCTAATTGAGTAGAACCACCATTGATTCTATAGAATTTTTGACCTGTAATTTTCAACGCTCCTAAATCGCCGTAGTTAGCATTACGAACAAATTGGTTCAAATCAAGTACATTTTGCACCGTTCCTTTACCATAAGTTTGTTTACTTCCAATGATAACACCACGTTTGTAATCCTGAATTGCCGCCGCTAAAATTTCAGAAGCCGAAGCAGAGAAACTGTTTACCATAATTACTAATGGCCCGTCCCACTCGATTTTTTTATCTTTGTCGTATAAAACTTCTTTCTTTTTTCCTGCAGATTTTACCTGAACAATTGGACCTTGCTCGATAAACAAACCGGCAATATCAACAACTGTAGAAAGAGATCCTCCACCGTCATCACGAACATCAAGAACAATTCCGTTAATGTTTTCTTTTTTCAGTCTTTCTACTTCAAGAGCAATATCTTTTCCGGCGTCGCGTCCGTCTTTATTTTCAAAATCGATATAAAATTTAGGAAGATAAATAACTCCGTATTTCAATCCGTCTTTTTCAACAATACTTGATTTTGCATATGTTTCTTCAATTTCAACCACATCTCTGATAATTGAAATTACTTTGATGCTTCCGTCAACTTTTTTAACCGTAAGTTTAACCTCAGTTCCTTTATGACCTTTGATTTTTTTGACAACATCATCAAGACGCATACCAACAACATCCACAGGCTCTTCGTTTCCTTGTGCTACTTTTAAAATTAAATCACCAGCCTCAAGTTGTTTTCCTTTCCACGCAGGTCCGCCTGAAATTAATTCATCAATTTGAGTAAAATCATTTTTCTTAGTTAATCTTGCACCAATTCCTTCTAATTTACCGCTGATATTTACATCAAAACGATCTTTTTCTTCGGGAGCAAAATAACTTGTATGCGGATCAAAACGAGTCATGATCGAATTTAAATACACTGAAAACCAGTAATCTTTATTCAGATCTTTAATAACACTAAAATTATCATCTAAAGATTTTAAAGAGCTTTCGCGCGTTTCTTTCTCTAAAGCTTCAAAAGATTTTTCTTTGTAAGAAGGATCTTTTTTCTTCTTTTCCTCTTCAATTTTTTGTTTTGTTACAAGCGAAGAAAGCGTAGATAACTTAATTTGTTTTCTCCATCTTTCATTAATTTCATTTAAATTTTTCGCATACGGAATCGTCTCATAATCTGCATTAAAAGTCTCATCTGTAGTATAATTGAAAGGCTGCGCTAAAATAGTTTTATAGCGTTTTTTGCTCTCTTCCATTCTCTTCATTAATCTTGTATAAGTTAAATTAAAGAATGTTAAGTCTTTATTTAAAAACTGATCATCAAGCATTAATTCATACTGCTTGAACTCATCAATATCCGACTGCAGAAAGAATCTCTTTGAAGGGTCTAATGCATCGATATAATCCTTAAAAATACCTTTTGAAAATTCGTCATTTATTTCGGCCGGACTATAGTGTCCTTTTTCAATAACAAAAGCCAGTAATTCTAAAAGTGTCTTGTCTCTATTTGGGTCCGGATCATCATTCTTATCTGCATTCATTTTAAATGCAAACAAGGTCAAAGACAAACATAATACGGCTATAAGTATTTTATAATTTCTTTTCATAAACTTAATAATAGCATTCATCAAATTTTTTAATCTAAGTTACGGTAAAAACTATGCCAACATGCCAAGATCAGTATAATTTTTTGTTAAAGATATAAAAATGTTTTTCGCTGAAAAGTGTTCCTGAATTTAGTTTACAATTTTTATTTATTTGTTAGTAATCTACCAAAATCTGTTACTACATTTGCTTTTACAAGCTTTAATTTTGAAAAATCAAAAATAGCAATCTTATCATGAAAGACGAAAAACCCTTAATATTAGTAACCAACGACGACGGAATTCTGGCCCCTGGAATCAGAGCTTTAATAAGCGTTA
Organism: Flavobacterium ginsengiterrae; assembly: GCF_039539785.1. Lineage (NCBI taxonomy): Bacteria > Pseudomonadati > Bacteroidota > Flavobacteriia > Flavobacteriales > Flavobacteriaceae > Flavobacterium > Flavobacterium ginsengiterrae. The sequence goes on along the minus strand of NZ_BAABDU010000003.1, from coordinate 1,072,348 downwards.
TGGAAACAATTGGCGATGTTGTAGTGGTCGCTCCAGACAAACCTCAGAGTGCAATGGGACATGCCATAACTATAAATAACACTTTATTTTTAGATAAAATTTCTAAAGATGATGACACAGTTACAGAATACAGCTGCTCTGGAACTCCGGTAGATTGTGTAAAATTGGCAGTTAATGAAATCCTAAAAAGAAAACCTGATTTATGTGTTTCAGGTATTAATCACGGATCAAATTCGTCTATTAATGTTATTTATTCCGGAACAATGAGTGCGGCTGTCGAAGCCGGAATTGAAGGTATACAGGCAATTGGTTTTTCTCTTTTAGATTTTGACTGGAATGCTGATTTTGAACCTGCTAAGACGTTTGTAAAAACAATAGTTTTAGAAACTTTAAAGAATAAACTTCCCCCAGGCGTAGTTTTAAATGTCAATTTTCCAAAATTAAAAGAAAAGGAAATTAAAGGAATCAAAATCTGCCGTCAGGCGAAGGCTTACTACGCACAGAAGTTCGACAAAAGACAAACTCCGTTTGGAAAAGATTATTACTGGCTGACAGGAAAATTTACCAACGAAGATAACGGCGAGGATACAGACGAATGGGCTCTTGAAAACGGATACATTTCTGTTGTTCCTGTTCAGTTCGATTTAACGGCACATCACACTATGCAGCAACTTAATACCTGGAAATTAAATGGATAAAAAAGACGTTTTGATTGGTTTTTTAGTTGGAATTTTTACCGCACTTTTAGGCAGTTATTTGTTCATCAAATTCTTTACAAATTTTGATATTTCGACAGGAATTCAAACCATAAAAAAAATGGGTTATCTGGGCAAAATAATTACAATTGGAACCACTTTAGATCTGGCCGTATTTTTAATTCTTTTAAACCGAAATAAAGAAATGATGGCAAGAGGCGTGATTTTAGCCGTGATTGTTCTGGCCATTTCAACTATATTTATTTAAATCTTATCTTTGTGCTGCAATAAAAAATTGTTGATATGAAATACTACATCATAGCCGGCGAGGCTTCTGGAGATTTACACGGTTCAAATTTAATGAAAGCATTGTACGAGGAAGATCCTCAGGCCGACATTAGATTTTGGGGCGGTGATTTAATGCAAAAAGCCGGCGGAACATTGGTAAAACATTATCGCGATCTGGCTTTTATGGGATTTGTTGAAGTGCTTTTTAACTTAAAAACCATTTTAAACAATATTAAAATCTGCAAAAAAGATATTGCCGAATTTAAACCTGATGTGATCATTTTTATTGATTACCCGGGCTTTAATATGCGCATTGCAAAATGGGCTAAAGAACTCAACTATAGAACTCATTATTATATTTCTCCTCAAATCTGGGCATGGAAAGAAAACCGTATCAATGCCATAAAACAAGACGTTGACAGAATGTTTGTGATTCTTCCTTTTGAAAAAAGTTTTTATGAAGATAAACATCATTTTCCGGTAGATTTCGTTGGGCATCCATTAATCGACGCGATTCAAAATCAGCCTGCTTTTAACGAATCAGCTTTTAGAGAAGAAAATAAATTAGGCGAAAAACCTATTATTGCCGTTTTACCGGGAAGCCGTAAACAGGAAATCACCAAAATGCTGAGCGTAATGCTGAGTGTTGTTGATGATTTTCAGGATTATGAATTTGTAATTGCAGGTGCGCCAAGTCAGGATTATGAATTTTATCAGCAGTTTATAAAAAACAAAAACATTGCATTTGTTTCCAATAAAACCTATGATTTACTGCGTTCTTCAACAGCAGCATTAGTAACATCGGGAACTGCAACTTTAGAAACTGCACTTTTTAAAGTTCCGGAAGTTGTATGCTATAAAGGAAGCGAGATTTCATACCAAATCGCCAAAAGAATTATCACTTTAAAGTACATTTCGCTTGTAAATTTAATTATGGACCAGGAAGTTGTTACTGAATTAATTCAAGGTGAATGCAATTCAAAACGAATTAAAGAAGAATTAAACAAATTACTTGAACCTTCTTATCGTGAAAAACTGTTGAAAAATTACGATGTTTTAGAACAAAAACTTGGCGGAATTGGTGCCAGTAAAAAAACCGCAAAACTTATCGTAGCTGATTTAAAATCTTAAAATATTACTGTTTTGAAAAAATTATTCGCTTTTCTTCTTTTATCAATCGTACTGGTTTCTTGTAAATCAACGTCTACTGCTGTAAGCAAAAATGAATCGAAAAGCGAATCAAAAAAAGAAAACAGATATCTTGTAAAAAATTTAATCGACAAAGCAACAGACAATATTGGCGTAAAATACAAAGCCGGAGGCACGACAAAAAGCGGTTTTGACTGTTCTGGTTTGGTTTACACCACTTTTGAATCTGAAAATATAAAACTGCCAAGAAGCTCTTTTGAACAAGCCAAAATTGGAAAAGTAATTCCTTTAAATGATGCCAAAAAAGGAGATTTAATTTTCTTTAAAACCAACAAAAGCAGGCAGATTAATCACGTTGGACTTATTACCGAAGTGAATTCAGATGAAATAAAGTTTGTTCATTCTTCAACCTCAAAAGGCGTTATAATATCTTCTACAAAAGAAGCCTACTACAAGAATTCATTTGAGCAGGTAAACAGGATAATTGAATAAAATATATTTATTTTCTTACAAATATTTAATACTTTTACTTCATGAAAGTATTAAATTTTCCTTTGGTTAAAATTACGATTGCGTTTATTTTTGGGATTTTAGTTTGTTATTATTGTCAGCCTTCACTGTCTGCTTCGTTTGTTTTTCTTGGAATTACAGCGACCTCATTCTGTATTTCATTTTTTCTTTCTAAAAGAAACAAAAAGACCGGTATTTTCTTTACAATAAACAGTCTGCTAATATCATTTTCCGTTGGAATCAGTGTTTTGCTTTTTCATACTGATACTTTCGATAAATCAAATTACACACACACCAAAACGGCTTTTGAAAAACCTCAATTTATAACTTTTACATTACGGGAAAAACTAAAAAGCAACGATTACAACGATCGATACATCGGTCTGATAAATAGCATAAACAACACGAATTATTCAGGCAGTATTATTGTCAATGTTCAAAAAGACAGCTTAAAAAATCCTCTTATAATTGGAAATAGTATTCGAGTAAAAACGACTCTGCAGAAAACTTCTTCCAGCAAAAACCCAAATCAGTTTGATTACGCACAGTATTTAGCCAACAAACAGATTTATGCCCAATTGTACTGCAAAAAATCAGAAATACAAATCAGCAGAACACTTCAAAAAGACATTTGGTATTATTCCGGACGTCTGCATTCTCGAATTCTTAAAAATCTTGAAAGCGCTCATTTTAGTAAAGATGAAATGAATGTTGCTCTGGCTTTAATTTTAGGACAGCAACAGGAAATTTCAGCAGATATAATCAAAGATTATCAATATTCCGGCGCTACGCATGTTCTTTCGGTTTCAGGGCTTCATGTAGGCTTTATAATGCTTTTTATAATGTTCATTTTAAAGCCCATTCCTAATACCAGAAAAGGTTCTGCGATAAAACTGGTTTCAATACTTATTTCATTGGCGGGATTTGCTGTTATTTCTGGTTTGTCTCCTTCTGTATTGCGTTCTGTAGTTATGTTTTCATTTGTGGCCATTGGAAATCATTTGCGCAGAAGCGGTAATATTTATCACACTTTACTGGTTTCTATTTTATTGATTTTACTTTTTGAACCCTATTTTCTATTTGATGCCGGTTTTCAACTCAGTTATCTGGCTTTATTTTTTATTGTCTGGCTTCAGCCGGAGTTAGATAAGATCTGGAAACCAAAAAATAAAATTATCGTTTATATCTGGAATGCAATAACGGTTTCTTTTGCCGCTCAAATTGGCACGTTACCGCTGTGTTTGTATTACTTTCATCAATTTCCGGGATTATTTTTTGTTACTAACATAATCATTCTTCCTGTTCTTTCTTTTATAATGATTGCCGGAATCATTGTTATGATTATTGCCATTTTTAAAAGCCCGCCTGATATACTGGTTTATATTTTCGAAAAAAGTATTTTTATTTTAAACCAGCTCATTCACTATGTAGCCTCTTTTGAATCTTTTGTTATTCAAGGTATCAGTTTTAATTTTTATTATCTGATTACATTATATCTTGTAATAATAAGCACCACGATCTGGTCAAAAAAACCGGGTTATAACAAACTGCTGGTAGTATTTATTTCTGTAATTTCATTTCAGCTTTCTTTACTTTACACCAAAAAAGAAATTTCAAACCAAGAGGAATTAATCGTTTATAATGTAAAGAAAAACACTTTAATTTCTACAAGAAACGGACAAAATATAACGCTTTTTGCAAGTGATACTACAACAGACAAAAGTACAAAAAACAGCATTTTTAACTCCTATTTGATTGGCAATTTTGGCGTTTTGAATAAATCGAAGCAAATTAAAAATGTGCTTTTTTTTAAAGGTCATAAAATTTCGGTAATAGACAGCACAGGTATTTATGAAAACAAAAAAAATCCCGAAATTTTAATTTTAACCCAGTCTCCCAAAATTAATCTGGAAAGGTTACTTACAGAACTCCATCCGGAAATAATTGTTGCTGACGGATCTAATTCGTATGCATTACAAAAACTGTGGCAGACAAGCTGTAATAAAAAAAATATCCCTTTTCATGCCACAGCCGAAAAGGGATTTTATCGATTAAATTAATCTTTTTTATTCTTCTGGATTTAAAATCAAATTAGAATTTGTTATCCATGTATTTACACCTCCGGAACTATAGGTAAGTTTTCCTAATGTATTAAAATTCGTTTTTCCTTTTCGAAGTGTCGCACTTGCATAACAAACCTCAGGAAGATTAACAACTCCAAAAGCGTTCTTCAACATTAAACTTTGCTCTCTCACTTCACTTGCTATATTCGGATCAGATAAATCAAGTTTTACCAAAATCACATTTTTACGTGACCATTTTTCAAAATCAGCAGTTTTAAAAACTTCATTTTGCAATGCTTCAGCTGCTCCGGCGGCGGTAAATAAAATCAGCATAGGCTTTCTTTGTTCATTACTCACATTAATGGCCTCAGTCATATCAGTCTTCCATTCCAGATTTTGAGATTGGGCTAAATTGGCAATTAGTAACAATAGTAGGATAAGTAATTTTCGGCTCATAAATTATTGGTTTTGGGGTTAGGTTTATAAAACTAAATTAACATAAAACCGGCACCAAACAATAGTCTTTAAAACAAATAGTTACAAAAAAAGACATTAAAACGAAATTCTCTTTTTAACACTTTAATCTTTGAAAAAAATTGAAAAATTACCCTGTTAAAATATTAAATGTATAATTTACATTTAATATTATTTCTTAAAAAATATCCCTTTTCAAAATACATTGAAAAGGGATTCTACAAATTAAACCAAGAAACTTAATTTAAATTTATTACTCACTCGGATGCAGGATATTATTTGATTCTGCAATCCATGACTTTGCCCCACCCGGCTTATAAGAAATTTTTCCAAGAGCGCTAAAAGTCGTTTTATTTTTTCTTACCGAAGCGATAGCGTAACATACTTCTGGTAAATCCTGAACGCCAAACGCATTTTTTAATCTTACATTTTGTTCTTTATCTCCATCAGAAGCTGTTTCATCAGATAAATCCAGCTTTACCAGCACCACGTTATCACGCGACCACACAGCAAAATCCGGGGTTTTAAAGATTTCATTTTGAAGATTTTCTGGTACACCTGAGGCAGTGAATAAGATCAACATTGGTTTTTTTTGCTCATTGCTGATGGCTATTGCATCAGTCATATTAGTTCTCCATGCAAGGGTTTGTGCCTGAACAAAAAATGAACCTAAAAAAAACAGTAGGATAAGTAGTTTTTTAGTCATATTATATTGGTTTTGGTTAGTATAGCGCGACTAAATTAACACAATATTTTAATTATCCAAATTATATAACCTTAAAAAATACATTATATGTTTTTTTATACATAAATAAATATATAAATAATAATTTCGAAAAGAATTTATGAAAACCTTTTCTTACTAAACAAAAAAACTCCTTACATTGCTGTAAGGAGTTTATATAGTATTTATAACTCTAAATTTCTTTATTAAGACTTTTTTGGATGAACAATACTTTCTGCAACTGTCAGCCATGCCGACGGACCTCCGGCAACATATCCGGTTTTTCCAAGACCTTTAAAATTAATCTTTCCGTCTTTAGATTCAGCACTCGTAAAGAATACTGTTGGAAATCCCTGAATTCCAAAAGCCTGCTGTAATTCATTATTCTGGCTTTTTAATTCCGGAGTCTGAGCTACTGCTCTTGGATAATCTAATTCTACTAAAACAACATTATCTGAAGCCCATTTTTTGAATTCTGCAGTCTTTAAAACTTCATTTTGCAAACGAATGCACCATCCGCACCAATCACTTCCGGTAAAGAACATTAACATTGGTTTCTGCTCTTTATTACTTATCGTGATTGCTTCTTTAACATCAGTATACCATTTTAGTTCCTGAGCCTGACCAGCAAATGCTCCAACTACAAATAAGGCTATCAATAATATTCTTTTCATAATGTATTATTTTTCGCAAATTTAAACAAAAAACAGATTGAAAAAACAGTTTCTGCTTATTTTACTTCCTGCATTAATCTTCTAATTAACGGGGTTGCAACAATCAAAATTACTCCGGCAATTAAAGAATACAATGCTAATTGATAATATCCGTCTGTATAAGCGATAAGTTTAGACATTAACGTAGTCCCTGTATTAGCATCAGATATTTCTGCTCCTAATTTTCCTGCAGCAAACTGACCAAAAGCACTTGACAAGAACCATAATCCCATCATCATTCCAAACAATCTTTTAGGTGATAATTTTGTAATTACCGACATTCCTATTGGACCGATACATAATTCTCCCAGTGTATATACAAGATATCCTAATGCAAAAACATCAAGAGAACTTAATCCGTTTTCATCTACAAAAAATCTGGCGCTGTAAAAAACAAAGAAACCTGCAGCAAGCAAAATAAATGACAAACCAAACTTAATAACCGTATTTGGTTCAATTTTTCGCTTAGCCATAAGTATCCATAACAATCCTACCAAAGGGCTGAAAATAACAACATACAACGAATTGATACTATTATTTACCACATTTGGATCAATATGAAAAAACAACATTTTGTTAGATAAATTATCTTTTGCAAACAGTGACAATGAACCTCCTGACTGCTCAGAAATTGCCATAAACATAAAATATCCAAAGATGAATACAAATGCCGCTAAAAGTTTTCTTTGCTGCTTTGGATCCTTTAACATTATCAATTCATAAGCAAAATATCCTAATGCCGCTATTCCCATAGTATACATAAAGTACTCTGTAAAATCAGAATTGATAACCATGATATAAACTAATGGAATCACAACAAAAGAACCAACGTAAACTGCTATTTCGTAAAGATTACGTTTTTTAGGCGCATGATTTTCTAATGGGGAATTTCCAATTGGCGCTAAGTGTTTTTTCGTTAAAAGAAAAGTTATAACTCCAATTATCATAACAATTGCCGCCGATAGAAAACACAAGCTCCATGAATAGTTTTTTCCTAAATAAATAGGAATTGCTCCTCCAAGCATTCCTCCAATGTTAATTCCGGCATAAAACAATCCGTAACCAGCATCACGACGACCGTCGCCTTCATGATACAACTCTCCTACCATTGAAGAAACGTTTGGCTTAAAGAAACCTGTTCCAATAATAGAAAGTGTTATTCCGTAATAAAAGAAATCATGCGGAGATGCTGCAATAAGCAAATTCCCAAGAATCATTACAATTCCGCCAAAAAGAAGCGATTTCTTAAAACCTAAAATTTTATCTGCAAAAATTCCTCCAATAAAGGTAAACGCATAGACAAAAGCCTGAATCGCACCATATTGAAGATTTGCTTTTCCTTCTAATAAACCCAACTGGTCTACCATAAAAAAAGCTAAAACCCCGCGCATTCCGTAGAAACAAAAACGTTCCCACATTTCAACCAAAAACAAGTACCACAATTGTTTTGGGTACTTGCCTTTAAAATTTTGAATTTCTTCTAAAGTAATATTGTTTTCCATTTTATTATCTAACACCGTGCATTAATTTTTTCAATAGTGGTGTTAAAGCAAATAATAAAATTGCAGCAATACCTGTCAAGACTACAAAAACCATAAAAAATTCATATAAATTATGGATTTCAAATCCTGCAAAAATTGGATTTTGAGCACTAATTTGGTGGTGATCCAACAAAGTCAACTGGTCCGCTGAAAGTGTTACTTTTTTATCTAAAACTGCTTGTAAATCAATTCCAAGCTCTTTTGCTTTTGCAAATTTATCCCCAGTTGCAGGTAAGATAGAACCTAAAGTTCCTCCTAATGCATATCCAGATGCATTAGACAAAAAGAATACTCCGTATAATAATGATGCAAAACGTTTTGGAGATAATTTTCCAACCAATGATAATCCAATTGGAGATAAACACAACTCAGCACATGTATTTAAGAAATATAATAAGATAAGCCATTTAACTAATAAAAGTCCTGAATTTCCAATATAAGAAACCTGAGTTGCAATCATTAAGAAACTCATAGAGATAATTACTAATCCGGCAGCAAGTTTTACCGGAGAAATCGGCTCTTTGCCTTTTGCTCTTAAAGTATCCCAAAGAATACTAAAAGGAACTGCTAAAAAGACAACAAACATTCCGTTAAAAATCTGCACCATCGATGGTGGCATTGCCCAGCCAAAGAAATGTCTGTCTGTTTGGTTATCTGCAATAAAAGTTAAAGAAGAACCTGCCTGCTCAAATGCCGCCCAAAAGAAAATAATAAAAAACGACACGATGTAAATTACAATAATTCTGTCTCTTTCAATTTTAGTTAAAGAAGTATCAGAAATAATTAATCCTGCTAAAGCCAAACCACTTGAATAAATCAAAGTATAAATCAAGTTCTGACCTACAACATAATGAAAAAAGAATCCTAAAGCGATAAATGCAATTCCTGCACCTATTAAAGCTTTTGTAGAGAAGTTTGCTTTTTGCGCTTCTCCTTCTTCAAAATCCGAAGCATCATTTTTAGAAGGAAGTCCTCCTAAAGCTTTTCCTTCCGGAGAAACTACATATTTATTTTTTAGGAAGTAAAAAAGAATTGTACCTAATAACATTGCAACAGAAGCTGCCATGAATCCCCATCTAAAAGCGTGGATATCTCTAATTCCTCCTGCATCTTTAACATCTCCTAATAAAGGACAGATTGACTGACCTAAAAATGCTCCAATGTTAATACCCATATAGAAAATAGTAAATGCACTATCTAATTTTGTTTTTTCTTGTTTTGGATACAAACTTCCCACCATACTAGAAATGTTTGGTTTGAAGAATCCGTTACCAAAAACAATTACTCCCAATGCAGAGTACATAATAATTTTAGCCAAATCTAAATTAGATTCGAAGACACTTCCGCTGGTAAACAAAAGCATTTGTCCGGTCGCCATTAATAATCCCCCTAAAAGGATACAGTTTCTGTTTCCTAAATAACGATCAGCAACAAAACCTCCAAGCATTGGAGTTAAATAACAAAGTCCAAGGAAACCTCCGTAAATTAAAGAAGCCTCTTCTTCCTTCATCAATAATGAATTCACAAGGAATAAAGTTAATAAAGCTCGCATTCCATAAAAATTGAATCGCTCCCACATCTCCGTTCCAAACAATACCCAAAGCCCTTTTGGATGCGCGGTTTTTACTTGTGTTTCTCCCATATTATTCACTATTTAATTAGGTTTATGTATTTTAGATTATAAATTTTCTTTGATGAAATTGGTCATTTTATTGTAAAGCTGAACTCTTGTTTTTCCGCCATAAATACCATGATCTTTATCTGGATAAATCTGAGAATCAAATTGTTTGTTCGCCTGAATCAACGCTTCCATCATCTGCATTGTATTTTGAACGTGAACATTATCATCGCCAGAACCGTGAATCAACAAAAATTTACCTTTTAATTTATCAACGTGATTTATTGGAGAGTTTTGATCGTATCCGCTTGCATTTTCCTGTGGTGTCTGCATGTATCTTTCTGTGTAAACGCTGTCATAAAAACGCCAGTTTGTAACCGGAGCAACAGCAATTGCCATTTTAAATACATCACTTCCCTGGAAAATACAGTTAGACGCCATAAAACCACCATAACTCCATCCGAAGATTCCAATTCTTGAAGCATCAACATACGGATAAGCACCAATTACTTTTGCTGCATCGATTTGATCTTCAACTTCATATTTACCTAATTCTTTTTGAGTCACTTTTTTGAAATCAGCACCTTTATAACCTGTACCTCTTCCGTCTACACAAGCCACGATGTAACCTTGCTGTGTTAATGAAAGAAACCAGTAATCGTTAGAATTGTTCCACTGATCTGCTACCTGCTGTGATCCTGGTCCAGAATACTGGAACATGAATACAGGATATTTTTTTGAAGGATCAAAATCTTTTGGTTTTAAAATCCAAGCGTTTAATTCATTTCCTTTTGCTGTTTTTAAAACAAAAAATTCTTTTGAAGGAAGATTATATCCTTTTAACTTATCAGCAAGTGCCTGATTGTTTTCGATAACCTGAATTTCTTTTCCTGTTTTAGCCTCATTTAAAGTATACGTTGTAGGTTGTGTATTACTTGAGAAAGTAGTGATAAAGTATTGGAAATTTGGACTGAAAGTAGCTGCACTTGTTCCTTTTTTAGAAGACAAACGAACTTTGTTTTTTCCGTCTAAACCAATTTTGTAAAGATCTCTGTTTATAGAACCATTTTCTGTAGACTGATAGAAAATAGTTTTTGTTTTTTCGTCGAAACCGTAGTAAGAAACAACTTCCCAGTTTCCTTTTGTAACCTGATTTTTAAGTTTTCCGGTTTTATCATATACATAAATATGATTAAAGCCGTCTTTTTCGCTTGTCCAGATAAAACTGTTATCTTTTAAGAAAGTTAAATTATCAGTAATATCAACATAAGCTTTGTCTTTTTCATTTAAAACCACTTTTGCCGAAGCTGTGTTTCCATCAATAAATAATAAATCAAGATTATCCTGATGACGGTTTAAAACCTGAGCCGACAATATATTGTTATCATTTGTCCACTGCATTCTTGCAATGTAAAAATCATTATAATTACCTAAATCTACTTTTTTAGAAGTATTTCCAGCCGCATCATAAATATGTAATGAAACTACAGAATTTTTTTCTCCTGCTTTAGGATATTTAAAAGTATCAATTGTTGGATATAAATCCTTGTGAAACATTGACATTGAAAATTCCGGAACCTGGCTTTCATCAAAACGAATGTAAGCTAGTTTTTTACTGTCTTTACTCCAGTCAAATGCACGTACAAAGGCGAATTCTTCTTCGTAAACCCAGTCAGTAATACCGTTAATTACAGCATTTTTCTTTCCGTCAGTTGTAACCGCTGTTGATTTTTTTGAAGCAACATCGTATATATAAAGGTTATTTTGTTTTGCGTAAGCAATTTTGGTTCCATCTGGAGAAAATGTTGGTTCCTGAATTTGAAAATCAACAAGTTTAGTTAGAGATTTTGCTGCAATATCGTATAAGAAATAATCTGCAGTAAAAGAGTGACGGAAAATTTTAGTTGAATTACAAGCAATTAAGATCTTTTTTTCAGAAGCATCAAAAGTATAGCTGTCAATTCCGTCGGCAAGTTCTTTGTAGTTTTTGGTATCAATAAGATTCGATACTTTTTTAAGCGTTGCAAAGTCGTATAAATCAATCTGCATGCTCCTGCTCGCCTGGTCAACATTTAAAACAGTATATTGATTTGTATTTTTCAGCGATTGAAGTTCGTCCATTCCTTTAGCCCGGAAAGTACCGCCAAAAACATTTTCGACAGTTATTTTTTGCTGTCCAAAAACGACCGCAGTTAAAAATAAAAGTACTGCAGTAAATTTACTTGTATTCATTAGAATTATTTTAAATATAAAAAGAGCCCAATTTTAATAAAAAAAATAAACATAATACACATTTTAAGTGTTAAATGTTAAAAAAAATAACGATTGCGTATTTTGATCTTTAAAATACATTGCAAACAAAAGTCTTAAAATAGTATCTTTGCCGCAACATTATTATTTAATATATTGAGAATGAACAACGCTGTTGCCGGATTTTCTAAATTATCCAAAAAAGAAAAAATTAACTGGATTGCCAATGAATATTTTTCGACTCCCGAAGAGGCATTAAATATTATAAGAAATTACTGGAATTCAGACGAAAAGCTCCAACAGCTTCATGATGAATTTATTGAGAATACCATTACGAATTTATATATTCCGCTTGGTGTTGCCCCTAATTTTTTGATTAACGGAAAGTACAAAACCATTCCAATGGCCATTGAAGAAAGTTCAGTTGTGGCTGCCGCATCAAAAGCAGCAAAATTCTGGGCTTCAAGAGGAGGCTTTAAAGCCACTATAATTGATACGGAAAAAATTGGTCAGGTTCATTTCAATTTTAATGGTGATGCCGAAAAACTGCAATCGTTCTTCGAGCAGATAAAACCTAAATTTTTCTCTGAAACACAAAGCATTACCAAAAACATGCAGGAGCGTGGCGGCGGTATTTTAGATATTCATTTAAAAGATAAACGAAATTTACTCGAAAATTACTATCAGCTTCATGCCACTTTTGAAACAAAAGACAGCATGGGGGCCAATTTTATTAATTCTTGTTTAGAGCAGTTTGCATCTACTTTAAAAGAAGAATTTCAGAATTCTGATTTATTTTCAGAAGAAGATACGCTGAATGTCGTTATGAGTATCTTATCTAATTATGTACCGCATTGTCTTGTTAGAGCCGAGGTTTCGTGCCCGGTTGAAGATTTAGCAGAAAAACATATTCAAAACCCGCAGGATTTTGCAGAACGTTTTGTTCAGGCAGTTCAGATTGCCGAAGTAGAACCTTTTAGAGCTGTAACGCACAATAAAGGTATTATGAATGGTGTTGACGCTGTTGTACTAGCTACAGGAAATGATTTTAGAGCCGTAGAAGCCGGAGTTCACGCTTACGCTTCAAAAAACGGACAATATGCGAGTTTATCTCATGCTAAAATCGAAAACGGAATTTTTACCTTTTGGTTAGAAATCCCTTTAGCTTTAGGAACTGTAGGCGGGTTGACTTCACTTCATCCTTTGGTAAAATTATGCCTTGAAATGCTTGAAAAACCTTCTGCAAAAGAATTAATGGAGATTACAGCTGTTGCCGGATTAGCACAAAATTTTGCCGCACTTCGTTCTTTAACCACAACAGGAATTCAGGAAGGACACATGAAAATGCACCTTAATAATATCATCAATCAATTTGAAGCAACAGACGAAGAACGTCGTTTAATTAAAGCTCATTTTAAAAAAACAGCCGTTTCTCACAGTGCTGTAGTTGAGTTTATCGAAAGTTTAAGAAAATAATTAGAAGCCAATCCCGCTATTCGTTACAATCTTTTATGCCGAACCCCGGCACAAAAGGATTTTCACTTCTATCGGGGCTAAAAAATACGTATGTCAACAACCTTTTACAGTAACGGAAAATTATTCATCTCTGGAGAATATTTAGTTTTAGACGGTGCAGATGCATTTGCACTTCCAACCAAATTTGGTCAAAATTTAGTTGTAGAAGAAGGAGAAAACCAAATTATTGAATGGAAAAGCTACGACTACGATAAAAAGCTTTGGTTTGAAAATACAATTACTTTTGATGAAGTTAAAAATAATATTAAAGCTGACGTAGAAACTGTAAAAACAACTTTAGTCAACATTCTGCACGAAGCTTATCTTTTAAATCCTGAATTTATTCAAAATTCCAAAGGATATAAAGTAACCACAAATCTAACTTTTCCAAGAAACTGGGGATTAGGAACATCTTCGACTTTAATTAATAATATTGCGCAGTGGACAAAGATTAATGCTTTTACACTGCTTAAAAACAGTTTTGGCGGCAGTGGTTACGATATTGCCTGCGCACAAAACAATACTCCTATTATATATAGAATTGAAAACAATGCGGTTGAACCTGTAGTTTTTAATCCGGATTTTACTCAAAACATTTTCTTTGTTTATCTTAATAAAAAACAAAGCAGTAAATCAGCTATACAAGCTTACAACAAACACAAAGATCAAAATTTAGCCAAAAGCGTTGCCGAAAATAATAAAATCACTAACACCATTTTAAATGCTAAAACCTTAAAGGAATTTGCGCGTGCAGTCGAAAAACACGAAATTCATTTAAGTAATATCATGGAAATAAAAACAATCAAAGAAATTGCTTTTCCTGATTTTGACGGCACTATTAAAAGTCTTGGCGCGTGGGGCGGGGATTTTGTTATGGTTCTTTCAAAAGAAAATCCGAAGGATTATTTCGCATCAAAAGGATATGACACAATTCTTTCTTATGATGAAATGATTTTACAGGAGTAATTTTCAATCAAACAGAAGAATTAAAAATTCACTTTTTGATCGTTTTCAACAGGTTGTGATTCTAAACGCCGTACTTTTTCATTTTCCAGTTCGTTTGACTCTATAAGAGTATTATGTAAGCGTTCTGCCATTTTCTCGATGCTGTTTGTAATAGAATCATATACCAGCTCCATACGGCGGTGTTTTTCTTCTTTTACTGCTTTTAAAACATCTTCTACAAAAACTTTATCGTATTTCTCTGCAACAGAATCACGTGTATTAGTAAGCCTAATAACATAATCATTGCTTAATATGGTGACTTTGAAGTGCTGTTCTTCATTACTTAAATAATATTTTCCGCCCAATTCATCAACATTGATGTCGGTACTGCTAACTTTTAAAAGTTCGGTAATAATTCCAAAAATGTGATTTTCAATTTTAGAATATACTTTAGGTTTTCTTCTTAAAAAACTAAACTTATAAAACATTAAATGTTTGATTATTATAATAGTGGTTTATAATTCTCTTTAGAATCTGCATTAACAAATGTTTGTTAAATTTTGCATTTGTTACAACAAAAATTCCGACAAATTAACTGTAATAATTTTATAATCACAAATTTTTAAGGTTATATTTCCATAATTCCCATATAGTTAAGAAAATTGCATAAAACAATTACTACAAAATAAAAAAGCAAGAAAAACCCGAAACATTCATTAGAACGTTTCGGGTTTCAAATTTTGTATATTTATTTAAAGACTAGTAATTAAATTGTAATCTGTTGTCTTCAATTTTAGCATTGTTTTTCAAAGCTGGTAAAATTCTGCTTGCATCATTTCCGCTTTGAGCTTTTACTTTTGCAACATATTCTGCGTGGTTTGCAAGAGCAGGAGCTTTTACAGTTTTGATGTTTTTAACTACATACACTCCTGTATTTCCTTCAATTGGAGCAGATAATTTATTAGTAGTTAAAGCAAATGCAGTACCTACTACTTGTGGCTCTTGTCCAACTCCGCCTGGTAAAACAGGGTTATCTAAAGTAACATCAGCAGCTTGTTGTACAGCTACACCAGCACTTTTAGCAATAGCTTCCATGCTTGAACCTGTCATTTTAGCTTTTAATATTTCAGCTTTTTTCTTGTTTTTCAAGATTGGCTCAACGTAAGGTCTTGCCATAGTAACAGAAACTAAACCAGATTTGTTTTCACCTTTGTACTGAGCAATAACGTGTCCGATATTAGCTAATTCAAAACGCTTAACATCACCTTTATCTGTTTCTTTATCAAATGCCCATCTAATGATGTTTCTTTGAGCTCCTAATGGTCCAAATTGCTCATCCATAGCTTTTGCAGAAACAGGACCTTCAACTTTTAAACCTAATTCTTTTGCAGTTGCAGCAAAGTCTTTATCTGCAGCTTCCATTTCGAATTTAGTAGCTAATGTAAATACTTTATCAGAAGTAGCTTCAGATGGCTCGATTTTTTGAGCAATTGTAGCTAAACGAATTCCGTCTTGTTTATCTGTAATTTTGATAACGTGGAAACCGAATGGAGTTTCTACTAAACCAACTTTTCCAATTCCGTTGTTGAATACAAAATCATTAAATGGTTTTACCATTTGGCCTTGACCAAAATATCCTAAATCACCACCTTGCTGTGCAGATGAATCATCAGAACTTGTAAAAGCAAGCATCATGAAGCTGTCTGGGTTTGACTGAACTTGTGCTAAAATTTCTTCAGCTTTAGCTTTAGCTTCTTCTTTAGTTCTCTTTTCTTTTTGGTTTGGTGTCTGAGAACCTTCGTAACCAATTAAGATATGACTTGCTTTTGCATTAACACCAGCTTTAAATCCTAAAGATTTAGAGATAGCATAATATTTGCCATACACATAAGGACCGTAAATAGCTCCTGCAGGTAAGCTGAATAATTTGTCAGCATCTACAGCTGGTAAAGCATTTTTAGGAACATATGTAGAATCGTAAGGAACATCAGAATTTGCGTTTACAAATTCAGCAATGTTTGTTGCGTTTCTAAATCCTGGCAATGAATCGTTTTTACCTGTTTTAGCGTTGTAAACAACACTTCCAGATAATAAGGCAGTAATTTTAGCTTTAATATCAGCTTCGTCTTCTTTTGAAGCTTTATCCTCAACTAAAACGTATTGAATTTCACGAGTTTCATCCGCTTTGAATTTTTTCTCGTTTTTCTTCATATAATCTACGATATCTGAATCAGAAATTTTTACTTCACTGTCTTTTATAGAAGAATATAAAGCTCCGGCGTAAGCAAAGTTTACTTTGTTAGCTTCCATTTCATACTTTAACTTTCCTTCACTAGCAGTTGTGTAAAGTCCAGATTTTACTAAAGTATTGTAGATTTGAAATTTTGCATTTAATTCAGCATCTTTTTCTTTATCAGAAATATATTGTGCTGCCTCAGGATTTGCTTTAAAATAGTCTTTAAATTTAACTACATCAAACATACCTGCTGCGTTTAAAAACATAGGGTTTTTACCAATATTTGGGTCTGATTTTAAAACTTCAATTAAGTGTTTTTCACCAACTCTCAATCCTAATTTATCAAACTGAGTTGATAATAATGCGATTGAAACTTCTTGATCCCAAACTCTGTTTGCAGCTTCAGTGGAAGTAATTCCTTGACCACTTTTTTCAAGATTACTAACTTTAACTCTAAAGTCTTCAAATGAAATATCTTTTCCATCGATGCTTCCTACATCTTTTGAACTTTGACCAAATGTTCCTCTAGTAAATAGATCTTGTATTATAAATGCAAATAATGCAAGTGCAATAACTCCTATCAATAAAGCGGAACGCTGTCTAATTTTTGCTAAAACTGCCATTTTAATTATCGTTAATTTTATATTCAGTTTGCGAAAATACAATTATCTAGTTAATAACAATACAACTAGCGTTTTATTTTACACAATTTTTTTTAATTATTTAAAAATTCACTCTTTTATTGTCAGTTTGACCAATTCAATTTTCTTATTTGAGGCCTGCTCAATCTTGAAATGAAACCTGTCAATCACAATTTTATCTCCTTTTTGAGGGATTTCTTTGGTAGAGTTTACAATAAACCCGCCTAATGTTCCGTATGAATCTTCTTCGGGAATCATTAATTTATAGGTTTCATTTAAGTATTCTACATCTAATCGTGTAGAAAACAAATATTTACCTTCTCCAAGTTCTTGTTCTATCAATTCTTCGTCTAAATCGTGTTCGTCTTCGATTTCTCCAAACAATTCTTCTACAATATCTTCAATTGTTACAATTCCTGAAGTTCCTCCGTATTCATCTAAAACCACGGCAACATTTTTTCGCTTTTTAATTAAAATATTCAAAGCGTCTTTTATTAAAATGGTTTCTGGCACAAATTCAACGGTCATTAAAACCGATTTTATCGTCTGCGGTTTTTTAAACAAATCAAACGAATGCACATAACCTACAATATCATCAAGAGAGTTTTGACTTACTACAATTTTAGAATATCCGGTTTCAATAAAAAGATCTTTTAAGTCTGATACAGTGTCGAATAAATCTATTGCAACAAGCTCCGTTCGCGGCGTCATGATATCGCGCGCTTTTACTCCGGAAAATTCTAAGGCATTTTGAAAAATCTGAATTTCAGAATCAACTTCATCATCATCTTCAACAGAACTCATTTGCTCAGTAATATAATTTCCCAGTTCTACTTTGCTAAAATACAACTGCACCTGATCGCCTTCGGTTTTAAAAAACTTCCTTAAAACAAAATCAGATATCCAGATAAAGAATGTTGAAATGTAATAAAAGAGTCTGTAAAAAAGATAAGCAGGAACGGCAAAAATCTTAATCAGCGAGTTAGCATAAATCTGAAAAAAGACTTTTGGAAAAAATTCAGCCGTAATTAAAACTATAAATGTCGAAATTAATGTCTGAATCAGAATTGTAGTTAAGTCCGAAAATTGATACCCAAGAGCCGTTATCCATCTAAGAACAGCATCTCCCATATAAAATCCGTAAACAACAAGCGCTACATTGTTCCCAATAAGCATTGAAGCAATAAATTTTGAAGGATTCTCTGTAAGTTTGGTTAGAATTTGAGACAGGAAATTATCTTGTTTTTTTTCAATTCCAAGATAAATTTTGTTTGAGGAAATAAACGCTATTTCCATTCCCGAAAAAAAGGCAGATAGTATTAAACACAATATTATAATACTAATTTCCATTTTTATTGTTTTTTATTTCGATCGTTGTATTTATTAAGAAACCTTCTCCTAAAGAAAAACATAAATACCGCCATTCCGGCAATAACAAAACTTAGAGGATAAGCTTCGTTATTTTCGTTAAGTTTTACTATTCCATCATATATAAAGTAAACTCCAAATAAGATGTAAACGTATTGTGTATATTTTAAATATCCCATAATTATAATTCTTCGTCTGTTTCAAATTCACCGCTGATTCGCTGCGAATTAATCACTTTAAAATCTTTGCTAAAATCAATTCCCTGACCAAAAGAAACTCCTTTAGCATCTGTAAGTTTAAATTTTCTTTCGGTATAAAACCATTCGTTTTTCTGGTCAAAAAACATTTGTTCTGTTTCCAGAACCTGTCCTGCTTCTGAAGTAATTTTCACTTTTCCCTGCAAATCTATTATACTGGTGTTTTTATACGAAACAGCATAATTAGATCTTATAAATGTACGTTTTTGTTTTTTGTCGTATAAGGTAACATCAATTCCTTTAGGAAATTCTGTAAAAGGAAAGTCAAGATTAGAATAATCCAGCATTTTTGGGCTTATCAAAATTCCGGTTATTCTTCCTGAGTCTGTATATTTAATATTTACAGTATCAGCATCACTTCCGGGAACAAATTCAGAGAAGTTAATTTTTTGAACTTCTTTAAAATTACTTTCGCATCCAAAAAACAGTGTCACAGCAAAAACTGTGACAACGCTTATAATATATCTCTTTGGTAAATTCATTTGCCAAATGTAATAAATTGTAACGAGCTTATACAAACATATAACTTTATGTTTAGTTGAATTTGCTCTTCACAAACCATTTATCATTAAATGAGAATCCAACACTAAAGTTAACGTAGTTTTCCTGAACTAAACCAGAAGAAATAGTTCCTCTTTTTCCAAACTCAATTCCAAGATTTACATTTGAGAAATAACCCGGAATTGGGATTCCTGCTCCTAAAGTCATTCCAACATCTTTTATTGATTCGTTGTTAACAATTAAACCAATTTTCTCGTATTTTAAACCTGCACGGTATGTAATTCTGCTTAAATAACTTGTAAAAGAAGTGTAGTTTGGAATATAGTAACCTCCAATAGCATACTTAGCATATTTTTCGTACTGAACGTTGCTCATTGCATTGTAATAATTACTCAACTGACCTTCTCCCTGAAAAGACAACGAAGTACCTACTAACCATTTTCTTGATTCACCAATACCGGCGCCAATAGTTAATTTGCTTGGAAGTTTTAATTTATTTGTCGTTACAGGATATGTGTAAGGGTCTGGATCGCCGCTTACATTAATTTCTCTTGTATTATCTGAATTTAAATCGCCAGAAAGGGTATAGCTTAAACTTGTAAACAGATTTACTTTATTGTAAATCTTTGTTTGGTACATGGTTCCAAAATCAAAATTTACACCTGAAATTGTAGAAGTATTTGCTTCTGATGTACCATTTTGAATACCTGTTACCTGTTCTATGCTTGTGGTAGTGATTTTTCCAAAGTTATACTGAACATCAGCTCCAATAGTCCAGTTTGGTTTAATTTTATATCCTAAACCAAAATATACTTTATTAATACCTCCTTTTCCGCTTAATTGTGAGCTTACTGCTCCTTCTGTAGCTGTATTATCTTCTAAAATTTTATATCCAACAGAAGATAATGGAATTAAACCAAACGACATTCCAAATTTTCCTAATGGAATTCCTACTGCTAAATAATCAAAAGTTGTTCTTTGTGCTTTTGCAGATTGAGCATCTGTTTTTAATGTTGAAGTTCCAAAAGTACCTCCTACAGTAAAAGTAGTCTGCATTAAACTGGCATAACTTGCCGGATTTTCAATATTCAGGTGAATACTATCCTGCTCAACAGCAACGCCCGCCATAGATCTGTACTCTAAAGTTCCTTTAAATTTGATATCTCCAATTCCGTAGAAAGAATACGGGGATGCAGTACCTTGTTGAGCGAATGAAACGAACGATATAAGCAAACAAGCACTTATTATAATTTTTTTAATCATTGTCGATTTTATATTGATATGTTTGGCTCAAACTCTCTAGAAGGAAATTTGAATTGGCAAATATGGTATTTTTTAATCGTTTAGCCAAAAAATCTGCATCGCCACCCGTTAAAATTATTATAAAATTTGCAAAGTTCGATCGATATTCATCGATAAAACCGTCAATCTCATAGACGAAACCATTAACAACTCCAGAATGAATGGCCTGTGCTGTAGAGTTCCCAACGTATGAATCCGGTTCTTCTAAAGTCAGCAAAGGCAGTCTGGCCGTAAAGTTATGCAAAGCTTCATAACGCAGACGCAGTCCCGGAGAAATGGCTCCACCCAGATAATTATCATTTTCGTCGATAAAATCGTAGGTTATACAAGTTCCGGCATCTATAACTAATCTGTTTTGTTTAGGAAATTGCAAAGTTGCTCCCGCAGCCAAAATCATTCGGTCGATTCCCAGCGTTTTTGGTGTTGCATATTTATTATGAAAAGGAAAAACATCTTCGTGTGTAAAAAAATGAACGTTTAACTTTTTTTCAAAAGTCAAAAATGATTGTTTTTCGACGTTTCCAACCGAAGCAACAACCAAATCGGAGCAATTTGGAAATTTTTCTAAAATTTTTTCGATTTTTTTTTCAAGCTCATTCTTTTCAAAAACAAAATACTCTAAAACAGTACTTGCTTCAAAGACAGCAGCTTTAATTCTGGTATTTCCAACATCAACAGTTAAAATCATTTTTTCTTTTTGTTTCTGCGAAGATACGAATTGATTTTTTTTATAAAATGTTTTGGATAAACGGAAAATGATTCTATCTTTGCACCCGCATTGAGCACAACACGGTACCTTAGCTCAGATGGTAGAGCAATGGACTGAAAATCCATGTGTCCCTGGTTCGATCCCTGGAGGTACCACAAAACCCGAATAGAAATATTCGGGTTTTTTGTTTTTTATAATATTTTATAAATGCACTATCTTTATATACTCTATTCTAAATCATCTCAAAAGTTTTATATTGGCGAGACTAATAATCTGGAAGAAAGAATTTCGAAACATAACACTCATATATATTCTAATTCTTTTACTAAAATTGCCAATGACTGGGAAATTGTATTAACTTTTAATTGTTTCAATAGAGATGAAGCACTATATCTTGAAAACTTTATTAAAAGAATGAAAAGCAAAGTGTTTAACAAAAAAATAATTAATGACCCATCAATTCTAAAGGATATTTTATCTAAAAGATAACATACATGTGTCCCTGGTTCTCCCGAAGCCTCGGGACTGGAGGTACCACAAAACCCGAATAGAAATATTCGGGTTTTTTGTTTTTTTATACTCTTTTAAAAATATTTAAACGCAAGGACACAAAGGAAAAACGCAAAAGGTTCGCAAAGTTTAATTATAACATTGCGAACCTTTTGCGTAAAACTTTAGCGCACTTTGCGGTTAAAAAAACTATTGATGAAACACAGAAACCGCTGGGAAATAATATCCAGAAAAACTTACTCCTGAAGTTTTAGCACCAGAATCTGCATTAAAGAAATACAAATTATTGTTTGCAAAATTAGCTCCAAATCCAGAGTCTACTGTATTGACAACTAAAGTATTTTTCTTTCTATCATATCCAATTCCGGCTCCATACAAGATATTTACTCCAGTTAAAGTAATAAACGGTTTCGTTAATGAAGCTGCACCTCCAGTATACTTATAAATTTCTTTACCTCCGTTAAAACTTGCGTTTTTAGCAATAAAAACATCATTTTTAGCCGCAGTAATAGATCCGGGATGCCATGCTCCCCAGCTTCCATAAGCTTGAAAACCTAATGCCGTTTCTGTTATTTCTAGAGTATTAGAGTCTATATTTATAAGCTTTGTACCGCCTGCTGCCCAAACTTTTTTATCATCTGTAACGGCAAATCCTAAAACCATTCCCGAAATAGTTTTTTCTACAGCCAGTGTCGAAGCATTAATAACAAGAACACCTTTTGAAGCAGACAATGCAAAAATGTAATTATTCACTTTTACAATATCTCCTACCTGTCCTGTAATACCTTCAATTTGTCCGCCTAATTCCATTGTATTTAAATTAAGCTTAAATATTCCTTTTCCAGAAGTAAGCAACGCCTGATTTTCGTCTATTGCTTCTATTGCGCGCCAGTCATTTCCGCCTTTTGCTTCGATTCTTTTTTCTTCTTTAAGCGAATAAGCATCGGCTACGACAACAGGACCGCCTACTTTTGAGACTAAGAATAGTTTTTTGTTAATGATTGTTCCAAATTCTAATGTTGATGATTCTGGTTTTAAGTTTTTATCCGGATTTACTTTTACAAAAACACTGTCTTCAATTGCTTTTGTATCGTATCTGTAAAAGCCAACTGTTCCCGTTCCGTGTCCGAACCAGCCTTCATTAATCATAAAAAAACCATTTTCATAAGTGCCCCAAGTGTGAATATCGTATGTAAGTGTTACTTCTCCTCCGCTATTTTTGGCAGTCATATTAATTTTAAAATCGCCTCTCGTTTCCGGATTAAAAGTATAAGTAGAATCAGAGCTTACTACTTTTCCATCAACTGTCCATTCGAAAGATAAATTATTTCGATCTTTTATTTTTGAACTTAACTTAAGTGTTTTTCCAATTGTCAAAGTATCTTTTAACTGCTGTTCGCCGTTTATTACTGGAGGAGCTGTAAAATCATCATCGTTATTACATGAAGTTACTAATGCTGCTAAAGAGGCAATTGCAATTAAATGCCTGAAAAAAAATTGGGTTTTCATTATTAAATATTTAAAAAATTATCACTTGGTTTAACCGGCAGTACATTTTTATGCATAGAATAATGCTGCAACAAATGGTACGACGATTTGTTTAAATGATTTTTTAGCAGAGAAAAAGGAAAATCGAAAAAGAGAAAATTCCCGAAAAGGGAACTGTTTTGCGATATCATATTTGCAGAAAAAAAATCTCATAAACTTTATTTTAGCTTACGAGAATAGAATGACGAAACAAATACCTGTTCACAAAAGTGAAAAAGTACCGTTCTTAACGCCAGCTTCAATCCCCGAAAGCTATTATTACTATAAAAATGGCAGGTCTTCTGACTTGCTCCCTACACCCAGCCTTCCCTTTCTAATTGAAAAGTGACATATTAAAGGGTTTCAGTTAATGAGCTTACAGCTGCGGGACAGTTTTGGATTTTCACCAAATTCCCTTTTAATGTCAATATTTATCTAAATATGACAACCATTTTCTGCTTTAAATTTTGAGCTGCAAAACTAGTGTTTTCTTTTTTAAGAAAACGAGCTGGATTTGTAATTAAAGGTTTAAAAACATTCAGAATTTTAATTTATGAAGAACTAACTTACTAAAGAAACAAGATGTTAACAATTGAGATGTTTTTGTTAAAAAAGTATCAACTAAATAAAAAAATATCTTATATATTCGTAAAATCGTATTTTAATTTTTTAATTATTATTAAAACCACAGGACGTTTTATGAGCAAAACTTCTACTAAAGGTATTTGGAAAGTTATTTCCGCCTCTTCTATGGGAACTATGATTGAATGGTACGATTTCTATATTTTTGGGAGTCTGGCCGTAGTAATCTCCACTAAATTTTTTCCGAGTGATAATCCAACAGCCGCATTTTTATCGACTTTGGCCACATTTGCGGCAGGATTTGTCGCAAGACCTTTTGGCGCTTTATTTTTTGGAAGACTTGGCGATATTATAGGTCGAAAATATACTTTCATGGCGACTTTATTACTCATGGGAGGTTCGACATTTTTAATAGGCTGTATTCCCAGTTATGAAACGATTGGTTTTCTGGCGCCTTTATTAGTTCTCATTCTGCGTTTATTACAAGGTTTAGCTCTTGGCGGCGAATATGGCGGCGCGGC
Organism: Flavobacterium ginsengiterrae; assembly: GCF_039539785.1. Taxonomy (NCBI): domain Bacteria; kingdom Pseudomonadati; phylum Bacteroidota; class Flavobacteriia; order Flavobacteriales; family Flavobacteriaceae; genus Flavobacterium; species Flavobacterium ginsengiterrae. The sequence goes on along the minus strand of NZ_BAABDU010000003.1, from coordinate 1,047,709 downwards.
TACTTATGTTGCCGAACATGCTCCCGTTGGACAAAAAGGATACTGGACATCGTGGATTCAAACTACAGCAACTGTTGGTTTGTTTATTTCTTTGATGGTTATTCTGGCTACAAAAAGTGTTCTTTCTGCCGAGGATTTTGACCTTTGGGGATGGCGTGTTCCTTTTTGGGTTTCTATTGCCATGGTTGGCGTTTCATATCTAATTAGAAAAAATATGGATGAATCACCCGTATTTGCAAAAGCTAAAAAGGAAGGAACTACAAGCGCAAATCCGTTAAAAGAAAGTTTTGGAAACCGATACAATTTAAAGTTTGTTCTTTTGGCTTTATTTGGAGCCACTATGGGGCAAGGTGTTGTTTGGTATACCGGACAATTCTATGCTATGAGTTTCATGAAAACGGTTATGAATATAGATTCCTCTCAGGTCGACAGTTTACTTGGAATTGCTTTGTTAATTGGCACTCCATTTTTTATCGTTTTTGGATGGCTGAGTGACAAAGTGGGTCGGAAATATATTATGATGTCTGGAATGCTGCTGGCCATTTTATTTTACAGACCTATATATAAAATGATGTACAACACAACTGATATAAACCACAAAACCGAAATTATAGAACAAACCTCACAAAATATTGAGACAGCAAAAAATAACGACGTAATTACCACTATTTCAAAAACCTATAGCGATGGAACTACGTATGTAGAAAAGAAAACAGACTTTGCCGATGGAAAAAAATCACAAAGCAGTGTTACTGTAAATATCAATTCCGGCGATGAATGGACTTTAATTTTTTTAGTTTTCATTCAGGTTTTATTTGTTACAATGGTGTATGGACCAATTGCTGCATTTTTAGTTGAAATGTTTCCAACTAAAATCAGATACACTTCAATGTCACTTCCTTATCATGTTGGTAACGGGATTTTTGGAGGTTTACTGCCCGCAATTTCAACCTATTTTGTAACGCATTCAAAAGCGGCCGGAAAAAGCGATTTTTATCTTGACGGACTTTGGTATCCTATTATCATTGCCTCGATCTGTTTTGTAATTGGAATGATATACGTAGACAATAAAAATAAAATTAATCATCTTTAAACATTTAAGAACATGAATACAATCAAACAAGCTTTAGGGGTTTTATGGGTTATTTTGGCAGTTGCGGCCGCTTACTTTTGCGTGTTTGAATTTGGCTTACCTAAATTATTATCAGATCAGCAGGATGATTTAGTCTTTGGAATTATTATTCTTTTTATTCTAACGCCTCTTATTGTTTTGGGCTTAGGAACATTTGGTTATTTTGCCGTTATTGGAGAATACAACGATAAAAAGAAATAACAAAAACAATAAACAACTAAACCAGAAAAGGGCTGTCTGCAATAAAGCAAAACAGCCCTTTCTCATTACTAACCAAACCAAATTTTTAATCTGTCAGCGATATATTTTTAAAGTTTATTTTTTGATAAACTTCATAACTTGGGTTTTCTGATTTTGATCTACAGCTTTTACTATATATAATCCTGTTTGTAATTCGCTTACGCCAAATTGAAAATCAGCATTTTCATTTGATGTAAAAGTTTTAACCAATTGTCCTGATATTGAATAAATCTGAACTTTTGCAACAGCAGTATTTAAAGTAAAATAGTTTGAAACCGGATTTGGAAATAAACTTACCGCAGCTGTTTTTTCAAAATCTTCAATAGCCAGATTTGCGGTTTTGTTTCCGTAAATTCTGTATTCGCCGGCTGGTAAATTTATTGGCGCATTTACATCGGTAACATTTATTGAAGTATTATCCATTAAATTATACCACGTTCCAGCATACGGAAAACCTGTTGGAGTATTTTGAGCCGTTGTATCAAAATTAGCCAGAATCAACACATCTTTTAATTGTGCCGAAGTCAGGCTTTCATTAGTAATTTTAATATTTACTGTCAGTGAATTTGCGTTAGTCATTACGGCAGTTCCTAAAAACACCGGTTCTGTCTTTTTTAAGGTTATCATTTTTGCCCAATCGTTGTAAATTTTACTGCGATTTGAATTGCCAAGCCAGTTATTTACCCATTGAGGCTGTGGTTTTGTATCTAATTTACAATCTCCGCCAATGGCATCAAAATCAGTATTAACGGTATTATCATTACATGTAAAAATGGAATTTTCCCAGCCTAATTCTCCAAAATGCCAGATCATTTTTGGCCCGGGAACTAATAATGAAACAGCTCCAACTGCTGACATTCTTTCCAATGCAGTATTTAATGCTTTGACACTATAAGAACCATTTACTGCTCCATATTGTACATTTTTATACATCAAACGTTCTTCATCGTGACTTTCTGCATAACCTATTAAACGGTTTGCAGCAAAACCGCGATTTGAACTCAGCATTCTCGAAATATTACTATCTGAAGCATATCCCATTGACAATTGATTGTATTCATTTGTCATTTTTCCCCACATCATAATTCCTTTACTTGGCGTTTCTGTAACTTTATAATCTGCCCATTGTTTTTCTTCGGCATCAGAACCTAGATGTTCAAAAATTGTATAATGTGTTGGATCTAAACTCCATGAATAATCAGCATATTTTTTCAAAATATCTACTCGATCCTGCTGGTAGGCATCTGTACAAGCATTGTCAGAAGCGGTACAAGCCTGAGTAAATCCTTTCGTTAAATCCCATCGGAAACCATCAATTTTATATTCCTGAATCCATTGTTTAATAACTCTTTCTACATAATATTGTGTTTTTGCAGATTGATGATTAAAATCTTCACCCACATTATAACTGTGTTTTGCTACAGTATTAAAATATGGATTTTCGGCTGTTGGTGAGCCAAAACCGTCGCCATCAGGATCATTCATCCACATTCTTACCATTGGGTTTCTTCCAAATGCATGATTTAAGGCAACGTCCAGAATTACAGCAATTCCGTTTTGATGACATAAATCGATAAATTCTTTAAGTTTATCTGAAGTCCCATAGAATTTATCCAAAGCCATATGAAACGAAGTATTATAACCCCAGCTTTCGTTTCCTTCGAACTCCATAACCGGCATTAATTCGATGGCATTTATTTTAAGATTTTTAAAATAATCTATTTTATCAATTAAACTCTGATAACTTCTCGCTGCATCAAAATCGCGAACTAAAACTTCATAAACCACTAATTTTTCTTTTTCGGGTTTTGTAAAATTTTGTACCTGCCAATTGTATGGAGTCTGACCTGTTCTTAAAACAGTAACTTCAAAAGTTTGTCCCACTGGATAAACAGGTATATTAGGATAATTTACTGAAGGAATCCAAGGGTCATCATAAGGAGATAATACTAAAGTTGAATATGGATCGGCAGTTTTTACAAGAGATGGAGAATTTGCCAGCGGTGTAGCATCAACTACCCAATATTGATACGTATTATTAACCCCAGAAACCAATCCGGTTAATTCCAGCCAAAATTTTCCAGAAACCGGATCTTTTTTCATGGCATACGCCGAAGTTGGCTGCCAGTTATTGAAACTTCCTGCAACGTAAACAAAATCTTTAAGCGGTGCATCCAGAACCAAAGTTGCTTTTGTAAAATCAGCAGGATTGTAATTAATTCCGTCTGCTAAACCTGCAGGCATTGTTTCTGAAACTGTATTTGGATTAACAACTGCCGAAAACTTCTTTACAATTGTAGTTCCTGCCTGAGTAACACTTAACTCGTAAGTTTGATTATTTGTTATGTTAGTATGAGAATAAGAATAGTTTGTTGTACTCGCATTGGTATTTATTACTGCTCCGTTTGATTTTAAAGAATAACTTGCAGCGCCATTGGTATTGGTTGCTGCAATATTAAAATTAGCACCGGAAGCAATAATTGTAGTACTGTTTTCAACTGGAGAAGTCAGACTGACCTGAAAAGATCCCACTTCGACTGTTATATCCTGTGATTTTTTATCACCGGTTGCATCTTTTGCTTTCACTAAAAATCCTATTCTTCCAATTCCGTTTCTGCCGAAATATACTGAAGGCGTAAATGTTTTAGTGTAAGTATCTGTTCCTGCATTATAAGTAAACTTGCTGGCTTCATCAGAGGCTGTCCAGGAACCGTTAGAAGAAGAATCCATTTGATTGGCGTCGTTTACATCATAAGACCATGACCAAAGATATAATGCATGAGTTGCCGCAATTCCCCATGAAGTTTCGTTTATACTGTTTCCATTAATTGTAATAGTAATAGGCGTTGTATCTTCAAATGTTGCTGGATTTATTGAATAAGTTACTGTTTGAACCTGTGGAAAAACAGTTACTGCCATCAATAAAAATATTGATAGTAAAGTTTTTTTCATAATCAGTGTGGTTATTTGATTAGCTAGTTTGATTAAAAAAGGGCTATCCAGCAGATAGCCCTTTTTCAGTTATTAACTGAAGTTTTATTGATTTGGAATCATCAAATAACTTCCGTCTAAATCATTAAAATAAATTAGATATTTAGATTTTGCCACTGGAATATTATCTCCAGTTCCTCCACCAGAGAAAGCAGTTTTACCTCCCCATGAAACATCCCAGGCGTCATTTGCTCTGAATTTCATTTCACCATCATTAAGTGAAGTTACGCCCAATGTCCAAATGTGTGCATTGAAAGATGATTTTACCATTGCAGTAGAAGCATCCCATCCTTTAGCAGTAGCACTTCCTATAATCCCCACAGTTGTATATGTTGCAGCACCTGCTCCACCAGCGTATGGTTCTAAAGTATAAGTTAACTTTTGAACATCCATTTTGAAAGTGTAATAACCATCTGCAGCAATTACAAAACTTGCAGGATCTGCATCGCCATCAGTTGCTCTGTAAGCTAAAGAGCCTCCACTACCACCATACATTGGCGCCCAGCTGCCTAAGTTTTTAATTGCTTTAAATGCTCCCGCCTTAAAAAATCCTGTAAATTTATATTCATTAGCATTTGTAGCGCTTCTAAACAGGATTTGATTTCCTTTATTATTATCCCATCCAGAAACAGTTGCATCTCCAACTAAATACCAGTCATTAAATTCATAAGGAACTTTGCCAACATAAGGAGTTACAGTAATTGAGATCAAACCTTTTCCTACTTGTACAAATCCTCCAGATACATTTGAAGCAATTTTCACATCATAATCTGCTGCAACTTCTGGCTTACCACCAAGATCAATTGCAGCTTGATTTAAATCTTTTGCTAAAATTGAAGCTTCAGTAAGATTGGTTGTAGCAGCAAGCGTTTTTGCTGCAGTAAAGTCTCCTCCTTTTTTATCAATCAACAAAGTATATTTTATTACTACATCTGTTGAATATTCCGCAGCTGACCAAGTAATCTTAACTGCTTCTTCTTGCGCTTTTTCAACATCCAAAACATAAGTTTGTCCTGTTGCTGGTGCAGTAATCTCAGGTATTGTAACAGAATCCAGAACTGGTCTTTCATCTACAGCATCAGCATTACATGAAACCGCTAATACACCAATAAACGCGATTAAAATTTTATATATATTTTTCATATTACTATTTTATATAAATATTAATAACCAGGATTTTGTTTCAAAGTTGGATTTGCCTGAATTGTTTTAGCAGGAATTGGCATTAAATCTCTAAAAGATTCTGTTGCTCCACCATTCATTGTTCCACCTTTCCATTGCCAGATTTTAGAACCTCCTGTAAATTTTCCAAAACGAATTAAATCTGTTCTTCTATGGCACTCCCAGAATAATTCTCGTCCTCTTTCTGCTAACAGAAAATCAAGAGTTAAATCTGCACTTGATATTTGTGTTGCTTCTGCTCTAGTTCTGATTTGATTAATATAACCAACCGCAGTTCCTATATTACCTGTACTAGCACCTCTTACAACTGCTTCTGCATACATTAAATAAGCATCTGAAATTCTGAACATTGGGAAATCTGTATCTGGAATATCAGCTCTTTGAGCAGCTGAACCATCTGCTTTTTTATTAATATATTTTGTTACAGCATAACCATCTGTAAATGTTGATATATTAGTAATATCCAGAGCTTGTCCATCTGTATAGAATGTACCTCTTTTATCTCCAGTACCAGTTACATCAGGGAAAAGTGCAACAAACTCTTTACGAGTTCTAGTTCCCTGCCATCCACCATCCATTCCTCTTGAAGCTGCATCCATACTTCCTCCAATTGAAGCATGAAGAATAAAACTCATACCTCCACCTGTTGCTCTAATAGCAACACCATCACTAATGATTGGGAATATAAATTCATTCTGAGCTCCATTTTTGTCATTATCTGCTGAAAATAAATAAGCATAAGGAACATTTGCAAATGTATATCCTGAATTAATGATTTCACTACACAAAGTAGCTACTTCATTATTTCTTTCTGTTCCAGTATATACTTTAGAGTTTAAATAAATTTGCGCTAATAAAAATTTAGCTGCAACTTTATCAATTCTACCATATTCATTTGCTCTTGCAGCTGGAAGACTACCATCTAAATCTTTCAATTCAGATTCTACAAAAGCAAAAACTTCTGCTCTTGTTTTTTGCTCTGGATAAAAGAACCCTACTGGATCAGCTTCTGTTGTAATAGGCACATTACCAAATAAGTCCATTAAATTAACATAAGAAAATGCCCTTAAGAAACGAGCTTCTGCTCTAAAGGTTGCAATTTCCCCTTTTAGACTTGCATCAACACCTCTTGCTTCTAATTTTTCATCCGTAGTTTGTCTTAAAAACTCATTTGCCAAACTAATATGATACGATGCTCTAGAGTAAGTTCCGTATAAGAACTCATTTACAGGAGACCAAGTCTGCGTATTTAATGTTGGTAAAGTACCATCTGCCCATGCAATAACCGCCTCATCTGTTGGAAGCTCTTGAGTTACAAAAAGTAAACGTAAGTAACTGCTAAAATCCCCACCTAAACCAGATATATCAGCAGCTCCATCACCATCATTACCTCCTACATATAAACCAGCGTATAATTTTGCTAATACTTGCTTGTAAGATGCCGGATCTTGGAAAAAGGTTTCAGATAAAAACTCATCATCATCCTTTGGGGTCACGTTTAAATCGTCAGTACACGAAGTCAACGTCATACTTATTCCTAGAATGAATAGGAAAAAATAAGATATATATTTAAATGATATTTTCATTTTGTATGTTTTAAAATTTGTTTTTCAATGTACTATTAGAAACTTGCATTTACTCCAAACAAGAATGTTCTCGCTCTTGGGTAAACATTACCGTCTATTCCGTTGAATTTCTCCGGATCTAATCCATCATATTTTGTAAGTACAAAAACATTTTGAACACCAGCAGAGAATCTCAATGAAGCTGCTTTTAATAAAGCTTTATCTAAAGTATAGCCAATTGTAACATTATCCAATTTAATAAAAGAAGCATCTTTTATATAATAGTTAGACAAGTAACGTTGTGTACCATTATCTTCAAATTTAAAACCTGTGTTCAAATAATCCGCGCTAAGATTAGATAAATCATGATCTCTTCTCAAAGCCTGATCTGAATAGCCTAAGTTAGAATTTACGTTATCAAAGATGTAATTTCCTAAACTTGCTCTCCAGTTCATTGTAAAATCAAACTTTTTGTAGTTTAAAGTAGAGAATAAACCAAATGTATAATCTGCAGTTGGTTTTTTGTATCTGTAACGATCAGATGCATCAATTTTACCATCTCCATTTCTGTCTACATAAGCACCCGCAATTGGTTTTTTATTAGCATCATATAATTGCTCGTACACAAAGAATGAGTTTGGAGCATATCCAACTGTATTAATCAATATTTTGTTTCCATTTCCTCCTTGAATGTTATCACCAACTTCGTAACCTTGGAAACCAGGAACAGTTTGTCCTAAACTTTCAATTTTCTGATCTAAATAAGTAGCATTAACAGCAACATTCCAAGTCAAATTATCTTTTTTGATAATATCTGACTGAAGACTGAATTCAAGACCTTTTGTTCTTAAGTTACCAATATTGTTGAATCCTTGGTTTCTTAAGTTAGCACCATCTGGCACTAATACGTCTGCTAATAAGTCAGTTGATTTTTTGTCAAAATAGTTAAGCGAACCCGTAATTCTATCGTTTAGAAATCCAAAATCAACCCCGATGTTCATCTCAGCCAATTCTTCCCATTTAATATTTTGGTTATACCCTTCAGGTCTCGCTGTTCTGTAAACAACACCGTTAAATACATACTGTGTACCAACTGTGCCTAGAGTTACCCTTCTTAAATAATCATACTGTGCAGAAATATCCTGCTGCCCTGTTGTACCATAACCAACTCTTAATTTTAAAGTAGAAAGCGTAGCATTATCTTTTAAGAAAGCCTCTTCAGCAATATTCCATGCAAAAGCACCTCCCATAAAGTTACCCCATCTATTTTCTTCAGAAAAACGAGATGTTCCGTCTCTTCTGTAATTTAAAGTCAATAAATATTTACTATCCCAACCTAAATTTAAACGACCAAAATAAGACTGTAAATTGATATCTGGATCAGTGATAACATCTTCATTTCTAGTTTCAACTGGCTGTGTAAGCGCTCCTGATTGGTATTTTTCTTTTTGAAACAATTGGTAGTTATATCCAGCTGTAGCGTCTAATTTAAGTTTTCCTAAATTTTTAGTATATACAAAATAGGTATTTAAGTTTTTATTTTGAAGATCATCAGTATAAGTATCATAGTTCCCTAAATTCACATAACCTACTCCGGTAAAAGGAACTGGTTGAAATCCTAGAATACTCTCTGTACTTTGTCTGTTATAACCGCTGCTGTCAAATCTATCAATACCAGCTTCGGCAACAAATCTTAAATCTTCGAAGAAATGGAATTTATAATCTAAGCTGATGTTACCCCATTTTCTGGTAGATTTAGATCTTTTATCCTCTTGGTTCAATCTTGCAACTGGGTTTTTAGCTGGTAATAATGCAATATTTCCGTTTGGTTCTAACCATTCAAAATATCCTCCATAACGAGAACCCGCCTGATAAGGAGACTGCGTCGGATCAAAACTAATTGCTGAACCAATAACAGCATTTTCATCCTGAAATTGATTTTTGCTGAAAGATAGATTTCCGCTAATATCAATTTTTAAGTGATTGTCAAATAACACTGGGTTTAACGATATCGATGTCGTAGTTCTTTCAAAAGAAGTGTTTCTTAAGATTCCAGGATTATCAACATTTCCAACAGATAAACGTACTGGTAATTTATTGAATAATGCACCACTTACAGAGATGTTATTATTTGTTGTTAATGCAGTATGGAAAATTTCTTTCTGCCAGTTAGTACTTGCAGTTCCCATTGTTGCTTTTTGCTCTTCATTTCCTAATGTGTTTACCAAATTACGGAATTGATCTGCATTTAAAACATCAACTGTATTAGCGATTGTATTAACACCAACTTGTGAGCTAAAGTTAACTTTTACACCACCTTTAGTTCCTTTTTTAGTTGTAATTACAATTACCCCATTTGCTGCACGAGAACCGTAAATAGCTGCTGCAGAAGCATCTTTAAGAACTGTAAATGACTCAATATCATTAGGATCAATAGTAGAAAGAATACTTGTCGCACCACTTGGAACAGCATTGCTTAAAGGAAGTCCGTCTAAGATAATTAATGGATCGTTAGAAGCACTTAAAGAAGATCCTCCACGAATTCTAATATCTGCTTTTGCTCCCGGAGCTCCTCCTCCAACAACATTCACACCGGCAATACGTCCTCCAATCAAACTCTCTGGAGTTACGTTGATACCTTTATTGAATTCTTTAGCAGAAATTTGAGAAACAGATCCTGTTGCGTCTTTTTTCTTAACAGTACCGTAACCCACTTGTACTACAACTTCCTGCAATTGGTTAGTATCTTCTTCTAAAGAAACGTTTAATGTTTTTTGTCCGGCAAAATCAATCGTTTGCGTTTTGTATCCAATAAAAGAAACAACGATTTTACTTCCGTTTTTAACATTTGACAGCTGGTAATTACCATCAAATCCTGTTGATGCTCCATTTGGCGCACCTTGTACATTTACATTTACTCCTGGTATTGGCTGACCTGTTGCTTTATCGACAACAGTCCCGCTTAAAGTGTTTTGAGCTAACACTGTAAACGGCAACAATAGGAATAAAAATAACAACTTTTTGTAAATTGTTTTCATACTTTTTGTTTAAATTAGTTTGAGTTTGTGATTGTTAGTTAAGTTTTTAATTTTACTTCGAATTTCAAAATTATGAATTTATTAACATGCTCGACCAGACACAATTTTTATTGCTTTACGAAAACGTGGTAGTGTTGAAAACTTTCTATTTTTTGTAATCTTTTCGTATGAAAATTGTCAATTATAAAAATTTCAGATACCTTTATTATTAATTAGATTTTTTTCAATCCCTGCCATGAAACGTAAAATAACCCTAAAACAGATTGCAAAGGAACTAGACGTATCAATTTCAACTGTCTCAAAATCACTTAGAAACAGTCTTGAAATTGGCGAAGAAACAAGACTAAAAGTTCAGGCTTTTGCGAAGTTTTACAACTACAAGCCAAACAACATTGCACTTAGTTTAAAAAACCGAAAAACCAAAAGTATTGGCATTATCATTCCGGAAATTGTACATTATTTTTTCTCTACAGTAATTAACGGAATTGAACAGGTTGCAAACGAATACGGATACAGTGTAGTAATCTGTGTTTCAGACGATTCTTTCGATAAAGAAGTTCTAAATATGGAAATGCTTGCCAACGGAAGCATCGATGGTTTTATCATGTCGCTTTCTAAAGAAACACAGTTTAAAGGCGACTTTCATCATATCACAGAAGTTATTAATCAGGGAATGCCTGTAGTAATGTTTGATCGTGTTACCAATGACATTTTATGCGATAAAGTCATTATTGATGACAAAGCTGCTGCTTATGAAGCTGTTCAAAGTCTAATAGATAATGGCCGCAAAAAGATTGCTCTTGTAACTACTGTAGATTATGTAAGTGTTGGAAAACTAAGAACTGACGGGTACGAAAAAGCACTTCTTGACAACGGAATTCCTTTTAACGAAGATTTGATCATAAAAATTGAAGATGTAGAAACCTGCGAAATAACCATAAGTCAGCTTTTACACGAAAGAGCCTTTGATGCTGTTTTTGCTGTAAACGAACTTTTTGCTGTAACTATTATCAAAACAGCTAATAAAATGGGATTAAAAGTTCCTGATGATATTGCGGTTATCGCATTTACAGACGGAATAATTTCAAAATACTCTACTCCAACCATTACAACCGTAAGCCAAAGCGGTGAAAAAATGGGAAACAAAGCAGCTAAAATGCTAATTGAAAGAATTGAAGCCGAAGAAGATGATGATGAAGAACATACAGAAAATTACATCACAGAAGTTATAGAAACACACCTCATAAAAAGAGAATCTACTGACTAAAATTATAAAAATCAACTTATTACAAAGCCATAAATAATTTTTATGGCTTTTTTATTAGCATTAATAAAAAAATAATTTATACTTTTACGCCCGTCAAGGCTTTTAGTTTTACTTCGAAAAAAACAGCAAGTTTTGATAAGCAAAGCGCTTATCGTATAATTTTTCAAATTACGATAATGGAAAAGCGTAAATTAAGTTTCTGGGAAATTTGGAACATGAGTTTCGGTTTCTTAGGAATACAAATGGGGTTTGCACTTCAGAATGCAAATGCCAGCAGAATTCTTCAAATTTTTGGTGCCGACGTACATGAACTTTCGTGGTTCTGGATTATTGCTCCCCTTATGGGATTAATAGTACAGCCGATTATTGGTCATTACAGCGATAAAACCTGGGGAAGATTCGGAAGACGAAAACCTTTCTTTTTAGTGGGAGCCATTTTAGCTTCGGTAGGATTAATTTTAATGCCGCAAGCCAATATTTTCATTTCTGTTTTACCCGCTTTATGGGTTGGAGCCGGAATGTTAATGATCATGGATGCCTCTTTCAATATTGCTATGGAACCTTTCCGTGCTTTAGTTGGAGATAATTTAAGAACAGATCAGCGTACTGCGGGTTTTAGTATTCAAACTTCACTAATTGGTTTTGGAGCCGTAATTGGTTCAGCACTTCCTTACATCTTAACGAAATATTTTGGTGTATCAAACAGTTCAGTTCCAGGAAGCGTACCATTAAATTTAACTTTGTCTTTCATAATTGGTGCTGCCGTTTTAATCGGTTCAATTTTGGTGACTTTATTTTCTACAAAAGAATATTCGCCAGAAGAATTGGCTCAATTTGAAGATCCTCAAAATGAGGAAGAAGTTAAAGAAGAAGAAAAATCAAAACTTACAGACATTTTTACTGATTTTGCAAAAATGCCAACTACCATGCGTCAGCTTAGCTGGGTGCAGTTTTTTTCATGGTTTGGGTTATTCGGAATGTGGGTTTTTACCACTCCGGCTATTGCACATCACATTTACGGTTTGCCTTTAGAAGACACTTCAAGTCAGCAATATCAAGATGCAGGCGACTGGGTTGGAATTCTATTTGGTGTTTACAATTTAGTTTCGGCAATTATCGCTCTGTTTTTCCTGCCGTACATCGCTAAAAAAATCGGACGAAAATCAACACATTCTCTCTCTTTAGTCATTGGAGGAATCGGATTAATTTCTATTTATTTTATGCCTAATGAAGACTGGGTTGTACTTCCTATGGTTTTAATCGGCGTGGCTTGGGCAAGTATTTTGGCAATGCCATACGCTATTCTTGCAGGATCTATTACGCCTAAAAAAATGGGTGTTTACATGGGAATCTTCAACTTCTTTGTTGTAATTCCGCAGATTGTAAACGCACTTATTGGCGGTCCAATTGTAAAATATCTTTATAATGGCGATGCCATTTATGCTTTGATTACCAGCGGTGTCAGCTTTTTAATTGCTGCAGCATTGGTTTATAAAGTTAAAGACGTAGACGACATCAATATTAAATCATAAATAAGAATCACACTACTTATATGAAAAAAGCATTCATATTCGATCTTGACGGAGTAATCGTAGACACCGCCAAATATCACTTTTTAGCCTGGCAGAAAATCGCTCAGGAATTAAATATAAATTTTACACACGAAGACAACGAACTTCTTAAAGGAGTGAGTCGTGTTCGTTCTTTAGATATCATTTTAGGATTAGGAAATGTTGAAGCTTCTCAAGAAGACAAAGACAAATGGTTAATCCAGAAAAATGAAGAATACTTATCTTATTTAGTTGACATGGATGAAAGTGAGATTCTTCCAGGGGTTTTAAAAGTCCTAAAACTATTAAAAGAGAAAAACCAGGGAATTGCATTGGGCTCTGCCAGTAAAAATGCAAGACCTATTTTAGAAAAAACAGGGATTCTGTCTTACTTCGATGTTATTGTTGACGGAAACGACGTTACCAATGCAAAACCAGATCCGGAAGTTTTCTTAAAAGCGGCTCAGTTATTAAACATTGATCCAAAAAATTCAATTGTATTTGAAGATTCTGTTGCCGGAATTCAGGCAGCGAATATTGCAGAAATGGTAAGTGTGGGAATTGGTGAGGAAACAATTTTACATGAAGCTGATTTCATTTTTAAAGATTTTACCCAAATCGAAACAAGCTTTATTAACGAATTAATTAGTAAATGAGATAATGCGACAATTAGATAATTCACTTTTGAGACAATTATCTAATTATCAAATTGGCACATTTTCTAATTCAAAAAAATCATTCATCAATCACCCGAGAGCTTTGCTCGAATTGGCGAAGCAATCATAAATCACAAAAAACACTTTAAAAACAAATGAATCAAGATTATATAAAACCAGACAATTGGTCCGTAATAGAAGAAGGATTTGATGCCGAGAGAGTAAAATCGTCTGAAAGTCTTTTCAGCATCGGGAACGGTGCAATGGGACAGCGTGCTAATTTTGAAGAAAGCTATTCGGGCGAAACTTTTCAGGGAAGTTACATTGCCGGAATTTATTATCCAGACAAAACAAAAGTGGGCTGGTGGAAAAACGGATATCCGAAATATTTCGCTAAAGTATTAAACGCGCCAAACTGGATTGGAATCGACGTAAAAATCAACGAAGAAAATCTGGATTTGAACACATGTACAGAGGTTAGAAACTTCCGCAGAGAATTGAATATGAAAGAAGGTTGGTACAACCGTTCTTTTGAAGCTGTTTTGAAAAATGGAACAGAAATCGCGGTAAATATCCGTCGTTTTCTTTCAATGGATTTAGACGAAGCCGGAGTGATCAAATACGATATTACACCTTTAAACAAAGATGCAAAAATCGTTTACAAACCGTACATCGACGCTGGAGTTACCAACGAAGATGCCAACTGGGAAGAAAAATTCTGGGAACCTTTGGAAGTTAAAAAAGGCACAAACGAAGCTTTTGTAACAGCGCAGACTTTCAAAACGCATTTTAAAGTTACAACTTTCATGCACAATACGATTTTGGCAAATGGTGAAGATGCACATATTTCGCCTTCAACAATCGACTCTACAACAGATAAAGTTCAGTATACTTACGGAACTATTATTGCAAAAGGACAAACCTCAACAATCCAAAAAATTGGAGGTTACACGGTTTCTTTAAACCATGAAAATACTTTGACCGGAGCCGAAAAAGTAATTAAATCTGCTGTTGCTTTAGGTTACGAAACCTTGCTTCAAAACCAAATTGATGCTTGGGCAAAAATCTGGGAAATGTCAGATATCACTATCGAAGGCGATGTTAAGGCACAGCAGGGAATTCGTTTCAACATCTTCCAATTAAATCAAACCTATTCAGGAAAAGACAGCCGATTAAATATTGGTCCAAAAGGTTTCACTGGAGAAAAATACGGCGGATCAACTTATTGGGATACTGAGGCGTATTGTATTCCATTTTATATGGCAACAAAAGATCAGCAGGTTGCAAGAAACTTATTAACGTATCGTTACAATCAATTGGACAAAGCGATTGAAAATGCGAAAGACAATTTAGGTTTCAAAAATGGTGCAGCTCTTTATCCAATGGTTACCATGAATGGTGAAGAATGTCATAACGAATGGGAAATCACACACGAAGAAATCCACAGAAATGGAGCGATTGCTTTTGCGATTTACAACTACAACCGCTACACGGGAGATTACTCTTATATTCCAGAAAAAGGATTAGAAGTTTTAATCGGAATTGCTCGTTTTTGGCATCAGAGAGCTTCTTTTTCTAAAGATAAAAATCAGTACGTAATTCTTGGTGTTACAGGTCCAAACGAATACGAAAACAACATCAACAATAACTTCTACACCAATTATATTGCAAAATGGTGTATTGATTTTACTGCTGAACAAATTGAAAAAGTAGCTAAAGAATATCCATCAGATCATAAAAGAGTTTTAGACAAAGTAAATCTTTCGTCTGAAGAAATTAAAGAATGGAAAAAAGTTGCCGATGATATGTATTTCCCAGTTTCAGAAGAATTGGGTGTTTATTTACAACAAGACGGTTTCTTAGACAAAGATTTAGTTCCAGTAAAAGATTTAGATCGTTCACAAAGACCAATCAACCAGAAATGGTCTTGGGATCGCGTTTTACGTTCACCATACATCAAACAAGCAGACGTTTTACAAGGTTTCTATTTCTTCGAAGACCATTTTTCGAAAGAAGAATTAAAACGCAATTTCGAGTTTTACGAATCATTTACGGTGCACGAAAGTTCGCTTTCACCTTGCGTACACTCGATTCAAGCTGCAGTTTTAGATAAAATGGACATGGCATATACCTTTTATTTAAGAACGTCACGTCTAGATTTAGATGATTATAATAAAGAAGTTGAAGAAGGTTGTCATATCACGTCAATGGCTGGTACATGGATGAGTATCGTGGAAGGCTTTGGAGGAATGCGCGTGAAAAACGACCAGCTTCATTTCTCTCCAAAAATTCCAAAAGAATGGAAAGGGTATTCATTTAAAATCAATTTCAGAAATCAAATTCTGAAAGTTGCTGTAAATCATAACGAAACAACTTTTACTGTTGACGGCGATCAAGATTTAACAATTATCGTTAACGGAAATCCTGAAATTGCAAGTAAATTTGTACAAATAAATTAAATTACAATACTCTAAAAATCTAAAAAACATGAAAAACTTATTTTTCGCAAGTTTAGTTCTGTTTGCGGTTAGCACAATTGCTAAAGCACAGCAATTAAAATCGCCCGAAGGAAAGTTCGTAATGGAATTTTCGCTTCAAAGCGATGGAACTCCAACTTACAATTTAAAATACAAAAACAAAGAAGTTGTAAAAACCAGTAAATTGGGTCTTGAACTTAAGGACGACAAAAAATCTTTATTAAATGACTTTACAATTGCTGACACCAAAACTTCAACTTTTGATGAAACCTGGAAACCGGTTTGGGGAGAAGTGGACCATATCAGAAATCATTATAATGAATTAGCAGTTACTTTAAACCAAAAAAGTACCGACAGACAAATCGTAATTCGTTTTCGTTTGTTTGATGATGGTTTAGGTTTCCGTTATGAATTTCCAGCACAAAAGAATCTTACTTACTTCGTAATCAAAGAAGAAAGATCTCAATTTGCAATGACTGGAGATCATACGGCTTTCTGGATTCCTGGAGATTATGATACTCAGGAATACGATTACACAAAATCGAAATTATCAGAAATCAGAGGTTTATCTCAAAAAGCATATACAGCAAACGTTTCTCAAAAGTCTTTTTCGCCAACAGGAGTTCAGACTTCTTTGATGTTAAAAACAGCTGACGGAATCTACATCAACCTGCACGAAGCAGCTTTGATTGATTATTCTTGTATGCACTTGAATTTAGATGATAAAAACTTAGTTTTCGAATCTTGGTTAACGCCAGATGCAAAAGGAGATAAAGGTCACATGCAAGCGCCAAATCATTCTCCTTGGAGAACGATTATCGTGAGCGATGATGCTAGAGAAATCTTAGCTTCAAAAATGACATACAACTTAAATGATCCTTCAAAAATCGATAATACTTCTTGGATTAAACCAGTAAAATATATTGGTGTTTGGTGGGAAATGATTACTGGAAAAAGCTCTTGGTCATACACAAATGATTATCCAACAGTTCAATTAGGAGTTACAGATTTCGCAAAAGCAAAACCAAACGGAACGCATGGTGCAAACAATGCTAACGTAAAAAAATACATTGACTTCGCTGCTGCAAATGGTTTCGATGCTGTTTTAGTTGAAGGATGGAACGAAGGCTGGGAAGACTGGTTCGGACATTCTAAAGATTATGTTTTTGATTTCTTAACGCCATACCCAGATTTTGATGTGAAAGGTCTTCACGAATACGCAAAATCTAAAGGTATAAAAATCATCATGCACCACGAAACTTCAGGATCTGTTCGTAACTACGAGCGCCACATGGATGCAGCTTACAAATTCATGAACGATAACGGATACGATGCTGTAAAAAGCGGTTACGTAGGTGATATTTTACCAAGAGGTGAAAACCATTACAGCCAATGGATTGTAAACCACTACCAATACGCAATCGAAAAAGCAGCTGATTACAAAATTATGGTAAACGCTCACGAAGCCGTTCGTCCAACAGGAATTGCAAGAACGTATCCAAACTTAATTGGAAACGAAGCAGCAAGAGGAACAGAATACCAAGCTTTTGGAGGTTCTAAACCAAATCACGTGACTGTTTTACCTTTTACAAGATTAATCGGAGGTCCAATGGATTACACGCCTGGAATCTTCGAAATGGATATCAGCAAAATGAATCCTGATAACAAATCGCATGTAAACAGTACTTTGGCTAACCAATTGGCTTTATACGTGACGATGTACAGCCCGTTACAAATGGCTGCTGATACTCCAGAAAACTACAATCGTTTTCCAGATGCTTTCCAATTCATTAAAGATGTGGCTGTAGACTGGTCAGAAAGTAAATATATCGAGGCTGAGCCTGGAGATTTTATCACAGTTGCTCGTAAAGCAAAAGGAACAAACAACTGGTTCGTTGGAAACGTAAACGGAGAAACTCCACGCACATCAAACATCGATTTCAGTTTCCTTGAAAAAGGTAAAAAATACACAGCTACAATTTATGCTGATGCAAAAGATGCGCATTACAAAACAAATCCGCAGTCTTATACGATCAAGAAAATTGCTGTAACTAATAAATCAAAATTATCTCAGTTTTCTGCTCCTGGAGGAGGATATGCGATCAGCATTATTGAAACGAAATAATTTAAATTAACCATATAAGAAATGTAAGTCCATTTAAATAGAAATCCCCCAGTTTTGCCTTAAATGTTCTTACATTTCTTATATGGTTTAAATTTTACTTCACTATGAAAAACCAAAAAACATCACTTATCTACAAACTAATCCTTTTAGTTTTGTTGTTTTCCGCTTCCGCGAAAGCGCAAATCCAAAAAGTAGAACCGCCTTTCTGGTACGCCGGAATGAAAAATCCTGAACTACAGATTATGTTCTACGGAAAAAACATTGCACAATACGAAGCTTCTGTTTCTAACAATGTTGCTATTAAAAATGTAGAAAAAACAGAAAACCCTAACTACGTTTTCATTACCATCGACACACAAAATCTTAAAGCTTCAGAACTTACTTTTTCTTTTAAATTGAAAAACAAAGTTGCTTTCACTCAAAAATATTCGCTTAAAGAAAGAAGAGCCAATTCTGCCGACAGAAAAAGTTACGACGCATCAGACATGATGTACTTAATTATGCCGGATCGTTTTGCAAACGGAAATCCTAAAAACGACAGTGACCCTGTTTTAACCGAAAAAGGAAACCGTCAGGATCCAAGCGGACGTCACGGCGGCGATATCGAAGGAATTATCAAAAACTTAGATTACATTTCGTCTCTTGGTGCAACAACAATCTGGAGCACGCCATTATGTGAAGACAATGACAAACAGCATTCGTACCACACGTACGGACAATCTGATGTTTACAAAATCGATCCGCGTTATGGAACGAATGACGATTACGCTCGCCTTTCTGCAGAAATGCACAAGAAGAATATGAAATTGGTTATGGATTACGTAACCAATCACTGGGGAATCACACATTGGATGATGAAAGATATTCCAACCAAAACTTGGTTCAACCAATTTGAAACTTTCACTCAAACACACCACAGACGTGAAGTAATTACAGATATTCACGCCTCAAAAACAGATCAGGAAGTTTGTGTTGACGGTTGGTTCGTGCCTTCTATGCCAGACTTAAATCTAAGAAATCCGCTTGTGGCAAAATACTTAACACAAAATGCCATTTGGTGGATTGAATTTGCCAATTTGGATGGTTTCCGTGTAGACACTTATAACTACTCAGACAAAACTGCAATGGCCAATTGGGCAAAAGCAATTACAACAGAATATCCGAACTTTAACATTGTGGGTGAAATCTGGATGCACAATCAGGCGAATTTAGCGTTTTGGCAGAAAGACAGTAAAGTTGGAGCTATTGAAAACTACAATTCGAACCTTCCAAGTGTAATGGATTTTACGCTTCAAAGTCAGATAACTTCGGCTTTCAACGAAGACGAACCAAACTGGGACAGCGGATTGATTAAATTCTACAACAATTTTGCAATGGATTTTCTATATCCAAATACCAATAATATTTTGGTTTTCAGCGAAAATCACGATACAGACCGTATGAATGATAAGTTTAAATATGATCTTCCGAAATACAAACTGGCCATGACTTTATTGGCAACTGTACGTGGAATTCCTCAGATTTATTACGGTTCAGAAATCGGAATGGGCGGAGATAAAGGTAAAGGAGGCGACGCTGATATTCGTCAGGATTTCCCAGGCGGATGGGCTGGCGATAAAAACAATGCTTTCACAAAAGAAGGCAGAACAGCGCAACAAGCAGCTTACTTTGATTTCACTTCAAAATTATTCAACTGGAGAAAAACAAACGAAGCGGTTCACTTCGGAAAAATGACACATTATATTCCTGAAAACAACACATATGTATATTTTAGATATACAGATGCAAAAACTGTTATGGTCGTTTTCAATAACAATGCAAAAGAGCAAACAGTAAAAACAAACCGTTTTAAAGAAAACATCAAAAACTTTAAATCTGGAAAAGATGTTATTACAGGAAAAACATTCGATTTAAGTTCTGAAATTACATTGGAGCCAAAATCGGCTGTAATTTTAGAGTTAGAATAATCACAAAGTTGCTTTGTAGAGACGCACCGCAGTGCGTCTAACGCAACGTATATCCACATAGATTGAAATTTATTTTCTATGTGTTAAAACTTTGTAGACAATCTGACGTAAGACGCACCGCGGTGCGCCTCTACAGTTCGTTGTCTTCCAAAAAAATTTTTAGCCACAGATTAAAGGATTATCACAGATTATTTTAAAAAATCATTTTAATCTTTTTAATCTGTGGCTATTTATTTTTCAGCAGAAATTTTAATAATACTTTGTTAAATCAAATATTTATGAAAAAATACACTTTCCTTTTTTTATCTTTAGTATTCATAATGATGAGTTGTTCTGGCTCAAAATCAGTTTCAATGAATACAGATACTTCAAAGATACCTTTCGTTTGGGAAGGTGCAAATGTTTATTTTTTACTTACAGACCGTTTTTATAACGGGGATACATCCAACGACATCAATTTTAACCGAACCAAAACTCCCGGAAAACTACGCGGATTTGAAGGCGGTGACATTATCGGAATTACCAAAAAAATCGAATCAGGTTACTTCGACAAACTCGGAATCAATGCGATTTGGCTTACGCCGATTGTCGAGCAGATTCATGACGGTGTCGATGAAGGAACGGGTTTAAGTTATGGTTTCCACGGCTATTGGGCGAAAGATTGGACGGCTTTAGATCCAAACTTTGGAACAAAAGAAGATTTAGCTAATCTCGTTAAAAAAGCACACGAACACGGAATCAGAATTGTTCTCGATGGCGTTATCAATCACACAGGCCCAGTAACTCCAGAAGATCCCGTTTGGCCTTCTGACTGGGTTCGTACTGGCGTTGTCTGCGATTATAAATCTTTCGAAAATACTACAATGTGTACGTTGGTTGAGAATCTTCCAGATGTCAAAACCGAGAGTACTCAAAATGTAGAACTTCCTCCCCTTTTGATTGAAAAATGGAAAAAAGAAGGTCGTTACGAAAAAGAAATTGCTTCTTTAAATGCCTTTTTTGAAAGGACAGGTTATCCAAGATCTCCTAAATATTATATCATAAAATGGCTTACCGATTATATAACGGAATTCGGAATTGACGGTTACCGCGCCGATACCGTAAAACATACAGAAGAAGGCGTTTGGGCCGACTTTAAAAAAGAATGTGATTACGCTTTCGCGAATTGGAAACAACATCATCCTCTTCAGGTTTTAGATCAAAATCCGTTTTATACGATTGCTGAAGTTTACGGTTACGGAATCAGCGGCGGACAGGATTATGATTTTGGAGACCGAAAAGTAAATTACTTTCAGAACGGATTCAACAGCATGATCAATTTTGAATTTAAATGGAACGCCGGGCAAAGCGATTATGAGACTTTATTTTCTAAATATTCGAATGCATTAAATAACGATTTGAAAGGATATTCTGTCCTTAATTATATGTCTTCTCACGACGACGGACAGCCTTTTGACGCTAATCGTGTAAAAGGTTTTGAAGCAGGAACGAAACTTTTGCTTTCGCCAGGAATGTCGCAGGTATATTACGGAGACGAATCGAATCGCTCTTTAGTAATTGAAGGAACACAAGGTGATGCAACTCTACGTTCCAACATGAATTGGGATGATATTCAGAACAATTCAGATACAAAAAGAATGCTTTGGCACTGGCAGAAGTTAGGACAATTTAGAAGAAACCATCCTGCAGTAGGCGCTGGAATTCATTCTAAAATTGAAAGTGAACATTATTTGTTTTCAAGAGCATATTCTAAAGGTAATTTTACAGATAAAGTAATCATCGGTTTAGATTTGCCCGAAGGAAAAAAAGAACTTCCAGTAAACTCCATTTTCGAAAACGGAACCAAATTAAAAGATTGTTTTTCAGATCAAGAAGTCGAAGTTGTTGATGGAAAAATAACTATTGATAGTGAATACGGAATAGTATTATTGGAAAAAATTTAAGTTTAACCGCAAAGCACGCAAAGAAAAATCGCAAGGTTCGCAAAGTTTTTTTAATTCTTTGCGAACCTTGCGTAAAACTTAGCGAACTTTGCGGTTAAATTTTTATCACATACAAATGCTAAAAATAGCACATCGCGGAGCGAAAGCATACGAACCCGAAAATACACTTAAGGCTTTCCAAAAAGCATTAGACTTACATGCAGACGGAATCGAACTCGACGTTCATCTAAGTACTGATGGACATATTATCGTAATGCACGACGAAACCATCGACAAAATGACCAACGGAAAAGGAGAAATAAACACTTACACTTTAGCCGAATTAAAGTCATTTTTGATTGCGGACAAATTTCAAATTCCAACTCTAAACGAAGTTTTTAATTTAGTCGACAAAAAATGTTTCATCAATGTTGAGCTAAAAAATGCTGATACTTCAACACAAGTTGTTTCTTTAATTGAAGAATACATCAAAGAAAAAGACTGGAAATACGAACATTTTATCGTTTCAAGTTTTGACTGGAATTCGCTAAAAGAAGTTCAAAATTTAAACCCAAACATTCCAATTGGTGTTTTAACAGAAGAAAATATCGATACCGCTCTGGCTTTCGCCGAAAATATAAAAGCATACGCCATTCATCCTGATTTTCAGTTGTTGAATAACGAAAACACAAAAACTATTCAGGAAAAAGGTTTCAAAGTTTTCCCCTGGACAGTAAACTCAGAAGAAGAAATTCAAAAAGTAAAAAGTTACAACGTAAACGGAATTATCTCTGATAATCCAGACAAAATATAAAGTTTAAGTTTTAGCCACGAATTGCACAAATTTTCACGAATTAATTTATGAAATATAATCTGTTGCAAAAAACTTAGTCAAAGTTTAAAACTTGACTAAGTTGCAAAACAAAAAAATCCTTTTAATCTGTGTAATCTGTGGCAAGAAAAAAATTTAGTGCCCATTCGTGGCTCGAGCGATAGCGAACAGGCGAAGCAAATTCGTGGCAACTCAAAAAAAAATATGATTAAAAATTTCGACATAATAATTGTTGGCGGAGGCGCAGCAGGATTTTTTACGGCAATCAATATTGCTGAGAAAAACCCGAAACTAAAAATCGCCATCTTAGAAAGAGGAAAAGAAGTTCTTTCTAAAGTCCGTGTTTCTGGTGGCGGGAGATGCAACGTTACGCATGCTTGTTTTGAACCAAATGAATTAGTGAAGTTTTATCCGCGCGGGGAAAAGGAACTTCGTGGACCATTTCATCAATTCTGTTCTGGAGATACGATTGAATGGTTTGAAAAACATGGCGTTGAATTAAAAATTGAAGACGACGGAAGAATGTTTCCCGTTTCAAATTCATCCCAAACTATTATCGATTGTTTCTTAAAAGCAACCGAAAAACTAGGCATAAAAGTATTGACAGGTCAAAGTGTACAATCGATTTTCAAAAAAGAAAATCATTGGAAAATTGATACACAAACCGATAATTATGCTGCCGAAAAGCTGATTATGGCAACCGGAAGCAATCCAAAAATCTGGGAAATGCTTCAGGAACAAGGGCACGCGATTGTAAGCCCCGTACCTTCCCTATTTACTTTCAATATCAAAGATTCTAGAATTAAAGAGTTACCGGGAGTTGCTGCACAAGTTACCGTAAACGTAAAAGATACTAAACTAGAATCGACCGGACCATTATTAATCACGCATTGGGGAATGAGTGGTCCTGCAATTTTAAAACTTTCGGCTTGGGGCGCACGTATTTTGCATGATAAAAATTATCAGTTTACGATTTTTGTGAATTGGCTTAATGATGTTGATACTGAAGACGCTGAAAAAATACTAAAAGACTTAAAACAGGAACACGCTAAAAAAGCAGTTTCTAAAAAATCTCCCTTCGATTTTCCGAACCGTTTGTGGGAAAGTTTGGTTTTGGCTTCTGAAATTAATGAAGAAACAAAATGGGCGGATTTATCTAAAAATCAATTGCAGAATTTAGCTCTGCAACTTACAAAAGCCAAATTTCAGGTTAATGGAAAAAGTACTTTTAAAGAAGAATTTGTAACCGCAGGCGGAATCGATTTAAAGGAAATCAATTTCAAAACTATGGAAAGCAAAATTCATCAAAACCTTTATTTTGCTGGTGAAATTGTAAATATCGATGCGATTACAGGAGGTTTTAATTTTCAGAATGCCTGGACAAGCGGATTTATTTTGGCACAAAATATTTAAAAAGAATGAAATTTAAAGGAATTATTTTCGATTTAGACGGAACATTGGTCAATTCATTACACGACATTTCAGATGCGATGAATATTGTCTTGACAGGTTTAAATCATCCAACTCATAGTTATGATACGTATCAATATTTTATAGGAAGCGGTTTGCGAAATTTGGTCAGCAAAGCTTTGCCTTCAACTCATAATAGTGACGAACAGATCGAAATTTGTTTTGACTGTATGATCAACGAATATCGTAAAATCTGCACGTTAAAAACAAAACCTTACGACGGCATTTTAGATTTATTAAATAATCCTGCTTTGGAAAATATCAAAATGGCTGTTTTTTCTAATAAAGCAGATGAATTGACGAAAAAAATAGTTTCAGAAATTTTCCCTGAAAAATTTGATTCTGCAATTGGTTTGAGCACTGAAGAATTGAAAAAACCAAATCCGTTTGAGGCTTTAGCGATTAGTAAAAAATGGAATTTAAGCCCCGAAGAAGTACTTTTTGTCGGCGATTCCGATATTGATATGCTAACGGCAACAAATGCTAATATGTTTCCTGTTGGCGTTACCTGGGGTTACAGAACCGAAGAAGAATTGAAAAAAAGCGGCGCCAAAAAAGTAATCCATAAAGCTTCGGAATTAATTGATATTCTTTAAAATGAATTCTTCATTACAAAAACAAATTACAGCAATTGCTTCTTTTTCTGAAAATGAAATAGAGAAAATCGCGTCTTGTTTTGAATATGAAAAATATAAAACCAAAGAATATTTATCCGAAATGGGAAAAATCAGCAACAGGATTTTTTTCATTCTCAACGGATTGGCGAGAGTTTATTATCTAAAAGACGGCAAAGAAATCACAACCTATTTAAGCTGTGATGATGGTTTTATTGCTTCGTATTCCAGTTTTATAAATCAGACACAATCTTTTGAAAACATTCAGTGCATTGAGGATTGCGAAGTCCTTTCGATTACGTTCGAAAAAATGCAGTTTCTATATAATGACATTCCGAATTGGGAACGTGTCGGGAGAATTTTAGCCGAGCAAAATTACCTTTGCATGGCAGATCGCGTCTTAAAACTCCAGATGATTCCTGCCAAAGAAAAATATTTAACTTTTCTGGAATCGGCTCCAGCCAAAATAATTCAGCGAACGCCTTTAATTTATATTGCATCTTTTCTCGGAATAACAGCAGAATCTTTGAGCAGAATTCGTCAGGATATTTCTTAACATTTATCAAGTGTATTGAAAAATCGAATTCGAATCTTTGCGAAATAAAATTTCAAAAAGATGAAGAATATTGCCCAAGACGTTTTCCAAATTCCTTTATTACCTCGTAACGCAATAAATTGTTATTTGATTGAAGATGTTTTAATTGATGCCGGAATTCGAACTTCTGCTAATAAAATATTGACCTCAATCAAAAACAAACCAATTACCAAACATGTATTGACGCATGCCCATGCCGATCATCAGGGAAGCAGCAAAGTAATTTGCGAAGCACTAAACATTCCGCTTTTATGCAGCGAACCCGAAAAAGAATTTGCTGAAAACGGAAACGTAATTACAGAATATCCAAATCCGAATCATATTGTTTCTAAATTTCAAAAAAACTTCTGGGCAGGAAAAGGACATCTCGTTTCCGAAACTTTAAAAGAAGGCGATCAAATTGGAGGATTTACAGCGATTGAAACTCCAGGGCATTCCAGAGGTCATTTATCTTTTTTTAGAGAAAAAGACGGTGTTTTGATTGTTGGCGATGTTTTGACAAATATGAATTTATTAACTACAAAGGTTGGGCTTCACGAGCCTCCAAATTTATTTACTGCAGATAAAAAAACAAACAGAAAATCGATTCTAAAATTAGCATCTCTGAAACCTAAAATATTATGTTTTGGCCACGGGCCGGTTTTGTTTAACAATGGAGAACTAGAAAAATTTTCAAAATGGATTTCTAAATAATTAACAAGAATTTACAGAATCAGTAAGTTTTCATTAAGAGTATTCGAATAATTTTACTCTCAACAAATTAATCCGTGTATGAGAGTAAAATTACTTACCACAATTTCTATTTTCACTTATCAGCTTACTGTTTCTCAAACCGAAAAAATGCTTCACGGGAAAGTAGTTTCCCAAAATGTAATTTTAAAAAACGTCGAAGTCATTAATAAAACTGCAAAAACAAGCACAACAACAAATGCATTGGGAGAATTTTCTATTGCAGTTAAAGTACAAGACAGTTTATTGTTTTTTTCTAAAGATTATTTATTCACACGATTAAAAATTACGGCAAAGCAAATTGAAACCAACAATTTGGTTGTTACTATGATTCCGAAAGCAGAAGAATTAAACGAAGTAATTGTTACACATGCCTTAAAACCTGTTTTTCTTAGCAAAGAAGATCTAAATGAAATCAAACTAAATGCTCATAAATCAAAAGAAGGATTAAAAATTCAAGGTTATAATGAGGTAAAAGGAACTCCTTTTGATGCAGATTTCATTCGTTTAGGCAAAGAAGTTTATAACTTATTCAAAAAGGACAAAGAACCAAAAA
The DNA here is from genome assembly GCF_039539785.1 of Flavobacterium ginsengiterrae. NCBI lineage: Bacteria > Pseudomonadati > Bacteroidota > Flavobacteriia > Flavobacteriales > Flavobacteriaceae > Flavobacterium > Flavobacterium ginsengiterrae. The sequence continues at coordinate 1,020,801 of NZ_BAABDU010000003.1, read as the reverse complement.
AGAAAACTCCAGAAATGGATTTTAGAACATTCATTGCCTCAACCTGCCCTGAAAATTTCTTTAATAAAGATTTAAAATTAAAGCCCGAAGAAAAAGAGCTTTTTCTTCAATTCTGCGAAGCCGATCCAAAATCTCAAACGCTTCTGGAAAATCCAAACATTCTGGCTACTATGGAATTTTTGTATAGTAAAAATGATGAATTTAAGAAACTGAAAGCCGAAATTAAAAACTAAAGTTTGATGAAAGGAAAACTACTTGCCACAATTTCTTTTTTTACTTATCAACTTGGTATTTCTCAAACGGAAAAATTACTAAAGGGAAAAGTTCTTTCGCAGAATACACCGCTTAACAAAGTAGAAGTAATTAATAAGACCGCTAAAATCAGCACTAAAACAAATGAGTTGGGAGAATTTTCAATTTTGGTAAAAGCGCAGGACAGTCTTATTTTTTTCTATGAAAATTCTTTTTTCTCAAGGCTGCAAATTTCTCAGGACAATATTAACCAGAATAATCTAATCGTGAATACAGCCCTTAAACCTGAAGAATTAAATGAAGTTATAGTAACTAAAGTCGAATTTGATAAAGTTAAGTTTAATGCTGATGCTGTCGCAGATGTATTAATTGCTAAAAATGCCAAAGATTTATTCTGGAATACAGGAGTTAGTGATAATTCAATTAGAGAAGCGCTTCGGATTTCATTCCCTTTAAAAGGTAAGCCGAAGAAAAAAACTGAACTTGACGATGATCGTTTTAAAAAATTAGCATTTGCTTATTGTCCTCCCGATTTTTTCATCAAAAATTTAAAACTAAAACCCGAAGAAAAAGAACTTTTTATTGATTTTTGCGACGCAGATCCAAAATCGAAAACGCTTTTAGAAAATCCAAATGTATTGACTGTTATGGATTTTCTTTACTTAAAAAATGAGGAATTTAAGAATTTGAAGTAGTCTTAAAAACTTGAAACAAATAAAACCTGAACCTGAAACAAAATCTACTTATTCAACCACCAAATACTAGCATTTAAAACTGTTGCAAATCCAACCCAAGCCAAATATGGAATCAGCAAATAACCCGAAATTTTATTGATTTTGATGAATTTTAAATACGTTTCATAAATCATAAGCCATAAAAGGATAATTTCGATTAAAGCCAAAAGTGGATTTTTTAATCCGAAGAATAAATACGACCAGATTGCATTAAGTATTAATTGAATCAAAAAGAAAAGCAGAGCTTTTTTTACTTTTTCGGTTTGCTCGTTTATTTTGTCCCAAACCAAAGCCGCTGCAATCGCCATAAAAATGTAAAGCATTGTCCAAACAGGCATAAAAATCCAATTTGGCGGATTAAAAATTGGCTTCTCAATGGTTGGATACCAAGATTCTACACTTGGTCTTGTTACCATACTGGCAGAATATCCTACTGCTAAACAAACGATTAAAGCTATGATAATTTTGACTGTTTTATTCATTTTGTAAAATTTGTATTCAAAAATAAGCAAAAGAAAAATGAAACCATAGAAGTAATATAAGTTCATTTAATAAAGGCGCTTTATATTTTCTTATATAACTTATATGGCGAAAAAATTTAAAAACTATCTTTGCCAAAATTTTATAATTCATGTTAACAGCAGCTGATTTTATTCCATCTCAATATACTTCAACAATCGAAAACGGAAACTTTGAATGGAGTGCTCCAAGCAACATTGCATTGGTAAAATACTGGGGAAAAAAAGATAACCAGATTCCAGCAAATCCATCAGTAAGTTTTACGCTTAATAATTGCAAAACGATTACGAAACTGGCTTTTTCAAAAAAAGAAAATCAGGGAAATTTTTCTTTTGATTTACTTTTTGAAGGGAAACCAAAAGAAGATTTCAAACCAAAAATTCAGAAGTTTTTAGAAAGAGTTGAAGTCTATCTGCCGTTTTTGAAAGACTATCATTTTACGATTGATACTCAAAACACATTTCCACACAGCTCAGGAATTGCATCTTCGGCTTCTGGAATGGCGGCTTTGGCAATGAATTTTATGAGTTTAGAAAGAAAACTAAATCCGGAAATGACTGATGATTATTTCTATCAAAAAGCTTCATTTTTAGCTCGTTTAGGTTCAGGAAGTGCCTGCCGAAGCGTAAAAGGAAATGTAGTTGTATGGGGAAATCAAGCGAATATTAAAGGAAGCACCGATTTATTTGGTGTTGAGTTTCCATATACAATCCACCAAAATTTCAAGAATTTTCAAGACACTATTTTATTAGTTGATAAAGGCGAAAAACAAGTTTCGAGTACCGTTGGCCACGATTTAATGCACAATCACCCGTATGCAGAAAGACGTTTTGCACAGGCACACGAAAATCTGGATAAATTAATCCCCATTTTTGAAAGCGGAAATATTGAAGAATTTATCAAAGTTGTAGAAAGTGAAGCTTTGACTCTGCACGCCATGATGATGACTTCTATGCCATATTATATTTTGATGAAGCCAAATACGCTTCAAATCATCAATTCAATTTGGAAATTTAGAACCGAAACTCAAATTCCGGTTTGTTTTACACTAGATGCCGGCGCCAATGTTCATGTGCTTTATCCTGAAAATGTTAAAGAAAAAGTATTACAATTTATTCAGTCAGAATTAGTTGTTTTTTGTCAGAATGGTCAGTACATTTGCGACGAAATTGGAAACGGTGCAATTGCATTATAATTTTGCGTATCTTTAATCAATAATTGAATTTCGAATTGAATGACATTATTAAATTAAGACCCAAATAAAATAAAGAAAGACATAAAATAAATCATGAAAGGACCATTATTTTACTCAAAAATATTACTCTTTGGAGAATACGGAATCATCCGCGACTCTAAAGGACTTTCTATTCCTTATAATTTTTATAACGGTGCTTTGAAAAAAAGCGAAGAACCTTCGGCAGAAGCTCTATCATCAAACAAAAGCTTAAGAAGTTATGCTTCTTATCTGGAAGTTTTACAAACACAGCAGCCGGATTTGGTTACTTTCGATTTAGAAACTTTAAAAAATGATGTCGAAACCGGAATGTATTTCGATTCTAGTATTCCGCAGGGATATGGTGTTGGAAGCAGCGGTGCACTTGTTGCAGCTATTTATGACAAATATGCAGCTAACAAAATCACGGTTTTAGAAAATCTTACACGTGAAAAACTATTACAGTTAAAAAATATATTTTCTCACATGGAAAGCTTTTTCCATGGAAAAAGTTCAGGCTTGGACCCTTTAAACAGTTATTTGAGTATTCCAATCCTGATTAATTCTAAAGATAATATTGAAGCAACCGGAATTCCAACTCAAAGTTTTGACGGAAAAGGCGCTGTCTTTTTGTTAGACTCTGGAATTGTAGGCGAAACTGCTCCAATGGTTAACATTTTTATGGAAAACTTAAAAGACAAAGGTTTCCGTACAATGCTGAAAAACCAGTTTGTAAAATATACTGATGCCTGCGTAGAGAACTTCCTGCATGGCGATATGAAATCTTTATTTACTAATACTAAAAAACTTTCTAAAGTAGTTTTAAACAACTTTAAACCTATGATTCCGGAACAATTTCATGGAATCTGGCAACACGGAATTGACACCAACGATTATTACCTAAAACTATGCGGTTCTGGTGGTGGTGGCTATATTCTTGGTTTTACAGAAGATTTAGAACGTGCAAAAGTTTCATTGAAAGACTACAAATTAGAAGTTGTTTATCAGTTTTAATTCCTTAAAAGCCGAAGTTATTTGAGTATATTTTTATAAGTTTTCATCCTAAAAGTTATTTATTATGAAAAGTATTTTAAAAATAATTAAAGCAACTTTTTTAGGAGGAATACTATTTTTAGCACCTTTAGTAGTACTTCTTATTATTCTTGAAAAAGGATATCACATTATTCAAAAAGTAACACTGCCGCTCGTACAAAATCTGCCCAGGGTTCATGTTTTAGGAATTGCACTTCAGGAACTTATTGGTGTACTTATCATAATCGTAATCTGTTTTGCTGCAGGTTTACTGGCACGAACTGCCAGAGCAAAAAAACTGATTTTAAAATTAGAAAACGGCATTTTGAGTTTTGTTCCCGGATATTCGTTTATGAAAAGCATGAATGAAAATATTATGGGATTTGAATCGAAACAAGATTTAAAAGTAATTCTTGTTCCTACTGATGCCGGCTGGCAATTTGCGTTTTTAATAGAACAAATTGACGAAAACAACTTTACTGTTTTTGTTCCGGATGCACCAAATCCGTGGAGCGGATCAGTTGTTTTTGTTGAGAAAAAAGACATTCGCGAAATTGGAATCACCCAAAAAGAAGCTTTGTCCTGCATACGAAAATTAGGCTATGGGTCTAAAGAATTGTTAAAAAACAAGTTCTAAATTTTAGTTTCAAAAAATATCCATTAACTTCAAATTTAATTTAATCCACAACTTATAATCTATGTTAAGCAGACAGCACAAACTTTTAGTAATGAAAATTGTTAGTTTGTTCTCTGTTGTACGCGGTTATAACATTCCTATTATTATTCTGGCGCAGTATTTATCGGCGATATTTATTTTGGCTCCAGAAAAAAGAGCCTTAGATATTTTGTTGGATTTTTATTTGTTTTTAATTGTTTTTGCTTCTGCGGTTACAATTGCTTCGGGATATATTATCAATAATTTTTACGACAGTCAGAAAGATTTAATTAATAGGCCAAATAAATCTATGCTGGATCGTTTGGTGAGTCAGAAAACAAAATTAACGGTTTATTTCAGCCTTAATTTTCTGGCAGTTTTAATGGCGGGAATTGTTTCCTGGCGTGCTTTCTTATTCTTTTCGGTATATATATTTTTTATTTGGTTTTATTCTCATAAAATAAAAAAGTATGCCATTATTGGAAACCTAATGTCAGCATTACTTGCTGTAACGCCGTTTTTTGCCATCTTACTATATTTTTACAATAAGATTTCATTTGAAGAAATCGAAAATCATATGGGGCATTTTGTGGTAATTTCTGCTCATGCTGTTTTCTTATTTTTACTGTTACTAATTCGCGAAATGATTAAGGATTTAGAAAACCTAAAAGGGGATTTAGTCAGCGATTACAGAACGATTCCGGTTCTTTACGGTGAAAAAGTATCGAAACAGATTATTACGATTTTGACCATTTTAACCGTTTTTCCTGTTTATGTATTAGTCAATGTTTACGATGTTGGCTATATGGACATTTACTTTTATGTTTGTTTTGTTTTTTTACTTTTTTTTCTTCTTTATTTATGGAAATCAGATTCGAAAGAGCAATACCTTAAACTTCATAATGTACTTAAATTCCTTATTGTTTCTGGTGTTTGCTGCATTGTTTTAATCAATCCAAGTGTTTTATGGCATGGGAGGGAATTTATTTCTAATTATTGAGTTTTTGATTTTTACTGATTTATCATAAACAGCCAAATTCTTAATAAGGAGCGGATTGTTTGATCTTAGCCCCGATTGCAGTGGAAATCCTTTTATTTTTTTCTTTAAAAAATAAAAGATTGAAACGAAAAGCGGGAAATTATGTTTAAAAAAAAGCCAATTGCAGTGCTTCTAAAAAAAACTAATTTTTACAGCTATTAATCTAACAACATTGAACTTAAGATTTATTAGCAGGAAAAAACTATCTTTGCACAAATTAATGATTTTATGAACAATAAGGAAGGCAACAATAAACGAGGCGGATCTAGACCAAACAATTCAAGATCAAACTCTAACAAGCCAAAACCTGCTTTACCAAAACGCGCGCAGGGACCGAAAAAAGTGAAACCTGAAGTGAAGGCAGCTCAGGAAGCAGCGGCAGAAAAATTTAGAAAGCAAAATCAGCCGGCTAAGAGACAAAAAGCGTCAGACGAAATTCGTTTGAATAAATATATCTCAAATTCAGGGGTTTGCTCGCGTCGTGATGCCGATTTATATATTCAGTCTGGAAACGTTAAAGTAAATGGCGTTCCGGTTACTGAAATGGGTTATTTAGTAAAAATAAATGATGTTGTAAACTTTGACGGTGTTACGCTTACTCCTGAAAAGAAGGAATATATTTTACTGAACAAACCTAAAAACTTTACTACATCTATGGATGAGGGACAGGAGTTTCGTAACGTTCTGGAACTTGTACGCGGGGCAACTAATGCAAAAATTACCGCTGTAGGAAGAATGGATAAAAATACTACGGGATTATTGTTGTTTACAAACGACAATGATATGATTCGTAAGTTTACTTTACCAAATCAGAAATCATCTAAAATTTATCAGGTTTCGTTAGATAAAAACCTAAAGTTTGAAGATTTGGAAAAAATTAGCAAAGGATTGTTTATTGACGGACATCGTGTTGCTGTTGAAGAAGTAAGTTATATTGATAAAGAACCAAAAAGCGAAGTGGGCTTAAAACTAAGAACTTCAAATGTAAAAGTGGTACGCGCTATTTTTGAACATTTAGATTATGATGTTCTGCGTATAGACCGTGTTTCGTTTGCTGGTTTAACAAAGAAAAATCTTCCTAGAGGTAACTGGCGATTCTTGACAGCTCAGGAGGTTATCAATTTGAAAAACGCATAAATCTGCTCAAGATTTAGTAAATATAAATCCTGTTTTACTTTTGTAAGATGGGATTTTTTATTTTTTAGAAGCTAAAAAAGTTGTGTCCGAAAAGGGTAAAGATTGATCTTCCGATGTTTTGATTTTTTTCTTCGACAGATTCGTAACAAGAAAATCCAAGGATGATTTTTATTCCGGGTTGAATACTGTTTAAAATGTCTCTTTTTTGTTCTTCTAAAAGGAGTTTTAGACTATCAAGTAACTGAATGTTATTTTTAAGATAAGAGACTACAAGGAGTGCAGAGAAGTTAAGTATTTCGCGGGCTGTTTCGCTTTTGATGCCGACTTCGTTTGAAATCATTTCAGAAATTCGGCCTTTTTTGTTGGTAAAAATTTCTTTTAGTATTGGATTACCTTCTACACGGTAACAATCGTCGACTGATAAAATTCTGCCGGAAGCAAAATCGACTTCCTGATAAAAACTTGAATTATCTTCAATATGCAAAACAATTCCTTTATAAAAACCGGATTCTTCTGCTTTGTTATAGAGACCCATTAAAACTGTACCTATCGAAACATCAATTCCCTTGATTAAGAGTGCATCATTTTCAAAATAAAACTTGTTTAGTTTTGAAACAACATTAGAAGAAATAAATCGTCTAAGTTCAATTTGTAGGTTTGGGGTCATACTCATAACTTATTAAGATAATTATTTATACTTATTCAAAATAATCGATAAAGTGGGGCTTTTTATCGTTTATCAGGATAAAAATATAAAATATTTTAACATATCCAAAAAATAAGTTAAGAATTTACTCTGTAGATTATGAGCACTTTAACATAAAAAACTTGAAATACCTCTAATTACAAAGGCTCAACAGCTAAAACACTTAAAAATGGGCTGATTGAAAATTTTAAAATTTTTCTTAAAAAAATTAAAAAATAAGAAAAAAGCTAAACATTTGTTACATAATTAAAATAATAAGTTTCGATATTCCCATGTCGTATGTATAAAAATCCCAAAGTAAATTATACAGAACATAAAGTTTATAAAACTCGAAGCCAGAAATCCAAGAAGAGATCCTGTAGCAGCTTTCAACGCTCGTTTATGGTTTGTAGAATCATAAATTATTTCGCCAATTAAAGCACCTACAAAAGGGCCTATTATAACTCCAAAGGGAATTGGAGCAAGAATTCCAATTATCAAACCAATGTTTGTCCCCCATACTCCGTATGAGCTTCCGCCAAATTTTTTAGTTCCTTTTGCAGGGATTATATAATCTAAAACTGTAATTACTATAGTAAGCAAAAGTGTAATTCCTAAAACCCAATAATTAGTATCGACCGCTTTTGTTAAGTTCAAAAGCAGCAATCCAACCCAGCAGCTCGTAAGTCCTGGCAAAACAGGAAGAAAACTGCCAAAAACACCAACAATCATGCATATAAAACCTAGTGTAACTAATAGTAAATCCATATTTTTATGTAATTTTGCGCCTTGCAATTATTTTGTGCGTTTTATAAAAATAGAAAGAAAAAATAATAAAATCTCTTTTAAAACAATTTTGATTTGTTTTCCTTCGTTTTTATTATTTAAAGAGCACGTTTCCCCAAAAAAATAATTGTATTTTTATACCACATTTTTTTAGTTTATCCAATTCACAGTCAAAACCTTGAAGCATTTTTTCTTATTTATAGTTTTTATATTTTTTAATTCTTGTCAATATTTTGAGAAGAAGGTTCCGTCTGAAAAAGAATTACTTCAAAAGGAACTAAAATCAATTAACTGGAAAGAAGTTGACGAATACCCAACTGTTGCTGACTGTGAAACAATTACTGACAAAAAAGAACGTCAAAAATGTTTTTTTGATGTAATGGCGCAGCTTATTCAGGAAAAATTAAATGTTGACAGTTTATCGATCATTTATCCTGATCTTGATACTATACAGGTAAAAGTGACTATTTTTCCAAATTCAAAAATGAAATTTGAACCAGAATTTCAAAAAGATTCTGTTGCCTATGACACCATAAGAATCGATAGTATTCTGCATGCCCGATTAGTTGATTTTCCTAAAGTAAATCCGGCTATTAAAAGGGGACTTCCGGTAAAAACACAATTTATTCTGCCTGTAATTATTAAAGCAAAAAACGAAAAGTAAATGCTTTTTATAAGTGATTTGCTTACTTTTCGAATCTTCGGCCCTTCCATTCGTAAGAACCAAATAAGCTGTATAAAGCTACACTTGAGCTAAAAAACGGATATAATATACTACTGAGGAAAAGACTTTTAATTTTGGTTTTGGTTAAAAATTGATTGGTTACAAAAAGTAAAACAAAATCAATTGCAAATTTAGAAAAAGCAAAAATCACAAAAATTGGATACGACCAAAGTCCAAAAAGAAAAAAGAAAAAACCAATTACAAAACTTAGATTTCCAAAGAAAACAATTAATCCTAAAAACTTACCAAAAGTACTTTTATACGAACTTGTTTTGGCCGCCCAGCGCACTCTTTGATAAAATAGTGATTTCCAGTTTTCGGTTGGTTTTGTGGTTACAATTGCTTCATAAGCCTTTAAATAATGAACTTTATTTGGGAACTTTTCAATTGCTTTTTGCAACAGAAAAACGTCATCGCCGCTGGCAATTTTATCATTTCCTTCAAAACCATTTAATTCTTCAAACAATGATTTTTGGTAAGCAAAATTAGCTCCATTGCACATAAAACCTTTATTTAAGCCAAAACTTCCTATTGTCGCTCCCTGCAGACTCGTTAAATCTAACTGTTGAAAATGATCTAAAAATGATTTTTTGCATTTATACGTTACAGCGCCAGCCAGCATCGAAACATTGTTTTCTTGAATGTAATTATCAAATGTCAAAAGCCAGTTTTTCGGAACAATGCAATCGGCATCGGTTGTAATAACCCAATCGGTTTTTACATGCAGCATTGCGGTTGTAATTGCATCTTTTTTTGGTGAAGCTGAAACCCGAATATTGTCGATTTGTGAAACGTCAAATTTGAAATGTGAAATGTGGAATTTCTCGCTAGAATTATCATCTACTAGGATTACTTTAAACAAATCCTTTGGATAATCTAAAGCTGAAAAACTCTCTAAAAGTATTGGCAGATTTTCTTTCTCATCTCGAAACGGAACTATAATTGTAAAACTTGTTTTAGGTACTAAATCTTTTTTTTGATACTTTTTTACTTTAAAAAAACCATAAATAAGCAAACTAATGCTTATAATATAAATTCCTAATATGGCAAATAAAGTAAAAATCATTCTGTCACTTTAGTTTTAAAATTCAATACAAAATAACTTCCTAAAACGACTGGTAAAACAACATTTAGAAACCACATAAGAGTACTGATAAAAATAACAATCCATTCGTTTACGCCCAGAATCCCAAAGAAATAAATGGCAACACTGCCTTTTACCGCAAAATCCAAAAACTGAAAAGTAGGCAGTGAAGATGCTAAAAAGTAAACCGATGTAATTGCTGCCATTAAAGTTAAATAAGGTAAATCAACATCAAAACCTAAAAACAAAAAGTAATACTGATGCGAAAAAACCAAATAACGGCAGATTCCTAAAACAATATTTTTTTGATGAACCGGTTTTGGAATTTCATTGATTTTATGAATCAATTTTTCGATTGAATATCCTTTGACTTTGATTTTTTTAATTGAGAACAACAGAACTAAAATCAATAAAAATCCGCCAAATAAAATCATTACCGTTTTGGTTGTAATAACATTAAATTGTGCATTAAAATACAGAAGTCCAAAGATTCCAAAAACGATTGTTAAAATCATCTGGATTCCGTTGCAGATTAAGTTTAAGAAAACGACTTTTTTGGCTTCAGATTTAGGATAATACAATGCTTTTCCAGCATACTCTCCTACTCCGTTCGGCGTAAAAATTCCGGCTGTTAATGCGGCTAAAACCTGTTTTGTAGCTTCGTAAAGTGATATTTTATGAATAACCTGAGCGAGATTCTGCCATTTTAAAATCTCGAAATAACGATTCAAAACACTCAAAAGCAAGATAAAAGAAATCCCTAATACGGATTGATTTTTCTTGAACAAAATCATAAACTTCTGCCAGTCTAATTTGTCGTTTTGTGCCAGCTGATTGTAAATAAAATAAAATGCGCCGCCAACAATTAAAAGTTTGGCCAGAAGAACTAGGAATTGCTTAGCTTTGTGAGGAATTGAAATCATGCCGCAAAAGTAATTGAATTTGAGAATGCGGCAATTTGAAAATGAGAAAATGAATCGTTTCGTTTTTCAAAAACTTGAAACTTGAAACAAAAAAACTTGAAACAAAACTCTTTTGACACAAGAACGCATCATATTAGGTATTGACCCCGGAACCACAATTATGGGTTTTGGATTGATTAAAGTCATTAACAAAAAAATGGAATTTCTGCAATTAAACGAACTGCAGCTTTCCAAATATGACAATCATTACCAAAAACTTAGAGTTATTTTTGAAAGAACGATCGAACTAATCGAAACACACTGTCCGGACGAAATCGCGATTGAAGCACCTTTCTTTGGCAAAAACGTACAATCGATGCTAAAACTTGGCCGGGCTCAAGGCGTTGCAATGGCAGCCGGACTTTCAAGAGGTATTCCGATTACAGAATACGAACCTAAAAAAATAAAAATGGCAATTACCGGAAACGGAAATGCCAGTAAAGAACAAGTTGCTAAAATGCTGCAACAGCTTTTAGGTTTGAAAGAATTACCTAAAAATCTCGATTCAACTGATGGTTTGGCCGCTGCAGTTTGTCATCACTTTAATTCTGGAAAAGTTATCGCCGGAAAGAGTTATTCCGGCTGGGATGCTTTTGTGAAACAAAATGAAGATAGAGTTAAGAAATAGTGGTCAGTGGTCAGATTTTTAGTGGTGAGTAATTTTAGTTGCCAGATAATGTTTTATAAAGATTTTTCTTTCAAATATTTTAAAAAATTTATCTTTGACTCTAAAAAGTAAAATGAGATTTCAAGATTTATTAGCTTATAAAAAGTCATTTTCTCTAGCAATGAAAATATTTAATATAACTAAACAGTTTCCAAAAGAAGAGACTTATTCATTAACTGATCAAATTAAGCGTTCATCAAGAAGTATTCCCGTAACAATTGCTGAAGCTTATAGAAAACGTATTTATCCAAAACATTTTTATAGTAAATTAACCGATTCTGATGGCGAAAATTCTGAAACACAAGTTTGGCTTGAATTTGCTCTTTCATGTAAATATATTTCACTTGAATTATATCAAGAACTTTTAAATGAAAGTACTGAAATAGGAAAACTAATAAATTATATGCTTTTAAACCCAGGAAAGTTTGGAGTAAAAGTTAGTGATCAGTAGCAGATTTTTTTAGTGTACAGCGACAAGTAGTGAATACTAAAAATCTGATCACTGCACACTAATTTAAACTGATCACTAAAATCCTGAACACTGAACACTAAGAAAAATGAGCGGCATTTATATTCATATTCCATTTTGCAAGCAGGCTTGTCATTACTGCGATTTTCATTTTTCGACTTCTATGAAGAAAAAAGATGAGATGGTTTTGGCTTTGGCCAAAGAAATTGCGATGCGTAAAAGTGAATTTGAAAATGAAATTGTAGAAACTATTTATTTTGGAGGCGGGACACCCTCTGTTTTGTCTTCTTTTGAAATCAACTTTCTAATTGAAGAAGTTTACAAAAACTATAAAGTTTCCGAAAATCCTGAAATTACGCTCGAAGCCAATCCGGATGATTTATCTACAGAACGAATTTTAGAATTATCTAAAAGTCCAATAAATCGTTTAAGCATTGGAATTCAGTCTTTTTATGAAGATGATTTGAAGATGATGAACCGCGCTCATAATTCGGCGGAAGCCAAAAAATGTCTAGAAGAAGCTACTAAATATTTCGATAATATTTCGTTGGATTTAATTTACGGAATTCCGGGTTTAACTGACGAAATGTGGAAACAGAACATTCAGACAGCTTTAGATTTTGGCATTCCGCATATTTCAAGTTATGCTTTGACGGTTGAGCCGAAAACAGCTTTAAGCAAATTAATTCAAACCGGAAAGGTTGCTGAACCTCAGGATGAAGCTGCTTCAAACCATTTTAATATTTTGGTAGAAATGCTTCAAAAAAACGGTTTTATTCACTACGAACTTTCGAATTTTGGGAAAGAAAATTACTTCTCCAAAAACAATTCGGCATATTGGCTGGGCAAAAAATACATCGGAATTGGTCCTTCTGCGCATAGTTATGATGGCGAAAAACGAGGATGGAATATTGCCAATAATTCACTTTATTTGAAAGCAATTCAAAACGATGAACTTCCAATCGAAACTGAAATTCTAACGAAATCAGATCGTTATAACGAATATATCATGACAGGATTACGAACAATTTGGGGCGTTTCTCTGGAAAAAATAGAAAAAGAATTTGGAATTGAATATTTGAATTATCTCAAAACACAATCTCAAAAGTTCTTAAACGACGATTTACTTTCAATAGAGAATAATATTTTAAAGCCAACGTCAAAAGGAAAATTTCTAACAGATGGAATTGCTTCAGATTTATTTTATTTGGATGTTGAAGTTTAACCGCAAGGTTCGCAAAGAATTACGCAAAGAACGCTGTTTAAATTGTAAGAATAAATTTATATTTTAAAAATTAAAACATTACATTTGAGTTTTAAAAATTATTGAAACTCGTTATGTCAGAAAATGATTTATCGCGAATTGTATTTCATTCAGCTTTAAAAGTTCATCAAACATTAGGTCCTGGCCTCTTAGAAAGTGCTTATGAGGAATGTCTATTTTATGAGCTAAAAAAATTAGATCTCAAAATAGAAAAACAAAAAGCATTACCGTTAATTTACGAAGAAGTAAAATTAGATGTTGGTTACAGATTAGATATTTTAGTAGAAAATAAACTAATTTTGGAAATAAAGGCAGTCGATTGTTTAAATGAAATTCATTTTGCTCAGTTATTGACTTACTTAAAACTAACAAATTGCAAACTAGGCTTATTAATCAACTTCAATGTTTCTTTAATAAAAAATGGAATAAAAAGAGTAGCAAACAATCTTTAATAAAAATCCTTGCGTCCTTTGCGTAATTCTTTGCGAACCTTGCGGTTAAACCAAACTTATGAAAGCAAAAATCAACAACTTCGAAATAGACTTATCAAAACCCATTGATATCTCGATTCCTTTAACCAATACAGATGAAAATCCGATTGCCTGGTATATCGAAAAACCGGTTATTGAACCTGTAGTTTTTGGGGATTGGATTGGTAAAGTTTCGGAAGGGAAATCATCAACGAATTTTAATAATATTTTCTTCAATCCGCATGGACATGGCACACATACAGAATGTCTGGGACATATTACAAACGATTTTTACAGCATTAATCAATCGTTGAAACAGTTTTTCTTTACTGCAAAATTAATTACGGTTAAACCTGAAAAACAAGGCGAAGATTTTGTGATTACTAAAAATCAAATTCAGAGTTTTATTGCCGAAAAAACAGAAGCTTTAATCATCAGAACGCTTCCAAATCAGCTGGATAAAAAATCAAGAAAATATTCAAATACAAATCCGCCATATCTTTCAGAAGAAGCTGCGATTTTCATCCGCGAAAGCGAAATTCAGCATTTATTGATTGATTTACCAAGCGTGGACAAAGAACATGATGAAGGAAAATTATTGGCTCACAAAGCCTTTTGGAATGTAAAAGACACGCATAATTTAAATTCTGATGCTCGTTTTAAAGCTACAATTACAGAAATGATTTATGTTCATGATGAAATCGAAGACGGAGATTATATTTTAAATTTACAAATCGCTTCATTTGAAAATGATGCGAGTCCTAGCAAGCCAATTTTATACAAAATTTTAGATTTTAGAATGTAGATTTGGATTTCTACTTCAATCTAAAATCTACATTCTAAAATCAGAAATCTAAAATGATAGAAGTTTCAACAGATAAAACAAAACTCGATGTTCCGTTTATACAGAACTTTTTGAAGGATATTTATTGGGCTGCCGGAAGAACTTTAGAGGAAGTTCAAAGGACTATTGACGCTTCAGTTTGTTTTGGAATTTACCTTGAAGGAAAACAAATTGGTTTTGCACGCGTGATAACTGATTATGTCGTCTTCGCTTATTTAATGGATGTTTTTATTACTGAAGAACATCGCGGAAAAGGCTATTCATCAATTCTAATCGATGCCATGATGAAAGAACCGCAATTACAAGAAGTTAAAATATGGCGTTTGGCCACAACCGACGCTCATTTTTTATATGAAAAATTTGGATTTACAAAACTAGCGCATCCTGAAAAAATGATGGAAAAAGTAATCAAATGAAAACAGTCTTAAAACTCGAAGAAGCCGCTTTATTTATTCTCGGAATCTTTTTGTTCAACCGTTTAAATTATGAATGGTGGTGGTTTCTGGCTTTAATTTTGGCTCCAGATTTATCGATGATTGGTTATGCTTTCGGAAACAAAACCGGTGCATTTCTGTATAACATCTTTCATCATAAAGGAATTGCACTTTTAATTTATGCTGCAGGCTGTTATTTAAGTATCGAAATGGTGCAGTTAGCTGGAATTATTTTATTTTCACATTCTGCAATGGATCGTATTTTTGGTTACGGCCTTAAATATGAAAAAGGCTTTAAATACACACATTTAGGTGAAATTGGTAAATAAAGAAATATGAATTTAGATACGTTTTACGAGTATTGTCTTTCTAAAAAAGGGGTCAGCGAACATTTTCCTTTTGATGAAGATACTTTGGTTTTTAAAGTTGGAGGAAAAATGTTTGCTCTATCTTCCCTTTCACAATGGGAAAAAAATGAGCAGTCGGTAAATTTAAAATGTGATCCCGATCGTGCACAAGAACTCAGAGCCGAATATGACGAGATAAAACCAGGGTTCCATATGAGTAAAGTACATTGGAATACCGTGGCTTTAAACGGAAATCTGCCTGCAAAATTTGTAAAAGAACTCATAGATCATTCGTACGAATTAGTTTTCAAAAGTTTGACAAAGAAAATTCAGAATGAAATTATTGACTCGAGGTAAATTTTTTACCGAACAGGCGAAGCAATTAGAAAATTAGGCATTACATTTGTAGCGTCAGTAAAAAAATTCGGCAGCTTAGCCGCTTTGAAACTTAGCAACTTATAAAAATGAAAGAACAATTTAAAAAGTTTTTAAACGAAGAACAAGATCCAAAAGCGATTGAAAAAATCACTTCGAAACTTACAGATTTATTAATGAAAGGCGAAGAAGTTGGATACATCGCAGTGCAAAAAAAACCTGCCATTACTGTTTTTCCAGATAGTATTGTATTAACAAACAAACGTATCATTATCTGCAAGCCTAAAAATTTAGGTCTTTCTATGGATTTTACTGATTATACTTGGGATGATATTGCAAGCACTTTTGTAAAAGAAAACATTTTAGGTTCTGAATTTTCATTTGGAACAAAAACAGATTTAGCGGTTTCTATTGATTATATTCCTAAAATTCAGGCTAGAAAAATTTATACTTACGCTAAAGAACAATTGGATTTATTGAAAAATCCGGTTCAGACTGCAGCTCCAATTCAGGAAATTGTGGAAGAAGCAGAACCAGAAATTGAAGATGAAATCGAAGAAGTAGAAACAGAGGAAGTAACAAGTTTTGCTGAAATTCTGCCTTCTGCACCTGTTTATGAAACAATTGAACCAATTCAGCAGGCGCCAGTATCAACAGGAGATCGTAAATTAAGCGAATTATCTAAAGAAGAGCTTTTTGACAAATTACAGAATTACAAAAAACTTCTTGACAATGGTTTAATCATGCAGGGAGAATACGATGCTTATAAAAAAGAAATATTGAGCTACATGTAAACTTAACCGCAAAGAGCGCTAAGACTTACGCAAGGTTCGCAAAGAAAAAACCCCATCAGACTTAACTGATGGGGTTTATTTTTTATAAACTGTGCGAGCTTTGCGGTTAAATCTTAAAGAGTTGCCTTCTGCTTATCTAAAAAGCTATTCGATTGAAGCTCCAACAATTCTTTTGCATTTTTACGCTGCAAATCGTAGAGACTTTTATCTTCTGAAATATCTGCATAAACCCTGTCGTGCATTTCGGCACTTGTTTTTACCAATAATTCACGTTTATATTTATTTTGATCTAAAGTTGCTTTCATTGCCGTTTCGGCTTCTTCCTGTTTGAAATCAAATTCTCCTTTTGGTGCTAATAATTTAGCAATAATTGGAGACGTTTCAATAGCTAAAAATAACAGCATAATGAAAAATGACGGAAGCCAAGGCAGTTTGTTCAATGCATTTATACGCGCCATTAATCCGTCGAAACCTTCGATAATGGGCTGTGTCTGCGAAACTTTTTTGTCTAAGTCAGCCTGCAATTGTTTTCCAGTCTTTTCTTTTTCAGTAATTTTGGCTTCGTTTGTTGTTTTTAGAGCAGCTAATTCTTTAAGCGCTGCATCGTGTTTTTCACGTTTTTCTTTATAAACCGGACCTTTTCCAAGTTTTTTAGTTCCTGTCGTTCCTTCGGCTTCAGTAATATAAACAGAATATAAATCGTTTACTTCTTTCTCTTTTTTAAGAATATCGGCTTTTAGTGCAGCAATTTCAGCTTTGTTTTTATCTAAATCTGATTTAAAATAATTGCCAACCTGTTTTTTATTTGCCAGTTCCATTTCATTTTTTTCTTTCAATAAAACGGTATTGATTTCTTTTTCAAAGATTTTAATTTCCAAAGGTTTAGAAATTACAATGGCAATAATAACGGCTAAAATAATACGCGGAGTCGCCTGCAGAAATTCATCCATAAAGCGGTCTCTTTTTTTAATCGTAGAAACGATAAATCGGTCCAGATTAAAAATCAGTAAACTCCATACAAATCCAAAAATAAGAGCTGGATAAATAGAATCGAAAACGGTAAAAAGTGCATAAGCACTGGCCAGAAAAGCCATAACTGCTGTAAAGAAAACCGTAGCGCCAATACCAACATATTTGGTTTGTTCGCCTTCAGAGCAGTTTTCGAGGAGATCTCTGTCTGCACCCGAACATAGGATAAAAAATTGTTTTAACATGATTGATGATTTTTGATTGTGATTGATACGGCAAATTTAACGCCAAATTTTTAATTAAAGCCAAATATTATTTTCTTTTTAATTGTGAATCAATTATTTGATGTCTTTAGTGTTATTTAAAGATTAATAAATTTTAGAATAAAACGGGTAATCATAACACTATATTAATTTTTTTTCAAGGGTTTAATAACACAGGGGCTTTAGCTTCGCACCAACTCAAATTAAACGAAACACAACGATGAAAAAATTCTATTTATTAACTGCATTTTTATTATTGACCTTAACAGGTTTTGCCCAAAAAGCAATAATATCAGGAAAGATATTAGATGCCGATGACAAACTGCCGCTGCCTGGAGCTATGGTTCAAATTACGGGCGAAAAAAAATATACCGTTTCAGATTACAACGGTCGTTTTGAAATTTTAAATATTAATGAAGGTATTTATAAAATTGAAGTAAAATATATTGGATATACTGCTTTAACTCAAGAAATAAAAGTTGAACAAGGAAAAAATAACGTAATCGATTTTGCTCTTAAAGCTTCTGAAAATGAATTAAAAGAAGTTATTGTTGGAGACATTTTAAAAGGTCAGGCAAAAGCACTGAATCAGCAAAAAAACAACAAAAACATTGGAAACGTAATTTCTTCTGACCAAATGGGTCGTTTTCCGGATGCCAACGTGGGAGACGCTCTTAAACGTGTTCCGGGAATCACGATGCAGAACGATCAGGGTGAAGCGCGTAATATTATTATTAGAGGTTTGGCTCCGTCTTTAAACTCGGTAACTTTAAACGGTGATCGTATTCCATCAGCAGAAGGGGATAACAGAAACGTACAAATGGACTTAATTCCGTCTGATATGATTTCGACAATTGAAGTAAACAAAACCCTGACATCAGATATGGATGCTGATGCGATTGGAGGTTCTGTAAACTTAATTACAAGAGCCACTCCAAATGGAGAAAGAATTTCTGCAACGCTTGCCGGAGGATATCTCCCAATTCGTGAACATGCTTCTTATACAGCTGGATTTGTTTACGGAAACAGATTTTTAAACGATAAATTAGGAGTAGTTTTCAGTGGTTCATACAATAACGTAGATTACGGTTCTGATAACATCGAAAACGAATGGGTAAAAGATGATTTTGGAAACCAATATTTACAAGCGTCTGAGATTAGAAAATATGATGTACAGCGTATTCGCCGAAGCGGATCTGTTGCTTTAGATTATAAATTCAACGAAAACAATACCATTTTTGCCAATGCTATTTATAACTGGAGAGATGACAGAGAAAACCGTTTCAGAACTACTATAGATGATATTGAACCTATTTATAATGGTGAAGAAATCACAGGTTTTGAAGGTCGTGTAAAACGCCAGACAAAAGGAGGTTTAGATAACAGCCGTAACAAAAACAGACGATTAGAAGATCAAAGAGTTCAGAATTACGCTATTCGCGGAGAACACTTAATCAATTCCACATTAGATTTAGACTGGTCTGCTAATTATGCAAAAGCAAGAGAATACCGCCCGGGAGAGCGTTATATCGAATACCGCCAAAAAGGTCTTGACGTATTTGAAAACCTAACAGACACAAGATTTCCTTTGGTTACAACTGTAGGCGAATCTATAGACGAATTTAAATTTGATTCGGTTACTGAAAACACAGATGAAACTAGTGAAAGTGAATTTGGTGCAAAAGTAAATATCCGTTTCCCATTCTCTGTAATTGCAGGAGAAAAAGGAAGATTAAGAACTGGTCTTAGACTTCGTTTAAAAGAAAAAGAAAGAAATAATATGTTCTATTCTTACACACCAATTAATGATGATATGGAATTATTATCGCAAGTTCCAACTTCTTATTATGACGGACAAGGATTTAATCCGGGAAGTAAATACGTGCCAGGAACCTTTGCTTCTGCATCTTATTTGGGTGGTTTAGATTTAAACAATGCTGCATTATTTGATAAAGAAACAGATCCGGCAGAATATTTAGCCGTAAACTACAATGCAAAAGAAAGTATTTATGCTGCTTATGTAAGATGGGATCAGGATTTTAATGATAAACTTTCTATGGTTTTAGGTTTCCGTATGGAAAACACGCACATTGATTACACAGGTAACCGTGTATTAGATGAAGAAGAATTAGAAAGCAAAATCAACAATACAAACTCTTATACTAATTTACTGCCAAGTATTTCATTTCAATACAACGCAACAAAAGATTTAGTTTTAAGAGCTGCAGCTACAACAGCACTGGCAAGACCTAATTATTATGCATTAGCCCCGTATGTAAACAATATTGCTGCAGACAAAGAAATTACAGCAGGGAATCCAGATCTTAAAGCTACCTATTCATACAATTATGATTTCATGGCAGAGAACTATTTCAAATCTGTTGGTTTAATTTCTGGAGGTGTTTTTTACAAAAGATTAAATGATTTTATTTACAACTACAGCGACAATCAATATACTGATGCAAAATTTGCTGCAGATTTTCCAAATCAGGCAAATCCAATTCCAGCTGGAGAAAACTGGTCTTTCTTACAATCAAGAAATGGAGAGAATGTTGATGTTTACGGATTTGAGGTTGCTTTCCAGCGTCAGTTAGATTTCTTGCCTGGTAAATTCCTAAAAGGTTTTGCAGTTTACTTAAATTATACTTATACAAAATCTAAAGCAAAAGGTATTGCTGATGAGGATGGAAACGAAAGAAACGATATCAGCCTTCCTGGAACAACGCCTCATATGTTTAACGGATCTTTATCTTGGGAAAACAAACGTTTTTCTGCCAGAATTTCAACAAACTTTACATCTGATTATTTAGATGAATTAGGTTCTGAGTCTTACAAAGACAGTTATTATGACAAACAGTTTTTCTTAGATGCAAATGCTTCTTATAAAATTACGAAACAACTTCGTGTTTTTGCCGAAGCTAATAACCTAACAAATCAGCCGTTACGTTACTATCAAGGAGTTGCTTCACATACCAAGCAAGCAGAATATTACCAGCCTCGATATAATTTCGGATTGAAATTAGACTTGTAATCTGTACTTTTTAAAATTCTTAAATTAGACAGAGTTTAAATGCTCTGTCTAATTGCATTAAAATATAACATAATGAAAAATAAATTTTTAGTTGCTTTTTTACTTTTTACTGCTTTATTCACGGCATGTAAAGACGATAAATTAGCTCCAATTCAGCCAAATGCCGTAAAACCTACAGCAGTTACAGAAGCGTTGCCTCATGATACTGACGATCCTTCTATTTGGATTAATCCTGCCGATGCTTCAAAAAGTATTATTGTAGGAACTGATAAAGATACCGACGGAGGTTTATATGCTTTTGATTTGAATGGAAAAATTCTTAAAAAATCAATTACTTTAAAACGTCCAAACAACGTCGATATCGCTTACGGATTAATCATTGATGGAAAAAAAGTAGACGTTGCCGTCACTACTGAACGTGAAGAAAATAAAATCAGAATTTTTAGTTTACCTGATTTAGAACCAATCGACAATGGCGGTATTCCTGTTTTTGAAGGAGAAACGCAGCGCGACCCAATGGGTATTGCTTTATACACACGTCCAGCAGACGGAAAGATTTTTGCCATTGTAGGCAGAAAAACCGGACCATCTGGAACTTATTTATGGCAGTATGAACTTTCTGGCAACGGAAAATTTGCTGTTGCAAAAGTAGTTCGCAAATTTGGAGCATACAGCGGTAAAAAAGAAATCGAAGCGATTGCCGTTGATAACGAATTAGGAACGGTTTTATATTGTGATGAACAATTTGGAATTAGAAAATACAAAGCAGATCCTGCTTTAAACGACAATAAAGAATTAGCTCTTTTTGGACAAAAGGATTTTAAAGCTGATAATGAAGGTATCGCTATTTACAAAAAAACAGATTCTACGGGTTACATTTTAGTATCTAACCAGCAGGCTAATACTTTTATGGTTTATCCAAGAGAAGGTGCAAACGGAAATCCAAACAGTTATCCTTTATTGGCAGAAATTCCAACTTCTACAGTAGAATGTGACGGTGCCGATGTTACAAATGTAAACTTAGGGCCAAAGTACAAAAACGGACTTTTCGTTGCCATGAGCAACGGAATGACTTTTCATTACTATACTTGGGATTTAATCCAAAAACGTATCGACGAAGCAAAAAAATAAATCCTTGAGTGTTCTCAGTCGCAGTACTCGTGTTAGTGTTTATTTTTTTTTACTGCGATTGAAAACCAACAAAAAAGCTGTTCATTTCTGAACAGCTTTTTTACTTTGAATTAGTAAGTCCTTTTATTCTGTAATCGGTGCGCCTGCTAAGATTTCAGCATTGGCAAACTCTTCAAATTTCGCAAAATTAGCTTTAAATTTCTGTGCTAATTCTAACGCTTTTTTATCATATAAATCTTTGTCTTCCCAAGTATTTCTAGGATTTAAAATTTCACTTGGAACATTAGGACAAGATTGTGGTTTTGCAATTCCAAAAACTTTGTGGTTTTCAAACTCAACATTATCCAGTTCACCGTTTAATGCTGCGGTAATCATAGCGCGGGTATATTTTAACTTCATACGGCTTCCTGTTCCGTAAGCTCCTCCTGTCCATCCGGTGTTGATTAACCAAACTTTTACATCAGCATCTTTCATTTTTTTGCTTAGCATTTCAGCATATTTAGTTGGATGCAAAGGCATAAATGGCGCTCCAAAACAAGCTGAGAAGTTTGGCTGAGGCTCTGTAACCCCTGCTTCTGTTCCGGCAACTTTTGCAGTATATCCAGAAATAAAGTGGTATGCTGCCTGACCCGGAGTCAATTTAGAAATTGGAGGCAGAATCCCGAAAGAATCTGCAGTAAGGAAAAATATGTTTTTTGGGTTATGACCAATAGAACCCGGCTGAATATTGTCAATATGTGTTATTGGGTAACTTACACGAGTATTTTGAGTAATTGAAACATCATCATAATCTACTTCATTTGTTCCCGGTTTAAAAACCACATTTTCTAAAAGAGCTCCTTTTTTAATCGCTCTAAAAATGTCTGGTTCATTTTCTTCAGATAAGTTGATTACTTTAGCGTAGCATCCGCCTTCGAAGTTAAAAACCGTATTTTCAGCAGTCCATCCGTGTTCATCGTCTCCAATTAATTTACGTTCAGGATCTGCAGATAAAGTTGTTTTTCCTGTTCCTGATAAACCAAAGAAAATTGCAGTATCACCATCTTTTCCTACGTTAGCGCTGCAGTGCATTGGTAATGTATTTTCAAAAACCGGCAAAATGAAGTTCAAGGCAGAGAAAATTCCTTTTTTCATTTCTCCTGTATAACCAGTTCCGCCAATTAAAGCGATTTTTTTAGTAAAATCTAAAATTGCAAAGTTAGACTGACGCGTTCCGTCTACAGCAGGATCTGCCATAAAACTAGGCGCACAAACCACTGTCCACTCCGGAGTAAAATTTGCCAATTCAGATTCTTCCGGTCTTAGGAACATGTTGTAACAGAATAAGTTTGACCATGCTGTTTCTGTAACCACACGAACATTTAGTCTGTAATTTGGATCTGAACAAACATACGAATCACGAACAAAAACCTCTTTGTTTGATAAAAATGCTGTTACTTTATTATATAATTTCTCAAAAGCTTCTGGTGTAAACGGAATATTTACATTTCCCCACCAGACTTTATCTTCTGTAATGCTGTCTTTTACAATAAAACGATCTTGTGGAGAACGTCCTGTAAATTCACCTGTATTAATTGCCAAAGCACCTGTAGAGGCCTCAACACCTTGTCCTGACTGCACAGTTATTGCATGTAACTCATCTGCTGATAACTGGTAACGAACCGTTGCATTTTCTATTCCTAATTCTTTTAACGAAATCGATTGCGCGAAAAGTGTGTTATTGTCCATAAATTTAATGTTGTGTGTGTTATTTTTTGGGTGCAACAAAATATAATTTTACTTAATCCTGAACGTAAAGTCCAAGTTTGCAAATTGTTATATTTTTTATCAAAGAAGATAAAAAGCAATAAAAATTCACATAAGTAACCTTATATGTTAATTATGAGACAAAATTAAAGATTAATTTTAATACAGAATTTTTTTTTCGGGATTTTATGATTTTTTCCTCAAAATAGTAAGAAATAATACCGCCCAACCTATAATTAATAGGAATCCGCCCAAAGGTGTTGCGAATACGATAATTTTAGAATCAAAAACTGTAAGATTTTTTGTAGCTAAAATATAGATTGATCCGCTAAAAAGAACAACACCGGCAACAACCAGATTGTAGATTGTTTTTACGGTTTTTTCTGCGATATCTTTTCGGGTAGAAAGAAAAAGTAAAAAGAGTGCGTGATACATTTGGTAACGAACACCAACTTCAAAAGTGTTTAACTCGTCGATGGTTAAATATTTTTTTAATAAATGGGCTCCAAAAGCACCAAAAATAATAGCTAACATCCCTATAAAAGCACCAGTTAAAACAATTTTTCTTTTCATATTTTCTAAACTTTAATTTTAAACAAAAATACTTCATCCTAATCAATTTTCGTTTGAGTTTCTCAAATATTTCAATGCTTAAAAGCGTTTTTTTTACAAATATTTGAAATAAAAAAATATCATTTTTTAAATAAAATTTGTTATATTTATAACATTTAAATATGTTTGTGTTAAAATATTGTAATTATGAGAAGCGTTTTAATAATTGGAGCCGGCAGATCTGCTTCATCCCTGATAAATTATCTGCTTGCTAAATCAGAAACTGAAAACCTGCATCTTGTTGTAGCTGATTTGTCTTTGGCTTTAGCCGAAAAAAAGACACAAAAACATCCTAATGCGACTCCTATTGCTTTAGATATTTTTAATTCAGCAGAAAGACGGGCTGCAATTGAAAAAGCTTCAATCGTAATTTCGATGCTTCCGGCACATTTACATATTGAAATTGCAAAAGATTGTGTTCAATTTAAAAAACATCTTGTAACGGCTTCTTATATAAGCGATGCCATGCAGGCGCTTGATGAAGAGGTTAAAAAGAATAATTTGATTTTCATGAACGAAATTGGTCTTGATCCGGGAATCGACCACATGAGTGCCATGAAAGTTATTGACGAAATCCGGTCAAAAGGCGGTAATATGTTATTGTTTGAATCATTCTGCGGTGGTTTAGTGGCTCCGGAATATGATAACAATTTATGGAATTACAAATTTACGTGGGCACCAAGAAACGTCGTTTTAGCCGGACAAGGCGGTGCTGCTAAATTTATTCAGGAAGGTACTTACAAATACATTCCATACAGCGCTTTATTCCGCAGAACTGAATTTCTTGAAGTAGAAGGTTACGGAAAATTTGAAGCTTATTCTAACCGGGATTCGCTTAAATACCGTTCGGTTTATGGTTTAGATGATGTTCTTACTTTATATCGAGGAACAATTAGAAGAGTTGGTTTCTCCAGAGCATGGAATATGTTTGTACAACTGGGAATGACGGATGACAGTTACATTCTTGAAGGTTCTGAAAATATGAGTTACCGTCAGTTTATTAATTCTTTTCTTCCGTATCATCCAACTGATTCTGTTGAAATTAAAACGAGATTGATCTTAAAAATCGATCAGGACGATATAATGTGGGATAAACTTTTGGAACTGGATTTATTTAACCCAAACAAAAAAGTAAATCTGCCAAATGCGACTCCGGCTCAGATTTTAGAAAAAATCTTAACGGACAGCTGGGCTCTTGAACCAGAAGATAAAGATATGATTGTAATGTATCATAAATTTGGTTACGAACTAAACGGCGAGAAAAAACAAATCGATTCGAAAATGGTCTGCATTGGCGATGACCAGACTTATACTGCAATGGCAAAAACTGTAGGGCTTCCGGTTGCAATGGCAACTTTGTTAATCTTAAACGGAAAAATCACAACCCCGGGTGTTCAGCTGCCAATCAAAAAAGAAGTTTACGAACCTATATTAAAAGAGTTAGAAGAGTATGGCGTTGTTTTTAACGAACAAAATGTACCTTATTTTGGATATAATCCGGATTTATTTTAATCTGGATTCTTCATTTTTTTTTAGAATTTTTTTTAGTTTATTTTTCCGCTTCTAAGGTTTTAGAAGCGGAATTTTTCTTTTTTTAAGGCTCAAAGAGGCAGAGGTTCAGAGGGACAAAGATTCTTAGAATTGGCTTTAGTTTACAATTTTAAACACAAAGCATAAAACCTCTGCTCCTTTGAACCTCTGCCCCTTTATACCTAAATAAAAAATTTATTTCTCAACTTGAACAGTAATTGGCAGACTATACATTACTCGAACAGGTTGTCCGTTTTCAGAACCCGGAATCCATTTTGGTGAAAGTTTTAGAACACGTATTGCTTCTTCTCCTAAACCATAACCGGCATCTTTTACAACTTCAAATTCAGATAAACTTCCGTCTTTTTCAACCATAAACTTCATTTCTATTTTTGTTTGAATTTTATTTTTTGAAGCTTCGGCAGGAATTTTAAAATTCTGACCTATAAACTTATAAAATTCTGTCATACCGCCAGGAAATTCAGGTCCGCTCACGCTATTGGTATCAAAACGAACATTAAATCCTTCTTTCATTTTTGTACTTGTGCCAGATTGGGCAATCGCGTCTTCTGAAAAAGCTAAAAGCATTACAGCATAAACGGCGCATACTGTAAAAATTTTCAATACGCTTTTAATTTGAGATTCTTTTTTAGTCATCATAAGTAAACGTTTTTTGGTTATTTGATAATTAATATTACTTGCCAATGGAACAGTTTGCTTGTTCGAAACAAAATCAAGAAGCATATTTTGGTAATTTCTTACTTCTCCAAATTGTTTATTTACAGCTTCATCGGCTAAAAATTCGTGGTTAAGTTTAATCGCTTTTATAAAATAAGGAATAATAGGATTTACCCAAAATACAATTCTGAGTACTTCAGCAAAAAGAATATCCAGCGTATGTTTCTGTTCTAAATGGGCTTTTTCGTGCGCGATTAATTCTAATGGAATTTTTCCTGTTTCAAAATCTGTTTTATTAACAAAAATGGCATTCAAAAACGAGTGAGGCAAAACAGCTTCATGAGTTAAAACTACTTTTACGCCATTTACAATAAGGATCTCTTTTCTTTTTAATTTTATAAAAAATGAAATTAGGTTTAAAACAAAACGAAAAGCCAGTATTATGGAAACAATAACATACACACGAATTAAAATGTAGAAAATGTTATACATAATATAATTTTCATTCAACGGAACACGACTTGCCCGAATCACGATTTCGTCTAGTTGAATGGAATTTATCCCTGTTTCAAACATGGTTTTTATTGAAAACAGCTGCAACGGAATTACAAAACTAAAAACTAGACTTCCAAGAAGATACGCACGATTAAAACGAAACATTTTTTCGTTTTCTAACAACAATTTATAGACTGCATAAAAAACAAAAAGCAGTACTCCTGATTTCAAAAAATAGGTTATCATTTTTTCTTTTTTTGAATTTCTGAATCGATTATTTTTTTAAGATCTTCCAGTTCCGAAGCACTCAAATTGGTTTCGGTAGTAAAAAACGAAGCAAACTGCGATGCCGAATTATTAAAGAAATTGCTGATGAGTCCTTTTACATGTTTCGAGAAATAATCTGTTTTTTTTACCAAAGGATAATATTCTCTCGAATTTCCAAATTCGTTGTAAGCAACAAATTTCTTATCAATCATTCGTTTTAAAAGCGTTGCCACGGTTGTTGTTGCCGGTTTTGGTTCCGGATAAGCTTCGAGCAAATCTTTCATAAAAGCTTTTTCAAGCTTCCATAAATGCTCCATTAACTGTTCTTCTGCGTTTGATAATTGCATATTTTTCTAAGGTTCTAAGGTTCTGAGCTACTAAGTTTCTGAGATTTTAAGTTCTTTCTTAATTCTTAATATTTTCAAGTTTTTCTGTTTCTGGCAGTTCTTTTTTATATTGCTCCAAATTCCATTCAATATTCATTTTTGCTGCATATTCGGCCATCGATCCAAGTCCCACTTCGGCGCGCCTTTTATCTACATTATCAGGGTCTATCATTGGCGATATGTACATTTTATTGGTCTTTTTATTCTTTGCCGCCTGACTGCCGTAAATTTGTCTTCTACCTTCTCTCAAAGCGACTCTGTCTTCTACATATGCCAGATTTCCTGCACTTGCATTGCCATTTTTTACCGCTTCTCTCAGCATAGGTAAATACTTTTGCTGATATTGTAAATCAGAATGCTGAATAACTAAAAACAAAGTTTTATTTCCCTGCTCGCCTACAACATTTTTTCCAAGCCAGCCTCTTTCGTCCAGTATTTTCATAACCTTAATAAGGTTAATACTGTCTTTTTTTCTCATGATTTTACCAATGCTGTCAATTTTCTTTTTATCAGGTTTTGAAGCCTTGTAAACATTCATAAACTCGCCTCGGATTTCCTGATCTTCGGTATAAATTTCTGCAAGTTGTTTTTCCAGAACCTTATCATAATTAACCCCAATAATATCTAATTTCTTCTGCAGTTTTTCGATTGTCTTTTTCCATTCTTTTTCTCCATGAAGACGTTTTAAATCATTATCAATTTGAATATGTGTAATATTTTCATATCCTTTATCAATTGCCAGATTCAGCCATTTAAATGCTTTTTTGTTTTCTTCTGCCTTAGATGCGGCACAGCCTGCATTGTAAAAATCTACAAATGATTTTTGCTCCAGCTTAAAAGCTTTACTGTAATAATTAACAGATAATGTATAGTTTTCTGCCGTGTAGCAAGAATCTGCTTTTCGAACCCATTCTTTATACGTTTGAGCGTTTAAAAAACTGAAATTCATTACAAGTAAAACAAAAACAATCGATTTTTTCATAGATTAAAAGTTAGTGGTTTAGTTCGTATTTTGTTCTGATATTAATTGTCCGTTGTCGTAATTTTTAATGCTTTTTAATTTCCCTTTATCCGAATAAAATTTCCATTCGCCAAAATAAAACCAATGCATTTCGACTGAATTCGTTTCTAATTTCGTTTTTCCTTTCGATTCTAATTTTCCGTTTTCATAATACGTTTTAACAATACATATTCCGTTTTTGTATTTCTCTGTTTTGTAAATTTTACTATTAATATACGCTTTCCACTTTTTTACCGGAAGATCATTTTTGTAATGCTCGATATATACATATTGCCCCTCTTCTTCCATATTAATACTTACCCATTTGCCTTCTTTCTTTTTATCTATTTTTTGATTGATGGGTTTACTTTTGCAGCTTAAAAGCATTAATCCGCAGAACAATACTAAAAAAAGGGTTTTTAAATTCATTTGTTCTACAATTATAGATTCGTTTCTACAAATGTAGAATAAAATTTCAAACACACAACTTTTCGCACAAAAAAAAATCCGCTTATCTATCTAGAAAGCGGATTTATTAAACTATTACTATTTGATAAAGTTACAAAACTGTGATAAAAGCATCCCTTTGGGTTGCATCTATCCTTATCGGAATCTGGCGCATTTGCGCAACTGATTTTCCATTAATAGATGCCGGAATCCATCTTGGCGAAAGTTTTAAAACCCGTTCAAGTTCTTCATTTATTCCGTATCCCAAATCATTAAAAAGATAAATATCTGCTAACGAACCATCTTTCTCTACCGTAAAATTTAAAACAATAGTTCCTTTACTCTTTTTTCTAACTGCTTTTGGAGGTATTTTAAATTTATCCTGAATAAATTGAACCATTGCAAAAGTACCTCCCGGAAAACTTGCAGCTATTTCAACAGAAAGATAAACATCTGACGCTTTTACAGTTTCTTCTTTTTCCTGAGCCGTAATTTTGGCATTTACAAATAACAGCAAAATGGCAAAAATTAATCCTTGGCAATATTCTTTATTCAAAACCTTCATTTTTTATGTAAATACATTTCTATAAAAATATAAAATTATTGATTCTATTCATTCGTTTTTTAACCGCAAAGCGCGCAAGGTTTTTTTAGGATACAATTATAAACGCAAAGTTCGCAAAGCTATATGAATAAGCTTTGCGAACTTTTATAAATCTTACTTAAAAAACTCTTAGCGAGCTTGCGTAAATCTTAGCATTCTTTGCGGTTAAAAACCTATTTAGAAAGCTCTACAAAATACTTGTAAAACAACGGAATCGTCTCAATACCTTTCAGGTAATTAAAAATCCCGAAATGTTCGTTTGGCGAGTGAATCGCATCGCTGTCTAAACCAAATCCCATTAAGATGGTTTTGCTTTTTAATTCTTTCTCAAACAAAGCCACAATTGGAATACTTCCTCCAGAACGAACCGGAATCGCAGGAACTCCAAAAGTTTCTGTATACGCTTTATTTGCCGCCTGATAACCAATGCTGTCAATTGGCGTAACATAACCTTGTCCGCCGTGGTGTGGCGTTACTTTTACCGTAACTCCAGCCGGAGCAATACTTGTAAAATGTTTCGTAAACAATTCTGTAATTTCTTCCCATTCCTGATTTGGAACCAAACGCATTGAGATTTTAGCAAAAGCTTTACTCGCAATAACCGTTTTTGCACCTTCTCCGGTGTAACCGCCCCAGATTCCGTTTACGTCTAATGTTGGACGGATTGAGTTTCTTTCGTTGGTTACATAACCTTTTTCACCATAAACATCGGCAATGTTTAAAGCATTTTTATATTTTTCAAGGCTGAAAGGCGCTTTTGCCATTTCGGCTCTTTCTTCTGCAGATAATTCCTGAACTTTATCATAGAATCCCGGAATTGTAATATGATTATTTTCGTCGTGAAGCGAAGCAATCATTTTTGCCAAAATATTAATTGGGTTCGCTACTGCTCCACCGTATAAACCTGAGTGTAAATCGCGGTTTGGACCTGTAACTTCTACTTCAACATAACTTAAACCTCTTAAACCTGTCGTAATCGATGGTTGTTGGTTCGAAATCATTCCGGTATCTGAAATTAAGATTACGTCGTTTTTCAGTTTTTCCTGATTGCGCTCTACGAACCAAGCCAAACTTGCAGAACCAACTTCTTCTTCTCCTTCGATCATGAATTTTACGTTGCACGGAAGTTCGTTGTTCTGAACCATATATTCCAATGCTTTTACGTGCATGTACATTTGTCCTTTGTCGTCGCAGGCTCCACGGGCGAAGATTGCGCCTTCTGGGTGAATGTCTGTTGTTTTAATAACCGGTTCAAATGGCGGAGAAGTCCACAATTCTAACGGATCCGGCGGTTGTACGTCGTAGTGACCGTAAACTAAAACCGTTGGAAGATTTGGATCTATTATTTTTTCACCGTAGATAATTGGGTAACCTGGAGTGTCGCAAGTTTCGACATAATCGCAGCCTGCTTTTGATAAACTTTCCTTAACAGCTTCTGCTGTGTCAATAACATCTTGAGAGTATGCAGTGTCGGCACTAACCGACGGAATCTTTAATAATTCGATCAATTCATTGATAAACCGATCTTTATGTTGTTGAACGTAGGACTTAATATTTTCCATTTAAATTATTTTTATAGAAAATCAAAAGTACAAAAAAGAGAATTAAAAAAAATTTTCAAAAAATGCTTTGATAATTCAAAAGTATGCCTATCTTTGCACCCACAATTACCGCGGATATGGCGAAATTGGTAGACGTGCCAGACTTAGGATCTGGTGCCGCAAGGCGTGTAGGTTCGAGTCCTATTATCCGCACAAAAAAAAGCTTCTGAAGATTTTTCAGAAGCTTTTTTGTTTTTTAGAAAACATAAATTTCATACAATCTTGTCATTTCGACGAAAGGAGAAATCTTCACAAGAAACTCCACAAAGTTTGATTTAGATTGTAGAATTACTAGCGAAGATTTCTCCTTTCGTCGAAATGACAAACTTTGAGTATTATTTAATTTTGTCTTTTCATACCAAAAAATTCATTTCTAACGTTCAATTCCCTTCTTCACAATTTCCAAAACCTCTTCTTTTGTCATAAACGAATTCATGAAATCTTCGAGGTTTCCTTCGTTGGTTACTTCTCTAAAAAAGACTTCATGATCTGTGCCAAATAAGGTTGGATTTTCTGGATTTGGGTCAGATAAGGCGATGTAGAAATTATCTGGAAAACCGTAGCTTGTTACAAGCAGAATTAAATCTGGCGTTGGGTCGTTGGTTACTTTTATGATTTCGCTTAAATCAGTTTCTTCTTCATCTGTAAAATCAGAATTCCATTCTTTATAATCTTCTGTACCTTCTTTGAATGGAGTAAATGGCGTAACTTCCCAAAACATTTGTCCAAATCCTTCTGTGGTTAATCGGAAATATTTCTGAATCAGTTTATCATAAAAAGCCTCTTTATCTGCTTTAAAAAGCGCTTCATTTTCATCTACAAAATCTCCTATTCCATAAATAGGTTCCTGATTTTCGGCAGAAGCCCACGGCGCATCTTCAGGCCTTTGATACAAAACGGTATTAAAAGTTATAGACTGTAAATCTTCCTGAAGAGAATTTCCTTTTACATTATCGATATTTCCACCTAATTTTTTTATCTGTTCTAAAATTTCCTTTTTCATTATATTTCTTTTTAAACGATTCAAAAGTAAGAATTTTCAATAAAGCGAAGATTACTAAACTTTATTTAACGTTTTCAATCATCTTGACGAAAGGAGATTAAAACATCACCAACAAATGGACATCATGAAAAAAAAATTGTGGGGACAATTTAAATTTTCGCTGGTTTGTTTTGTTTTCTCCTTTCGTCGAAATGATTAGTTTTTAATCAACATCTAAATAAGGATCGAGAACTTCTGCCAATCTGTTGAGCCAGTAAAAATTATCGTCTATATTTTTTATTTCAGATTCTAATGTTTCGCATCCGCGCATTGAACACAACGAAAGCGCATAATTAACTTCACGAATTGTCTTTGCCATATCTTTTGGATCTATAACATTCATAAAAAAGTCGTTTAGTCTGATTTCAACTTCATTAGAAAAAACCTCTGTAGCCATTATCTTATTTTTTATTTGAGGCAAATATAATAATTTGTGAGCACAAATGCCTTCATGTCAAAAATAAATCTCTTGACTTTTGAAATATGAATATTTCAGAAGAAACTTATATTATAAATCTTGGAATTCACATTAGACAATTACGTGAAAAAAAAGACCTATCGCAACAAGCTTTAGCTGACGATTCCGGCATGACTAAATCTCAAATAGCAAGAATAGAAACTGCTAAAATTAATACCTCGGTAAAAACTCTTGTAAAAATTGCAAAAGGTTTAGATATTGAACCTAAAGAGTTGTTGAATTTTTCTGTAAAATAAAACTTTACTTTTCGGCGAAAGCCATTTCTTCAAAACATAAAAAAACCTCCAGCTAAAACAGGAGGCAATTCGTATAGTTTTGTCATTTCGACGTAAGGAGAAATCTTCGCCAGTAGCTCCGTTCCAATAGGTCAATCTTTGTCGAGTTTCTTGCGAAGATTTCTCCTTACGTCGAAATGACAAACTTTGTGGCAACGCACTTTAAGCAAAAAACCTTTGCCAAAGTTTAAAACTTTGACAAAGGTTTATAGTATCGATTTGGAATTTGGGATTTAAAAAATTCGAATTTTATTTCCCTAATATCTCAATAATCTTCTCCACATTCACTTCGCTGTAATCATTAATATAAAAATCACAAGGCGGAAGTTCTTCTTTTGTATGCGTACTCAAAACGCCTACGACTTTCATTCTGGCATTTAATCCTGCTGTAACGCCCGAAAAAGAGTCTTCAAAAACCACACAATCAGAAGGAGAAACGCCAACTCGCTCTGCTGATTTTAAATAAACTTCCGGATTTGGTTTATGAAACGTAACGTCTTCGCTGGACATCATCGAATCCATTTTTTGGTCGAGTTTGAGGAAATTGGCAATTAAATCCAAATTTGCTCTTGGTGCCGATGTAGCAACGGCCGTTTTGAATCCGTGGGATTTTAATTCTTCCAAAAACGTCATGTAATTCGGAATCGTTGCGACTTTGTCTTTATAAATCTCACGAAACATTCCTTCTTTTTCGTCTTCTAGTTTTATCAGTTCTTCTCCTTCAATAGTACGTTTGAAGAAATGCGACATGATATAACTATTGTGTTTTCCGTACATGTGTTCTTCAAATTCCTGATTGGTATACGGAATTTTATATTTATTGAAAAACTCTTCAAAAGCTACGACATGATGCGGATTTGTATGGCAGATTACGCCGTCCATATCAAAGATTACACATTTTTGGCTCATAATTATTTTGTTGTTTTTAAAGGTCTGCAAGGTAAGGAAATGTGGGTTTTACCGCAAAGCAACGCTAAGGTTTTCGCAAAGATTCGCAAAGAGTTTTTTTTTGAATCTCGCAAAGTCGCAGAGGCGCAAAGTTTTGTTTCACGCAGATTTTAAAAGATTTAAGCAGATCGCGCAGATTATTATAAAAAATCATTTTAAATCTGCTCTAATCTGCAGAATCTGCGTGAAACAAAATCCTTTTAATCCTATTAATCTGTGGCAAAAATAAAAACTTTGCGCCTTTGCGAGATTAAAAGACAAAGATTGGCAAAAACTTGAAACCTGAAACTTGAAACAAAAAATTACCCTATCCAAATTTTACTTTTAACCAAAGTCATCGTTTGTCTTAAATGCTGGTTGCAGGCAATTAGAATAATTAAAATTACGAGGCCGTAACCTACAATGGTATAAATTTCCATATCAGCCAATAAAGTCGATTGTTTGGTTATAGTTCCGAAAATCTTTTTCATAGCAAGAACATTGGCATTATCTGCAGAATATCCTTTTGCAATAAAACTCTGCGTTGCTGTGGCGATGTTTTGTTGTGCTTCGGGATTTTCGCCCGTTACGAACTGACTTAGTTTTAAAAAGTGTTTTTTGTTTAAGAAAACCATCGCATTCTGCATGACGCAGAAACCAATTGTGCTTCCCCAAAAACGTCCAGAAACCCCAACAATTCCCGAAGAAACCGCCATATTTGCCGGAACCGATGATGTGGTAAATAAGATGAGCGGAACAAATAAAAACCCAACACCGATTCCTTGCAAAATATAGGGAACAATAATATCGCTCAGCGCCACATCGGGCACAAAAAGAAACGTAAACCAAAAATGAAATATAGCAATAAGCGTAAAACCAATCATAAAAATGATTTTGGTTGAAACGGATTTCATCAGAAAAAAAGCAGCTAAAATTAGTCCGATTACATTTCCTAATCCGTTAATATATTGCACGCCCGCCACACGCGACGGATCCCAATTCCAGATCGAGAACATCGCTGAATGACACAAACTTAGTGTCGCCCGGCTGATGTAAAATAAAAAAAACAATAAAAATCCAATTCTAAGATTGGCATATTTTAAGACTTCAAAATCGAAACTTGGTCGTTTTACCAAACGTTCTTTAAAAATGAATAATCCGCCTGTTATAAGCGAAATCATCAGCATTAAAACCATTTCTGAAGATTCGAACCAATATTTTTTCTCGGCATAAACAAAAAAGTAGGCACCGCAAAGAATAGAAATTAAAACCAAAAAATAACTCATCCAATCGATCTGATACAACGGGATTTTCTTTGTTATTCGGTGCCCTCTAAAAGTAACCAAGATTAAAAAAACGTTTAAAACCTGCAGCCCGCCCGAAACATATAACATATATTTCCAGTCGTAATGATCAAGGAACCACACGGCGATATTCATTATAAATGGCGTCGACAAAAGCAATGAACCGTAGTAAAACGAAAATCCAATTATAATGGCATTTTTAGAATTAAACTGCTCAATCAGCAATTGTCTAATTGTAATTACAGGAAGCGCCATCAGGATTCCTTCCAAAACTCTCATCAATAAAAAAACCGAGAAATTGGTAATATAAGCCGATGTAACAATCGTAATTCCTATAAGTGAATAAACCGCCATCAGGTAATTTTTGGCAGGAAAAAAACTTGAAAATCGGCTTTCTATTAAAATTGTGGCGAGTAAAGTTCCGTAGGTAACGCACATCGCAAACTGTAGATCTTCTGGTTCAATATCCAGAAAACTTGCCGCATAGGTTACGTTTGATGTATAAACTCCCAATAAAATCATGGAATGCAGCAAACAGACGAACAATATAATAATGATCGCCCAGCGCGGCACCCAGGATTTAAATATACTTTTATCTTCCATTTTATTTGTGTGCAGCAACAATCGTAATGTTCATTCCTGCTCTTAAAAAATCGGTTTGTTTATCGTTGTCTTTTAACTGAATTCGAACTGGAATTCTTTGTTCGATTTTTACGAAGTTTCCTGTTGCATTATCTGGTGGCAGTAAAGAAAATCTCGCACCACTCGCAGGCGATAACGAAGCAATTGTTCCTATGAATGTTTTGTCGTTTACAGCATCGGCCTTGATTTCGACTTCCTGACCAACGGTTAAATATTGTAATTGTGTTTCTTTAAAATTGGCCGTAATCCATTTTTCTTTACTTACTATTGAAAGCAACGATTGTCCTTCTTTTACCATTTGTCCCGGTTGTAAAGTTCGTTTTCCAATCCAGCCGTCGTAAGGCGCAGTAATAATGGTATACGAAAGAAATAATGCCGCATTATCTACAACAGCTTGTTTCGATGCAATATTCGTCTGCGTTGTTGGCACATTGGCTTCGGCAACAGAAGTGCTTAAAGCAGAAGAATGAATTCTGTTTTTCATTTCCTGAAAATGCGCCTGAGCGGTTTCGTAATCTGCTTTTACTTTTTCTAACTGTTGCGATGTTGCCGCTTCTTCTTTAACCAAAGCCTGATATCTTTCGAATTCTAATTTTGTTTTCCAAAGATTCGATTTAGCAGCGTCTAATTGCGATTCGTTAATTTCCGTCGCACTTGCTGTATTTACAGCATTTTTCTGAGCCACAACACTATTTTGTTTCGCATTTTGAACATCCGCCAAAGCAACATTCAATTTTGATTGATATTCTCTGTTATCAATTACCACCAAAGTATCTCCTTTGTGCACAAATTGGTTTTCGTTAAAACGAACTTCCTG
Organism: Flavobacterium ginsengiterrae; assembly: GCF_039539785.1. Classification (NCBI taxonomy): domain Bacteria; kingdom Pseudomonadati; phylum Bacteroidota; class Flavobacteriia; order Flavobacteriales; family Flavobacteriaceae; genus Flavobacterium; species Flavobacterium ginsengiterrae. Next base: position 984,070 of record NZ_BAABDU010000003.1, on the reverse strand, counting down.
CACATAACCTGTAATTCTCGACATAATCGGCGTTACATATTGTTCCACCTGTGCGTCATTGGTTTCTTCGTGATTTCGGTTAAAAACATAAAACCAAATCCCTAAAATAACCCCGCTTATAACCAGCGTACATGCAATAATTGTTATCAATATATGAAACGTTTTATTTCTCTTAGTTTCATTTTTTATCTTAACCATAAACTTTATATCTTTTAATTTCTACACCGGATTAATCCCGAAGTTTCGGGACGGCGCTACAATATGAATCGTTCCTCCGGAACTAAAAATCTGTATTTCTTTTCTTCACCGGATTAAAATCCGGAGCTACAACATGGATCGTTCCTCCGGAACTGAAAATCTATATTCTTTATTCTATTTTCTATTTTCTATTTTCTTCTAACTTTTCACTTCTAACATCTAATCCAGAATCTAACTCTGCGAAAGCATTCCTGCCGTATGCATCAGTTCATAATGTTTTAAAACGGCATCTAAATGAGTTGAGATTTTATTGTATTTCGCCTGAAGCAAAGCATTATCTGCATCAACCATTTCGGTAATTAAAACCAATTGATTTAAGTATTTTAGCTTTACAATTCGGTAGTTTTCTTCGGCTAAATCAAGCGCTTTGTCTACAACTACAAACTTTTCAAGGATTTCCTGATATTGCGTATGCTCTTTAAAAAGCTGATCCTGAATTTCATCTTTTACAATTTCGGTCTGCATTTTCTGCATGTCGATTTTCGTATTGGCTTTTGCCACTTTGGTTTTGTTTTTATACAAGGCCGAAAGATCAAAACGAGCCTCGATTCCAACCTGACCTAAAGTGTACAAATACGGATTTGGCGGAAAGAATTTGTAGTTTGGATAATAAAAACCATAGTTACCAAAGAAGTTTACGCTTGGCAGATAATTTCCTTTTACCAATTGCAATTCGGTTTTACTGATTTTTAATTCCTGACTTGCAATTCGCATTTCTTCGTTCTGCATCGCTTTATTTAAATAAAAATCATACGGATCTAAACCGTTCATTTCGTCCAAATTTGAAGTTGTGTCGATGGCAATTTCCTCGTTTTCCGGAAACTGAATCAACGTCTTCAGATCGTGAAGTGCGATTTTGATGTTTTTGGAGTTTGTCAACGCATTCAATTCGCGATCTGAGAGTTGTAATTCGGCACGAATGACTTCATTTTTAGTCACCGTTCCGTGTTTCTGCATGGATTGGACTTCTTTTAATCGGCTTTTCTCTTCTTTAATGTTTTCTTCAAAAATCTTTTGAAGTTCCATCATTTTATAAATCGCCAGATAGTTGGCCACAACCTGCAGTTCGATATCATTTTCTGTTTTCTCCGATTTTATTTTAGCAATTTCGCTTTCATCATTCGCAATTTTAATCGCATTGTTGATTTTGTTTCCAACGTAAATTGGCATTTTAAAAGTCGAATTTACCTCGTAGATTTCAGGAATCGCTTTGGTTACTTCTTTTCCGCTAAGAAAACCATCGCCTTTAAATTCGGTAATGTTGGTAATTCTGGAGTACATTCCGTTAAGTTGTACGTCTGGCAGTCTAAGTTCTTTTCTTTCTTTGATGTTTTGCTCCGAGAGCGTAATGTCCATTTGAGATTTCAGGACTTTTTTGTTGTTTTCCTTTGCAAGCTTCATCGCTTCTTGTAAAGAAACCGAATGAACTTCCTGCGCTTGTAAACTATTGAATGTTAATACAATTAAAAAAATCAATAAAATTTTGAGAAAACAATCTTCTTTAGAATTTGTTGTTTTAAGGAACATGAATATTTAACTATTTGATGCTGCAAAGTTCCTTCATTTTTTCGTTGACTGATAATTATAAAAAGCCAAGAACATATTCATTTCAGCCAAACGTTAAAATTTCTATTTCCGAAAACGTTATATTAAAATATTGAGATCCAAAAGGTTAGAACTGATTTGTTTATTTTGGGGTTTTGTGCAGATTATCAACTATTTAGTTTGTTCCAAAATCTCTTCTCCATTTAGGTAATCAGAAGGTCTTTGGCCCAGAATTTTAAAAAAGGTATTACTGAATGTTGGAACGCTGTTATAACCGACTTCCTGCGCGACTTCTTTTACCGAAAGTTTTCTTTCTAATAAGAGTTCGATAGCTTTTAAAATTCTTCGAATAGTATAATATTGAATGAATGACATTTTGAGATCTTTCTGAAACAAACGCGATAACGATCTTTCGCTATAACCAAACTCGTGCGCGACATTCGAAAACAAAATTGTTTCTCCCAAATTATTCTCCACATGACGCAGAATTTTACCTAAACGCTTATCTTTTGGCTGTGGTAATTCTAATGGAAGATTCGTCGGACAGATTTGCGGTAAAATGGCTTTTATAGCTTTAGCAATGCTGAAATTAGGCGTTTCTTCTTTGAGATCACCGTTCCATCGATTGGTAAACATCATCATTTGAAGCAGTAAATTATTGACTGGATAAATACCTTCGCTTTTATAAAATTCATCTTCATTTTTTTCAACTGGAAAATATAAATTCCGCATCATCACGTGTTCCGACTTCGGTTCGATGCTATGCTCTAATCCAGCAGGAATCCAAATAAAATGCCTGGCAGGCAGAAAGTATGATTTGGTTTCCGTTGTTACAAAAACTACATCGCCTTCTGCGTAGAGCATTTGTGCTTTTTCATGTTTGTGTTTTGGAACAAACAATTCGCCCATTATATCGTGATGACAATAAATGCTTTTTTTATCGGCATCTACTTTAGTGAGATAATATTGGTCTACTTTGAATGTTGATTGTTCCATTTTGTTTTTTAACCGCAACGAGCGCTAAGGTTTACGCAAAGTTCGCTAAAATTCTTTATTAGATGAGGAAATATGCTCGTAAAGTCGCGAAGAAACAAAGTTTTATTTCGCGCAGATTTTACTGATTAAAGCAGATTATTTTGCAACTCGAATAGCTGTCAAATCATCACATGTTTTTAATTCACTTGCAATTATTTCAGTCATAGATAAAAATTCCTTAACAAAATCATTATAATCATGTTTTAGATACAATCTTCCTGTCTCACTTATAGCAAGTACACCTGGATAATAGTATCCCAAAGTTCCTAGACATAAACATTTTTCTTTTGCAAATTTAGATATTGCGTGATAATCCTTTGTAGAATAGCATTTAGACGCTTCTTCTACATTTAAATTGAAGTCAAAATCATAGAATATTTCATCACCAGCATCTTTATATGTAAATTGTATATATGGCTCTAATCCTGTAAACTCTTCAATAAAATTTAATGCTTTTGTTGTTAATTTGATATACCTATTATAAGCCTCCGTTTGATAGTCAGAAACATCTACTTTTCGTTCTTCATACCAACCAGCCATCTGTAAAAAAGCTAAATACTGCTTTTCTCTTGATAATTTCTTTATATACATCTAAAGTTGCTTAAAAACAATTCTTAATATTTTTGATTGTTTAAAAAATGAAAGATTTTTCTCAACGCAAATATAAAAAAGATTTATTAATTGCTTACTTAAGGTCAAAAAAAAAGTCTTTCCTTAACGGAAAGACTTTCTAAATTTAAGCGGTCTGGACGGGACTCGAACCCGCGACCCCATGCGTGACAGGCATGTATTCTAACCAACTGAACTACCAAACCCTGCTTGTATTGTGAGTGCAAAAATACAACAGAAACTGGATTCTGCAAGGGTTTTTACAAATAAAATTCAATAAATTTTTAATGAGCTAAATTCCAATATTTTAAAAATTGACGTTTTTACATAAAAAGAAGAATTTTCTTTATTATTTGTTTTTTTAAACCGCAAAGCACGCAAGGTTAAAAGCACAAAGTCCGCAAAGCTTAAATTAAACTTTGCGGACTTTGCGAAAATCTTAGCGCCTTTGCGGTTAAATAATTTTGCAGTAAAAATTGGAATTTGGAATTTTTCCCGAGTCTTCGGATTTTGGAATTTACCTTTTCACAAAAGGTCTTAAATCAAAAAAGCCATCCACAAAGTGGAAAGCTTTTCATTGGTCTAACTACTAAACCGAGCTGAGAGTTACAAAGTCTCAGCAAAACAACACAACTAATCTTAGATACCGTATTTGGGCAAAAAAGCCTTTCTGTTACGAAAGGCTTTTCCCAATATTGCGGTCTGGACGGGACTCGAACCCGCGACCCCATGCGTGACAGGCATGTATTCTAACCAACTGAACTACCAAACCTCTGCGTTATTGCGGTTGCAAAGATATAACAGAATTTCATTTCTGCAAGCATTTTTATAAAAAATATTTAATTTTTATTTAAAATATTATCCAAAGTTTTGTTTTTCAACCAAATAAGTCGTCAATATTTTTTCAAAATTATCGCCAACATTGACCGAAACGTACTTAATCTGGTTCTTCGCGCAGGTTAAAGACAACTCTTTAAAGTACGCTTCTGCCCTTTTTTCGTATTCTGCTTTTATATTATCAGCAAAAATAGAAACCTCATCGCCTGATTCTAAGTCGATAAACTTTCTCGGCGTATTATCAAAATCAAATTGCAATTCGGTTTTGCTGTCTACAACGTGAAATAGAACGACTTTATGTTTGTTGTGTTTTAAATGCTGTAAAGCATTAAATAACTTTTCATCGTCTGCCGACTGAAACATATCGGTAAACAAAATAATCATCGAACGGCGGTGCATTTTCTCTGCAATTTGGTGCAGATACGTAATAGTATCCGTCGTTTTTTTGACTTTTGGCTGTTCTAATAATTGTTCCAGTTTATTTAAAAGCATTCGGTGATGACGATCGCTTCCTTTTTCTGGAGCATAATATTCGTAATGATCTGAGAAAACGCTTAAACCAACGGCATCGCGCTGTTTCTTTAAAATATTCATTAAAACTGCCGAAGCCAAAACCGCAAAACCAATCTTCTTTTCATAAAAAGGCTGATTCGATTTCAGTTCAGGGTAATGCATCGACGACGAATTGTCTACAATAATATGACAGCGCATATTGGTTTCTTCTTCAAAACGTTTGGTGTACAAACGATCGGTTTTGGCAAACAATTTCCAATCGATATGTTTAGTGCTTTCGCCCGCATTATAGACTTTATGTTCGGCAAATTCAGCCGAAAATCCATGAAACGGACTTTTGTGCATTCCGGATATAAAACCTTCCACAACCTGATTTGCCAGCATTTCCAGATGCTGAAAACTCGAGACTTTCTCTATTTCCGATTCAATTTTCATTCGGTTTCTTTTTTAATATTTTGTGCTTTATAAAGCAAATCTGCCGCCTGAAACAATTTACGTTTCAAGATCGGACTAAAATTAGGGTTTTCTTTTAAAAATCGCTGTACTTCATCAAAAGCATATTTCGACGAATATTTCCCAATTGTATTATCCAGCCAGTCTTTTGGAAAGAAAATATCTCCCGTGCGCTGGATTTCGTCTACCAAATCTAGTGAAAATCTAATATATTTCTGCGCACTTTCCTGACGAAGCGGATGATTTACATTGGCAAGACCAACAGAAACCCAGGATTCTTTCTCGCGATTCGCGTCGTCTTTTAAAGATTCTATAAATGCATTTCGAACTGATTCGTCTTTAGATAAAGATGGAAGCAAAAATTGAAAACGTTTCTTTTTATCTGGATTTGTGATGGTTGTTCTGGTTTTTTCCAAAATTTCATCGGCTTTTTCATGTTTAAAAATAGCCAGATTCATGGCGATATTGGTATAGTCGTCTTCGTTTAATTTTAAATTCTGAATCACAATTTCTTTATTCCAAATCTGGTATAATCTAGCTTTCGCCGAATCTGAATACGCAATTGAGCTGAATAATCCGAATAAAGTCTTTTTAATATTAGCCGATAAATTGGTTTGCAAACGAGTGTAAAGAATATCTTCAAGCGATTTTTGAACTTTGTTTTGTTGTTTTTGAGTAAAAAATTTCCAATAAATGGTATTTAAACTTCCAGATGCAATTCGCAGAACCAATTCATTTTCTTCGGTTTGAATTCCTTTTAAAAAACATTCAAAAGCTTTGTCTGCCGAAATGTTTCCAATTAAAGTATTTTCAAATAAATTACTGTAAGTAGAAGCTCTGGCAACCTCATCTTTTAAGTCTGTAATTTTATTTAAATTATTTCCGTCAAGCGGAAAAATACCATATCCAAAACCATTATAATTGTAAATTACAGCAATTGGTTTTTCAAGACTGACAGCTTCTTTTAAAACCAATTTTTCTGTTCCAATATTGGCATTTAAAATCTTTACTTCATTGGCATATATTAAACCTATTTGAAAAACCTGAGGCCAGACATTTTTGGATTTATCTTCTGCCTTTTGCTGAATTTCAAACTTTTTAATTCGGTTTTGTTTATCGTATTCGATCTTATCCGTAAAAATGGCTCTTCCGGATTGGTTTACCCAGACTTCGCTCCATTTTTTCATATCAAGCGGTGTTTCGGCATCTAAAAGTTCTACGAGATTATTCCAGTCGGCATTATCGTTGGCATATTTGTCAATGTATTTTTGGATTCCTTTTTGGAAAGCTTCTTTTCCCATCGAAGCTTCAAGCTGACGCATCATAATGGGCGCTTTGTTGTAAATTATGGCACCGTAAAGTGAACCTGCATCTTTTAAATTCGCCAAATGCTGTCGTATAGGATGCGTTCCCAACGATCGATCTTCTGCGTAAGCGCTTGGATAATGTGCTGTAAAAAACTGCAGATTATGATTGACTTTTGGAAAAATTGGATTCATGATTTTATCTGCCATAAAATTGGCAAAAACCTCTTTCATCCACACATCATTAAACCATTTCATAGTCACCAAATCGCCAAACCACATATGAGAAGTTTCGTGTGCTATGAGTTTTGCACGGTTTAGTTTTTCACTGTCGGTAGCGCTGTTATCCAGAAATAAAGATGATTCTCGATATTGAATTGCGCCTACATGTTCCATTCCGCCATATTGGAAAACCGGAATTGAAGCAAAATCGAGTTTTTTAAATGGAAATTTGTAGTTTGTATATTTTACTAAAAAATCCAGTGACTGCTGATGAAGATTGAAAATCGTGTCGGTACTTGCTTTTATTTTTTCAGCGTTATTTTCACGATAGAGCATTGTCATTTCTCCCGAAGTCTCGGGACCTGGCTTTTTTGTAACGCTTTGAAATTTTCCGGTTACAAAAGAGAACAAATATGTACTCATTTTGTCTGATTCTTCAAAAGCATACGAAATGAAATCTCCTTTTTCAACCTTCTCTTTGACATCGGCTCCAGCCAAAACTGACCAATCTTTAGGAACAGAAAGACTCAGTTTATAAACCGCTTTTATATCGGGCTGATCGAAACAAGGAAATAATGTACTAGCACGATCCGGAACTAATAAAGTGTATAGAAAATCATCGTTTCGGTTTAAAGATAAATTTCCGGCTATAAACGAAATTTTGATTGTGTTTTTACCCGAAATCAAGTTTTCTACAGGAATTATAATGTGTCCGTTTTCATGAACAATGGCAATGTCTTTTCCGTTTGCAGATATTGATTTTATGTTTTGAGATTTCTCTTTAAAATCTAAAAGAAGAGGTTTACTTAAATCAGATACAATAAGATCTACAACTAAATCTGAATTGATATTTTCGTTTTTCTGATTCGGAATTTCAAATGAGAGTTTATAATGAACATCTGAAATCTGGTGTTTACGAAACTGCGCTAACTGTTCTGAAACTCCATTTTCAAAAAACACACTTTCTTTTTCTTTTGACTGTGAAAAGCCATTTGTAATCATCAAAACAAAACAAAGAAAGGTGTAGATTATTTTCATTTTAAAGGAATATATAAGATTCGTTAAAAATAAAAAAAAAGTCTGCCACGAATCGCACGAATTCTCATGAATTTTAGTTTCTACTTTTGAACACAGCATCAAAAACGTATACAATTCATGTAATTCTCGGCGAAAAAAAATAAAAAAAGGTTTGATTATGCATCAAACCTTTTTAACAAACTCACTAATTTAAACTATCCAAAAATAAAATTATTCCGTTTGTTGAAAATCAAAGCTTAAATCGCCTGCATTGTAATTTGCAGAAACATTGGTTGGGAAAGTTTGTGTTGTACCAGAAAGCCATCTGTACTCATTAAAAGTAATATTTCCGGCCACGATTGGATACGTTACGTTACTATTATCGGCTTTGCTCTTTTTATACCAGTCATTAGAATTCATGGTAATCATGTATTTTTTATCTTTTTCTAAAGCCAGTTCGCTGATTTCTTTATTAACCTGCACATCTGCTGCAGCAACATTTAAAGTTTCTGTACGAAGCACTGTTTTTGCTGTATAGTCCCAGATCGTTACTCGAACAGAAGGATTCGTTGCCGGCAGTTTTAAAGTAAGTGCTTTGATTTTTCCTTTTACTGTTGGCGTAAATACCAACCCAAATTCGTAATCGCCTGAGTTTACAAAATTACTTACTGTAGTAAATCCTGTTTGTGTATAATAAACCGATAAAGGATTTTCTGTCTTAAATTCCGGCGTATTGTCTTTATCGTCATCACTGCTGCATGAAACAGTTAGAATAGCTGCAGACAGAATTGTAAAAAGTGTTTTTAAAGTTTTCATAATAAATTGAATTTTATTCGTTTCTGATTTGGCTGGTTATTTGATTTTTAAGGCTGAATATTGAATTGCGCACAAACTTCTTCGTAACTCATTTTAGAGTAATCTGTTTTTACTGCTTTAGATGTTGCAGCGGCAGCGCCTCCAGGAATCAAAATATAACGATAAGTAAGGCTTGCCGGCAATCCTACGGTTGTTCCGTCGGCAGCATGTTTAAATCTGAATATTTTGATTTTATTAAGGCTGGCAATAGCTGTAATAGTATTAGCATATCCTCCTGCTGTTGACGTGTAAGGAAGCGTATAAATATTAGTTCCAGACCCAAAAGACATGTATACTAATATGGTTCCTTTTGCCATAATATCTGCTGATAATTGCGGCACATCAAAAGAAGTAGATAATCCCGAAGTACCGTCTATAGTTTCTGCTGTACCTGCCGGAGCACTAATCCAGCCGCTAAAAATAACATTTGCAGATCCTGTCGCTCCAGTTGGTCCCGCCGGCCCTGCAGGTCCTGCAGGTCCTGTTGCACCATCGGCTCCGTTAGCTCCGTCTGTTCCATCATCGCTGCTGCATGAAATGGCTAAAATCGCAAATAAAAAAACTGTAAAAATGGGTTTTGAAAATTTCATAATAATTTTGGTTTTTAGATTGTCAAATGATTCATATTTAACTCAATAACATTATTTTTGTAAAACTCAAAAGCTGTATGGGATAGCTTTTTACAGCTCTTGAATTAATTACAAGACAAATTTGCGTCAATAAAATCCTAGTAAAAACAGCGAATAGACAAACAACATTTTAAATAGACAGACGACATAAAATAAGTTTGAATGATGAAAAAATACACTTGTATTATTATTGATGACGACGAAATCGACAGACTTACTGTATTATCTTTTGCCAAAAAATTTCCAATTCTGGATATTTTGGGTGTTTTTGAAGATCCGGAAGATGCGCTTCCATTTTTAGAGAAAGAAAAAGTAGATATTTTGTTTCTGGATATCGATATGCCGGGTTTAAACGGAATTGAATTTAGAAAACAGGCACTGGAAATTCCGGTTTGTGTTTTTATAACCGCGCATCCGGAACACGCTGTAGAAAGTTTTCAGATAGAAACTTTAGATTTTATTGTAAAACCATTAAAACTGGATCGTTTTACACAAACCATGAATCGTATCGAAGAGTTTATGGAAATTAAACTCAAAGCTTCTCTTTTTGAAGCCAGCATAGGCGGCGATACGATTTATATAAAAGAAGGTCACGACCAGACGAAAGTAAAACTGCATGAAATTTTATATCTCGAAGCTTTAAAAGACTATACTTTAATTATTACCGATAAAAAAAGACATTGTGTTTTATCGAGCATTGGTAATTTATTAAAAGAAGATCATTTTCAGTCTTTTATACGCATACACCGAAGTTTTGCCGTGCAGAAACAGTTTATCCAGAAAATGAATTCGACAGAGATTATTTTAAATAATAATGTCACAATTCCTGTTGGCAGAAGTTATAAAGACAATCTAAATTTGATTTAAATGAGGCAGGTTCTGTTTTTGTTTTTGCTTTTTATCACTTTTTCTGTTTTTGGACAGCAGGAACCCAATCTGGCAAGATTAAAAACCACAGACGAAAAACTAAAAGCCTGGCTTAAATACGCTAAAGAAGTTGATAACGCTGAAAACTATCCAAAACTGGTTGTTGTTGCACAAAAAGGAATTGAACTTTCTAAAAAACACAATGCTTATACTTCTAAGTTCTATTTTTTAAAAGGAAAGGCTTATGAATTTAATAATAACCAAAATAAAGATGCCGCTATTAACTACGAACTGGCTTTAGAATATGCTCAAAAAGCCCGACATCTTAAAAATGAAACTTCTGCCTTAATGCGTCTCAGTTACGCCTATTATGCGTTGAATGAAACTGCAAAAAGAGAAAAATTAATATATTACATTAAAAAGGTTCTTGACACCACAAAAAGCACTTATACAAAATCTGTTCTTTACGGAAGTGTTGGTGAATATTATCTTGACAATGCGGCGTACGAAACCTTTATTGGCTATCAGCTCAAAGCCATTAATTATAAAAAACAGCTCGAAAAAAGTGTCGCAAATGATGAAGTAATCGGGGTTTCATACAGTCAGATCGCTGCAGCATATACCAAAATGAAACAGTATAACAAAGCAATAGAATATTTAAACTATGCACAGCCTTACATAAAAACATCTGCATACATCAGCGCTTTTTCATGCAATTATTATTTGCAGTGTTTTGTTCCTTTAAAAAATCTTGACAGCATAAAAAAATACTATAACCTTATTTACACCTATCCGGACAAAAAAGATTCTTTATTTCTTAATCTAAGTTTTGCCAACCGAAGCGTTTCTGAATATTATGCTAATGCAGGACAGATAAACGCCGCTTTTAATTATGCCAAAAAAGCTGTTACACTAGCTCAAAAATCAACTGATGAAGATATTATTATGGAGTCTAATGCCATAATGGGAAGGGTTTTATATGAAAAAGGAGAGTATAAAAAAGCAATTGAGATTTTAAAGACTGCCTCAAAAAACGCTTTATCTTTTGATAAAGAATCTTTTGTAAAGATCAACAAAAAACTCTCTCAGAGTTACGCCGCGCTGGGTTTGTGGAAAGAAGCCTATCATTACAACGAAATTTACAGCAAGTACAGCGACGAAATGATGCAGGAATCTGCCAAGCAGAGTATTGCCAATGCCGAAGCCCGTTATCAGAACAAAACCAAACAGCAAAAAATTCAAAATCTTTCTTCTGAAAATACAATTAAAAACATCCAGATTGCCGATGCCCGAAAACAGCGTTTGTATTTAATATCCGGACTCGCTTTGGTTGCTATAATTGGATTATTATTATTCAGGCAGAATCAAATCAGAAAGAAAACCAATTTAAAACTTCAAGCATTGAATCAGGAACTTGATGAAGCTAATAAAATCAAGGCGAGATTTTTTAGTATATTAAACCACGATTTAAGAAGTCCAATTTCAAATTTGATTCATTTTTTACATCTGCAAAAAGAAAATCCGGAATTAATAGATGAAGAAACTGCTCAGCGAATGCAGACTAAAATAATTTCGGGTGCAGAAAATTTGTTATCGTCTATGGAAGATATTCTGCTTTGGAGTAAAGGACAAATGGAAAATTTTAAACCGCATTTTAAAGAAATTGAGGTTAAATCTATATTTGAAGATACACAGAAACATTTTTCGGGAATTGAAAAGATCGAAATTTCATTTGAAAATCCTCAAAACATTATTCTTCATACCGATGAAAATTACCTGAAAACTATTATTAGAAACTTAACCGGAAATGCCATAAAAGCGCTTGATAAAACTCAAAATCCAAAAATAATCTGGAAAGCGGGCCAAAAGGATAATCAATTTTATCTTTCGATAACTGATAACGGACCGGGAGGAACGCAGGAAAAATTTAAAGCACTTTACGACCAGTCTGAAGTTATAGGAATTAAATCCGGTTTAGGACTGCATTTAATTCGTGATCTGGCAAATGCCATAAACTGTAAAATAGAAGTTTGTTCAAAACCAGATTTAGGAACAACATTTACCATTTTATTCCAATAAAAAAGGCTTGAAATATAATCAAGCCTTTTTTATATAAATCATAATCTTACGATTACAACAAAGCGTCTAAGCTGTCAGCGTAGGTTTGTTTAGGAGCTACTCCTACTTGTTTTCCTACTACTTCACCGTTATGGAAAACCAAAACAGTTGGTATGTTACGCACACCGTATTTCGCAGCGAATTCCTGGTTAGCATCTACATCTACTTTACCAACAACTACTTTACCTGCATATTCTTCGCTTAATTGGTCAATGATTGGACCAACCATTCTACAAGGACCGCACCATGCTGCCCAAAAATCCACCATTACTGGTTTATCTGATTTTAAAACTACTTCGTCAAAAGTAGCATCTGTTATTGCTAATGCCATAATTATTTTCTTTAAGGTTATCTTCAGTTCCTGTCTCGGGGAGACTTTTTTAATACTTTCAGAACTGAGGTACAAAGTTAAAAATTAAAAACAAATCATACACTATTCAAAAATTAGTTTTGATTATAAATGCATCGTCAATAGTTATAATATTCACATGTGCTTTATTTACAAGCCTTAATATGCTGTAATACAAATCATTTTTTATTAGTATCTTTAATCATCCTGAAAATACCACATTTATGAAGGAAACTTTACACAAAATAAAAACCTTTTCAAGATCTGAACGTTTTAAAAAATACGCCAAACGCTTCGGATTTACTATTTTAGGATTAATCGCAATATTATTATTGGCTTACGGCGGATTATCAATTTATTTCAATCAGAATAAAACCGAGATCATTGCCAAAATCAACACTAAAATCAATGAAAACATAAACGGAAAGTTTCATATTGGCGATTTTCATTATAAGTTTTTAACCGGTTTCCCCAATTTTACTTTAGCTTTAAAAGATGTTGAAATCAAAGATAATAAGTGGGACACGCATCATCATACTTTATTAAAAGCCAACGAAATCGAAGCGCGTTTAAACGTTTGGAGTCTGCTAAGAAAAGAAGTCAACATTCATAAAATCCTTATTAACGACGCTTCTATTTACATTTACAAAACCAAAGACGGCTATACAAACTCAGATATTTTTAAACCTAAAAAGAAAAAATCTGCTAAAAAATCCGAAACCGAAACTACAATAGACGAAATCTATTTGAATCAGGTTCATATTACGATCGACAACAAACTGGGCAATAAATTATTTGATTTTGATGTTCACAGCTTAAAATCAAAAGTAGATTATGACGATGATAATTGGAATACTAATTTGTTTTTGGAAACCAAAATAAACAGTCTCGCTTTTAATACCGTACACGGAAGTTTTGCCAAAGAAAAAGAACTAAAAGGAACTCTGGCCGTGACCTATCATGCCGACAAACAAAAAATTGATGTTTCGACCAAAGACCTTAAAATTGGTTCTGATGCATTTGATATTATTGCCTTTTTTAATATTGGAAAAAACAATTCGCTTTTCGGCATCAATATAAATACTCGCATTTTATGGCAAAATGCATCTAATTTATTGTCGGGTAATATTAGTTCTAAACTCAATCGTTTCGATTTAAAGAAACCAATTGATGTAAACTGCGATCTAAAAGGCGATTTAAACGTACACGATGATCCAAAAATTGTGGTTCAGGCTTTGTGCCGAGACAATGAACTTACTATTCCCGACGGACGAATTGACAAATGCAGTTTTAAAGGCATTTTTACCAATAATTTTAAGCCTAAAAACGGATTTAACGATCCAAATTCGGCTATTATTTTAACCCGTTTTTCGGGAGAATTTGAGAATATTCCGCTTACGATGCCGCAAATGGTAATTAATAATCTCGAAAAACCTATTGCAACCGGAATTGTAAGCTCTGATTTTGATGTTGAAAGACTCAACGAAGTAAGTAACGAAAAATGGATTCATTTTACCGAAGGCCACGCAAAAGCCAATTTAAAATTTCAGTTTGATATTGTCGATTTGTATATCAAAAAACCCAAGTTTATTGGCAATGTCGATGTCGATAATGCTTCGTTTCATTATATTCCAAAGAATGTTCAGGCTGTAAAAACCAATATTCACCTTAACTTTACAGAAAAAGCATTATTTATTAAACAAATTGCCTACAAACATAAAATGAACACCATTTTTATTGAAGGCAAAATCGATAATTTCCTTAATTTATATTACGATGCACCCGAAAAAATGCTCGTAAACTGGAAAATTTATTGTCCAAATATTGATTTGAAACAGTTTTTGGGCGTTTTGGCTTCTTCACAAAAAAAGAAAGCCGAAGCTAAAAAAAGTGCAAAACCCACAATTTCAAATCATCTTCGAAATGTAATCGAAAAATGCGCTGTAGTTATCGATATTAAAGCTGATAAAATTAATTACAATAAACTAACGGCGACAAACACAAAAGCAAGCATTCAAATGCTGGATTCGAAATTGGTAATCAAAAACGGATCTCTGCACACTTCTGGCGGAAATATTACTTTTAGCAGTGAAATTGTACCTAACGGAAAAAACTATGCTTTTAACTCGAATGCACAGGTAAATAGAGTTGATATTGCGAGTTTCTTAAAGTCATTCAATAATTTTGGCATTACATCTTTCAGTCCAAAAAACATAAAAGGAAAGCTTACCAGCAAAGCAAACGTAAACGGATTTATAAATAGTCAGGGCGAACTTATTACAAATTCGATGCACGGAAAACTTGATTTCAATGTCACTCAGGGCGCTTTGCTAAACTTTGAACCTATAATGAAAATTGGAAAATTTGCTTTTCCGCTTCGCGACGTCGAAAATATCACATTCAGCGATTTATCCGGACACCTTAATATGCGCGGGGAACAAGTCGATGTAAACAATCTTACCATAAGTTCCAGCGTTTTAAATATCGATGTCGACGGCGTTTATTCTTTTGGTCGTGGCACAAATCTCGCACTTACGATTCCGCTTCGAAATTCTAAAAACGACGCCAGTCTCACAAAATCTGAACGAGAAGCCGTACGCGAACGCGGTATTGTTCTGCATTTATTAGCTGTTGATGATAATGGGAAAATGAAGATTAAATGGGGGAAGAAGAATAAGTAAAATCATAATCCTTTGTCATTTCGACGAAAGGAGAAAATAAAAAAGCCACTATAACCAGTGGCTTTTTCAATTTTATAAATCATTCAACATCCAGATAAGGATTTAAAACTTCGGCAAATTCGTTTAGCCAGTAAAAACCTTTTTCGAGATTTACAGTTTCTGACTGCAGGGTTTCGCAGTCGCGAATTAAACTTAAAGCGATTAAATGATTAATTCTTCTGATTTCTTTTGCAAGACTTACAGGATCGACTGTTGTGTTGAAGAAATCAGCAATTCTGGATTCTGTTTCTTTAGTAAGCGTGTTTACACTCATAATCTGAAATTTTAAGGAATATAAACCCGCATGGGTTAGCTGTCCTACGCATTTCAGAGCGTTGCAGTTGTTTCCAATACCGCCAGCGTACCACACGGGCAAGAAGTTTTGTTGTGTTCATGTTCTGAAATTTTTAGGACTGCAAAGATATTAAAAAAGCCTTGCTGATTACAAAGGTTTCTTACAATTTAGTTTAGGGTTTTAGTTGTGATTTCTCATTCGTCAAAATGAAAAAATATTCAGAAAATTTTCATAATATTTTATTAACTCCCTTGGCTTTTCCTTTTAAAATGGATAAGTTTGAGAAACAATCATTAAATATAAACCGTTATGAAAATTCAAATCAACACCGACAAACACATTGAAGGACATCAAAGATTAGAAAACTATTTTTCTGAAGAATTAGAAAAAGGTTTAGCACGTTTTGAGGATAAAATCACCCGAATCGAAGTACATTTTGGAGATGAAAATGGAGAGAAGTTTAGTGTAAACGATAAAAAATGCGTGCTTGAAATACGTCCGGTAAAATTACAGCCAATCACTGTAACAGAACATGCAGAAACTCTTGAAAAAGCTTTTAACGGTGCTTTGAGTAAAGCTAAAAAATCACTTACTACTACTTTCGAAAAACAGAAAGCGTATTAAAAATAATTTTCAGTTTAGTTTATAAACCATATAAGTTATACAAGTCCTTAAAAAGCGTTTTGCTTTGAACTTATATAACTTATATGGTTTTGTTTTTTATAGTAATCTTTATGATTTTGGCAGAGGCGATCCAACTGGAATATCACAGCGGTGTCCTGGTTGTCCGTGAGCAGGGTTCATTCCTTCTGCTACAGTTTGAGCAGGCTCAGTGCTTAACAATGCAGGAACCGGATTTCCTGCGGGCGGTGGTGTAACTGTAAAGTTTTTAGTTGCTGTTCCGCTTTGAGCTGTTGAAGTTGTAGATGCAGTAGTATTAGCTGCCGGAGAATTTAAAGGCGCTCCAACAGGAATATCACATCTGTGTCCTGGCTGACCATGCGGCGGATTCATTCCTTTTGCCGTTTTTACAGGCGCTGCCGTTGTAGTAACTACATTTTTTTGATTTGGATTTACCTGAACCGTTTGTGTTGTTTGCGCTGGCGTAGCCTGAACTTGCTGTGTTGGTGCAGAGTTTAACGGTGCTCCAACTGCAATATCGCAACGGTGTCCTGGTTGTCCGTGAGCCGGATTTAATCCTTTTGTATCTCCTAAAACTGTATTTGGATTTGCAGTTTGTGTATTCTGAACAACTGGAGCTGCTGATTTAGTCGTATCTTTTGCAAGTCCAAGTCTTATTAATTCAGATGTTGCAGTGCTTTCCTGCGGTTCTAATTCTTTTTTGCAGGAAATAAAAACCAATGAAGAAATAACAAGTGAGCTTATAATGATTTTTGAATTCATAGTAGTGTATTTTTGAAGCTTTCAAATATACTTGTTTTTTCGGGATTACACTATATAAGAAATATAAGATAATTTTAAAGTTTAACTTTGAATTGCTTTGGAATTTATCATGTAAAGTGATAAATTTTTATTCCACGCAGATTTTACAAATTTAAGCTGATCAACGCAGATTGATTAATTTAAAATCTGTCTGAATCTGTAAAATCTGCGTGAAACCCTTCTCTTCATTCAAAATCATTCTTAACTTTAAACTTTTAATTTATATCTCATGAAAAAAACAATCCTACTTTTATTATTAGCCGTTTCTTTTGCAAATGCTCAAACCGACAAAGATCAAATCAACAAAACTTTAGATGCGTGGCACAAAGCAGCGGGCGACGTAAAATTTGATGCGTATTTTAATGTCTTAGCAGATGATGCTATTTACATAGGAACTGATGCAACCGAAAACTGGACTAAAAAAGAATTTTCTGTCTGGGCAAAACCATTTTTTGACAAAGGCACAACCTGGAATTTTAAAGCTCTGGAACGTCATATCTTTTTTGACAAATCTGGAAAACTGGCTTGGTTTGATGAATTGTTAGATACACAAATGAAAATCTGCCGCGGATCTGGTGTTTTGGTAAAAGTGGGTAAAGAATGGAAAATTCAGCACTATGTTTTATCAATGACCATTCCTAATGATGAGGTTGATGCTGTAACTAAGATTAAAACCCCAATTGAAGACGCTTTGATTGCGAAGCTTCAAAAAAAATAAACATTTTTCAGTTTTATTCTTATAAACATAACTTTTTTAGCACCTTACAAGTTAAAATATCGAATTAATTATAATGTAATTGATAAAATAAGGCGTAATTTAGGGTATCAAAATAAAATAGTCACAAAAAAACGGGTAGGATTTTATAAATTTATTTAAAATAAAAACCTACCCGCTATTTTAACAGCCCTTAAAACTAGAATATTTAATTTTTTATAACTTTGACCCCAAAAAAAATAGGGTTCAACAAAGTATTTTAAAAATGAAAATAGAAAAACGCTGGATTATCTCCTTCATTATGATAAGTGTTGTATGTACGATAGGTGCATTTTGGCCAACAGTAACAGAAAACAACTATGTTTTATCAGAATTTGGAACTATAGATCATATTATCCCTGCAGATGTTGCCTGGATGCTTACTTCTAGCTGTCTGGTTTTGATTATGACGCCTGGATTATCTTTTTTTTATGGCGGAATGGTAGGTAAAAAGAATGTTATTTCTACCATGCTTCAAAGTTTTATATGTCTGGGAGTTGTAACGCTTTTATGGGTTGTAGTTGCTTTCAGTCTTGCTTTTGGAGAACCGGTTGGTTTTGGTTCCGGCGATCATTTTTACAGCTTTTTTGGAAATCCTATGACATTTGCTTTTATGGATTATGTGGGCGTTTTGCCTCATAAACAATTGGCAAGCACGATTCCGTTTATGCTTTTTGCACTGTTTCAAATGAAATTTGCCATTATCTGTCCGGCCATTATTACGGGTTCGTTTGCAGAACGTGTTCGTTTCATTTCTTACTTAGTATTCATCAGCTTATTTACCATTTTTATATATGCTCCTTTATGCCACGCTGTTTGGTACCCAACAGGTGTTTTAGGAAGCTATTTTGGCGTAAAAGATTTCGCAGGAGGAACCGTTGTACACATGAGTTCTGGTTTTGCAGCTTTGGCCGGAGTTATTGTTTTAGGCAAAAGAAAAAACAGCCAGCATATTCCAACTAATATTCCGTTTGTATTATTAGGAACCGGAATGCTTTGGTTTGGATGGTTTGGTTTCAATGCCGGATCTGCGCTTGCTGCTAACGGAACTGCCGCTATGGCTTTTGCCACTACCACTACTTCATCTGCCGCTGCTATGTTAACATGGATTTTCTTCGACAGAATGAACGGAAGAAAAGTCTCGGCTCTTGGTGCTTGTATTGGTGCAGTTGTAGGTTTGGTTGCGATTACGCCAGCTGCAGGATTTGTATCAGTTCCGGAAAGTATGTTTTTTGGATTTGTAACGGCTTTGGTTTCTAATACAGCTGTAAACTGTAAATATTCAAAAAGATTTGATGATACTCTTGATGTTTTTGCATGCCACGGTGTAGGCGGAATTATGGGAATGATTCTGACTGCTATTTTTGCTCATGGAGAAAACGCAAGTTTACTTCACGGCGGATGGAATGTTTTCGGTCACCACATGATGGCATTAGTTTTAGTTTCTATCTTTACTTTCTTTGGAGCTTATTTCTTATTTAAAGTAACTAATTTCATTATTCCGCTTAGAGTTTCAGAAGAATCAGAACATATTGGATTAGATTTATCTCAGCACGATGAAACACTTGATCCTAAAATGTTAGCCGTTCCTGAAACCCCGGAATACAGCTAAAAACTTACATTAGAATAGCCAAAAATTCACGAATTAATTCAACATAAATTCGTGATAAAAATTTGCCACAGATTATATTGATTCGCACAGATTTTAAAATCTATTTAATCTGTATAATCTGTGGCAAAAAATTAATAGTGCATAATTCGTGAATTCGTGGCAAAAAAAAACATTTACACATCTTCATTCGTTTATATTCCTTAATTTTGCCCAAAATTTTTATAAAAGTGGGAAGTAAAAATAAACTTAAAAGATTCAGAGAAAACGAAACATTTCAAAACGTTTTTCAGCCAACTCGCGAAGAAGTTGTTGGTGATTTAATGCCTTTAAAAGGAAAATGGAATTCTGATTTCTTTAAAAATGACAATCCTCTGGTATTAGAATTAGGATGTGGAAAAGGTGAATACTCAGTTGGACTGGCAGAAAAATATCCCAACAAAAATTTTATCGGAATTGATATTAAAGGTGCTCGTTTCTGGCGCGGTGCTAAAACTGCTGTAGAAGACGGACTGCATAATGTGGCTTTTGTTCGTACTCAAATCGAATTAATCAATCATATTTTTGCCGAAGGCGAAGTAGACGAAATCTGGATTACTTTCCCAGATCCGCAGATTAAATACAAAAGAACTAAACACAGAATGACCAATTCTGAATTTCTAAAATTGTATAAAAAA
This sequence comes from Flavobacterium ginsengiterrae, assembly GCF_039539785.1. NCBI lineage: Bacteria > Pseudomonadati > Bacteroidota > Flavobacteriia > Flavobacteriales > Flavobacteriaceae > Flavobacterium > Flavobacterium ginsengiterrae. The sequence continues at coordinate 963,961 of NZ_BAABDU010000003.1, read as the reverse complement.
ATCCTGAAAAAAGACGGTGTTGTAAATCTTAAAACCGACAGCGAATTTATGCACGGTTATACACTTGGATTGCTTCATGGTGAAGGCCACGAAGTATTGTATGCCAACCATAATGTTTACAAAAATGAAGGAAGTCCTGAGGTTGTAACTTCAATCCAGACATTTTATGAAAAACAATATTTAGAAATTAACAAGGCAATTACGTATATTCGTTTCAAAATTAAAGACTAATTTAATTTTACCCTTATTTTTAACTGCTTAAACAACTGAATGGTATATCTTACTCCAATACTTTCAGGCTTTATCGCCGCTGCAATTGGGATTATTCCTCCGGGATTAATCAACATGACGGCAGCCAAAATAAACCTGAAAGAAGGAAAAAAGAATGCCTTTTGGTTTGTTATAGGTGCTGTTTTGGTAATTTTTTTTCAGGTTTATGTTGCGGTTTTATTTGCTCGCGTAATCGACAACAGACCCGATGTTGTAACACTGCTTAGAGAAGTAGGTTTTGTTATTTTTTCGATCCTGACGATATACTTTTTGTTTATTGCCAAAGAACCGAAATCGAAAAAGAAATCTGCCATTAAAAAAAGCAGCAAAAAGAGCCGTTTCTTTCTGGGAATGCTGCTTTCCGGATTAAACTTTTTCCCAATTCCTTATTATGTCGTTGTAAGTGTTACGCTGGCTTCGTACAATCTTTTTGTATTCGAAAACACAATAATTTTCACCTTTGTTTTAGGTTCTGTATTAGGTTCATTTGCCGTTTTGTACAGTTATATTGCTTTTTTTGGTAAAATCGAAAAGAAAACCGATTATCTAATGCGTAATATGAATACCATTATTGGAAGTATTACAGGTTTAGTGGCCATTGTAACGCTTTTTAATATTCTAAATTATTATTTCGGATAATTTTCTTTTGCCAAAGATTAAAACAATTAAAATGATTTTCTTTTTTAGTTGAAAAATTTCTCGCAGATTTTGCAGATAAATAGTAATTTTAAAATCCTTATAACTCCGTTAATTTGCTGCAATTATGGCTGAAGAAAATTTTTTCGAAAGAGTATACGCTGTCGCCAGACAAATTCCGTACGGAAAAGTAACTTCTTATGGTGCTATTGCAAAAGCTTTAGGCGCAGCACGTTCTGCACGAATGGTAGGCTGGGCTATGAATGCATGTCATAATATGGACGATGTTCCGGCACACAGAGTAGTAAACCAAAAAGGACTTTTGACAGGAAAACATCATTTTGAAGGAACTAATTTAATGCAGCAGCTTTTAGAAAGCGAAGGCATTGAAGTTGTCAATAACCAAATTGTTGATTTTGAAAAACATTTCTGGAAACCAGAAGTTGAAATATAAAATAAACTGAGATTTTACTGCAAAGCACACAAGGTAAATAAACGCAAAGGTTCGCAAAGTTTATTTTAAGCTTCGCGAACCTTTGTGTAAATCTTAGCATGCTTTGGGGTAAAAAATACACCTGACGAAATCAAATCAAACAAATTACAAAACTCGTTTTATCTTCATCGGTTTGATAACTTAAATAACCGCCGTGCGCTTCAATAATGTTTTTAGAGAGCGTTAAACCAATTCCTGCGCCGTCTTTTCTGGTGGTAAAAAACGGCAGAAATACTTTGTCCTGAATCTCTGGATCAATTCCTTTTCCGTTGTCTGAAATAGTGATAAAGAAACGATTGTTTTCAGTATAACTCGACACATACATTTTCTTTTCGTCTTTCTCTTTTAAGGCATAAACGCTATTGGTAATCAAATTAATAATTACCTGTTCCATCTGATTTTTATCGATCATAATTGAACGCGAGCTGTGAATATCGTTTATCAATTCAATGTTTTCTGCTTTCAAAATTGGGCTCATAATTCGAAGACAATCTTCAAAAAGGGCATTTATCGGCGTCATTTCCTTGGTTGGCGTTGGCAGCATCGCCAGTTTTCGATAATTTTCTACAAAAACCTGCAAATGGTCACTTCGGTTTATAATGGTCGAAATACTGCTTTTAATATCATCAAAATCATCTTCTTCCAGACTTTCCTGATCGACAATATGAAGTAAATTCTGCGAAAGCGCGCGAATTGGCGTCAAGGAATTCATTAATTCATGCGAAATAATCTTCATTAAATTTATCCACGCTTCTTTTTCTTTTTTCTCGATAACACGCTGAATACTGTCTAAAAGGATAATGAAATATTCTTTGTTATACGTTTGGGTTCTTGAAGTCTGAAGCATAAAAGTCTGCAAATCCTGCTCTTCTATTTTAATAGAAATTGCCGATTTTAATTCACTGAAATCTGTTTTTTCGATTTCTGCACATAACGAAGGAATATAGTTTTTAAGATATTTCCAATGACTAACTTTTGGGACTTTAAATAAATCCGAAAAACAGTCATTCATCAAAAAGATGTTCCAGTCGTCATTTTCTTTTTCAAGAATTATAGCCGCTGTTTCTATATTATTTAAAAGCGAACGGTAAATAAGTTCTTTTGAAGTTTGTTCCTGCTCCCGGATTTTTAAAGTTTCGTATAGAAGATACAGCGTTTGAAAATTGTCCTTTTTATTTTCTTGCGGAAAATTAGTTGAAAAATCATTATTAAGAATCGAAAGCAGTGTTCTATCGTAAAACTGAAGTTGATTTTTGACAAAAAAGTACATTTCGGCCAGCATTAAAAAAACGAAAAATCCAACCAAAAGTGCGTTGTAATAAAACGTTTTATAAATCAGGAAAACGCAAAAGAAAAAGAGTATCATTATAAATAATACCCTCACAAATAATGCATTATAAAACTTCCAATTTTTCATTTTTTTATGCTTAATAATATTGACGAAAATTTAACCGCAAAGGTCACAAAGATTTACGCAAAGACCGCCACATAGCTTAGTGAACTTAATAAAGCAATTACAATCGCTCCAAAAAATGCTTTGCGCACTTTGCGGTTAATTTAAAACTTTACTCAATTCTTTAAATCGTATTTTTCTATTCTTCTGTACAAAGCAGCTCTCGACAAACCTAGTTCTTCGGCGGTTTTGCTTATGTTTCCGTGGTGTTTTAAAAGTGCTTTTTCGATTGCGGTTTTCTCCATTTCAGATAATGGATTTTCATCATTTTCCTGTATATCTTCAAAATCCAGAATATCCAAATCAGTTATCGAAATAATATTATTATCAGCCAGAATCAAGGCTCGTTCAATTTTATTTTCCATTTCTCTCACATTTCCTTTCCACGGATATCTTTCGAGATAAGCAGCTGCATTTTCCTCAAAACGCCATCCCGAAGCTTCGGGACCATGATTGTATTTTTGAGCAATATTTTCAAGAATAAAATTAGCCATAGGAACAATATCGTCTTTTCGCTCGCGCAATGGCGGGAGGTTTATTTCCATCGTATTAATTCTGTAAAGCAGATCTTCTCGAAAAGTTTTACTTTTTACCTCAGCTTTAATATCATTATTCGTAGCCGAAATTATTCGCACATTTAAAGGTCTTGCTTTACTTTCACCTAAACGCGTTACCGTTTTTGTCTGCAGCACATGTAATAATTTTGACTGAAGATGAAGTGGAATATTTCCTATTTCATCCAGAAAAATAGTTCCGTTCTGCGCCATTTCAAACCTTCCGGGAGTATCTGTTTTGGCATCTGTAAAAGCACCTTTTGCATAACCAAAAAGTTCGCTTTCGAACAAATTATCACTTAAAGAACCTAAATCGACATGAACAAAAGGAGCTTCTTTTCTAGTAGAATTTTGATGAATAAACTCTGCAAAAACATATTTTCCGGTTCCGTTTTCTCCTAAAATTAATACGTTGGCATCTGTTTTTGCAACTTTTTCTGCAATGGCATACGCTTGTTTTATTTTTTGCGAATTTCCGGTAAAATAGCGTTTTTCTGTTTTTTCAATTACTGTTTTTTTGCTGTTTTTTCGACTTTCGGCAACTGCTTTGTCAATAGTTTCTAATAATTTTTCGTTATGCCACGGCTTTAAAACATAATCGTAAGCGCCTATTTTAATGCCTTCTACGGCAGTTTCGATTTTTCCAAAGGCCGTCATTAAAATTACAATTGTATTGGGCGAAAGTATTTTTATTTCTTTCAGCCAATGAATTCCTTCACGCCCGTCTTCAAAACCAATTCGGTAATTCATGTCCAGCAAAACCACATTGATCTCATTTTCATTTAAAATTGAAATGATCTTTTTGGGACTATTGGTTGTAAAAATGGTTTCAAAATGTTTTTTCAAAATCATCTTTGCCGAAAAAAGAATTTCTTCCTGATCGTCAACAACTAATATTTGGGCTTGCTTTTTTCTCATGCGGCTTTTTATTTGTCCGATTTCGAACGATCAACTGTTCATTATCGAACACTCTTTTTTAAAACGTTTTTTAGAGCTTCTTTAAAATCAGTGCTTTACAAAAAATAAATTTTATGGCACAGTATTTACCTATTGATTATCAGTAAATTATTTAAAAAATGGACAAGGTAATTCCTCGTAAAAATAGAAAATTTAGATATCTCACAATAGCAATTGGAGTTTTTTTAGTTTTGGCTGTCATCATCTTTTTTTCTTTTAATTCGAAAAGAAGTTTAAATGTAAAAGCCGATGAACTTTCGGTTCAAAAAGTCGAAAAAGCTTTTTTTGAAGATTTTGTTGTTTTTCAGGCAAAAGTTGAACCGCTTAACGTAATGCTTGTAAATGTTACAGAAGGAGGATCTGTAAAAGAGATTTTTGTTGAAAACGGCGCCACAGTTACAAAAGGACAATCACTTGCCCGTTTATACAACCCAAATACTGAATTGAATTATTTAACTCAGGAAACGGCAATTATTGAGCAAATCAATAATTTGAATACAGGAAAACTAAACATTCGTAATCAGGAATTAAACCTAACTAAGGATTTGGTTTTAATTGAACACGATTATAATGATGCCAAAAGATTATACGACGTAAATGCCAAATTGTTTGCTAAAGATGTAATTTCTAAAAACGACTGGAATACATTTAAAGAAAGTTTACGTTTTCAGGAGGAACGCAAAAAAACCATTCAGCAGAGTATTCAAAAAGAAAAACAAACGAATCAGGTTCAGATTTCACAAATTAACCGTTCGATTCAAACTATGGAAAAAAGTCTTGATATTTTAAGAAACAACAAAAAGAACTTTTTAATTACCGCTCCAGAATCTGGCCGATTAACTTCTTTTGAACCAGTTTTAGGAAAAACGTTTCAGGCGGGAGAAAGCATTGGAAAAATCGACTCAAAACAAGGTTATAAACTTTCTGCTAATGTCGATGAGTTTTATCTGGAAAAAATTCGTGAAGGCTTAAAAGGTCAGGTAGAATTTAAAGGAAAAACACTTGAAGTTATTGTTACGAAAGTTATTCCTGAAGTAAAAAATGGTCATTTTATTGTAGAATTAGCTTTTGCATCAAAAGAAAATATTGTTTTGCAAGATGGTTTAAGTTTTGGCGTAAAGCTTATCTTATCTGAAAAAAATAAAATTCTGGTGGTTCAAAAAGGAAGTTTTAACCAGGAAACCGCCGGAAAATGGATTTTTGTTGTAAAAGGAAACAAAGCCGAAAGAAGAAATATAAAACTGGGAAGAGAAAATCCTTCTTATTATGAAGTTCTGGAAGGTCTGAAAGAAGGCGAATCTGTAGTAATTTCGTCTTATTCAGATTATAAAGATATTGAAGAACTATCAATTAGTTCAGAATAAAAGTTTCAGGTTTCAGGTTTCAAGTTACGAAAACCTGAAACCTGAAACCTGAAACCTGAAACTTGAAACTTGAAACAAAAAATCAAAAAATATAAGATATCAATCATCAATCAAAAAACGAATTAATAACTAATCCTAAAAAATTATGATAACGATACAAAATTTAACCAAAGTTTTTAGAACAGAAGAAGTTGAAACTGCTGCTTTGAGCGGTATTAATTTAGAAATCAAAAAAGGTGATTTCCTAACTATTATGGGACCTTCTGGCTGTGGAAAATCGACTTTGTTGAATATTATAGGACTTTTAGACAGTGCAGACAGCGGCAGTTATAAACTGTTAGATCAGGAAATGATTGGCTTAAAGGAAAAAGGAAGAGCGCAGGTTCGTAAAGAAAATATTGGTTTTATTTTTCAAAACTTCAACTTAATCGATGAGCTTTCGGTTTACGATAATATCGAACTGCCTTTGCTTTACAACAATGTTAAGGCTTCTGACAGAAAACAAAAAATTGAGGCTATTGCCGAAAAACTAAATATTTCTCATCGTTTAAAACATTATCCGCAGCAGCTTTCGGGAGGACAACAGCAAAGAGTTGCCGTGGCAAGAGCTTTAGTAAACGATCCTAAAATTATTCTTGCCGATGAGCCAACAGGAAATCTTGACAGTAAGAACGGTAATGAGGTAATGGAACTTTTAACAGATCTGCACGCAAAAGGTGCTACGATTTTGATGGTTACCCACTCTGATTATGATGCTTCTTTTTCACAAAGAACAATTCACATGAAAGACGGAGTTATATTTTCTGAAAAATTAAATCAACGAAATGTTGATGTTTTTATGGACGCTAAATAATTAAATGATGATCAAAATTATTGTTACTGCACTTGTGGTTCTGGTAGAATTTGTGTGCAAAATTTTCACTCTTCTTTAAGAGACATTTATCTAAAAACCAATAACGAACTAAAATAATATACCATGATTTTTAACTGGTTTAAAATATTTATTTATCATTTAAAACAAACCAAATTGTTTTCGTTTTTAAATGTTTTAGGATTAAGCATTGGGATTGCCAGCGTAATTTTTGCCATCTTATACTGGAATAATGAACACTCTTATGACCAATGGAATCCAACAAAAGAAGAATCTTATATGGTTCTGAATAAAATTGGAGGATCTGGAGATATCTGGGCAACCAACTCTATTCCGTTTGGTGAAACCTGCGAAGCCACTATTCCAGAAATTGAATCTCTTTCTTTTTTTTATACCTGGTATGATGGAGCACCCATAAAATATAATGGTAAAAAGGTAATGACTAAAAAAATCACTATTGCCGATAATCATTTTTTTGATATTTTTCCTTTCCCAATTATAAAAGGCGCCAAATCTAATATTCTAAAAGAAAAAAATAGTGTTGCCCTGTCAGAAGAATCAGCTCAGCTTCTTTTTGGAAATGAAGATCCTATTGGAAAATCTGTTACTTATAACAGTAACGTTTATATCGTAAAATCGGTTTATCGTTTAGTTACACCTTCATCTATAGAGCCTTCTTATGTTTTTGGCGGTGTAAAACGTGATAACGATAAAGATCAGTGGGGAAATTTCAATTACGGCATGATGATTAAAATCAAAAAAGGAGTTGATCCTGCTTTGGTTTTAAAGAAAATGCAAAATGTAAACTATGTAAACAGAACTCTAAAAGATGCTAAAGCAGCGGGGATTTCTGTAGAGAAACATATCAAAGAAAATGGTGAAACGACCGTAATGATGGACCAGTTAAAAACAGTGCGTTTACATGGAACAAAATCGGCAGGTGACCGCAATTTTCCCGAAGGCCGCGGTAATTTGCAATTGCTGTACATTATGGGCGGTCTGTCTCTTTTGATTCTTATACTTTCATTGGTAAATTATATCAATCTGGCAACAGCATCGGCTATAAAACGCGCCAAAGAAGTTGGTGTGCGTAAAGTTGTAGGCGCAACCAAAAAACAGATTATTATCCAGTTTATATTTGAAACTGCTATTATTGTGGTTCTGGCCATTTTATTTGCTCTGGCCATTGTCGAACTTTCACTTCCTTATTACAATAGCTTTTTGAGAAAAACTCTGACTATGAATGGCGGGGAATTTTACCTGCAGCTTATTTTTATTTTTGGATTAGTAATTGTCTGTGCGGGTATATTTCCTGCCATTTATATCTCGAATTTTGAAACCTTAAAAGTTTTAAAAGGAAATTTTTCAAGAAGCAAAAGCGGTATCTGGATTCGAAATTCGATGTTAATTTTTCAATTTGGAATTGCTGCCTTTTTCATCATTGGAGCATTAATCGTAAATTCTCAGGTTGATTATATGATGAATAAAGAACTTGGTTTTAGCGGAGATCAGGTTATTAGTATTCCGTATAATACTCCGGATCGTCTTAAAAGAACAGATCAATATTTAACAGCCAAACAGGAAATTAAGAAAATTTCAGGCGTTCAGGATGTTACTACTTTTGCAGGATCTTTTGGAGGCAGTACCAATTCTAGTTCAGGATTTACACATAATGGTATTTTTGTGCAGCCGCGAAATGTCGAAATGGATTTTGGTTTTCTTAAAATGATGAAAATCAAAATAGTTCAGGGCCGTGATTTATCTCCTGAGTTTGCATCAGATACCGTTAATAGTATGCTTTTCAACGAAACTCTCGTTAAAGCTCTAAATCTCAAAAATCCAATTAATACAATTATTACTTCCGGATGGGGGAATGAGAAAGGAAATATGAAATTTAAAATTGTTGGTGTTGTAAAAGATTTTCATATTACAGGTTTACAAAACAAAGTACCGCCAATGGTTTTTGTTAATATAAAAACTTTAGAATGGAATAATTTTAATAATGTCTTTGTAAAAGTTTCCCCCAATAATTTAAAGGAAACTTTATCAAAATTAGAAACATACTGGAACAAGAACGTAAATCCTGATTATCCTTTTGAATATGAATTCGTTAATAAAGGTTTTGCCAAAACTTATGAAGAACAGATAAAACAAAAAAACTTATTTTTTATTTTAAATTTAGTTGTAATTACAATTGCTGTCTTTGGATTGTTTGCTTTGGCATCATTTTCGATGGAGAGAAGACTGAAAGAAATTGCGATTAGAAAAACATTAGGAGCAGAAACAGATATTCTGTTAAAAGAATTATCAAAACAATATATTGCTTTCTGCGGTATGGGATTTTTAATTGGAATTGTTCCGGCTTATATTTTATTACAAAAATGGCTGGAGGATTTTGCTTTCAGAGTTAATATTTCAGCAGTTCCGTTTAGTATTGCATTGGTTTCATTATTAGTCCTTACCTTAATTATTGTAACGGCTAAAGCATATCAGGTTACTAAAATCGATATTTTGAAATATTTAAAATATGAATAACTTGTAGACCATTTTTTTAAAAACCCTCGTTGGAAATCAAAATCCAGCGAGGGTTTCTTTTTTATTTTAAAGCTACAGAATCTGAATACAGGAGTTTATCCAGACTTTTATCGCGATCATACACATCAGGATAAAAACCTACTTCGCCTTCGTCGTTTACCCAGGCTGTAAAATAACCTATATAAATAGGAATCTTATTTTTAAGCATGCAGGTTGTTTCTTTTTCTCCGCTCATAGCATTATTGATTTTATCAACCGGCCAGTCGGGATTATCTTTTAATATTTCTATTGCCAGCTGTTTAGCATCTCGTACGTTAATGCATCCGTGGCTGAAAATACGTTTTTCAAAATCGAACAAACTTTTTGCGGGTGTGTCGTGCAGATAAATATCGTTTGGGTTAGGAAACATAAATTTTACTAATCCTAGCGAATTATTAGGTCCCGGTTTTTGTCTTACAGCACCACCATTCCACTCCATATTATGCTCTGCCAGATAATTTTTATCTTCGGCCATCTTAAGTTTCAGTTCATTTTTTATAATGCTCGCAGGAACATACCAATAAGGGCTAAATACAATTCGGTCGATATTACCGCTAAAAATTACTGTCTCAGTCATTCTGGTTCCCACAAAAACATCCGAAACCAAATCATATTTTCCGTTTTTTACATAAACCAATCTAAATGAAGGAATGTTAACCATAACATATTCATCTGCTTTTGCCAGCTGAGTCGGAATCCATCGGCATCTTTCCATATTAAGCATAATAGTTCGGATTCTATTACCAATAGGTTCATTCATTTGAGCAATATGATCTTTGTCTATCGTATAATTCAATTTAAGACCATAACGTTTTTTATACTTCAAAACAGCATCCATCAGTTCCTGATCATAGTACTGGCTTTTTGAATTTTCTTTTAAATCTCCCACAACATATAAACGTTCTCTGATTTGCTGAACCACTTTACCGCTGTCTAAAGGTTTTAATTCTTTGAAATTAGCTTCATCAATATCAATTTTTTTCCACAGTCCGTTTTTTTCAATAGTTCTATATCTTTTTAATGCATCCTGAAGCTTATAGTATTGTCCAAAAAGCAGATTTTCATCTTTATTAAGTCGGCTTGGATCGCCCATAAGCGAATCTAAAATCCTGTCGTAAGAAATAGTTTTTGTAGGCAGGAACCAGCCTATTTTTTTCAACGTCTGCGCATCAACACCAGAGTAAACATTACTGGCATAAAAAACATACATATTAGACAAAAGAAGTTCAGTATCTTTTTGCGGCAGTTTGTTTGAAACCGTTTCATTAAAAACATCGTCTACCAAATCCATATACGGCATTTTGGCTTTTATTCCCTGTTCATTTAAAAGCCCAACTTTATGATACAGTAAAGCACCAAATTCGCTCACGCTTTTATCATCATACCAAATCGTTTTGTATTCTTTCTTTTTATAAAGATCCTCAACATCTTTTTGATATTGTTTCAGCTTGGGATATTTCGCGTAAAAGCTGTTTATAGAAGCCGCATCGATTGTTCCTAAAACAATTCTGGAACTGTTTTTAAAAACATTATCAAATTCTCTGATTTCATTTTTCAGATTTAAAGTACTGCCAGCTGAAGCAAAAGAAAACAATAAAAAACTACAGGCAGTAATTACAGATAAAGTAAAATTTCGCATATTTTTAAAGTTTAAATTTTTAAACATTATTTAAAAAAATATCGAAAACTCATAAAGAAGCTCCAAAAACAAGTTTTCATACTTTTTTGACTATTTGGAAATCTTCGATTTAGGGACTCAAATTTAATCAAGAAAAATGACATTTTTGCATTTATTGAAGTAAATTTCATACGAATATTTCAAATCAAAAAACTTTAAAAGTTCAGGTTTTAAAACCCGTATTTTGATTTTTGATATCATTTTTAAAATCATTTTGATCATTTTGACCAATCTTAATATCAATAAATACAATTTAAAAGCGTTTGAATCCGAACTTAATCTGTTATCTTTGCAGTCTGAAATCAGTTTAAATTAACATTGAATTCTAAATTGATTTTTTTCCATACACATATAGCATAACAAAATGAAATTAGATAGAAAAGAAATTCTTAAAGCTCTAGAAACAATTACTATAGCTGGAGAAGGGAAAAATATGGTTGAAAGCGGTGCGGTTGCGAACGTACTTACTTTTGGCGACGAAGTTGTTGTCGATTTAGTATTGCACACGCCTGCCATGCATATCAAAAAAAGAGCAGAAGACGATATTAAAAAAACAATTCACGAATTAATATCTGCCGATGCAAAAATTAAAGTAAACATTAAAGTTGAAACACCAGAAAAAGCAGAAATTAAAGGTCGCGCTATTCCTGGAATTAAAAATATTATTGCTGTTGCTTCTGGAAAAGGAGGAGTTGGAAAATCAACTGTTACAGCAAACCTTGCCGTTACACTTGCAAAAATGGGCTTTAAAGTAGGTGTTTTAGATGCCGATGTTTATGGTCCGTCTATGCCGATTATGTTTGACGTTGAAAACGAAAAACCGGTTTCGATTACTGTTGATGGAAAATCAAAAATGAAACCTATTGAAAGCTACGAAATTAAAATGCTTTCTATTGGATTTTTTACAGCGCCAAGCCAGGCTGTAATCTGGAGAGGTCCAATGGCCGCAAAAGCATTAAACCAAATGATTTTTGATGCTGATTGGGGAGAATTAGATTTTATGCTTTTAGATTTACCTCCGGGAACAGGAGATATTCACCTTTCTATCATGCAGTCGCTTCCAATTACCGGAGCTGTTGTTGTAAGTACACCTCAGGCCGTGGCTCTTGCTGATGCTAAAAAAGGAGTTTCTATGTTTATGCAGGATAACATTAATGTTCCTGTTTTAGGTATTATTGAAAACATGGCTTACTTTACACCAGAAGAATTGCCAAATAACAAATACTATATTTTTGGTCAGGAAGGAGCAAAAAATCTTGCTGCAGATTTAGATGTACCATTTTTAGGAGAAGTGCCTATTGTACAATCTATTCGTGAAGCTGGAGATTACGGACGTCCTGCAGCATTGCAGACTGCTTCGCCAATCGAAAGTGTTTTTGAAGAAATTACACGAAATGTAGTGCAGGAAACTGTAAACAGAAACGAAAGTCTTCCGGCTACTGAAGCAATCAAAATTACAACAATGGCGGGATGCTCTGCTGTGAAGAAAAATTAAATTAATTGAGATAATGAGAAAATTAGATAATCAGGCACATCTGATTATCTAATTGACCAATTTTTAATATAAATAAGATAATGAGAAAAGAAGATCATTGGATAAAGAGTTATCTAATTTTCTAATTGACAAATTTTCTAATTAAAAAAGTTATGACAACAGAAGAATTAACAAATAATGTTTTATTGGCTCTTGACGAAATCAGGCCATTTTTGAAATCAGACGGCGGAGACATTACACTAATTTCTATCGACGATGATAAGCATGTAAAAGTTCGTCTTGAAGGCGCCTGCATTAGCTGTAGTGTAAATCAAATGACACTTAAAGCTGGAGTTGAAACGACTATAAAAAAATATGCACCACAAATTGAGACTGTGGTAAATATTATGTAACAAAAGTGATATTTTGGCCTTCAATTTGTTTTTAATGAATTAACAAGAATAATAGGCCTTTATATAATAACTTTTGTAAAAATTCAATAAAAAGCTTAATAATTGCAGTTTTTTGAGGATTTAGCAAAAAACTATACGAAGATTTAAGAGTTTTAGTTAACTATTTGTTACGTTTTTAACTTAAATTTGTGACATAACCTAAATCTTAAATCTATGAAAAAGTTTTACGCTCTATTTTTATTATTGTTTTATGTTACAGCAAATTACGCTCAAAATAAAACAATTGTTGTTGACAAAGCTTGGGTAAGCGAATCTGAAGAATGGTCGGATTTTACATATTCGGGAAAAATTGTTTTTTCGATTAATCCTAACGATGTCCCGGGAACTTTAAGTATTGGAAACTATGATTTTCTATACGACTTTGTTGACGGAAAAGGGAAATTTGCAAACAAAGCAACTTACAGTGCTGCTCAGTTTTCAAATCCAAGAAAAATTTCATCAAGTACTGACAAACAAGGCGTTTTAAACTCGACTTATGAAGGTACATTAATTTTTCAATCAGATAGAGATTATTACTCGGTTATTGCAGTTATTACAATTCTTGAAAAAAGCGACAGTGTTTTAGGAGTAAAAATGCGCCTTAAAGAAGGTAACAGAAAGGAGTACGCATTTAGCACTAAACCTGCCAGTTAGTATAAATACCAGGATTTTTTCACGTTATAAAATCCTGCCAATAAATCCCCATAATAAATGGATGTATTAATTAAGATTAAAGATCGAGAAGGAGTTATACACGAATTACAGGCTCCAACTGATATGGCAATGAATATAATGGAGTTATGCAAAGCATACGAACTTCCTGTTGAAGGAACCTGCGGAGGAATGGCTATGTGCGCTTCCTGCCAGTGTTATGTTCTAAATGATGTTGCATTACCGGAAATGGGTGACGATGAAGAAGCCATGCTGTCGGAAGCATTTTATGTTAAATCTAACAGCCGTTTAGGTTGTCAGATACCAATTACAGAAGATTTAGAAGGTTTGGAGTTAGAATTAGCTCCTGAATATTAAAAAATAATAAAGGCGGGAATTTATTGATTCCCGCCTTTTTTATGTCTACTGATATCTTAAACCCGACAGGTTTTAAAAACCTGTCGGGTTTATTGTACGCAGTTATCTTTGTCTAAGTTTAAAACTTTGGATAAAATTAAAATAGCACAAGTCGATATTATTAACTATTTTTTATTATGCCTTCAAATTCACTTATAATTTGATTTTCCTCTTTTTGCAGCCATTCAAGGTGTCCAAATAATTTATTAAAATCATTTTTAGCTTTTTTTATTGTTTTAAAATCTCGATAGTTCGAGTAGAAAATTGGTTTCTTACTTTCGCCAGCAACATAATTAAAATCAAAAAAGTATGCCCATACATATAAATCAAACTTTATTAATTTGATATGATAAGGAGCAGGCTCAATAATTATTTTTTCTCCAATATATCTGGAAGGAACTCCTTTTGAATAATAAAAATTAAAATTACTTTCTAATAAGTTTGTCTCAATTATTTGAATTGGCTGAACTAGGATAAACTCATCCAGAAGTTCATAAAAAATATCAAAAGCTTTTCGTTCATCTTTATTACATTTTTCCAGAATAATATGAAGCCAATGCATACTACTACTATGTTCTATTTCTAATTTTCTACGCAACCAGACATTGAAATGTTCAAATGGTGGAATGCTTTTAATCCTTACATTTAAATTAAATCCAAAAAGAAAATTACTCAGACCGGTTAATGTAATGTCATCTCCAAAATACATTGCTGGTCTTAGCCGAATAAGCTGAGCCATCTCAATAGTCGATAATGTTTCGGGATAATTTTTCATTTTTTATTCTTAAGCTTTCTAAATCGTTTACTTTAAGACATCTTATTATTATTTTTAGGTTTTTACCAATGCTGAAAGCGTTGAACTAAACAATATTCAAAAATATCAGCAAAATATTAAATACACAGACTAAAAAAGACATAATTACATCAAAATAAGCCAATTTTATAAATACAAAAAAACCGTAATTACGGTTTTCTCTTTATAACAATTTTCTTTAAGCTCTTAATAGCAAATCAATCTTGAATTAGGATTATATTGTTTAACAACATTGCAAAATAAGCCATGTATTTTCAAACTTCTCTTTTCTTAAATCGTCGTCTTTTATCCAGAAATACAAACGTCCACAATCACCCCACATCATTCCTGCTTCATCTTCATTACTGTCAATTTGAAAAAGTAAGTTCCAAGAATCTACATTTTTAGCTAAATCTGCTGCGTTTGAATCATCATACCCTGATTGATTACCACAGTATAGTCCATTTGTAACTAATTCGCACTCTAATTCCATTCCACCCTGAATATTATCAGAATGTCCAAGTATTTTATTGATGATTTCTCCTTGCTTTATTTCTTCTTTTATTTTAAAATATTTTTCTGTATCGTCCTCATTCATTTCAATTCCTTCCATTAGATTGCTAAAATAATCTGGAAGATTAAAGGTGTTTTGAAAATTTAATTTGCAACTGTAAAAACCATGATAATCTTCCAAATCTGCAGGTCTTTTTTTTCGTTCCAGATTTTCTAAACTACCTTTGTAAAAATAAACTTTAGAACAATCTTTGTCTTTTGGGTCAAATCCCCATGTTGACTGCTCTGCATCATAAAAGAAATATAAAATACCTTCATTAGGCAATTTGTTATCTAAATCAAAAGCTTTTATTTCTGCTAAATTAATTTGAGCCACAAATGACATGGGTTTTTCTTTAAACTTAAACCAATCTATCTCTTTTGGCAAATCAGGACAGCCGCCAATTTTTGACTGTCCAATAAAAATATCATTTTCATATGCTTTTTCCAGATAAACATTTATTGCGTTTTTTATCTTAGATTCAGCAATATTCCAAAATTTAGAAAGTCCATTTCTGTCAAACAATTCTTTTATTTCTTTTACATCCATAATATTTTTTCTCAAAAATAGATTTTTGCAAACTTACACATAGCTCAAAAACATCATAAATATATCAAGATAAGCCATTTATAAACCACAAAAAAACCGTAATTACGTTTTACTGCAATTACGGTTTTCTCTTTATAACAATTTTAATTAATCTCTCAATTATACCAAACCTGCTTTAATTAAATATTCAGCAATTTGAATCGTGTTTGTCGCAGCACCTTTTCTTAGGTTATCAGCAACAATCCACATGTTTAATGTATTTGGCTGGCTTTCGTCACGGCGGATTCTTCCAACAAAAACATCATTTTTACCTTCTGCATATAATGGCATTGGGTATGTAAATGTATCTAAATTATCCTGTACCACTACTCCATCTGTATTATGAAGGATTTCACGAACTTCGTTTACATCAAAATCGTTTGTAAACTCAACGTTTACGGCTTCGCTATGTCCGCCTACAACTGGTACACGAACCGCAGTTGCTGTAACTCTAATCGTGTTATCACCAAGAATTTTTTGAGTTTCGCGAACTAATTTCATTTCTTCTTTAGTGTATCCGTTTTCTTCAAAACTGTCGCAGTGAGGAATTGCGTTTCTATGGATTGGATATTTGTAAGCCATATCGCCCTGAACTCCTGCATATTCGTTTTCTAATTGTTTTACCGCTTTTACACCAGTTCCTGTAATAGATTGGTAAGTAGAAACAATGATTCTTTTAATGTTGTATTTTTTATGCAATGGAGACAACGCCAAAACCATTTGAATTGTAGAACAGTTTGGGTTTGCAATAATTTTATCTTCTCTTGTCAAAACATCAGCATTGATTTCTGGAACTACTAATTTTTTAGTCGGGTCCATTCTCCATGCCGAAGAGTTATCAATTACAGTTGTTCCGGCAGCAGCAAATTTTGGAGCCCATTCTAAAGATGTATCTCCTCCGGCAGAGAAAACAGCGATATCTGCTTTCATATCAACAGCCGTTTGTAATCCTACTACTTTATATTTGGTTCCTTTGTATTCGATTTCTTTTCCTACTGATCTTTCAGATGCAACAGGGATTAATTCTGTAACAGGAAAATTTCTTTCTGCTAAAACTTTAAGCATTACTTCGCCAACCATTCCGGTAGCACCTACAACTGCAATTCTCATTTTTATATTTTTAAATAATCAATTAATCTAATTTGTATAGCAAAAATAAGTAATATAAAACTTTTGACAAGGCGATTCACAAAAAATAACAAAATGTTATAATTTAAACATTTTGTAAAAAAACCGCCTCGTTAAAAGGCGGTTAAGTTAGACTTAGTGTAGCGGTATATTGTATTATTGTTTATTTTTCAAAAGATCTCTAATCTGCGTAAGAAGTTCTTCCTGAGTTGGCGCAGCTGGTTGATTCGGTGCTGGCTCTTCTTTCTTTTTAAGACTGTTCATTCCTTTAATAACAAGAAATAAAACAAATGCCACAATGATAAAATTAATTACAGCCGAAAGAAACAGACCGTACTTTACACCTCCAAATGCCGTAAGATCCTGAATTTTTTCTAAATGCGCTGCTTCTAGAGCTGGCTTTAATACCAAAGGTGTAATTACGTCTTCAATGAATGAACTTACAATTTTACCAAAAGCAGCTCCTATAATTACAGCAACGGCAAGGTCAACTACGTTGCCTTTCATTGCAAATGCCTTAAATTCTGAAAAAAATCCCATATCTGATTTGTTTAGTTTTACATTAAATGAATATCTAAAATACGTAATTTTCCTTAAAATCCCGTGCTTTATCTAAAAAATACACGTTTTACTCTTTGCGAAATACTAGTCATGATTTCATACGGAATTGTTTTTAAAGCTTCGGCCATTTCAATTACAGTTGGGCTTTCGCCGAAAATAATTACCGAATCTCCTTCTTTACAATCGATATGACTTACATTAACCATAAGCATATCCATACATACACTTCCTACGATTTTTGCTTTTTGGTTTTTAATCATTACATAACCCACTTCATTGCCCCATAATCTAGAAATTCCATCGGCATAACCAATTGGTATTGTAGCAATTTTGGTTTCTTTCTCAGCCATAAAACGACGCCCATAACCTACGCTGTCGCCAGCCGGAATGGTACGAACCTGAGAAATAATAGATTTTAACGTTCCTACATTCTCCAGATATTTTTGTTCTGAAGGATCATTTGAAACACCATATAAACCAATTCCTAATCGCACCATATTGAATTGTGCCTCTGGAAAATTACTAATTCCGGATGTGTTTAAAATATGACGAATTGGGTTTATATTTAGTTCTGACATTAGTTTTGAAGACAGTTTTTCGAATAAAGAAATCTGCTGTCTCACAAAATCAAAATGTTTAGGATCATCGCTTGTTGCCAAATGCGATAAAATACTTTGTACACGAACTGTTGAATTTCCTTTTAGAGTTGCAATTAATTCGTCAATCGTATTGTTTTCAAAACCTAAACGATGCATTCCTGTATCCATTTTAATATGAATTGGATAATCTTTTAAGTTCTTTTCACGTGCAATTTTCAAAAATGCATTTAGTCCTTTTATGCTGTAAATTTCCGGTTCAAGTTTATATTGAATTATCGATGGAAAACTTGTCGATTCTGGATTTAAAACCATTATAGGCAGTTTTATACCGCCGCTTTTTAGTGCAATTCCTTCATCGGCGAAAGCCACGCCTAAATAATTTACTTTATTATGCTCAAGAAGTTTTGCAATTTCCAGCCCGCCGTTTCCGTAACCAAATGCTTTTACCATTACCATGATTTTTACATCATTGGCTAATTTCGATTTATAGTAATTTAAGTTGTGATTAATGGCATCGAGATTAATCTCCAGAACGGTTTCGTGCGTTTTTTCTTCAAGAAGCGAAACAATGTCTTCAAACTGAAATGTTCGTGCTCCTTTTATCAAAATAGTTTCATTATTAAAATCAAACTTTTCTATTTCTCTAATAAAATCGGCAGTATTTTGAAACATTGTGCTATTGGCAAATTTGGCCGCAAAAGAAGAAATTGTTGGCCCAATACCAATTACTCTATTGATTTTGTTATCTGAAATAAGCTGAGCAACTTTAGAATATAATTCTTCGTTAGAAAATCCGCTTTGAAAAATATCTGAAAGAATAACCGTTTTTGAAGCATTTGTTTTTTGGCTTTCCAGAAAATCGAGTGCAATTTTAAGCGATTGAAAATCGGAACTGTAACTATCGTCGATTAAACTGCAATTGTGGATTCCGTTTTTAACTTCAAGACGCATTTCTACCGGATAGAGCATTTTGACACGATTTTGAATTACATCAGAATCATATTTAAACTCCAATAAAACCAACAAACAGGAAATAGCATTTTCTATAGAAGCCGAATCGCTGAACGGAATTTCTAAATTGAAAATTTCATCTTTATACTGATATTTGATTTCTGTTGAATCGTTTTTGGTTTCTTTTTTCAGAATAAAAACGTCAGCAGAAGCATCTGTAAAACTCCAGGAAAATAATGTTCTGTTTTCGAGCGGGAACTCAGCTTTAAAATCGGAAAGACATTTATTTACCAACTCATTTTTTTGATAAATAATAACCGACGACTTTTTAAAAAGCAATAATTTCTCTTTTATTTTTTGTTCGAGATTTTCAAATCCTTCATCATGTGCAGAGCCAATACTGGTTAGAACGCCAATATTTGGTTTGATGATTTTTTCAAGATTTGTCATTTCGTTTACTGTCGAAATACCTGCCTCGAAAATTCCCAGATTATGTTTTTCATTTATAGCAATTACAGAAAGCGGTACGCCAACCTGCGAATTATAACTTTTTGGGCTTCGAATAATGTTGTAATCCGGACTCAGCAAAAAGTTAAGCCATTCTTTTACAATCGTTTTTCCGTTGCTTCCGGTTAAACCAATGATAGGAAAATGGAATAAATCACGATAATACCCTGCTAATTCCTGAAGTGCTTTGAGCGTGTTTTCTACCACTAAAAAATTGGCTTTTCCTTTTACATTTTCGGGAATATACTGCACAACAAAATTCTGAACGCCTTTTTCTATAAGTTCAGAAATGTATAAATGAGCGTCGTTATTGGCTCCGGAAAGGGCAATAAACAAAGTTTCAGATCCGTTTTGTAAAGAACGGCTGTCTATCGAAATATGGTCGACAAAAATATCAGTATCAGAGCCTGTCCATTGTGCATTAAAAACAGGGATCAGGCTTTTTAAATTTATGCTCATTTAGAAAATTCTTTTTGTCAAATTTAAAAAAAGGTTTGCCACGAATGGCAGGAATATTTTGGAATTTATTGTTAAATAAAAAAAGGAGTCTGACGCGAATTACACAAATTATTACATTTAGATTCTAAAAATGACAGAATAAAAATGTACTAAAAATTTGTGAAAGTTTTTTCAATTAATTTCAAAAAGCATTAATTGTTTATATTTGTTTAATACCACAAAAATTACGTTTTGAAAAAAATACTTCCACTATTCTCCTATATTTTTCATCCGATTTTTATATCGATGTACGCGACGTTGTTTTATCTGTTTTATAAGGAAGATATTTTTACTACGCAGGAAAAATATTTTGTTTTGTTTCAGATTTTGGTCATAACGATTATTGTTCCCATTTTGTTCTTTATGCTGCTGCGTTCTACCGGACATGTAAAATCGATGATGCTTCCTGAAAATTCACAACGCAGGATTCCGCTTATTTTACAGTGTTTTTTATATATTCTGCTGGTAAAAAGAAGCATTGTTATTATGCGTTATCCAGAACTTCATTTCTTTTTTCTGGGCGCATTGTTTAGTACCATTCTGGCTTTGGTATGTTCACTTTTTAAAATAAAAGCAAGTCTTCACATGGTCGCAATCAGTGGTTTTACAATTTTTGCAGTGGGCTTAAATATGCATTTGCAAATGCATAATCCGTATTGGGGAGCATTTTTAATTTTAATGAGTGGTATTATCGCTTCATCCCGATTAGAAATGAATGCGCATACACCAAGAGAACTCCTTATTGGACTGTTTATAGGTGTTTTACCACAGGTTTTGTTTTTATATTTGTGGTTATAAAATATAAAAAATCAATCCGGCGTTTAGCGTTTTCATACTCACTTTTTCACCGTTTAATGTAGTGGTGCCGTCTTTAAACAGCGGACTTAATCCGTAATATAAGTACAAATTCCAGGTATTGTATCCGGCAGAAAGATACGGTCCGTATTGAAATTTATTAATTGCATCGTTATTATTTATCCTGTAAGTCGTTTCTCCATCGTCTAAAATAGAAGTATTTGAGAACAGATAGCTCAATTTTACACCTGCGTAAATCCTCCAGAATTTGGTGCTTTCGTAAGTAGAATTACGCCATCTAAATTCGATTGGCAGATCGACAGAATATTGTCGGTAACGATTTGAAACAATTTCTCCGGCATCGACAACATTATATACTACGTTTCCGGTTCCGTCTTTTGAAACCGCAAAATTTTGATAATAGTTTTGATAACTTAATCCTAAACCTGCAGCAATAGCAACAGTTCTTGATTTATTGACAGGCATATCTCGCAGAATTCCTCCCGAAAGTCCAAGAGAAAATTTGTTTTGCTTAAATTTTTGCGGAATATCAGTAAACATATTATAAGTTACAGAGAAATAAAACTGGTCTTCTCTATACAAAGAATCTATTTTAATTATAGGCGGTTTCACTTCTGTTTTTACATCCTGCTGAGCAAAAGCATTCAAAAACGAAACTAAAAACAAACAGCTAAAAAGTAATCGCATATATTTTTTTGGTTTTAAAAGAGATGAATAAAATAAACGTTTATGAGAATCAATTTATTTCACATACAAATATAATATAATGCCAGTTCTGGATGCGATTAGAAAACAATTATTCTTTTTTTGATTATGAATAATTGGTTTTACTGCGCTTTTTTCAAAGATTATGCAGCAGAATTGAAAAAACAGGTTTGTATTTGTGTGATCTTTTATACCTTTGCTGTTCATGAAGAAAAAACAGCTCATATTAAGTTTTTCATTTGCTGTAACAGTATTGTTCTCAATATTGTTTCAGTCAATACACAGTTATGAGCATATTTTAAAACAGCTTTCAGAAAAACAATGTCATCACGATTATAAAGATCCTAATGGCGAAATCACGCATCAGCATCATAATTACGATGTTTGTTTTGTATGTAATTTTGCTTTTGAAAGTTTCATTGTTCCAGATAGTTTTTCTTTTCAATTTCATTCTTTAGACAGCCATATTCCTTATTTTTTACCGCTGTCTGAAAAAATTTACTCTATTTCAAAACCTTCGTATCTGTTACGGGGTCCGCCTGCAGCTATAGTTTCGTAAGCACCATTAAAAAATCCAATTTCTTTTTAAACTAAAATTCAAAACCACATTGAGTTTCCTAATCCTATTTTTTATATTTAGGATCAGAATGCTTTGCTGTTGGTTTTATATTTTCATTTAAAAGGGAAAAAATCAAAATTTAACTATAGCATTTTTCAAATGAAAAAATACATAATTGCCCTAATTTTAGGGTTTTCGGGCATACTTTCTGCTCAAAATTCGGTTTCAGGAACAGTAACCGATAATCAAAACAATGCACTACCGGGCGTTTCTGTTTATGCCCCTGAATTACACAAAGGAACGACAACAGATGCCAACGGAAAATATGAATTAAACAATCTTCCAAACGGAAGCCTTCGTATTGCTTTTACGTATGTTGGATATGCCAATCAAAATAAAACTATCGCAAAATTATTAAAGCAGAACGTTTTAGATATTACTCTTGAAGAATCGATTTTAGAAATGGACGAGGTAGTGGTTTCTACTCCGTTTAACAAACTGCAATCGCAAAACGTAATGAAAATTGAGCATGAAAGCATTAAAACATTACAGCAAAAAGGAACTTCAACTTTAATTGAAGGTTTAGCAACGATTCCCGGAGTTTCGCAGATTTCTACCGGAACTTCTATTGGAAAACCGGTAATCCGCGGACTTAGCGGCAATCGTGTTTTGGTTTATTCACAAGGAGTTCGTATCGAAAATCAGCAGTTTGGAGACGAACATGGTTTGGGTTTAAACGATGCAGGAATTGAAAGCGTAGAAGTTATTAAAGGTCCGGCTTCATTATTATATGGTTCTGATGCTTTGGGAGGGGTTTTGTATTTTAATCCTGAAAAATTTGCCGATGCAGGAACTTTTAAAGCCAATTTCAGTCAAAAATATTTTACCAATACACAAGGAAGTAATTCTTCTATTGGTTTAAAAACATCTACAGATAACTGGAAATTCTTAGCCCGCGGAAGCTACAATACACATTCTGATTACAAAATTGCCGATGGTGATCGTGTAACAAATTCACGCTACAACGAAACTGATTTTAAAACCGGAATTGGATACAGCAACTCAACTTTTTCAAGCGTTTTAAGATACAACTACAACAAACTGGATATTGGAATTCCGGAAGATGGAATCGCTGAACAATCATCAAGTAAAGACACGCAATTTCCAAGACAGGGAATTTTTAATCATTTATTGAGTTTAAACAATACCGTATTTTTTGAAAACTCAAAACTTGATGTTGATTTAGGATATATTTCTAATGACCGAAGTGAGTTTGAAGACAGCAATGAAGCTTCTTTACACATGAAACTGAACACTTTTAATTATAACGCAAAATATCATTTTCCTAAATTCGGAAAAATCGAAACTATTTTGGGAGTTCAGGGAATGCACCAAACGAATAAAAATTCTGGTGAAGAATACTTGATTCCAGATGCCACAACGAATGATTTTGGTGTTTTTGGAACTGCCAACTACGAATGGAATAACAGCGTTATTCAGGCAGGATTACGTTTTGATAACAGAAATGTAAATTCTATTGCACACGGAACTGAAGGTGAAGAAGGTTATTTCCAGGCTTTAGACCGATCTTTTGACAGTTTTAATGCTTCCTTAGGATATAAAACAAAATTAGCAGAACCGTTTACGCTTCGTTTAAATGTAGCGACCGGATTTAGAGCGCCAAACTTAGCAGAGTTAACTTCAAACGGAGTTCACGAAGGAACAAATCGTTACGAAATTGGAAATGCTAATTTAAAAACAGAACAAAATGTTCAAACAGATTTGAACTTAGAATACAAAAACACACATTTTGAATTCTTTGTTAACGGATTCTACAATCACGTAAACAATTATATCTACACTTCGCCAACCGGAGAAGTTCTTGAAGATAATGATGTTTTTGCTTATGTTCAGGATAACGCACAATTGTATGGTGGTGAAGTTGGTCTTCATTTTCACCCTCACCCATTAGACTGGTTACATTTTGAAACTAGTTTTGAAACCGTTACAGGGAAAAAAGACAATAAAGATTATCTGCCGCTGATTCCCGCAAACAACTGGAATAATACATTAAGAACTGAATTTAATATCAAAAACTGGTTAAGCGAAGGTTTTGCTTCTTTAAATGTTTCGTCAACTTTCAGCCAGGATAACGTAAGCGGTTTTGAAACGGCTTCTAAAGGTTATACTTTGGTAAATCTTGGTTTTGGCGGTACTGTAAAACTAGGGAAACATGCGTTTGATGTAAACTTGAACGGAAACAATCTATTCGATAAAAAATACATTGCCCACCTTTCAAGATTAAAAACAGACGGTATTCCAAATATTGGAAGAAATATCGTTTTGGGAGTTAATTTCAACTTATAAGATTTTTGTTTAACCGCAAAGAACGCAAGGATTTTTCGCAAAGTTCGCAAAGGTTTATTCAGTCTTGTGATCATGAAATATCTATAATTTAAAAATCTCGCAAAGGCTCAGAGACGCAAAGTTTTTTTAAATTTCTTTGCGACTTCGCGTCTTTGCGAGATTAAAACTTTACGAGCCTTGCGTTCTTTGCGGTTAAATTCTCAGATCTCACAAAAAGTACTATTTTTGTTACACACAGAATATAAACTAACTATGAAAAAAACATTTTTATTAATGGCCATTACAACTGCAGGAATTTCTTTTGGACAAAATAAAATTCAATACCCGCAAACCAAAAAAGGTGAAACTGTTGACACTTATTTTGAAACTAAAGTAAACGATCCCTACCGTTGGTTAGAAGATGATAAATCTGCCGAAACTGGTGCGTGGGTAAAAGCAGAAAACGAAGTTACATATGCTTATTTAGATAAAATTCCGTTTCGTGAAGAACTTAAAAAGCGAATGGAAAAACTTTGGAACTACGAAAAAATTGGTGCTCCGCATAAAGAAGGAAATTACACTTACTATTCTAAAAACAACGGACTACAAAATCAGTCTGTGGTTTACAGAAAAGATCAAAATGGAAAAGAAGAGGTTTTTCTTGATCCCAACACATTTTCTAAAGACGGAACGACTTCTCTTGGCGGATTAGATTTTTCTAAAGATGGAAACAAAGCAGCTTATGCAATTTCTGAAGGCGGAAGCGACTGGAGAAAAGTTATTATTATTGATGCTGTTTCTAAAAAGGTTTTAGAAGATACTCTTGTTGATGTAAAATTCAGCGGGATTTCATGGCACGGAAATGAAGGTTTTTATTACTCTAGTTATGACAAACCAAAAGGAAGCGAACTATCTGCTAAAACAGATCAGCACAAATTGTATTTCCACAAACTGGGAACTTCTCAAAAAGATGATAAAGTAATTTTTGGTGCCGATCAAAAAAGAAGATATGTGGGCGGTTATGTAACCGAAGACAACAAGTATCTTGTAATTACAGCTGCAAATTCGACTTATGGAAATGAGCTTTATATTAAAGACTTAACAAAACCTAACAGCCCGATTGTTACTATTGTTGACAATTTTAATACAGCAAATAATATTATCAAAAACGAAGGAAGCAAACTGTTTATCGAAACAGATTATAATGCTCCAAACGGACGCGTGGTTACTGTAGATGCTGCAAATCCTAAACCTGAAAACTGGAAAGATTTTATTAAAGAAACAGCAAATGTTTTATCTCCTTCTACCGGTGCAGGTTACTTTTTTGCCAATTATACTAAAGATGCCGTTTCGCTGGTACAACAATATGATTACAACGGAAAATTAGTTCGTGAAATCAAACTTCCGGCTGTTGGAACTGCTGGCGGATTTGGCGGAAAAAAGAACGAAAAAATTCTATATTACAGCTTTACCAACTATACAACTCCTGGAAGTATTTATTCTTTTGAGCCAAAATCCGGCAAATCAGAAATTTATCAAAAACCAAAAGTTGATTTTAAAAGTGAAGATTACGAGTCTAAACAAGTTTTCTATACTTCAAAAGACGGAACAAAAATCCCAATGATTATTACGTATAAAAAAGGAACTAAACTAGACGGTAAAAACCCAACAATCCTTTACGGTTACGGCGGATTCAATATCAGTTTAACTCCTGCTTTCAGCATTGCAAATGCAGTTTGGTTAGAAAATGGCGGTGTTTATGCTGTTGCCAATCTTAGAGGAGGCGGTGAATACGGAAAAAAATGGCATGATGCAGGAACAAAACTTCAAAAACAAAATGTATTTGATGATTTTATCGCCGCTGCAGAATATTTAATCGCTCAAAAATATACTTCATCTGATTATTTAGCTATTCGCGGAGGATCGAACGGAGGTTTATTAGTAGGTGCAACTATGACACAGCGTCCTGATTTAATGAAAGTAGCTTTACCTGCTGTTGGTGTAATGGACATGCTGCGTTACCATACTTTTACAGCTGGCGCAGGATGGGCTTACGATTACGGAACTGCTCAGGACAGCAAAGAAATGTTTGAATACTTAAAAGGATATTCGCCGGTTCAAAACGTTAAAAAAGGAACAAGTTATCCAGCGACAATGGTAACTACAGGTGATCATGATGACCGTGTTGTTCCTGCTCACAGTTTTAAATTTGCTGCAGAATTACAAGACAAACAAGCAGGAGAAAATCCGGTTTTAATTAGAATTGACGTAAAAGCAGGTCATGGCGCAGGAAAATCTGTCGCTGCGACAATACAAGAAAACGTAGACATTCAAGCGTTTACACTTTACAATATGGGTTTTAAAGCTTTACCTTCGAAGTAAGACTTTAAACTAATTTTTTTAGCCGCGAATTCACGAATTATTTTTGTGAATTCGCGGCTATATTTTTTTTCACGCAGATTGAGCTGATTTAATTAAAAAATCTGCGCGCATCTGCTTAAATCTTTTTAAATCTGCGTGAAACAAATTAGTGCAATTTGTGTAATTCGTGGCAAACCTTTTTTAAATTTGAGAAACCTAAAACTTAAACCATGAAAATTATTAAATGGGGAATTATTGGCTGCGGAAATGTTACCGAAGTTAAAAGCGGACCTGCTTTTCAGAAGATTCCAAACTCTGCTTTAGTTGCTGTAATGCGCAGAGACGCGACTCTTGCCGAAGATTATGCCAAACGTCACAACGTTCCGAAATGGTATTCAAAAGCCGAAGATTTAATTAATGATCCCGAAGTTGACGCTGTTTATATTGCTACTCCTCCATCTTCTCATAAAGAATATACGATTTTATGTGCCAAAGCAGGAAAGCCAGTTTATGTTGAAAAACCAATGGCTTTGACTTTTGAAGAATGCAACGAGATGATCAGTGCCTGCAAAGAGCACAATGTTCCATTGTTTGTGGCTTATTACAGAAGAGCTTTACCTCGTTTTTTAAAAATAAAAGAAATAATAGACGAGGGTAAATTAGGAAATATTCGACATGTAAACTGTGTTTTATACCATCCTTTTGAAGAGCGTTATGATGACGAAATTAATCTTCCTTGGACTGTTTTACCTCATATTTCCGGAGGCGGTATTTTTGTTGATTTAGCCTGTCATACTTTGGATTTCCTTGATTTTGTTCTAGGCCCTATAAAGTCTGTCCGAGGACATGCTACTTCTCAATTATTGGCTTATCCTGCCGAAGATTCGGTTTCAATGTCATTTCTTTTTGAAAACGGAATTCACGGATCTGGAATTTGGAATTTTGCAAGTTTTGAGCGTTATGACAATACCGAAATTGTTGGCGATAAAGGAAAAATATCTTTTTCAACTTTTGGAAATGATCCAATTCATGTTCAATATGCAAATGGAGAAAAAGAAAGTATTGCTATAGAGAATCCATTACATATTCAACAGCCTTTTATTGAAACTGTTGTTGCTGAACTTTTAGGACAAGAGGGCGTGTCGCCATCAAAAGGAACTTCCGGAGCAAGAACAACCTGGGTTATTGATGAAGTTTTAAAAGAGTTTAGAAATTCTAAATCTTAATATTGTTATTTTTCCTTTAACTGGAATCCCACATAAAAAAAAGAGAATATTCATTATGAATATTCTCTTTCTAAAAAAACTAAAAAACTTCTATTAAAATTATAGGCTGTATTTAATACCTAATGTTAAACCTAAACCAGAAATTCCAACATAAGAGCTTAATTCATCCATTGGTTTTGAAGAATCAACCCCATTAGGATTTGTTGCTGCATTGTTTGAAGAAGTATTTAAACCATCTCTGTAGTTAGTATGAATTTGAGCAGTAGTTCTAGTTGCTAAAGCATCATTTCCATTTACTTTAAATTCAGTTGTTTCTTTTGTTTTACCATGTACGGTAAAGTTTCTGTATTCTAACTCGGCAAAAGCAGAAAGATGTGAAGTAAGCTTATAAGTTGTACCTAAAGCTGCTGTAAATCCAATAGTAGGATTTGGTTTTACTTTATCAACACTATGAACATTTCCAAAAGCAGTTGGAGTTCCAGTTGGACTGAAAGCGATTGGAGCGTATGCATCAGAAGTGATTTCTAAATCTCCATGAATTGGAACTAAAACACCTACTTTAGTGTAAGGTTCAAATCCTTTATGTTCTCCTAAAAACATTACTACAGCCGGAGCAACATCAAAAGCAGTAATCTGACCTACTGATTTAAAGCTATAAACTCCACTTGGTGTAATAGGCACATCAGAAGTAGTCTGCGCCATTTTCTTGTCATTACTAGTGTAATAATTAACTCCTAACTCAAAACCAATACGTGTAGAAAAACGGTAACCAGCAGTAATACCAGTTCTAAATCCTTGTCCAAAAGAACCAGTAACGCTTTTTTCAGATACTAATTTTCCTCCAACGTAAGTTCTATCCATTGCATCATGTCCTCCAACAGTTGGAAATTCAGTTGAAGCAGTTTGATTAAAATATGATCCACCTAATTTAAAATACCAGCTTTCTGGTTTGTCCGCACTTCCTGTTTGCGCCATAGCTGTCATAGAGCAAACTAATAATCCTAATAAAAATAGGTTCTTTTTCATAATTCTGATTTAATTGA
This sequence comes from Flavobacterium ginsengiterrae, assembly GCF_039539785.1. Lineage (NCBI taxonomy): Bacteria > Pseudomonadati > Bacteroidota > Flavobacteriia > Flavobacteriales > Flavobacteriaceae > Flavobacterium > Flavobacterium ginsengiterrae. Next base: position 934,883 of record NZ_BAABDU010000003.1, on the reverse strand, counting down.
TTTATACAAATTTAGAATATCTTAACATATTCTATAATTTGTATTGGTTAGACTTGGTACGAAATCGTTGTAATTTCAAGCAATATTACTAAAAAAGTATTATGCATGCATATTTTTAACATTAAAAAAATACATTATGCGAAATTTTAACTGTTAAAATTTAATTCAATTTAAAATTTATCTGCATTTTTTCCAATTCCTGCAGCAACTCGGCGGAAATTCTTACTTTTAGTCTTCGGCTTGGCATTGTAAGCTTGGTTACTACTTTAATTTCTTCCACTTCATTTACTTCCTGGATTTTTGTATTTTCAGGTCCATCATCTTCATTTTCGGTTTCATCTTCAAAAACGGCATCTTCAGCCTCAAAATCTGTTGGGGTTTCTACCTCAACCAATTTTTTAACTTTTTCTAATTCCATGATTTCAAAAGTCACTGAATTATCTCCCTTATTCTCGTTAAACAAATGACTCAGTTTATGAATAAATTCAGCTTGAATATCTTTAATATTTAAAAGAACAATTAGCTTTTTAGCAAATGCCTCTAAAATATCCTGCAATTGGCGTATCTCAACAAACTGCATTCTTGGATCTGATTTTTTTCCTGTATCGTGATTTACCCAGCCGTCTTTTATTAAAATTTTTAGGAACGCAAAGTTGTTCTGAATCAGGAAATGACGAAATTTTAAATATTCTTCACCAAAAATCTTAAATTCATAACTTTCATCATATCCTTCTAAATTGAAAACTGCCCAGCCTTTTCCATTTTTTGCCACACGATGCTGTACGTTATTAATGATTCCCGCAAAATTTAGATTTTTACCCACATATTCGTTCATGCTTTTCAAGGCTTCTAAACGCGCATTGCAGAAGTATTTCATTTCAAATCTAAAATCATCCAGCGGATGTCCTGAAATATAGATTCCAACAACCTCTTTTTCTTTCGCCAGTTTTTCCATTGTACTCCAGTCTTCACATGGCGGTACAACCGGTTCAGCGATTTGGACTTCACTGGTTTCTCCAAACAAACTTACCTGAGATGAATTTTCGTTTTCCTGAAACTTATTTCCGTAACGCATGGCTTTTTCGTAGAATGTAATTCCGTCTCCATCGTCATGGAAATACTGCGCTCTGGTTGTTCCTTCAAAAGAATCAAAACCTCCGGCAAGTGCTAAGTTTTCAATCGCTTTTTTGTTGGCTGCACGAAGATCAATTCGCTTCGCCAAATCAAAAATCGACTTATATCTTCCGTCTTTTCTGTTTTCTACAATCGTTTCTACCGCACCAGAGCCTACTCCTTTAATCGCTCCCATTCCGAAACGAACAGCGTAATCGTCGTTTACCGTAAATTTATAATACGATTCGTTTACGTCTGGACCTAAAACCTGTAATCCCATACGTTTACATTCTTCCATAAAGAACGAAACCTGTTTGATATCGTTCATATTATTCGAAAGTACCGCTGCCATATATTCTGCAGGATAATGCGCTTTCAAATACGCCGTTTGATACGCAATCCAGGCATAACAAGTCGAGTGCGATTTGTTGAAGGCGTAACTCGCAAAGGCTTCCCAGTCTTTCCAGATTTTCTCCAGAACTTTGGCATCGTGACCTTTTGCTGCCGCTTGTTCAACAAATTTCGGCTTCATTTTATCCAGTACGTCTTTTTGTTTCTTACCCATCGCTTTACGAAGTACGTCGGCCTCACCCTTTGTAAATCCTGCCAAAGACTGAGACAAAAGCATTACCTGCTCTTGGTAAACGGTAATTCCGTAAGTTTCAGACAAATATTCCGCACAGGCATCTAAGTCGTATTTAATTTCCTCGTCACCATTTTTTCTTCGAACGAAAGACGGAATATACTCCAAAGGTCCCGGACGATACAAGGCGTTCATGGCAATTAAATCCCCGAAAACCGTCGGTTTTAGATCTTTCATGTATTTCTGCATTCCAGGCGACTCGTATTGGAAGATTCCAACCGTTTCACCTCTTTGGAACAATGCATACGTTTCTTCATCATCAATTGGGAAAGTATCCGGATCAAGATCAATTCCTGTTCTGTATTTTACCAGTTTTACGGTATCTTTTATCAGCGTAAGGGTCTTCAGACCCAAGAAGTCCATTTTCAGCAATCCGGCACTTTCTGCAACTGAGTTATCGAACTGCGTTACATATAAATCCGAATCCTTCGCAGTCGTTACGGGAACATAATTCGTAATATCCGACGGCGTAATGATTACCCCACAGGCGTGGATACCTGTGTTACGCATCGATCCTTCCAGAATTTTTGCCTGCTGAATGGTTTCTCCTGCCAAATCATCTTCATTGGCAATGGCAATTAATTCTTTTACGTTGTCAAATTCGTCTGAACGAAGGGCTTTTTTAACCTCATCTTCACTCTCTGAAATAAAACGCGCCAGATTCCATTTTGAAGGCATCATTCCCGGAATCAGCTTCGCAATTCTATCGGCTTCAAATAATGGTAAATCCAATACACGCGCCGTATCACGAATTGCCGATTTGGTCGCCATTTTACCATAAGTGATAATCTGCGCCACCTGTTTTTGACCGTATTTATTGATTACATATTCCATTACACGTCCACGACCCTCATCATCAAAGTCGATATCAATATCGGGCATCGATACACGGTCAGGATTTAGGAAACGCTCAAAAAGTAAATCGTATTTAATCGGGTCAATATTGGTAATTCCGAGACAATAGGCAACGGCAGAACCCGCTGCAGAACCACGTCCAGGTCCTACCGAAACGTCCATTTTTCTTGCCTCGGCAATGAAATCCTGTACAATCAGGAAGTAACCCGGATATCCTGAATTCGAAATTGTCATTAATTCAAAATCCAAACGTTCCTGAATCGATTCGGTAATTTCGCCATATCTTCTTTTCGCACCTTCCATGGTAAGATGACGCAGGTATTTATTTTCTCCACGAACACCACCATCTTCCTCATCTTCAGGCACCATAAATTCGTCTGGAATTTCGAATTTCGGAAGCAATACATCTCGATAAAGCGAATATCCTTCCACTTTATCAACAATTTCCTGAATGTTGATAATCGCTTCTGGCAGATCGGCGAAGAGTTTTTTCATCTCTTCCTGCGACTTATAATAGTATTCCTGATTCGGAAGTCCGTAACGGTAACCACGGCCACGACCAATTGGCGTTGCTTGTTTTTCTCCGTCTTTTACACACAATAAAATGTCGTGTGCATTGGCATCTTCTTTATTTAAATAATAAGTATTGTTGGTTGCAATCAGTTTTACATTGTGCTTTTGCGAAAACTCAATCAGGGTTTTGTTGACACGATTTTCGTCTTCCTGATTGTGGCGCATCACTTCTAAGTAGAAATCTTCGCCAAATTGTTCTTTCCACCAAATTAAAGCTTCTTCGGCTTGGTTCTCACCAATATTCAATATTTTACTCGGAATTTCTCCATATAAATTCCCAGACAAAACCATGATATCTCCTTTATATTGCTCGACAATTTTTCGGTCAATTCTCGGAACATAGTAGAATCCATCCGTATAGGCAATCGATGCCATTTTAGCCAAATTGTGGTAACCCGCTTTATTTTTAGCCATTAAAACAACCTGATAACCGTTGTCCTTTTTAGATTTATCTAAATGATTTTCACAAATATTAAATTCACACCCTACAATTGGTTTAATTTCGGTTTCTGTTGGTTCTTCGCCAGCTTCAACTAAAGCTTTATTTTTAGCAGAAGCACCTTTATTGTGGTTCATAACAGCACTCACAAAGTGGAAAGCTCCCATCATGTTTCCAGTGTCGGTCATTGCCACGGCTGGCATTCCGTTTTTAGCTGTAGCTGCTACGATATTCCCAATTCCGATTGTAGATTGAAGAACCGAGAACTGTGTATGATTGTGTAAATGCGCAAATTTCGCTGCTTTAAAATCAGCTTTGGCAGATTCAGAAACTTCAGTTGGTGTATCATCAACTTGTAAAGCTTTTATTTGCTCTCTGATTTTATCAGAAGCCGCTTTTAAATTGATGTGTTTAAGACCTATTAAAGGAAATTCCTGTGGATTTCTTTCTTTAAATTCTTTGAAATATTCTTTCGGAACATCCAGTTCTTCTTTAGTAAAAACCTCTCTTCTCACCAATTCTAAGAAACAACGCGTAGTTGCCTCAACGTCGGCAGTTGCGTTGTGCGCTTCAGCAAAAGGAACGCTGAATAAATATTCGTGAAGTTCGGTCAAAGTCGGAAGTTTGAATTTTCCTCCACGACCTCCAGGAAGCTGTAATAATGAAGCGGTAACTTCGGTACACGTGTCTAAAACCGGCATCGAACTCATTTGAGACTCTACGCCCATTCTATGGAATTCGGCACCCATAATATTAACGTCGAAACCTAAATTCTGACCAACAATAAATTTGGTTTTGCTTAATGCAATATTGAATTTCTCCAAAACTTCGGCCAGCGTGATTCCGTCGGCTTCTGCCAATTCGGTAGAAATTCCGTGAATACGTTCGGCATCATACGGAATATTAAATCCTTCTGGTTTTACCAAATAATCCTGATGTTCGATAAGCTGTCCCATTTCGTCGTGCAATTGCCACGCGATTTGTATACAGCGAGGCCAGTTATCAGAATCGGTAATTGGTGCATCCCAGCGTTTTGGTAATCCGGTTGTTTCGGTATCGAATACTAAATACATATATTTTTATGGAAAAGTCAATTTTTAAAAGCTCCAAATTTCATTTTTTCATATTGTAAATATTTGACAATATGAAACATAACTAAATGCGAAATGAAAAATGGAAGGAAGTCAAATTTACGCTTTTTTTATAGAAATAACGAAATGAAAGTTGTTAACAAAAGCACTTTTAACATCTTGACAAATGTAATTCTTAACAAATTCTACACATAGATTTCAACGCGGATGACACGGATTTGAGATGCAAAAACGCGGATTTAAACGGATTTTTTATTGTATCTCAAAAATCCGTTTAAATCCGCGTCTTCGTGATAACGAATCCGTGTCATCCGCGTTATATTTTTACGTAAAAATCTTCGATTATTCATTTTGGATACTCATTGCACCAAAATGAACACTTTTAAGCTGTAGTGTATCCTGAACTTTGCTTCATCAAATTATAACAATTAAAAAAATAATAATCATGAAAACAATTTTTATCACAGGAGCATCATCAGGTTTAGGAAAAGCAACAGCAAAATTATTTCAGGCAAAAGGCTGGAATGTAATCGCAACAATGAGAACTCCAGAGAAAGAAACAGAACTTTCTAATTTAGCAAACGTAACGCTTTTACCTTTAGACGTTACCAATTACGAACAAATTCAAAGCACCGTTAAAAAAGCGCTTGAAATCAGCGATATTGATATCGTTTACAATAATGCCGGTTATGGCTTAATTGGGCCTTTGGAAAGTTTTAATGACGACCAAATCACCAAACAACTTGATACTAATTTATTAGGCGTAATCAGAGTTACAAATGCTTTTATTCCGTATTTCAGAGAAAGAAAAAGCGGGTTATTTATCTCTACAACTTCTATTGGCGGATTGATTGCTTTTCCTTTAGGATCAGTTTACCATGCTACAAAATGGGGATTAGAAGGCTGGAGCGAAAGTATGGCTTACGAATTGAATCCGTTTGGCGTACACATTAAAACAGTTTCTCCAGGCGGTATTAAAACAGAATTTTTGCACGGTTCTCTAGATACTGGAGCAAAACCTGAATACGAAGCCATGACAAAGACAATGTTTGAAAATGTAGATGCAATGTTTGAAATGGCTTCGACTCCAGAACAAATTGCAGATGTTGTTTACGAAGCCGCAACCGACGGAAAAAATCAACTAAGATATGTAGCTGGCGAAGATGCTAAAGCACTGTACAAACAAAGACTGGAACAAGGCGACGAAATTTTCCGTGAAGCTTTTGGAAAACAGTTTTTAGGCGCATAATAATTTCTAATTACGAATACCTGAAAAGTATTAAACATTTTATTAAGCTCCAGCGGAGCAGAATATTTATAGAAATTCAATCATCCAGATGCAAAAGAGCTCCAGCGGAGCGAAATATTCATTACAATACAAGTATATTTCGCTCCGCTGGAGCTTCTCTCAATAATAAATACGATTTCTATAAATATTTAGCTTCTCCGAAGCTGGTCTTTAAAAATCAAGAAGCCTGCTCAATACTTTTTGGAAAACCTAATTAATCTTTTAATTTTAATACATTTATATCATGGAAAAGAAAAACAATAATCCTGCAAAAATTTCCTCTATCTCACAGTTTCACAGCTTATTGAATCTGCCAAAACCTTTAAATCCGATGATTAGTCTGGTAGATAATACGCAATTGGTTATAAATGAAGATTTAGACAATACCGCTTTTGTGCTTGAATTTTATAAGATCTCTTATAAATTTTCAACTACAGGAAAAATGGGTTATGGTCAGGGTTATTATGATTTTAATGAAGGCGGTATGATGTTTTCTTCTCCCAATCAGCTGATTTATACCGAAAACGAAGAAGGTTCAGAATATGGTGGTTTTACACTGCTTTTTCATCCTGATTTTATCCGCAATTATCCTTTGGGAAAAACCATCAAAAAATATGGTTTCTTTTCTTATGATACGAATGAAGCTCTGCATCTTTCAGATAGTGAAAAATCGATTATTATTGGATTATTAAAAAGCATTGACAACGAACTTCACACTGCGATTGACGAAATGAGTCAGGACGTAATTGTTTCTTATATTGATGTTTTACTCAATTATAGCAATCGTTTTTACAAACGCCAATTTATAACCCGAAAAACCATCAGCCACAATTTATTATTGAAGGTTGAAGAAACTCTCGATAATTACTTTAATAACGCCGAAAGCCTAAAAAGAGGTTTGCCAACAGTTGATTTTCTGGCTTCGAAAATCAATGTTTCTACACATTATTTAAGCGATATGCTCCGCAATTTAACGGGACAAAATGCGCAACAACACATTCATTCTAAACTAATCGAGAAATCAAAAGATTTCCTGATTACAACAAATCTTTCGGTGGCAGAAATCGCCTATCAATTGGGTTTTGAATATCCACAGTCTTTTAGTAAATTATTCAAAAAGAAAACTAATTTAACGCCTTTGGAGTTTAAAAATTCTTTGAATTAATTTTCAAAAAACCAATCAATTTTCTTCTTAAAATTCATAAAAAAACACAAAAATTCACTTCTTGGATGTCGTAGTATTTTAGTCTTTTTTTGATGACATAGAATCATTCTAAAAAGCCTTTTTCGATTAAAAAAAAGCAAAGAAGTGTCTATTTTACAAATTTCCAAAACTGTCAATTATTACTATTTTTATTCATTTTGTTACATATTTTCAAAACAAACACGCTATTTTATAGTGATTTTGAGATAAATTTGCAAACTATTAAAACAAAGAACAATTAAGCAGAATCAAATCTGAAAAAGAAAAACAAAATCAGTTTCTCCATCATTTTTCTGTCAAATTTAAAGTTACAAAAGCCAATTTGCAATTTGTAATTTAGTTTGGGTATCGTATATAATGAAATATTGAAATTGACGCTTTTTGATCTTTTTTTACTTTTGTTTTGCTATTATAATGAACAGGAAGGCTGTAGTTATAAAATTACAATTAAAAAAAAATAAAAATGAGTAAGACATTATTTGACAAAGTATGGGATTCACATGTTGTGCGTAAAATTGAAGATGGGCCAGATGTGTTTTTTATTGACCGCCATTTCATTCATGAAGTTACGAGTCCTGTTGCTTTTTTAGGATTAAAATCAAGAGGGGTTAATGTTTTATACCCTGAAAGAACTTTTGCAACTGCCGACCACAATACACCAACTATAAACCAACATTTACCAGTACAAGATCCTTTATCTGCAAACCAGCTTCAGGCACTTGAAGACAATGCAAACGAATACGGAATTTCGCACTGGGGATTAGGTCACCAAAAAAATGGTATTGTACACGTAGTTGGTCCTGAAAACGGAATTACTTTGCCAGGTGCTACTATTGTATGCGGAGATTCACATACGTCTACTCACGGTGCTTTTGGAGCTATTGCTTTTGGTATCGGAACGTCTGAGGTTGAAATGGTGCTTTCTACTCAATGTATTATGCAGCCAAAACCAAAGAAAATGCGTATTAACGTAAACGGACAACTTAGTAAAGGTGTTGGTCCAAAAGACGTTGCGCTTTATATTATTGCTCAATTAACTACTTCTGGAGGCACAGGATATTTTGTTGAATATGCTGGTGATGTTTTTGAAAACATGACTATGGAAGGTCGTATGACAGTTTGTAACTTAAGTATCGAAATGGGTGCTCGTGGAGGAATGATTGCTCCTGACCAGACTACTTTCGATTTCCTTGAAGGTCGTTTATACGCTCCAAAAGGAGAAGCTTGGACAAAAGCTGTTGAATATTGGAAAACTTTAAAAACGGATGCTGATGCTGTTTTTGATGCTGAATTAAACATCAAAGCGTCTGATATTGAACCAATGATTACTTATGGTACAAACCCTGGAATGGGAATTGGTATCACAAAACATATTCCGAACGCTAAAGAAGTTGAAGGCGGTGAGGAAACTTACAAGAAATCTTTAGCTTATATGGGCTTCAACGAAGATGACGTAATGATTGGAAAACAAATCGATTACGTTTTCTTAGGAAGCTGTACAAACGGACGTATTGAAGATTTTAGAGCTTTTGCTGAAATTGTAAAAGGAAGAAAAAAAGCGGATAACGTTACAGCTTGGTTAGTTCCGGGTTCTCACGTTGTTGAAGCGCAAATTAAAGAAGAAGGAATTTTAGATATTTTGACAGAAGCTGGTTTCGTTTTACGTCAGCCTGGGTGTTCTGCTTGTTTAGCAATGAACGACGATAAAGTTCCTGCTGGTAAATACGCAGTAAGTACTTCAAACAGAAACTTTGAAGGTCGTCAAGGTCCAGGTTCAAGAACGCTTTTAGCAAGTCCGATTATGGCTGCTGCCGCTGCGGTAACAGGAAAATTAACAGATCCGAGAGAGTTATTTTAGATTGAAGATTTTAGATTTTAGATTGCTGTTGTGATCGAATATCTAATCTTCAAATAAAATTCTAACATTATTTAAAACAAAACATTTTAGATTCTATGTTTTAGTTTTCAAAAGAAAATCTAAAATCTAAAATCTAAAATCTAAAATTCCAAAAAATGGCATACGATAAATTTAATATACTTACTAGCAGCGGTGTTCCGTTGCCAATTGAGAACGTAGATACAGATCAAATTATTCCGGCTCGTTTCTTAAAAGCTACAAAACGTGAAGGTTTTGGAGACAATCTTTTTAGAGACTGGAGATATAACGGAGACGATACTCCAAAAGCAGATTTCGTTTTAAACAACCCAACTTACAGCGGAAAAATTCTTGTAGGAGGAAAAAACTTCGGTTCTGGATCTTCTAGAGAACACGCTGCATGGGCAGTTTACGATTACGGATTCCGCGCTGTAGTTTCTTCATTCTTTGCTGATATTTTCAAAGGAAACTGTTTGAATATTGGTGTTTTACCAGTACAAATCAGCCCAGAATTTTTAGCGAACATTTTCGCAGCAATTGAAGCTGATCCTAAAACAGAATTAGAAATCAATCTTCCAAACCAAACCATTACTCTATTGTCAACTGGCGAGCAAGAATCATTTGCTATTAACGGTTACAAAAAGAACAACTTAATTAATGGTTTTGATGACATTGATTATTTACAAGATATGAAAGAGGATATTAAAGCTTTCGCTGATAAACTTCCTTACTAATAGCAATATCATTCAGTCTATTAGACCCGAAAGGCTTCAAAACCTCTCGGGTCTTTCTAGAATATATAGAACGCGGATGACGCAGATTTGCTACCGCAAAAACGCGGATTGACGCGGATTTTTTATTTATCATATATTAAAAATCCGTTTTTATCAGCGTCTTCGCGAAAGCGAATCCGTAAAATCAGCGTCAAATATGCGCAATGAAATATATTTAGCAATTGCGCCAAAACACTAAGAAATTAGAATATCAATATGGAAAAAAGAAAAATTGAAATAATGGATACGACGCTTCGTGACGGCGAACAAACGTCTGGAGTATCTTTTTCTGCTGCAGAAAAATTAACCATTGCGCAATTGTTGTTGGAGGAATTAAATATTGATAGAATCGAAATTGCTTCTGCCCGCGTAAGCGAAGGCGAATTTCAAGCCGTAAAAGGCATTACAACCTGGGCTGAAGAAAAAGGATATATTGACAGAATCGAAGTGCTAACGTTTGTAGATGGCGGTGTTTCGATTGAATGGATGAAAAAAGCGGGTGCGAAAGTGCAGAATTTATTGACCAAAGGTTCAATGAATCACTTAACGCATCAATTGAAAAAAACTCCAGAACAGCATTTTGCTGAAATTGCTCAAATTATCGCTTCCGCTAAAGAAAATGACATTGAGACGAATGTTTACTTGGAAGACTGGAGCAACGGAATGCGAAATTCACCAGATTATGTTTTTCAATTCTTGGATTTCTTGTCAACTCAGCCAGTTAAAAGAATTTTACTTCCTGATACTTTAGGTGTTTTAATTCCGTCTTTGACTTTTGAATTTATTTCAAAAATAAAAGTAAAATATCCGCAGATTCATTTTGATTTCCATGCGCATAACGACTACGATTTAAGTGTTGCCAATGTCATGGAAGCCATAAGAGCAGGAATTGACGGACTTCATGTTACGGTAAACGGAATGGGAGAACGCGCCGGAAATGCACCCCTCGAAAGCACTGTTGCAGTTATAAATGATTACATGCCAGAAGTAAAAATTGGCATAAAAGAAACTTCTTTGTATTCTGTAAGCAAATTGGTTGAAACTTTTACAGGCTACAGAATTCCTGCAAATAAACCCATTGTAGGTGATAACGTTTTTACACAAACTGCCGGAATTCATGCTGATGGCGACAACAAAAACAATCTTTATTTTAATGATTTACTTCCAGAACGTTTTGGAAGAAAAAGAAAATACGCTCTAGGAAAAACTTCTGGAAAAGCCAATATCGAAAAGAATCTTCAGGAATTAGGTTTAAAATTAAACAACGAAGATTTGAAATTGGTTACCCAAAGAATTATCGAATTGGGCGACAAAAAAGAAACGGTTACTAAAGAAGATCTTCCATACATTATTTCTGATGTTTTGGACAGTCATACGTACGAAGAAAAAATCACTATCAATTCTTATATGCTGGTTCATTCTAAAGGAATGCGCCCTTCAACGACTTTGTCTCTAAATTTAAACGGAGAAATCATCGAAGAAAACGCTCAGGGAGACGGTCAGTTTGATGCTTTTATGAATGCTTTATCGAAGATTTACAAAAGCAAAAAATTAACGCTTCCAAAACTGATTGATTATGCTGTAAGAATCCCGCCCGGAAGTAGTTCTGACGCTTTGTGTGAAACGATCATTACCTGGGTAAATAATGGAAAAGAATTTAAAACAAGAGGTTTAGATTCGGATCAAACTGTTGCAGCGATAATTGCAACGCAGAAAATGCTTAACATAATAACTTAATATAGTGACAAAGGTTCAGAGTTGCAAAGTGACAAAGGTTTATACATCACTTTTAAACTTTGAACCTTTGTTACTCTGTCACTTTGAACCTTAAAATAATAAATACTACAAAATGAAATTAAACATAGCCCTTTTAGCCGGTGATGGAATCGGACCAGAAGTAATAAATGAAGCTGTAAAAGTATCTGATGCTATTGCACAAAAATTTGGACATGAAATTACTTGGAAACCTGCTTTAACCGGTGCTGCTGCTATTGATGCAGTAGGCGAACCTTATCCAGATGCAACACACGAAGTTTGTAAAAATGCTGACGCTGTTCTTTTCGGAGCAATCGGACACCCAAAATATGATAATGATCCTTCTGCACCAGTTCGTCCGGAACAAGGTTTGTTAAAAATGCGTAAAGCATTAGGTTTGTTCGCAAACGTAAGACCAACTTTTACATTCCCTTCTTTATTAGATAAATCTCCATTAAAAAGAGAAAGAATCGAAGGAACTGATTTAGTTTTCTTAAGAGAATTAACTGGAGGGATTTACTTCGGAGAAAAAGGAAGAAAAGACGGTGGAGACACTGCTTACGATAACTGTGTTTACACAAGAGCTGAAGTACAGCGTTTAGCTAAAAAAGGTTTCGAATTGGCAATGACGCGTTCTAAAAAATTATGTTGCGTGGATAAAGCTAACGTTTTGGAAACTTCACGTTTGTGGAGAGAAACAGTTCAGGCAATGGAAAAAGATTATCCAGAAGTTGAAGTAAGCTACGAATTTGTTGATGCTGTTGCAATGCGTTTGGTACAATGGCCAAACTCTTATGATGTATTGATTACAGAGAACTTATTTGGAGATATTTTAACAGATGAAGCTTCTGTAATTTCTGGCTCAATGGGATTAATGCCTTCTGCATCTATGGGAGCTGAAGTTTCTTTATTTGAACCAATTCACGGTTCTTACCCACAAGCTACAGGATTGAATATTGCTAACCCAATGGCGACTATTTTATCTGCCGCTATGATGTTCGAAAACTTCGGATTAATGGAAGAAGGAAAAGCAATGAGAGATGCTGTAAACAAAGCTCTAGAAGCTGGAGTAGTTACTGAAGATTTAGCTAACGGAGGAAAAGCATACGGAACAAAAGAAGTTGGTGACTGGTTAGCTGCGAATGTATAATTAGTTCATTTTTGTTTCAGGTTTCAAGTTTCAGGTTGTTGGAACGTGAAACCTGAAACTTGAAACAAAAAAAGGGATCAACGTAAATTGATCCCTTTTATATTTTAGAAAAAAACTTTTAGTAATCTCCTCTGTTACCGCGATCTCCGCCACGGTTGTTTCCGTAACCTCCGCGGTTGTTTCCACCACGGTTGTTATTAAAACTTCTTCTTTCACCTTCTGGTTTTGGTTCAGATTTGTTTACCACAATTGTACGACCAGAAACAACTGCACCGTTCAATTCATCGATTGCTTTTTGAGCTTCGCTATCATTTGGCATTTCAACAAAACCAAAGCCTTTACTTCTTCCAGTAAATTTATCAGTAATAATTTTAACAGAGTCAACTGTTCCATAAGCCTCAAAAGACTCTCTTAAATCTGCTTCCTCAATACTGAATGGAAGGCTTCCAACGAAAATATTCATAGATACTTTTTTATAATAACAACAAATGTAGTCTTATTTTTCTGTAATCTACTATATATTAGTTTATTTATGTTTTTATTTAGATTTTAAAGCTCTTCTCAATAAAATCAGTCTTTGATATAAAAAATTAGTTATGCAAAACGATATCATTCCCTTCAATTGGAACTTTATAAAAAACTCCTTCTGTAAAATTAATCTTATCATTTCCTGCATCTGTATCATCGTTATTTACTGCCGTAAATTTAAATGTACCTGATATAGTATTGTTATCTGCATCGTAATCTGTAATCGTAATCTGCCCATTTCCTATATTCGTTCCTGTAGAAAAAGAAGCCATTTCTGCCGGAAGTGCATTTTCATAAGAAGCTTTAGAATCATCATTAACTCCTAAAGCAAAAGTTTGCTCTGTTGAAGATGCAGCCTGCAAAATGATTTTTTCATACCCTAAAGAACCTTCAATTATAATTGATCCATTTGCGCCAAAATAAGCTTTATATGTTTGTGCTCTCCAAAAGACATTATTTTTTAAAGTTTGAAAAGCCGGATTATTAAATTTTACGTCTTCTGTACAAGACACCAAAAGAAATAAAAACGTCAAAAAATAAAATATTTTTTTCATAAAGGAAATTTGGTACAAAAATATTGCATTAAGAGATAAGTGGTTAAGAAATAAAAGTCAAAAAAATGCTAAAAAACAACTCTTAAATATATTTAATGTCTTTAAAACGAATAATTCACAAAAAAATTATATCTTTGCGCCCTTAATTAACAGAGGTCGAGTACCTCAAAATTTAATCATTAGATTATGTCAGTAAAAATTAGATTACAAAGACACGGTAAAAAAGGAAAACCTTTTTACTGGGTTGTAGCTGCAGATGCACGCTCAAAAAGAGATGGTAAATACTTAGAGAAAATTGGTACTTACAATCCAAACACTAACCCAGCAACTGTTGAGCTAGATCTTGACAGCGCAGTTAAATGGTTACACAATGGTGCACAACCAACTGATACTGCAAGAGCTATCCTTTCTTACAAAGGTGCTTTATTGAAACACCACCTTGATGGAGGTATCCGCAAAGGAGCTTTAACTCAAGAGCAGGCAGACGCTAAATTAGCAGCTTGGTTAGAGTCTAAAGCAGGAAAAGTTGATGCTAAAAAAGATGGTTTATCTAAAGCAAAAGCAGATGTTAAAGCTAACGCTTTAAAAGCTGAAAAAGAAGTAAACGCTAAACGTGTTGCTGCTGCTGCTCAAGCACAGGCTGACGCTGAAGCTGCTGCTACGGCTACAGAAGCTACAGAAGAGGTTGCTGAAGCAACTGAAGAAGCTCCTGCTGCTGAAGAGAATAACGAAACAACTGAAGCATAATAATTTTACTTAGCGAGAATGCGTAAAGAAGAATGTTTTTATTTAGGTAAAATCGCTAAAAAATTTAGTTTCAAAGGTGAAGTCTTAATCTATTTAGATACGGATGAACCTGAGTTATACGAAAACTTGGAATCAGTGTTTGTTGAACACAACAAACACTTGGTTCCTTTTTTTATTGAAACAAGCTCTTTACACAAAAACGACTTTCTAAGAGTTCGTTTTGAAGATGTAAATACCGAAGAAGAAGCTGACGCTATTGTTGGAAATGGCATTTATCTTCCTCTAACCATGTTACCAAAACTTAGCGGTAACAAATTTTATTTTCACGAAGTTATTGGTTTTGAAATCGAAGACAAACGTTTGGGTGTGTTCGGGAAAATAACTTCTATTAATGATTCTTCTGCGCAACCTCTTTTTGAAGTTCTAAATGGCGAGGTTGAAATCCTGGTACCGATGATTGATCATTTCCTTGTAAAAATTGATCGTGAGAATAAAAAAGTCATCATGGATCTTCCAGAAGGTCTTGTTGAAATGTACCTTTAGATTTAAAATTCCAATTTTTTAAATCCCAAATTCCAACTTTAAAAAAAATCCAATCTTGAAATTCCAAATTCCAAGATCAACATTCTTATTTGTTTTATTTGAAAGAAAAAACTTATTTTCATTAAGCAATTTATTCTATTTTTATCATTCGAAATTGGAACTTGGAATTTATTAATTGGAATTTAAAATATGAGTAAACCTTTTGATTTAGAAGAACGAACTTTTTTGTTTGCCAAAGAATGTAGAAAATACATTAAAGCGCTCCCTAAAACAACTTCAAACATTGAAGACAGCAAACAACTTGTAAGATCTTCTGGTTCTGTCGGAGCAAATTATATTGAAGCAAATGAAAAATTAGGCGAAAAAGATCTAATCTTCCGACTTAAAATAGCCAGAAAAGAAGCTAAAGAATCTAAATTTTGGATTCGATTATTACACGAATTAAATCCCGAACAAAAAACAATATCAGAAGCTCTTTTATTCGAAATTGAAGAGTTAAGAAAAATTTTATCTGCAATAATTACCAAAACATCAAAGTAATAATCCCTATTTTAATATTATTTTTGCATCTCAATCCAATTGGAATTTGGAATTTCTTTATTGAAACTTCTTTTAAATGTTGGAATTTGGGATTTAAAAAATTTGGAATTTTATTTTATGTTTACATTCAAACAATTTTCTGTTAACCAGGATAAAACTGCTATGAAAGTTGGAACAGACGGCGTTTTACTTGGTGCTTGGACTCCTGTTTCTCACAATCCATTCAGTGTTTTAGATATTGGTGCAGGAACCGGAATTATTGCTTTAATGATCGCACAGCGTTCTGGCGCAGAACAGATTGACGCATTAGAAATTGATGAAGATGCCTATGAACAAGCGGTAGAAAATTTCGAAAATTCGCCTTGGGGAGATCGTTTATTTTGTTTTCACGCCGGCTTAGATGAATTTATAGAAGAACCTGAAGATGAATATGATTTAATTGTTTCAAATCCGCCGTTTTATGCGGAAGATTATAAAAGCTCAAACGAACAGCGCGATTTAGCTCGTTTTCAGGATGCAATGCCTTTTGACGAAATAGTTGAAGCTGCAGATTTATTGCTTTCTGAAAATGGAATATTAGCTATTATTATTCCTTTTAGAGAAGAAGAAAAATTCATCGCTTTAGCTAAAGAATCAGAATTATATCCCATAAAAATTACACGCGTAAAAGGCACTCCTTCTTCTGAAATCAAACGTAGTTTGTTGGCTTTCAGCCGAAATGAAAATACTCAAACTGAAATCGATGAATTAATTATCGAAATCGAAAGACATATTTACACTCCTGAATATATTAATCTGACTAAAGATTTTTATTTGAAGATGTAAGCTGTATGCTTTCTAATTTGTTTTTCAAGCCTTTAATTTATTCAGTTTTCGAATTATTTTTGAATACTGCAGTTTAAAAAAACTATTTTTATTTATCCCTTTTATATTAAAATAAAAAATATCGGGAATTGGGTAAATTGCTTTTTTGTTTTCACATTTAACTTTATAATCGATCATATCATAAAACAAGCATTCAAACTGGTTTTTAAATATTATTAATCCGTTGTCCCATTTTATTTCATCAGACACTCCCTGAGCAATTATATGATCGAAAAAAACTCTGAAATCACCTTCCATTTCTCCTTTTACAGCCAAATAGGTCATACTCTGAATATTATCCGGATAATCTAAAATAGAGTTTCCCATTTCAATTTCATGGAATAAGAAATTACATTCGTCAAAAGAAAGATATTCATCATTTGTAAAAACATGTTTATAATCTCGGCTTTTCATAAACAGCTTATTCATTTTTTCTATATTTCGATATAAACAAAATGTACCAGTTATAAAATCTACACGGCTGTTTATAATATCATATTCTTCTAACAACTCATTAGTCATAAATCCTCTAATATTGCCATAAACCATATCAATATCTCCGTGTCCCCAAAAATCATAAGAATCAAGAATTTCAGAAAATAAAAACCCATACGCAGGTTTAAAATCACATAATTTATAGGGTTGGTTTACAACAACTTCAAAACCTAATTTTTTACCGGCATTAACTTTAAAATCACCAAGTGTTTTATAGATCACTTTAATATTTTCAGGTTTTTCAGGTATCTCATCTGTATTATCTGTAACGATAATAAAATCAATCGAAGGATTGTATTTACAAGATTTTACAAAATACGGAAAATACCACGGATAGTCTCCATACCAGCAAGTCATTATGGCAATAGAAGGTAAATTTTTCACTTAATAAGACATTTAATTTGATAGACTAAACTTGTTCGAAAATATTTTTAAACTGATAAAGAATTCTTTCAATTAACCTAAGGTCTTCAGTTACGATTTCAGCACTTCCTTTCATTTCCTGCTGAAATAGAATTTGTTTTTTATACGACGTTTCCAATCCGTTTGGAAGCGCCACATCTATAAGCAGATTTCCATCTTTATCCGGAACCAGAGAAATATTCTGAATTTTGCCTTTAAGAACACCAAATTCTTTATCAGGGAAATTTGCCAGACGGATGTTTACTCTTTGTCCTACTTTTATTTTTCCTGAATTTAAGGCAGGTGCTTTTACTTTGCCAATAAAACCATTTTTTGCATCTGGAATTATTGAAAAAACATTATCACCAATATTTATGGTTTGATTTTCTGTCCAAATCTGCAAGAAAGTAACTTTTCCGCTTATTGAAGATTTTAATGCATAGGCTAATTCCCAGTCTTTTATTACCTTTTTAAGCTGAAAAAATGACTGCGCCATATTTCTCCCAAGATTAACTTCTTCTTTAGTACTGTTTACCTGCGAATTCTGGCTCGATTTTGTATTATCTATAAGTGAGGACTTTAATTGCGAAATCGACGATAAAAGACTTCTGTAATTCTTTTGCGCCTGAAGAAAGCCTAGTTTTTTTGCTTCCATTTCCTGAGCCGAAATAATTCCTTTATTAAATAAAACTTCAAAACGGGCAATTTCATTTTTTTGAAGCTGCAATTCACTTTCATTAATTACTTTTTGCTGCTGTAAAATCTCCAGTCTTTCCTTTATCTGAATTTTTTCTGAAACTTGCGCGCGGTTTTCTATCGCAAAGGGCTTTAAATCATGATTGAGTTCCTGAGCCTGATAATCTTTCTGAAAAACGGCATAAGCACTTTCTATTTCTCCTAATTGCGTGTTTTTTAACTTTGAAAACGGAAATTCTGCTTTTGGATCATTAATATTATAATTGTCTGTAATGCTTTTCAGTAAAAAAACATCATTATAATTTGCTGTATTTTCTATAATAGCAAGCGTACTGTTCTTAGGAACTATTGATTTATTTTTTATCAAAATGGCTTCAATTCTTCCTGAGGATTTTGATACAATTTTCTCTGGCGGAATATTGGTTGTAATTACAATTTCGGTATTTACAACATCAGGATATTTTATAAACCATGAAACAAAAAACAACATTACAATAATGGCAAAAATCATTACCGTTCCCCAGCGTATCATCCAGTGAGGTACTTTAGTGAGAATGTCCTGAACTTCTTCACTTCTTAATTCAAATGTATCGTTATTTTCTGCCATAATTAATTCCCAAGCTGTAATTGATTCTTAACCAGTTCGAAGTAGTTTCCTTTTTGTTCCACCAAAGCGGCATGACTTCCAATTTCTATAATTTTTCCTTTATTCAAAACCACGATCTGATCTGCATTCATTACAGTACTCAATCGATGCGCTATTACAATTACGGTTTTATTTTTAAAGAAAATATCCAGTTTTTGCATAATTTCTTTCTCATTATTTGCATCCAGTGCCGATGTAGCTTCATCAAAAAATAATATTTCAGGGTTTTTGTAAACTGCTCTCGCAATTAACAAGCGTTGTTTTTGCCCTGTACTCATTCCTAATCCTTCGGCACCAATTTTAGTGTTATATCCTAATGGAAGTTCGCTGATATATTGCTTTATATTCGCCACATTTGATGCATAAACTAACCGTTCTTTATCAATTTTATCTACTCCAAAAGCTATATTATTGGCAATGGTATCGCTAAAAATAAAACCTTCCTGCATTACGGCTCCAATATTATTTCGCCAGGCTTTTTGCGAAATATTTTTAAGCTGTGAATTCCCAATATTAATTTCTCCTTTTTCTGGTTCATAAAATTTAAGAAGCAGCTTCATAAGCGTTGTTTTTCCGCTTCCGCTTACTCCTACAATTGCTGTTACTTTATTCGCCGGAATAATTAAATTCAAATTATCTAAAACAGGAATATCTGATCCTAAATATCGAAAAGAAACATTTTTTAATTCAATATCTGAATCGTAAGGAACATCATTTGACTGATGAATTTCTTGTTGTACCTCATCTTCTTTTTCATGAATTTCAGATAATCTTGCCAGCGAAATTTTAGCATCCTGAAGTTCTCTCACAAACTGAATGAGCTGCGTAATTGGTCCATTTAAACTTCCTACAATTGAGCTTATAGCAAGCATCATACCGAGTGTTATTGAACCATCGATCACTAATTTTGCTGATAAAAATGTAATAAAAATATTTTTTAACTCATTAATTACAGAAGATCCAATAGTTTGTGACTGTTCTAAAACCAAACCTTTTATTGAAACCCTGAATAATCTTGCCTGAACATATTCCCAACCCCATCGTTTTTGTTTTTCGGCATTATGAAGTTTTATTTCCTGCATTCCGTTAATAAGTTCCATAACTTTTCCCTGCTCGTTTGAAACTTCGGCAAAACGTTTGTAATCTAAAATTCCTCTTCGTTTTAAAAACAGTGTAATCCAGCCAAAATAAAGAAGACTTCCGGCAAAAAAAACAAAGAATATCTTTAGATTAAAATAGGCCAAAACAGCGCCCATTACAAACATATTAATAACCGAGAATAAAACGTTTAGAGATGATGTAGTCAGAATTTTTTCGATTCTGCTGTGATCATTTATACGCTGCATGATATCTCCCGTCATTCTTACATCAAAAAAGGAAATAGGTAGGTTCATTAATTTAATGAAAAAATCTGAAATTAACGAGATATTGATTCGGGTTGAAAGATGCAATAATATCCAGCTTCTAATAAGTTCTAAACCTGTTCTTCCGGCAAATAGAAATAACTGTGCAAAAAGAATCAGATAAATAAAATGGATATTTTGATTTTGTATTCCGACATCGACAATACTTTGGGTTAAAAACGGAAATATCAGCTGTAACAAACTGCTGGCTAACAAACCAATACTTAACTGGAAAAGGTATGATTTATAACGAATTACATACTGTGCCAATAAACCAAATCCTAATCCTTTGTTATCTTCTTTATCAAAATCAGACTGAAAGAATTTTGGTGTCGCATCTAGTAATAATGCTACTCCTTCTTTAGTCAATTCGTCGGCATTGTTGCCAATCCAGAATTTTAAAAAATCTGTTTTATTGTACTGAATCAATCCAAAAGCGGGATCTGAAATATAATAAGTCCCTTTCCTGATTTTATAAAGTACAACGTAATGATTTTTATTCCAGTGCAGAATGCAAGGCAAAGGAGCTTCTTCCAGCCTTTCCAGACTTAATTTTACCCCTAAAGTTCTAAAACCGATTTTCTCTGCGGCATCACTTAAAAAAAGCAAATTACTTCCTTCACGAGTAGTTTCACTGTTATCTCGTAATTCCTGAATTTTGATTGTTTTACCGTAATGTTTTGCAACGATTTTTAAACATGTAGGTCCGCAATCTTTAAAATCTGCCTGTTTATAATTAGGGAATTTTTTCAATTCTAATATTTGGGTTAGTTTACAGCAATATTATACAAAAATTCTTAAAAAATTAAAAAATCCATTTAAATATCTTACCAAAATTTAACTTCTTACTTTCTTATTTTTATGATGTGTTCTTTATTAATTTCTTTTGTTTGTATAAAAAAGAAAGCCCTGCTAAATAAATAGCAAAGCTTTCTATAAAACTATTCAAATTATTTAATCTTTATGATTCTAATGGGCAGTTCTCTTCAATAACTGATGCACAAGTTTCTCCTTCACCAGGATGTATAATACCTGCGAAGATACCTGTACCTGGGCAATAACACGCTTCAATACCTGGTCCGCCTCCGGTAATACTTTTCTTTTCCTGAATGCTTAAAACTTCAACTCCTTCTAGACTTTTTAATTTTTTCATAATTTGATTTTTGTTTGAGGTTAATATAAAATATAGGGTGTTTTACTAATGATAAATTATTCTAGGATACTGCTTTATAATAGTCTGTTGCAGAAGTTTTAATTCATTTTATTATACTTTTTAAATTCTTAACAAAAAAAGAGAGAACCATAATCCTCTCTTCAATATATAATATTTTTAGTAATATCAATTTCTCTAGGAGATGGCACTTGATCAGTCCTAACCAAATAAAACTAATCCAAGTGACCAATTTTCCTGAGAATCCCGACACCAATCATCAATGTTGGGATAAAATGCTCAATGTTCCACGATCGAGCGCCTACAAATTAAAAAAAACATGACTAAATTTTAAAAAGGCTTTATTGTATATTACTTTAAATAATTTTCTAAAAATTAACAGCAAAGACGATTTGTATCGCAAATTCCTGCTTCTGTATTAACCGGACAAACACCTCCGGCTGGTATTAGCACACATCCTGCTTCAATGGCATAAATCCAGCATTCTGGAATTCCTCCTTTTATATTTTTTTGTTCGCTCTTGCTAATGTGCTGTGCGTGTTCCAGATTTAAAATTTCTTTTAACATTACAATCTGTGTATTATAATAATCTCTTTAATTCGTTTTGAATTAATTTTAGTTTGCATTAGCATACGTTAACTCTGGGTAATATTCAGTACAATCTTCATATAACATAGAGTTCCATGAATCACATTTTGATGTTATTTCATTAACATTGGTGCTAAGTATAGTTTTTTGCTCGCTTGCACTTATTTCTTGTGATCCTTCCAGACTTAAAATATTTTTTAACATAACTGTTGTTTTTAGTTTTGGGGATTCCTTTTCAAAAATATTTACTTCATAAAGAATGTAAATATTAGGCCGTCTTTTCGAGAATTGTTGTTTCTTTTTCTTCTACAAAATCATTTAAGAAATATTTCAATTCGCTTAACTCATATTCATTTGGAAACAATTTTTCATTTACAATTTTAACGGGTGTATAATTAAAATCATTTTTAGAACACCACTCATATTGTTTATTGATTTCCTGATTAATCATAATACTTACTGAATCAATAGACCATTTTTTAAGCCATTTTTTCAAACTCATTTTTTTAATATGCCAGTCAGAAATTGCTTCAACCGTTTTTCCTGGAGTCGATCTGTTTATAATTAATAAACGTTCTACAACTGCTTTATAAGGATTATCAACGTTTTCCGGGTTTATATTAAATAAAACATTTAAAAATATTTTATCAGGGAATTTTAAAACTAAATCAAAAGCTTCCTGAAATGTTTTGTGACAATGTTCACAGCTTGGACTTATAATTATTGAAAGTTTTACTACTGCATTTCTGTTACCAAAATTTAAACCTCTTAAATCTTCGAACCCGTTTGTAATTGGCACTTTTTTAGATAAGAAATTAAGCAGAGAATAGTTTCTTTTAAATTTTTTCAATTCTTTTAGAGAATTTTCATTTTCCAGAACATTTTTTGCCGCCGATTTTACCACATACCATATTGGCACAAGCAATAACAGTGAAAATAAGAACGGAAACATGGCATTGAAACTAAAACTTAATGTGAATAGGTCTGATGAAAACCAAATTAAGCTTTGGGTAAAAATCAAAAACGAAACCATTAAACACATAACACACCATTTTTGAAGTTCAAATTTTTGAATCCATATTGAGGATACAATAACAGGTATAGCCAATAAACTCAAAAACCCAACAAAAATGGAAGAACTTAAAGGCTGTACTAGAACTGCGATAAAACTTGCTCCAAAAAATAATAATGGCAAATCAGAGAAACCAATCCATTTGTTTTCGTAATTTCCGCTAAAGTTAATTACTGAACTGCATGATGAATTAGTACTTAAACTGCAAAATTTTGAAATAATACTGTTTTTAAAACCAAGTTTTTCCTGAACAATTAAAATACTCACAACTAAACCAAGCGAAGTAGTTAGTAAAAATGTAAAACTAAACAGATTGAAAGAATGGTAAAAAATAGACAAACCGCCTAAAAGTAAAAATGGAACAAGGTATTTTAACCAGCTCAACTCAACTTTTAAATTTTCTCTTGCCACAACATTATTTGGTTCGATTGCCACAATAACACCGTTCCAGTCTAAAAGAAACTTTTCGTATGATATTTTTTGTGAACCTTTTTTAATTGTGGTGATTCTAACAAATTCTTTTGCTCTTTCAACTAACACTAATTCATCTTTGAAATAAGCAAGAAAATTTGACGGTAAATCTACAATTTGTTCTTTCGGAACTCTTATCGCTGCATTCTCAATTGACAACAAATCGAATGAATCTGTTATCGCAAATAAACTAGGAAAATTCGGGTGAGAAAGAAACAAGTCTTTGAACTCGTTTTTCACTTCCGAATATCGATTTATTTGAAGAAATTTTTGAATAAGTTTTAACATTTTTGGGACCGTTTTAAATCATATTTCCAATGCAAAGATTATTGTTTTTATTCAAAAAATAATCGCAGACGCATACATTTTATTAATTATACTACATACAATTTATAAATTATAGCAGTCACTATTAAAACATAAAATATTGATTTACAATTTATTATCTTTGAAATAAATTCACAAGAAGCTCTAAAACCCAATTCTCGATCAAGGGCATGTCATTTTATTTAGTTTTGACATGTCAGTAACCTTAACACACAAAATGATGGGAAATATTAAATTAAAATTCGAAGATTTTGAGGCAGAAAAATTATCAAAAAATGAAAGAAAAATGGTACGAGGAGGAGAAGAGCCAGGACCTGATAAAGACCCAATTAGAACCGGAGGAGGAACTGTGGGATAATAAATAAAAAATCAATTTCAGCACATAAAATTAACATTAAAATATAAAATTATGACAAGTAAAAAATTAAATATAGAGGATTTTATTTCAGAAAAAATAGATAGAAATAAGCAAAAATCAGTTCGTGGTGGAGATGATCCTGCAACTCCGCCAATTGATGGCAACAAAGATCCTATTAAAGGTGGTGGTGGAACACTTGGATAAAACTCAAATTAAATATTACTCGCAAATTGAGCTGGAGATACTCCAGTTCTTTTGCGAAATGATTTAGCAAACGATACAGCATTTTTAAATCCAACACTTTCTGCAATTGCCTGAGTAGAATACTTTCTATACATGTGGTTTGTTATCATTTCGTTGATAACATAATTGATTTTAAGTTCGTTAGAATATTCTCCAAAAGATTTTCCAAACCGTTTGTTTACCACATAAGACAAATAAGTTGTATTTGTTTTAATCTTTTTAGCAACATAAGACAAAGTAAAATCAGCATTTAAAAATTCTTGTTTACTTTCGAGTGCCAATAATTTTTCTACAATTTTGTTTTCTTTAGCTTCATCAATACTCAAAGGCATATTTTCTTTTTTGAAATGAACTTCTTCATTTTCAAAAACTTCTGCCTCATTTTGCTCAATTACTTCGTTTTCAGCATTATTTTTCTTTTCGATATTAGCTTTAAATTCTTCAATTAAAGCGTTCATTTTTTTATGAGCCTTATTTTTATCTCTTATATTTTTAATAAGCAAAAATACAATTCCAACAACAAGCAGTACATAAAACACCTTAAGAGCTTTATTTAACAATACATCATTTTCATATTTTTTTTGAATCGTGACCATTTCATCGCTAAGGTCACCTGTTCCCAACTTATAATTTACTTCTAAAGCTTCATTATTTAACTTTGCTTCAGATTTTTCATAATTATCAAGATATATTTTTGAATGTTTAAAAGCTTCTTGCGGCTCTTTGTATATATTATATATTTTTGCCTGATAATAGTTTGATTTTAAAAAACTTTCATCTCTCAAATTATCTATCTCTGAAACCGAATCGACTTTCTTGAAAAACACCAGTGCTTTATCATACTTTTTAGTTTCAAAATATAAATTCCCTAAATTATAATTAGCAATTTTATATTCTCTTTTTAAATTATTCTGTTTGGCATAAAACACAATATTATAATACGTTTTTTCAGCATTCGTATAGTCATTCTTCATATAATAAACATTACCCAGACTAATTTTTGCCTTAATATTGTTAATAGGTAAGTTTTGAGAATATGAAACTGTCTTTTTATAAAAAAATGCAGCAGAATCTAAGAGTTTTGTTGATGACTGGTTTTTCATGTACCAGCCTTCATACGATGCAGCCAATGTCAAATTATTACTGCTTTTAACCGTATTAAATTGTTCTTTAGTAAAATAACTCTCGTTATTATCAATAAAGACATTTAATTGTTTAAGATTTTTAATTGCTAACTGATAATTCCCTATTGCTTCATTTATAAAAGCTATGTTACTTTTAAATTTTACAATTTGAATGACATCTCCAATATTTGTAGAGATTTTCATTCCGGTTTGATAATTTTCAAGTGCTTTACTGTAGTTTCCTCTCGCACCTTCAATCAAACCTCCATAATTATATAAATATGCTTTAAGCTGATCTTTATCTTTTGATTCCGGCATTTTTTCCAAATATTGAAATGCCTGCTCATATTTTTCTTTAGATTTTGCCGTATTATCTTTTAGTTGAAGTAAATATGCCTGTGCGACATTTGCAAAAGCCTTATGTTTGTAATTGCCGGACTTAGCCATTTTATTAGCATATACTGTCGCGCTGTCTCTGTCTGCATTCAAATTTAATCGAATCTTATCCTGCAAGAGTAAATATTCCTGCTCTGTCAATTCTTTATTTTGCTGAGAAAAAGAAACATTTAGAACAAAAAAAAGTAAAAAAGAGATGATCAGCCTCATTCAATATATGTTTTTTTGGAATCTCAAAATTAGTTTATATATTATCAATAAACTAAAATTAATTCACCTTATTTGTGATTATTTTTCAACCAACTTATATAAATATAACAATAATGCTTTGTTTTGTTATATTTTTATTGCGTAAATTTGTTTTGCAAAAAACTATCAAAAATGAAACCAGACTTATTTCAGGCCCCGGATTATTACAACCTTGACGATTTATTAACTGATGAACATAAATTAGTTCGCGAATCTGCACGTGCATGGGTTAAAAGAGAAGTTTCTCCTATCATAGAAGAATATGCTCAAAAAGCTGAATTTCCAAAACAAATTATTAAAGGACTTGGAGAAATTGGCGGTTTTGGACCTTATATTCCTGTTGAATATGGAGGTGCAGGATTAGATCAAATTTCATATGGCTTAATTATGCAGGAAATCGAACGCGGAGATTCTGGCGTAAGATCTACTTCATCTGTACAGTCTTCATTAGTAATGTATCCTATTTGGAAATATGGAAATGAAGAACAACGAATGAAATATCTGCCAAAACTGGCAACCGGAGAATATATGGGATGTTTTGGTTTAACAGAACCAGATCATGGCTCTGATCCCGGAAGCATGATTACGAATTTTAAAGATATGGGCGATCATTATCTTTTAAATGGTGCTAAAATGTGGATTTCCAACGCTCCTTTTGCTGATATCGCCGTAGTTTGGGCAAAAAATGAAGAAGGAAGAATTCACGGTTTGATCGTAGAACGCGGTATGGAAGGTTTTACAACTCCAGAAACACATAATAAATGGTCGCTTCGTGCATCTGCAACCGGAGAATTAATTTTTGATAATGTAAAAGTGCCAAAGGAAAATCTTTTGCCAAATAAATCAGGGCTTGGAGCTCCGCTGGGTTGTTTAGATTCTGCTCGTTACGGGATTGCCTGGGGTGCAATTGGTGCCGCTATGGATTGTTACGATATGGCGTTGCGTTATGCTAAAGAAAGAATTCAGTTTGGAAAACCAATTGGAGGAACGCAATTACAACAGAAAAAATTGGCTGAAATGATTACCGAAATCACAAAAGCGCAATTATTAACCTGGCGTTTAGGTGTTTTAAGAAACGAAGGAAAAGCAACGACTGCTCAAATTTCTATGGCAAAACGTAATAATGTCGACATGGCAATTCACATTGCACGCGAAGCAAGACAAATGCTGGGTGGCATGGGGATTACCGGAGAATACTCAATTATGAGACATATGATGAATCTCGAAAGTGTTATTACTTATGAAGGAACGCACGACATACATTTATTGATTACAGGAATGGATGTAACTGGAATTCCAGCATTTAAATCGTAAACAACTATTAAATTATATACAAAAACTATGTAAAAAGCTTCTTCTAACCGAGAAGCTTTTTATCTTTGCACCAAAATTTACCTTAAATGAATATTGAAACTATAAACAATAGCATTCAACCTCAAAAAGATCAGCTTTTAAACCATTCACTTTACAAAAAAATTCAAAGTATAGACGACTTACATAGTTTTGTACAAAATCATGTTTTTGCCGTTTGGGATTTTATGTCCTTATTAAAAGCTTTACAAGCCAAACTTACCTGTACAACAACGCCATGGTTTGCCACTAAAAATCCGGAAACAAGATATTTAATTAATGAAATTGTTCTTGCCGAAGAAACAGATTTAGCAATAGACGGAAGAAGACAAAGTCATTACGAAATGTATCTTGAAGCAATGGAAGACTGTGGTGCAGACACTACAGAAATCAATAAGTTTTTAGCCGAAGTACAATCACTTCACAATATTTTTGTTGCCATTAAACAAAGTTCGCTTCACCCGGAAATCAAAGCTTTTTTAGATTTTACTTTTAGAGTGATTGAAGAAGGAAAACCGCATCAAATTGCAGCCGCTTTTACTTTTGGAAGAGAAGATTTAATTCCTAGTATGTTTACCGAAATTCTGAAAAACTTTCAAAAAAACCTTCCAGATACTGATTTAACGAAATTATTGTATTATTTCGAAAGACACATTGAACTTGATGCCGATGAGCACGGACCAATGGCTATGCAAATGATTACTGATTTATGTGAAGATGATGCTCAAAAATGGAAAGAAGTTGAAGAAGTTTCAATTTTAGCACTTGAAAAACGTATTGGACTTTGGAATGCTATTGAAGAAGAAATTATCTTAAAAGCAGAAATGGTTTAAAAAACCAAAACAATATTTTTAACGTAACTATTTGTTTAAACACGCCAAATTTAAACAAATTATGAAGCCTCAATTTAAACAAGTAGTTACTGTTATTCTTTCCATATTTCTTTTAAGCTGTAATACAGACGAATCCGGCTCTGCCAAAACTATAACGCCGCCTGTAACACCTGCTCCCAATATTCCCATTTCAAAATCTGTAAACTATCTTGCATTGGGCGATAGTTATACAATTGGACAAAGTGTATGCGAAACCTGCCGTTTTCCGGAACAGCTCAAAACTGGTCTTAAAGCACTTTATCCTCAAACCGATTTTTCTTTAAAAATAATTGCTACAACCGGCTGGACAACTTCCAATTTACTTTTAGCAATTAATAACCAAAATCCAGAGCCTAATTATGATTTGGTTACGCTTTTAATTGGCGTTAACAATCAATATCAGCATAAAAACTTTTCTGTCTACGAAAAAGAATTTCCAGAATTGGTCAACAAAGCTATTATGCTGGCAAAAGGCGATCGCAAGAATGTAGTTGTAATTTCCATCCCGGATTATGCTTACACCCCTTTTGGAAAAAATGTTACTTCCAGTCAAAACGCGGCAATTTCAGCAGAAATCGATCAATACAACAGCTTTGCCGAGAATTATTGTACTAATAACAATGTTACTTTTGTTTCTATTACAGATATTACACGACAAGGATTAAACAATCCGAGTCTTGTTGCCTCAGACGGACTTCACCCTTCTGAATCTGCTTATAAAATGTTTGTAGATCGTATGATGCCGAAAGTAAAAATGGCTTTGCAAGATTAATTTTTAAAAATTGAAAATTATTGTCATCCTGTTTTAAAATCTATTTATATCTTTCAAAATCAACCTCAACTTTTGTAAACATTTCTGAGTTTTCTAAAATAGAATTAATCTTCAACAAACCTTTCTGATTATGTTCTGCCGTAATAAAAGCCAATCCCCAAATATCTTTAGAAAGTGTAAACGATCCTATTTCAGAATCGAAACTCATCAATACTTCGTCGTTCATCCACAAATCGAGAATGTCTGTCATTGTGGGATTTAAAACAGCAATCGCATTTAGAAAATCAGAAATAAAATTTTCATTTTCTGCCCCGCCAAAAATGTCAATTAAAAGCTCTTCTGATTTATAGGCCGGACGAAAATAATATTGGTACATTTTTCAATTTATTAAAATCTTATACTAAAATACGTAAGCTTTTAAAACATATAAAATAAAAAAACCGCAATTTCATTTTAAATGAATTGCGGTTTCTTATTTTGCAGAAAGGAAGGGATTCGAACCCTCGATATAGTTACCCATATACTAGCTTTCCAGGCTAGCTCCTTCAACCACTCGGACACCTTTCTATTTTGGTCTGCAAAGAACACAAAAAAAATCGAGTTTACAAAAGTAAATTTAAGATTACTTAAATGCTCTTTTTAAATTCTTCCATAAATAGTTTTACGGCTTTTTTTTGATAACTGCCAATGGTTAACATATATGCTTCTCTTTTAGTTGCAACGCCTGTAATTTGTATAGCTCTCAGATTATCCCAGCCTTTCAGGGCTTTTTCGGCAACTATAGTCGACCAATCGCTGGTTTCAACCATTTGCAATAAAGCATGAATAGAATGTAGTTCGATTGAGATCTTAGGTTTCATATTGAACTTTTGAAATAATTCTTCGACAAATTCTCTTGAATTCGAACCTTTTCCGGGTAGTATCAACGGAATGTCTTCTACTTTCTTAAAAGCTATTTTATCTAAACCCGCCAAAGCATGATTTTTAGAAACTGCCATTACCATATTTGAAGTAAACAAAGGAACTTTTTGAATAGGCAGATCGATAGAATGTGATGGAATTACCAATACAACATCAACATCATTATTAATCAATTTTTGTTCGAGAGATTCTGTAGTACCGTATTCTACAATGATTTTCAGATTTTTATATTGTTTTGCAAATGTGTTGACAACGGGCAGAATCAAAAGTCCAAAAATATACGTAACACCTATTCGAAGTTCACCGCCAATCATTTCGTTTAAATCTACAATGGCTTGTTTTCCGTTTTCGATATTCTCTACAACTTTTTTGGCATGAATTAAAAAAACAGAACCTGCTTCTGTCAATTGTACTTTCTTGCCAATTCGCTTAAACAAAGGCATACCGAGTTCTTCTTCGAGTTTTTTTATTTGCTGCGAAAGTCCCGATTGGGTTACAAAACACAATTCGGCAGCTTTTGTAAAATGCAAAACCTCAGCAGTTTTAATAAAATATTGTAATTGATAAATTTCCATATTGATAAGTTTAAATACTTATTATCAGTAAAATTATTAATTTTTCTAATGAAATCATAATCCCGAACTTTGTATTCAAATAGTATGAGTTATGTTTAAAGCCTTAAAATCAAAAAACTTCAAGTTATTTTTCTACGGACAATCTGTTTCGGTTATTGGAACCTGGATGCAAAAAACAGCCGTGAGCTGGATGGTTTACAGCATAACGGGTTCTGTATTTTTATTAGGGCTGGCTACGTTTTTAAGTATGATTCCGTCCTTATTTCTGGCGCCTTTGGCCGGAAGTATTATTGGTCGTTATGATCGACACAGAGCGATAATTGTTTTACAATCTTTAGCCATGCTTCAGGCAGGAATTCTGGCTCTTCTGATTTATTTTAAAATCTACAATATCAACTTTATTCTGGCGCTGAGTTTAATGCAGGGAATTATTAATGCTTTTGATATGACCTGCCGACAAACTATGATGATTGATATTGTTGACAATAAAGAAGATCTTCCAAATGCTGTCGCTCTAAATTCGACTATGAATAATTTTGCCCGAATTGCGGGTCCGGCAGTCGCAGGAATTATTTTGCATGAATATGGTGAAGATATTTGTTTTATAGGAAACTTTATTAGTTACGTTCCCGTTTTGATTTCGTTGTTTATGATG
Source organism: Flavobacterium ginsengiterrae (assembly GCF_039539785.1). Classification (NCBI taxonomy): domain Bacteria; kingdom Pseudomonadati; phylum Bacteroidota; class Flavobacteriia; order Flavobacteriales; family Flavobacteriaceae; genus Flavobacterium; species Flavobacterium ginsengiterrae. The sequence goes on along the minus strand of NZ_BAABDU010000003.1, from coordinate 903,561 downwards.
AAAATCACACCGCACATTAAAGCTGAGAACAAACTAAACATGGTCGACGACTTACTGGAAGGTCTTGATTATGTAAAAAAAGAAACAGAAATGGCAAGAATGCTGTTAATGCTTACCTGCAGCAGTTTGTTTGTGATTTCGTTTAATACTCTAATGCCGGTTTTTGCCAAAGATATTTTTAGAGGAAATGCCGAAACTTTCAGCTGGTTCGAAAGTGCTGCTGGAATTGGTTCTGTTTTATCTGCGGTTTATCTTGCTAACTTAAAATCAGCTGAGAATATGAATAAACTAATGATTGCCGCGAGTTTGCTTTTGGGTTTCAGCATTATTATTCTAGCGGTTTCCAACAGTATGATGATTGCATTAATATGTATGACATTAAGTGGTATTGGAATGATGGGACAAACTTCGTCTATCAACATTTATATTCAAACCCACAGTACCGTTAATATGCGTTCTAGAAGTATTAGTTATTATATGATGGCCTATCAGGGAATGATTCCTGTGGGAAGTTTAATTATTGGTTACGTTTCTCACTCGCTTGGAGTTCGAGCTACGGTTGCCATTCAGGGAATTATTTGTATTCTTTCTGTTTTGGTTTATGTGTATTATAAAAAACATAAAGCAGAAGAAGAATTGGAGACTTGTCCTGTTCCTTATGGAAATTCCAAAAAATAAATTCCAAATTCCAACTTGTTTGAACCATATAAGTTATATAAGTTCATTTAATTAAGCTGGTTGTGTCCGAACAGTTTGTCATTTCGAGGAACGAGAAATCTCCGCGAGAAACTCGACAAAGATTGGATTTTCATTGCGGAGCTACTTGGGGAGATTTCTCGTTCCTCGAAATGACAAACTAGATTAAAATATTAAAAAGAAAAATTCCAAATTCCAATTTTTGTTCGACACAAAGTTTTGGAATTTGGACCCGAGCGATAGCGAACAGGCGAAGCAATTTTTATTATTGGAATTTAAATTTAAGAAATTTCCCCACGCAGAGCAGTTTCAAAAATATCTTTAAACTCATTTTGCGGAATATTATGTCCAAGTAAGTACATTAGTTTTGTAATTGCTGCTTCTGTAGTAATGTCTTTTCCAGAAATAACTCCCAGAGACTTTAAAGCTGTACTGGTTTCGTATTGTCCCATATTCACGCTTCCGCCAGAACATTGGGTTACGTTTACGATATGCATTCCGGATTTAATGGCTTTTTCGATTAAGTTTAAAAACCAATCTTCGGTTGGAGCATTTCCAGAACCGTAAGTTTCCAGAACAATGCCGCGCAAACCAGAAGTTGCCAAGATTGAAGCCAAAACAATTTCGCTCATTCCTGGGAACATTTTTATAATTGCTACGTGATTGTCTAAGTTTTTGTGAACGATTAGTTTAGCGTCTTTATTTACAGGAAGAAATAAATGTTTATTTAGTTTTAAATGAACACCAGATTCTACCAATTCAGGATAATTTGGCGCTGTAAATGCTCTAAAATGTTCTGCATTTACTTTAGACGTTCGGTTGCCTCGGTATAATTTGTATTCAAAATACAAACAAACTTCGGTAATAACTGGTTTTCCGTTTTCTAAAAGTGATGCTATTTGAATAGCTGTAATCAGGTTTTCTTTGGCATCGGTACGCAAATCTCCAATTGGCAATTGCGAACCTGTAAACACAACTGGTTTTGCTAAATTTTCGAGCATAAAACTCAATGCCGAAGCTGAATAAGACATCGTATCTGATCCGTGCAACACTACAAAACCGTCGTAAGATGCGTAGTTTTCCTCAATAATTGCGGCAATTTTGGTCCACATTTGAGGATTCATATTAGAAGAATCAATAGGATGTTCAAATGAAATCGATTCGATTTCGCAGTCCAATTGTTTAATTTCTGGAATCTTCTGAATTAATTTACCAAAATTGAAGGCCTTAAGCGCTCCGGTTTCAAAGTCTTTACTCATACCGATAGTTCCTCCGGTATAAATCAGCAGTATTTTAGCTTTAGATGACATCTTGGTATTTTAATTTATTGACAACAGGATTTGCATACATGGCCAAAAACCCTTGTCTTGTAACAGGATTATCACTTCCGATGCGCATCTCTAAACGACGCTCAAACAATGATTTTTCACTTTCCTTATACTTATCGGCAAAACGGTCTGTTTCGTTCAAAATATCGTACGCAATGAAGTTTGTAGGCCATAATTGATAGTTTTTCAGAATCACATCATCAATAGTTTGAGCCAAAGCCTGAACTTGTTTATTAGCGTTATCATTTTCTGCCACAATCTGGTCGATTTCTGTATCTAAAACATCGCCTACAGAAATGTGTATTCTTTTCTTAGTTCCCATGATACCACTTAAAATGGTCATGAAATCCTCGTTTTTGTCTTTTACGTAAACTTCGTTATTTGCTTCTGCCATTAATTGCGGCATTTTTAGAACATCAGTCGGATCATATTCATAAGAAATAGAAACCGGAACGATTTTTAATTTCTTAAAATAATTCATTAAATCAGTTTCGTCAGAAGCCATTCCAATCATTTTTAAAACTCCCGGATTGGTTTCGTCGTTTCCGTCTTTTGTTCTTCCTTCACGCTGTGCAATCCAAACCGAACGATTTTCTCGAAGCAGTAATTGTCCCATATATTCAGACAATAATTTAGAACTTTGCAGCATTTCGCGAGGTGTTAATCCTCTTAAAACCAAAAAGTTTCTGTTTAGTTTTGCCAAAGTTGCCAGAAAAGCTTTCTTTACCAGATTATCTCCAATTGCCGAAGCTGTCATTACCAAACCATGTTCGAACAAACAAACATTTAATAATGTTGTATCTAAAAGAATATCTCTATGATTGGAGATAAACAAATAAGAAGTATTAGGTTCTAGTTTTTCAAAACCTGAAGTCGTTAAGCCTTCTGAGCTTTTTTCCAGGACTTTTTGAATCGTGTTATAAATAAAATTGCATTGAAAATCACGAATAGAATGTGTTTTCTTTAATTGTTCCTTCCAAACCTCATCTTCTACTTCCGGAAAAGTAAAGTTCATCATGGTTTTCATCATTGGGTGATTTACAACATCATGAAGTGCTTCATTTATTTCGGAATCATAAAAAGGTCGAATGGCATCAAATCTCTGCATTATTTATATCGGTTTTAAGTGGGCAAAAGAACAAAAAAAAAATTAAAGTTTTGTAAGGCTCAGGTTAAATCCCAAAAACGTCTTTTGAATTTTGGGTTGTAATTACTGCTATTTCTTCTGCAGAAACACCATATACATCGCTTAATTTAGCTATTACATTGATTAGATAGCTGCTTTCGTTTCTTTTTCCTCTGTAAGGAATTGGCGCTAAATATGGAGAATCTGTTTCAAGAACGATGTGTTTTAAATCAATTTGATTTAAAAACTGATCGATTTTTCCGTTCTTAAAAGTCACAACACCTCCAATTCCCAATTTCATATTGTAAGAAATAGCTTGTAATGCCTGTTCTAAAGTTCCGGAAAAACAATGAAAAATCCCAAACAAATCTTCAGATTTTTCTTCTTCCAGCACTTCAAAAATTTCATCAAAAGCTTCACGACAATGAATTACGATTGGCAGTTTGTATTGTTTTGCCAATTGAATTTGTCTTTTAAAAGCAATCTGCTGTTCTTTTAAATGGGTTTTATCCCAATACAAATCGATCCCAATTTCGCCTACTGCGTAGAATTTTCGTTTTGATAATTCGGTTTCTACGTGTTTTAGTTCGTCTTCGTAATTATCTTTCACGTAAGTGGGATGCAACCCCATCATTAGAAATACATTATCCGGATAATTTTTTTCTAAATCATACATTGACTGCGTTGCTGCAGCGTCGATTGCAGGAATAAAAAAACGAGTAACTCCAGCGTCTATGGCACGTTGAATCATTTCGTCGCGATCCTGATCAAATTCTTCAGAATATAAATGGGTATGTGTATCGGTGATTGTTATAGTAGGTTCCAACTGTCTTAATTTTTATAGCTGCCAAAATTACGACAATAATAAAAGAATAGCAATTTCCTATTTAAATGCCAATAAAATGAACTTGTTCTGTTTCTCATTATTTTATTTAAAAAGAAAAAAACCTTTGCCAAGCTTTGAACTTGATAAAGGTTTATTGCTTTATATTTTTTGTGAAAAAAATTAATCTAATTGATGCAAAAGTTCTTGTACCTGATCATAACCTTCGTAATCTTCAGAAATGCTTTCTAAAATTTGTTTACAGGCTTCGTAATCTTTTTGTTTTAGTTTAGATAAAGCTAAATACCAGACTGCTTTTTCTTTGTAAACAGAAACTCCGTTTTTAAGCTCGTTAAAAACAGCTTCTGCTTTTAAATAATGACTTTCTTCGAGTAAAGAAACGCCGTAAAAAAACTGAATTTCTGCTGTTTTTTGTTTTTGTAAAACGGTTTCAAAAAGCGGAATTGCTTTATTATATCTTTTCGCATTATACATTTCCTCGGCTTGTTTTAAGCTTTCATTAACCGTTCCTCTTACTGTAAAAGAGGCTTGTTCCGGATTATTGTAATCTGCAAAAACAGGATTTTGGTTATAATTAAAAAAGAACAGCCCAAACAATACAGCAACCGAAGCGGCAACCGCCAGATACCAGGGTTTTAAACCAATTACTTTTGTATTTTTATCAAAATGGTGTTCAGATATATGAGTCAGGTTTTGTTTAAAAGCTTCTCTTTCTGCTTCAATTCCAAACTTATTAGCCAGCTGAAACTGCACCTCTTTAAAAGTTTCAAATTCTGATGCAAATTCTGGATCTTCTAACAATTGTTTTTCAAATTCATTTTTAGCATCAATCGTTAATTCGCCTTGAAGATATTGATCAAATAATATGTAACGTTCTTCATTCATGACTAATTGTTTTTTAAAGATTTAAAGTTTTTTGCTTCCTGAATCCACTGTGTAAGCTGACCTACGCAAAGTGATTTTTTCTTGCGTACATAACCATACGTCACATTTAATTTTTCGGCCACTTCTTCCATAGATTTAATTTCAAAACTCAGTTTTAATAACTCTTTGCATTTGTCTCCCAATTTCTGGAACATAGTATCGAAGAGCTGTTGTTTTTCATCAAATTCTTCGGTGTGGCCAATTAATTCGTGTGCAGATTCATTAATAGATAAAACATCTTCAATAATTGTTACCTCTTTGTTTGATGTTTTTTTGAGTTCGTTAAGCCATTTTCTTTTACACAATAAAAAGAAGTAAGCATCAAACGGACAGGTTAGTTTTAATGAATTGGCTTTGGCCTGATTAAAAAGCAAAATCAAAATTTCCTGAACGATATCCTGAGCCTGATCTCTGTCGCCGGAATTGTTCATAATAAACATGACCACTTTAGGAACAAACTTTTTATAGATAGACTGAATAATTACCGAGTTGTTTTCGGCAAGGCCATCGATATATTTTTGGTCAGGATGTATTTTGTTTTTATCCATAAAAAAACTTTTAATCAGATAAAGTTAAAAAAGAATCTCAAATAAATTTCTACTAATAGGGTAACAATTAACAATTTCAGTTGATATAAGTAAACAAAAATCTTTTAAAACAGTTAAAAATTAAGAGAAAATGGAAACTTATCAATTTACAAACCCAAAGACTTTAGATAAATTCTACAAAATGATTTCGGCTAAAACACGAAATGGTTTTGTAATCGTTGAGCATAACGAAAAACTGCCTTATGTAGTTTTATCGAAGGAAAAAAAAGTGGTCAAACATACTTTTCACCTATTTCTTACCTGTATCACTTTTGGTCTTTGGTCTGTTGTATGGGTCTATTTAATTATTAAGCTTTCGCAGAAGAAAAGCATTCTTGTAGCTGTTGACGAAGACGGAAATCTGTTTGAAGACAAATGTATTTTGGCATGAATAAAAAAAAATTAAAAAACAGGGTAACAAAATTCTAACCCGGAACATCTATCTATATAATAATCATTAAAACCAGAAATTATGAACACAAATTTTAAAACAATCGGACTTTTATTCCTTTTAATATTCTCTTTTGTAAGCTGTGATAACAGCGATGTAGATAACGGCGGCGATATTGTACTGCCTCCAACTTCGGGTGCATTTAAAAGCATCAGCGAAAAAGGAGTAAAAAGAAATACTCAAAATTTTACCATCACAGCAGGAGATGGTGTTGTAACATTAACTTCGGCAAAAGGAGTTAAACTATATATTAACGGAAACTGTCTTACCAAAAACGGAAATCCTGTAACGGGACAGGTTGATATTGAATATATCGAACTTTTTGATAAAGGAAATATGCTGGTAACAAACAAACCAACAATGGGAATTACTGCTGATGGAAAGAAAAATCTTTTAATTTCAGGAGGAGAATTTTTTATCAAAGCAACACAAGGCGGAGTTGAATTACAAACTTCTTGTACTATGAATATGATTGTGCCAACTGCTTTGACAAATGGTTATGACAACTTAATGACGCTATGGACTGGAGTAATCGACGACAAAGGCGAACTTGCCTGGCAGGAAGCTAAAGCAAATGCTGACGGAACCAACGGTAAAGGCGGTGTTCAAGGTGAAGGTGCTAACTATTATGTAACTTTTGGCAACTTTGGATGGACAAATGTTGACCGTTTTTACAGCGATCCAAGACCTAAAACCACTATTTTAGCAAAAGCGCCAGACGGATATGATAACAATAACAGTGCTGTTTATCTTTCTTATGATGGTGAAGGAACAAACGCTCTGGCAAAATTAGATACTTACACGCCTGCAGGATTATTCAGCGAACATTATGGCCAGATTCCTATTGGATTAAAATGCCACGTGATTTTTGTAACAGAATCAAATGGCCAGTGGAGATATGCCATTAAAGCTGTAACCGTTGCTGCCAACGACGTTTACACTTTTACCCTTGCCGAAACAACAGTCGGTACCGAAGCTCAGCTTGTTGCTGCAATTAATGCCATACAGTAACTTAGAAATGCTTTTTTTAAGAGAAAGTGATGATTTGCTCATCACTTTTTTTTACATTTAATCTGTTTTAAAATTGATTTCTAAGATTTTAGAACCCAAAACTATCTAGTTATGAAACCACAACTGTCTATTTTCTTTATTCTATTTTCGATTTTTTCAATAGGACAAACCAAAGTAAAAGACACCATAACCCGAAGAGCCAATATCAGTTTTATTCAAAACGGAAATGCCGTAACGTATAAACCTGAAACACCGCCGTTGATTCCTATTGCCGGTGCGCCCAAACCAAGTTATTCGTATTTATGGGAATTGGGCGATGGACATTACAGTAAAGAAGCTGAACCTAAACATGTTTACAAAAAGAAGGGAAATTACACCACAAGACTTGCTGTAACGAACAATTATGACAACGGAAAACCTCCGGCAACACGCCCGAAAAAAGTCGCCGTAAATGACATTACAGACAATAATTATAAAGACATAGCTTCAATTGCAGATCAAAACGGTTTTGCGATTATTAAAAACTGCGATCCTATTCCAGATCAGGAAATGGTAGTCGTAGTAAGTTATCAAAATCTTGAAAATTATGTTGCAGCCGGTAAGCTTTATTTATTTTATAACGAGAAACAATTTAAACACAATAACTTCGAATTAAGCGATTTTAGAACTTATGCAGAAGAACGTGAGGTAAAAGAAAATTTGGTTGCTTCGGTTAACGATCTCAACGATTCGAATAATTTTGTGGCTTCCGCCGAAGGAAATTTCAAACCTAAAAAATACCGAAATACTACTACTGAAGAAGATTTAGATGCTTCGCTTTTAGACGCTCATAAAACCTATCATAATGTTTCGGTTTTAGAATTTGACAATGCTGATCCGGGCGAAACACGCAATATTTTCTACACGTTTAAAACCACGCCCGAAATGATAAAAGATACCAGCGCAACGGTTACCATGCGCGGAATTTTTGTTCCAAACCGAAGCTACAAAAACCATAAAATTAAAAATCTTGAAATGGAAATTGTAACTTCTCATGACCCAAACAAAATGGGTTCTAACGGAAGTTTTATGAATTACAGATTGGTTCGCTTTAAAAGAGTCAATTTTAAAACCCGTTTTCAGAATAACGGCGAAGGTCCAGCCAGAAAAATCCGTTTAGAAACTGATATTCCGGATATGTTCGACAAAAAAACTTTTCAGATCGAAAGTATGTATCCGGAATGTCCAATTTGTCCAAAAGGCGAAGAACCAACCGTAAGCTGTCTGGATACAATTATCAAGCAAAAGCAGATTATTTTTACGTTTAAAAATATTTATCTGCCGGGAACAGAGCAGAAAAATGTAAAAGAAAAAGACAGTACAAAAGGTTTTGTAAAATATTCGATGAAGTTTGGCGAAGATTTTCATAAAGTAAAAACCAGAAGCCGAACATCGATTATTTTCGACAAAAACGAACCCATTATTACCAACTACGCCACAACTAGATTTCTTCCCGGAATTTCGGTTGGTGTAAAAGCCGGTTACAATTTTTATCCTGATTTAGATAAATCAACCAGTTACTTTTTGGGCGCTACCCTTTCTCCATTTAAATCGTATCGTTTTTACTGGCAGGTAGAATGGGAAAATGCTTTTAATCAATATAACAGCGCTGTTAAGATTGTTGATCAGATAAATACAAATGCAAACGGAACGAGGCAGTTAATTAGAACTACAACTTCAACAGAAAATAAAAATATTAATTGGGAAGTTCCTGTTTTAATTCGGTATAATATTAATAATTATATTGGAGTCGGCGCTGGAATTCAGGCTAATATTAATGTATCTTCAGAGCAGCATCAAAGCATAAAAACAGATACGTATGAGGGCGACAAAGGGAATTTTTTAATTGACACAAGTACTTCATCAAATAAAATAAAAAACACTTTTACAGATGTTAAAACAGGACTTTTATTTGATTTAACAGCTGGTTTTGCCAGAATTGGTCCAAGTTTGGGAGCGCGTTATGTGATGAATTTTGAGCAGAATTTTAATTATTTTCAGGTTTACGGCATCTGGAAGTTTTAAGATTATTCCACAGAGATACGCAGAAGTTTCGCAGAGATGCACAAAACTTTTATCCTTTGCGAATCTTTGTGAATAAACTTTGTAAATCTCTGTGAAATTAAAACAACATAATATGAACTTACATCACTTATATGGTTTAATCTTTCTTTTGATAAATCTGACTCTTTCGGGGCAAAATCAGGAAGATAAAATCTATCATGCGATTGATGTATTCACCGCTCATCCTTCCGCGAAAGCGATACACGATTTATCGAATGCTGAGGCCGATTTCTGGAAAAGTCAAAAACCAAAAACGAAAGATGAATTTTTAGCCATTGTGGTTTTAAACTGCAATAAAGCGTATTATGAAAATTTGTTTGGACGGTCACAAAATGCGGTTTCGAGTTACGAAAAAGCGTGGCAGATTTATCAGAAACACAAACTGAGTGACTATGATATTGTTGAATTCTGCTTAAAACCTCTGGGGAATTTATATACTGTTTTGGGCGATTATGACAGTGCCGAAAATACCATAAAACAATACTTTTTTATTGTTAATACTTCTAAAAATTATCCTGATTCTACAAGGCAGAAATTTGCTGCGATTTTAAATTTATCGAATGTTTATCAAAATTCAGGCAAGATTTCACTAGCGATTGAAGTATTAGAAAATACTTTAAAAACCGACAAATTATCAGATGTTCAAAAAGGTATTTTATTGAACAATCTGGGCAATAATTACTGGCTGGGATCTCAGCCTTTCTTAATGCTTAAAAATGCTCCCCATAATGCAGAAAAAGCTTTTAAAGCTTCGATAAAATATCTGGAGAAAGAGAAAAATCAATTCGAAACTTTGTCTAATTCTTATCGCAATCTGGCTTCAATGCACAGACAATGGCAGCAATTTGATACAGCCAATTTGTATATGCAAAAGGCTGAAGAATTGTTTGTAAAATCAATGAATAAACAGCCTAGAAAAATTGCGAAATTGTATTATGAAAAAGCACTTCTACTTTTTGATGAAAGAAAATATGATGAAAGCACAAAACAGATTTCTTCGGTTTTTAAAACACTGATTCCAAATTATAATTCAAAAATTATTCTGCCGGACGAAAATCAATTGTATGCCGAAACGGTTCTGGTTGATGCTCTCGATTTACAGGCTGAAATTTTAAAAATAAACGATCCTAAAAAAGCACTTAAAGCTTTTGAACTTTCTTTTTACATTGAAGATGTTTTGATGAATGCTCTGGTTTATGAAAATTCTAAAATCCTGATGCAGTTACGATCACGAAACCGTACAGAAAAATGCATTTCGATTTACGATCAATTATTTAAAAAAGAAGGCCGGACTCAGTACATTGAAGAAGCTTTTCAACTCTCTGAAAAAACAAAATCTGGTATTTTAAAAAGCTACAGATCGAATATTAAAAATGCTTCGGCAGGAGAAAAACAGCTTTTACAAGAACTGCAGAATTTAAATAACAGTATTTTAAAAGAACAGCAAAAAGGTGATTCGGCCAATATTTCAAAGATCAATCAGTTTATTAAAAAACAGCATGAACTGCTTATTTCACTGAAAAAAATACAATCTCAAAATCCTGATTTTCTTCCTGAAAAATGCGATATAAAAGCTTTGTTTTCTCAATTAGAAAATGACAAAGCAATGATGGTATATTATTTTATGGGATCTGAAAAGCTGTATTTTTTTGTTTTACAGGATAATAAAATTGTTTTAAACAAAATTAATATTACGCATCTTGGTATTCCTAGAATTGCTCAGTTTATTGATTATTTTAATAGTCCAGATGCTATTACAAATGATATTTCGGGCTATAATCATTATGGAAAAGATGTTTATGATTTGCTGAAATTTCCAAATAATTCGACTTATCAAAATCTTATAATTGTTCCTGACGGAATTTTAAATTTTATTCCTTTTGAGGCTTTAATTACAAAAGAATCCAAGACAACAAATTTTGCCAAAATGCATTATTTGCTGAACGATTTTAAAATTGCGTATAATACTTCAGCTAGTATTTACCTAAACTCAAAACCAATTTCTAAATCTGAAAAAAATGTTTTGGGTGTTTTTCCGGTTTTCGAAAAAACAGCTTTTGAATTGAGTTATTCCAAAAAAGAACTGGAATCTATTCGAAGAAATTTTAAAGGGAAATATTTAGAAAATGCCAAAGCGGGATTTTCAGATTTTAAAAATAATGCGTCTCAATATTCTATTCTTCATTTGAGTACACACGCTTCGTCTGGCGATATTGAAACTCCGGCAAGCATTAAATTTTACGATCAGGAAGTTCTGTATTCTGAATTGTATAACCTGCATATTAATCCTGATTTGGTGGTTTTAAGTGCGTGCGAAACCGGAATTGGCAAATTATACAAAGCCGAAGGCGCTATGAGCATTGCCAGAGGTTTTCAGTTTGCGGGAGCGCAGAATTTATTGTTTTCGTTATGGAAGGTGAACGACTTTACAACTTCGGTTTTTATGTCGGATTTTTATAAAAACATTAAAAATGATGTTTTGTATTTTGAAGCTAATACAAATGCTAAACGCGAATATTTAAATGACAAATCAATTACAAATGCTAAGAAATCTCCATATTACTGGAGTTCGTTTGTGTATTATGGTTCTATTTCGTCAGAAAAAAAATCAGTAAATTATATCTATTACGGGATTAGCTTTTTGATTGTAATTGGCTTATTTTTGGGTTTCAATCATTACCGAAATGGAAAATCTTCACGAAATTCTCAAAAAAGAGAATTATAAAAAAATAAAATTCAAGGTTACTAAAACACAGCATCTTCAAATAAAAGCAAAAATTAACGGCGTTTCCGGAAGTTTTATTCTCGATACGGGTGCATCTAATACCTGCGTTGGTTTTGAAAGCATTGAACGTTTTGAACTAAATGCTAAAAAATCAAAAACAAAAGCTTCGGGTGCAGGCGGGACTGGAATGTTAACGCAGATTTCTTCTAAAAATACGTTACAGTTAGGAAGCTGGAAAAACAAAGATTTCAGCATTGTAATTTTTGATCTTTCTCATGTTAATGAAGCTCTGGAATCGTATAAAGCAAAACCGGTTGACGGCATTATTGGCGCTGATGTTTTACTGGAAGGAAAAGCAATTATTGATTATTTTAACCATTATTTGTATTTAAAGTAATAGAATCTAGTTTTTTAGATATATTTGTTAAGCCATTTTAACAAATTTATACCTATGAAAAAAACTCTACTTTGTTTTCTTTTTTTGTTATTTACCCATTTATTTTATGCTCAGGTCAGCGGTATTGAGCACTGCTATGGAGATACTTCATTTGATTTAACTTCTAAAAACTCTCTTTTGCTGGGAAATTTAAATCCTGCAGAAACTACAATTACTTTTCATTTAAGCGCTGATGATGCTAATAATAATGTAAATGCAATTGCAAATCCATTAAACTATTCCAGTTCTGCTTCTTCTAAAACTATTTATGCCAGAATAGATAACAATGGTACAATTACAACGAACTTTTTTGATATAAAAATATATGAACAGCTTGGGGTTACACCTCTTACAATGCCTGTTCGCTGTAAGGGAATGAACGATGGCCACATAACTGTTATAACATCAGGTGGTAAAGCTCCCTATGCATATCAAATAAATGGAAGTCCTTATACTGTTTATAACGGCGGCTTTAATCCTCTACAATTAGATAATCTACCTCCGGGAGCTTACAATATTCAAGCAAAGGATGCATTGGGATGTCTCAGCGCATTTTATACAGTACAAATAACAGAACCTAATGTTTTGAGTGCAAATATTACAGTTGAAAATCAAAATGTAATAATTGTTCATGCGACAGGAGGATCTGAGGATTATCAATATTCTTTGAATGGTTTAGATTTTCAAAACAGCCCTGTTTTTACAACCGTAAGTCCAGGCAATTACACCGTTAATGTGAGAGATACTTTTGGGTGTATATTTCAAATTCCAGTCGTTATTTATCCGCCGCTAACTTTAGCTGCCAATACAACAACAATTAATTGTAATAATTCAACGGGAACCATTACTGCAATAGCGGCTGGAGGTAAACCTTCTTATACTTATTCTATTAATGGAACTAATTTTTCTGCTTCAAATGTCTTTAATGGCTTAGCAGCAGGAACTTATACCGTAAAGGTTCGAGACGGCCAAAATGCAGAAGCTTCAGTTGTAATTGTAGTTCCTGTTGCTCCTCCAATTTCATATACTTATGAACTTCGAAATGTAACTTGTGTGGGAGCAAGCGATGGTTCTATAACAATTAAAGTATCTGGCGGGCAAGGCCAATATTTATATTCTCTTAACGGTGGAAATTTCCAGCTTAGTAATACTTTTAACGGTTTGAGTGCTGGTACATATCATGCAGTAATCAAGGATGAAAATAATTGTTTATCTGCTCCTTTTAACTTTACAATACAGGAGCCTAATCCAATTACATCTACTGTAGTTGTAAACAATCAAACTATAACTGTAAATGCAGCTGGCGGCACTGGAGATTATTTATATTCTTTGAATTTTTTAAATTTTCAGGACAGCAATATATTTCAGAATGTACCAAAAGGAACTCATGAAGTATACGTTAAAGATTCGAACGGCTGCATAGTTTCAAAATCAGGTATTAATGTAAATCCGCTTACTGTAGTGGCAACGGCAACAGCGATAAACTGCAACATGCCGGCAATGATTACTGTAACAGCAGAAGGCGGCAGTGGTTCTTACCAATATTCATTTAACAACGGTCAGACATTTACAAATTTGAATGTTTATAATACTGCAAATCCAGGGATGTATAACATTATAGTTAAAGATTCTCAAAATAATACAGCCAATGCTTATGTAGAAGTGCATCAGACGCCAGCTCTGGTAATTACAGCTGAGAAGCAAAACATAAGATGTAAAGGAGATTATACCGGAGTTATTAAAGTGAATGCAACCGGAGGCCAGCTCCCTTATAAATATTCTATTAATGGCAGCGTATTTTCAGTACCAGATACTTTTAATAACCTGAGTGCCGGTACATATAATATAATAGCCAAAGATGCTTTTGGTTGTGACGTAATGATAACAGTAATGATAACAGAACCTGCAATGCCTCTTATGGCAAATGTTATAGTTCAGGATCAAACTATAAAAATTGAAACTCAAGGAGGAACAGGAAAAATCGTGTATGCTATTTCTCCAAATTTGGCCGAATTTTCAACTAATAATGTATTTTCAAATTTATCACCGGGAGATTATCAGGTAATTGCGCAGGATGAAAATGGTTGTTTGGTGATGCTTTATGTTACTGTTGATGTTCCAGCTCCATTATTTGAAGGTAAAGAAGAAGTTGTTTTAGAATTTAAATCAGGACAAACATTAGGCGATTTAGTTTTGAATATTCCTAATGTTAAATGGTACAGTTCTCCAGGTTCTGTATCTGGCAAAACACGTAAAAGTGCAGAAACTACTTTGCCATTGTCTACGGTTTTAGTTGATGGTGTTACGTATTATGCTTCGCAGACTATAAACGGAGTTGAAAGCAAAGAACGTTTAGCTGTAACTGCAAAATTAAACGGCTCTCTTTCTACAGACGATTTTGTACTGCCAAATTTCAGATATTTTCCAAATCCTGTACAACATACTTTAAGCCTTAGTAATGCATCAAAAATTGATGAAGTTGAGGTAATTTCGGTTTCAGGAAAATCAATTTTTGCTAAACAAATTAACAATACACACTCTGAAATTGATTTATCAAATATTTCTTCGGGACTTTATTTCTTAAAGGTTAAAGCAGAAGGAAAAATCAAAACAGTTAAAATTGTAAAGAAATAAAGAATAGAATCTCAATAACGAAATCCCAAATTCTCAACTAGGATAAATTTCTTTGAGATAGAACTAATCTCAAATAAAAAATCCCAAACTCCTTTCGGAATTTGGGATTTTTTCGTCTAAAATTAAATCAATTAATGGGTATGTTTAGGATTAAAACCGTCTTCGCTTAATTCTGTATGCTCATAATCAGCAACCATTTCAGCTTCGTAATCGATTTTTTCTCCTTTAGAGAATTTACGCATGATTTTCTCCATAATATCATAAATAACCGGCACCACGATCAAAGTAAGGAATAATGAAGAGATCAAACCTCCAATAATTACCCATGCCAATCCGTTTTTCCACTCAGCTCCTGCTCCAGATGCTAATGCAATTGGGAACATACCAAATACCATCGCAATTGTTGTCATCAAGATCGGACGTAAACGCGCGTGGTTTGCCTGAATTAATGCTTTTCTAATCGATTCTCCAGCCGCTCTTCGCTGATTGGTATAATCGACAAGCATGATCGCATTCTTACACACCAGACCAATCAACATGATGACCCCTAAAATGGTAAAGATATTTAATGTGTTGTTTGTTAATGCCAGTGCAAATAAAACCCCGATAAACGAAAGCGGAATGGCAAACAATACCACAAACGGGTGAACAAAACTATCATAAAGACCAACCATTACAAGGTAAACCAAAATAATAGCCGCTAATAATGCAATTCCTAAAGTACCAAAACCTTCTGATTGGTTCTCTTGGTCACCACCCCAGATGTAATTAACTCCGGTAGGTTTTTGCAATTTGTCTAGTTTTTCCTGCCATTGCGTAACGATTGTTCCCGCCGGCACCCCAACGTTCTGACCTTGTACGGTTACAGAAGCTGTTTTATCTCTACGCTCTAATTTACTTGGTCCTGAACCTTCAGAAATTGTTGCGAATTGGTTTAATTTAATCTGTTGTCCAGCGTTGTTGATGAAAATCAAATTACTAACATCGGTAATGTTTTTTCTATCAAATTCGTTGTATTTGATGTTGATGTCGTATTCGTATTCACCAGCTCTAAATTTACCGTCTGTATTACCACTATAAGCTGTTTGCATGGTTAAACCAACAGTTTGAAGTGTTAATCCTAAAGCAGCCATTTTATCTCTGTCTACCTGAACGTTGATCTCTGGGTTTCCGTCTTCAACTGTTAATTTAATCTCAGTTGTTCCAGGAATTGTACGTAATTCAGCTTCTGCCATTTTAGCAAATTTCATAGCGCTTTCTACATTTGGACCTGTTACAATCAAACCTAAAGTCGCATCTTCTGCTGTACCTAAGATACCTACAGGAACTGTTTTAACTTTTGCTCCAACTAATATTTTTTCAAGTTTACGTTTTGTTTTAGCTGCGTAAACGTTAGCATCGTCTGTACGATCTTTTTGTTCGATCATTTTAACGTCGATCTCTGCTTTGTAAGCTGTTGCCTGCGCCGCTCCTAAACCTTCACTTGTTTGTCCTACCGTTGTAATCTGACTGAAAACATATTTCTCTCCTTTTAAGAAAGCTTCTGCTTTTTGCGTCATAAAGTTAGTCTGCTCTAATGAAGCATCTTTTGGCATTTCGATTTGTACTAAGAACTCACCACTATCAGATGATGCAAAGAATTCTCCTCCAATATATCCACCTCCCATTAACCAGAAGATTGTACCAAAGAACATTACTAATACAACTCCGATAGTTTTAATGTAGTGATCTAAACACCAGTTCAATAAATTAGAAATCCAATCTGTAAAACGAGTTAAATAGCTTTCAAATCCAAGGATAACTCTTCCGAAAAGATTTTTTCCTTCAATATGCTCCAATTTTCCAAAACGTGAAGACAACCACGGAATAATTGTAAATGAAGCTAATAATGAGAACATGGTAGAAATAATTACCGTAACACAGAATTGTGTAATAATATTAGATACCAAACCTGTACTCATTGCAATTGGTAAGAACACCACCACAATTACTAATGTAATGGAAGTTACTGTACCACCAATTTCTGCAGTACCATCGTACGATGCACGAATTCGGCTTTTACCCATCTCCATGTGTCGGTAAATATTCTCCAATACCACAATCGCGTCATCCACAAGAATACCAACAACAAGAGATAAACCAAGTAAAGACATCAAGTTAAGCGTATAACCTAATAAATAGATACCAATAAATGTTGCAATTAAAGATGCAGGAATAGAAACCATTACGATCAACGAGTTTCTAATACTGTGCAAGAAGAACAACATTACGAATGCTACCAGAATAACCGCAATTAATAAATCGTGCACAACAGAATCTGCCGCTTCAAGCGTAAAGACTGTACTGTCTTTCGCAACTTCTAATTTTAATTGAGATGCTTTGTAATCATTCTCTAATGTTTTAATTGTTTTAATCAACTGCTCACTTACCGCTACGGCATTGGCATCTGATTGTTTTACAATTTGAAGTACAATTGCACTTTTTTGATCTACACGCGCAATTTTCTCCGCGATTTTTTGAGTATCCTGAACATCAGCAATATCTCCTAAACGTACTTGAATTCCGTTTTGAGAAGACACTACTAAGTTTCTTAATTCTTCAACATTTTTATATTTACCCGCTAAACGGATTAAGATTTTTTGATTTCTAGTCTGAATGTTTCCTGTTGGGAAATCCAAGTTCGAAGTCAAAATAGTTTGTTGTACTTGCGGAACAGAAAGTCCGTAACCTTGCATTTTTACAGCATCAAGATTCACTTGAATCTCACGCTCCTGACCACCAATAATGTTTACCTGCGCCACACCTTGTACACGAGATAATACGGGTGCAATCTTTTTATCGATCAAATCGTAAAAAGCAGCTTCGTCCATTTTACCATTCGCACCAAGCGTCATAATTGGTAAATCACTCAAAGAGAATTTAGTCAAAGACGGCGGATCGGCATCATCTGGAAGATCACTTAAAATCGCATTAATTTTACGTTGTGCATCGTTCATCGAAATATCTACGTTAGCGGTAGAAAGCAATGTAATCGATACTACAGAAAGTGATTCGTAAGATTTCGAGTCAATTTTCTTGATATTTTCTAATGACGCAATCGCATCTTCAATCTTTTTTGTTACTGTATTTTCAACCTCACTTGGCGAAGCTCCAGGATATACAGTAGAAACCGTAATAACGTTGGTTTCAAATTTCGGGATCAGCTCATAACCTAACTGGCTGTAGCTGAACAATCCACCTAAAATTAGAATTGTAAACAATACAATTACTAACGACGGACGTTTAATGGATATTTCGGCTAATTTCATATATGCTGTTTATTGATTTTACAATCAATTATTTAATAATTTCTACTGTATTTCCGTCTTGTAAGTTGATTTGACCTGTTACAATCACAACTTCTCCATCATTTAAACCATTGATGATTTCAACTTTATCACCTAAAATTCTACCAGCTACAACTTTTTTCAATTTAGCTACATTGTTTTCAACTACGAAAATTTCGTTGCTGCTCACACTTCCTACAAAAGCGTTTCTTGGAACTACTTTTAAGTTTTGTTTTTGGTTGTTAGAACCAAAGTTTGCTGTTCCGTACATACCTGCTTTTAGGTCGTTATTAGCATTGTTTGTAATTTCGATTTCAACAGGAAAATTCAAAGACGCATCTGCTTTTGCAGCGATAAAAGTAATTTTTCCAGAAAATGTTTTATCAGGATAAACACTTGCAGTAATATTTACTTGGTTTCCTAATTTTAAACTTGCAACCTGGCTTTCGTTAACAGTAACTGTCAATTTTAATTTAGAAACATTTACGATATCAAATAAAGCAGTTGCAGGCATTCCAGCTAAAATAGAACCCGGTTCAATGTATTTTTTGTTGATGTAACCATTAATTGGAGCTTTTACTTTAGTATCACCAACATTAATGTTAGCTTGTTTTAAATTTGATTCAGCATTTGTTAAAGCTAATTTTGCCTGATCTAATTGTTGTTTTGTAACACCACCTGTTTTAAATGCATTTTCGTAACGGCTGTAATCTGATTTTGCATTTTGGTAAGCAGCCTGAGCTTGTTGTGCACTTACATTAATAACGTCTCCTCTCACTGTTAATAATGTCTGGCCTACTCTTACATAATCTCCTTCTTTAGCCAAAACACTAATTACTTTTCCAGATTTTTCAGCAGAGAAAGTTAATTCCTGAATTGGAGCAAAGTTTCCGTTTGCAGTAAAACCTAAGTTTACATCTTCTGTTTTTACTGTAGCAACTTTTACAGAAACTGCTGCATTTTTTTCTGCTACAATTGCAGTCTTACCTTCGTTTTCTGCCTTGTTTTTATTTAAAATGTAGTTAATCCCGACAAAAGCCACGATTATGATTACGATCGTTATAATTATTTTCTTCATTGTAATAAGTTTATTTAGTAAGAGATTTTAGTTCGCCTTTTGATTTAATTAGAGATATTTCGGCAATTTTATAATTTAAAACTGCTCTGGTATAGTTATTTTGAGCTTCAAGTGATGCATTTTCTGCGTCAAGCAAATCGGTTAAAGATGCCAATCCCTGAAGATAATTGTTTTTTGTATTGCTTAAGATTTCTGTTGCCAGACGCATATTTTCTTTTTGATTCTCGATAGTAACAAGGTTATTGTTTATTTGAGTAATTGCATTTCTGTAATCTAAATCAAGAGAAAGTTTTGTGTCTTTAATATCTTCCTGAAGCGATCTGATTTCAACATCGGCTTGTCTTACTTTAGCACGAGTTCCGAATCCTGTAAAAATCGGTATATGTAAGTTTAATCCAATTGCCGAGAAATCTGACCAGTAAACTCCTTTTTCTGGTTTTGCAAACCAAGGAAATTCAGGTCCCTGACCAATATAGTTATACCCCGCTGTTAATGAAAGTGTTGGATAATATCCTGCGATAACAGCTTTTTTGTTATATACTAAAAGCTCTTCTTGTTTTTTCAAAAGCAGATATTCCGTTCTGTTTTCAATATTTGGTTCCTGAGTAAGGGCAACTGGAGAAACTTCAAATTCTTCTTTAGGCAATACAATTTGAGATTCAATTGGCATTCCCATATAAAATTTTAAAGCATTTTCCTGTAAAGCAATCTGGTTTTTAATTTGCTGACGTTCTGTATCAATGTTTGACATTTTTACGATAATACGATCAAGATCAATTTTTTTAGCAAGACCATTATCAAATTGTCCTTGTACGATATCACGAACTTTTGTTGTATTTACATAGTTACTGTCTAATAAAACCAATCTTTCTTGTTGTACATAAACAGAATAATAGTTGTTTGCTACTCTTTCTATAACCTGTTCTTCTGTTAACTGGTCGTTGATTTGATAAAATTCGCGAGTTGATTTTGCTGCTTTTAATCCTGTAAAAACAGACTGATCAAATATGGCCTGTGTTAAAGAAACTCCTGCAGTTGAGGTCCATTTTTGACCAAAAGCAGCCTGAATTGCAGTTCCCGGCGCACCAAATGCAGCTCCGTCAATAACGGTAGTCTGAATTATTGGATTATACGTTAAATTTCCGTTAGCACTAATTTGAGGCAATGCTCTTGATCGTACTTCCTGAATTTTATATTCGCTGTTTTCAACCTGAAGTTTCGCTTTTTTAGCATCGGCTTTATTTTGAAGCGCATAGTTGACTGCGTCTTTCAGGGTTAAGGTTGTTTGTGCGTTGACCGACAGGCCAATTGTGCACAAAAATATAAGAAGGATTCTTTTCATAAGTAGTTAAATATTTATTTTTAAATTTTGAGATAGCTTCATCACTCTTCTTAAACTCCCACAGAAGAATGATGATTAATATTTGGATTGATGATTAATAAATAGTCCTTTTAAGTTGTTTTTCTAATTCCTGAACTCCTTTTTCTGTAGCCATTGCACGAGTATGATACTCTAAAGCTTCTAATTCGATTCTTTGTGCTTCACTTTCAGAAACCGTATTTTCATTTATATGAAAAATAAGCGTATAATAAAACTTAACATAAGTCTCTACATTTAAGTCACTTCTGTAAAGTCCTTCTTGAATTCCTTTTTCTATATTATCTCTAAAACATTGTGTACACTGGTCAATTTCATGAGACAAAATGTTTTGATAAATTTCCGGATAATGCTTTTTTAACTGATAAATTGGAGAAGTATCTGTGTTGTTCTTAAACATATCACGAAACATTTCTCTAATCTCAAAATTTTCATGAATCGCATTGTAATTTTTGGCTACAATACTGTCCATAATTTCATGAACCTGTCTATGAACCATTGAGGTGCTTTCTTCGATTAAAACCTCTTTGTTACAGAAGTATTTGTAAATCGTTTTTTTTGAAATACACATTTCTCCAGCAATATCGTCCATTGTAACACTCTTAAAACCAAGTCTTAAAAACAACTCACTTGCTTTTGATATAATTTTCTCTTTCATTTTAATTATCCCGATTGTATTACAAATATAGAAAGGAAACTAAAATCTAAAAAATAGTTTCCATACTATTTGTAATAATTTTACATTAAATTATTCATTATGTAAGATTTATATACTGAATTCTAAATTAGCAATCAGTTTAATGTCTTTTCCAAGAGCTAAACCTCCATTATGATGAAAAGAATTATAGTCCAGACCAAAATCCTGACGTTTAATATCTCCCTTAATTTCAAAAGCAACTTTTTTCTCTCCATTGTAAGTATTAACGCCAATAAACTCAGCATCAAGCTCTACTACTTTAGTCACATCTTTTATCGTTAAATCGCCTTTAAAGAAATTGATATTATTATTTATCTTTTGAAATGAAGTTGATTTAAAACTTATAATTGGATGCTCATCTACATCAAAAAAGTCCTGAAGCTGCAAATTGGTATCAATTTGCTGAAAGCTTTCATTCTTATTATTAATATCCAGTGAAAACTCAACCGAGGCATCTTCAATTTCATTATCTTCAATATTCACATAACCGCCAAATTTGTTTGTTGTTCCTCCCAAATAAGCAATTATCGAATGTCTCATTTTTATTAAAACATCTGATTGAGTAGAATCTAGGGTCCATGTTGTTTTCATAAATAACTGTTTTAGTGGAGTTTAAAATTCTAAAAAACTCTTACGGAAACTTTTTTAGTGTTCTTAGTTTCCGAATAACGGTGCAAATATAGACAGGAAACTATAAATACCAAAAAAGTTTCCAAGTTTTTTAGAAAATATTTTAACATTTTAATTCTGAGTCAGTTTTATGCCCAATTTGAAATGTTTCTTGAGCAATTAAAATTTTGAATCTAATAATTCATAATTGAATTGTATCTTTGAGGCTCGCAAATCAGAATTTCATTATGCACGATATTAGCCAGTACCAGGATTTTTTTATTGATTATTTAAAAAATCAAAACATACACAAGGAACCCAAAAATCTTTACGAACCTATTGAATATATTTTAGGACTTGGCGGAAAACGTATGCGTCCGGTACTTACTTTAATGGCTGCAGAAGTTTTTGACACCAATTATAAAGTGGCTCTTCCGGCGGCAATGGCTGTAGAGGTTTTTCATAACTTCTCTCTGGTTCATGATGATATTATGGATGACGCACCTTTGCGAAGAGGTCAGGTTACGGTCCATGAAAAATGGAATTTAAATACCGGAATTCTTTCCGGAGATGCCATGCTTATCTTAGCTTATCAATATTTTGAACAATATGAGCCTGAGGTTTTCAGGAATTTAGCGAAGCTATTCAGTAAAACTGCTCTTGAGGTTTGTGAAGGACAACAGTGGGATGTTGATTTTGAACAAAGAAACAACGTAACTATTCCTGAATATTTAAAAATGATCGAATATAAAACAGCCGTTTTGGTTGCCGCTGCCATGAAAATGGGTGCAATTGTGGCTAAAACTTCTGAAAAAGAAAGCGATTTAATTTATGATTTTGGATTAAATTTAGGACTTGCTTTTCAGCTTCAGGATGATTATTTAGATGCTTTTGGAGATCCGGAAACTTTTGGAAAACAAGTTGGCGGCGATATTATCGAAAACAAAAAAACATATTTATACTTAAAAGCTTTAGAATTTTCTGCTTCTGAAAAAGCTTCAGAATTACAAAAATTATTCAGCTTACAATTAGAGGATAATTCAGAAAAAATAGAAACTGCAAAAGCAATTTTTAATGAATCAGGAGCTTCTAAAGCAACTCAGGAAGCTATTGAAATGTACACTTTTAAAGCTTTTGAAACTTTAGATAAAATGGATATCAGCACTGAAAAGAAAGATATTCTTAGAACTTTCGGCGAGAATTTAATGGGAAGAAAGGTTTAAGTTTTTTGCCACAGATTAAAAAGATTTTAAGGATTAAATCTGTGAAAATCCTTTTAATCTGTGGTATATTATATATTAGTAAACCCGACAGGTTTTAAAAACTGTCGGGTTTATTATTTTTAGAACTTTAGAATAAATCATCAGGATCAACTAAATCAGATAATTTTTGTTTTAAATCCTCTTTTAAGATTGTTAAACCAAACTGATACGAAGCGTTCATCCATCCAAAACCTTCTTCGGTTATGTAATTAAATTCGGTTCCTACGTTTCCGTATTCTGCGAAAATTTTATGTGAACTTATCGATAAATCAAACTTTTCCGGAATGGTTCCGTTATAATCGACCGCGTTTCTGGTTATAAGCCAAAGCCAGCGATAGACCATTTCCTGCGCTTCATCATTAAAATTATAATTTAATAAACCTTCCCACAAAAGCATTTGATGCGGTGCCCAGCCAAAAGGATAATCCCATTGTCGTATAGGTGCATTTTCATCAACACCTGAAATTGATTCTTTGGTACATCCGGCAATTCCGCCTTTCATTTTAAATTTTGGAAGTGTCTTTTTTATCAAAATTTCCGCTTGTTCCTGCGTACTTATTTTTGCCCAAAGCGGATAAAAAGTTGTCGCTGCTTCAAAAACATGTTGTTTCTCATTCACAAAATTATAATCGTAATAAATTCCATTTACAGAATTCCATAACAATTTGTTTATTTTTTCTTTTCTGGCAGAAGCTTTTAACAGCCAATAATCGCTTGTAAAAGATTTATCTTCAAAAAACTGAAATTCATTTTTAAAGTATTTCTTAATCAAAAAAGCAATATCGGTTTCATATTTATAAAGTAAACTGTTAATAGCGACCGTATTTAAATTGGCGCAAACTCCAACTAATCTGTTGGTTGTATCGTGGCCGCTTTCGCGCATGCTTCGATCGTGAATAAAATATTTGTCGAGTTCTTCATCAACCACTTCTCTTTCCAGATATTTCTTTTCGAATTCGCGTGTCGACAAATTGTATTTGGGAGCATATTGTTCCAGAATATCGTCAAAATGTCCTTCTTCAACTTCAAACGGAAGTCCGATTCCTTCTGCTTTATAACGATTTAAACCGTTTGCCGTAAGTCGTTTTCCTTCTTCCATCCAAACCGTCAGATATTCTTTTATAGCGGTTTTTAAATGTCTTTCAATCCAAAAAATATCAGGATTTGACTTTTCTAAAACATCCATAATCAGCGATGTGTATAACGGCGGCTGTGTGCGGGTTAAATAATAACTTCGGTTGGCGTTTAGAATTTTTCCGTAATGATCGATCTGATATTTAAAATTTTCGGCAATGCCCAGAGCAAGTTCAATTTTGTCATCGATCAAAAGTCCTTTAGCAATAAAATAACTGTCCCAGCCGTACATTTCATTAAATCTTCCGCCAGGAACCACAAACGGAACGCCAGAGATTTCATTGTTTTTAATTTGAAGTGCCAAAGCCAGAATACCGGGTTTTTTATTCAGCGATAAAACATATTTCGGAGAAATATTTTTAGGCAATTGCACCACTTTTAATTTGGGTGTTACGGCTTCTAATTTTTTGAAATAATCAAAAACAATTTCGTCTCCAAATGGTACATATAAATAAGCAAATTCGTTTTCGATTTTATCGTCTTCGAGAATTTTCTTTACACCGGCAGCGTCAATCGTTCGCGTAAGACCTTTCCAATACAAATCTTTAATTTTTCTTGAAATTCTTTTTACAGGATCTTCCGTGATTTCATTTAAGTCTATTACAGCAAATTCGGTATTATTTTTCTTCGCCAAAGCCAGTTCCTGCAATAGGTTTGAAAGCTGATATGTTCCTTCAATTATGGCAGTATTTCCGTTTTCATCATTCAATAAAAACTTTTTAGGACCGTTGTCATCAATTGTGATTTTTTTATCGCCGTCAGTATCTTCCTGAAGCAGTAATTTTTCGATGGTTTGGGTTATATGGAGTTTAAATTTCATCTTTTGCAGTAATTTTTTTTAGGATAAAAAAGGAAATCAATAATAATGTCATTGGAATTAAAGTAAAATAAAAAGCCTTTTCCGGTCCTTCATTTTTAAACAGCCAGCCTGTTATTCTGGAACCTAATGTGCCTCCAAGAGCAGAAAAAATAACAATTAATCCGGTCATGGAACTTTGCAGGTTTTTAGGCAGAGCACTCAATACAATGGAGTTTAATAACGGATAAATTGGCGCAATAAAAAGTCCTATTAAAGGAAATGCAAACCCAATTAACGGAATATCTGAAAGGGTTTCGATGTTTTTTACTTCTAATCCAACGGTTTTTGGAAGTACAAATGTGACCAAAAGCATGGCCGAAATGATGCAGAAACTTAATACCCAAATCCAGTTTATTTTTTTGGTTACAATGCCGGCAATTAATCTTCCAACAGCTAATGAAACTGCCAGAATACTTGCCATCATAATACTGATATTTTCAGGCAGATGAAGCACTTTTGTGTTAAATGTAGGAAGCCACGAAAGTATTCCCTGCTCGATCATTACGAATAAAAACACGCTGATAACAAAAATAATGGTGAGCAGTTTTGCCATTAATTTGAACATCTGCAAAAAGTCATCTTTGAGATTTACTCCGGCCGAAATTTCTGTTTCTTCAAATTTTACAAAGAACAAAAACAGAAAGGATAAAAACGATAATCCTGCCAATAACCAATATACATTGAGCCATGAATTTGGATCGTTTTCGTTATTAAAAGCTGGAAAGAGAAAATAAGCCAATGCAATTCCTACCATAAAAAAACCTTCAATACTGCTCATTAAGGCGTTGTGTTCTTTTTTGGTTTCGGTAACGGTTCCTATTAACGAATAAACGGAAACTTTTATTAAAGCAAATGAAACTCCGACGGTGGCAAAAAGGATTTTAGCATTGTCGAATGAGTTTCCAAAATACATAGAAATACAGGCTAAAGTAACCAAAGCTAATCCTGTAAGCATTGCTTTTTTATAGCCTATTCGGGGCAAAAAAGAGGCTATAAAAAAGGATACTATGGCAATAGGCATATCTTTAAAAGCCTCTAAAATACTCGCCTGAACTTCATCGACTCCATAATTTTTCTGCGATTTTAAAATCACAATTCCTACGCTGTTTAATAAAATGGCGAAGACAAAATAATTGAGATAAAGAGAGATTTTAATTCCTATGTTTTTCATTTTTTTCTATGCTTTGTGGTTACTGTGTGGGAGACGCACTGCTGTGTGTCTCTACAGTGCTGTACGTTTCCTCTACCTGAATTATGTAAAGACGCACTGCAGTGCGTCTCTACTATAAATTTAGAAATTAATCGCTACAGAAAATCTAAAGGCACGTCCCAAAATAGGTCTCGCCATAAATACATCGCTCGCTGCAGATGTCGTTTGTCTTGGATCTCCTTCTGTTAAACCAATTTCATTGAATAAATTCGAAGCATCGACTGCAAAACGAAGATTGTTATACGTATAATTTAAACCTGCTCCCACTTCTTTGTAAGCCGGTAAAACTTGTTTGTTATCCTGATTCGTGTATTTTTTATCGTAATAAGAAAACTGAACGTATGCGGTAAAATCTTTTGTAATATCAACTTCTGGTCTTAAGTTGCAGAAAAATTTAGGGATTCTTCGTGCTGTATTTCCGTTAAAATCAAAAGTAGAACCATCTGCATTTGTTCCTGTAAAGTTGTCGTATTCTGGTTTTTGAACCGTGAATGTAAAGTTTAGTTTTGCAAATTTATATCTCGCATTGGTTTCTACTTCCAGACCAATATTGTTTACATCGGCAAATTTATTTTCTGAAGATCCGTCAGATAAAATATCAGTAAAAGCAACATTCTTTAAATTCATGTGGAATAAGTTCGCATTTACAGAGAAGAAAGAACTTGAATATTTATAACCTAATTCAAACTGATTTACTTCTGTATTCTCTAATTTGCTCAAATCGGCTGCATTATCATAAAATGATTCTTCAATTGGCGATCTAAAACCGTGGCTGTAACGCACGTAAGAAGCCATATTACCATTAAATTTATAATTCCCCGCTGCTGTATATGACCATTCGCTTACATCATATCTCCAGTATGTGTATGGATTTCCTTTTACGGTTGTTACCGCATCATCAGCTGTATTATTGTCTAGAATTCCTAAGTTTTCGGCAAAAAATCTGGCGTTGTCTCTGTATCCCGAATATTTGTCTTTATTGTATCGTAAACCGGCATTAAAAGTCAGTTTATCTGATGCTTTAATTTCCGCGTCAGCGTAAATATCATTCAAAAGACCTTTTGTCTGCGCGTCTCTTTCTAACCATGTAATTCTTTCTACACCATTCCAAGTATGCTCAACTCCAGTTGTATTATCGGTTACATTTAATAATCTCGGATTGTCTGAAACACTTACTAAATACGAATTCCAGTTCCAGTATTGATTTGATTTCCAGTTCGAATAGTAGTAACCCGCTGTTAGTTTTACAGGATCTAAATCAAAAGAAAAAGAGAAATTATTAGCAAAATTGCTCATCTTTTTCTCAATATGCCAAAGATCTGCTCTCATAATCAAAGCGTTTGGATCTAGAGTCTCTCCGTTGTCTACGTAGCTGTAGGTTAAATTACTTGCTGTTGTATTTTGAACTCCTGTTGCGTAAGCTTCTTGCGTCCAAGGTCCCCCATTAGGGAAAATAGCATTGTAATTTAAATCGATACTGGTTTGTTTGAATGCGTTTTTGAAAGTAACTTTTTCTGAAATTTTCTTTTTAAACTCAGCTCCAATTGAATTGATAATCGGATGTGAACCATCTTCTAAATCAGCGCTGAAAGTTCCTCCGCCATATTGAGGAACATTTAAATGACTTAAATTTACTGAAGTCAATGTTCCGTAATTTGGATTAAATCCTGGAATTCCCTCTACTTTTCCGTTGTTGCTTTTTAACGGAATTGGTAAATAGAACGTATTTCTGTCGTCAAGATGTTTAAAGTTTACTCTTAAATAATCGTTGTCGTCAAATTTATACGTGATGTTTCCTTTAATCTGTCCGCCTTTATTGGCTGTAAAACCTGTGTTTCTTACTCCGTTATCGGTTCTGTAAAATCCGCCTACGTTAAAAAACAATTTATCCTGAACCAAAGCACCAGATAAATTAAGGTCGGTTCTGAACATTCCGTAATCAGAAGTCGTGAATTTTGCTCTTCCCTGAAAATCATTTTGACCCGTTTTAGAAATAAAGTTGATGATTCCACCCGGAGCATTGTTGGCAAAAATTGACGCCGAACCTCCACGAACTGCTTCCATTTTACTTACTGTTTCGTCAAGTCGGTAAAAAGTATCGGCATTGGCAAATTGTAAAGCACCATCTTCAAAAACCGGTAATCCGTCTTCCTGAATTTGTACATATTCGTAAGCTCCCGCAGACGGAATACCTCTTGCGAAAAGGTTGTTTCCAATTTCTCCTCCAGATGCTTCAACCACAAATCCCGGAATCGTCTGCAATAATGCTGCAGTACTCGACGGCGCTCTGTCTTCGATTGCTTTGGCTCCCATTGTAGTAATGGCAACACTCGATTCTAATTTTGATCTTGGCGCAGATGAACCCGTTACAACCACTTCTTTTAAACTCTGCGATTCGGTTTCTAAAAGTAAATCTACGGTTACTGATTCTCCTTCTTTTACTGAAATTTCTTTTCGGTACGTTTTGTATCCCACATTTGTGGCTTCTACAAAATAGTTTCCGGCAATTACATCAGTAAAAATATAATGCCCGTTTTCATCTGTTATGGTATTTTTTCCCGTGTCTTTTAAAGATACGTTAGCCCCCGGAATCGATTGTCCGGTTTCATCTACTACTTTTCCCGATACTGTGTTTTTTGCCTGCGCAAATGCTTTATTTTGAGCAGTAATCAGGCATATTATCAAAAATAATAGCTGTAAATAATAATGCTGTTTTTTCATTTTGGTTTGGTTTCGTTAGTAAAACTTTCATTTCATAGATGTAAACTTAAAGACTAATTAATTTTGAATTTAAGAATTAAAAATCGAAAACGTTTTCGAAATCACCTAAAACGTTTTCGAAAATTTATTTTTAGATTATGAAATTTATTTTTTAGTACATTTATTTTATGAATGACACTAAACTAATAGATATAGCTTCGGCATTAGGAATATCGGTTACGACTGTTTCAAAGGCTCTTAAAGGGTATACAGACATTAGCAAATCGACTCGTGCTAAGGTTCTTGAAATGGCCGAGACAATGAATTATACTCCGAATTCTGTTGCGGTTAATCTTCGAACCAACGAAACAAAAACTATTGGGGTCATTATTCCGGCAACGGTTCATCACTTTTTTTCGAGTGTTTTAAACGGCATTTTAGAAGAAGCCGAAAAAAGAGGTTATCTGGTTATTATTCTGCAGTCGAATGAGAAATACGAACTCGAGAAAAAACAGCTTGCTTTATTAATTCAAAAACGTGTTGACGGCGTTTTAATGTCTCTTTCTAATGAAACGGATGATTTCTCACATATCAATGATGCAATCCGAAAAAATACTCCGGTTGTTCTTTTTGATAAAATTGCCAAACGAGTAGACTGCTCTAAAGTGGTTATTAATGATGCTAAAGCGGCTTTTGATGCAGTTTCTTACCTTATTAATAAAGGTTATAAAAAAATCGCTCATTTTAGAGGTTCGTATGTTCCTCAAAATTCAATTGACCGTTTTTTAGGTTATAAAAGAGCGCTGGAAGCTCACGGATTTGAATATGATTCGAAACTCGTTTACGTGTGCGACAATAATACCGATTTTGAAGACGGCTACGAGAATGCACAAAAAATCATGACTGAACATCCTGATATCGATGCCATTTTTGCCATTACCGATTTGGTTGCCATTGGTATTATTAAATATTTTAATGAAGCGGGAATAAAAACGCCCGATCAGGTAGCGGTTTTTGGTTTTAGCAACTGGTTTATGAGTACCGTAATTTCGCCTAAATTAACGACAATTGACCAGCCCGGATTTGAAATGGGGCACACGGCAGTTTCTATTTTAATTGATGAAATTGCCGATATAAAAGAAAACAGAAAAGTAGAACATCAAATTATAGAACTTCCAACGAGAATCATAGAACGAGAATCGACTGTTAAATGATTTTTTAGTTTTAACTTTGCGCAAATTCTTAAAAAGCATCAATGTTTCCGATTCCTGAAAATACCGATTTTTTATTGGCTGATGCCGAAAAAGAAAATTTATATTTAAGCTTGATTGAGCAGATTAATAAAGATTTTAATCTGGCAAATGAAGGCATCGATTTCCCGTTAAGTATTTCGCCAAATGAATTAAAAATTCAGCTGCACGAAAAAATCTACCGCATGATTCAGTACAAATTTGCTGAATATTTAAACCTGCTTTACATTATTGATGTTCCAGAAAACGAAATCAAAAGTCTAGACGGTTCTGATTTGGTAATTCTTGCTGAGCAAGTTGCCTTTTTGATTCTAAAAAGAGAATGGCAGAAGGTTTGGTTTCGAAATTATTACAAATAAGTTTCTGAGATACTAAGATGCTAAGCTTCTAAGGTTTTTTCTTTTTGATTAACAAAAAGGTCTCTCATAAAAACACTTATTTTAAAACAATCCTGTATATCTTGAGTATCAAAACAAGACCAATAGTAAATTGTATATTCATGAATCTGAAAGTCTTGTTTTAATAATTCTTGTACAATTAACCAATATTTCAAAAATTGTTCTTGTTGCTTTTGATCTTCGGCAGCTTGTATAATAGCCTGCATTAGAACGAATTTTTCATCATCGTCTGTTACTTTTCGATAATGGCTAATGTACTTTTCAATTTCTTCTGAATTGGCAACTTCATAAGGCCAATCCTGCATCCATTCATCAAAAGGCATATTTAATTCTGTTGCCAGCTTATTTATTGCTTCTCTTGTGCCGCACCTAAATTTTGGCTCTATCATCATCATAAAAACATTTAAGAAACTTAGAAATATACTCTCACGAAAGGCATAAATCCAGAGCCATACAGACTTTTATCAGGATCGTATAAAACATCGTATCGGGCGCCAATTGTAACGTTTCCGGTTCTGTAACCGGCTCCAAGATACAAGGCTGTATTCCAATAACTATCAGAAAAAGCCGGCCTGTTGATATTAGCATCATATCTTGTATCAACCCTTACCTGCTCTAGTTCTGCAGATAACTGAACTTCTCTAATTGGGTTTACGAGTGCGATTAAACTACCTCCGTAAACATAGGATTCATAATAGTTTTTAGATGATAAATAGCCAAATTGCAAACCAACTCCGGCAGCAAAAATTTCGTTAACATTATAAATTGCACTTGGCATAACTGAGATATCGGTATATCCTGAGCCAATACCCAGTCCTAAACCACCTCCAAACTGAACTTTATCCCAAAAATGATTGCTGTTGTCTATGACATATTTTTGTTGTGCAATAGAATAACTTGAGAATAAGACTGTCAAAATCACAAAATAATATTTGCAATCGATTGAAAATTGAATTTTATTCATAGTTAACGTTTATTTTAACAAATTTTTACGTAAAAGTACGTAAAAAAAAGATTTAAATAAATGTGATTGTTGTACTTTTGCCTTTCTATATAACAAAAAGTATATTCACTCATATTATGGATAGGTTTTCATTTTTAAACGCAGCGCATACCGAGTTTTTTGCACAATTATACGATCAATATTTAGTAAACCCAGACAGCGTAGAGCCTAGCTGGAGAAGTTTCTTTCAAGGTTTTGACTTTGGACAAACGACTTATAACGACGAAAACCCTGTGCAAACGATCGTTGAGTACGTGACTAGCGACAACACAGATTATAGTCAGGTTTCAGAAAAACTAAAAAAAGAATTCAGCGTTCTTAAATTAATTGACGGATACCGTACGCGCGGGCATTTATTCACGAAAACAAATCCTGTTCGTGACCGTAGAACTTCTTCTCCAACTTTGGATATTGAAAACTTCGGATTATCTTCAGCAGATCTTAATACTGTTTTTGATGCTGCACAAACAATAGGAATGACGCCTTCTTCTCTTGAAGCAATTGTAAATCGTCTTAAAGCAATTTACTGTCAGCATATTGGTATTGAATATATGTATATTAGAAATCCTGGCGTTGTAAAATGGATTCAGGATAAATTGGCTGTAAATGTTAACCAGCCTAATTTCTCTACAGAAGAAAAGAAAACAATCTTAAATAAACTTAACGAAGCTGTATCTTTTGAAAACTTCCTTCATACTAAATATGTGGGTCAAAAACGTTTCTCATTAGAAGGTGGAGAATCAATCATCCCGGCTCTTGATGCTTTAATTGAGCAAGCTGCAGAAAAAGGTGTTGAACAATTCGTAATGGGAATGGCTCACCGTGGTCGTTTGAACGTTTTAGCAAACATCTTCGGAAAATCTACTCAGGATATTTTTGGTGAGTTTGACGGTAAAGATTACGATCAGGAATATTTTGATGGTGACGTAAAATACCACTTAGGTCTTACTGCCGACAAAAAAACAAGAACTGGAAAAAGCATCAATATCAATTTAGCGCCAAACCCTTCTCACTTAGAAACTGTTGGAGCTGTTATTGAAGGTATTACCAGAGCAAAACAAGATAAATATTATGCTGACGATTTCTCTAAAGTTTTACCAATCGCTGTTCACGGTGATGCTGCAATTGCAGGACAAGGTATTCTTTACGAAATCATTCAGATGGCACAGCTTGACGGTTACAAAACTGGAGGAACTATCCACATTGTAATCAACAACCAGGTTGGATTTACAACAAACTATTTGGATGCTCGTTCTTCTACATATTGTACAGACGTTGCAAAAGTGACGCTTTCACCAGTATTACACGTAAATGCTGATGATGCTGAAGCTGTTGTACATGCTGTATCTTTTGCATTAGATTACAGAATGCAATTTGGACGTGACGTATTTATTGACCTTTTAGGATATAGAAAATACGGACACAACGAAGGTGACGAACCTCGTTTTACGCAGCCAGTTTTATATAAAATCATTGCTAAACACAAAAACCCAAGAGACATTTATGCTGAGAAATTACTTTCTGACGGCGTAATCGATGCTTCTTATGTTAACGGTTTAGAAAAAGAATACAAATCTAGACTTGAAGAAAACTTAGAAGCTTCTCGTAAAAAAGATTTGACTATCATTACTCCATTCATGAAAAACGAATGGGAAGGATTTGTTCAGGTTACTGATACACAAATGCTTCAAAAAGTAGATACAACTTTTGACAAAAAAGGATTGGATTCTATCATCAATACAATCTCAACTTTACCAGAAGACAAAAAATTCATCAACAAAATCACTAAAATTGTATCTGACAGAAAAGCAGGTTATGATAACAATACTGTTGATTGGGGAACTGCAGAAGCTCTGGCTTACGGCTCACTTTTAACAGAAGGATTTGATGTTCGTATTTCTGGTCAGGACGTAGAAAGAGGAACTTTCTCTCACCGTCATGCAGTTGTAAAAGTTGAAGATTCTGAAGAAGAAGTAATTTTATTAGACGCAATCGAAAACAAAAAAGGTAAATTTGGAGTATTCAACTCTCTTTTATCTGAATATGGTGTTCTAGGTTTTGATTACGGATATGCTTTAGCAAATCCAAAAGCCTTGACAATCTGGGAAGCACAATTTGGAGATTTCTCTAACGGAGCTCAAATTATGATTGACCAGTATATTTCTTGTGGAGAAGATAAATGGAACAACCAAAATGGTATCGTGATGTTATTGCCTCATGGATATGAAGGTCAAGGTGCTGAGCACTCTTCTGCAAGAATGGAGCGTTACTTACAACTTTGCGCAAGACATAATATGTATGTTGCAGATTGTACAACGCCGGCAAACTTCTTCCACTTATTGAGAAGACAAATGAAAACGAATTTCCGTAAACCTTTGGTAGTTTTCTCTCCAAAAAGTTTATTGCGTGATCCAAGATGTGTATCAACAGTTGAAGAAATCGCAACAGGAAGTTTCCAAGAAACAATTGACGACAATACTGTAGATAAAAAGAAAGTTAAAACTTTAGTTTTCTGTACAGGTAAATTCTATTACGATATTGTTGCTGAAAGAGAAAACAACGGAAGAAATGATGTTGCAGTTGTTCGTATCGAGCAATTATTCCCTTTCCCAGCAGAACAAATCAAAGAAATCATTGCAAAATATCCAAATGCAGATGATTATGTTTGGGCGCAAGAAGAGCCTAAAAACATGGGAGCTTACAGCTTTATGTTAATGAACTTTGATTTCATCAAATGGAGATTAGCTTCGTTAAAAGCATATTCTGCTCCAGCATCAGGAAGTTATACACGTGCAAAACGCCGTCATGCTGATGCTATTAGAATGGTATTCGATAAAAATTTATTTAGATAATTAAAAATATGTTTCAAGTTTCAATCCCGATAGCTATCGGGATTGAAACCATAAAAACCTTAAACAAAAACAAGATGATTTTAGAAATGAAAGTCCCATCACCAGGGGAATCAATAAAAGAAGTTGAAATTGCAACTTGGTTAGTAAAAGACGGTGATTATGTAGAAAAAGATCAGGCTATTGCTGAAGTTGATTCAGATAAAGCTACTCTTGAATTGCCTGCTGAAATGAGCGGTGTAATTACACTAAAAGCTGAAGAAGGCGATACAGTAGCAGTAGGCGCTGTAGTTTGTTTAATCGATACAGATGCTGCTAAACCAGCAGGAGGATCTGCTCCAGCAGCTGAAGCTCCTAAAGCAGAAGCGCCAAAAGCGGAGGCTCCAAAGGCAGAAGCACCGAAAACTGAAGCACCAAAAGCAGCTCCGGCAGCTACAAGTTATGCAGCAGGAACTCCATCTCCAGCAGCAAGAAAAATTTTAGACGAGAAAAATATTGCTCCTGCATCAGTTTCTGGAACTGGTAAAGGTGGTAGAATTACTAAAGATGATGCTGTAAATGCAGTACCGTCTATGGGAACTCCAACTGGTGGAAGCCGTGGAACTGAGCGTACTAAATTATCTATGTTACGTCGTAAAGTAGCTGAAAGATTAGTTTCTGCTAAAAACGAAACAGCGATGTTGACTACTTTCAACGAAGTAAACATGACGCCAATCAACCAAATCCGTAACGAATACAAAGATGCTTTCAAAGCAAAACATGGCGGATTAGGTTTAGGATTTATGTCATTCTTTACAAAAGCAGTTACAAGAGCTTTACAATTATATCCAGATGTTAACTCTATGATGGATGGTGATTACAAAATCGCTTACGATTTTGCTGATATCTCTATCGCAGTTTCTGGACCAAAAGGTTTGATGGTTCCTGTTGTTCGTAATGCTGAATTGTTAACTTTCCGTGGAATTGAAGCTGAAATCAAAAGATTGGCTTTAAGAGCTCGTGACGGTCAAATTACAGTTGACGATATGACTGGAGGAACTTTCACAATCACTAACGGTGGTGTTTTTGGAAGTATGTTATCTACTCCAATTATCAACCCTCCACAATCTGGAATCTTAGGAATGCACAACATCATCGAGCGTCCTATTGCAGTAAACGGAAAAGTTGAAATTCACCCAATGATGTACGTTGCTCTTTCTTATGACCACAGAATCATTGACGGACGTGAGTCTGTTGGTTTCTTAGTGGCTGTTAAAGAAGCTTTAGAAAACCCAGTTGAATTATTAATGAATGGCGATGCTAAACGTGCTTTAGAATTGTAATCAAAATAATTTTCTATACATACACAAACCTGTTCATTTATTTGGACAGGTTTTTTTATTTTTAAAACTAAGAAAATATTTACCATTCTGGTTTTAAAAAAAATATCTGCTGATTTTTTTAAATTATTTATTTAGAATAAATAAGAACAACTTGTTTTGTTTGAGTTCAAAGTATACATTTGCACTATCTAAAATAATTCCAAACAACAAGCTTCTAAATTCTAAAATTATGATTACAATTGCCAGCCTTATCGTCTTTTTAGCTTTTTACACCTTATATTATACTTCAAAAAGAGCGGTTTTATCGTATGATTTAGGTTTTGAAAAATGGATGAAACAAAATCCAAAACAAACCAAAATTACCGGATTAATTTTGCTTTTAACAGCCTATGCTATGTGGCTTTCTACACAATCTTTAGGTTCAGGCACCTTGATGTTTTTTATTCAGCTAATGACAATTGGAAGTTTAATAATCATTCTTATGCCATTAAAAAAAGTAAGCAATAAAGCACTTCTGGCACTTTTTGTAATTACTGCCTTATTAGAATTTTATTATAACTAAATCATATTTGACCAATGCCGGCAAATCCAAAATATTTAAATCCATCTTTCTGGCCTCGTTTTTCCAAGATTACTGCAGCTATTTTAGGCGGTTACTTCGTTTCTGTCTCTTTTCATTTAGCTTTAGCTTCATGGTTTAGCCGCCCGGAAGTATTAATAACGACTGCTTTTACGGGATTTATTTTGTGGGTGGTTTTAATGATTCTTGCATTTCTGGCAAAAAGCGGATGGAAAGTCTGGGGTATCTATATTTTGCTGACTCTGTTTTTTTCACTTCTTATTTATCTTGGTCAAAACTATAATCCTACCGCGTAATACTTATGAATAACCGTCATTACAATATTTATTTTCATACACATACTGTCAGCGGTATAGTTATCAGCGTTGTCCTTTTTGTGATTTTCTTTGCTGGATCCTTTTCTTTTTTTAGAGATGAAATTATCAATTGGGAAAGAAGTGAATCTACTGCCGTTACAAGAGAAATTCAATTAGACTACAATGCAGCTTTAGAAAATCTTGACAAAAAATACGTTTTACACGGAAGAAACATAACCATATCAAAACCATCTGTCGAAAACAGAGTTGCCGTTTACATGGAAGGTTCCAGAGATACTTTGGCTCCAAAAAAACAAAAAGAAGGATCTTTTTTTTACCTTGACAATAAAAATTTTAAATCTTACACCTATGAAGAATCCTATTCTTTAGGTGAACTTTTATACCGTCTGCACTTTTTAGCACAAATTCCTTATCCTGCCGGATATTACCTTTCCGGATTTACAGCTTTATTTTTCCTGTTTGCTATCATTACAGGGCTTTTATTGCATTGGAAAAAAATCGTTTCTAACTTTTATGTTTTCCGCCCGAAGGAAAAATTAAAAACGTTATGGACAGATGCACACACTGCGTTAGGAATGATTGGACTTCCTTTTCAGTTTGTTTATGCAGTAACCGGAGCATTTTTCATGATTAAACTTTTAATTGTAGCTCCAGCGGTTATGGCGTTATACAAAGGCGATCAGGATAAACTTTACAAAGAATTAGAATATAATGATACCGATTATAAATTTGAATATAAAAAACTGGCTGATCCATTTGATGTAAATCAGTTGGTAAATAAAGCAAAAAGCAACTGGTCTGATTTCGAAATCACGCGTGTTATTATTCAAAATTATGGCGATATAAATATGCACCTTTTAATTGAAGGCGAACTGCCAAGTCATCAAAGATTTACCGGAATTGGAAAAGTTGTTTATCGTGTTGCTGACGGAAAAGAAATTGCACGCAAAAATCCGGTAACTCAAAATGGATATCTGGATGTTGTAAAAAATGTTCTATACAGAATTCATTTTGGAGATTACGGTGGTTATGCTCTAAAAATCGTAAGTTTCGTTTTAGGAATAATTACTTGTTTTGTTATTATTTCCGGAGTTATGATTTGGCTTGTGGCAAGACAAAAAAATAATCTGCCTGAAAAGAAAAGACGTTTCAACGCTGCTGTTGTTCGTATTTATCTGGCTATTTGTTTGAGTATGTATCCCATTACAGCACTTGCTTTTATTGGCTCAAAAATATTCTATCCTTTAAGTAAATCGAATTTGTTTGCCCTTTATTTTGGCGGATGGCTTTTGCTGACGATATTTTTTATCATTAAAAAAAATGATGGTTTTACCAATAAATTCTGTTTGATTTCTGGAAGTATTTTAGGTTTTCTAATTCCAATTACAAACGGAATTGTTTCCGGAGATTGGTTTTGGACCTCTTTTATGCACAACAAAATTCAGATTTTCTTTATTGATGTATTCTGGATTTTCCTGGCATCAATATCACTTTATACGGCTTATCATTTAAAACCTAAAAAAGCGGTTTCTTAAAAATTAGCTTAAATAATTTGCCCTCTATTGATTTTGCGTATACTTTTACGCTTTTTATCAAGAATGAGCTTCAAAACAAAAATACGTTTCCTGCATAAATGGCTCGGATTAATTTCCGGGCTTATTGTTTTTATTGTGTGTATTACCGGATGTATATTTTGTTTTCACGACGAAATAAAAGACATTACCCGCAAAGAATGGCGTTTGGTCGAACCTCAAAATAAAGCTTTTCTTCCGCCATCTGTATTAGAAGAAAAAGCAAAAGAAATTGTTCCAAAGAACAAAGTCAGCATGGTTGCTTATTATGGCAAAAAACGTTCGGCAATTGTTTATACGTATTCAGACACCGAAAATTTATACCTATACTTTAATCCATATTCCGGACAATATCTAAAAACCGAAAATCCCGAAACTGATTTTTTCATTATAGTCGAATACATTCATTTGTATTTACTCCTTCCTGATTATATAGGAAAACATATTATTGGCGGGGCAACCATAATCTTTATTCTGCTTCTGATTTCAGGAATTATTCAATGGTGGCCAAAGCGTAAAAGTGATATTAAAAGAAGTTTTACCATTAAGTGGAATGCTAAATGGCGTCGCGTAAATTATGACTGGCACAACACCTCTGGATTTTATATTGCTTTAATTGCAATTATTCTGGCAATAACGGGTTTAACTTTTACATATGAATGGGTTGGCGACGGCATTTACAAGACTTTTAATTTTGGAGGAGATAAAGCTGCCGAAACAAAAACACCCGTAATCGACACTACAACATTTAAAACAAACTCAATTACCGCAGTTGACAAAGCTTTTGTGCAAACCATGAAACTACAGCCAAAAGCCGAAATGTTTTTTGTAATGATACCGCAGCAAAAAGGCGACATTGTAAGCACAGGTGCTTATCCGCATACACTTCGATTTGATCAGCAGAGTAATTATTACTTTCATCCTTATGACGGAAAATTAATCGAGAGCCAGACTTTTGATGAAAAATCATTAGGACTGCAGGTTGTCGAAATGAATTACGGCATTCATACAGGACAAGTTTTAGATTTACCCGGAAAAGTTATTGCTTTTACAGTTAGTCTTCTAGCGTCTGCACTTCCCGTAACCGGTTTTATAATTTGGTTTGGAAGAAGAAATAAATCTAAAAAGAAGAAATAAAAAAAACCGCCCCAAAGTATTGGGACGGTTTTTTTATAATTGTCGAAACTTAGTTAGTTTCTGTTTGCTAAAGCATTTTTCTGTAAACTTTTAACTGAAGCAACTTTATTGTCAACATAAGCAACTTCACTTAAATTCTTTTCATTAAAATAAATCCAATTTCCGGTTTTAATTCCGTTTGTGTATTCTCCAACAGCTTTTTTATTTCCTTTTTCGTCATAAGATACCCAAACACCATCTAATTTACCATCCTTAAAAAAGCCTTCCTGCTGTACATTTCCATTTTCATAATAATAAGTAGCTTTTACTTTGTTTCCAACAGCTTCTAATTCAGGTTTTACTTCTTGTGCAGCTAATATTCCAGAGAACAATACCGCTGCTAAAATTACACTCTTTTTCATATCTTTAGGTATTAATGTTAAGAAATCATTATCAAATATAGTTAATTGTTTACATTAAAAAAACTTTTGCTTAACAATTTGGTAACATTGAGTAAAAACTTAACATTGGAAATTTTCCTAAAACAAAAAAACCAGCGCTCAGGCACTGGTTTTACTGATATTTTGATAAAAAATACAATCTACGATATCGTTTTCAATTTTCGTAAATAATTTAATTCAATAATGTATCTAATTGCTTTTGGAGCTCTGGCGAAGAAGGTCTTTCCGCATCAGAATTTAAAATATTTCCTTTCGGGTCAATTAAAATAAATCTAGGAATTCCGGTAACGCCGTAATTAACAACAAATTCTGATTCCCAGTCTTTATCTGCAAACAACTGAACACCGCCAAGATTTTTATCGGTTACAAATTTTTTCCATTTAGCATTATCCTTTGCTTTATCAATAGAAATACTCACAAACTCAATATTTTTTCCGTGATATTTTTCTTCAATCTTTTGTAAATAAGGAATTTCAGCTCTGCAAGGTGCGCACCACGTTGCCCAAAGATCAATATAAATATATTTTCCTTTTAAATCAGAAAGCTTTGTTTTTCCTCCTTTAAAATTTTCGTAATCAAATTGAGGCGAAGCTTTTCCAATCATTTTTCTGGCTTTTGAAGTTCTTTCATATTCCTGAGCCGCATATTGGTTAAAACTTTCGAAACTCATTTTTAGACCCGTTTTAAATTCTGGATCATAATCTCCTTTTTCAAGGCTTTCTAAATCTGTTTTTTTCTTTGTTTCTAAAAGCGTCGCAAACTCGGCAGATTCTTTAGCAAAAGCTTCATTTTGGAACTTTTCATCTTTTAAGGCCTGCTGCGCCAAAAAGTTGCTTTCATTTACACCTTTACCCTTATAAACAATAGTTTCGTCAAATTCTTTGGCGTTCATTGTTAAGTTAATTTCAGAATCTGGTTTTAAATAAATATTAGAAGATTCTACACCATCAGAAAACATATAAAATCCTTTTGGAGCTTCAAATGAAGCTGCAAAAACTCCGTTTTTATCAATTGGAATTACTTGCTTAAAATTATTTCTTCCTTTAATTACTAAAGTATCGCTGTTTCTATTCTCAATTTTAGCTGTAAATTTTATTTGATTTTTGGCTTGACCTATAACATTCAAGGCGCTAAAAATCAACAGACCCGTAACAAAAAGTTTTTTCATACTATTAAAGTTTGTTTTTAGTGATTCAAATCTAAAGAAATAACGGCTTTGAAATTTCAGAATTAACAAAATATTTAAAATTATATACATCAAGTTTATCACTTTACTATATTATCTTGAATTTTGTATTTACTTTTGCAGTCTAAAATTGAGATTATGTATAGAAGTCATAATTGCGGCGAATTAAACGCTTCAAATATTAATACCGAAGTTACACTTGCGGGCTGGGTTCAAAAATCACGTGATAAAGGATTTATGAATTGGGTCGATTTACGCGACCGTTATGGAATTACACAACTTATTTTCGACGAAAGCCGTACCGATAAAACCGTTTTTGAATTGGCTAAAACTCTAGGAAGAGAATTTGTAATTCAGGTAAAAGGAACTGTTATTGAGCGTGAAGCTAAAAACAAAAATATTCCAACGGGTGAAATCGAAATTTTAGTTTCTGAATTAACAATTTTAAACACTGCTCTTACTCCTCCATTTACAATTGAAGACGAAACTGACGGCGGAGAAGATATCAGAATGAAATACCGTTACCTGGACATTCGTAGAAATCCGGTAAAAAACAGTTTATTATTCCGTCACAAAGTGGCAATGGAAGTGCGTAAATATCTTTCTGATTTAGATTTCTGCGAAGTTGAAACTCCTTATTTAATTAAATCTACTCCAGAAGGAGCGAGAGATTTCGTCGTGCCAAGCCGTATGAACGAAGGACAGTTTTATGCTTTACCACAATCTCCGCAGACTTTCAAACAGCTTTTGATGGTTGGAGGTATGGATAAATATTTCCAAATCGTGAAATGTTTCCGTGACGAAGATTTACGTGCAGACCGTCAGCCTGAGTTTACTCAAATTGACTGCGAAATGGCATTTGTTGAGCAAGAAGATATTTTAAATGTTTTTGAAGGATTGACAAGACATTTACTAAAAGAAATTAAAGGCATTGAAGTAGAGAAATTCCCAAGAATTACTTACGACTATGCTATGAAAACATACGGAAATGACAAACCGGACATTCGTTTCGGAATGAAGTTTGGAGAATTAAACGAATTTGCACAACACAAAGAATTTCCTGTATTTAATGCAGCAGA
Source organism: Flavobacterium ginsengiterrae (assembly GCF_039539785.1). NCBI lineage: Bacteria > Pseudomonadati > Bacteroidota > Flavobacteriia > Flavobacteriales > Flavobacteriaceae > Flavobacterium > Flavobacterium ginsengiterrae. The sequence goes on along the minus strand of NZ_BAABDU010000003.1, from coordinate 861,311 downwards.
ATTAGTTGTGGGAATCGCTGTTCCCGGAGCTGGAAATTACACTCGTAAAGAAATCGACGGATTGATTGACTGGGTTAAACGTCCTCAGGTTGGTGCATCTGGAATGGTTTACGTAAAATGCAACGAAGACGGAACATACAAATCATCTGTAGATAAATTCTATGACAACGACGATTTGGCAAAATGGGCAAAAGCTACAGAAGCAAATCCTGGCGATATGATTTTTGTACTTTCTGGTCCGGCAAACAAAACTCGTGCGCAGCTTTCTGCTTTACGTATGGAATTAGCTACTCGTTTAGGATTACGTAATCCTGAGGAATTTGCACCTCTTTGGGTTGTAGATTTCCCTTTACTAGAACTTGACGAAGAAAGCGGTCGTTACCACGCTATGCACCACCCATTTACTTCTCCAAAACCAGAAGATATGGCTTTGTTAGAAACAGAACCAGGAAAAGTTCGTGCCAATGCATACGATATGGTTTTAAACGGAAACGAAATTGGCGGTGGATCTATTCGTATTCATGACAAGGCTACACAACAGTTAATGTTTAAATATTTAGGATTTACCGAAGAAGAAGCAAAAGCACAATTTGGTTTCTTAATGGATGCTTTCCAATTTGGAGCGCCGCCACACGGAGGTCTTGCTTTTGGTCTTGACAGACTTGTTGCAATTCTTGGCGGACAGGAAACAATTAGAGATTTTATTGCTTTCCCTAAAAATAATTCTGGACGTGATGTTATGATTGATGCTCCGGCAGCAATTGATGACGCACAATTAAAAGAATTACATATTAAAGTTGACTCTATATAATTCATAGAATTGAAATATTAAAAAAGCAGCTGATATCTTTCAGCTGCTTTTTTATTTTATTGAAATCTGTAAAAATAATCCTAAAACAGTTTTTTTTGATTTATCAAATTCTTACAACTGGCTCTTTTTTATATTCTTACAATTAATGATTCTCAAATATTGGTGTTTTATAAACAAATTGACGCAATAAACCACGTAAAAACACTGTAAATCAATAATTTTTACAAAATTTTAACAGGTATATGTCTTTTGTATGAATTTAAATATTACATTTGTTTCATTATAAATTATTATTACAATTACAATGCGTACAGGTACAGTAAAATTTTTCAATGAATCTAAAGGTTATGGATTCATTACAGACGAAGAAACAGGAAAGGACATCTTCGTTCACGCTTCAGGAATTAACGCGGAAGAATTACGCGAAGGTGACCGTGTAAGCTATGAAGAAGAAGAAGGAAGAAAAGGGAAAGTTGCTGCTAAAGTAGCAGTAATCTAAGAAAAATATAGCAATTTATTTTTTTTGCCTCTGAATGGTTTTAAAAACGTTTCGATTAATTTCGAGACGTTTTTTTTTGCCCATTTCTTAAAAAAATATTAAAAAAACCGAATGTTATTTATAATCAATAAAAATTACATATAAACACGGTTTCATCTACTACTTATCTCCCCCTTTAGTTTGTATTTACGTCGTTGAAAGTTATCTTTGTGGCTTATTCTTTAAGTAAAAAAGTTAAGCTTATGCAATCTGATCAATACAGTTACATTCCTATCTTAATGCAGCTTATTCTGGCTGTTGGTTTTGTGGTAGGAACAATCATTATTTCTGGAAAATTAGGCCCAAAAAGAAACTCAGAAGTTAAAGATAAAAACTTTGAGTGCGGTATCGAATCTGTTGGTAATGCCCGTATTCCTTTTTCTGTAAAATATTTCCTTGTAGCGATCTTGTTTGTGCTTTTTGATGTAGAGGTTATTTTCCTTTACCCTTGGGCAATAAACTTTAAAGATCTTGGCGTAGAAGGAATGTTAAAGATGATTGTTTTTATGTCATTGCTTTTAGTTGGATTCTTTTACATTATCAAAAAGAAAGCATTAGAGTGGGAATAAGAAATTTTAGATTTTAGATTGTTAATTTTAGATTTATCTAATTGCTGCGATTTAAAACTTGAAATTAAAATTAAACTGATTTAAAAAATTGATTTTACTTTTTACGATTTCAAAAATCTAAAATCTAAAATCAGAAATCTAAAATAAAAATGAGCGATTCAAAAGTAAATATGGTGTCTCCTCCAGAAGGTCTTACTGGCGAAGGTTTCTTCGCTACAAAACTAAATGATGTAGTAGGTTTGGCACGCGCGAATTCTCTTTGGCCTTTACCATTTGCAACTTCTTGCTGCGGAATTGAGTTTATGGCAACAATGGCGGCACATTACGATTTAGCACGATTTGGTTCTGAGCGTGTAAGTTTCTCTCCTCGTCAGGCAGATATGTTACTTGTAATGGGAACTATTTCTAAAAAAATGGCGCCGATTTTAAGACAAGTTTACGAACAAATGTCTGAACCACGCTGGGTAATTGCTGTAGGAGCCTGTGCTTCTTCAGGTGGTGTTTTCGACACTTACTCAGTTCTTCAGGGAATTGATAAAGTTATTCCGGTAGACGTTTACGTTCCTGGATGCCCTCCTAGACCAGAACAAATTGTTGATGGAGTAATGAGATTACAAGAGTTGGTAAAAAGCGAATCTGTTAGACGCAGAAGCTCACCAGAATACCAGGAATTATTAGCTTCCTATAATATTTCATAAGATGGCTTTAGAAAATACCCAGATTCAAAATAAACTTACGGAGACATTTAATAATGATGTTTTCAACTTTCACGAAGAAAGAGATATTTTTACTTTAGAAGCTTCTGCTGATAAAATTACAGCATTAATTCTATTCTTAAAAAATGATCCTGAACTGCAATTTCACTTTTTAACAGATTTATGCGGTATTCATTACCCAGACAATGAATCAGAACGTCAGTTTGCAGTTGTTTACCACTTACATAACTGGTTTGAAAACAAACGTATCAGAATCAAAGTTTATCTAAACGGAGAAAAACCTGAAATTAAAACTATTTCAAATATTTTCTTGAGTTCAAACTGGATGGAAAGAGAGACATACGATTTCTACGGAATCGATTTTATCGGTCACCCACAATTGAAACGTATTTTAAATATGGATGAAATGGTGTCTTTCCCAATGAGAAAAGAATTCCCAATGGAAGACAGCGGAAGAACTGACAAAGACGACAGATTCTTCGGAAGAACAGTATCAAATTGCTAAATAATTCAACATTATAAAATGTCAGAACTATTACTACCACCAGAGCATCGTTATGCTAAAATAATTAAGGAGCGACACAATGAAGACGGAAGCGAGCTTTCGGTTCTTAATTTAGGTCCAACTCACCCTGCTACTCACGGTATTTTCCAAAATATCTTATTGATGGATGGTGAAAGAATTTTAGAAGCTGAACCAACTATTGGTTACATTCACAGAGCTTTTGAAAAAATCGCCGAAAATCGTCCCTTCTATCAAATTACACCTCTTACAGACCGTATGAACTATTGTTCATCTCCTATCAATAATATGGGATGGTGGATGACATTAGAAAAACTATTAGGTATTGAAGTTCCAAAAAGAGCGCAATATTTAAGAGTTATCGTAATGGAGCTGGCTCGTATTACAGACCACATTATCTGTAACTCAATCTTAGGGGTAGATACAGGTGCGTATACTGGTTTCTTATACGTTTTTCAATTTAGAGAAAAAATTTACGAAATCTACGAAGAAATTTGTGGAGCTCGTTTAACTACAAATATGGGAAGAATTGGTGGTTTTGAAAGAGACTGGTCTCCAGAAGCTTTTAGAAAACTAGACAAATTCCTTGAAGAATTCCCACCAGCTTGGAAAGAATTCGAAAACTTATTCGAAAGAAACAGAATTTTCCTTGACAGAACTGTAAACGTAGGTGGAATCACTGCCGAAAAAGCAATGGCTTACGGATTTACAGGACCAAACTTACGTGCGGCCGGAGTTGATTACGACGTTCGTGTGGCACATCCTTACTCATCTTACGAAGATTTCGATTTTATTGTTCCAGTTGGAAAATCAGGAGATACTTACGATCGTTTCTGTGTTCGTAATGCCGAAGTTTGGGAAAGTTTAAGCATTATTCGTCAGGCATTAGAAAAAATGCCGGAAGGAAACGAATATCATGCAGAAGTTCCTGATTATTACCTTCCTCCAAAAGAAGATGTATATAACTCAATGGAATCTTTAATCTACCACTTTAAAATTGTTATGGGTGAAGTTCCGGTTCCGGTTTCAGAGATTTACCATGCAGTTGAAGGAGGAAACGGAGAACTTGGTTTCTATTTAAGCACAGACGGAAGCAGAACTCCATACAGATTACATTTCAGAAGACCTTGTTTTATTTACTATCAGGCATTCCCTGAAATGATTAAAGGAGCATTACTTTCTGATGCAATTATTATTTTATCAAGTTTAAATGTAATTGCGGGAGAATTAGACGCGTAAAAATTGTAGATTTTAGAATTTAGATTTTAGATTGCTTTGCAGATTTTAGAATTTAGATTTATAAATCTCTCCACAAATAAAGATTGAAGAATCTAAAACTTAGAATTAAGGATTGAAGAATATAGATGAGGACAAAGATTTAAAAAATCTAAAATCTAAAATCTAAAATCTAAAATAAAAAATGGAACGTAAACATTACAAACAAGAAATAAACATGACTGAGGCATTGATCGCTCGTATCAATGAATTAATCAGTCATTATCCGGAAGGCAAACAAAAATCAGCTTTACTGCCTGTTCTGCACGAAGTACAGGATGCGCACAACAACTGGCTCAGCATTGAACTGCAGGACAAAGTTGCTGAGATTCTTCAGATAAAACCAATTGAGGTTTATGAAGTGGTAACTTTTTATACCATGTTCAACCAAAAGCCTATTGGGAAATATATGTTTGAGTTTTGCCAGACGTCTTGTTGTTGTTTAAATGGTGCCGAAAATATAATGGATTATACTTCTGAAAAATTAGGCATTAAAATGGGTGAAACAACTCCAGACGGAATGTTTACCATTGCTGGTGTAGAATGTTTAGGCGCCTGCGGATACGCTCCGATGATGCAGTTAGGTGATTTCTACAAAGAGAAATTGACAGAAGAGAAAATCGATCAGATTATTGCTGATTGTAGAGATGATAAAATAATATTACACGATAAATAAGATGTCACAAAAAATATTATTAGATAAAATCAATATTCCTGGAATTAAAACCTACGAAGTATATCGTCAAAACGGCGGTTATGCATCTGTAGAAAAAGCTTTAAAAACACTAACTCCGGACGAAGTTACTGAAGAAGTAAAAAAATCAGGTCTTCGCGGACGTGGTGGTGCAGGTTTCCCTGCTGGAATGAAATGGAGCTTTATTGACAAAAAATCAGGAAGACCAAGACACTTAGTTTGTAATGCCGACGAATCTGAGCCGGGAACATTCAAAGACCGATTTTTGATGGAATATATTCCTCACTTATTGATCGAAGGAATGATTACTTCCAGCTACGCTCTAGGCGCTAACCTTTCGTATATCTACATTCGTGGAGAATATATGTGGGTTTTCAAAATTTTAGAAAGAGCAATCGCCGAAGCAAAAGCTGCGGGATGGTTAGGAAAAAATATATTAGGATCAGGTTATGATTTAGAACTTCACGTACACTGTGGAGCTGGAGCATATATCTGTGGAGAAGAAACAGCATTAATTGAATCATTAGAAGGAAAAAGAGGAAATCCTCGTATTAAACCGCCTTTCCCTGCAGTTTCTGGTCTTTGGGCAAACCCAACAGTAGTTAACAATGTAGAAACTATTGCAACGGTGCCTTGGATTGTAAACAATTCTGGTGATGATTATGCTAAAATTGGTATTGGACGTTCTACGGGAACTAAATTAATTTCTGCTTCTGGACACATTAAAAATCCTGGTGTTTACGAAATTGAATTAGGTTTAAGTGTAGACGAATTCATGAATTCTGATGAGTATTTAGGAGGAATGTCTTCAAGCCGACCTTTGAAAGCATTTGTACCAGGAGGTTCTTCTGTGCCAATTTTACCAGCTGAATTGATTTTCAAAACAGCAAATGGTGAAGATCGTTTAATGACTTACGAATCTCTTAGTGACGGTGGTTTTGCAACCGGATCTATGTTAGGTTCTGGAGGATTTATAGTTTACAACGATACGGCTTGTGTTGTAAGAAACACTTGGAACTTTGCTCGTTTTTACCACCACGAATCTTGCGGACAATGTACACCATGTCGTGAAGGAACAGGATGGTTAGAAAAAATCTTATGGAGAATCGAAAACGGCCAAGGTCGTGAAGAAGATATCGAATTATTGTGGAGCATTCAAAGTAAAATTGAAGGAAACACAATTTGTCCGCTAGGTGACGCCGCTTCTTGGCCTGTGGCTGCAGCAATACGTCACTTTAGAGATGAATTTGAATATCACGTTCGTTTCCCTGAAAAAATTAAAAACAGAGATCACTTTGTTGCTGAACCTTTTTCACAAGTTAAGCATTTAGTTGGCGGTAAAGTAATCGTATAATAATAAAAAGCAGAAAGTTATAAAGTTCATAATGTTAAAAAGGACAGCAATTCTTTTCAATATTTCGACTTTCAACATTCAAATCATATAGAGATGAAAGTAACGATAGACGGTCAAAGTATAGACGTAGAGCCAGGAACAACAATCCTTCAGGCTGCACGTATGATTGGCGGAGATTTGGTTCCTCCAGCCATGTGCTATTACTCAAAATTAAAAGGCAGCGGCGGAAAATGCCGTTGTTGTTTAGTCGAAGTTTCGAAAGGAAGCGAAGCTGACCCAAGACCAATGCCAAAACTAATGGCATCTTGTGTAACAGGATGTATGGACGGTATGGAAGTTAACAGTAAATCTTCTGCCAGAGTTATGGAAGCCCGTAAATCTGTAACAGAATTTTTATTAATCAACCACCCATTAGACTGCCCTATCTGTGATCAGGCTGGTGAATGTGATCTTCAAAATTTAAGTTTTGAACACGGAAACCCAAAATCACGTTATATTGAAGAAAAAAGAACATTTGAACCAGAAGATATTGGTCCAAATATTCAACTGCATATGAACCGTTGTATTTTATGCCAAAGATGTGTACAAGTTGCAGATCAATTAACAGACAACCGAGTTCACGGAGTATTAGACCGTGGTGACCACGCTAATATTTCTACCGGAATTTCTAAAGCAATCGACAATGAGTTTTCTGGAAACATGATTGACGTTTGTCCGGTAGGAGCTTTAACAGATAAAACTTTCCGTTTTAAATCAAGAGTTTGGTTTAACAAACCTTATAACGCACACAGAGAATGTACAACTCCAGGATGTTGCGGTAAAACTACTGTTTGGATGTTTGGTGGTGAAATTCAGCGTGTAACTGGTCGTAAAGACGAGTATCATGAAGTAGAAGAATTCATCTGCAACAGCTGTCGTTTTGATCACAAAAATGTGAATGACTGGGTTATTGAAGGTCCTAGAGAATTTGAAAAAGATTCTGTAATCAACCAAAACAATTACACTCAAAAACTAGAGAAAGTAACTATCGATACTGAAAAGAACATTCTTTTAGGCCGTGATATTGACCGTAAAAAAATTAGTATGGCAGCAATTCCATTAACTGATAAAGATAAAAAATAGTAAGAAATGGAAAGTGCATTTATTATAGAAAAGAGTGTTGTTATTGTTGTCGTTTTTGCGGTAACAATGATTATGGCAATGTATTCTACTTGGGCAGAACGTAAAGTTGCTGCTTTCCTTCAGGATCGTGTTGGTCCAAACCGTGCCGGATGGGGAGGTTTATTACAACCGCTTGCTGATGGTATGAAATTATTTTCTAAAGAAGAATTTTTTCCAAATACACCAAATAGATTTTTATTCGTTGTAGGTCCGGCTATTGCCATGAGTACAGCTTTAATGACAAGTGCTGTAATTCCGTGGGGAGACAGATTACATCTTTTTGGAAAAGACATAATTCTTCAGGCAACAGATGTTAATATTGCTTTATTATACATTTTTGGAGTTCTTTCTGTTGGAGTTTACGGAATCATGATTGGTGGATGGGCTTCTAACAACAAATTCTCATTAATGGGAGCTGTTCGTGCCGCATCGCAGATGGTTTCTTATGAAATTGCAATGGGATTGTCAATGATCGCATTATTGATGATGACTGGAACAATGAGCTTAAAAGAAATCTCATTACAGCAGCAAGGAATGAACTGGAATGTTTTCTATCAGCCATTATCATTCTTAATCTTCTTAATTTGTTCTTTCGCAGAAACTAACAGAACACCTTTTGACTTAGCAGAATGTGAAAACGAATTAATTGGAGGTTATCATACGGAATATTCATCAATGAAAATGGGATTCTATTTATTTGCTGAATACGCAAGTATGTTTATCTCTTCTACTATTATCTCTGTTTTATTTTTTGGTGGATACAATTATCCTGGAATGGAATGGATGGTAAATAACGTTGGTGTAAATACCGCTAACTTATTAGGAATTGCAGTATTGTTTGTAAAAATATGTTTCTTCATATTCTTTTACATGTGGGTTCGCTGGACGATTCCAAGATTTAGATATGACCAGTTAATGAACTTGGGCTGGAGAATTTTAATTCCGCTTTCGATTATTAATATCATGATTACAGGTGCTGTTATCTTAAGACACGATATCGCAGCAGCTTTAGGATTCTAAGAACTGTAATTCAGAGAAAATAAAAACAAAATAGATTTGAAATTGATTCATCAAATTTTGAATCATAAACTATAATAGTAAAAATGTCAATAGAAACTATATCATTATCGGGTAGAAAAAAGGTGGTCTCTAACAAGGAGATGACTTTTATTGAGCGATTGTATCTTGTGGCGATTGTAAAAGGTTTGGCAATTACGCTTAAACACCTTTTTAGAAAAAAAATTACCATTCACTATCCAGAGCAGGTTCGTGAAATGAGCCCTGTTTACCGTGGTCAGCACATGCTGAAACGTGATGAGCAAGGCCGTGAAAACTGTACTGCCTGCGGATTATGTGCTTTGTCTTGTCCTGCAGAAGCCATTACAATGAAAGCTGCAGAACGCAAACCAGACGAAAAACATTTATACAGAGAAGAAAAGTATGCTGAAATCTATGAGATTAACATGCTGCGTTGTATTTTCTGCGGATTGTGTGAAGAAGCATGCCCGAAAGATGCGATCTATTTGACAACATCAAAAGTGTTAGTTCCTGCTAATTATGACAGAGAAGATTTCATTTTTGGAAAAGACAAATTAGTGATGCCTTTAGAAATGGCAATTAAAAATACTCAACTTAATAACGCTAACTAATGATACACATTCCAGATTTTGCAAACGCAACTCCTGTAGGAGTGATATTTTGTATTTTAGCGTTTATTACAGTAATCACTGCTTTCCTGACTATTTTTAGTAGAAACCCAATTCACTCAGCAATTTATTTAGTGATTTGTTTCTTCTCAATTGCCGGTCATTATTTATTATTGAATTCTCAATTTTTAGCTGTCGTACATATTATTGTTTACTCTGGAGCAATCATGATTTTGTTCCTGTTTACGATTATGCTTATGAACCTAAACGAACAAAAGGACGTTCACCGACCAAGAATTACACGTTTAGGAGCTATTGTATCTTTCTGTTTAATTGTTATTGTTTTAATTGCAATCTTCATTAATTCTAAACCAATAGTGGGAGATTATGATTCAACAGGAGAAGATTTCCAGTCTATTGAAGTATTGGGTAAAATATTATTAAACGAATATATGGTGCCGTTTGAATTTGCTTCGATCTTACTTTTAGTAGCAATGATTGGAACTGTATTATTGTCTAAAAAAGAAAAATTAAATAAGTAATGGGTAATATATTAAATCAAATAGGTATTGAAAATTACATCTTTTTAAGCGTTGTACTTTTTTGTATTGGTGTTTTTGGTGTGTTATACAGACGAAATTCTATCATCGTTTTTATGTCAATCGAGATCATGTTAAATGCAGTAAACCTTTTATTCGTTGCTTTTTCAACTTATCATCAGGATGCGCAAGGACAGGTATTTGTATTCTTCTCGATGGCTGTTGCCGCCGCAGAAGTTGCAGTTGGATTAGCGATTCTGGTTTCTATTTTCAGAAACATTGGCTCAATTAGTATCGATAACTTAAAAAATTTAAAAGGATAAAAAGAAATGGATATTAATTTAGCTTTACTTTTAGTATTAACTCCTTTTTTAGGATTTTTAATCAATGTTTTCTTTGGAAAAAGCTTAGGCAAAACTGTTTCAGGAGCAATCGGAACTGTTGCTGTAGCAATTTCTTTCATCGTTACTCTTATTCTTTTTAATCAAATTACTTCAACTGGAAAAGCAATTGAAGTTACTTTATTTGATTGGATTCAAATTAGTAACTTAAAAATTAATCTTGGATTTTTATTAGATCAGTTATCTGTTCTTTGGTTACTTTTCGTAACCGGGATTGGATCACTTATTCACCTATACTCTATCAGTTACATGCATGACGATGAGAATATGCACAAGTTTTTTGCGTATTTAAATCTGTTCGTTTTCTTTATGATTACACTTGTAATTGGAAGCAACTTATTAGTGTTATTTATTGGATGGGAAGGCGTTGGACTTTGCTCTTACTTACTTATTGGTTTCTGGCATAAAAATCAGGATTACAATGATGCGGCAAAAAAAGCTTTCATTATGAACAGAATTGGAGATTTAGGTCTTTTAATTGGTATGTTCATTATTGGATCAATGTTCTCTACTTTAGATTACGCAACATTAAAAACGGCTATTGCCGGAGCAGCAAACTTAGATATATCATTACTTTCACTGGCAGCTTTATGCTTGTTTATTGGAGCTTGTGGTAAATCTGCTCAAATTCCATTATACACTTGGTTACCAGATGCGATGGCAGGACCAACTCCTGTTTCTGCATTAATTCACGCGGCTACAATGGTAACAGCGGGTATTTTTATGGTAACAAGATTAAATTTTGTTTTTGATTTAGCAGTTGATGTACAAACTGTAATTGCAGTTATTGGAGCTATTACTTCATTAGTTGCGGCAACGATTGGTTTAGTACAAAACGATATTAAAAAAGTATTGGCTTACTCTACAGTCTCACAATTAGGATTAATGTTTTTAGCATTAGGATTTGGAGCTTATGAAGTAGCTGTTTTTCACGTAATCACTCACGCTTTCTTTAAAGCTTGTTTATTCTTGGGTTCAGGTTCTGTTATTCACGGATTACATGGCGAGCAGGATATGCGTAATATGGGAGGTCTTCGTAAAGCAATGCCAATCACTTTCTGGACAATGTTAATTTCTTCATTAGCAATTTCAGGAGTTCCGTTTTTCTCTGGATTTTTCTCAAAAGACGAAATCTTATTAACAGCTTTCCACCACAGTATTCCATTATACGTTGTTGGATCTGTTGCTTCAATCATGACGGCTTTCTATATGTTTAGATTAATGTTCTTAACTTTCTTTAAAGAATTTAGAGGAACTGAAGAACAAAAACATCATTTACACGAAAGCGGTTCATTAATTACTATTCCGTTAATCATTTTAGCAATTTTAGCAACTTTTGGAGGATTAATCAGTTTACCAGGAAACAGCTGGTTAAACCAATATTTAGCTCCTTTATTTACTAAAGCAGCTGGTGAAGAACATCATCTAGGTGCAACTGAATATACTTTAATGGGAGTTGCTGTTTTAGGCGGATTATTAGGAATTTTAATTGCTTACATAAAATACTTTAAACAAGATAATGTTCCGGAAGCTGATGAAAACATTACCGGATTAACAAAAGTATTATACAACAAATATTATGTAGATGAAATTTACGATGCGATCTTTGTTGGTCCTGTAAATGCATTGTCAAGATTTTTTAGAGACTATATTGAAACTGGTTTATCTGCTGTTGTTTTTGGATTAGGAAAAGCAGCAAACGAATTAGCTTTTCAAGGTAAAAAACTACAAACCGGAAGTATTGGATTATATCTGTTCGTTTTCGTTTTAGGTCTTTGCGCCATTGTTTCTTATATATTTTTAGCTCAATAATTTTATAACTATGAACGTTTCTCTTATATTAATTATTCTTTTAGTTGGTGCATTTATCACCTATTTTGCCGGTGACAAACTCGCTTCAAAAGTAGCTTTGTTCTTTAGTTTGGCAGCTCTTGGCTGTTCGGTTGTATTGTTAAACCATTTTAATGCTGGAGAAAACATCAGCCTTATAAATGCATGGATCAATCAGCCTAAAATTTCATTTGCGCTTAATGCTGATGGATTAGCTCTTGCAATGCTTTTATTGACAACAGCTTTAACACCGATTATTATATTCTCTTCTTTTGGAAATGAATATAAAAATGCAAAAGCTTTTTATGCTTTAATTTTATTTATGGCCTTTGCAATGACAGGAACTTTTCTTGCTGCAGATGGTTTATTATATTATATTTTCTGGGAGTTAGCTCTTATTCCTATTTACTTTATTGCTCTTATCTGGGGTAATGGTGACGCTGAAGAACGCAGAAAAGCAGTGGTTAAATTCTTTATTTACACACTTGCCGGTTCGTTATTCATGTTAACTGCATTTATTTACTTATACCAAAAAGCAGGAAGCTTCTTAATTGAGGATTTATACAAAGTACAATTATCAGCATGCGAACAGCTTTGGATTTTCCTTGCCTTCTTCCTTGCTTATGCTATTAAGATTCCTATTATTCCTTTCCATACATGGCAGGCAAATGTGTACCAAAAAGCACCAACAGTTGGAACAATGCTTTTATCTGGTATAATGTTGAAAATGGGACTTTATAGTGTTATTAGATGGCAATTGCCAATTGCTCCTCTTGCCGCAAAAGAATACATGAATATTTTCATCGTATTAGGAATTGCCGGAGTTATCTACGGATCTATTGTAGCTTTAAAACAAAAAGATTTGAAGAAATTATTAGCATATTCATCTCTAGCTCACGTTGGATTAATTGCTGCAGGATCTTACACTTTAACTCTTGATGGTTTACGTGGATCTGTTTTACAAATGATCGCTCACGGTTTTGTTGTAGTTGGATTATTCTATGCAGCAGAAATTATCTACAGAAGATTTGAAACAAGAAATATTGCTGAATTAGGCGGAATCCGTACTCAGTCTCCAAAATTTACTTCTATGTTTTTAATTTTGGTTCTGGCTTCTGTGGCGCTTCCAAGCACATTTAACTTTGTTGGAGAGTTTACTGTATTATATAGTTTATCACAAGTTAATATCTGGTTTGCCGTTTTAGGCGGAACAACTATTATTTTAGGAGCTTATTATATGCTTAAAATGTTCCAAAATGTAATGTTAGGCGAAACCAATTCTAAAACTTTTGCAGATGTTTCTGTAAACGAAGGAATTTCTATGGTGGCAATTATTGCTGTTTTAATATTCTTTGGATTCTATCCAAAACCAATTACAGATTTGATTACTCCAAGTTTAGAAACGATTTTAAACGTTATCAATAAAAATTAATATTTTAAATAAAATAAATTAGGGCGTTTTAGATTTCCTAAATCAAAAAAACAAAAATGAATACATTAATAGCTATAACAGGATTGGGTATTTTTTGCCTATTGTTTGAAATTCTAAATTTTAGAAAAGGCATTGTTCCATTTACCATTTTGGGTTTATTGGGTGTCTTAGCACTTAATTTCTGTGAATTTGGAACAACAGCAAGTTATTACAATAATATGATTACAGTAAGTAAATTCTCTACTGCTTTTTCATCATTATTTATTATTCTAACCATTTTCCTTGTAGCATTAAGCCATAATTTTTACGAAAATCATCAGACAAAAATTTCTGATTATGTTGCTATAAAAGTATTTTTATTGGCTGGTGGTGTTGCTATGGTTTCATTTGGAAACTTAGCAATGTTTTTCCTTGGAATCGAAGTTTTATCAATTGCACTTTATGTTCTTGCAGCAAGCGATCGTTTAAATATTAAAAGTAATGAAGCGGGTATGAAATATTTCTTAATGGGATCTTTCGCTTCAGGAATTATTTTATTTGGAATTTGTTTGATTTATGGAGCAATGGGAACTTTTGATATTGCAGAAATCCACGAAAGCTCTTTATCTGCAGAGTTACCAATCTGGTTTCCTATCGGGATGATTTTAATGACTATTGGTATGCTTTTTAAAGTCGCAGCGGTTCCATTTCACTTTTGGGCTCCAGACGTTTACGAAGGTTCTCCTGCTTTAACAACTGCTTTAATGAGCACATTGGCAAAAGTTGTCGCTATTGCTACACTTTACAAATTAGCAGAAGGAATGAATTTAATTCCATCTCTTGAAAACCAAGACCTTTCAAACACATTTGTAAATGTTGTTCTTACTATTTCTATTGCTTCTATGACAGTTGGAAATATAATGGCTTTACGTCAGGTAAATGTAAAACGTATGCTTGCTTTTTCTGGAATCTCTCACGCAGGTTTCATGTTAATGACATTTTTAACGATTGCTTCTTCTGCCGGAGTTCTTTTATATTATACAGCAGCTTATGCTCTAGCAGGTATCGCAGCATTTAGTGTTATTTTATATGTTTGCAAAAATCAGGAAAACGAAGACATTACAAACTTCCACGGTTTAGGAAAAACAAATCCTTTATTAGCGGCAATATTAACTGGTTCATTGTTATCAATGGCTGGTATTCCTGTTTTTTCAGGTTTCTTTGCCAAATTATTCTTGTTCGATCAGGCAATTCACGCTGGTTATGTAGCTATTGTAATTATTGCAGTAATTAACTCTATTATAAGTGTTGGATACTATTTCAAATTAATTTTAGCCATGTATTCTAAAGAGCCAAACGAAGAGCGTACAGGAAAACCATTCCTTATTTATGCCGTTGCTGTAATTTCAATTGGTTTAAACATTGCTTTAGGTTTATTCCCTTCATTAGTACTAGATTTATTGAAATAGAAATACATTAAAATATATTCAAATCCATCAAGAGTTTCTTTTGATGGATTTTTATTTTACGGCATTTTTCAAAAGAAAATTTCATGTTAAAAATTTCAAGTTAACTTATAGACTTCAAAAAAACTCCATATATTTGGGTTCACTAAAAGCATAAAAACTATGGCCTTTAATTCAAAAAATCCATTTTTAAGTAACAAGCGTTTTTCATCTAATGCTGTTTCAAGAGCTGAGGAAGTACACGAAGCAAAGATTATTGATTACAATCAGGAAATGACTTTGTCTGGTACAATAAATAAAACAGCTATTTTATTTTTAATTTTATGCGGATCTGCTATGGTAACATGGTGGATGGCATTTAACGGAATGAATATTATGCTTCCAGCTATAGGAGGTGCAATCGTTGGTTTTATTTTAGTACTTATTTCTGCATTTAAACCACAGGCTTCTCCATATCTTGCACCGGGTTATGCCTTGTTTGAAGGATTATTTATAGGTGGAATTTCAGCTATTTTCGAAGCTATGTATCCAGGAATCGTAATTAATGCTGTTGGAGCAACTTTAGTTACTTTTTTAGTTTGTCTGGCTTTATATAAATTTAGAATCGTAAAAGTTACAGAACAATTCAAATCGGTTGTAATTGCAGCTACTTTAGCAATTGCTACTTATTACTTAATTTCATGGATTGTTTCTATGTTTACAAGCTACACTCCTGTTCATCATGGAAACTCTTTAATGAGTATTGGAATCAGTGTTTTTGTAATCGTTATTGCAGCATTAAATTTATTCTTAGATTTTGATCAAATAGAAAAAGGCGTACAGCAAAGAATGCCAAAATTCATGGAATGGTACGGCGCAATGGGATTAATGATTACTTTAGTCTGGCTGTATATCGAATTTTTAAGATTGTTATCTAAATTCGCAAGCAGAGATTAATTTCCTCTAATATAAAAACTTAAGCCTTTTTGAAATTCAAAAAGGCTTTTTTTATGCTCAAATCTTTATATAGCAGACAATTTTAATCTGTAAAAACCACATGATATTTCAAAATCGAAAAATTTCACAAAAACAAAATAAATAAGTAGAAAAATAACATTTAAGAATTGTTTACTATTTGTAAGTAATAAAACTCAATAAAATCAATAGTTTCGGTTAGATTTTAAATTATGTAATAAATTACAATTCATGCAATTTATTACATTTTAACTAAAATAAATAAAATATTTTTTTCATATATATTTTTTTAGACACTTATTAATGAGAATATGTAAATTTTACATAGTTTTGTGTAATCGATTACAATCAACTTGTATCGACAATCACAAAAAACCACAAAAACTATTATTAATGTCTAACTTAAACAATTATGAAAAAAAACCTACTTTTTCTGACTATGTTTCTACTTGCTTTTCAAACATGGTCACAACAGATTAATGAAGCAAGCGGATGGCTTGAGTCGGTATTTGTAAAATGGCAGCCCGTTAGTAACGCGCAAACCTACAATGTTTATTACACCGGAAACGGAGTCGTAGATCAAAAAATTGACAACGAACTTATTAGAAGCTACGGGACTTACTTTCGTGCCGACATTCCGGGTTTAAAAGCAGGACCATATACTGTAAAAATAAAACCTGTTATTTCCGGCGTAGAAGGAACTGGAACCACAACCAGTTCACTAACCGTTAAAGCCCACGACAGATCTGGATTTGCATTCTCAAATTCTCGTGTTCCCGGAGCTTACAATGCAGATGGAACACCAAAGAGCAATGCCGTAATCCTGTACATTACACAGCAGACAAAAAACACAATTTCCCTTACTGTAACGGGAGCATCAGCAAATCCTTGTGTGGGGCTGCAGACTATTCTTGACGCGTACAAAAAAGGAAAAGATACAAGACCATTAATTATTAGAATGATAGGCCAAATCACTGATTTAAGTTATATGATGAATGGCGATCTTGTTATTGAAAACAACAATAACGCTGCAAGTTATATAACCCTTGAAGGAATTGGAAACGATGCTACTGCTGACGGATGGGGAATTAGAGTAAAAAATGCATCTAATATTGAAATTCGGAATATTGGAATTATGAACTGCGACAGCGGTGAAGGTGACAATATTGGCTTACAGCAGAATAACGATTATGTTTGGGTTCATAACTGTGATTTCTTTTATGGAAAACCGGGAAGTGATGCCGACCAAATAAAAGGTGACGGTGCATTAGACTGCAAAAAATCAACGTATGTTACTTTTTCATACAACCATTTTTGGGATAATGGAAAAAGTAATCTTTTAGGTTTAAGCGAAGGAACTACAGAAGGTTTATATATTACGTATCATCATAACTGGTATGATCATTCAGATTCACGTCATCCAAGAATTCGCTATTATTCTGCTCACGTTTACAACAATTATTATGATGGAAATTCTAAATACGGCGTAGGATCAACATTAGGTTCATCTGTATTTGTTGAAGCTAACTTTTTTAGAAATTGTAAATATCCAATGCTTACGTCAATGCAGGGAACGGATGTCTATAACGGTGCTGCAGGAACTTTTTCAAGTGAAGACGGCGGAACCATTAAAGCTTTTAACAATACAATGAGCGGACAAACCCGTTTTGTGGGATATAATGCCACAACATATCCTGTAGAATTTGATGCGTATGTAGCTTCAACGAGGAGCGAAACCATCAGCAGCAGTATTAAATCAAAAAAAGGAGCGAAAACTTATAACAACTTCGACACAAATTCGAGTGTGATGTATTCGTATACGCCAGAAACTCCGGAAAATGCAAAAACTACCGTAATGCAATATGCAGGACGTGTTTCGGGCGGTGATTTGCAATGGTCTTTCAATAATGCGGTTGACGATACTGCTGATGGTGTAAATACAGGTTTGAAAGCAGCGCTGGATAATTATCAAACGAGTTTAGTTGCTGTACAAGGCGGAACAAACCCTCCTGCCGGAAATCAAACTTTAACCTCAACTTCTAACAATAATCAAACTGTTACAAGCGGAACTGCTATTGGAACAATTGTTTTTACATGGGGAGGCGACGCAACAGATGCAACAGTAACAGGTTTACCTGCATCTGGCTTATCTTTTGTAAAAAATACTTCGGCTAAAACAATTACCATTACAGGAACTCCAACTGCAACAGTAAATTATTCAATTGCTACAACTGGTTCAGCAGGAACTCCCGCAACAGGATCTGGAACCATTACCGTAAATGCTGCAGGAAGCCAAACCCTAACTTCAACAAACAATAACAGCCAGACTGTAACAAGCGGAACTGCGATAAACAGCATTGTATTTACTTGGGGCGGAACTGCCACTGATGCTTCTGTAACAGGATTACCTGCTTCTGGTTTATCTTTTGTAAAAAACACATCGGCTAAAACCATTACAATCAACGGAACACCAACAGCAAATGTTTCGTATTCTGTTACCACAACAGGAACAGGAACTGCAGCAACAGCTTCCGGAACAATTACCGTTACAACTGGTACACCGGCTGGAGATGAAGTGCATAACTTTACAACTTCAGATAAAACAAGTACATTTTATACCATTACAGGAAATCTTTCAGCATCAAAAGGAACAGTTACTTATAATGGTTTAACACTTACACAGTGTTTAAAAATAGAATCTTCTACAAGTATCACTTTTACAACTTCACAGCCAAGTACTTTAACTCTTGTATTTGTTGAATCTGCAGCAACTATAAAAGTTGATAATGTAGATAAAACGGCTTCAAACGGAATTGTTACTGTATCGCTTGCAGCAGGAAATCATACAATCACCAAAAAAGATACTTCGAATTTATTCTACATGGTTACAGCGTATAATACAACAACGCTTAAAACTGTTCAGCCTGATTCGTTGCTTGCTGTAGATAATTCTAAACCATTTTTATATCCAAATCCTGTCTCAGGAACTTTATATGTATCTGATCAAAATCAAAAAGTAGAAAAAATCATGATTTATAATGTTTTAGGAACTTTAGTAAAAACATCTCAAAAAGGAAATGAAACTATTGATTTAAACCACTTATCTGCGGGAACATATCTTGCTAAGATTTTCACTGCAGATGGCTTGATTAATCAGACTATTGTAAAAAAATAAATATTCTATTTTATTTAAAAGAAAGGCTTCCAGATTTTGGAAGCCTTCTCTATTTTTATATTATCTTTTTCTATTTCTAAATTCCTTCTGTTCGCTCAATTTTCCAAATTCTTTAAAAAAGCTTTTAATCGTTTCAAGATTAAACATCACAAACAAAACCATACCAATAAAGATAGCAATCCAGCTGTAAACAATTTTTACTCCCGAAATATCCAAAGCCACAACATAGAAAACAATCGTAGGCAGAATTGATACAAAAAGCGTTAATCCCAAAGACAGCATTAAAGGATTTACAACAAAGCTGTTTATAGTATTTAAACCGATCTTTCTTAACAATATGGCAAGAAAAAGCAATGCCAGAATACCAAAAATTATTCCTGCAAAACCATAAATTAAAACCTGATCCTGTAGGTTGTTAATTTCATTTTCGTAACCAAAAAAAGTATTAAAACTGAATCCCATCATATTTCTTTTCTTCGGGTGAAACATCAAATAAATGCTGGGTTTTATATCCTGCAATTCTAGCTAAAATAAAATTAGGAAACTCCTGAATTCCCACATTATAAAGATTCACGCTGTCATTAAAAAACTCACGTCTGTCTGCAATTTTATCTTCCATCTGCGAAACCCTTTTCTGCAATTCAAGGAAATTTGAATTAGATGAAAGAGCCGGATAATTTTCAGAAATCGCAAATAGATTTTTCATTGTTTTTGAAAATTCATTGGCATTTTCGATTTTTTCATCGACTGTTTTCGAATTCAAAAAATCCGTTCGTAGTTTAGTTAAACTGGTAAGCATTGCTGTTTCATGTTCCATAAATTTAGAAGCCACTTTTACCAGTTCCGGAACTTCATCTGCTCTCTGCATTAAAATAACATCGATATTTCTAAAAGCCTTTTCATAGTTATTTTTAAGCATTACAAGCTTATTATATATTCTGATAAATAAATTGAAAAATATAATCAGTAGCAGAATTCCGGCAATTAGTGCGATATTTTGAACAGTCATAATGTGTTAATTTAAAATGATGTAAATGAGTACAAGTGTTATAAAAAACAAAGTTGTTAGAAAAGAATCTAACAAGGGTTTATATTTATTTCTAAATGAAATATTTCTGGGCAGAGCAACCCCAAAAACAGCATCAGAATCGCCTTTTTTTATTAATACATTTCCATTATCTGAAGAAGCATAACCAATAAGAAGCATATAATCGTTAGTTCTTAAATAAGTTTCCGAATATCTCGTTTTGCCGCCTTGCTGATTATCAACTCTGTCGAAATAATATTCAAGTCCTTCACCGTCTACTATAAGCGATCCCGTCTCATCCTTAATCTTAAATTTACCTGTTTTGCATTCTTCAAATACTGTGCTGTAGGTTGTTCTGCCGTCATCATCTGGTTTGCTTTCTTTTTCGATTTTATAATAATAACCAATGCACGGTTTGCTAAAATAAGGAGAAACTATAGGTTCTATTTCTTCTAAATCTCCAACAACTTCCACTTGTCCCATTGCGGCTGCACTTATTTTTGAAGTCGGCAGAATCGATTGAAGCCTCATAAACTGAGACTTTTTGCTTGGAAAAAAAATATTATTGATTATAATAAAACCCGGAATAATAAGAAATAAAAGTTTGAGATTACCGCTTTGTGCAAGATAAAAGAAAGCACCAATAAGACAAGCTCCAACCAAAAAACCGAGAAGTTTTTTATCTAAAGGTGTTTTTTGAATAGCATGTTTTCTACGGAACTTTTCTCTTTCTTCTTTCTCCTGTTTACGACTTTGAATACCTGAATAAATCATACCAATAATGGCAAAGAAAAAAACAGAACCAAACAAAAGCAATACAACCGCAAAAGGATAATGTGAATCTACAAAAAAACTTCCTCCAATTAAAAGCGGACACAAAACAAAAAAAAGCCAGTTTGGAAATTTTAAATTAAATAAACCCGAAAATATAACGGTTTGAAACAAAGCAATTCCTAAACTAAAAATCATTAGGAATATAACGCCCGCGCCGTCTATTTCGTTTTGAGTAAGAAAATCCAAAAATTCATTCATAATTTAAAGGTTACATTTATTCTATAAAAGAGAAATCTCTAAAATACAATTTCAACTTCGTTTGAAAGTAGTTTACGAATCTTACTTCTTTCAACATCCGAAATAGGATTATTGCTTAAATCGAGACCAATAAGTTTTTGTAGTTTATTAATATCATTCGGAATTTCGCTGATTTCATTATGGCTGAGAATTAGAAATTTTAAATTTTTAAAACTCAGTATTTCTACAGGAAATGCCGTTAATTTCGATTTAGATAAGTCCAATTCTATAACAGATTCCGGCTTTAGTTTGGCATCTTTTAAATTGTAAAAAGTTGTTTTTTGCTTTTTCGTTTCTTCTTTGTTTTTATTTAAAAGACCAAATCCTGCCAGAATAAGGGTTGCAAGGAAAAAGATACAAAGGAGCGCAGGCCATACAGGATCTTCATTTTTCTCAGCTGTAAAAAGTCTTGCGTAAACATAATAAGCCATTCCAAAAACCAATACCAAAAACAAGCCCAGCACTATCAAATAAAAGAAGTATTTAAAAAACGTAAAAATCATTTTCTTTACGCTTGTTGTATCTTTTGCAAATCGAAAATACAAAATCAAAACAATAATTAAAACCCAGAAAACCGCTGCTCCTATTTTAGCGGCTTGATTTCCGTTTTCAATAATTGAAAAGGTAATAAAAGTGGGAAACATCAAGACGAACCAAATTAAAAGAGCCACAAAACCAACTGACAAACAGCCAATTTTTTCTGTTTTCTTAGAAGATTTAAGCCCCAAATAAGCCAGCAGAAAAGACACAATAAGCACTCCTATAAATCCGTATCCAAAAGGTGTAAGTCCGGCTAAAAAAATTAAATTCATTGAGATTATTTTCGTCTAAAGATTCTTTACAAGGGAATTTCTTCAAATTAAAGAAAAATACTATAAACAAAAAAACGCTTTTTCATTATTCTGAAAAAGCGTTTTAATATATAAGATATATTGATCTACAAATCGAATTTAATTCCTTGTGCCAAAGGAAGATTTGTCGTGTAATTAATTGTATTTGTCTGACGTCGCATGTAAATTTTCCATGCATCAGATCCAGATTCGCGTCCGCCTCCGGTTTCTTTTTCACCTCCAAAAGCACCGCCGATTTCTGCTCCAGATGTTCCAATATTTACGTTCGCAATTCCACAATCAGAACCAGTAACCGATAAAAATCTTTCGGCTTCACGCAGATTATTCGTCATAATAGCAGAAGATAATCCCTGAGCAACACCATTTTGAAGATCGATTGCATTATCTACATCTCCAGAATATTTAATTAAATATAAAACCGGAGCAAATGTTTCATGTTGTACAATTTCAAAAGAATTTTCGGCTTCAGCAATCGCCGGTTTCACATAACAGCCGCTTTCATAACCTTCTCCAGAAAGAACACCGCCTTCAACAAGAATTTTACCACCTTCGGCAACAACTCTGTTTAAAGCAACAGCATACATTTCAACCGCATGCGTATCGATAAGTGGTCCAACGTGATTGTTTTCATCAAGCGGATTTCCAATTCGTAATTGTTTGTAAGCCGCCACTAAAGCATCTTTAACTTTGTCGTAAATGCTTTCGTGAATAATTAATCTTCGCGTAGAAGTACAACGCTGTCCTGCTGTTCCCACAGCGCCAAAAACAGCACCAATAACGGTCATTTTAATATCGGCATCCGGAGTTACAATTATGGCATTGTTTCCTCCTAATTCTAATAAAGATTTTCCTAGTCTACCCGCAACGGTCTGCGCAACGATTTTACCCATTCGTGTAGAACCTGTTGCAGAAATTAACGGAATACGTGTATCTTTTGTTAACAGCTCTCCTATTTGGTAGTCTCCGTTTATTAAACAAGAAATTCCTTCCGGAAGATTGTTTTCTTTAATGACCTGAGCAATTATGTTTTGACACGCAATACCGCAAAGTGGTGTTTTTTCAGAAGGCTTCCAAACGCAGACATCACCGGAAATCCAAGCTAAAGCTGTATTCCAAGACCAAACGGCAACCGGGAAATTAAATGCCGAAATGATGCCGACAACTCCTAATGAATGATATTGTTCGTACATTCTGTGTCCCGGTCTTTCAGAATGCATCGTTAATCCGTGTAACTGACGTGACAATCCAACTGCAAAATCGCATATATCGATCATTTCCTGAACTTCGCCGTAACCTTCCTGCAATGATTTTCCCATTTCATAAGAAACCAATTTACCAAGAGCTTCCTTGTTCTGACGTAATTTTTCTCCAAACTGACGTACAATTTCACCGCGCTGAGGCGCAGGAATTAATCTAAACGTTTTAAAAGCTTCTGTTGCCGAACGCATCACTTTTTCGTAATCTTCAAGTGTAGAAGTTTTTACTGATGCAATCAATTTTCCGTCTACCGGAGAAAAACTGTCTAAAATTTCACCCGATGAAAAATTTTCTGTCCCTGTTGAAGTTCCTTCGTTAACCAGTTTAATTCCTAGTTGTTCCAAAGCTTCATTCATGCCAAATTGTGATGCTATTGTTGTCATTGTAACTTTTTTAGTTAAAATTGTTATATTTTTATGTAAAGATATTGTTTTAGAATTAATTTCAAATTGATTTGAATTATTAAAAACAAAGTAAATTTAGCGTTATTTTATAAGTACTAACGCAAACTCAGGGTGATTTATTCAGTAAATTTCATGAAATTTGCATTTCTAAAAATTGATATTATGAGTCATTTCGGCCGTTTTTTACTTTGTTTTATTTTAATTTCATTAAATGCATTTTCGCAAAAAGAACAAAAATCTTCCTTTCAGGTTGTCCCTCTGGGTATAAAAGGCGGTATCGACGAAAAGAATCTTTCGGCTTATTTACTTGCTCCAACTGATACAAAAGATTTTATTTGTTTAGATGCCGGAACTGTAAATGCTGGAATCGAAAAAGCAATTCAAAACAAAGTTTTTAAAGTTTCTACAAGCGAAGTTCTTCGCAAATACATAAAAGGTTATTTGATTTCTCACGCGCATTTAGATCACGTTTCGGGCTTAATTATTAATTCTCCTGCCGATTCTTCAAAAACGGTTTATGCAACTCAAAAATGCATGGAAATGATGGAAAACCATTATTTTAACGACCAAACCTGGGCAAATTTTGGAGATAAGGGTCCTGGATTTCCGTTAAAAAAATATCATTTTCAAACTTTAAATTTAGGTGAAGAAATACCGCTTTCTCATACTTCAATGACGGTGAAAGCTTTTCCTCTAAGTCATGTTAATCCGTTTGAAAGCACTGCTTTTTTAGTTAAAAACGGCGATACTTATGCTTTATATTTAGGAGATACTGGTCCTGATGCTGTAGAAAAAAGCGATAAATTAAATGCTCTATGGACTGCTGTTGCTCCTTTGGTAAAAAACAAACAATTAAAAGGCATTTTTATTGAAGTCTCATTTCCTAATGAACAGCCGGATCAGTTTTTATTTGGTCATTTAACGCCAAATTATTTAATGAAAGAACTTCATGTTCTGGAAGATTTAGCGGGAAAAGGTACTTTAAACAATTTTAAAGTTATTATTACGCATTTAAAACCGCCTGCAAAGAATATTATCAAAATTAAAGAGCAGTTAAAAACCCAAAATGATCTAGGCTTAAATATTATTTATCCTGAACAAGGGAAAAAATTTGAGTTGTAAAAATTCGATTGTTTGTAAGTTTATTTTTATAAATTTGTAAATAATTTGAATTTTTCTGATGAGAATTGTTTGGACAAAAAAAGCTAACCATACGTTTTATAATATTAAAAATTATCTTGAACAATACTGGACTTTATTAATATCTAAAAAATTTATTAATGACGTATTACATATTATTGTTCTATTAGAAAAAAATCCACAATTGGGTAAATATAATGTAGAACTATCATGTCGAGAAATAGTTGTTTCAAAACAGGTTAAACTATATTATGAGATAAAAGAAAATAATTTAATCTTAATTGCTTTTTCAAATAATCGTCAAAAACCGATGAGTTTTATTAATCTACAATCTTAGATGATTTTTTTACTTTTTAATTCTGCAAGCATTTCTTCATGAGTGATGTAATCTCCATTTTCAAAATCACGTTTGCCCTGTTCAATATCCGCTTTTAACTCAAGCATAAAATTTTCCTCTGGAGAAATAATTTTCGCTATTGATAACATCTCGTCTGGTGTAAAAGTCTGTGTTTTTAACTTGCGATAAAATGTCGGGCTTGGAATACCAACCTTCTCAATAATATAGTTTTTTTTATATGGAGAATCATTCATTAATGTCTCCAGATTATTTACAATATTCTTATATGTGATAATTTCAGCTATCATATTTAATACTTTTTTATATCAAAATTGATACAAATATAGGCGTAATTAAAGAAAAAAGCAATATTTGAATGAAAATTCATCGAAAAAACCCGACGAGTTTTTTAAAAACTGTCGGGTTTGATATTTTAATACTAATAAATTATTTCTTAGCTGTAAATCTTGGATCAGTTTCCATTACAGTTCCGCATTTATCGCAGGTTCTTAATTCTTCTGAATTATAAAAATGTTCGAAATGCGGCAGAAAGTCTTTTTCGATATTATGAAGTTCAAAATACACTTCGTATAACTTGTGATTACAGTTGTCACAATGCCAAAGCAACCCGTCTGTATAACCAAGTCCGGCACGTTTACGCTCAATTACCAATCCTATAGAACCTTCTGAACGAACTGGCGAATGAGGAACTTTAGCAGGATGCAGATACATATCACCTGCATTTAATTCCATTTCCTTACGATCGCCATCTTCCTGAATTACCACTTTTATACTTCCTTCTAATTGATAAAAAAGTTCTTCGGTTTCGTTATAATGATAATCTTTTCGTGCGTTTGGACCGGCAACAATCATTACAATATAATCGCCTGAGTCTACATATAAGTTTTTATTTCCAACTGGTGGTTTTAGTAATTGTCGGTTGTCTTCAATCCATTTAGTAAGATTGAAAGGTTTTGCTATAGCCATTTTTTAGAATCTAAATTTATGAAAAGCTAAGGTAGTGAATTTGTAGAGATGCGCTGCAGTGCATCTTATTGGTTTTGATTATAGAAGCGCAGACGCACTTTCTTCTCTACCTCGAAAATTCTTTTATTAGATAAACATAAACTGCAAAATGATCACTGAATCCAGCTTCTGCAATTGTATTTCGTAACGGATACCCCTTGTATCTTCCAGAAGTCTGAATTAGATAAGGCGGATTAAAAATTCCGGCTTTCCAAAATTTAAAACTTGAAAAATCAGGATCAATAAACGATTTCGTCATTATAATTTGATCAAATATATCCCAGGAATCCCTAAAAGCTAATGTCCCTAATCCTTTTTGAGCCATTTCTTCAAACGGATTATAAACTCCAAAATCTGGAACTTCTGTCTTTTTAGACTTTGCACCTAAAGCTGTTTTTACACTTTTATTAAAAGGTCCGTCATTTAAATCTCCCATTGTTAACACTTTAGCCTGTGGATTAATTTGCTGGAGCGAGTCGATTATTTTTCGGTTTAATCTTCCGGCAGCTTCACGAAACGGACTGCTGGCTTTTTCTCCGCCAGATCTCGAAGGCCAATGATTAACAATAATATGAATTTCTTCATTTTCAAGAAAACCAGTTACCAAAAGCTGATCTCTCGTAAAAACTCTGTTTTTATTTTCTGCCTTAATTTCAACATCCCCTAAATCTTCATTTCTATTTTCCTCAGGAACGGTTTTGTTTTTATAGATTAATAGAGGAATGTTCGAATATGATGTGGGTCTGAAATATTTCTTTTGATACAAAAGCGCAACATCAATTCCACGTTGATCGGGCGAATCAAAATGAATGATTCCATAATCATAACCTGCGATTTTTTCTTGTTTAATTAGATCTTCGAGCACTCCTCTATTTTCAACTTCAGAGCAGCCAATTAAAGTTGGCGCATTTGAATTTTCCGGTGTTCCAATTTCTGAAATTACACGCGAAAGATTTTTAAGTTTTTGTTCGAATTTTTCTTTTGTCCATCGTTGTGTACCACTTGGTGTCCACTCGTCATCATTTTTACTAGCATCATCATAAATATCAAACAAATTTTCGAAGTTGTAAAAAGCAACGGTATGTACAACATATTTTTTTGATTGTGCGTTTGAATTAAAAACACAAAAAACGAGAAGATAAAAACTAAAAATAAGGCGCATAACATTCATAAAATTTAAAAAGCCAATTTATAAAAACTTATCTATTTGTAAGAATTTTCTAAAATATTTATTATCTGTTTTCTTTTTTATTTTCAAATTGTCATGTAACTTGCTGACTCAATCTGCCACATCATAAAAATGAAAAAAATTCTTTTATACGTTGTCTTCACTTTATTCTTCAATATTATTTACTCACAAAAAAACAGCAGATTTGTTGACAGTATCAGAATAAAATACAATATTCCGGAAGTGGCTTATGCAGTAGTTTCTTCTGATTCTGTTTTAGAAATAAATGCATTAGGAAATAAAAGAATTGGTTCTGATTTAAGAGCTGATTTATCAGATAAATTTCGTTTGGGTTCAATTACTAAAACTATAACAAGTTATATCGCTGCAGTTTTAGTTAAAGAAGGAAAAA
Source organism: Flavobacterium ginsengiterrae (assembly GCF_039539785.1). Lineage (NCBI taxonomy): Bacteria > Pseudomonadati > Bacteroidota > Flavobacteriia > Flavobacteriales > Flavobacteriaceae > Flavobacterium > Flavobacterium ginsengiterrae. Next base: position 833,555 of record NZ_BAABDU010000003.1, on the reverse strand, counting down.
TAAACTGGGACACAAAATTTTTTGACTTGTATCCGGAGTTGAAAGCGAAAAGCGATCCTAAAAATTATAATTTAACTTTAAGAGATTTTATAATCTTTAGAGCGCATATTCCAACATGGTCTTATGGAAATGAAACGCCGACTCAAAAAGAGATTAAAGGAAATGATCAGCAGCAGCGTTATGAATTTATGGCGTGGTTTTTTAAACAAAATAAAGCCATTTCTGAAAAACAAGATGTGTACTGGTCAAACCCAAGTTATGTCGCTGCGGGACTTATGCTTGAAAAAGCAACCGGCAAAAGTTATGAAACGCTGGTAAAAGAATTAGGGCAGAATTTAAATATTGATTTTGGTTTTGGGCAGCCAAATATCATCAACGAAAATCAGCCGTGGGGACATGATGAAAATTTAAAACCAGAAAAACCAGCCTTAAATTATAAGCTGAACTGGCTTTCATCTGCAGGAAATATCAATGTTAGTCTGCCTGATTATTGTAAATTTACACAAATGCAGTTACAAGGTTTATTAGGAAAATCGAAGATTTTTAGTGCTTCAGAATTTGATTTGATGTACAATGGTTTACCTGAGTTTTCTTATGGATGGTATTCTAAAATTGATCCTAAATCAGGTTTGAAATATTCTTTTCATAACGGAAATCCCGGAACATTTTTAACCAAAGTATATATTTGCAAAGCCATAAACAAAGCTTTTATCATCTTTGCCAATGTACAATCTGAGGAAGCAGATAAAGGATTAATGCTTATCTTAGATGAAATGAAAAAGCAGTATAAAGGCTAAATATTAACTAAAAAATACAATTAAGCAAAAGAAACCATGAAACTAAAACCATTACAAGACATAAAGAAACACTTTACTATTTGTAAACTGGCATTTCTTATTTTTGCTTTTCAATCATTCACCTGTCAATCTCAACAAATCATGATAACACCGCCTTATTTACAAAAAGGAGATACTGTAGCCCTTGTAGCAACAGCCAGAAAAAACATCGACGATAATTTAAAACCAACTATAGATTTACTTAAAAGCTGGGGTTTAGAAGCCGTAGTAGGAAGTTCTATTGGTTTAGATTACCATCAATTAGCAGGAACAGATGAACAGCGTGCTGCCGATTTTCAAAAACAGTTAGACAATCCCAATATAAAAGCAATCTGGTGCGTGAGAGGCGGTTATGGAACCGTTCGAATGTTAGATTTACTTGATTTTACAAAATTTAAACAACACCCAAAATGGGTTATTGGTTTTAGCGATGTTACCGTTTTGCATAACCATTTAAATACAATGGGCTATAAATCTATTCATGGTGTTATGCCGGTTACAATTCCGCGTGCAACTCCTGCCGCTATCAGCTCCATGAAATCAAGTTTATTTGGCGAGCCGCTTTCGTATTCAATTCCTCCTCATGCCATGAACCGTTTTGGAAAGGGAACTGGAGAAATCGTGGGCGGAAATTTATCTATATTATATAGTTTATTAGGATCACCTTCAGCAATTGACTGTAAAGACAAAATTTTGTTTATAGAAGATCTTGATGAATACTTGTATCATATCGATCGTATGATGATGAATTTACGCCGAAACGGCTGTATAGAAAGCCTAAAAGGAATCATGGTAGGCGGTATGACCAAAATGAAAGATAATGAAGTACCTTGGGGTAAAAACGCATTAGAAATCATTGATGATGTAACTAAAAAATACAATATTCCGGTTATTTATAATTTCCCAGCCGGACATATTCAGGACAACAGAGCTTTGATTATGGGAAGCACGATTTCTATTGATGTAAATGCTTCCGGAAGCACTGTTACTTTTCAAAAATAAAACACTTATCCTTTTCTTTTAAAAGGAAGTCCAAAATACCACAAGACGCGAAGACGCAAAGTTTTAATTTATACTTTGTGACTTCGCGTCTTTGCATACAATATAAAATCAACTAACGCTGTAAATTGAAACTGAGACTGTAAACTAAAAAAAATGGCAGAACATAATGAGTTAGGAAAAAAAGGCGAAGAATTAGCTGTAGAATATCTTCAACAAAACGGTTATGAAATTCTGGATCGCAACTGGGTATTTCAAAAAGCCGAAATTGACATTATTGCTAAAAAAGACAATATCCTTGCCGTGGTAGAAGTTAAAACAAGATCGAGTTTAGATTTTGGTTCTCCGCAGGATTTTGTGAAACCAAAAAAAATAAATCTGCTTATTAAAGCAGTAAATGCCTACATAAACTATAGGGAAAAGGATTTTGAAGATGATTTAAATGTTCGTTTTGACATCGTTGCCATCCACAAAAACGAGGAAACATTTGCAATTGAACATCTTACCGATGCTTTTTATCATTTTTAACATAATTTTTTATTGTTATAATTGTAACAAATTGTTTTTTTATTTATCTTTGCAAAGTTTTATAACATCAAATTAACTAAACCAACCCAATTAAGTTACAAAAAAAAAGAAAAAAAACTATGAAAACCGTTTCTTCAATCGTCGAAAATTACATCAAAACGAAACCATTTCTCTTAAACGCTTTATCGCTGGGCATCATCAACCTAACGTCGCTTTCTCGGAACATTATGACAGAGCTTGAAAACGAGTTTGGTAAAGAGGTAAAACAAGGTGCAGTTGTAATGTCTTTAAAAAGACTTACTGAAGAATTAGATTTTAAATTAAACCACAAAATCAATAAAGTAATTAAAAACATTGGTGAGATTACAGTAAGATCTGAACTTACGGATTACACCTTTGCAGCTTCGGAAACTGTTTTAAACAAACAAGCTGATTTAATTTCAGATATTAATACTTTATCAGATATTTTCTATACCTCATCTCGTGGTGTAAATGAAACCAATATTGTAGTAAGCAGCAGTGTAAATCATTTGGTAGAAAAACACTTTATGAGAGAAAAACTGATTCAAAAACTAGATAATCTGGCTTCGATTACTGTAAAATTACCAAAAGAAAATATTGTTGTTCCTGGTATTTACTATTTCATTTTCCAACGTTTAGCTTGGGAAGGAATTATTATAAACGAGGTAATTTCTACTTCAAATGAATTTACTATTTTAGTTGGAGAAGATCAGGTTGATGTGGCTTTTAAAGTTATCAAAGACCTAAAAAACTAATTAAAATATATCTAATTTTAGATCTTATTAATATTTCAATTTCGAAAATCCTTTTGTCACCAGATAAAAGGATTTTTTGTTATTAATTGCTATTACATTTTCCTAATTCTATATTTTGAAAATAAGAATATTCTCAAAAACAAAAGCTCAAAATAGTTAATTTTTAAAATTAAAGCTAAAAAACTATCAACTTCACAAATTGCTTTTCCTTAGTGTTTGCTGAGATTTTCGCGATATTGCCTTAAAAAAAACACAAATTATGTTTTTTTACCACTTTTTTATGAGAATAATATTTTTATATATTTGTTAACCTCTCAAGGCGTTAAAGTATCGATTTTTGATAGTATCGTAATATAATTAGATTAAAATAAGAACTAATTAATTTCATGTTAGAAGGCAAGGACTATAGCGACAGATTAGTGGTAAGCGAACTCAAAAATGGCAGCGAAAAAGCATTTCGTTTCTTGTTTGATTTGTATTATCAGGATATTTATGGCTACAGTCTAAGTTTATTAAAATCGAAAGAGGCAGCAGAAGAGAACGTTCAGGATGTTTTTATGAAAGTGTGGCAGCACCGCGAAAACTTAAATCCGGAACAATCTTTTAAATCATATATTTTTACCATTGCCAGAAATCAGGCTTTTAATTTATTGAATAAAGCAGCCAATGATTTAGTATTAAAGGAAGCTGTTTTTTATGAAAGTCAGAAATCGCATGAATATGGAGATTACACAATTCGCGAAGAAGACTGCAAAAAACTCCGAAAACAAGCAATGAAACAGTTACCGCCAAAGCGGAAACAAATTTTTAAAATGTCACGAAAGAAAGGCATGAGTTACGAAGAAATAAGTCAGGAACTCGGCATTTCTATAAATACTGTCAGGAACCAAATGAGCAAAGCATTAGAATCGATGCGGGTCTTTTTTCAAGTTCATGATGAAATTATCTAACCAAAACCACATGTTAACCAATTAAAATCACTCTTTTCCGAGTGATTTTTTTTTGCTTTAAATTTTAATTCTATTGAATCCGTTTGTCATAATCTACAAATTTGATGAAGATTTTTAGTAATTCACAAAAATATTTTTCAGAATAAAAACCCTTAAAAAACAATACATTACATTGCTTTTTATAAATATCAAATGTTAAAATTTAAAAATTTACAACGTTTAAGTAGTACTTAAATCCTTTTCAACTGTATTATATAAAACCCCACCAAAAACAATTCGTAATGAATTCAAATTCTGAAATAAAAAGTCTTTTACAAAAGTTTGTTTTAAACCAATGCACGCCCGATGAAGTGAACGAGGTTGTGGCTTATTACAAAAAAAATCAGCTTACAGTTGATTTTCCAACTGTAGAAGATATTCAAAACCTTCTTGGCGAAATGCCAAAAATGGATAAAAAAACCGCCGATGATATTTTTAAAAATATTCTTTCTGCTTCTAAAGAAGAAAATACGGTAATTGAAATGCCTCAAAGAAAATCAAACTTTAGAAAATATATTTCGATTGCTGCTTCGATCGTGGTTTTACTTGGAATTGGCTTTTTCTATAAACAAAGTCTTTCTACTAAAACTGCGGTAAAAGAATTTGATTTTAAAAGCACTGATATTGTACTGCAGTTAGAAAATGGTGAAACACAGATTTTATCTGAACAAAATTCTGCTCAGGTAAAAGACGAAAAAGGAAATATTATTGGAAATCAAAACGGAGATAAACTGGTGTATGAAAACAGTTCAGATCCTGAGAAACTGGTTTACAACACAATCAAAATTCCGTATGGAAAAAAATTCCGTCTGCAGTTATCTGATGGAACTTTTGTACACTTAAATTCAGGAACTACTTTAAAATATCCTGTAAAATTTATTGCCGGAGAAAACAGACAGGTATTTCTGGATGGTGAAGCTTTTTTTGATGTTGCCAAAGACAAAAAACATCCTTTTATAGTAAATGCCGACGAACTGAATGTGCGCGTTTTAGGAACACATTTTAACGTTTCAAATTATCATGAAGATGCTTCTACAGATGTTGTTTTGGTTGAAGGATCAGTTGGAATGTATGAATCAAAAGAAGAGTTTGATGCTGCCAAAAACACGATTCTAAAACCCGGATTTAAAGGAACTTTTAATAAAGAAAACGCTAAAATCTCCACGAAAGCGGTTATTACAGATATTTATACTTCCTGGATTAACGGAGGTTTAACTTTTAGAAATATGACTTTTAAAAACATTATTACCAAGCTCGAAAGACGCTATAATGTTACAATTGTAAACAAAAATGAGAAACTGGCTAACGAAAAATTCAATGCCAGCTTTAAAGAAGAATCTATAGAAAATGTGATGAGTTATTTCAACGAAATCCATGGCATTAATTACACGATAAAAAACAATCAAATACTAATTAAATAACCACTAAAACCAAATACAAAATATGATGAAATAACATTACGGGAATAAAAAAATCGGAAAGAGCTGCGAACAATTTCCGATTAACTAAGTGATTGAATATAACGAATTAACTACAATCAATTAACAAAATTATGAAAAAAAAATCTAAGAATAATGGGTTTCTATACTCATTGTTCCAAAATGACCTAAAATTGAAACTAACTACTCTACTTCTTTTGGTCGCCATGTTTAATATTAGAGGGAATACTTATGCCCAAAAAACAAAAGTTACTCTTGAACTAAACAATTCAACAATCGAAAAGGTTATTGAGACCATTGAGCAAAAAACCGACTTTAGATTTATTTACAAATTGAACGATATTGACTTAGATCGTACCGTTTCAATTTCTGTAAAAGATCAGTCTATATATGTTGTTTTAGACAAAATTTTTAAAGGAACTCCAACCGAATTTAAAATTCGTGATACACAAATCATCCTTAAAAAACCAGAGCTGAAAACGCAAGTAATCGAATTTCAAAAACAAACCGTTTCTGGTGTCATTACTGATGAAAACGGTCTGCCGCTTCCCGGTGCTTCTGTTATTGAGGAAGGAACAAAAAACGGAATGGTTACTGATTTTGACGGTAAATACAAACTTACTGTAGAAAGCAGCCAGTCAGTAATTATCGTTTCTTTTGTGGGATATAAAGAGAAAAAAGTAACGGCAAATCAAACTGTAATCAATATTCAGCTTTTTCCAGATGCAACTGACTTACAAGAAATTGTAGTTGTTGGTTATGGAACTACAGCCAAAAAAGATGTAACCGGAGCCGTTTCTTCTATTGCAGCAAAAGATATGAATCAGGGTGCGATTGTAAATCCGTTACAATTAATTGCCGGAAAAGCAGCTGGTGTAAATATAACGCAGATAGGGAGCGAGCCGGGTTCAGGACCAAGTGTTCGTATTAGAGGAATTGGCTCTTTAATTGGAGGAAATGATCCTTTGGTAGTTGTAGACGGAATTCAGGGAAACATGGATTTATTAAATCAGGTTCCACCAAGTGAAATTGAAAGTATCGATGTTTTAAAAGATGCTTCTGCAACTGCGGTTTATGGTTCAAGAGGTGCGCCTGGTGTAATCATTGTAACCACTAAGAAAAACAAAGCAGGAAAAACTACGATAGAATATACAGGATCAACTTCTGTTGATTTTATTCCAAAAAAACTGGATATGTTAAGCGCAGACCAATGGTGGGAAACGGGTCAAAAATATGGCGTTCCGGCTTCTGCAAATCATGGTTCAAATACAAACTGGTATGGTCTTTTAACTGAAACCGGAATTACTCAGACTCATACGTTATCATTTGGCGGCGGAACAGATAAATTTAATTACAGAGCTTCTATAACGGCTATTATGCAAAATGGTGTTGTAATTAATTCAAACAATCAAAAATATATTGGACGTATTCAGGCGACACAATTGGCCTTAAACGATAAATTAAAATTGACTTTTAATTTAAATTCAGGAGTAAATAATATTACAAGCAGTATTGGAAGTATTGGTACAATTGCTTATCAGTCCAACCTAATCACAAATGCATTATTAGCAAGACCTACAGATCCTGTTTATAATCCTGATGGAACTTATTTTACAGATCCTGCGGTATTTCATTATCTAAACCCTTATGCAGCTGCGCAAGAAGTTACAAATGAAAGACAAGAAGATAATTTATTTGGAAGTTTAAAAGCTGATTTAGACTTAGGTAAAGGTTTTAGCGCAAACTGGTTTGGAAGCTGGAGAAAAACAAACTATACGGCAGGCTATTATATGCCGGCAGAATCTACAGATTTTAATGCCGTTGAACAGCATGGTTTTGCCAATATCGACAATAAAAAACAAAACGAAAAATTAACCAATTTAAGTCTTACTTATAAAAAAACTTTCGGAATCCACAGTTTTAATGCCTTGGCTTTATACGAATGGCAAAGTCAGACTTATCAAGGTAATTATACTCAGGCAAGAGGTTTTATAAGTGATGAAGCTACTTATAATGCGCTTCAGTTTGGTGATTTATCAAAAGTAAGAACGGGAGATATTAGATCTTATAAAAATGACAGATCATTGGTTTCTTATTTGGGAAGATTAAACTACTCTTTATTAGACCGTTATTTGTTAACGGCGAGTATCAGACGTGACGGTTCATCTGTATTTGGCACCAACAACAAATGGGGGAATTTCCCTTCAGCATCTGTTGCGTGGCAGATAAACAAAGAGCCGTTTATGATGAATCAAACTCTGTTCAGCGAATTAAAACTGCGTGCGGGTTATGGTGAAACAGGAAACCAGCAGGGACTTTACCCGCAGACTTCACTGCCATTAGTTGACAGCGCAGGAAATATTTATTTTGGAGGATCTATCATTACTAATTTTGGTATTTCTCAAAATGCAAATGCTGATTTGAAATGGGAAACCAAAAAACAAACCAATCTTGGACTTGATTTTGCACTTTTAGACAACAGATTAAGAGGAAGCATCGATGTTTACGATTCCAGAACAGATAATCTTTTATTTGATTATACTGTACCTCAGCCTCCATATCCGTATAATAAAATTAAAGCCAACGTAGGAAGCATTTCTAACAAAGGTTTAGAAGTTGCACTTGCTTATGATGTTATTAGAACTGAAAACAGCACGCTGACAATAGCAGGAAATGTCTCTTTTATGAAAAACGAAGTTCTTAATTTAAGCGGAAGCATTAACGGTATTCCTTTAAATACAAATTTTGTAAACTGGGGAGCACCAAACTCATTATTAGTACAAGGAAAACCAATTGGCTCGTTTTATATTTTAGAAAGTACAGGTACAAATGATAATGGCGTCGAAACAGTAAAAGACCGCGATGGAGACGGTAAAATCGATCAGGGAGCTACAAGTGCAGATCGTTATTATGCAGGTTCTGCACTGCCAACGTACACTTTTGCATTTAACCCATCTTACAGATACAAAAACTTCGATGCCTCTATGTTAGTAAGAGGTTCGGGAGGAAATAAAATTTACAACAACCTTAATCAACGATTAAGCATGCTGGAAAACACTGGTAGTTCGAATGTTCTTCAAAGTGCTGTTGACAGAGGAATTTTTTCTTCTCCATACGGATCTGATGCATGGTTAGAAGACGGTTCATTTGTTCGTTTAGAAAATCTTACTGCCGGATATACTTTCCGCTTTACAGATAAATATGTAGACTCTGTACGCCTTTCTCTTACTGGAAATAATTTACTGTTAATTACAGATTATACAGGTGTTGATCCTGAATTAAACATAAGCGGAAGTGGTGACCCTAATGATAATTTTGGCGGCGATAAAGGAATTTATCCTCGTACCAGAAGTATTGCATTTGGTTTGACTGTAAAATTTAAATAGTAGAAGAAATGAAAATTAAAAATATAGTAATAGCAGGAAGCGCATGTTTCCTGACACTTTTCAGCTGTACAGATATCAACGAAAATATATACGACAAATATCAGCCGGACAGCTTTTATGGAACTCCGGAAGGAGCAAATATAGCTCTTGCCAGCGTTTATGCAGAAATTCCGGGAGATTTTGAACGTAAAGGTGTCCCAGGCGTAGGTTATGCAGGAGCAGATAACGGCTGGTATGACATGAACTGTATGTCATCAGATGAACAGGTAATTCCGCATAGAAACGATGGTAACTGGCAGCAGGATTTTGCCCGTTTACACAAACACGAGTGGTTACCTTCAGAATTTATCATCAACAATACCTGGAACTGGTTATATAAAGGTATATTCAATGCCAATTTAGCAGTTGAATTATTGGAAAAAGGAAGTGCAGAACCTTCAAAAATTGCCGAAGCAAAAGTGCTGAGAGCTTTCTTTTATTACTTATTGATTGATGATTTTGGTGATGTTCCTTTTTATACAGACAACAATATTACGGTTGACAAAATCCCACAGTCAAGCCGTAAAGAAGTTTTTGATTTCATTGTAAAAGAACTGACCGAAAATGTAGAATTACTTTCAGTAACAAAAGGCGGTAATTATTATGGAAGATTCAATAAATGGGCTGGTTATACTTTATTAGCAAAAGTATATCTAAATGCCGAAGTATATACAGGAGTGGCAAAATGGAACGAATGTTTAGCAGCTTGTAACAAAGTAGGCGAAGGAGGTTTTTCACTGCATTCTGGCGAAGCAAACGATGCAAGTCCGTTAGGAAATAAATATTATGAATTATTTGGAGACGTACTTCCTGATGATGAAACCATTTTACCAATTTTCGCTACTCTTGATGTTGTTTCTCGTAATGTTTATGCCGTTCGCAGTGTATACGGTCCGCAGGGTACAAATATGTTTGGATTAAGCGGCTGGAATGGAACTATAGTTCCAAAAGATTTCTTTCTGAAATATGCCACAAATGATATTCGAAGAAAACAATTTTTATTTGGAGAACAACCGGGAGGATTTAATTATACACTCGAAGTTGCTTCGTTAGATAATCCGGGAGCAGCACCGCAGGCCGGAGTTCGCAATGTGAAGTTTTATCCGGCAGGTGTAAAAAGCGGCGGAGGAGCTTCAAACGACTTCCCTATTTACAGATATGCTGATGTCATTTTAATGATGGCAGAATGTAACGCACGTTTAGGAAATCCTGCCGCTGCGAAACCTTTTATAGATCAAATCAGACAGCGCGCAGGCTTAGATGCTTTAGACCACAACCCTACTCTTGAAGACATTTATAATGAAAGAGGATTTGAATTAAGCTGGGAAGGCCACAGAAGACAGGATATGATTCGTTTTGACAAATTTTTATTGGCAAACGAATTCAGACCAGCATCACCAGCTTTCAGAAAATTGTTCCCAATTCCAACATCGGCTTTAGATGCAAATCGTGGACTTAAACAAAACCCAGGTTATTAAAAACAAAAACTATTATGAAAAAATATATTAATAAATTATTCGTATTAGGCAGTTTGCTTTTTTTAGCTGCTTCCTGCGAAACAGAAGGACAATTAACAACCTTAGCAACGGTCACTTTTCCTTCTGCAATAGAAGCTTCATCAAGTACAATTGTGCTTAAAGAAGATGTTTCAGACCAGCCGGCCTTACTAATTTCATGGCCAAAAGTAACATATCCTATTAGTGCTCCTGTGAGTTATGCAATACAATTTGATTTAACTACAGACATTAAAGGAAGTGAAGCCTGGCAGAAAGCCAAACGAATTGATGCAGGACAAGATGTTTTAAGCAAATCATTTACAGGTGCTGAATTAAATAAAATTGCAACAGATTTAGGACTAAAACCTGACACGGCAGGAGAATTAGTAATTCGTATCGAATCGACTATGGACCACCGAATTTATTCAGATCCTATTACAATAACAGTTACGCCTTACCTTAAAACTGTTGTTATGGGCGAAATCTATATGCCGGGAAGTTATCAGGGATGGGCTGTAGAAACTGCTGCAACATTAAACGAGATTCAATTGGGAGTCTACCAAGGTTATATGACTTTACCTGAAGGTGCTGGTCCTGGATTTAAATTAAACAAAGGAAGAAACTGGGCGCAATTCTTTGGAGCAGGTGACACAAATGCTGATTTAAGAAACATGAGCGACACTGATTTTACACTTCCGGGAGCAGGTTCTTATCAAATAAAAGTAAATTTAAATACTTTAAAATGGAGCCCAACACCGTATTCATGGGGAATTGTTGGAACTTCTCAAGCCGGAGGCTGGGATAACAGCACGCCTATGAGCTACGATCATCAAACTAAAACATGGAAAATTACGACCAATTTAGTAACAGGAGCGTTAAAGTTTAGACTAAACAATAGCTGGACTATCAATTACGGGCCGGCAGACCCTTCTACAAATACCATTAATCTAGATAATGGAGGTGCTTATGACATCCCGGAAGCGGGAGTTTACGAAGTAACTTTCAAGATTGATGAAGTTGATCCTGTAAGCAATGGATACCCTGCAACAGCAACTTGTACCATTGTTAAAAAATAATCTAACATGTAATAAGCTAGATTAGTTTGAGTGATACCTGCCTTTTTTGAGCGAAAGGCAGGCTATCTTAAACTAAAAAAATACTGGACTTATTCAAAAAACTGAAAAATATGAAATTCAATACAAACATAATTTATACCCTTTTGCTGGCATTAGCGTTTGTTTCGTGCAGTTCATCAGACAGCGATCCAACACCGCCATCTCCATACACACAATATGGAGCTCCATTTGAAAAAATGCCAAATAAAGAAGACGCCATTATCTATCAGGTTAATATTCGCGCTTTTAGTCAGGCAGGAACCTTAAAAGGAGTTCAGGAAAGATTAACACAGATTCAGGAATTAGGTGCCAATGTTGTTTACTTAATGCCTATTTATCCTGTTGGAAAATTAAAAGCCACTGGTGAATTAGGTTCTCCTTATGCCGTTCAGGATTATAAAGCAGTAAATCCTGATTTTGGAACGTTACAAGATCTTCAGACTTTAGTAGAAGAAGCGCATAAAAAAAACATGGCTGTAGTACTGGATTGGGTTGCCAATCATACAGCATGGGATAATACATGGATTACACAACATCCCGACTGGTATTTAAAAGATGCAGACGGAAACATTACAATTCCGCCTGGTACGAATTATAATGATGTTGCACAGCTAAATTTTGATAATACTGAAATGAAAGCTGCCATGATCGATGCCATGTCATACTGGGTTTATAATGCCAACATTGATGGGTTTAGATGTGATTATGCAGATTTTGTTGCACCGGGATTTTGGACAGAAGCCATTACAAAATTAAGAAGCATTAAAAAAACACAAAAAATATTAATGCTTGCAGAAGGTTCTAAAGTAAGCCATTTTGTTTCCGGTTTTGATTATACTTTTGGATTTAATTTCTTTAGTACTTTAGAAAAAGTTTTTAAAGAAAATCAATCTGTTACTACTTTGCAATCTTCAAATTCTACTGAATATGCAAATACTTATAGTTCTGAAAACAGAGTTGTAAGATATACGACCAACCACGACGTAAACCTATCTGACGGAACGCCTTTGGAACTTTTTGGAGGTAAAAAAGGTTCTGTTGCCACTTTTGTTGTGGCTGCGTATTTAAAATCAATTCCAATGATTTACAACGGTCAGGAAATTGGCTACAACAAAAGATTAAATTATTTTGCTAAAACTCCAATCGATTGGTCAACCGCAGATAACGACATGTTAGCTGAATACAAAAAAATCATTGCGTTTAGAAATACCAGTAACGCTCTTAAAAAAGGAGAATTTACAGGATACAGCAGTGATGCCGTTAGTGCTTTTACGATGGTTAAAGATTCTGAAAAAGTATTTGTACTTTCTAATTTAACTGATTCAACTGTAAAACAGCTTATTCCAACGACATTAAAAGGAACATGGAAAGATGCCTTTACCGGAGCTTCTGTAACAGTTGGTGCAGATGTAACCTTACAGCCTTTTCAATATTTAGTGTTGAAAAATTAATACCTAAAGCAACTTTAAAACCTAAATTTGCACAAAACTAAATAAACATGAATTTTCAATCCCACAAATCATTGCTTCAAATGCGTTTGAGCAAAAAAACGGCGCTATTATTTTTTGTATTCCTAAGCACATTTTGGCTTCAGGCACAAGAAATAACTTCGCCAGACAAAAATCTTTCTTTAAAATTTGAATTAAAAGAAGGCGGTATTCCGTCTTATCAGCTTTCATATAAACAGAAACCCGTTATTAAACCAAGTACATTAGGTTTAGAACTAAAAAATAATGCTTCGTTTATGGATGGTTTTACCATTACAAATACGGCACAAACTTCTGTTGATGAAAATTGGAATCCTGTTTTAGGGGAAGAAAAAACAATTCGCAATCATTATAACGAATTGGTTGTCACTTTAGCACAAGCGAAAAACAACAATAGATTTATCCGTCTTCGTTTTCGTTTATTCAACGACGGATTGGGATTTAGATATGAATTTCCAAAACAAAATGACCTGAATTATTTTGTAATTAAAGAAGAACGCACTGAATTTCAATTGGCTGGAAATCATAAAATTTTCTGGATTCCAGGAGATTATGATACCAACGAATATGCGTATACAACATCGAAGATTTCAGAGATTCCTTCGTTAATGAAAAAAGCAACTATCGAAATAAATGCACAGCAGCCAATAAAAGAACTTTCTGTACAAACGCCTTCGATGATGAAATCTGATGATGGATTGTACATCAATATTCACGAAGCAGGATTAATTAATTATCCGGCAATGTATCTTGAAGTTGATGCTAAAACCAATAAAATGGTAAGTCATTTGGCACCAGATGCTGTTGGAAATAAAGGTTATATGCAGACTGATGCGCAAACTCCTTGGAGAACTATTGTAGTAAGCGATAAAGCCACAGATATTTTGGCTTCTAAACTTATTCTCAATTTGAATGACCCAACTTCATACAAAGATGTTTCCTGGATTAAACCTGTAAAATACATCGGAATTTGGTGGGAATATTTCGTAGCCGGAAGAAGTACGTGGGCTTTTGGAAAAGAAAACAACGTTAAAATGACGGATGATTTCACCAAATTAACTCCAAACGGAAAACACGGCGCTACAACAGAACGTGCTAAAGAATACATTGATTTTGCTTCAAAAAATGGTTTTGATGCGATTTTGATCGAAGGCTGGAACATTGGCTGGGAAGACTGGATTGGCAATTGGAAAGAAGATGTTTTTGATTATGTAACGGCTTACCCAGATTTTGATGTAAAAGCAGTTCATGCTTATGCCGATTCAAAAGGTGTCAAAATTATTATGCACCACGAAACTTCTGGATCGGCTACGAATTACGAACGTCGTTTGGATCGTGCTTTTCAATTTATGAATGATAACGGTTATGATGCCGTAAAAACAGGTTATGTAGGACAGATTATTCCGCGAGGCGAACACCACGACGGACAATGGATGGTCAACCATTACATTAACGTTGCGAAACGTGCTGCCGATTATAAAATTATGGTTAACAGTCACGAAGCCGTTCGTCCAACGGGATTACACAGAACTTTTCCAAACTGGATTGCTCAGGAATCAGCGCGCGGTACTGAGTTCGAATCTATGGGAGGATTAGCTCCGGATCATACTACAATTTTGCCATTTACCCGTTTAATGGGAGGTCCAATGGATTATACACCGGGAATTTTCCAAACCGATCTTTCGTATTACGGAACAGGAAGTTCACAACGAGTAAATACGACTTTAGTAAAACAATTGGCTTATTATGTTACCATGTACAGTCCGTTGCAAATGGCTGCAGATATTCCTGGAAATTATGAGCGTTTTCCAGATGCATTTCAGTTCATTAAAGATGTGGCTGTAGATTGGGATAACAGTTATATTCTGGAAGCAGAACCTGGAGATTATATCACGATTGCAAGAAAAGCAAAAGGTAAAAACGAATGGTTTATTGGCGGAATTACAGATGAAAATGCAAGAACTGCCAACATTTCATTTGATTATTTACCTGCAGGAAAAAGCTTTATTGCCACTATTTACGCCGATGCTAAAGAAGCAGACTGGAAGCAAAATCCGCAGAAATATACTGTTACTAAAGTTGTTGTAAACTCAAAAAGCAAACTGAAGCAATATTTAGCTCCGGGTGGCGGTGCTGCCATCAGCATCAAAGAAGGAACTGCTTCAGATTTAAAAGGATTGAAAAAATTATAGATTAACAAGTTTTTTTAGCCACGAAATCACGAATTTTCAAATTAAGATTTTTACATAAATACTTAATTCGTGAATTCGTGGCGGAAAAACTATGCTCATTTATAAGCAAAATTAAAACTTACTATTGAAAACTATTAACCACAAAATGTTTGTCGAATTTAAATACAATGCGAGTGAGAATGAATTTTAGTTAGAAATGCCGACAAGCATGCAAAAACTATTATTATGAAAATCAACATTACCCCTAAGTTATTTCATTTTACGAAAACACTATTTTGTTTTCTATTATTATTTGCAGGTTCAATTTACGCACAAGATCCCGCTCAGTACGGAACACCCTTTGCAGGCGTGCCTGATACGCGAGATATCAATATGTATCAGGTGCATATTCGTCCGTTTAGTGCCAACGGAAATTTAGCCGGAGTAACCGCCCGATTAGACAATATAAAAGCACTCGGCACCAATGTTATTTACTTAATGCCGATTTTTCCTCATGGAACAGATTCTCGAAGTTCCCCTTCGCCTTATTGCATTAAAGATTTTAAAGCTGTTGGATCTGAATATGGTTCCCTTTCCGATTTAAGAACTTTAGTTGACGGCGCTCACAATCGCGGAATGGCAGTTATTCTGGACATTGCCATCAACGGAACTTCTTGGGATCATGGCTGGACTGTTTCTCATCCTGAATATTACAAACGAACCGGAACAACGATTCAACAATTAGGAAACTTCTCAGATATTGCGGCATTAGATCTTAACAATTCAGCTACAAGAGCAGCTATAAAAGATGCCATGCGTTACTGGATTTTTGCTGCCAATATTGATGGTTATCGCTGTGATTATGCTAATAATCCACCTCTTGATTTTTGGTCAGAAGTCAATTCAAACCTTAGAAGTATATCATCTCATAATTTATTGATGTTAGCCGAAGGAGACAGACAAGAAAACTTTCAGGTTGGTTTTGACATGAATTATGGTGACAGATGGTTTCACAGCGGTTTATACGATATTGCTAATGGAGGCCCTGTTTCTCAAAGACTTCAGGATCAATCTACTTATGAATATGCTAAAGCGACAGGAAATCAGCAAATCGTTCGATACACTGGAAACCACGATACTTATACGAATGATGACGGAGTAAGAAGACCATTCGTAGCTTTTAAAAACCATAACGGAATTGTTGCCAACTTTCTCGTTTCTGCTTATATGAAAGGTGTTCCTTTCCTGATGAGCGGACAGGAAATTGATTACGAACCCAAAACCGACTGGCCTTGGCAAAACTTCAAATTCAATTGGTCGCAAAACCCAAACGCTGCCGCCGATTTCGCTAAAATTCTAAATTTCAGAACACAAAGCGCAGCTATACGTCGTGGTGATTTAACAACTTATGCAAACGACGATATCAGTATTTTTACCAAAACATTAGGTTCAGAAAAAGTAATCGTAATGTCGAATTTAAGAAATGCTTCTAAGTCATATGTAATTCCGGCAGCTTTGGCAGGAACTTATGTAAATCCGTATAACAATAATGCTTCGGTGACTTTAACTGCGGGTTCAACACGAAATTTTGCTGCTTACGAATATTTGGTTTTAACTAATACTAATGCACCAGTTATTGCCGTTACAGGAGTTTCTGTGAGTCCAACAACTGCAACAGTTGGTTTAGGAACAACACAACAATTAAACGCAACAATTGCTCCGGCAAATGCAACCAACCAAAACGTTACATGGACTTCTAGCAACACATCTGTTGCAACTGTAAATGCATCGGGATTAGTTAGTGCAGTTGCTGCAGGAACGGCAACCATAACTATAAAAACAGTTGACGGAAACAAAACTGCAACTTCTGCTATTACTGTTTCAACGATTCCGGTATCTTCTGTAGCCGTTTCACCAACTTCTGCAAGTTTGTACGCAGGAAATACGCAACAGCTCACAGCAACAATTTCACCAACAAATGCAACAAACAAAAACGTAACTTGGACATCTAGCAATACTGCAATTGCAACTGTAAATTCCGCTGGATTGGTAACCGCTGTTGCTGCTGGAAGTGCAACTATTACGGCGACAACACAAGACGGAAACAAAACCTCCTCGGCAGCAATAAATGTTAATCCAAACACTAGTTTTACGGTTAATTTCTATAAACCATCGAATTGGGGAACGGGAATCAAAATCTATTATTGGAGTGCTTTACCAACCGGAGTTTTGGCAGATGCATCTTGGCCGGGCGTAAACATGACCAATTCTGGAAATGGCTGGTACAGCTATACATTTACAAATGTAACCTCAACCAATTTAATCTTCAACGACGGAACGAGCCAAACGGCTGATTTAAGCCGAAATAAAACAGGCTGGTACATGAATGGCACTTGGTACGATTCTAACCCAGGAACTGGTATTGCGGTTACAAGTGTGAGTTTAAGTCCATCTACAGCACCATTGAATGTTGGCGGGACTCAACAGCTTACTCCAACAATTCTTCCTTCAAACGCTACTAATAAATCGGTAACATACAGTTCAAATAATACTGCTGTTGCCACTGTAAATACTTCAGGGTTAATTACCGCTGTCGCGAATGGAACAGCAACAATTACCGTTTCGACTGTTGACGGAAACAAAACAAGTACTTGTGTCGTAACCGTTTCTACAACACAAACCGGAGGTTCGTATATTACTATAAAAAACAGATGGACCGGAGCTTATCTATATGATGCTGGAACTAATGTGGGATACGGAACAACAGTTTCCGGGAACAGTTACAAATGGCAGAAAATTGCAATTGACGCCACTTATTTTGTATTGAAAAATGCAGCAACAGGCGAATTAATAAATATCGAAAATCAAACAGGAACCGTTCAATGTAATATTACAGATACTACTTTCTGGAGTGCGCAATGGTCCAGCGATTATATCGACGGAACGTGGACAAGACTTAGAAACAGATGGCAGACAGGAAATATTATTCATGTAGAAAACCAAACAGGCTCTGCCCAATACGGAAATTCGCAAGACGGCTGGTACAGCGCACAATGGCAGTTAGAACCAACAACTGTTGGAACTTCTAAAATGGCATTAAATATTGATGAATCTTCTGCAACAGAAAAAACAATTAGCATTTATCCAAATCCTTCAATAAATAATGAATTTAATGTGATTTTGCCAGAATTAGAAAACGGAGATTCAGCTGTAATTTCTGTTTCAGACATGAACGGAAGAACGGTTTTAACAGAAAATCTTTCAACTTCAGGAAAAATCGATCATCATTTAGCTTCAGGAATTTATATTGTAAATATTGTTTCTAAAGATTTAAAAACGACTAAAAAACTAATTGTTAGATAATCTGGTTTAAAATTCGAAAATAAAAGGCGTATGAAAAATTTCATACGCCTTTTTTATTTAGATTAAGCTTTCGATTTTGAATAAATCTTATTGTCCAAAATTAATTATTCAAACGGCTTTTTAACAATTCAACAAATAACTCAGGATTGGATATTAATAAATAGTAAACGGTAAACAATGTGTCTCCGGTTTTGCTGTAAACTGCAATCTCCCCGTCAGAAGGAAATGTTACTGATTGAATATCTGAAAAAAAGTAATCTTTTCCTTTAAAGTTTATTTTTTCAGAATTGACTGTAACAATTTCTTTAAATCCTTTTAGCATATCGGTGGCCTTAAGTGCCGTAATTTTATTTTTCAAAATATCATTATCCGATGACATATTAAATGTTACTTCCTTTCCGCTTTCTAACATATTTTGCAATATTGGCAGACGGTTTAGCAGATAAGCATCTTTAAATCTGTAAATTAATTCATTAGCTTCTTTAATACCTGCACCAATGATGTACCACTCTTCATTTTCGTTTTTACGAAAAGCAAGATGCTCGACATAATATCCTCTTCCAAGATAGAAAGTTCTTTGTTCTGTTATATCTTTTAACTGAATTGCTCTTTCTGTGCGAGTTTTATTTTCGATAATAATTATAGCATCATCCGTTAATTTAAAAGAAGGCTGATCTGAAAGTTGTCTGCCCCGATAAAATAAAAAAGCGCCAAGTCCAATACACAAAAGCGGAAGTAATCTAAACTGTGAAGTTTCAGGATTATTGAAGCCTAATTTTAGTATTAACCATAAAGCTGCCACACCTACTATAAAAAGTAAAACTATTGCTGCTTTTGCGATTGTGTTGTATAATGAATCTGCTTTATATATTTTATTTGCTTTAATAGAAGTACTCATTTTTGTTTTTTATTAGAAGTTATGCTAAAAGAATAATCACGACTATCTGCAATTCACTATTTCAAGCTTTTTAAAATCAGCAATCGACATAGTATCTGGATGAAAAGTATCAAATTGATTACCCAGATGGTTGTCTTCTACAATATTCATAATATCTTCAGAAACATCTCTTATCTGATATCCTTTGTAATATTTTATTGAATCATTGCTTACTGTAACAATTTGTATGAGTTTACTCTTTGTGTGATTCTTTTTTAAGAAATCAATGTCACCCTTAGTGTCATCTACACCAACCTGATATATTTTTCCAGGCGCAGCATCTTGTTCACTACACATTACAATACGATTCTGTTCAACTTCTTTTTTATGCTGCTTCTGCCAATATGTAAAGCCATATGATAATAAAATAACAACAAGACCTGTAAACAGCCAAATTGGCGGCATTGGTTTTTGCTTTTTATATAAAGCTTCATATTTAGGAGACATGGATTCACTGTCTGTCGTATAGCCGCAGTTTTTACATGATGTAGTGGCAAATCGCGACCAAGGTAAAAATGGTATCCAAAAAACGTGCAAATACTCTTGAAAAAACTGTATCGCAGTCGAACCTGTTTTTCCACAAGATTCGCATTCAATTTCTAATCCGTCTTTAGACTTTGTTTTAATCGTTTTATAACCGTAAATAACCATGAGATTGTTGTTTTAGTTGAAATAAAAAATTTTCAATTTATAGATATCCATCCAACCATTTATAAACTATTCGTTTACAATCAATCAGACATTTTCGTAACGCATTGAAAATATTTTGTAAATATCCCTTTAGTTTGAATACTTTTTTACCCCTAACCGTTTTTAAAACAACATTAAAAGACAATCTTTATTAAGACCGAAATATATTTAAGAAGATTCTATATTAAAAAGAATAATTCAAAGCAAAACCAAAATCATTTGATGATGATATTTCATTTTTTATTATAACCGGTTTAAATGCAAGCTTTTCGTCGACATTAAACTGCGATAGAGCCGCATCGATATTAGCATCAATAATGTTTAAAATATAAAAACCAACCATAAATAAAGCAGATAAATCTCTGTTTCTTTGAAACACTTTTTGAGCCGCAATTAATCTGCTTTCATCTAATTTAGCTATACTTGGATTTTCACTTATGTTTCCTCCAAGTCTGTTTTTATATTCGTTTCGGTACAAATTATACTTTTTTTGATTGTCAACAAACAAATAAGCACTTGTACCTATTGCACCATAAACTAAAGGAACTTTCCAATATTTTTTATTGTAAGCCTGTCCTAATCCTGGCAGAATTGCTGAATAAAATGATGCTTTTGCCGGTCGAAGCGGATCTATTGCTTCTAATGAAAGTGTGTCTTTTGAAAGGATTTTGGTTTTTTCCTGAGCGAAAATTGAAGTTAAACCAAAAAATAGAAATAGAAGAATGAATTGATTCTGCATATAAAGCTGGCTTTGAAAATTTGATTTCAAAGAAAACTTTTTAGTTCTAAGGTTTTTCCTAAATAAAAGGTAAATAAAACTTAATTTTTTAAAAACTTTTAGTTACTAATTCCTCGAATTTTCACAAATTTTTATTAACGATTATTATTATAAATAAAATTTTCTACTACTGAAACAACTCAAAAGTACTTTTTATTGACTTCACAATTTCGAAAGTCTATAATAAACCATAATTAATCATTTTTATTAAACTTTATCTTTAAAAGTAAAAAAAAACCTACCAAAATAAACAAAATAATTATATTTGTTTTTTTGATAACCAACAATTTTTAAATTAATGATTAAAAACTTGATTTTAACATTCCTGATTTTATTCGGATATTCTTCTTACGCCCAAAACAAATTTGCCCTAAATTATTTTTATGAAATGGATGATTATAACGGACAATTTGTAAAAATTGAATATAATCTAAAAAATGACAGTATTACTGGAACAGCAAAATTCTACCGTTACCGAACTCTGGAATTTATCAAAGAAGAAAAGATTTTTAACAATGCGGTCGATGTTGCATCAAAGCTGGATTTGGTAACCAGAATAAAAAAAGGAATAAAGAATCAAGATATTATTTTATTTGATACTAAAAATGCAGAGTTTGAAACTTGGTTTGAAAATGAAAAGAAAAAATACAAATCCTATTTTTTATTTATTCTCAACGGAAAAAAATATTACTGCTTTGATATACTTCGCCATGTTTCAACTAATTGGAGTTCTGAAACATCATCTGATTTAAAAAATGCTCTTTTGAAATGGTCTAATCCCAGAAAGTATTTGGCAAGACAAAAATATGAAAGAGAAGAAGATTCTATTGCAAAAATCAATAAAGCAACAATAACGAAAAAACCAAAATTACTTGTAAATACAAATCCTAAAGCTTTTAAAAAAATATTCATTAGTCAGTTATCTGAATTTGAAAATAAGACAAGAGTGGAAATTAAGTTAACGATTGATAACAAAGGAATTCGAACCAAAGAAATTATTTCAAATAAAGGAACCCAAACAAAAATCGATACCATTGCCAATTTTGATGTTTTAAAAAATGAATTAAATGAATTAGTTACAAAAGAAAAAATTATATTACAGCGACCTTCTTGGGTTCGATCACTTCCAGCTGTAGGCGGAACTGATGGATATATTGAAATACAAATGGTTGATAATATTTTAGATCATCAGGATGATAAAGTAGAATTTGTTTTTAGCTGGAGAGCCAATAACATTTACACTGAAGACAAAAAGCTTATTTATAATACTAAAATTGAAAAATCGTCAGTTGAATTTTTAGAAAATCTAATTTATAAATAATTGAATTTACAATTCTTAAGTAAACACAGAATTTAAATAAGAACCAAACATAATAATGAAACAATTACTTATTTACTCTTTTTTATTTACATTTTTAATATCCTGTAAACAGGAACCTGAAAAGAAGAAAACATTGCCCAAAAAACATACTGAAAAAATAAATGAGGCTAAAAAAGTAATCCCGATTTCAACAGTTGAAACAGAAGTATTAAAAAAATTAATGCACGAAAATCTGAAAAACTATGGTGAATGGTCGGTAGGTCTTAAAGAATATCCGTATGAATTATCATTTAGAGATGAAGCAGGAAACAGATCGTACATTTATTATTCTATTTTTACTTCTGATGATTTAAATGATGATGGAATAACGGATTATATCGTACGAGCTAGTTCTGATGGAATGTCTGGTTCAGATCTTATGTTTGTTATTATGGAAGATAATTTAAACATCAAAGAAAAAAAAGAAATTTTAGAGTATGCCCCATTTTCATATAATAATTTAGATGAATTTAAATATAAAGCAAAGAAACTAACGTGTTCTGCTATGAAAAATTTTAGAGCATATAATAATAACGACGGACCTTATGATAGTATAAAACTAGAATTTACATATCAAAATGGCAATCTATATGAAGGCTCTTATTTATCTAAATGTAAATTAGCTTCTCTGGAAAACAAAACCATTTTTAATGATATATCAAACATTTCTAGAAGAGAGAGAAATCTCGAAATGCACAATTATACTGAAACTATCAGTGAAACTTACAGAACAAAAGACACTCTTATTCACGCAGATTTATCAGGCTGTGACAATCCTTTATTACAATTAGAAATAACAATTCCCGCATTAATCAGTGAACTCAATGAAGTTGATTTTTTTAAAGATAAAACAGTTTCATTACTTGAGTTTTTAGCCAAGAATACACAATTTGCTAATAACATCAATCCGATAATTAAATATTACAGCGAGAATAAACTGAAGACCCAAAAAGAAATTACTGTTGACAATAATTTAGTATTTACAGTATATGCTGATAAAGAACGATATGATAAAAAACTAAAGCAATTGTCCATGAGTATTAATATCGAAAGACGCTATAATCCAAAACAAGTGGAAAACTGGGAAATAACAGCCAGAAAGAAATAGTGTAAAAAAAACTGCTCTATAAAAATTTTCATAGAGCAGTTTTTTTTAATTCTTGAAGGTTTTTAATATCTATTCCTCAAACAATTCCATCAGTTCCAAAGCCCGTTTAATAGACTTCACATTTTCAAAAGTCAACAATAAACGTAAGCCATTTACAGTTTGTTTTTCTTTCATTTTGCAAAGATTACTGTGCTTTTGAACAAAGTTTAAAACATTTCTAAACTTCACAGACTGGTAATAATCAGATTGTTGATCTGAAACAAAATAACCAATCATTTTGCCTTGTTTTAAGACCAATTTCTCGATTCCGACTTTTGTTGCGATCCATTTTATTCTGATGCTGTTTAATAAAGCCGTGGCTTGTTTTGGAAGTGGTCCGAAACGGTCAATTAATTTTTTCTCGAATTCTTGTAAACCAGCTTCGTCTTTTATCGCTCCTAATTCGTTATATAAAACCAAACGCTCTGAAACGTTATTGATATATTCATCCGGGAATAATAATTCGAAATCGGCATCGATTTGAATGTCTTTTACGTATTCTTTTGTATCAATATCATTTTCTTCCGGATACAAATCTTTGAATTCGTTTTCCTTCAATTCTTCAATCGCTTCATTCATGATTTTTTGGTAGGTATCAAATCCAATTTCATTAATGAAACCGCTTTGTTCTCCGCCTAATAAATCTCCTGCGCCACGAATCTCCAAATCTTTCATCGCAATGTTGAAACCGCTTCCTAATTCGCTGAATTGTTCCAGCGCCTGAATACGTTTTCTGGCATCTTCGGTCATTGACGAATACGGAGGACAAATGAAATAACAGAATGCCTTTTTATTGCTTCGACCAACGCGACCGCGCATTTGATGCAGATCTGATAATCCGAAATTATTGGCGTTGTTGATGAAAATCGTGTTGGCATTTGGAACGTCTAATCCGCTTTCGATGATTGTGGTTGCCACCAAAACATCAAAATCTCCGTTCATAAAACCAAGCATCAATTCTTCCAATTTCGCGCCGTCCATTTGTCCGTGGCCGATTCCGACTCTTGCATTTGGAACCAAACGCTGAATCATTCCTGCGACTTCTTTTATATTTTCGATTCGGTTATTGATAAAGAAAACCTGTCCGTTTCGTTGAATTTCATATGAAATCGCATCACGAATAATTTCTTCATTAAAAGTAACCACATTCGTTTCAATCGGATAACGATTTGGCGGAGGCGTTGTGATTACCGATAAATCTCGCGCCGCCATTAATGAAAACTGTAAAGTTCTCGGAATCGGTGTTGCTGTCAATGTCAGTGTATCGACATTCGCAGCAATCGTTTTAAGTTTATCTTTTACGTTTACACCAAACTTTTGCTCTTCATCGACAATCAATAAACCAAGGTCTTTAAAAACTACATTTTTGTTTACCAATTGATGCGTTCCAATAACGATATCCAGTTTTCCTTCGGCTAAATCTTTTAAGGTTTGCGTTTTTTGTTTTGCTGTTCTAAATCGGTTTAAGTAACCTATTGAAACCGGCATATCTTTTAAACGTTCTGAGAAAGTTCTATAATGCTGATACGCCAAAATTGTGGTCGGAACCAAAACCGCAACCTGTTTACTGTTGTCAACGGCTTTAAAAGCGGCACGTATAGCAACTTCCGTTTTACCAAAACCAACGTCACCACAAACCAAACGATCCATTGGGCGATCGCTTTCCATATCGGCTTTTACTTCTGCCGTCGATTTCATTTGATCTGGCGTATCTTCATAAATAAACGAACTTTCTAATTCGTTCTGTAGATAACTGTCAGGCGCAAACTGAAAACCTTTTTCTAATCGTCGTTTTGCATACAATTGAATCAAGTTGAATGCAATATGCTTAACACGTGCTTTTGTTTTCTGTTTCAGAACCTTCCAGGCGTTCGAACCTAATTTGTATATTTTTGGAGGCGTTCCGTCTTTTCCGTTATATTTTGAGATTTTATGAAGCGAGTGAATGCTCACATACACAATATCATTATCAGCATAAACCAACTTTATGGCTTCCTGCGTTTTTCCTTCAACCTGAATTTTCTGCAAGCCGCCAAACTTCCCAATTCCGTGATCAATGTGCGTTACATAATCGCCCACAGAAAGTGCCGTTAATTCTTTTAAAGTGATATTCTGCTTTTTAGAATAGCCGTTTTTGATGTTGAATTTATGATAACGCTCAAAAATCTGGTGATCTGTATAAGCTGTTATTTGATTTTCTTCATCAACAAAACCTTGGTACAAAGGCAATACAATGGTATGATATTGTTTGCGGATATTTTCTGAATTGGCTTCATCCAAGCTTTCAAAAATATCGTGAAAACGTTTCGCCTGAGTTTCATTCGAACAAAACAGATAATTTACGTATCCGTTAAAATGATTATCGCTTAGATTATTCAGCAATAAATCAAATTGTTTGTTGAACGATGGCTGAGGCTGAATATGAAATTCGAATTTCTTAGTGGTTTTATAAACTGGCCTTGAAGCCAATTCTACAACAGAAAAATCTAACGAACGCTTTATAAAAGAAGCCTGATTTAAAAATAATTGTTCCGGTGCGGCGTGTTTTATTTCTTTCGAAAGTTTCTCAAAAGCTTCTTCTGCTCTGGCAAATTGTTTGTCTAATTGAGAAAAAAGTCCTTCGGTATTCTGGATAAAAAGAACAGTTTTTTCGGCAATATAATCTAAAAAGCTTTCACGATTTTCCTGAAACAATTTGTTTTCTACATTTGGGATAATCGCGATTTTTTTATGTGTTTCTACGGATAATTGTGTCTCAACATCAAAGGTTCTGATGCTGTCGACTTCATTTCCAAAAAATTCAATTCGGTACGGATGATCGTTTGAAAAAGAAAACACATCGACAATTCCTCCACGAACAGAAAATTCTCCCGGTTCTGTAATGAAATCTACTCTTTTAAATTCATATTCGAACAAAACTTCGTTGATAAAATCTATCGAAATTTTATCGTTTAAAGCGACTTTTAAAGTGTTTTTATCGAGTTCTCTTCTGGTAACTACTTTTTCAAAAAGTGCTTCCGGATAGGTAACAATTACGGCTGGTTTTTTTCTTGAATTAATTCTATTTAAAACCTCAGCACGAAGCAATACGTTGGCATTATCAGTTTCATCGATTTGATACGGACGACGAAATGAAGCAGGATAAAACAATACGTCCTGCTCTCCAATCATCTGCTCTAAATCGTTTAAATAATAAGCAGCTTCTTCTTTATTGTCTAAAACAATCAGAAATGGCAGTTCGGTTTTTTTGAAAACAGAACGGATAATAAATGAAACAGCAGATCCTAACAATCCGCTGATATTCATTTTTACCTGATTTCCTTCCAGTAAGCTCGAAGCAATCTGCTGTGCTTTTGGCAGATTATCGTATATAGTATATAATGCGTTTTTACTCAACTCTTGGTATATTTGGGTCTATTGGTACTGATGATGCGTTTGGAATCGCACGCGTTGTGTCTAACATTCTAAGAAAATCTTCTTCGCCCTGCTCTTTTGGAATCTTACTTCGCTCTACAATTTTATCCATTTGTCTTTCCAGAGAAACTAATTCTTTGTTGATTTCTCCAATTAAAAAAGCCACTTTATCATCTGGAATCTGACTTAAATGAATAAACAAATCCATCATTTTAATTTTAGTTATTAAAACAGATATTCTGCTTTTAATTGCAGGCTGATCAAATTGAGAAGGAATACTGTTATTCAGCGCCATTGCTTTTTTTGAAATGGCAGTAGATTTTTTTTGAAACGCTCCAATTGTCTTTCTTGGTTTATCACCAATTTCTTTTATAAAATCGCGCCATTCAGCCCATGTTTTTATATTTTCTTCTGAAACCTCATTTATAGGCTCATCAATAAAAATCCATGCTTTGTTTATATTGTTAAAAATCTTAGCATTCTTTTTAGCTTCTTTCGCATTTTCAGCAAGACGTTTTTCGTTCTCATTCTGACACGATTGAATAACAAAAATTAAGATTAAAAACAGCGCAGCTTTATATTTCATTTCATAAAATGTTAGACCGCAAAGTTACGAAGTAAATTTACAATTACGAATTCTGATTTTTGCTAAAGATTCTATAAATCAGTCGTGTGTTTTTGTCTCTTTTTACAGCTGGATTGTATCTGAGAAATTTAACCGCAAAGCACACAAAGATTTTTAAATTAAGAAGTTTATAAAAATACTAAGTTCGCAAAAGTTATATGTTGAAACAGCTTTGCGAACTTTGTGTTTCTAACCATAATGCAAATAAAATCTTTGCGCGCTTTGCGGTTAAATATATTAAATGATATCCTGTTATTAATTTTTCAATTCGAGAATAATCCAACAAACAATCTTTATAATTATTAATTTTATAATTTAATGTTATAAAAATACGGGATATTTGCGAAAACGTTATATTTGCAATACTAAATCTAAAGAAATGAACCCAAAAATATTAATCATTGGCGCCTGTGGCCAAATTGGAACAGAGCTGACTCAAAAACTTCGTAAACTATACGGAACCGAAAATGTAATTGCATCTGATATTCGAAAATTAAATACTGATGTTGTAAATTCCGGACCTTTTGAAGTAGTTAACGCTTTAGATTTTAACCAAATCGAACATTTAGTTGAAGTTCATAAAATTACCGATGTGTATTTAATGGCGGCACTTTTGTCTGCAACTGCCGAAAAAAATCCTGCATTTGCATGGGATTTAAATATGAATTCGCTTTTTCATGTTTTGAATTTAGCAAAAGCCAAAAAGATTCAGAAGATTTTCTGGCCTTCGAGTATTGCCGTTTTTGGACCTACAACTCCAAAAGAAAACACGCCTCAATATACGATTATGGAACCTTCAACGGTTTACGGAATCAGTAAACAATCAGGAGAAAGATGGTGCGAATATTATCATAATATTTACGGTGTTGATGTTCGCAGTATTCGTTATCCAGGTTTAATAAGCTGGTCTACGCCTCCGGGCGGCGGAACTACAGATTATGCAGTTGATATTTTCTACAAGGCTATTGCCGATAAAAAATACCAATGCTTTTTATCTTCTGAAACCAAAATGCCAATGATGTATATGGATGACGCGATCGACGCAACAATCAATATTATGCAGGCACCAGCTGAGGAAATTAAAATTCATTCTTCATACAATTTAGCAGCTATGAGTTTTACTCCAACTGAGATTGCTGCTGAAATCAAAAAACATATTCCAGATTTTGAGATTACTTATAATCCAGATTTCCGTCAGAAAATTGCGGACAGTTGGCCAGCGAGTATTGATGATTCTTCTGCAAGAGAAGATTGGGGATGGAATCATAAATTTGATTTGGAATCTATGACAAAAGATATGATTGAGCACTTAAGTTAAAATCTCAAAGTCTTTATAATTTAAAAAAGCAGTTATTTTATAGTAACTGCTTTTTTTATGAAAATATATTTCTGCAAATAAAAACAATTGTTCTATTTTCTTACATTTGGTTTGCTTTTGATTTCAAAAGTCATTCAATACTAATTATAAAACACCACAAAAAATAACCACATGACAAATTCATTTCAACCCATTCAGGAAAATAAAAGAACTGCAATTGTTGACATTTTAAGAGGCTGGGCGTTATTGGGAGTCGTAATTGGTAATTATGTTGATTTCAGATACATTGGAATGGAAAAATGGATTATGAAAAAAGGCATTTTTTCTCAAGTAATAAGTTATACCAATCTATATATTTTTTCGGCCAAATCCTGGACTTTGTTAAGCATTTTATTTGGGTATGGATTTGCTGTTCTAATCAATAATGTTGCAGAAAAAGGTAAAAATCCTGTTCTCTTTTTTACCTGGAGAATGTTTATACTTTTTATTCTTGCTTTTATAAATTCGGCATTTTGGCTTGGCGATATTTTAAAAGATTATGCTTTTTTGGGTTTATTGCTTTTATTATTTTACAAAAGCTCTCCAAAAACAATTTTAAGAAACTCTATAGCACTACTTTTATGTGTTCCGTTTCTTATGGCGTACATTAATACAATAAAACAGACCTTGCCAAATGTACAATCGACTGCGACTTATTTAAAATTATTTTATTCTGGAAATTGGATTGATTTGTTTCAATTTAATTTGCTTGGCACTTATTATCAGGAAATGATTAGTCTTCCCTACGCTGTTACGGTTCATGTTGTTATGTTTGCTTTAATGCTTTTTGGTTTTTATCTGCAAAAAATCAACTTTTTTAATCGCTTGCCTGAATTCAAAAAATTATTGAAAAAGATAATTATCGTCACATTCATTTTAGCGATAGCTTCTGGTGTTCTTTTTGAAATTGCTATTCATTACAAAATAAAATTCCCTTATTTCCATCCTGTTTTCTGGATCATCATAAATACAATGCTATTTATTGCATCTGGAATTTCATTGCTTTATACAAATGGAAAACTGAAAACTCTTTTTGAATATTTCAGAGTAAGCGGCAAAATCACCTTGACCAATTATATGATGCAAAATATTCTCGCTGCCTTTCTTTTTTCTGGAATTGGACTGAAAATTTATAATAATCTGCCGTATTGGTTTTATTTTTTCCTTGCCATTTCAGTATTTATAATTCAGTTATTTATTAGTAAATGGTGGCTTTCTAAATTCAATTACGGCCCTATTGAATGGCTTTGGAGAGTATTGAGTTACAGAAAAATGTTTCCTTTTAAAAAAGAAACTGCACAGCACAGTGTTGAGAAAGAAATTACACCGCTGACATAAATCATAAAAAAAGCCCTTAAAAATATTCTCAAGGGCTTTTCTTTAAAAATTTGTTTTTGATTATTTCACTTCAAAAACGTTATTGGCTTGTTTTACATCTGCCATTAATCCGCTTGGATCGATAGTGATTTTTTTGATTGACGTTTTGTTTTTATCAATTGTAAAACTATAGTTTTGCTGTGCCCAAGCCCAGTCATCCAAAACGGTTCTTTTTTCGTTAGGATTTGGATTTGGTTTGATGAAATTCATCATTCTTAAAGGAATGTAGAATGTTTCTGAAGTTCCGTCAGTATAATCTACTTTTAAATCTATAGGCATTGGCATTCTTCCGATTCTTTCTAAAGAAACAGTCGTTTTTCCTGCGTTATCAGCCACATCTTTAATTCCGTAATCAATTGTATTTGTTGTTTGTGCCCAATCTGTTAAATACCAGTCTAACTCAGCTCCTGAAACTCTTTCTGCACTTCTTTTTATGTCATTTGGAGTTGGATGCTTGAATTTAAAATCGTTGAAATATCTTTTTAAAGTAGCATCAACATTTTCTTTTCCAATTACATATTCTAATTGCGAAAGGAAAAGGCTTCCTTTAATGTAAGAAGAAATACTATACGGACGGTTTTCGTCGTAACGATCTCCGTGAGTTGTCTGTGGCTGTTCTTTACCCGAATTTACCAAACTGTAATAAGCATTGTAATTTCCTTTAAACGGATTTACTTCTTTTTTATCGCCTTTTAATTCATTTAAAGCACTGTCTTCAATATAAGTTGTAAAACCTTCGTCCATCCAAGGGTGTTTAGACTCATTTGAAGCTAAAATGTGCTGGAACCAAGAGTGTCCTAATTCGTGAGTTGCTGTTCCCAGAATTCCTTCAAGAGTTCCGTTACCAAGCATTAAAGTACACATTGCATATTCCATTCCGCCGTCGCCGCCTTGAATAAATGAATATTGTTTGTACGGATACTGACCTACTCTATGATTGTAATAATCCATAACTTTTACCATTAACGGCTCTAACTGTTTCCAGTTTGCAGTTGTTTTTTCGTTGTTTTTGTAGAAGAAATGCAAATCTACATCGTTTGGTCCTTTTACAATATCATGTGTATATTCTTTATCTGCAGCCCATGTAAAATCATGTACATTTGGCGCGATGAAATGCCATGTAAGTGTTTTTGCTTTTTTTGGATACGTAACCGTTACACCAGCATCTTCGTAACCGTGACCAATTGAATTTTTGTCTTGTAAATATCCTGAACCTCCAATTGTGTAATCTTTATCGATTGTAATTTTTACATCAAAATTACCCCAAACACCGTGAAATTCTCTCGCAATGTACGGATCTGCGTGCCATCCTTCGAAATCAAATTCGGCTAATTTTGGATACCATTGTGACATAGAAAGCTCTACTCCTTCAGAATTGTTTCTTCCAGAACGACGAATCTGAACGGGAACCTGACCATCAAAATCTAATGTAAAAGTAGTTTTTGAATTTGGTAAAATTGGTTTTGCTAAAGTTACTTCAAGAATAGTTCCTGAAACTCTTGTTTGTGTCGTAACTCCGTCTTGTTTAAAATCAGAGATTTTTAGAAATCCAATTTCATTTGGTTTTAAAGTTTCAATTCGGCTTTGCTTAATATCTTTTCCATCGGCACCTTTTATTTTATTCACCATTCTTCCGTCAGGATCTTTTATAAAGTGCAGACGTGCATCCATTTCACTTCCAGGCTGAAATGCATTTGGAAACAAATGATAAAATACTTTTCTCAACGTATCAGGAGAATTATTGGTATAAACCAATTCTTGTTTTCCTTTGTACTGATAGTTTTTTACATCCATCGAAACCTCCATTTTGTAGTCGGCGTGTTGCTGCCAATACGGAGCGCTTTGTGCAAATGCTGAGCTGAAACCCATGCTCAGGAATGAAAGTAAAATAATTTTTCGCATGTTTATATGTAATAGAAAATGGAAGAGCTTACGCCCTTCCATTGGATTAATAGTGTATTCTTATTATTTTTTTGACATCTTTTCAGCCATTAATAAAGCATTGTAAGCATTTACCATTTTAGCTGTTTTTGATGATTCTGCAGAAGAAACAGCAGTAGGTTTTTCTCCCGGATTTTCGCTTTCGCCTAAAACAACCATTGAAGGAAGTGCTACTCCAGAATCCATTAAGATTTTTTTAACCTGAGCTGCTTTTAATTTTGGATAGTATGAACGAATTAATGCTGCAACACCTGCTGCATTTGGAGACGCCATTGAAGTTCCTTGTAAATATTTGTATTTATTATTAGGAACTGTTGCGTAAATCTCTTCTCCCGGAGCAAAAACGTCAACGTTTATTTTTCCGAAGTTAGAAAATGAAGCTACGACATTTTCTCCATACGATTTATTAATCGCTCCAATTGTAATAACATTATCTGCAAATTCTTTAACGTTATCTTCTGCATCATTTGGATAATTGATGTTTTTTGTTTCATCAATATTGTATCCGTCGTTTCCTGCTGCATGAACAATTAATACATCTTTTTTGGCTGCATATTTTATAGCATCGTAAACCCATTGTTTGTGCGGAGAGAAGCTTTTTCCAAAACTTCCGTTGATTACTTTTGCTCCGTTATCAACTGCGTAACGAATTGCCAAAGCGATATCTTTATCGTACTCATCTCCATCCGGAACAGCTCTTACTGTTAAAATTTCAACATTGTTTGCTACTCCGTCTCCACCTAAATTATTACCGCGAATCTGCGCAATAATACCGGCAACGTGAGTTCCGTGAAGTGCTTTTTCTTTATCCGGACCAAAAACAACGTTATTTCCGTAACGTGTGTTTTTAATATCATCAGGATTATCGCCTACAATTTTTCTTCCGTCGTATTCTTTATTTAAATTGTAGTTTAACTGATCGTAAACGTATTCTCTGTATTCTTCAAATTCAGCTTCAGGATCAAAGGTTGGTCCTGTATTCGATAGAATTTGAGTCATTACTTGTTTGCTGCTTAAAACCTCAGGATCTGTTGATGTAATAGATTTTAAATCTTCAAGAGTGTATTTATCTTTATTTACAGCTTTTTTTATTGTTTTATGTGCATTCAATAAAAAGTCAATTCTTTCTTTGCCTTGTAAAGCTTCTTCATACTTCTTTGTGTATTCTTCTAAAGCTTGTTTATATTGTGCAGAACCATCATCGGCTTTTTTAATGATACGTGTCATCTCAAGATTTTCATGAACAGCATCTCCAAGGAAGTTCCAACCGTTTACGTCATCTATAAATCCGTTTTTATCATCGTCGATTCCATTTCCTGGAATTTCTTTAGGATTTGTCCAGATCATTCCTTTTAGATCTTCGTGTTCGATATCAACACCAGAATCTACAATACCTACGATAACTTTCTTACCTGTTTTACCCTGTAGTAATTCAGCATAAGCTTTATCAACGCTCATTCCGGGAATAGAATCTTTAATTAAATCCAGATGACTCCATCTTTTTAATTCATTTTCGCTGACAGGAGCTTTTTTTACAACTGCCGCCGGCGCTGTAATAAACTGTTTTGAAGTTGAAACCTGCGCTTGTACAGTAGCGCTGCATCCTGCTAAAACCAATAGTGCAAAAGCAGATAATTTAAGAGGTTTTATATGACTCATGTATCTTAATTATAATTGTAAAGTTAAAAGATGGGTCTAAATTATGCTTTTTTGTTACAAAAAGCTAACTGTTAACACTGTGTTATGAAATTTTGGTTAAAAATTCCGTTCAAAACAGATTTTTCTTAAACAATATCAGCCTATTCTAACTCGTAAAATATTGTTATTAAAGTACGCCTTCGCGTAATAAAATTAAGATTCAATGTTGTATTATTGTACTGCTAAAAATACAAACCAGCCTATGAGAACAAAACTACTTTTATTACTGCTTATCAGCAGTTTATCAACTCTTGCTCAAACCCTTCCTTCTTATGTTCCTGCAAATGGTTTAATTGCATATTATCAGTTTAATGGAAATGCAAATGATATTAGTGGAAATGCGTTTAACGGCAATGTTACATCAGCTGTTTTAACAACTGACAGATTTGGAAATACAAACAATGCTTATAGCTTTAATGGTGTAAATAGTTTTATTGACGCTGTTATAGCGAATCTTCCAAATGGAAATACTTCAAGAACAATATCAGGATGGTTTAAGACAAATGATACGTTTTCTGAACCCAATAAAATTGATGTTTCTATTTTTGATTCTGGAAAATTAACTTCATTACAAAGACTAAATCTTTCCCTTTACTCAAAAGGTTATCTACAAATGGTGACTGGACCTAACGCTGGGGGCTTTTACATCAATAACTTTAATTACGTAAATGATGATTGGTATTTTTTTACTCTTACTTATGACGGAACTAAGCTTTCAATATTTGTAAATGGTAAATTTGTAGATGCAAGTACTGTGAATTTAAATACTGTTGGTAGTATTTTTAGAATTGGTCAGAGGATTTCTGGAGACAATATTAATGAAGCTTTTAAAGGAACAATTGATGACATTGGTATTTGGAATCGTGTTTTGACTCCGGAGGAAATTTCGGCTATGTATATTCCTGGTGAACAGCCAAAATATACCTTAATTCCAGATGCTAATTTTGAACAAAAATTAATTAATCTTGGTCTTGATTACGGAGTTGTTGATGGAAAAGTGTTGACATCTAATATCAAGAAGGTAACTTTCTTAGATGTTAGTAAAAGTGCTATTTCTGACTTGACAGGAATACAAGACTTTGCATCTTTAACTAATTTGTATTGCGGTCAGAATACTTTAAAAACATTGAACGTAAGCAAGAATACTGCGCTGACTATTTTAGATTGTAATAATAACCAGATAACAGCTTTAGATATAAGTAATAATATTGCTTTAACTGAATTAAGTTGCTATGCTAATAAATTAACCTCGTTAGATGTCAAAGTAAATACAGCTTTAACAAAGCTAGATTGCGGCTCAAACCAATATACTTCCTTGGATATAAGTAAAAATACTGCTTTAACATTTTTGGGCTGTAATACCAGCCAATTAACCACTTTAGATATAAGTACAAATACGTCTTTAACTCTTTTGGACTGCCGTGAAAATAAAATAACCTCTTTGGATGTTTCTAAAGTCACTACATTAACAGAGCTGTATTGTCAGTCTAATCAATTAAAAGATTTGAATGTCG
This sequence comes from Flavobacterium ginsengiterrae, assembly GCF_039539785.1. Taxonomy (NCBI): domain Bacteria; kingdom Pseudomonadati; phylum Bacteroidota; class Flavobacteriia; order Flavobacteriales; family Flavobacteriaceae; genus Flavobacterium; species Flavobacterium ginsengiterrae. The sequence continues at coordinate 798,093 of NZ_BAABDU010000003.1, read as the reverse complement.
GCAAAAATAAAGTGTTAGAATTTATAAACTGTTCAAAAAATCTACTAACCACTTTGGATGTTAGCATAAATACGGCCTTAGTTGGTTTATATGCTAACTCTAATCAATTAACAAGTCTAAATTTAAAGAATGGAACCAATGCTAAACTTGCCTATCTAAATCTTAAAAACAATCCAAATCTGAGCTGCATTCAGGTTGACGATATTAGTTATTTCAATGCAAATTGGGCTTCTTATAAGGATTCTGGTGCAACTTTCAGCACAAACTGTCTAGACGAATACACATTAATTCCTGATAGTAATTTTGAAGAACGACTAATTATGCTAGGTATAGATAAGGATGGTAAAAATGGAAAAGTATTGAATACCAGCATCTCTAAAATAGACCATTTATACGTTGGGGAATATGCTATAAAAGACTTAACTGGAATAAGCGGTTTTACCTCACTTAAAGGATTAAATGTTTCTGGAAATGAACTAACTTCTTTAGACTTATCTAAAAATACTCTTTTAGATACTTTAGATTGTTCAAAAAACAAGCTTAGAACTCTGAATTTAAAAAATGGAAACAATAAAAAATTCTATAGTGAAACATCTAATTTTTCTAACAATCCTGATTTGACATGCATTCAAGTTGATGATGTTACATATGCTAATGCAAATTGGGCATCTATAAAAGATGCAACAGCAGCTTACAACACAAACTGCGAAGTAATCTATGCCATAATTCCAGATTCAAATTTTGAACAGAAGCTAATTGATTTAGGAATTGATACAGATGGTTTAAACGGAAAAATTACTACCGCAAACATAAGCTCAATAACCTCTTTAGATCTTTCGAATAGTAATATTAAAAATCTAACTGGAATTGAATATTTTACGTCCTTGACATCTTTAGATGTGAGCAATAATCAAATTACTTCTCTTGACTTAAGCGGTAATTTGTTTCTTGAAACTTTAAACGCTTCTTCAAACCAGCTTACCACATTAGATGTATCTAAAAACACTAAACTTAGAATTGTATATGTGGTTAATAATCCTTTGGTTTCTTTAAACCTGAGAAATGGAAACAATGCTAACTTTATTCTGCCGTCAAATACGGGTAAAAAATCAGTTTCAGCATTATACACTTCCTTTTTAGGACTTAAAACTCTTGGCTGTATACAAGTTGATAATGAGAATTATTCAAATGCAAACTGGTCAAATATCAAAGAATCGTCTACAATTTATTCTAATACCTGCAAAAATCTAGGTGTAGATGAATCTATTTTTAGTCAGGCTGTTGTTTATCCAAATCCAACCAAAGGAGCGTTAAATATTAAAAACGTAAATTTAGAAAAAGCAAATGTTTATAATACTTTAGGTCAACTTGTAAGATCATTTACTCTAAATTCAGGCAATACAGACAACAGCATTAATTTATCTGATCTGCCAAAAGGAATTTATTATATATACTTAATAAATGGTAATAATGCTTCTGTTAAAAAGATAATTGTAGAATAATTTTTAATCACCCAAACCATAAAAAAATCCCATTTTCAATTTACAGAAAATGGGATTTTTTAATTATTAAAGTCAATTTGAATTATAAAATATCCTGGAAAAATAAACACGCGCTTTACGGTTTCACGTAAGGAATATCCGTTTAAATTTTCTACACTTGTTCGGTCGAACTCTAAACCTTTTCTATGAAAACAAAACTACTTTTATTGCTTTTATTAGCGAATTTTTCAATTTATGCACAGACCAATTTAGTTCCAGACGGTGGGTTTGAAAAGTGGACAAGTACCACAGTATTACCCGATTGGACAACTCAAAATAATGTTACTCAAAACACAGCAGAGTATTGGGAAGGATTTAATAGCGTAAAATTATCTTTTACAAGCAATGCTTCAATTCCAAAAATTACAACACAAGTTCCTTTAAAAGCCGGAATTACTTATATTGTTAAATTCAAATATAAATACTTAAGCAGCAATTATAACAGTTCTCACCCAATTGTATTAAACGTTAGTAAAAACGGAAGTTCGACAACACTTTCAAATAGCATTTTTGCTAAAAATAATAACTGGACAACCGTTGAAACTACTTTTACACCAGATCAAAATTTATCTTATGATTTAAGTATTTCTTTAAATACTGTTGACAACATCGGATTTAACGCAAATATCGATCATGTGCAGGTTTATGCTCAAGGAACAGAACAATATACCCTTATTCCAGATTTGAGTTTTGAAAAGAACTTGATAGCTCTTGGTATCGACTCCGGTACAACAGACGGAAAAGTTCTGACATCTAGTATTTCTACACTAACTTCTTTGAATATCACTGGAAGTGGTAATGGTCTTATTAAAGACTTAACTGGAATTCAAGATTTCACAGCCCTCACATTCCTAATTTGTCAAGGTCAACAATTGACGACTTTAAATCTGACTAAAAATATTGCCTTAGTTACTTTAAATTGCCAGAACAACTTGCTGACAAACCTTGACATTTCTAAAAATTCAGCTTTAACTACTGTTACTTGTAATAATAATAGCCTAACCAATCTTGATGTTTCTGAAAAATTACGTTTGACCAATTTACAATGTGCATCTAATAAATTAACAAGTCTTGATATTTCAAAAAATACTGCCTTAATCACTTTAGATTGCTCAAAGAACTTAATAACAAGTCTTGATGTTACAAAACATACTGCATTAATCACTTTAGATTGCTCAAAGAATTTACTAACAAGTCTGGATGCTTCAAAAAACACAGCTTTGACATCTTTATATTGTACAGACAACTCCCTAACAAGTTTAAATGTAAAAAATGGAAATAATAACGCTTTTTATTGGAATTCTATTTATCATTTAAGTTTTTCTGGAAATAATGACTTGAAATGTATCACTGTAGATGACATAGTCTATTCAAATAAAAATTGGACGGGAAACAAAGAATCTGGGGCTACTTATGCATTAGCTTGTGATGGGCTGTACACCGCTATTCCTGATCCAAGATTTCGACTAGAACTAATAAACCTCGGAATAGATTCAGGTTATTTTGCTGGAAAAGTACCAACAGCAAACATTTCTTCTGTGAAAACTCTTGATTTATCTTCCAAAAACATCACAGATCTTACAGGAATTGAGGATTTTACTGAATTAACTTCCTTAAAGTGTAGTAATAATAAGTTGTCTTCAATAGATATTTCAAAAAATATTGCTTTAACAACATTAGATTGTTCATCTAATTTTAAATTAAATTTTCTTGATGTTTCTAAGAATATTAATTTAAAAATTCTATATTGCATTGGCCTAACTCTAAGAGATTTAAATCTAAAAAATAATTTAAAGCTGACTGAACTAGACTGTCGTTATAATGCTTTGACTAGTTTAGAAATTCCTCATAATCCTGATTTTACTTATCTTAATTGTTCTGATAATCGATTGTCACAGATAGATGTTTCGAAGAATACTAAATTGACTTACTTTGATTGCTCCAATAATAAGTTATTGAATCTTGATGTTTCAAATAATCCTTCTCTAACTACTTTTTATTGCAACTCTAACAATCTGTTTAACCTGAATGTAAAAAATGGTAATAACCTTAGATTGAGTAAACGTAACTTTATCGACAATCCAAACTTAACATGTATTAATGTTGACGCTTATAGCACTTCGAGTTGGGGTCCTAATAAAGATCCAAAAGCTTTTTACAACTCAAACTGCAGTGGTGAAAACATTCCTTATACTCTTATCCCTGATCCCGCTTTTGAACAAAAATTGATAGATATGGGAATTGATACTGATGGTAAAAATGGAAAAGTAATTACAACCAATATAGCTTCGCTAAAATCATTAGATGTGTCGTCTGGCAATATTACAGATTTAACAGGAATTGAAGACTTTACATCTTTAACATACTTAGATTGCGGTTCAAATAAAATCTCTAATATTGATTTAACGGAAAATACTGTTTTAACTACTTTGTTTTGTCCCAAAAATGATTTTGAAGGTTTGAATCTTTACAAAAATACATTCTTGACTTATTTAGATTGCAACACAAATCGATTAAAAGGACTCACTGTATATTACCTTACAGCCCTAACTTATATAAATTTAAGTAATAACGATGTTCTAAATCTAAATTTGGGTTTTAATACTGCCTTAACAAATTTAAATTGTTCTTATAATAAATTGACGACTTTAGACATAACTAATAATCAAGCTTTAAAGACTTTAAACTGTGATAACAATGTACTAAGAACTTTAGATGTGAGTAAAAACTCCGCCTTAGTGACTTTTATTTGCAATAATAATAACCTAGAAAGATTAGAAATGACTAACAACTTGGCCTTAGCGAACTTTATTTGTAATAATAATAAACTAAATTTTTTAGATTTAACTAAAAATGTTAAGTTAAATAAATTTGATTGTCAATATAATGAATTGCGATATTTGAATTTGAAAAATGGGAATAATAAAAATTTTGATCTGACTGATTCTAATTTCACAAACAATACTCTAGCTTGTATTAACGTAGATGATGAAAATTATTCAAATGCAAATTGGTCGAATAAAAAGGACGCCAAAACCGTTTATTCTTCAAATTGTACCACTTTGGGTGTTGAAAATTCTGTTTTCAACAAAGTAGTAGTTTATCCAAACCCAACCAAAGGTGAATTAAACATCAACAATGTTTCTTTAGATAAGGCTAATGTTTACAATATTTTAGGACAGCTTGTAAAATCATTTAATCTAAATTCTGACAATACAGACAACAGCATTAATTTATCTGGTTTACCAAAAGGAATTTATTATATCTATTTAATAAATGGAGATGCTTCTACGGCAAAAAAAATAATCATAGAATAATCGAAAAATTAGTAAAAACAAAAATCCCATTTTCTAAATTGAAAATGGGATTTTTTTATATCTGAATTATCATTATTAAAAAATTTCTTCGCAGGTAAAAACCTCTTTTAAACGGACGCCTTTTTCTGTATGCTCTACCGTTATAATTTGATTATGAGCATCGTGTTCTAAAAACAAATAATAATTCTTATCCGCTGCGGCATTTAAAAATTTTGCTTTTTCATCTAAAGTTAAAAGCGGTCTTGTATCATATCCCATTACATATGGAAGCGGAATATGTCCGGCTGTAGCCAATAAATCAGCGCAAAAAACAATTGTTTTATCCTTATACTGAATATGCGGAATCATTTGTTTTTCGGTATGACCATCTGCATAGAAAATTCCAAATCCTAATTCTTTTGAAAAACCAAAATCGCCTTCAGGTTTTTCAATAAAATTCAATTGGCCGCTTTCCTGCATTGGGATAATATTTTCTGTCAAAAAAGAAGCCTTTTCACGAGCATTTGGTTTTACTGCCCATTTCCAGTGATTTTCATTTGTCCAAAACTTTGCATTTTTAAAAGCCGGCTCATAAAATGTTTTATCAGAATTCCATTTAACACTCCCTCCGCAGTGATCAAAATGTAAATGTGTCATAAAAACATCTGTAATATCGTCTCGGTTAAAACCATATTCAGCCAGCGATTTATCAATAGAATGAGAACCCCAAAGCGAATAATATCCAAAAAACTTTTCTGATTGTTTGTCGCCCATTCCGGTATCGATCAAAATCAAACGGTTTCCATCTTCAATAAGCAGACATCTTGCTGCAATATCAATTAAATTGTTCGAATCTGCCGGATTGGTTTTATTCCAAATTGTTTTGGGCACAACACCAAACATGGCACCGCCGTCTAATTTAAAATTTCCTGATTCTATTGGATAAAGTTTCATGAGTATAAATTTCTAAATGAAAAACAAAGCTAGGAAATCCAATTTTCTTTTGCCTTAATTTCTATTAAAAACGTAAACAATGCTATTCTAAAGTCAGAGAAGCACTTCCCATGATTTCTTGTTTGTCGAAAAAGTTAACAAAGTAAGTTCCTTTTTTAAATTCATTTCCATCAGAATTCAAAACTCCATAAACATTTACAGGTTTACCCTGAAAATCTACAGCAACCATAAAACTGTAAACCAAAGCTTTATCATTTTCAAATTCTATTAATTTATTCTCCCCCATAACAGTGTTTTTTTGATCTAAAACCTGAATGTAGAAAACTCGTTTACCGGTTTTAGCAATCGAATTTCCATTTACTGAAAAGCTTACTTTTAATTTCTGGGTGTTTTTTGCTTTTTCAGTTTCAAACTCTTTGCCTGATTTTTTTTCGCGAAGTCCAATTACTTTAAAATTATTTAGAGAAAGTCTGGAAGCATCTTTTATGGTCGATTCTAATTTCTTTTGATTCAAAATCAAGGTATCATTCTCTCTTTTTTGCTGATACATAACCACATTTTGGCTTTCTATTTCTGTAAGCAGACTTTTATTTTGAGATTTTAAACTTTTAATTTCGACAATTTTAGCTGATAATGTCGTTTTTAAATCCAAAAGCTGTTTTCTGTAAATTTGTATTTGTGCCACAGAAGGATTTTTAGAAACCCTGATAATCTCCATTAGGTTTTGTACATTTTTACGTTCAAGCTCTAATTGCTGCGATAATGATGTTTTTTCGAGAATGGCCACATCATATTCTAATTTTAAAACATTTAAAGAATCGAGTATTCTTTTTTGAGCGAGAGTTTCATTACTCGGCCCAGTAAATTTGCTTTTTTTGGTGAGTATTTTAGCTTTTTCGGCACTTTCTTTTAGTTCATTACTAAACAAAAAAAATGTTGCTCCTATTCCTAAAATAAAAAATATAGCTAAAAATGCTCTTAACCATTCATTTGTGTAGTTTTTCTTCATGATTTCTCACAATTTCCTGTAAAAATAGTATTATTTTATTCCACTCAACAAGTAGAAATACTGTTTTTTACCATTTTATATAGATTTAACCATCACAAAATCAACATTTTACACAAAAATAAAACTTTTCTTTCAAACCAAATAACAATTGTAAAACAAAAGAGACTGCATTTCTGTTTTTTATGACAAAATAACTTCTATCTATTTTAACATTTGTTATAATAATGTGAACCGTTATGGAAAAAGGTTTTTAAGTCGTATCTTTGCAGGCAATTTCATTTCAACATTGAAATTGGCATTTAAAATTTGTGTAATAATTTGATTATTATTCAAATGCAAATTAAAATGATCTTTTAAAAACAAATACCATAAACAATGATAAAGGTTTCTGATACAGCCAAAAAGAAAATCATCGACTTGATGACTGATGATGGTTTTGACGCCGCAAGCGACTACGTAAGAGTAGGCGTAAAAAGCGGTGGATGCTCTGGTTTGTCTTATGATTTAAAGTTTGACAAAACCAAAGGAGAAGATGACAAAATATTCGTAGATAACGACATACAAATTGCAGTTGAAAAAAAATCATTTCTGTATTTAGCCGGAACAATTTTAGAATTTTCAGGAGGATTAAACGGAAAAGGATTTGTATTCAACAATCCAAATGCAAGCAGAACTTGCGGATGCGGAGAATCATTTTCGCTTTAAAATTAATTTAAACGATTGCAAAATTTAAAGATTTAAATAATTAAGTCTTTCAATAAAAAAACAATGAGCAAATACACCGAAGACGATTTAAAAATCGAACTGGAAACCAAAGAATATGAATACGGATTTTATACCAATATAGAATCTGAAACTTTCCCTATTGGCTTAAACGAAGAAATTGTAAGAGCTATTTCGCTTAAAAAAGAAGAACCTGAATGGATGACCGAATGGCGCATTGAGGCTTTCCGTGCATGGAAAGAAATGATTGAGCCGGAATGGGCAAACGTTAGTTATGAAAAACCAGATTTTCAGGCAATTTCATATTATTCAGCTCCAAAAACTGTAGATCCTAACAAAACTTTGGATGATGTAGATCCAGAATTATTAGAGATGTACAAAAAACTTGGAATTTCTGTAGACGAACAGAAAAAGATGAACAATATCGCTATGGATATTGTAGTCGATTCTGTTTCTGTGGCTACAACTTTCAAGAAAACTTTGGCCGAAAAAGGAATTATTTTCTGTCCGATTTCTGAAGCTATCAAAGAACATCCAGAATTAGTAAAAAAATATTTAGGTACCGTTGTTCCTCAAAAAGACAACTTCTACGCAGCGTTAAACTCAGCAGTTTTCTCTGACGGAAGTTTCTGTTATATTCCAAAAGGCGTAAAATGTCCAATGGAACTTTCAACATATTTCAGAATCAATCAGGCGGGAACTGGACAATTCGAAAGAACTTTGGTTATTGCCGATGAAGGAAGTTACGTTTCTTACCTTGAAGGATGTACAGCTCCAAGCCGTGACGAAAATCAATTGCACGCCGCTGTGGTTGAATTAATCGCTTTGGATGATGCTGAAATTAAATATTCTACAGTTCAAAACTGGTTCCCTGGAAACAAAGAAGGAAAAGGCGGGGTTTACAACTTCGTAACTAAAAGAGGTTTATGCGAAACAAACGCTAAAATTTCGTGGACACAAGTTGAAACTGGTTCTGCTGTAACTTGGAAATATCCTTCTTGTGTATTGAAAGGAGATAATTCGGTTGGAGAATTTTATTCTATCGCCGTTACCAATAATTTCCAGCAGGCTGATACCGGAACTAAAATGATCCATTTAGGAAAAAACACTAAATCGACTATTATTTCTAAAGGTATTTCGGCTGGAAAATCACAAAACAGCTACCGTGGTTTAGTGCAGATTTCGCCAAGAGCAGAAAATGCAAGAAACTTTTCTCAATGTGACTCATTATTAATGGGTAACAATTGCGGTGCGCATACTTTCCCATATATTGAAAGTAAAAATCCATCAGCAAAAATTGAGCACGAAGCAACGACAAGTAAAATTGGAGAAGATCAGGTTTTCTATTGCAACCAAAGAGGTATTCCGACTGAAAAAGCGATTGCCTTAATTGTAAATGGTTTCAGTAAAGATGTATTGAACAAACTTCCAATGGAATTTGCTGTTGAAGCTCAAAAATTATTAGAGATTTCTTTAGAAGGTTCTGTAGGATAATAAAATGGAAAACAAAACAGTAATCATTTTAGGTTCTTCCAGAAAAAACGGAAATACAACAAAAATTGTAGATGCCCTTTCTAAAGAACATAATATTGATATAGTTAATTTAAGTGATTATAATATTTCCTATTATGATTACGAAAGCAAAAATATAGACGATGATTTTTTGCCTTTAATTAGAGGAATTATCGAAAAATATGACACGCTGATTTTTGCAACGCCTGTTTATTGGTATAATATGAGCGGGATTTTAAAAGTCTTTTTCGATCGTTTTTCAGATTTAATCCGAATTGAAAAAGAAACAGGAAGAAAACTGAGAGGAAAAAAAATTGGCGTAATATCAAATTCACACGACAATATAATAGAAGACAGTTTTTATATTCCGTTCAAAAAAACGTCTGATTATTTAGGCATGGAATATTTAGGACACGCGCATTTTAATGCCAATGTTTTAAACCAAACAACAAAAATAGAATTGACATTTATATAAAATAAAAAACAATGTTATCAATAAAAAACCTTCACGCCGCTATTGGTGATAAAGAAATCCTGAAAGGAATTAATATAGAAGTAAAAGCTGGAGAAGTTCACGCGATAATGGGGCCAAACGGTTCTGGAAAAAGTACACTTTCTGCTGTAATTGCAGGAAATGAAAACTATGAAGTTACAGACGGAGAGGTAATTCTTGATGGAGAAGATCTTGCTGATCTTGCGCCAGAAGAAAGAGCGCACAAAGGTGTTTTCCTTTCTTTTCAATATCCGGTAGAAATTCCTGGAGTTAGTGTAACTAACTTTATGAAAACTGCTATCAACGAAACTCGTAAAGCAAACGGACAGGAAGAAATGCCTGCAAACGAAATGTTGAAAGTTATTCGTGAGAAATCTGAATTATTAGAAATCGATCGTAAATTTTTATCTCGTTCTCTTAACGAAGGTTTTTCTGGAGGAGAGAAAAAAAGAAACGAGATTTTCCAAATGGCTATGTTAGAGCCAAAATTGGCTATTCTTGACGAAACCGATTCTGGTCTTGATATCGATGCTTTAAGAATTGTTGCAAATGGTGTAAACAAATTAAAAAGCGAGAAAAACGCAATTATCGTTATTACACACTACCAACGTTTGTTAGATTATATCGTTCCGGATTTCGTTCACGTTCTTTATAACGGAAGAATCGTAAAATCAGGAGGAAAAGAATTGGCTTACGAATTGGAAGAAAAAGGATACGACTGGATTAAGGCAGAAAACTAAAATTTTTGTTTCAGGTTTCATGTTTTTTTAGTTTCAAGTTAAACTATGTTTTGTAAGTTTAAACTTAAATTAAATAAACAGAAAAATGGCAACAATTACACGATTTGAAGATTTAGAAATTTGGAAAGAAGCTCGAAGATTAGCAAAAGAAATTCATCTTATTGCAGTTCAAACTGAGTTAAAATCAGATCTCAGATTTAAAAGTCAAATAAAAGATTCTTCGGGTTCAGTAATGGATAATATTGCTGAAGGTTTTGAAAGAGATGGAAATTTAGAATTTAGACAATTTTTATCTATTGCAAAAGGTTCAGCCGGAGAAACAAGATCTCAGCTATATCGGGTTTTTGATTTTGAATATATTTCAGAAGAAAAATTCGAAGCTTTAAAAAAGGATTACGAAAATTTAAGCGGTAAAATAAAAAACTTTATCACTTATCTAAATAAAAAAGATTTCAAAGGGAATAAGTTTCAGTGAACAACCTGAAACTTGAAACCTGAAACATCCGAAGGAAACAACAAAAAAATGGATTTAAAAGAAAAATTAGTATCGTCTTTTATGGCTTTTGAAGAGCGTGTTGATGTGCATTCAGATTTGCATGACATCCGTACAAATGCTATAAAAAACTTTGAAAATAAAGGTTTTCCAACCAAAAAAGAAGAAGCCTGGAAATATACATCGCTAAATGCCATCTTAAAAAATGACTTTACGGTTTTTCCAAAGCAGGAAAATGCAATCGAATTTAATCAGGTAAAAAAATATTTTTTACACGAAATTGACACGTACAAATTAGTTTTTATTGATGGTGTTTTCAGTTCGCATTTGTCTTCTACAACACACGACGGAATCGATGTTTGCTTGATGTCTTCGGCATTGACCAAACCAAAATATAAAATGGTTATTGATACCTACTTTAATCAAATTGCAAGCAAAGATGATAGTTTGACTTCGTTGAATACGGCTTTTGCTATTGAAGGAGCTTTTATCAATATTCCAAAGAAAAAAGTGGCTGACAAACCAATTGAGATTATGTATTTCTCAACCGGAAATGAAGCTGCTTTAATGGTTCAGCCAAGAAATTTGGTTATTGTGGGTGAAAATTCACATGTACAAATTATTGAGCGTCACCAAAGTTTGAATGAAAATCCGGTTTTAACAAATTCTGTTACAGAGATTTTCGCTCAAAAACGTGCGATTGTTGATTATTACAAAATCCAAAATGATAATAGTGAAGCAAACTTAGTAGACAATACTTTTGTTTCGCAGCAACAAGAAAGCCATGCTTCTGTTCATACTTTCTCATTTGGAGGAAATCTGACTCGTAACAACTTAAACTTTTATCATTTCGGAGAAAGATTAACGAGTACGCTTAACGGAATTTCGATCTTAAATGACAAACAGCACGTTGACCATTATACTTTGGTAAACCACGCGCAACCAAACTGCGAAAGTTTCCAGGATTATAAAGGAATTTTCTCTGATCGTTCGACTGGAGTTTTCAACGGAAAAGTTTTGGTAGAAAAAGAAGCGCAGAAAACAAATGCTTTCCAAAAAAGCAACAACATTTTATTGAGCGACAAAGCAACAATCAACGCAAAACCGCAATTGGAAATTTTTGCTGATGACGTAAAATGTTCTCACGGATGTACAGTTGGACAGCTTGATGAAACAGCAATGTTCTACATGCAGTCTCGCGGAATTCCGAAAAAAGAAGCTAAAGCTTTATTGATGTACGCATTTTCAAATGCCGTTATCGAAAGCATCAAAATACCAGAATTAAAACAAAGAATTACTAAAATCATTGCTATGAAATTAGGCGTGAATTTAGGATTTGATTTGTAATATTTCTTAACCGCAAGGTTCGCAAGGATTTACGCAAAGTTCGCAAGGTTTTTATTTAAGCTTTGCGAACTTTGCGCTTTTACTTAGCGCCTTTGCGGTTAAATATTATTTCCCAACAGAAGCAATTACTTCTTTCAAAAACCCATTAAAATCAAATCCAGGTTCTTCTTCTCTCACTCCCATTCGCACAATCACCATATCTTTTGACGGAATAATCACCACCATTTGCCCTTGGTAACCACTACAATAAAACATATCACGAGGAACATCCGGGAATTTCCCCCCAGCATTTAACCAAAATTGCGCTCCGTATCTTCCGTTTGATGTATTTGTTGGCGTTGCGGTGTATTTTACCCAGCTTTCATCTAGAATTTGTTCTCCGTTCCAGTTTCCTTTATGAAGATATAATAATCCGAATTTTGACCAGTCGCGAGGTGTTGCCCAAGCATAAGAAGAACCAACAAAGGTTCCCGACATATCCTGTTCAACAATCATTGAGTTCATTCCGATTTTGTCAATTACAGCACTGTACCAAAAATCAAGATATTCTTGCTGGGTTTTAAATTGTCTTCTTAAAATCAGTGATAATAAATTGGTTGTTCCTGACGAATAATTCCAATGTGTGTTCGGTTTAAATTGTGCCGGTTTTTCTAATTGCACCTTTCCCATATCTTCAGCTTGGAAAAGCATTTTTGTAGCATCGCAGATCTTACTGTAATTCTCTTCCCATTCTAAACCAGAATTCATGTGCAATAAATCATTCAGCGTAATATTTTTACGTTCGTCATTTTTCCATTCTGCAACTGGAGCGGGTTTATAAATATTAATTTTTCCTTGTTTTGCCAAAACTCCAAAAGCCGAACTTGTAATACTTTTTGTCATCGACCAACCTAAAATTTTGCTGTCTTTAGTAAAACCTGTATCGTATTTTTCAGCAATTAATTGATCTTTATATAAAACAACAACAGCTCTTGTTCTTTTCTTTTTTCCGCCATCTTTATCAAAGGCATTATCAACTGCTTTAGTTAATTTTAAATAATCAACATCAGCAAGCAAAGTATCTTTACGTTCATTATTTCCGTATGGAAAAGGAAGATTATTTTTCAATTTGGTTCTTTTAGGAAGCAAATAAGGTTTCGAAACATCAAAATCATCATTAATCAAAGTTGCTCCTAAACCTTCACGGTAGATGGCTTTTCTTTCCTTTAAACCATAAACCGAAGCAGTTGCGAACTTGCCAGCTTCATCAATCGAATTTTTAGCCAGATCAATCATCTTAATATCGTTGTCTGTTTTTTCAATTAAATCCAATGGACGATTGTCCATAAAATGTCCTGAAGCCACACTCTTTGCAGAAAAGCCTGAAATTAAATCAAGCTTCGGATAAGTGGTGAATCCGAAATATAAAAATGCAATGACTATTAAAAGCAAAAGTACTTTTAGAAATTTTTTCATGTTTGTGGTATTTGTAATGCAATATAAATAATTTATGTTCACGTTTTTAGAACTTAAATTATAATTCTGTTTGGGATAATTCATAAAACCGAATCGATTTTTAGAGAATCAGCATTTACGGCTTGTAACAATGGCATCATAAAAGGAAATTATAGAATTCCTGTATAAACAAATTTAGTTTTAGTACTTTTGTAAATAGATTTTTTCTAAATAAGACATGCTAGATATTCAAAAAATAAGAGCTGATTTTCCGATACTTTCACAGACTGTAAACGGAAAGCCATTAGTATATTTCGACAACGGAGCTACTTCGCAAAAACCAAAAGTTGTAATTGATGCTGAAGTAAAATATTATAACGAAATCAATGCCAACATTCACCGTGGCGTTCACACTTTAAGCCAGTTAGCTACTGATGCTTACGAAATTTCACGCGGAAAAGTAAAAGATCACATCAACGCAAAACATGCTCACGAAGTGCTTTTTACTTCGGGAACAACACACGGAATTAACTTAGTGGCAAACGGTTTTGCTTCTATTTTAAAACCAGGCGACGAGGTGGTTGTTTCTTCATTAGAACATCACAGTAACATTGTGCCTTGGCAGATGTTATGCGAACGAACAGGAGCAACTTTAAGAGTAATTCCGATTGATGAAAATGGTGAATTAATCATTTCAGAATTTGACGCTTTACTTTCTGAAAAAACGAAAATCGTTACTGTAAATCATATTTCAAATGCATTGGGTGTAATTAATCCAATCAAATATATTATTGACAAAGCACACGGTGTTGGCGCTGCGGTTTTAATTGACGGTGCTCAGGCTGTTCCGCATTTAAAACCAGATGTTCAGGAATTAGATTGCGATTTTTATGCTTTTTCTGGTCATAAAATGTGCGGTCCAACCGGAACTGGAATTTTATACGGAAAAGAAGAATGGCTGAATAAACTTCCTCCTTATCAGGGCGGTGGCGAAATGATTAAAGAAGTTACTTTCGAAAAAACTACTTATGCAGATCTTCCTCATAAATTTGAAGCCGGAACACCAAATATTGCGGGCGGAATTGTTTTAGGAACTGCAATTGATTATTTAAACGAAATTGGTTTTGATAAAATTCATGAATACGAAAATGAATTATTAGAACACGCCACAAAACGTCTTAACGAAATTGAAGGAATCAGAATTTACGGAAACACAAAAAATAAAGCCTCTGTAGTTTCGTTTAATATCGATGGAATTCACCCGTATGATGTTGGTTCTATTATAGATAAATTAGGAATTGCTGTTAGAACCGGACATCATTGTGCACAGCCAATTATGAATTTTTTCTGTATTCCGGGAACTATTCGTGCTTCTTTTTCTTTCTATAATACAAAAGAAGAAATTGATTTAATGGTTGATGCCGTGAAAAAAGCACAAACAATGTTAAGCTAAAAAAAATAAATTTATGAGAATACTATCATTATTGCTATTAACTGTTTTCATAACAGGCGGATGCTGCAGTCAAAAAAAAGTAGATATGAAATCGACTCAAATTGAATATTCTGCAATGTCTAGAGGATATTACAAAAGTATTGTTGTTGAAGACAAAACGGTTTCGGTTATTAAAGAACGTAATGCAGAAGCTGTAAAAAGCAATATTGATGAAGCCAAATGGAATCAAATCGTTTCAGCATTTTCAAAAGTAAATTTGGACAGTCTTTCCACATTAAAAGCACCAACAGACAAACGTACGTATGACGGCGCCGCAATTGGAAATTTAAAAATAACAAAAGATGGAAAAACGTATGAAACTCCAGGTTTCGACAATGGTTTTCCTCCAAAAGAAATCGAAAAACTAGTAAATTTATTAGTTGATTTTTCTAAAGAATAATTATGACGATAAAAGAAATTCAAAACGAAATAATAGACGAATTTTCAATGTTCGACGACTGGATGCAGCGTTATGAATACATCATCGAACTGGGAAAAAGTCTTCCGTTAATCAAAGAAGAACACAAAACCGACGATAATTTAATCAAAGGCTGTCAGTCTAAAGTTTGGTTACAAGGTGAAGAAAACGACGATAAAATTGTTTTCACGGCAGATAGCGATGCTATTTTGACAAAAGGAATTATTGCGATTTTAATTCGTGCTTTCTCCAACCAAAAAGCAAAAGATATCTTAGAAGCCGACACAGATTTTATTGACGAGATCGGCTTAAAAGAACATTTATCAGCAACTCGTGCAAACGGTTTGGTTTCGATGATCAAAAACATCAAAATGTACGCTTTGGCATTTGATGCAAAAAACAAAAATTAAAAAAATTAAACCATTAAGACATTAAGTTTCATAAAGCGTTGTGCTTAATTTTCTTAAAAGAAATTTAAGCTATTATTTAAACTCAAAAGCGCAAACTTAATTTTCTTAATACCTTAATGGTGAAAAACAAATACAAAAAATGGAACAAGAAATAGACACAAACGAATTAGGAGAATCAATCGTAAGAGTTTTAAAAGGCATTTACGATCCTGAGATTCCTGTAGATATTTACGAATTAGGATTAATTTACGACGTAATGGTAAATACCGATTACGAAGTAAAAATCTTAATGACATTGACTTCACCAAACTGCCCGGTTGCAGAAAGTTTACCTAGAGAAGTGGAAGAAAAAGTAAAAACAATCGAAAACATTAAAGATGTAGACGTAGAAATTACTTTCGATCCTCCTTGGAGCAAAGATTTAATGAGCGAAGAAGCGAAGTTAGAATTAGGAATGCTTTAAAAATATTTGTTTCAGGTTTAAAGTTTCAGGTTACTCAACTTGAAACTTTAAACTTGAAACCAACTTTTCACATGGAAGAAATCATCAATAAAGTTGCCAACAGCGCATTAGAAGTATTCGATTTGGAAGATTATTATCCAAAAGGATTTCGTGTGCAGATTGACATTTCGCAATGGCTTTTAGAAGGATTTTTATTAAAAGAAAAAGACTTTAGAGAGCATCTTAAAAATCACGACTGGTCACAATATCAAGATCAATATGTGGCTGTACACTGCAGTACAGACGCGATAATTCCCGCTTGGGCATTAATTTTGGTAAGCGTTCATTTGGCGCCTTTTGCTAAAAAAGTCGTTAACGGAACAATCGAAGATCTAGACGCTAGTCTATACGAAGAAATCTTAAGTAAAATCGATTATTCTGTTTACAAAAGTAAACCCGTTATTGTAAAAGGCTGTTCCAGAAAACCAGTTCCAATGAGAGCTTATATTTTGGCAACAACTTACTTACAGCCATTTGCCCGAAGTATTATGTATGGCGAAGCTTGTTCGGCAGTGCCTCTATACAAGGAATCTAAGAAATAACCTGCATTTACAAGCAATTAAGGGCCCGTTTTAAATTGGTTTTTAGTATATTTGATAATATACTTAAATTAAATAACCATGAGAAAGCTGGCATTTTTACTATGCATCGTGGCGAACTTTACTTTTGTTCAGGCACAAAATTCAGAAAAAGAATTAGTACAAAACACAGAAAAAGCTGTAAAAAAAATCAACGATACAATTGAAGAAGAAGGTTGGAAAGCAAAAGGAACCGTTTCTCTTTTATTAAACCAATCCAGCTTCAATAACTGGATTGCTGGTGGTGAAGACAGCTTCTCAGGAACTTTAGGAATAAACTACGACTTTAATTATAAAAAAGACGATTTAACCTGGGACAACAAACTTCTTGCTTCATACGGGCTTTTACAAACTAAAAACACTGATTTCGGAAAGAAAACCGATGACCGCCTTGAATTCAATTCAATTCTTGGAAAAAGAGCTTTTGGCGAATGGTATTACTCTTATTTCGTAAATTTTAGAACCCAATTTACAACTGGTTATATTTACGGTCAGGATGCTAATGGAAAAGAAATTAGAACTGAACAAACTAAATTCATGTCTCCAGGATATCTCACCACTGGACCCGGTATTTATTGGTCAAAAGATGATAATCTTAAAATAAACTTTGCGCCGCTGACTTCAAAATTTACTTTTGTAGACAATGCTTATACAAGTGGAATTGACAGGTTTACCGGTTTACCGTATGTAGATGGCGACTATTTTGGAGTTGACGAAGGAAAAACGATGCGTTACGAGCTGGGTTTTTATGCTTCTGTTTATTATAAATTGGCCATTATGACCAATGTTACGGCAGAAAACACCTTGAATCTTTATTCCAATTATCTTGAAGATCCACAAAATGTAGACATTAATTACTCGCTGAATATTATCATGAAAGTAAACAAATTCTTGTCGGCAAATTTCGCATTTCAAGCTATTTATGATGATAATGCTTTCAGAGGACTTCAAACCAGACAAGTGTTTGGTCTGGGAATTAATTTCGGATTCTAATATAAAATCAATAAAAAACGGCTTTTGATGATTCAAAAGCCGTTTTTTATTTTATTCTTCTTCCTTTTCAATCGCATCCTTATAATCAGGATACAGGAAATTATTATAAGGAAATCTTGTAATATGGATCTGACGAACAGCTTCATAGACTGTTTCCCTGAATTCTTCAAAATTTTCTTTTTGAGTCGCTGATATAAACAAAGCTTTATCCTCACCTACATTACTCATCCAGGTTTGTTTCCATTCATCAAGTATCCAGTGTTTTCTGGTTCTTTCTGTAATTAGATCGTCTTCATCAATTGTCAGATGTTTGTAAGCATCGATTTTATTAAAAACCATAATTGTTGGTTTATCGTTGCTTTTGATTTCCTGTAAAATCTGATTTACAGATTCAATATGGTCTTCAAAATCAGGATGCGAAATATCTACCACATGCAAAAGTAAATCGGCCTCGCGAACCTCATCAAGCGTACTTTTAAAAGAATCTACTAATTGTGTCGGCAATTTTCGAATAAATCCAACGGTATCTGAAAGCAAAAACGGAAGGTTTTTAATTACTACCTTTCGAACCGTTGTATCAAGAGTTGCAAACAATTTATTTTCTACAAAAACCTCACTTTTACCAATGGCATTCATCAAAGTCGATTTTCCAACATTGGTATAACCCACGAGCGCTACACGAACCATTGCTCCACGGTTGCTTCGCTGAATACTCATTTGTCTGTCAATCGTTTTGATTTTCTCTTTTAACTGCGAAATTCGGTCACGCACAATTCGTCGGTCTGTCTCAATCTCTGTTTCTCCCGGACCACGCATACCAATTCCCCCTTTTTGGCGCTCAAGGTGAGTCCATAAACCAGAAAGTCTTGGCAGTAAATAAATACATTGTGCCAATTCTACCTGCGTTCTTGCATAAGATGTCTCGGCTCTTTGCGCAAAAATATCCAGAATCAGGTTGGTTCTGTCAAGGATTTTACAGTCTATAATTCTTGAAATATTTTTTTGCTGTGAAGGCGATAATTCATCATCAAAAATTACTGTCGATATTTTGTTTTCTTTTACAAAAAGATTGATTTCTTCTATTTTTCCCGTACCAACGAAAGTCTTTGGATTTGGGCGTTCCATTTTTTGCGAAAAGCGTTTAATAACTTCTCCGCCTGCGGTGAAAGTCAAAAACTCTAATTCGTCTAAATATTCGTTAAGTTTTTCCTCACTTTGGTTTTGAGTTACGATACCTACAACGACCGTTTTCTCAAAATTTATAACTTCTTTCTCTAACATATCTTAAAATAAGGCTACAAATTTAATCATTTGTAAACTACTACAATTATAGAATTTCAATTTTAAATTCATTTCAAAAAAATAAACCATTTACAAATCAGTTTTAAAACTTGATTTTATAAATGGTTTAAAAAGTTAGTTAAAATTTAATTACTCGTAAATAAACGTTTTTTCAGTTTTTACAATTCCGTTTTCTTCAATTTGAGAACACGAAATTGGAAAATTTAATTTGTTGTATTTGTATTTTCTGCTTACCGCAACTAAGGCCGTAGAAGAAGGACTGAAATTCATTTCGTTGTTGTATGAAATTGATTCAAAAGCAAATTCATCTTCATGATAAGAAATCATTGGTACAATTACTTTGTAATTATCTCCAAAAAGGCTTTGAACGATTAACTGATCTACTGATTTTTTATCATCATAAGTATATGATTTAGAAATTTTATCTCCCACTAATCCTTTATGTCTAGATACGTTATCGTTTACATAAACATACTCTAGTTTTCCAATAATCGCTTTATTTCTATCGCGTGAAGTACGTCTTACAATGATTCCGTTTTCAATAAGATATTCAATATCATCAACTAAATTCTGGTGGTTTGTGCTCTTTTTAGTCGTTACTTTTACTCTTGCTCCTTCATATACAAAAGAAACCACTTTAGTAATATAATTAGGTCCTTCCTGATATTTTTTAACAAATTTGGTAATGTTGTTATCAGCGTCGTAAGTATAATTTATTACTTCTTTCCAGTCGCTTCCAATTTTATCTTTTACAGTCATATCCAGCAGTCCGCCTTTGTTGTAGTAAAAATGCTGTACGACATCTGAAGTTGTAATAGTTTGAAGTTTACCATCTTTAAAAACCATTGTTTTATTAACAATTTCGCCGTCTTTAGAATTTTGGTAATTTGTTTTTACAATGTTGATCTGCTTTAGTCTAACATTATCCTGACTATGCATCAAGAATGGAAACACCATCATTACGATGGCAATAAAGTAGGTTTTCATGTTGTTTTTGTATTTAAATTTGGGATGACCAAAATACAAAATTCAATTAAATTTTAAGGATTTGAAATACAAAAACTACAAACTTTTCAATAAAACTTTAAAAATCAACCCATTATTTACCAAATTAAAAAACAAAATTTACTTTTCCTCAAAAATTTTTATATCATCATCTCAAAATTTTAAGTTCATTTTCTCCTTCTGGTATATACAAATAATATTTTCGGAACTTTGCTCTTACAGCTTCCTCGTCTTTATATTTACCCCACAAAACTGATTTACCTCTCATTATTTTCTCTAAACTTTTGAGTTCTAAACTTACTAATTTACCATTGCCATAAAGTTTAACAGTATAATTTTCTATTGGTTCAAGTTTGAAAGTTGAATTTGTAAAAGGAAGCAGATAAGCCTCTAGATTTTCTTGCAATTCTGTTTTATTACTATACTCGCTTTGACAAGTTTCTTTTTCTTTTAATTCTAAAAAAGAAAAATAATCATCTACTCTTTTCTCGTTAATTATGTTCCATTGTTTTTTGTAAAAATCCACTACTTTTTCTTTTAATATTTCTTTGTCCCATTTACTTAAATCTCGAGCTTTATCTAAACTGTTAAAATCGTATGGTACAACAACATTAAAAGTAAAAGTAGCCTCATAGTAAGTTTTACCAGAACCCTCGAATTTACTTTTTTCATAACCATCAATATTTTTAAATGAAACAATTGGAGTAACATAACTAGTTATTTCCTTTCCTTTTAAATCTCTTTTTACATTATCAGATTCTTCTATATCTATTTTCATATCAGTTTCATCTGTAAATGTTGAAAAATCAAAATCCTTATTATCATCTATAGCATACAATTTTACGGTTACTTTCTGAATACCGCTTTTAAAGATATAATTGTTAATACGAATCGTTCCACCGTCAACCATTTCTTTGAAATTTTTATTAACAGGAATATCATTTACAAGTATTTCTGAATAGCAAATGTTTTGCTCATAAGTTAAATAATACATTGGCTCATAAGTGTACCTTTTTGTATTATTACTCATTATTTCAATATAATTTTTACTTGTTAAATTGCTCATTTTTTTATTTTGAGAACAAGCTGAAAAACATAATGCAAGACCAAAAAATATAAATTTTAAAAATCTCATTTCTAGTATATTTTAAATTCTGTTTCTCCTTTTGGAATATAAAAATAGCTATTGCAGAACAAGGTTTCAATTCCTTCTCCTCTGTTGAATTTTGCCCATAATGCTGTATTTCCTCTTACTCTTGGATCTTTAGAATTCTGCATCAAGGCAACCAGCCTGCCCTCTGCAAAAAACACCAATTTATAATCCTCAATAGGCTGCATTTCAAATGTTGGTTGCTTATAAACTTCCATAAGCATAGTCCAAACATCATTTATATATTCACGATTTTGATATTCGGCCACAAATTGATTTCTTAAACCATCATAAGATGTTCTAGCAATATTGTCATATTCCTTATTCTGATAAATATTTTTTACTTTACTATATTCATAAAGGAGCTTTTTCTCCAATATTTTTTTGTCCCAGTCTCGCAAATCACGCGCATTTTCAAAACCTTCAACTTCGTAAGGAATCGTTGCATTAAATGTAAAACTAGCTTCATAGTAATCTTTACCAGTAGCTATAAACCTTGTTTTTTTATAACCGTCAACTTCGTACGTAGATAATGGCGTTACATAAGTGAGGACTTCCTTTCCTTTTAAATCCTGTTTTCTATTGTCTGCTACCGTAATATCAATTTTCATATTAGTATCCCAAGCTAGAGCCTGTAAATCTCTCAAACCGTGCTTTCCCGCAGGATGCATCCTCAACGTTATCTTTTGAATGCCGCTCTTAAAAATACAATTGTTAATTTCAAATGTGCCTCCATCGACTAATTCCTTAAAATTTTCATTAATGGGAATATCATTTAGCAATATCTCTGAATAACATATGTTTTGCTCATAACTTAAAAAATACATAGGTTCATAGTCATAGCGTTTTACTTCTGAGGATAATTTATTGACAATATTTTTTTCTGTAATTTCTGTATTCTGCATGATAGTTTCTGTTTTGTTTTGAGAACAGCCACAGAAACATACCATCAGCAGAGTAAAAAACAATTTATGCCTCATCACCATTATCTTATAATTTCAAACTCTGTTCCGCCTTTTGGCATATATATATAAAATTTTAGAAAATCTGCCATTCTATCCTTATCATATTTTGCCCATAAAGCAGACTCTCCTCTTAAATTTTTATCCTGACTTTTGAGTTCTAAGCAAACTAGCTTTCCATCACCATACAATTTGAGTTCATAGTTCTCCAATGGCTGAATGTTATAATCTTTGATGGTAAAAGCCTCTGTATAAGAGTCTAAAATTTCTTGCAATTCTTGTTTATTACAAAATAAGCTTTGGCGTGTTTCTTTTTCCTTCAATTCTAAAAATGAAAAATAATCATCTTCTCTTTTTTCATTAAGGATATTCCATTGCTTCTTATAGAAACTAACAACCCTTTTTTCGAGTATATCTTTATCCCATTTGCTTAAATCCTCGGCTCTGTTTAAAGTGTTGAACTCATATGGCACAGTAGCATTAAACGTAAAACTGGCTTCAAAATAGTTTTTCCCCGTTGCTATAAACTGGGTTCTTTCATATCCATATTTTACAATCGGAGCTAACGGAGTTATATAACTAGCAATTTCTTTCCCTTTTAAATCTCGTTTTCTATTGTCAGATTCTGTTATTTCAATTTTCATATTTGTTCTATCTGTTAAAGTTAGAAAATCAAAATCCTTAGTTTTACCAACAGCATATAATCGAAACGTTACTTTTTGAACACCGCTCTTAAAAATAAAGTCGTTAATAGGCATTGTCCATCCATCACCTATTTCGGCAAAATTTTTATTTACTGGGATATCGTTTACCAGTATTTCTGAATAACAAATATTTTGTTCATAAGTTAAATAATACATTGGTTCATAATCATAGCGTTTTATGCTCTTGAATATATTTTCGATATAGTTTTTACTTGTTAAATTGCTCATTTTCTCTGTATTTGTGTTAGTGCTTTCCTTGCATGAGAGGAATATAAAAAGTGACGTTAAAAGTATGACAGTGTTTCTCATAATTTCTATTATTGTGGTTTTGTATTATTAAATAGATAAATTATACCTAAAGAAATTGTATGACCTTCTAGAACCGTAAAATCTATAGGTTTGCCCTCATTAGCAGAATAACCTATTGGTTTCTTATTTTTAGGTTTTACTCTACCATTTGCTTGAAAAGTTCCTTTCAGCCCAGAGAACTTCATTTTTTTTTCCATAAATAAGCCTTGCCCCCCTTTTTTATCATACCCAAATTTTGTTATTAGGATAGCTTCACATGCTAAATCTAGTTTGATGTGTGCCGTAACTTTTGTTTCTATAGGAGTAAACTTAAACAGTTCTCTCTCAAGATCAGTCTCAAACGATACAGTACCTTTTATTCTCTTGCTATAGGCTGTTGTATTGTTCTGTACTAATTCGCTAAATTTATCTTTTAAGCTATATTGTTCCGTTAAGACATTATATAGAACATTTTGTTCTAAATTTATTTCGCCGACAATAGTTAATGTAAACGTTACATCGTTATTACCTATTTTAGCTAAAATCTCACTTATAGCTTCATTAGCTTCTTTTTTATCTTTATTGGTTTCATGTTTATGACCTTCATCATAGAGCAGACTTTTTAAATTGAATTTTCTCTCGAAGTTTATAGCAACTAAAGGGTCAGCTTTTATATTCGCTTCAAGAATTAATGCCATTCTTCTATCTTGCATTAACTTGTAATACATTCCTGTATTTATAGCAATTGATGACGGCACTAATTTGGCACCGACTTCCTTTACATATTTTGAAACTTCATTTGCTTTACTGGTTATTTTGAGTATTTTCCCTTTTGCACTTCCACCCTCCGTAAGATAAATCATTAGTAAATCTATTATGATTCCCACAGCAACCATTTCGTAAATTATAAGTGCTGCAATACGGCGTGTTGTACTATCGGTTTTTATAAAATCAAGTTCAGTTCCTTTAAGATTTAAAGGTTGCTCTCTTTTTTCAAGCTCGCGATCATAAATTGCATGTAATCCTACATCATAAATTAAAGCTGAACCTCTAACATAACCTAGAAAAATTTTTTCTGTAAGCCAGTATGCCGGAAAAAATGCCAAAATCTTATCTATTAAAGAATTTGATATTTCATTTATTTCCTCCTTAATACCATTTTTTAGTTCTAACTTTTTGTTATGGAAATAATAAGGTGCTTTTGCAGGTTCGTGTTGATCTTCGTGATGCGTATAATTATACTGAAAATGTCCAATCCAAACAATATCAGGATAAGCATTAATAGCAAGAGTTGGATTAGTATTCAAAGAATAATAGGCGCAGGAATTTAAGTAATAATGATATATGTTTTTATATGTTTTGCCAAATGAAAGTGAATCCGATATTTTTGGAGTAGTTGGCGTTCTTGAATGCAATTTTACATTTACATTATTTGCTCCTTTTTTTTCTATTAGATCATGAGATTCTTTCTTATTATAGCTGTCACGAGAAATTAATTGATTCGTATGATCTTTTGTTTTATGACACGCCTTTCTACTAAAGTCCTCAATACTTATTTTTATATCCCCTGGCTTTTTATAACTTGGCACAATAAGATCGTGTACAAGTGTTTGAGCATCGTTTTCGAAAAGTTTAAATCGCAAAGTGGTTCTTCGATTTTCCTGATGGAGTTCTTCTGAAATATTTTCTCCTTGATGAATTAATTTTGTTTTACCATATCCTTTTGCAGAAATCAGGTTTTTATCTACGCCTTGTGATATTAAATATTTTACAACAGAATCTGCTCTTTTTACAGACAACTCTAAATTGTATTCGTCTGTTCCTCTATTATCTGTATGAGCGCCTAACTCAACAGGAAGTAAAGGCGGTTCTTTTAAGTAAACAGCTACTTTGTCTAAAATAGGTTTTGCATCATTACGAATTTCCCATTTATCAAAATCGTAATGTATTTTCTCTAAAATATCAAACTTATCATCTGGATTTGCTCTGCGAATAAACTTTCCTTCATCAAATATCAGGTCATCATCTTCATTATATCCAATCCTAATTTTTGCAAATTTGCAGCTTCCGGGATTTTTTTCGTATTTTTTTGATTTTCCTACTTTTGCCTTATTGTTTCCTGTATCAATTTTAGGAAGAATGAATTCGGTTTTGTTTTTTATGCGCAAGTAACGCGCATGATAAACATCGTTATTATAGTCTTTTATATATTCTTTTGCTTCCGGATTCTTAACCTTTATATAGAAATCTTCAATTTCATTTTTATGTTTAATATTCCAATTGGAAGTATCATTAAGAATCACATTAATTTCACCATTTATAACAGGAACTTTGGTATAGACTTTTATTAATTCGTCGTCCTCAACTTTTTGACCGCCTTTTACTCTACGATGCACTTCTATAATTAAATTATTACAGCCGTTTAATCCTTCTGTTTTTAAATGAAGATAAACGGGATGTCCGTAACAAAAATAATGAGACAATCTCACATCCGTACCTTTTGTTTCAGTTGCCCAGGCACTAGAAATAATTCTGGGTTCGCACCAGCCGCTAATAAGTAAACCCGCAGATTTTGAATATTCTAAACTTGGTAAATTTACCTGCAGATAGTAAAGAAAGGGCCCACAAAGATTTTTAGGCAGTTTTATACCATAAGTATCCTCTCCTTTTTTTGTAGTTTTTAGAACACTTTCTCTTGGATTATTTGTTTGAAAATGCCATAATACATTTCTCTTTTTATCATCTGGATTTGTATCATTATACCATTCTGAAATTTTAAAATATACAAATTGATCAGCCTGTATAACCGTCCTTTGATCTGGAACTGAAAGACTGCTTACTATTTTACCTTCGCCAGTCCATTCAATTTTTTTTATTCCTTTTGCCATGATTAATTTTGTTCTATTCCGTTAAAATTAAATTCTGGTTTTCCTGCCTCATGTAGTTTTAATAATGGGTTTATTCTATTTTGCACATCGGGATCTGCTTTTTGAAAATTTTGTACAGAAGGTTCAGAAACCTGCCCATGTTTTACAATTTCTATACAGTTAGGAGTGCCCATTGAACAAGTTGCTTTACTGTCTTCAAGCAGAACTTTACCTTCATTACTAAGTGTTATTTTTTCATAGGGATTTTTCCATTCCGTCAAATCAACTATGCAAACTTTGTATTGATCATTACCCAAAGGCTGTTTTCTGCAGCTTCCAAATGAATTTAGCTCGAATGTCTTTCCGATTTCTTTTGTTGTTGCCTGTAATTTTTTTGCACTTCCTTTATCATTAGCAAAATGTTTTGAGTGTGTTTTTACTTTTAAAATATCTGTTTTTCCTTCTTTACTCCAAGCGCATTTACAAACTGCACCTTGCACTACCATGTGTTTTTCTCCCATTTCGTTTGTTTTTAAAAATAAAATTTGACAATTCCATAGACTAAAAGAGCTACAATTACAATAATCGCAATAAGCATCCATTTTATTTCCTGCTCTGTTTCTTGAGGTTTTCTATCTACGGATATATACAGCTCATTTCCAGTATCAAGAATTAATTTTCCCTGTTCATCCAGATTAGATATTACAATTGTAATTTTTTGCGGCACATCGAGTTCTATGGCGCATTCCAGAAAAAGACTTTCTACGGTATTAGTATTGGGGTCTAAAAAATAATGGGCTTCAAAAGTTCCTTGCAATTTTTCAGATTCTACTGTTTCTGAAATGTAATGTGAAAAAGGTAACCCATTTTCAAAGTCATCTTTGCTTCTGTTATCAGAAAGAAGTCCTTTTTGTGTTATGTTAACAAGATTATATTGGTCTACTGCCGGCAAAATAGTTTGTTCAACAATAAACTTTACATCTCTCAATTTATGAGAAACAGGAAATGAAATTGTATTTTGAAACTTTAATGCTTCTTTATACTCGATATTTAGTCCATTAAAAAATGCTCTTAAAAACCAATCATTACTAAATGATTCTCTAATAATATCGTCATGTTCTAATTTATTTTCAAAAGCCTTCAACCGCTCTTTAACAGCATTTCCGTTAAAATCGCTAAGTATCTCATTTTTTAAATTATACCAACGATTGCGTACTGAGTCAAAATTGTAAATATCAATCCACTTTCCATCAGAATCCACAACAATTTCCAAAGGATAAAATATTGATGCCGTTTTTTCTGCTAATTCATCCGAAGGGCTTTTAGAATAATTATCATTAATGTATAAAGCTTTTCTATCAATTTCAATTAAAGAATATTCATTAGAATCTGTAGCCAGCCACTTAACATTAATTTCTTCTTTTATAGAATGTCTCTCATTACCTTTTTCAATAATGTACATTGCCAGATAATTTTTATCTAGATGCGCCGGAAGAAATGGCAGTTTAAAA
Organism: Flavobacterium ginsengiterrae; assembly: GCF_039539785.1. Taxonomy (NCBI): domain Bacteria; kingdom Pseudomonadati; phylum Bacteroidota; class Flavobacteriia; order Flavobacteriales; family Flavobacteriaceae; genus Flavobacterium; species Flavobacterium ginsengiterrae. Next base: position 770,369 of record NZ_BAABDU010000003.1, on the reverse strand, counting down.
TCTTTAGAAGAAAAATGTATTTTTTCGCGATATGCTTCTTGTGCTTGTTTTTCTTCTTCTGACTGAAGTATGAGAAGTTTTAGATGATTTGGGAAAGAGCGCCCAATACAATCTTCTAAAGGACAGTATGTATTATGATAACTCCTTAACTGGTAAACTTCAATATCTAATTTCGCAGCAACGCTTTCAAGAGTATCGCCTACTTCTATTTCATATGTAAAGTAATCATTATATGAAAACGGAACAACATAAGTCATTTCTCATAAATTTAAAAATCAAATATAGGAATTATTTTACAATTAAAACAATTCAGAATACAATAATCTACAATATTATATTTGTAGAAAATAATTTACTTTTCTCCAAAAATCTTCACATCATCAACCATAAAAGCACCGTTTAGTGTTTTATCTTTTCCTGCACCTACATATCTAAATGCAATATTTATATTTCCTGAATAAGCAGATAAATCAATTCCTCCGGAACTTATAAATTCTCGTGAAGGGGTGGAAAGAACAGGAACTTTGGCTTCCAGTTTTGTCCATTTTGCTTTCGTTACACTCGATCCGTCAAAATTGGTTGAAACATAAACTTCCAGTGTATTTAATGGCGAATCTACTTTTAAATCATGCTGAGCACTTCTAAAAGAGAGAACCGCATTTTTGTAACCTGTTAAATTAATTTTAGGCGAAACCAGCCAGGCAATATTTTCTGCTGCTGTTGTACTTGTGGTATTAAATTCGGCATAACCGTTTCCGGCATACACCATGCTTTTCCATAGTTTTGTTGCTTTTTCGACAATATTACTCCAGCCTGGCATCGCAAAATTGACATTGTTTTTAACTGACTGAAAATCTTCTGCAAAAAAGGGAACATTTCTTTTTCCATTCATTACAATATCATTTTCATATCGTACCATAAATTGATAATCCGATCCAAATTTGGTTAAAATACCTCTGGCTTTTCCACTTCCTTCGGGTACAAAATGATCTGCAAATTTTGCATAACTGCTGGTTCTAAAAATAATCTGATTTCCGGTTTTATCCCTTAAATACCAGTTTGTAGATCCTCCTACATTATTTGATTCTTCAAAATAATGACGTCCAATGGCTGATTCAGTAAACTCTACGTCATTTAATTCTATCAGCGTGTTTAATTTGCTGTCGTTTAGAGCTTCTTCTACAGTTAGTGATTGTACGAGTTCATTTTCATCAATAATAGTGCACGAAGCATTAAGAACATTTTTATATTCATTTTGAGAAATCCTGCCCACTGTTGGATCTCCAGCATTACTCACATATAGACTTCCAACTCGCAGACCTCCATAATACAAATCTGTAAACTGATTTTTTAGTTTTACATATACTTTGTTTCCAACTCTGTAATCGATATAAGTATTTGATGCATCCAATGGAACGCTAAAACCAATTGCAGGATTTTTAGACGTTGCTTTGGTCTGCAGTGAAATGTTTTTAAAGAAATTTCCACCTTCATCACTAGAAATGACATAAGCTTCTATTACATCATCATATAAATATTGTTTTGCTGTCGGTCCCGAAAGTTCGTAGACTTTTTCGACTGTTTTGTTTACTTTAAAATCCGGCTGAGTACAAGCAAGATGTGGTGTTTCGATTTCATTATTACAACTTATAATGAGCAATAATGTTATTCCTAAAAATAAACTTGAAAAGATGTTTTTCATAATAAATTAGTTTTCGATTTATAAACCAATTGTGAGATTTAAAAAATAAGTTCTTCCGTAACCGTAGTAATATTTTGGTCCAAATGATGGCATTCCACTTGACACATCTTGATTTAAAGCCCTAAAATTGGCATTCCGAGGCTGCTCAAAACCACCTGTTTTATAAACGGAATTCAAAACATTATTAACGCTGGCAAAAAGGCCAATATATTTTTTGTAAATGCGCCAGGATTTTCCACCATTAATATTTAATAAGGTTATGGGATCAAATTTTTCTTGTTTCAATAATTCATTTCCTCTTTCAGAAGTCGCTTCAGGAAAAGGAAAACCATTTGCCGGATTAATGTAAAATTGAGAAGTTCTAGAAATAGGCGAAACGTCAATATAATTATCTGTCAAATAATTGATATTAGTTCCAATCCACCAAAATTTTGGATCTCGATATTCTAAGCCAAGCGAAAAAGCATTTTGAGGCGTTCCTGCTTGTTTGTAGTTTTTAAGATAGGCTTTTCCAAAATCAAAAGTGGTTTGTGCTCCTTCTTTTACTGCATTTGCATCATTTGTTATTGATACATTTGGATTACTATTATAAATATAATTTCCGTAAGCAGCACTTAAAGTTGTTTTTAGAGTAGATGTAATTTGATATTCAAAACTCAATTCTGCACCTGTGTTTTTCTTATCGAGTTTGGTTAAAGTCTGACTCACAAAAGCGTCTGTAGGATCATAGCCTGCTCCGTTATCAAAAATTCCTTCAGCATAGAAAAAAGAAGTTTTTGACGTGTTTTTAATTAAAGTATAGTAAGCTGTTAATCGGAGTTTTAGTTTTGGAGAACTATAAACATAATTAGCTTCGGCACTGCTTATATTTTCACTTTCAATCCCGTTTACGATATTATTATTTAAACGTGAATTCGAAAATGTATTTCGCAGAGAAGGCGCTCTGGTAAGATGTGCTCCATTAAAAAACAGCCACTGTCTGCCCGATATTTTATAGGTAAATCCGCCTTTAAATCCAAAATTCTCAAAATTTACTTTATCGCTTTTTCCTAAAGAATTGGTTGGATAAAGTCCGTTTTGATACAATCCTTCTCGCTGATAATTGGACATCGAATAAGATTGCGCCAGATAAAATTCGGTTTTATTATATGAAAATTTAAATTGAGTAAAAGCATTTATAACATTCGATAAAAAATTATAATTATAGCCGTAAATATCTCCCGCTTTTACCTGTCTGTTTGGATTTTGCAAATCAGACTGTGCTTGATCTCCTTTGTAAAACGGATCAATATCATCAAAATATTTTCCTCCCAGAAGATCCAGCAAATATTGAAAATTATGCGATTTCAAATTCTGATAGGCAATTCCTCCATCAAAAGAAATGTTAGGAGTAATTTGTGTATTTAAATTAGAATTTACTGCAAAAGTTTTATCATCTGTTCTGTCTTCATACAAAACATAATGACTTTGTGCCGGTTCGTAACCATTTGTTCCCGGTTTTTGATTGGCCAGATACATGGCATTCCAATCGATTTGAGAATTAGCTAGAAATGTCTCTCTGCTTTTTTCTGCATTTTCATAATCGGGTGTGAAAGCTCCCGAAAATTCTCCCTGATCTTTTGCATAAAGTGAGCTGAAATAGCTTGGCATTTTTCTATAATAAACCGGATCCGGACTGTCTGCATTTTGATAATCAATATTGGTATTCCCAACTTTTCCAAACTGATACATAACGCCTGAATTCAGGTTTGTTTTTTCATCAATTTTAAAATAATGATTCAGCATAAACAGTGGTTCTTCAACGGTTTTAACCCTTCCGTTTCTTTGTTTATTATTCTGAAATCCCCAATATGAATTGTATTTTTCGCCCATCAAATTCGTGACTTCGGCTGTATTTGGAGAGTTTTTCCCTCTGGAATTAGGTGTGTAAAATCCGGTAAGATTGAGCGAATGTTTATTATTTAGTCTTTTTTCTACACTCATAAAAAAAGAATCAGCATTAAAGTTTGTTCCTTCAAAATATCCTTCGTCTGCCCATCTTTTTCCGGCAGAAACTACATAAGCCCAGCCAGACGAATCCATACCTGAAGCATACGTTCCAATGCCGCGCAGACTATACGTTGTATTACTTCCTGAAAAGGTAAACTGTGCACCTTTTCGATATAGCGAAGCACGTGTAAATATTTGCTGTGTTCCTAAAATGCCTCCAAAAGTATAATTTGAAGCTACGGTTCCTACCGAAAATTCCTGATTACGAAGTACATTATTTAGTCCGCCCCAATTGTTCCATTGCGGTCTTCCGTCGTAGATTTTATTCATCGTCATGCCGTTAAGCATCATGGTTCCGTTTTCACTGTCGAGTCCGCGGACTCTAAATCGTGCCTGACCCCAATTGAATGCAGAAGCCTGCATAAAAGCATCTTTTGAAGACTGCAAAAGCCCGGAAGTCATTTCTGAAGAACTATTATCTTCAGACAAGTCGCTGTCTAATAATGTGATTAATGCTGCCGGTACTTCGTCAGAATAAATATCTTCTAACTGTAAAACTCCCAGATATACAATCTGACCAAAATTAGAATGAATTTTGAGCAGTAAATCTTTGCAGTCCTGACTATGAATTAAAAGTAATTGCTCTCCTTCTATAGAAGAATGCAGTTCAAATCTGCCGGTTTTAGAAGTGAGTTTGGTTATAGAAGAGTTTTGAATGCTTACTACAACATTTTCCAGAGGATTTTGGGTTTTAGAATCAACAACAACTCCTCTAAAAACTGTTTCTTGTGCAAAAGCAAAACTAAAAGACCCTAAAATAAAAAAGGCAATGTATTTTTTTACCATTAAAAATTCCAATTTACTTTGAAAATTGATTTTCGGATAATAATCCTATTCAAAAGATAAAATTGGTTTTTAGAAATGGTTTTGTCTCGTTTGCAATACAAACAACAGAAAGTTCAAATATAGAAACTTTATTTTTAAAAGAAAATAAATTCTTACAAAAAAACTTAAGAGGAAGGTCTAATTTTAGAAACCATAAAAGCAATCAGCACTCCAAAAATCCCGATAAAGGCAAAAGAAAACTGAAGTCCGAAGTTTTGAGCAATGTGTCCAATAACCGGAGGTCCCATTAAAAACCCTAAGAAACTCACGCTTGAAACTATCGTTAAAGCTTCGCCCGCAGGAACTGTTGGATTTTTCCCTGCCAGGCTGTAAACCGTTGGCACAATTGTAGCAACTCCTAGACCTACTGCCATAAAAGCAATGATACAAGGAATAATATAAGGTAGAAAAACAGCTGTAAAAAGTCCAACAGAAATCATAACACCGCTGATTTGCATAACGCGTTCGCGTCCAAATTTATTGATCATTCCGTCGCCTAAAAATCTTCCGCCGGCCATCATAATCATAAATGAGGTATATCCTAAAACAACCAAAGGTCCCGGCGCCTGCACAATATCTTTAAAATAAACACCGCTCCAGTCAAACATTACACCTTCGCTGGCCATACTGCAAAAACCAATTACTCCCAGCCAAAGCAAAGCGCTGTCTGGTTTTGCAAACATTTTTTTCTTTTCGGTATTGTGTTTGATTTTTTCTTTGGCACGAATCAAAAATTTAAAATTAAAAGCGACCATTGTTAATACGACTCCGCCCACAATCATAAAATGATGTAAAGGCGATAAATCTAAAGCAAGCATTCCTAAACCAATTAAAGCACCTGTAAATCCGGCAAAACTCCACATTCCATGAAAAGAAGACATGATCGTTTTTTTGAATAAAACTTCGGTATAAACCCCTTGTGTATTTACCGCGATATTGGCTAAGTTTCCAAAAATTCCAAATAAAAATAAACCTAACGACAATTGTAAAGCAGTTGTAGCCAATCCTAAATTGGTTAAACTGAAGACATACATTATTAAAGAAAAAATTAAAACACGATGACTTCCAAATTTAGTAACCATTTTTCCCGAAAACGGCATTACAATAAGCTGCCCCATTGGAAGTGCAAAAAGTATAGAACCTAAATCGCCTTCTGTTAAATGAAGCGCGGTTTTAATATCCGGAATTCGGCTGGCCCAGGTTGCAAAACTCAATCCCATTCCGAAATAAAACATTCCTACAGCAAAACGAATTCGGTTTAAATAAGAAGCTTTTGCTTCTCTAAAAACTTTCTTGATTTTTCCTTTTGTCTGGAAAAGCTGTAATGGATTGAAGTTTATCAAAATTAATGTCTTTAAGGATTATGTTATAAAATTACAAAAAAGCAGCACATTTACTTAAAAGTACGAATTGTTCGTTTATTTACAACGTTATTGTTTATAAATTACTTCTTTTTGCCCGCAGATTTTACTGATTTAAACTCATTTTTGAAAGGCGATATTTTCATATTTCAAACAAAAAAAAAGACGCACTGCTGTGCGTCTCTACGATTAATCGAAATGTATATTTTATTGTAGATGTTATAAATTAATCACGGTGCGCTGTGCATTACTTGCAATAGCCGCTTCGATAATCTGCATTACTTTTACACCGTCTTGAGCTGTAACGGGTTCTTCTGTATCGTTTGTAATAGAATTGAAAACGCCGTCAAAAAACGAAAAGTAATTTCCTTTTAGCGTAGACACTTTTTCGCGAATCACTTTTCCGTCTATTTCAGTGTGCAGAATACCTTGTAAATCTTCCGATTCTGTTCCCCAGGATTCTAAATTTGGTTTTTCTCCAATTTTTAAATCATCTTCCTGAACGTCTCCGCGAGGTTTTAAAAAAGAACCTTTTTTTCCGTGAACGGTATAAGCAGGATTAGCTTCTCTGACAAAAAATCCAGCTTTTATACGCACTCTGAAATCATCGTAAATTAACAATAAATCAATCCAGTCATCTACTAAAGAATTTTCTCTGGTTATTCTGATATCTCCAAAAACAGATTTTGGAGAACCAAATAAACAAACTGCCTGATCGATAATATGAGGCCCTAAATCTTTTAAAACTCCTGCACCGTCGTTGGCCGTTTCTTTATGTGCCTTTGGACTTAATAATGGATTGTATCGGTCAAAATGGAATTCAGCTTCTACTAAATCTCCTAAAACACCGTCGTTTATAATTTTTTGAACGGTTTTAAAATCGCTGTCCCATCTTCGGTTTTGAAAAACGGCTAGTTTTACTCTTTTTTCTTCGGCAATCTGAGCCAGTTCCTGAGCTTCTGCGACTGTTGTTGTAAAAGCTTTTTCGACCACGGCATGTTTTCCGGCTAAAAGCACTTTTTTTGCATATTCGTAATGTGTTCCTACAGGCGTGTTTACGATTACTAAATCGACATCATCTTCCAGCAAATCATCTATTGAAGGATAGCTTTTTACGTATGGATAATCTTCCTGAATTAGTTTTTTGGTTCTTTCCCAAGATCCTAACAATTCAAATCCGGGATGAATATCTAAAAATGGCGCGTGAAAAACTTTTCCCGACATTCCGTATGACAATAGTGCTGTTTTTATTTTTTGCATTTTTTATATTTTTTTTGCCACAGATTAAATTGATTTACACAGATTTTTTGTTTGCCACGAATTTCACGAATTTGCATTAATTTTTCTAATCCAAAATTTAATTAATACGATTCAAGGTATAATCCTTTTAATCTCTGAAATCTGTGGCTAATAAAATTAAAGTTTAGCTCTTTCGTATTGTTTTGGCCATTCAATATCGTCGTTTAATGCTGCGACGAAATCTAAAGGTAAATTTGGATTTCTTAATGATTCTCTGGCGAATAAAATTAAATCGGCCTGACCTTTATTTAAAATTTCTTCGGCTTGTTTCGCCTCGGTAATTAAACCAACAGCTCCAGTTGAAATATGGGCTTCAGTTTTTACTTTTTCTGCAAATGGAACCTGATAACCTGGTCCAAGTGTAATTTTTTGATGTGAAACTAATCCTCCAGATGAAACATCGATTAAATCTACTCCTTTTTCTTTTAATATTTTTGAAAGCTGTACAGATTCTTCGGGATTCCATCCATTTTCTGCCCAGTCTGTTGCAGAGATTCTAACAAATAACGGAAGGTCTTTAGGCCATTCTTGTTGTACTGCTTCTAAAATTTCGAGTGTAAATCGAATTCTGTTTTCAAAACTGCCTCCGTATTCATCCGTTCTTACGTTTGTTAGAGGCGATAAAAACTGGTGCAGTAAATATCCGTGTGCCGCATGAATTTCCAAAACCTGATATCCGGCTTCTATAACTCTTTTTGCGGCTGTTTTAAAATCAGAAATTACTTTTTGGATTCCGTTTTTATCTAAAGCTTCGGGAAGAAAAGGCTCGTTGTCATGATAAGCGATCGTACTTGGCGCAACAGTCTGCCATCCGCCTTGAGCGAAATCTAACTTTTTATTACCAAGCCACGGAGCCGAAACAGAGGCTTTTCTGCCTGCATGCGCCAGCTGAATTCCGGGAATTGAATTTTGAGAAACAATAAATTCATTTATTTGTTTTAGTTTTTCGATATGCTCATCTTTCCAGATTCCAAGATCAGAGGGAGAAATTCGGGCTTCTGGAGAAACTGCTGTGGCTTCCTGAATAATTAATCCGGCTCCGCCTGTGGCACGGCTTCCTAAATGAACCAGATGCCAGTCGTTTGCAAATCCGTCAACGGCAGAATACTGGCACATTGGCGAAATTGCAATTCTATTTTTTAAGGTGATGTTTTTTATAGTTAATGGAGAAAATAATTGTGAAGACATATATGTAACATTTTATAGTTAAGGGCTACCAATTATATATGAAAGCCTTTTAAAAAGTAAAGTTACTCTATCTTGATAAAAGGAGAAATCGAAATGTTTATTAATTAACAAACATTTAAAACCTTAAGTAGTATCTTGCGGTATTAAATTAAATAAGAAAACGCTACTTTTGTGCGTTAAATACGAACTAAAAATTTACAATGGATATAGTTATCAAACTCTCTCAATTTTTATTGAGTTTATCTTTACTTATTATTCTTCATGAATTAGGGCATTTTATCCCGGCAAAATTGTTTAAAACGAGAGTTGAAAAATTTTACTTATTTTTTGATGTTAAATATTCGCTGTTAAAAAAGAAAATTGGCGAAACTGAATACGGAATTGGATGGTTACCGCTTGGAGGTTACGTGAAAATTTCGGGAATGATTGATGAGAGTATGGACAAAGAGCAGATGGCTCTTCCGCCTCAGCCATGGGAATTTCGTTCTAAACCAGCCTGGCAGCGTTTAATTATTATGCTTGGCGGTGTTACAGTAAACTTTATTCTGGCGTTTATTATTTATATAGGAATGGCATTTGCTTACGGTGATACGTATATTGCCAATTCTGATTTAAAAGATGGTGTGGCTATTGACAATCCTGCAATGCTTAAAGCCGGATTTAAAACGGGTGACAAAATAATGTCTATTGACGGAAAAAAGGTTGAGAATTTTGACAGTGATATGAACATGAACATTATCATGGCAAAACAGGTTCTTATTGAAAGAAACGGTGAACAGCAGACTATTAAAATGCCAACAGATTTTGTAGACCAATTATCTAAACATGAAAAAGGTTTATTAGTTGGCATTAGAATGCCTTTTGTTGTGGGTAAACTTTCTGAGGAATCTGAAAATACAGCTTTAAAACCAAAAGATTTAATTGTGAGCCTTAATGGTCAAAAAATTAAATATTTTGATGAAGCAAAAGTTATTTTAGAAAGTAACAAAGGAAAATCTATTCCTGCCGTTGTTTTACGTGATTTAAAAGAAACTCCTATTACTTTAAAGGTTTCTAATGCAGGAAAACTTGGCGTAGGTGTTGGTGCATTAGGAATGGATTCTTTAGAAAAATTAGGTTATTATAAAGTAAGCACAAAAGAATATGGTTTCTTCGAATCGATTCCGGTTGGTCTTGAAAAAGGAAAAGATCAATTAGTAGGTTACGGAAAACAATTGAAAATGATTTTTAATCCAGAAACAAAAGCATACAAACAAGTAGGTGGTTTTGCTGCGATTTATAATATTTTTCCAAGTTCTTGGAGCTGGGAAGTATTCTGGTCAATCACGGCATTATTATCGATTATGCTTGGAGTTATGAATTTATTGCCAATTCCGGCACTTGATGGCGGACACGTTATGTTTTTATTGTATGAAATAATAAGCGGCAAAAAACCAAGCGACAAATTCCTAGAGAATGCGCAAATGGTTGGTTTTGTTTTACTTATTTCACTACTACTGTTTGCTAACGGTAACGACATTTACAAGGCCATTGTAGGCAAGTAAAAAAAAGTCAAAAAAAGAGTGAAAATGTTTTTGAGAAACTAAAAATAGTTTTATATTTGCACTCGCTAAAAAGAGCAACAACTTCCTCCTTAGCTCAGTTGGTTAGAGCATCTGACTGTTAATCAGAGGGTCCTTGGTTCGAGCCCAAGAGGGGGAGCAACTTTTTTTAGCAAACATATTTACCTTTAAGGTGATTCCTCCTTAGCTCAGTTGGTTAGAGCATCTGACTGTTAATCAGAGGGTCCTTGGTTCGAGCCCAAGAGGGGGAGCTTAAAAAAAAAGACGATCAAATTGATCGTCTTTTTTTTTACCTATTTATATTACCTCCACTGAAAGGAATTCAAGCAATGGTTAACAAAACTACTGTGATCTGTCCAAATTCAGGATTCAAAAAAGTCTTATCTTGATACATTTTAAACCTATCTGTCCTGTTTAAAAAAGCTAATGTTGATATTTTTGCACAAAATTTAATATTTAAAATATAACAAAATGAATAATAAAACATTAGCCATTGTTTCTTACATAACCATAATTGGATGGTTAGTATCTTTCTTCTCTTCTAATTCGCCTAGAGATCCGCTGGTAAAATATCACCAAAAACAATCTTTTGGATTATATGTAATCGCAATTGCGTATAATGTAATTGTACAGATCGTAGCAAGAATTATTCCTTCATTAGCATCGATTTTAAGCTTAGTAAGTTTAGTTTTTCTAATTCTTATAATTATAGGAGCAATTAACGCAAGTAAAGAAAAAGAAACTCCACTGCCTTTAATTGGAAAAATCTTCGAAAACAAATTTGGTTTTATTAACTAAATATTGGTTTTGCAAAAAACAAAAAAAGACTATCGATTGATAGTCTTTTTTTGTTATATCACTTTCTCGAAATGACAGATCTATACTTTAATTTCTTGCAACTTTACTGTGCCTTGTTATATCGTTGGCTGTATTTTTACTTTCAAACAAAAGCATGGCTTCATTAGCTTTGTCAATTTGGTTAATTGCTTTTAAAGATTCGGCGTATCTGTAATAATAGACGGTTTCGATTTCCGGATCGAGAGTTATTAATTCTCCGTAGTATTTTGCAGAAGTTTCGAAATCATTTTCAAAATAACTTTTATCGGCAACTTTTTTGAGCATATCAATTGATCTGTAGCCTTTGTCTAAAACATTTGTATAAGTATCCAGAATATCTATTTTTACAAACTTTTCTGCATAAGCCGGAGCCGTAACCTCAACTTCTACGGGCTGAATCTCGGCATTGGCTTCAACAACTTCTTTTGGCGAAACAGCGCCTGCAGACCGCACTTTTTTCTTTTTATATATTGGAGTGACCGTTCTGGTATTATTTGGCCCTAAATCGTTTGTATACACCATATCCAGCTTCGAAACTTCATATTTGGTAGTTCGCTTACCAAAAGGCATATTGATTACTTCTACAACAAGATAAGAATCAATAATTAGATCTTCGGCTGATTTGTCGTCAAACTTTGAAGCTGTTTTTTTTGTATCTGCATCGATAATCGTATAATTTGCCTGAGCAAAACTGCCTACAGAAAAAACACTTGCGATAATAGCTGCATACTTTTTCATGATATTTAAATAAGTTCATACTGCATTAACAATCTATAAAGTTACTGATTTTGTGTTACTTAATGTTTATTTTAACTGCAAAGTGTCTGTAAAAACGATTAAGTGCAAATTCCTTGTTACCAATAAAAAAGCGCTGTAATGAAAATTGCAGCGCTTTTCTATTTTTAAAACCTTATTTTTTCTTCTTAGTTTCCTTGAGAATTTTTTTATCATCGCTTTCTAATTTACGTTGTACTTTTTTAACATCTTCAGCAGGAGCAAGATTTTCAGGCACAATTCCTCTCTGTGTAAGCATATTTCTTACCGCTTTATTATTTTCAATATGTTCATTTTCTATCTTATTTTGCCCTTTTAAATCTTTACTTTGTACATTTAAACCTGTCATTTCTGCTGCTAAATCTTTAGCTTTAATACTTATAGTAGGCAAAAAATCTGCAACTGGTCTATTATCCGGAATACTCATTTTTTTCTTAAGCTGCATCGTTGATAAACGAAATAATGCTTGATCTCCTTTTGAGCGTATTACACCAAAACCTTTATTATCTATTCCGCGTTCAAACAATATCCCGGAAAGTTGTTTTTCAGTTTGAGTAAGTTTTTCTCTTGCCTTTACTCTTTCAAATTCCAACAAACGTTGCTCTATCACTTCAGCTCTTCGGGTTTGAACTGCAAAATAATTTTGGGCAAAGGCAATTTCTTCCTTACGACTATCTCCATTTTGAGCGATTAAATAACATCCATAACGCGTAAGTGCTATATCATTAATGATATGATGAGCTCCTTTACCAGCTTCTATCACCTTCCCGACTTCAGGAAAGTGATTCTCTATATCTTCTCCTGCATTTAGACAAGCATCTTTTGCTTTCTTAATTACCTTTTCAAAGTTTTCCCATTTACTATATCCAAGTAATTTTTGCAATTCCCTAGCGCTCCAGCATTCAACTCCTTCTATATTTGATGCAGCTTCTTCGAATTGAGCAAAAAGATCTATGATTTCTTGACTTTTCATATTTATCATTTTATTTATTTTTTATCTATTTTGATTTCCCACCTTCATGAAAAGAAATAAAGAAAGAAAAAACCTATACAAATATAACTTCAAAGATACATCTTATATATTTTTTTCAATCCTCAAGTATTGAAAAAAAACAAACAAGAATGTTTAACAAAAAAGCGCCGCAATTTTCATTGCAGCGCTTTTCTAATTTTAAAAAACTTAATCGAATCTTAAACCCCTAATTTCTTAGCGATTTCAGAAGGAATTCCACCTTTGTTTACCATTAAGGCAGTAGTTTTATATTTTACGAAATTTTTGGTTACAAATAAGAAACCTTTGTAGTCGTTTGTTTCTCCCCAAGAATTTTTTACGATATAATATTCTTTTCCGGTTTGATCTTTTGCAAGACCAATAATATGCATTCCGTGGTCATCTGTTGTTGTGTAGTTATCAAACGCTGCCTGACGCATTTCCGGAGTAATTTCTGGTTCTGCTTTTGGTCCGTTAAACATATCAGCTTTTTCTTCTGCAGTCATTTCGTCGAATTTCTTTGTTGGTACATACGCAACACCGTTTTTCCAGCTAAAGCTTTTTTCGCTTACGTCTGTTGCCCAAGCTACCGTATATCCTTTTTTCAATGCGTTGTCGATAACGTCTGTCATGTCGTTTACTTTTACGTTGTAAACCTGATCGAATGACCAGTTATCAGGCACCATCATAGTTGTTTTTTGGTAGTAAGGAGAAGTTGTAAATGATGACAGCTCAACGTAATCATCCGGATTAATTCCTACTACTTCTTTTGCAAAAGACTGTGGTGTGTAGTTTTTTCCTTTGTATGTAAAGTTTTCCGGCACTTTTCCTAAATAAGAATCAATAACAGCTGCGTAAGCTTTTTGCCAGTTTGGTGTTAATTCTCCGTTTGGATTTTTAACCACTGCTGCTAAAACGCCTTCGATAAGTGCTGCCATTTCGGCAAATTTATTTTTATCTGTTCCGTAGTTTAATCCTGTGTAAACTTCTCTAGGAACGGCTCCGTATTTTTTGTACATGTTTGTAACATCATGTAAAGCGCCACCGTCGCCTAAAGTAACAGCTCCGTGCATACGAACGTAATTAATTCCTTTTTCTACATAAACGTTTCTTGCAGAAAAAACCTGAGAAAGCTCAACAGGCTGTTTTCCTAAACGAATCATTTCTGATTCTAAGAAAGAGTTTGAAGCATAGCTCCAACAAGTTCCAGATGAACCCTGATTTTTTACAGATGTAGTTCCTAAGTTTACTACTTCGGTAAATTTAAAAGCTTCTTTACTTTTATCGCTTGCATTTAACTTTAATGAATTTACCAAAATGTCCTGTGCAAAACAGCCGCTTACTCCCACTAAAAAAGCAGATGCAGCAAAAACTGATTTCATCGTATTTTTATACATAATATAAAGATTTAAATAGTTGACTTATTAGTAGCCGGTATTATATTTTTGTTACAAAACAATTAAATATTCGGTAAAAAAACTATTATTTAACAGTTAATCTTTATACAATGTTTTTATTATACATTTAAATCTTACAAATTACATAAAAACGTTAATCGATTTACAATCATAAACTAATTTTGTTTTTTGCTTTTAAATAAATAGTATTTTGGTTCTCTAAATGCCACACTTTAAACCTCAATGTACGAACTCGAAAAAGAGAAATACTTAGGCAATACTAAAAATAGTTTTGCCACAGCACAAGGAATTGCTGTAGTAGAAACCGAATATAACCAAAAGGTTTACGAAGGCTGGCATTCGCATAATAATGCACATATAACACTTTTTTTAAACGGCGGCACTACCGAAAAAAGGAAAAATTTTAGTGAAACTTTAGGTCCCGGTTCACTTCTTTTTTATCATAGTGATGAACTTCATTTAAATCAGGATACACTTTTTCCATCCAGAAACATCAATATCGAAATTGAAGAAAACCTGCTCAGGGAACTTCAAATGTCTGAATCTGTACTTGAAAAATCAATTCAAAACGAAGCTTTTACTAAATTCCTGATTTTAAAGATTTTTAAGGAAACGCTTTCTGCCGATTCTTTTTCAGGCGATAATATTACGATGTTGTTTTCGCAGTTATCCGGCGCTCAAAACCATTTAGACCGTTTTGAAAAAAGTCCGTTTTGGGTAAAAAGTTTAACAGAATTACTTAATGATTCCTGGAACGAAAATCCAAACCTTCAGGATTTAGCACAGGTTTTACAAGTGCATCCTATTACAATATCGAAACATTTTCCTAAATATTTTGGCTGTACTTTGGGCGAATATATGCGTCGTATTAAAATCAACCGTTCGCTTTCGCTGATACAATCTCCGGATTCTAATTTAACCGAAATCGCTTTTCAGTGTGGTTTTTCAGATCAAAGTCATTTTATAAGAACGTTTAAAAACCAAACCGGATTTTTGCCCAAACAATTTCAAAAATTATAAAAAGGCAAATTTCATTCTATTTTTTGTTTTTGGCTCCCTTTACTTTTGCTTCAAATTAATAAACCAAACTTAAATGGAAACCCTTACTACAAAACAAAAAACTTTTAATTCGCCAATAATCAAAATTATACTTGCCTTAGTTGTTTTTATGGCAGTGGTTATAATAGGACAGCAGATTGCTTCAAAACTGCTGGCTTTAACTCCTCTTGATAAAGATTACAGAAATCTGTTAAAAGGACTTTTTGTGTCTTCCGCAGCTGTTTTCAGTTATATTCTTTTCTTTAAAAAATATGACAAAAGAGCGATAACAGAATTTAGCACAAAAGGACTTGGCAGAAATCTTACAATTGGTCTTTTAATGGGTTTTATATTGCAGTCGCTGACTATTTTAGTAATGTACCTTAACGGAAATTACAGCATTGAGGCGATAAATCCGGTTTCGTACATCCTGATTCCGTTTGCTATAATGTTTACTGTTGCTATTATTGAAGAAATATTAGTGCGTGGTATAATTTTTAGAATTATTGAAGAGAAACTGGGAACTTATATTTCGCTTGCAATTTCTTCGATTATATTTGGTGCTTTTCATTTAATTAATCCAAATGGCACTTTAATTTCGTCAATATGCATTACAACTGCAGGTTTTTTATTGGGCGCGGCTTTTATTTACAGCCGTAATTTATGGATGCCCATTGCTTTGCATTTTGCATGGAATTTTACTCAATCTGGAATTTATGGTGCCATAACATCCGGAAACGCAAAAACAAATAATTTAATCGAAGCCAAAATACAAGGTCCTGAATTTATTACCGGAGGTGAATTTGGTCCGGAAGGATCAATAGAGGCAATCCTTTTTTGTGCTCTTGGAACAATTATTTTTATGGTTTTAAGTCATAAAAACAACCAGATTATAAAACCTTACTGGAAGAAGTAAAAACTTTTTAACACCAATAATCAACCTTGAAACCCAACAGGATTTAAAACTTGTTGGGTTTATTTATCTTAACCAATTACTTCCAAAAACAATATAATAAGCCCAATCTTCGGGACCACGGGCAACATCGACTCCCATACGGAGTTTAAATTTTCGGGCTAGTAAATATCTAAAACCTGTTCCGTAGCTGTACACAACAGGTTTTGCAAATGCCTGATCCCAATCGTTAAAAGCACTTGCGAGTCCGCCGTAGCCCATTAAACTCCATCTTCTGTACAAATCCCAACGTAATTCGGCTTCGGTAACAATGCTGGTTTTTCCCTGATATCTTGCGGCGGGAATTCCTCTTAAATTAATTCCGGGTCTTAAATAAAAAGGCGGACTCCCAAACGCCTGCTCTCCTTCTACCCTAAGCCCGCCAATTAATTTTTTTGTTAGTGGATAAAAGCCTATTGCCGATAAATTAACGCGCCAGGCATCATAATCGCTTCCAATGGCATCATCAGACCAAAAGAAATCTGACTGAAGCCGAATTCCTTTATCTGGTGTAAAAATATTGTCACGTCCGTCAAACTGAATAGCGGCACCCAACTGACTTATTGTACTTTTTATATCGCCGGGTTTTACAAAAGGCGGCGGTAAATTAAAATCGGGAAGATCAATTTTAGAATTTAAAAACAAATATTGCGGTCCGGCGCTCCATTTGGCATTATTAAATTGTTTGAGCCATTGTGTATAAAATATGGTCGATTTAAAATTGAGTTTAAATTCCTGATCCGGCACATTAGGCAGATTGTTTTCATAAAATGATAAATTCATATCGCCATAACCTGCCATAATACGATATAATATTTTGGGTTTTATAAGCGTTCCCGACCGAAAAGCACCCACCATCCAGCTTTTGTTTCCGGTGTACATTCCAATACCGCCTGTTATATCAGGATTTATAAAACGCTTTTTTCCGTTTTCATCAATCACAGGTGCATGTTTTTTTAGAAAAACAGGTACAATGGCACCGCCAATTCCGCCCAAAGCCGGTTCTGTAATAACCGTTGGAACAACAATAAAACCATGTGCATAAATAATATAATCGCTTAAATCGAAAGCGCCGTCGAGAGAATCTTTTACACTGATGTGCGTTTTTTGTGCAAAAGCAATTTGAAGAGAAAGAATGAAAAATGAAAGAATGAAAACCATTTTCTGAAAAAGTTTTCTGTTTTTTATAGAAGAATCTGAATGTATGTTTCTCATTTAAATCAATTTAAAATTTATCGAATTCACTTAAAAACATCAACTTTCAAGTTTGGTTTATCCTTTCTTTTCTTTTGATAAACTAAAAACATGTGCAAGGGTCAGGAAAAAAGTATTTCCCTGAAAACGACTTTCGGCACTTAATTCTGAAACCCAGCGAAGTCCCGCCGAAGTCCTGCAGCCAATATGAAAATAATTAACCTCAGCGCCAAGACCGGCTACTTTATCTTTGTCTGGTTCAAGTACAATATTGCCAAACGGAATTTTATCGTTTGAAACTTTATATTGCAGATAATAAATCAATCCTGCATTTAAAATTGATTTTGGAGCAGTTTTTTCGGCATTGAGCATATAAAAGGTTTTGCCCAAACCGCCTTCAATACTTAAAATATCTCCAGTTTTTATATCGGTATCTTTCTTTTTTCCGTTTATTTCATAACCTACTAAAGTCGAAAAGTGAAATGTTTTTTTATCATTAAAAAATAATGTTGTTCCTGCTGAAAATTCATTCATATACATTCCTAAACCGGCATTGTCTGAAGCTCCAGCCGTAAACCTTCCCGTTGGAAGATATAAGGAATAGCTAAAAACAAAATCGGCTTTTTTGGTATGCCAGCCCAGTTGTACAGGTTGTAGAAACATATCTGTAAAAGCAAGTGAGTTTTTAGAATCGACACTATTGCCCTGAATTGTATTTGATGCAAAAGCTAATAAAATGGTAGCACCGTAATTGGCTCCTAAAATTTTAAAATCGCTTACATAACTTGCTCCTGCTCCGGTTATAAACATGGTAATATCTGGATTGGCAAGAGCTTCGTCTCCGTCAGAATTTCGCAGTGTGCATGCATCATACAGATAACCCGGAACATAAACACTTAACGTATTTTCCGGCGCCTGCGTTCCTGATTGTAATCCCATGGCTCCTAAAATATGCCCACCTTTGAGCTGTGCATGAGCTGTAAAAAAGACAAAAAATAACAGTATTGTAAATACGAATTGTATGACTGGTTTTTGATTAAATTTCGTTTTCATGATTTTTCTTAATTAATTAGACTTTACAATCTATTTATTCTAACAGAATTAAATCTTCAGTTTGTAGATTGTTTAAAAAAATAAGAATTTGTTTTTTCCGGGTTAACTCTGATTATTCTAAAGTATTCTGAAGGAGATTTTCCAGTATGTTTTATAAAAGCTCTAAAACAGGTTGTTCTGGATTTAAAACCAGACGCCCATGCCATTCCTTCGAGCGAGAGATCTTTCCAGTCTGAATCGTTTATTTTTTCTTTGAAATATTCGATGCGTTTTAAGTTTATATAATCCTGAAAATGAAGATTAAATTCAGAATTAATTAAACTCGAAAGATTGTTTACCGTAATTCCGGTCTCTTCTGAAATATCCCGAATTACTAAATCTTTCTTTAAAAAGAGTTTTTTCGAATCGAATATGCTTTCTAATTTAGAAAGGTATAATTCCTTTTTTTCGGGAGTAAGTTCTTTAACCATCGGCAGTGAATTTTTAGTTTCGTTCGATGCAAATATTTTTAAATCTTCTTCAACAAGATTGAATTCTTCTATCTCGGACGAATCGTAAAACAACTGCGGTTTAAAATATAGCCAGCATACTGTAAAAATTAATACTGACGAAATCAAAACATAACAGGAATAATCGACTTTATTTACTTTGGTAATTAAAAAGAAATGCACGAAAAGTGTTGAAAACAGAAACAGAATCATCAAATTGTAAACCCTGATCCAGTTTAAAATTTTTATTTTTTGAAGATGATTTTCTTTAAATTTTTTCAAATCGTAATTTAAAATCATCATCGTCTGACAGAATGCATATAACAGCCAAACGCTTAGGCTTAATAACGAAAACGGACTTTTTATTTTCATCGAAATATAATCGATAAAATAAATATTGGTGTAGTTTCCAATCCATACAATAATGGTAAGTGAGAAATAAATTAGAAAAGGCAGAAAGTGAAGCCAGTCATAATTTCTAAAAGATGCGTTTGGAAAAAGCACGCTTCGTACATATAAGAAAGCACAAGGGGCAACAAGAAAAATAAAGGATTTCGTGATCATAAAAAGATCAGGGAAATTTTTAAACAAATGTGCCGACAAATAAAAATTATAAATACTTACAACCGCAAGACTAAACAAAAACAGGCCTAAGAAAAAGGACTTTGTATAGTTTTTCTTTGAAAAAAGAACCATAAATGAGGTAGCAAATCCAACAATTGTAGCTATAAAAAAGAAAAGCGAAAGTACTATATCCTGCATAATTTTAGTCTTAAATTATAAATAGAGAATCGTGTTCTTATGAAAAAAATCAAAAGAAAATAAAAGATATTTTTATAAGCGCCGTACTTTTTCTATACAAGAAAAAGCACAGCGGTCTTTATAAAAATTTAAACTATTTTTTTACTGCTCCCGGAGGAAAACCGGCTAAGATTTTTTTTATAGAGTTGTTAATAAATTCCTCCGGATTGTCGGGTTTACTGTCAATTTCGGCATTACCAATTCCCTGCCACACCAGTTTTTGAGATTTTGTAGAAACAATATCAATTACCAGCGACCCATCGACATAATCGTATGTATTAAATGTTGTATTAGCGCCTCCCATCATGGCACCTCCGCCCCAATATCCGTATGGTCTGTACATACCGCCATACCCATAGAAATTGGTATCGGCAGATACTGAAGTTTTATTTTTTAAGATCGAAACTGCATTTACTTTTAAATCGGGATTGTCGCTTTCTGTAAATCCTTTGGCAATCATTTCAGCGCGAATTGCATTTGTAACACGATCTACATTTAACTGGTTTACCTGACCCTGTTGTGCTTTTAAATCGTAAACTGCAAAAGTTTTAAATTCACTGAAATTTGCTGCATGATCGTAATCTGTTGAAACTTTTACAGTTGGGGAGCAGCTGTAAATTAAACCCAATAATAATATTGGGATAATGCGAAGATTTGTTCTTTTAATATTCATCTTGTAGAATTTTAATTAATGATTAATTGGCTTTAACTCGAAAATTATTAATTCTGAAAATCTTGAATGAATGATAAAGGCTTCAATAATGCGTCAGCATAACACAAAGAACTAAATTACAGGCGTTTACAAAACACTCAAAGATAAATCATTTATTTTAATTAGCACTATACTGTACGTAATTTTCTTACGTATAATACTTAAAATATTTTTGATTATTACAAAACATTCTTACTTTGCAGAGCTACATAATTGTTTGTACTTATTAATTACCAGCAAATTACATTTCTGGTGCGATAGGCAGTTTTCCTTCTTTTATAGCGCGAAGCATTTTGTGATAATCAGCTTCATTTTGATCGGCATATAAAATCGAAAACTTAGCAATGGCATTTGCAAATTCATTTCCTTTTCCTATATAACCGGACAATAATGATGGATCTCCAGAACGAGCGTGAGCTCTTGCCAGTGCCCATCCGCATGCTTTTGCATAATCTGCCATGTTTTCGGCTTTCATGATTTCTAAAACAGGTTTTACTTTTGCATCACGAAGCTGTCTGATGTAAAAAAATCGGTTTAAGTCGTCGCTTGTCCATCCTAAAAACATATCCGAAGCCGACTGCATTAATTTCTGTCCAATTACAATTCGCTCTCCCTGATGCGTATATTTTGATTTGTTTTTTAAATACGGTTCTAAAACACTTTTTCTGGCTTCTTTAAACTGCAAAAAAATAGGTTCTCCTGTTGCCGACATCAAAAGACTAATTCCGCACATGGTTCCCACACTTCCTACTCCTACCACTTTTATAGCAATGTCATGAAGTTTGTACCGGCTTAAAAGGATTTTTTTATCATCTGGCAGTGATTTCATGTATTGTGTATGAGCTTTTTCTGCAGCCTTCAAAACAATTTCTTCTTCTCTTACTGTGGGATGATAAATTAATGGCGGATCATCTTTTATTCTCGCACGAGGTCCTTCGTGATACGTCATTTTTGCAAATTCTTTTTCGTGAGCCGTATATTCTGATGCTTTTTTTATTCTCTTTTGATGAAACTTTTTGATTTCTTCGTCTTTACCCATTTCAATTAATTCAGACAAATCAATATCAGCATACCAAATCTGCAGTGCCGATAATTTACTATAATCGAGCATATGTCTTTTATAACTATCAGCGGCATGCCAGGCAAATTCTTTACAATTTTTATTGGAGAAATCTCTCCATCGTCCAGCAATGGCAAAACTTGCACACAGTCTTTTCAAATCCCATTCCCATGGACCCGGATAGGTTTCGTCAAAATCATTGATATCAAAAACCAGTTTTCTTTCCGGAGTGGCAAATCCGCCAAAATTCATTAAATGACAATCCCCGCAAAGCTGTAAATCAATTCCGGAATTGGGTGTCTCAGCTAAATCTGCCGCCATTATTGCTGCCGATCCTCTAAAAAACGCAAAGGGAGATTCCATCATTCTTCTGTATCGAATAGGCAGTAAGGTTTCTATTCTGCCAATACTGCTTTCAATTAAAATCTCAACAGGATCTCTTCGATTTACTGATGGTTTCCATTCCTGATGAACAGAACGCGGTACATTTTTTCTAATCTCATTTCCTCTGGCAAATCGCTCTGCTTTTGAGGAAACGGGATCAAAGATATTTTCGCTGTTATCTTTAAGTTCATCATTCATTATATAATGATTTTATTATTCCGGAAACACAAAAGCTACAACCGCTCTTAATCCCCAATCGGGTCTAATACTTTGATGTCCTACAATTGGAATAAGAGGCTGTACAGAAAACTGAACGACCTGTTTTCCAAATTTTGTAATTCCGCCCATGGTAGGATTTAGCGAAATCAGGGTTGTGTTTCCTTCCCAATTTTGAGTAATCTCTGCATTTACACCCCACGATGCACCGCTTTTATAACTATGAGATAGAAATATCTGTGTATAAAAACTATTAAAATCAGCTCGATCACTGGCTCCGGCCACTGACCAAATTTGATTGGCTATAAACCCAACTGAAAGTCCTTTTCCCTGATGCATAATCAATAAACTTGGACCTAAACCAAATTTTTCTGTTCCTAAAAATTTTTCTGTAGCGGTTGGAACCAAAAATGCAGGTCCAATTCCATAAATCAGTTTACTGCTTTTAGGAGCAAAAAAAGCGGTTACCGTTGCATCACTCAAACCAAATTCGTGTGTATTGAGCCCTGTAATATTTCTTTGATCGACAACTGGAAGAATATAACGGGTAATTAAGTTGAGATTATCACTCAGTTTAAACGGAATTACGGGCTGTACATTTATAGTGTATTTAACACCATTGTAAGGACCTATTCCGTAGTTTAAATTATTTTGAAGAGGAACACTTATCAAACTTGCTACTGGATTTGCCAGTTTATCTGCCAGTTCTTGTGCGCTCGCGCCTGGCTTCTCTTCCTGTGCATAACACTGGAAATTTAAAATAAAGCATATCACAAGTAACAGCTGCTTAATGTTGTTGGAAAACACTATCATGACTTTTCGTTTTATGGGATTTTTTTACTTTAAAATCAAAACGAAACAACTCCATTGATGAAGTTGTTTCACTTCAATTCTAACTAATTCAATCTAATTATCGGAAAAGACTTTTTTCCAGTCTTTTTTCATGTCTACAACATGCCATTTGTTTTTTGCTGCTGCATTTAACGATGCGTTATCTTTTTCCTGATAGCTGTATTCTCTAATAGAATCGTTATGGTTAACCAAAAGCTGGAAGGAAGGGTATTTGTTTCCCTGCGAATATTTGAGCATGGCAATGTCGCCGGCACCGCCTTCGTTTCCGCAGGCAAATACAGGACGCTGACCAATATGCAGCTGTATGCCGACAGGTTTTCCTTCTTTATCATTAAAATGATCTAAGGCCGGTTCTCTCTGGACTGCATTTTTAGCATTATCATATTTGTATTTAAAAGAAGTACCCACGACCTGATCTTTTGGAATTCCGTAAAAATCCTGAGATATGGCCCTTACCACTTCAATAGTCCCGCCGGTAACGATATAAGTTTTAAATCCGTTAGCACGCAGATAATTTAACAGCTCCAGTTGAGGCTGATACCGTATTTGTCGTACCGTAACATTTTTTCCCGGATATTTTGCGTTTTTAAAAAAGTCGTTTACAGATGTTTCAAATTCATCTTCGGTCATTCCGGTATGAGTTGCTGCAACGAGTTCTATAAGTGCTTTGTCTCCGCCTTTTTCAAAAAAGGTTTTGTCTTTTTCGACAACGGCTTTAAAAGGCTGTTTTTGAGCAAGCTCAGGCTTTGCTTCTACCATTTTTTTGACTTTATAAAAGGCGAAAAGTTCTTGTACATAGGGTTTTTCAGCCCATAAAGTTCCATCGTTGTCAAAAGTTGCGATTCTAAATTCTTCTGGAATAAAATCAGGACTTCCTTTTTTGGTTACTTTATCTACATAAGCTATGATATCACTTTTTAAAGTTCCGTCATTCCAGCTTGGCAATGGATCGCCGCTTACAGCAGTCTCTGTTTGTTTGCTTTCCGTTGTGGGAGAAGTCAGTGTGTCGGATTTTTTGCAGGAAAAGAAAAACAGAACTACCAGAGGCAAAAAAAATATTTTTTTTCTCATGATATTTACACTTTAGAAAAGAGATTCAAACTCTTAAATTTGAATCTCTTTTATGATTATTTATTTTTTCTTTTTCGAAGCTGCCTCTTCTTCCTTCATTTTCGGCAATACATTTTTCTCTATATATTGCTGTGCTTTAATACCCTTCATAGTTTCTTCCATAATAGTATAAGCAGAAAAACTTGGCGGAATAGATCTAGGAGGATATTCTTTAAATGTTTCAGCAAAAACCACTACATCTTGTATTGCTCCATATACTAACTGTACATGATTCATTAACCAATCCCAATAAGTATTTGAGGTAATATCTGCTCTTTCAAATGGATCTTGATAAAGATTAAATATTTTTTGCAAACGTAGTTTTGTAAAAGGTTCAGCCCATACTCCCATGGTTCCGGCAAGACGTTGTTCTGCAAAAACATATTTGTAATCTCCTTCTCTTAAACCTACTAAAAGACCATCATCATCTGTGTAAAAGAATTTATCTCTTGCACTTTTTGTGGTTGTACCTCTCAGGAAAGCACTTTGATCAAAACCATCCAGATGCACTTTATACGTTTTTCCATTTGCATTGTATCCTTTTAAAAGTTTATTAACAATATCTGGCTCTCCTGCAATAGATGCAAAAGTTGGAATCCAGTCGTTGTGACCCATTAACTCATTTGTTGTAGTTCCCGGCTTAATAACTCCTGGCCAGCGAACGATACAAGGTACACGGAAAGCTCCTTCCCAGTTGGTATTTTTTTCAGAACGAAAAGGTGTCATTGCGCCATCTGGCCAAGTATTCATGTGCGGTCCATTATCTGTAGAATATACCACAATTGTATTGTCAGCGATACCTAAATCATCAAGTGCCTTCAATATGCTTCCAATTGTTTCATCATGCTCAATCATACCATCAATATATTCGCTGTCACCATGTGTATATCTTCCTCTGTGTTCTGCTCGTACGTGTGTGCGAAGGTGCATACGAGTGGCATTAAACCAGCAGAAAAATGGTTTTCCAGCTGCATTTTGTCTTTTAATAAAATCTATAGCTGCTGCTGATGTTTCATCATCTACCGTTTCCATTCTTTTTTTGGTAAGTGCTCCTGTGTCTTCAATTTTTTGTTTACCAACTCTACCAAAACGAGGATCTGTAGTCGCATCGTCTACATTTGTTGCCGTACATTTTAAAACTCCTCTTGGTCCAAATTTTTTCAAATATTCCGGATCTTTTGGGTAATCTGGCAATTCTGGTTCTTCTTCTGCATTTAAATGATACAGGTTTCCAAAAAATTCATCAAAACCGTTTACAGTAGGTAAATTTTCGTTTCTGTCTCCTACGTGGTTTTTACCAAATTGTCCTGTTACATAACCCAGACTTTTCATAATACCTCCAACTGAAGGGTCTAACTGACTCATTCCCATTGGTGCTCCGGGAAATCCTACTTTAGTAAGCCCAGTACGTAAACCATGTTGTCCTGTTAAAAAAGCGGCACGTCCTGCTGTACAGCTTTGTTCTCCATAATAATGCAGAAAACGAAGTCCTTCATTGGCTAAACGATCTATATTTGGTGTAGTATATCCCATTATTCCATCACTGTATGCACTAATATTAGTAGTACCAATATCGTCGCCCCAGAGTACTAGAATGTTTGGTTTTTTTTGTGCTTTCACCTGAACAATTGTGAAGCAAACTAATGCAAAAAGCATTACGGCATTTCTAAATTTACTTTGTTTCATGGTAATAAGATTTGTTAATAATTCGTTTGTATATAAAAATGGTTTTTAAAATCGAACTATATTTTCTGTAAAAAATGAAACAGAAAATAATCTGTATTAAAAGCAATTTCTTAGAACATATTTACTGTTTACATATAGAGGGAATTATGCACCAGTATTTTTAACGTTTTGTTAAGGATCTCAAAATTATATAATTAAAAAAATAAACAGCTTGTTTTTAAGGCTTTAGCTTGTTGCAAATTATAACTTGCAACATAAAAAGAGATTATTTTACTTACAGATCTTTCATTTTGAAACTTGAAACATATTTTTTTACTCATGAAACTTATATAAAACAAAAAAGCCACCCGGAATTCCGGATGACTTTTTTTAAACATTATGATTTCTTTACAGAAACTATTCTATTTCTGAAACTCTCATGGTATTAACCATTCCTTTTTCTTTGATTGGCATTGCAGCAAGGTTAATTAAATAATCACCTTTTGATGCATAACCTTTTGCAACTGCAATTTGATTTACATCTGTTACTGTATCATCTGTACTTTCCTCATTATCATAGAAAAATGATTTAACTCCCCATAATAGGTTTAATTGAGTTAAAATTCTTCTGTTTGAAGTAAATACTAAGATATGTGCTGTAGATGGTCTCCAAGCTGAAATTTGGAAAGCTGTATAACCGCTGTTTGTTAAAGTACAAATTGCTTTTGCTTCAATTTCATTAGCTAATAAAGCTGCTTGGTGGCAAACCGTTTTCGTAACAAAACGTTTTGTTTTAATTTGCGGTGTGTTTTGAGGAACCTGAATTAATGGAGAGTTCTCAACAGCCTCGCAAATTTGTGCCATTCTTTGAATAACCTGTACTGGGTAGTTTCCTGTAGCAGTTTCTCCAGACAACATTACAGCATCAGCACCGTCCATTACAGAGTTTGCAACGTCGTTTACTTCTGCTCTTGTTGGAGTTAAACTTGTAATCATTGTTTCCATCATTTGTGTAGCAACGATAACAGGAATTCTGGCAGTTTTTGCTCTGCGGATCAAATCTTTTTGTACCAATGGCACCTCGTGAGCAGGAAGCTCAACACCAAGATCTCCACGAGCAACCATTAAACCATCGCAATATGCTACAATTTTATCCATGTTCTCAAGAGCTTCCGGCATTTCAATTTTAGCTATAATTGGAATTTTAAATTCTGAATGTTTAGCAATTAATTCTTGTAAATCTTGTAAATCGCGAGGTGTTTTTACAAACGAAAGTGCGATCCAGTCTACTTTTTGCTCAATAGCAAAAATAGCATCTGCAATATCTTTTTCAGTTAAAGCTGGTAAAGAGATTTTTGTGTTAGGTAAATTAACTCCTTTTTTAGATTTTAATTCTCCACCCTGAATAACTTTAGCAACAACTTCTGTTTTTTTATCTGTTGAAACGATTTCAAAAATAAGTTTACCATCGTCAAGCAAAATACGCTCTCCAACATTTACATCATTTGGGAAATTTTGATATTTCATAAATGCTTTTTTCGCATTTCCAATAATATCTTCTGCTGTAGTGAAAGTAATTTCGTCACCATCGTGTACAACAGTACCTTCTTCCATTACACCAACTCTAAGTTTTGGTCCCTGCAAATCTCCAAGAATCGCTGTAGTGTAACCAAACTCTTCGTTTAATCCTCTAATGATATTAATTTTTTCTTTTACTCCTTCGTAATCTGCATGCGAAAAATTGATTCTAAACACATTCACCCCTGCATCGATCATATCTTTAATGATCTCTCTTGTACTACAGGCAGGCCCAAGTGTAGCAACAATTTTGGTTTTCTTACTTGTTAACATTTTTTTTAAAAAATTAGATTGTTTTTTGATTTTATTTTATTGGTATCTACTGCATAAATTGCTGCAATACTTTCAATTGAATTTAGTTGTTGCTGAATTTCTGAAAAATCAACAGCCTCTTCGCTGTTATCGATCTTCAGGAAAAAATCTACCTTTTTGAATTCAGGAAGTAAATGAATTGTTGTAGAAACCTCACTTGTTTCATTAGAAAACAAATTCTGAAAATCATTTGTACTCACAGAAATGATCTCATTTTTATTCTGAATCAAATTCCATGATACAGCTTTCTCAGAATCATAATAATAAAATCTCGAAAAATTTGCCTCACCTTCTTTAGTCTGAGCATGGATCTCGTTTTTGCTCTTACTTAAGTTAATCGGAAGGTTCTTATTGATAAAATAGGCCAATCTATAATCTTCTAATGAAGTATGAATTGCCATTAAATAATAATCAATTTCGTCAAATTCGTCTAAATCCAATCTATGAATAGCCATGTCATGAAAAATCAAGTTGTAAATATACTATTTCTAACGGAGCATCAATAGTTATAAGCAGCTTGTTTTTATTAATTTATAAACGAAAACGATTTAGCGTTAAGAAAATTACAGCATTTTTGTAATTATTTCTTGTCAATTTTTTCCTGAAATGCAAAATAGGCTCTTTGCGAAGCTTTCTCTTCTGCTTTCTTTTTTGAAGTTGCCCGCGCTCTTGCGACCACCTTATCGTCTATACTTAATTTGACACCAAACAAACGCTGTCCGTCAATGCCGTTATCTTCAAAAATATCATAATGAAAGATTCTCTTTTCTTTCTGACACCATTCGATAACTAAACTTTTATAACTAATTACTTTTCCTTCTAGTCGCGCAATGTCGACATAAGGTGTAATTACTCGTTTTTGAATAAATCTTTCGCAGTACGAATAGCCTTTATCCAAATATATAGCACCAATAAGCGATTCGAAAATATTGCCATGAATATTTTCTCCAAAATGCTGTACTGGTACTTTGCTTTCTACAAAACGCACTAAATTTAAATCTTTACCCAGTTCATTTAAATGTTCACGGCTTACGATTTTTGAGCGCATTTTTGTTAAATAACCTTCATCTCCGTTTGGTGCTTTATTAAACAAATGTGCAGCAATTACGGCACTTAACATGGCATCTCCTAAAAATTCTAAACGTTCATAATTTATAGGATGACCTGCTTCATCTAATTTATTTGACGATCTATGGGTGAAGGCTTTTCTGTAAAATTCGATATTAATAGGCTGAAAACCAAGAATTTTCTGAATAGTGTCAAAAAAAATCCCGTCTTCTAGAGAACGGGATTTAGAAAATATTTTTTTGATAATATTCATATCCGAAAATTAGTCAGCTAACTTTTTAAACAATACACAAGCATTGTGTCCGCCAAAACCAAACGTGTTACTCATAGCAACATTAACTTCTCTTTCCTGAGGTTTGTTTAGAGTAAGGTTTAACGACGGATCGATATTTTCATCAACAACAGTATGGTTAATCGTTGGAGGAACAATACTGTGTTTCATCGCTAAGATAGAAGCAATTGCTTCAATAGCTCCGGCAGCACCAAGTAAATGTCCTGTCATTGATTTTGTTGAGTTGATATTAATATTTTTAGCATGATCACCAAAAACAGCGCTAATCGCTTTTAATTCAGCTACATCTCCAAGAGGAGTAGAAGTTCCGTGAGTATTGATATGGTCAACATCTTCCGGGTTCATTCCTGCATCTTTCAACGTATTTTTCATTACTGCAATAACTCCAATTCCTTCCGGATGTGGTGCCGTTAAGTGGTAAGCATCAGATGACATTCCGCCTCCTCCAATTTCGCAGTAAATTTTTGCGCCTCTTGCTTTTGCGTGTTCGTAATCTTCAAGAACCAAAGCTCCTGCTCCTTCTCCTAAAACGAAACCATCTCTGGTTGCATCAAAAGGTCTTGAAGCTGTTTCCGGGCTTTCATTTCTTGTAGATAATGCGTGCATAGAACTAAAACCTCCCATACCAGCAATGGTAACAGCAGCTTCAGATCCACCAGACACAATAACGTCGCACATTCCTAAACGAATGTAGTTAAAAGCATCGATTAATGCATTTGCAGAAGATGCACATGCAGAAACTGTTGTATAATTTGGTCCCATATACCCGTTACGCATAGAAATATGCGCAGGAGCAATATCAGCAATCATTTTAGGAATAAAGAAAGGATTGAACTTTGGTGTTCCGTCTCCTTTAGCATAGTACATTACTTCATCCTGGAAAGTTTCTAAACCTCCAATTCCAGCTCCCCAGATAACACCAACTCTTGTTTTATCGATATTATCGTCTGTAAGTCCAGCATCTTTAATAGCTTCGTCACTGGCAGCAATTGCATATTGAGCAAATTTATCTAATCTACGAGATTCCTTGCGATCCATGTAATCTTCAATATTGAAGTTTTTCACTTCGCAGGCAAATTTCGTTTTATGCTTCTCTGTATCATAATATGTGATAGGAGCGGCTCCGCTTACCCCATTCACAAGTGCATTCCAATATTCCTGGATATTATTCCCTATAGGAGTAAGTGCACCTAATCCTGTTACAACAACTCGCCTTAATGCCATAAATATGTATTTTGTGTCTTTAAACAAATAAAACCCATGCTTTCTTAATTGTATTGCTACTTAAGAGCCATGGGTATTACAATATAAATATATCTTTTTGATTGAAAACCAATCGAAATTTAAATTTTAAAAAATAATAACACCCGACTTTTAATAAATTCAAGTTTCAAAAAACAAATTCCAAAATTGGAAATGGAATTTCAAAAATTGGGATTTTTAAAAATCGGGTGTGGTATTATTATTTTTTAGCTTCCTCGATATAAGAAATAGCTTGACCTACAGTAGCAATGTTTTCTGCTTGATCGTCTGGAATTTGAATATCAAATTCTTTTTCGAATTCCATAATAAGCTCAACAGTGTCTAATGAGTCAGCTCCTAAATCATTAGTGAAGCTTGCTTCTGTTACAACTTCGTTTTCGTCAACACCTAATTTGTCTACGATAATCGCTTTTACTCTTGATGCAATGTCTGACATAATCTTTAATTTTAGAATTTAATTTGTTGGCAAAAATAAAAAACTTTATTTTAAAACCATGATTTAGTTTATAAATGTGATACTAATTTATAAAATTAATTTCAAGAAAGGTCTTTTAAAGCTATTTATTTTCGATTTTTATTCCGTTTTTTGCAGTCTCAAAATAAATTCTATTATGAAAAAAATTATCGTTTTTGCCTCAGGATCAGGAACTAACGCAGAGAACATTATAAAATATTTTTCGAACACCGAAATTGCAAAGGTCGTTTCGGTTTTTACAAATAATGCTTCAGCAAAAGTTATTGACAGGGCAAAAAATCATCAAATTCCAGTCGAAATCTTCTCAAAAAACGAACTTTTAGAGAGAAATGTATTACAAAAAATACAAAAAATCGACCCGGATATGATAATTCTTGCCGGTTTCTTATTGAAATTCCCAGAAAACATAATTGAGCATTATCCAAATAAAATAATCAATATTCATCCTGCACTTTTACCTAAATATGGAGGTAAAGGAATGTACGGAATGCACATTCACAGAGCGATTGTAAACAATAAGGAAAAAGAAACTGGAATCTCAATACATTATGTGAATGAACATTATGATGAAGGCGGTATCATTTTTCAGGCTAATGTGGCACTAACAGAAGAAGACACACCAGAAACGGTTGCCGAAAAGATTCACGAATTGGAACAAAAACACTTTCCTGAGATTATTGAAAGATTGCTTGTTTAAACTTCAATTACAAGAATCAATATCAATTACAATATTAAAAATCAATTTTAGAAGCATATTGAATCTAAAATCAACAATCTAAAATAATTAAATGTCTTACGAAGTACATATATATACAGACGGCGCAGCAAAAGGAAATCCCGGAAATGGCGGTTATGGCGTTGTTATGGAATTAGTAGGTACTCCATATAAAAAAGAATTCTACGAAGGTTTTCGTCTTACTACTAATAATAGAATGGAACTTCTGGCCGTGATTGTAGGTTTAGAAAAACTCAAAAATCCTGATATGAAGGTTTTGGTTATTTCTGACTCAAAATACGTAGTTGATTCTGTTGAAAAAAAATGGGTTTTTGGCTGGGAAAAAAAAGGATACAAAGACAAAAAGAATCCTGATTTATGGAAACGCTTTTTAATTGTTTACCGAAAACACAAAGTCGATTTTAAATGGATTAAAGGCCATAACAATCATCCGCAAAACGAACGCTGTGACCAACTGGCTGTAATGGCCTCGATGCAGCCCAAACTTTCTGTCGATGTTTATTACGAAACTATTGGCTCTAAAGAATAAAAAAACGCATCATATATATGATGCGTTTTTTGTACTAACTTAATTCTTTACAAAACTGCTTATTCTTTATCTAAATCTTTAGCCGTTTTAAATCCTGTTAAAAGTCCCAACCCTGCCATTATAAATATAATTGAAGGATATACTGCACCATCATTTAAAGAGGTATAAGTTGTAATTAATAAGGCAATAAAAATTCCAACTCCACTACCTATTAATAAAAAGGCAAGATTAACTACGAATACTTTCCAAGCCGGAACACCGCTTCCTTTTCCTTGCAAAAAAATACTTGCATCTACACCTTTTTCTATAAGTGCCAAACGCTCTCTATTTCTTGTTGAATAAACTAAATAAACGATCCCGAAGATCATTAAGAAAAAGCTAATTGGAATTAAAATTTTGTCATCCATGATATTTACGTTTTTAATTGATTGATATACCCATAGGACGACAGCTTTTGAAATGAGGTTACAGATTTTGGTGAAAAAATTCAATATTTAAATTCCAAATTCCAAAACTTACTGATAATCAATTAATTTTGATGTTATTTTTTCAATGTATCAAACTTTACCAAAGTTGAATTATCCGAACTTCTTTCGCAATATTGTCATTTCGACGAAGAGAATTGGAATTTGGAATTTTAAAGAATTGGAATTTATTTTCATTTTTACTGTAACCTAAATAAACAAATCGTCGTCCTATATAATATGAGCACAATAAATGATCAACATTATATCGATAAAATATTGCAAGGCGAGACAAATGCGTTTGCCGTGCTGGTTGATCGTTATAAGGATATGATCTTTTCACTGGCTCTCAAAATGGTCAAGAACAGAGAAGAAGCCGAAGAAGTTGCACAAGATACCTTTATTAAGATTTACAGTTCGCTGACAAAATTTAAAGGAGATTCGAAATTTTCGACTTGGATTTATAAAATTGCTTACAATACTTGCCTTGATCGTTTAAAGAAAAATAAAAAAGAAGATTTGAATATTTCCATAGATGAATTTTCTTCTCACTTAGTAAAAACAATGGACAATGCTTTGAGCGCTTTAGAAGAAAAAGAACGAAAGCAGACCATTCAGAAATGTTTAAATTTATTACCCGGTGACGAAAGTTTTCTGTTGACTTTATTTTATTTTGAAGATCAGAATCTAGAAGAAATCGGAAAAGTAATGAATATCTCGGCCAACAATGCCAAAGT
Organism: Flavobacterium ginsengiterrae; assembly: GCF_039539785.1. NCBI lineage: Bacteria > Pseudomonadati > Bacteroidota > Flavobacteriia > Flavobacteriales > Flavobacteriaceae > Flavobacterium > Flavobacterium ginsengiterrae. Next base: position 737,384 of record NZ_BAABDU010000003.1, on the reverse strand, counting down.
AAAATTATTTAGGAGCCGACAAAAATTAGCCGTAATTTTGAGACAGCAGTTAGAACCAGAAATAATAGAATGTTATGAAAGAGAGCGATAAAAATATAGAACAACTTATTGATAAAATGATGGCTGAAGAAAAACTACAGTCGCCATCTTTTGATTTTACTTCAAAAATAATGTCAGAAGTTTTGGTTTTGGAAGAGAAAAAACTAAAAACCTATAAACCACTGATTTCAAAATCGACTTGGATTTTTATTGGATTGGCTTTATTAGGATTGATAATTTATGCTTCTTTATTTTCTGGAACTTCTCAAAATTTAGAAATTGGAAAAGTATATACTGATAAAATTTCGAATACTTTTTCTGGAATTCATTTATCTAAAAATATCGTTTACGCTATATTGATTGTGCCGTTTATGATTTTGGTTCAGGTCGGAATTTTGAAGAATTATTTTGATAAGAAATATCAGTTATAATGAAAAAAGAAAGAATTAGAAATAAAAAATAATCTTGCAAACTCTATTTAAAAAAATCTTCTCTTTTACAGATATAATCTTTTCCAATATAACAGTCTTGACTTATATCATATCTATTTATATAAAGCAAATATGCAATTGTAAGATATTCATCATTTTTCAAATTAGATTTATTAAGTTCTACTTTTCCTTTTCTAGATGATGATTTGGAATATTTTTCTAAAAAATTTTTAAAGCCCAAGCTCGAATATTCTTTTTCTATTTTTGGATTTACCTTAAATGTTTGAAGGTACTTTGTTTTTTTATCAATTTATTATCAAAAACAAATCCCTTATTTAAAACTTCGTTTAAGAAAGACTTGAAAGACTTGAATTCTTTAGAATAATATTTTTTATAAAAGAAAAACAATTCATCGCCATTTGTCAACATAATTTCATTACTTTTTATAGAAAGGTAAATATTAGAAAATGATGATGGCGGAGGAGGCAATCTTACAGATCCGTTTACTGTGTCACCACGATCAGCTAACATTTCTATAATTTCTTTAGAAAAATTAGCTTCTTTTCTTTCACAGGAAAACAAAAAGCAAACAAGTAATAAAAGAACAATTCTCTTCATGATTAAGATTTCATATTTCAACAAATCTAATCAAAAAGATTTTTCAAAATATAAGTTGCATTTTAAATCCAGAAAACATATTTTAAGCATTCTACAAAATCAATTTTAATTAATTCATTTACAATAGTTTTACTTCGAAAGCGTTGTCATTTTTTTAAGAAAATTTTGAGACTCTAAACCGTTGCAAGATTGTAACTTATAGAGTATCTTTGCACCCTAATTCGAAATTCATAAAATGAATAAACTATTGATTGTTGGAACAGTAGCTTTCGACGCGATTGAAACTCCTTTCGGAAAAACAGATAAAATATTAGGTGGTGCTGCAACCTACATCGGATTATCAGCGTCATTTTTTAACTTACAATCGGCCATTGTTTCTGTAGTTGGCGACGATTTCCCTCAAGAACATTTAGATCTTTTAACTTCAAAAAATATTGATATCTCTGGTATCGAAATTGTAAAAGGCGGAAAAACCTTTTTCTGGAGCGGTTTATACCACAACGATTTAAATTCTAGAGACACTCTTGTTACTGAATTGAACGTTTTAGCTGATTTTCAGCCAAAAGTTCCTCAAAACTATAAAGATGCTGATGTGGTAATGTTAGGAAACTTACACCCATTAGTACAAAGCAGTGTTTTAGACCAAATGGAGAAAAAACCAAAATTAGTAGTTTTAGACACTATGAACTTTTGGATGGACTGCGCTCTTCCAGAATTACTAGACGTTATTAAACGTGTAGATGTTATTACAATCAATGATGAAGAAGCAAGACAGCTTTCTGGTGAATATTCATTAGTAAAAGCGGCTGCGAAAATCCAGGATATGGGACCAAAATATGTGGTGATCAAAAAAGGAGAACACGGAGCACTTTTATTTCACAATAGAGAAGTATTCTTTGCACCAGCTTTACCATTAGAAGATGTTTTTGATCCAACTGGAGCAGGAGACACTTTCGCAGGTGGTTTCTCTGGATTTATTGCACAAAGCGAAAATATTTCGTTTAACAACATGAAGAATGCGATTATTTACGGTTCAAATTTAGCTTCGTTCTGCGTAGAAAAATTTGGAACTGAAAGGATGGAAAACTTAAGCAAAGCCGAAGTAGCGATTCGATTACAGCAATTTAAGTCGTTAACTCAGTTTGACATAGAAATATAATGCGCAAAAGCCTCGGATAAAACGGGGCTTTTTTTATTACGTTAATACACACAACTTACAACACACAAAAAAACAAAAACAATGAGCGACGCGTTAAAACACGAATGTGGTATAGCTTTAGTAAGATTACTAAAACCGCTTGAATATTATAAAGAAAAATACGGAACTGCTTTTTACGGAATCCAGAAGATGTACTTAATGATGGAAAAACAGCACAACCGCGGACAAGACGGAGCTGGTTTTGCAAGCATTAAACTTGATGTAGATCCGGGACAACGTTACATTAGCAGAGTTCGTTCAAATCATGCACAGCCAATACAAGATGTTTTCAAACAAATCAATGAGCGCGTAAGCGAAGAATTGAAAGCAAATCCAGAATTAGGTGATGACATGAAAGAATTAAAAGCAAATATTCCTTATGTTGGAGAATTGTTTTTAGGTCACGTTCGTTACGGAACTTTTGGAAAAAACAGCATCGAAAGTGTTCACCCATTTTTACGTCAAAGTAACTGGATGCACCGTAACTTGATTTTGGCTGGTAACTTTAATATGACAAATGTTAAAGAGCTTTTCGAAAACTTAGTTGAGTTAGGTCAGCACCCAAAGGAAATGGCTGATACTGTTACGGTAATGGAAAAAATTGGTCACTTCTTAGACAAAGAAGTAATGCAATTGTACCAAGACTGCAAAGCCGAAGGGTATTCTAAAAGAGATGCTTCACCAGTAATTGCAGAACGTTTAGATATTGCCAAAATATTAGCTCGTTCAGCTAAAAACTTAGACGGTGGTTATGCTATGGCTGGTTTATTAGGTCATGGAGATGCTTTCGTATTTAGAGATCCTGCCGGAATTCGTCCTGCATATTTCTATCAAGATGATGAAGTAGTTGTTGTCGCTTCCGAAAGACCAGTTATTCAAACTGTATTTAATGTACCTTTTGAAAGTGTTCAGGAAATCGAACCAGGAAATGCTTTAATTATCAAGAAAAACGGTAAAGTAAGCATGGATCAAATCCTAGAACCAACCGTTAAAAAAGCTTGTTCTTTTGAAAGAATTTATTTCTCCAGAGGAAGTGATGCGGAAATCTATCAAGAGCGTAAAGATTTAGGAAAACTAATTCTTCCTGCGGTTCTTAAAGCAATTGACAGCGATACAGATAACACCGTTTTCTCATATATTCCAAACACAGCAGAAACTTCATTTTATGGTTTAGTTGAAGCTGCTCAGGATTTCTTAAACCAAAGAAAAAACAATTATATTCTAGAAAACAGAAATACACTAACTGCTGAAACACTTCAGGAGCTTTTATCTGTAAAAATACGTACTGAAAAAGTAGCCATTAAAGATGCTAAACTTAGAACTTTCATCACAGAAGACAGCAGTCGTGATGATTTAGTAGCTCACGTTTACGATGTTACATATGGTGTCATTAAACCAGAAGACAATTTGGTAATTATCGATGACAGTATTGTTCGTGGTACTACACTGAAAATGAGTATCATTAAAATGATGGATCGTTTAAAACCAAAACGCATCGTAATTGTTTCATCGGCACCACAGATTCGTTATCCGGATTGTTACGGAATCGATATGGCAAAACTTGAAGGGTTAGTTGCCTTTAGAGCAGCGCTTGCTCTATTAAAAGAACGCAACTTATACCATATTGTCGATGAAGTCTATGCAAAATGTAAAGCACAAGCAGATTTTCCTGATAAAGATGTTGTAAACTATGTAACAGAAATTTACGACCAATTTACAGACGAAGAGATTTCAGATAAAATTGCAGAAATGTTAAGCTCTCCGGAAATCAATGCCGAAGTAAAAATCATTTTCCAGACTGTAGAAAATCTTCATAAAGCTTGTCCTAAAAATTTAGGAGACTGGTACTTTACAGGAGATTATCCAACTCCTGGAGGAAATCGTGTTGTAAACCGTGCATTTATGAATTTTTACGAAGGAAAAGACGCCAGAGCGTATTAATAAAATACTAACAAAAGGTTAAATTGTGCATTTCATCGGTTTTTTTTGCCGTTCATCCTATTTCTTTGGTGAAAATGAAATGCTGCAATACTTTTGAGATACCATAACATTAGTAGGTTAAGTTTATGGTAGATTTGGGGCAAAAAGGGTGGTAGAAATACCACCTTTTTTATTGGAATAAACTCAAGTATTTCGATTTTAGACTCTTATAAATTCATTTCGTCGGATATATTTACCTTTCATCAGAATTTTTTTTTTCACAAATATAGGTGTCATACATTTACTAAACCATAACATTAGTAGGTTAAGTTTATGGTAGATTTGGGGCAAAAAAGGTGGAAGAGATTCCGCCTTTTTTATTTTAATTTTCCAAATACTGCCCTACAATCCTCTGTAAGGCTTTTATCGGATATATTTACCTTTCATCTAAAAAGTTTTTTTCATAAAAATAGTCGACATACATTTACTGAACCATAACATTAGTAGGTTAAGTATATGGTAGATTTGGGGCAAAAAAGGTGGAAGAAATTCCGCCTTTTTTATTTTCTTTTTTTAGAGAAAATAAAATAGATTATAGAATAAAGAAATAAATCTTCGTATAAAAAAAGATGAGCTAACCTTTCGGCGCTCATCTTTATTCTATTTTCTTTACTCTATTTCTTATTTGTCTAAAGCAAATCTTCTTGCAACTTCAGTCCAGTTAATTACATTAAAGAAAGCATCAATATAATCTGGTCTTCTGTTTTGGTAGTTTAAGTAGTAAGCGTGCTCCCAAACATCCATTCCTAAGATTGGAGTTCCACCGTTACCAGCAACTTCCGGCATTAATGGATTATCTTGATTTGGAGTTCCTACAACTTCTAATTTTCCTCCTTTTTGAACCACTAACCAAGCCCATCCAGAACCAAATTGTGTTGCTCCGGCTTTAGCAAACTTCGCTTTAAATTCTTCAAATGAACCAAAAGAAGACTCAATAGCAGCTAATAAATCTCCTGTTGGTAATCCGCCTCCATTAGGCGACATTACTGTCCAGAATAAATTGTGGTTGTAAAAACCTCCACCATTGTTACGAACAGCTGCGTTTGACTTATCTAAGTTAATTAAGATATTTTCGATTGTTTTTCCCTCTAAATCTGTCCCTGCAATTGCCGCGTTAAGGTTTGTTGTGTATGCATTGTGATGCTTAGTATGATGGATTTCCATTGTACGTGCATCAATATGTGGTTCTAATGCATCGTATGCATAAGGTAATTGTGGTAATTCAAAAGCCATGGTATTAAATTTTTATGGTTTATAATAATTTATCCCAAATTTAGACATTTAACTTTGGAATTGAAAATACTATTTCGTTATAATTGAATTTAATTAACTGATAATTTGAATTTTTATTATATAAACACCTGTAAATCTTTATTTTCCGTTAAAAGTGGTCATTGTATTTTCTAAACCAGCGGTTCCAAAAGTTTTAATTATTTCTGCAGAGGTTTCTAAACGTTCCGGCAATTTCGCTTCTTCTTCTTCATTCCATTCTCCCAAAACATAATCTACCTGCTGGCCTTTTTTGAATTGATCACTGATTCCGAATCTAAAACGGGTGTAGTTTTGTGTATTCAAAACCAGGTTAATGTTTTTCAGTCCGTTATGTCCACCGTCGCTTCCTTTTGGTTTTATTCTAATGGTTCCAAAAGACAGGTTTAAATCGTCTGTAATCACGAGAATATTCTCCAACGGTATGTTTTCTTTATCCATCCAGTATTTTACAGCCTTACCACTTAAATTCATATAAGTATTTGGTTTTAAAAGAAAAAAGGTTCTTCCTTTAAATTTATATTCTGCCAGCGATCCCAGTTTTACAGTTTCAAAAGACAAGCTTTCTTTTTTAGCTAAAAAATCTAAAACCTTAAATCCAATATTATGTCTGGTATTTACGTATTCAGCTCCTATATTTCCTAATCCTACGATTAAATATTTCTTCATATTATCTATGTTTTCTTCTTTTGTTGTTGATGAAAACAGTTTTGTAATCCATTTTATCATTTGGCAAAAGTAAACTTAATTAGAGAATTGGGCAATGTGTCAATTAGATAATTTCCTGATCCCGCTATTTAACCACAAGGAATACAAAGAACTTTAAAACTTTCTTTTACATGTGGATTCTAAAAGTTCGCAAAGGTTTTTGCTTAGAACCTCAGTATTAGAAGCAAAAAAAAAGCCCCAATCGTAAAGATCGAGGCTTTTTGTATAGCGATTGAAAAAAAATTATTTTTTCTTTCCTTTTGCTGGAGCTTTTGCAGCTTTTGCAGCTTCTTGAGCAGCTTTCATAGCAGCACGAGAAATTCTTACCTGTGCAACAACTGTGTTGTCTGGGTGCATAATTTTGTACTCTGGTTTTCCAACTTTAGTAACATATAATTTGTTACCCATTTCAAGTGGAGTAATGTCAGCTTCAACAAAATCAGGAAGATTTTTAGGTAAAGCTTTAACTTTTAATTTACGTTGGTTTAAACGTAAAACACCACCCGCAAGAACACCTTTAGATGTACCAACGATTTTTACAGGAACTTCCATTGTGATTTCTTTATCATCAAATAATTGGAAGAAGTCAATGTGTAAAATTTTGTCTGATACTGGGTGAACTTGGATATCTTGCAAAATTGCATTGAATGATTTTCCTTTTCCAAGTTCGATCACAACTGTGTGAGCGTTTGGAGTGTAAACCAAGTTTTTGAATGCTGCAGCATCCGCTGAGAAATGTACTGCTTGATTTCCTCCGTATAAAACGCAAGGAATCGCTCCAGCATTACGTAAGGCTTTAGTAGACACTTTACCCACGCTTTCTCTTTCTGATCCTTTAATTGTAATCGATTTCATTGTAAAAAAATATAGTTATTAAATAAATATTCTTCTTTAAAATGCTATAAATGCTTTTAAGCAGTTTATTACATTATAAATTTCCCACTAATGGAATTGTTGTGGTGCACCATGTGCATAACTTCTGCAAAAAGAGGCGCACAACTCACTACTCTAATTTTGTCTGAATGTCTCTTTAACGGAATAGAATCGGTTACAATTAATTCAGTCAATTTTGAGTTTTCAATTTTTTCATACGCACCGCCAGATAATATAGCATGTGTACAAATTGCTCTTACACTTAGTGCTCCTTTCTCAATCATAAGGTCGGCAGCTTTTGCTAAAGTTCCTCCTGTATCGATCATGTCGTCTACTAAGATTACGTTACGACCTTTAACTTCACCAATCAATTCCATAGTGTCGATAACGTTTGCTGCTTTTCTTTGTTTGTAACAGATTACTACATCTGATTCTAAAAACTTAGAGTAAGCATAAGCTCTTTTTGAACCTCCCATGTCTGGAGATGCAATAGTTAAATTTTCTAAATTTAAACTTTGCACGTAAGGCAAAAAGATTGTAGATGCAAATAAATGATCTACTGGTTTTTCAAAGAATCCCTGAATTTGATCTGCATGCAAATCCATTGTCATGATTCTTGTTGCTCCTGCAGCAGTTAATAGGTTTGCTACTAACTTGGCTCCAATTGGAACTCTTGGTTTGTCTTTTCTATCTTGTCTTGCCCAACCAAAATAAGGCATAACAGCTGTAATGTGTCTTGCTGATGCGCGTTTTGCCGCATCAATCATCAACAACAATTCCATCAGATTATCTGCACTTGGAAAAGTCGAACATACGATAAAAACTCGTAATCCTCTTATTGATTCTTCGTAAGACGGCTGAAATTCTCCGTCGCTATACGTTGACATCGTTACTTTTCCTAACGGAATTCCGTAATCTGCAGCAATCTTTTCTGCTAGATAAACACTTTGTGAACAAGCAAAAATTTTAGCTTCTGGTTCTAGGTGCGACATTGTAATGTGTTGTTTTTGCTCCGCTGTACGCTGCACAATTTGGCTTTATCTTTTAAATAAAGCAAAATACGCATAAATACCTCGGATGTAGTTAGTTGTGTGTGCTTCGTTTTAACGAGCTGCAAATTTATAAAATTAATCGAACACTGAAAGTAAATATTTGAGATTTTTTAGTAGAATTTTTAATTTTATTTTTTACATTTGCACCGTGTTAAAGGAATGACGCCATTTATGACTTCATTCTATTGCGTTAAAATAATTGATTTATCATTATTTTATTCGTCTGCTAAGCCCGGATGGCGGAATTGGTAGACGCGCTGGTCTCAAACACCTGTGGGAAACCGTGCCGGTTCGACTCCGGCTCCGGGTACAAAAACCTCTTCTTAACGGAAGAGGTTTTTTTCGTTTTTATACTATATGATTTAACCGCAAAGAACGCAAGGAAAAATGCGCAAAGGTCCGCAAAGATTTAAATAAAACTTTGCGGACCTTTGTAAAAACCTAGCGCTCTTTGCGGTTAAGCCACCTCACAACTCGCATTATGCAAAACCGGAAAATTGCACGAATTTGCTATAAAACACAATTGATTTGCTTTTGTATGCAGTTCTAAAGCCAGATCTATTTTATCTGAGTTTACAATTGTAACTTTTGGATATAAACGAACCTCAACAAAACGTCCGCTTCCATCTGGATTTACTTCTAAAATTCCTTCGGCGTTATCTGAATATTCTAAAACTTCAATTCCGTTTTGAGAACAGACGTATAAATAGGACATCATATGGCAGGAAACCAAACTGCTTAATAGCAAATCTTCCGGATTATATAATTCCGGATCACCTTTAAAAGCTTTTGCTGCAGAAATATCTAAAACTTGTTTTCCTTCAATTTTGATTTGATGGGTTCTGCTGTAGAATTTCTTAGATGATTCTTCTGGATTTTGTTTTGAAGTCCAGTTTAATTTTACTTTGAATAAATGTTTGAATGCCATAATTGTTTTTTTTCTGCCACTAATTACACGAATTTACACAAATCATGATAGTTAAATTTAAATTAGTCCTAATTTGTAAAATTCAAGGCAAAAACTGCCAATAAAAAAACCTCGAAAGGATTACTTTCGAGGTTTTCTAGAGAACTAAACTAATAAACAAATTCTAAAACTATTTTATAACCGAGAATTTAAAAGTAGTTTTAGTTTTATAATTTTCCCCAGGATTTAAAACCGTTGTTGGGAAGTTTTTCTGGTTTGGAGAATCTGGGTAATGTTCTGTTTCTAAACATAATCCGGTTCTGTGAGCAAAAGTTCCTCCGTTTGGCATTGACAATGTTCCATCAAGGAAATTTCCAGAGTAAAACTGAACTCCAGGTTCGTCTGTCGTCATTTCCATAACTCTTCCGCTGGCTGCGTGGTATACTTTTGCAATGATTGTTTTTCCTTTTTCAGGATTGTTCAACACCCAGCAGTGATCGTAACCTTTTCCTCTTTCTAGCTGCTCGTTTTTAACTGCAATATCTTTTCCAATTAATTTTGGTTTTCTAAAATCGAAAGGCGTATTGGCAACATCATCTAATTTTCCTGTCGGAATTAAAGTGGCATCAACTGGAACTAATTTATCTGCATTTAAAGTCAATTCGTGATCTAAGATTGTTTTCGTAAAATCTCCTGATAAATTGAAATAAGAATGTTGTGTCAAATTCACAACCGTTTTCTTATCTGTTGTAGCTTCATACAAAACTTCCAACTGATTATCATTTGTCAAAGTATAAGTCACGAAAACCTTTAAATTTCCTGGATAACCTTCTTCCATATCTTTACTTAAATACGAAAGTTTTAAAGTTGCCGTATCGCCAGATTTAGTTTCATCTGCTTTCCAAACTACGTTAAAATAACCTTGAGGCCCACCGTGCAAAGCATTTGGAGCATTGTTAATTGCTAATTGATATTCTTTTCCGTCAAGCGAAAATTTTCCTTTAGCAATTCTATTTCCGTATCTTCCGATCAAAGCCCCAAAAAATGGATTCTCTTTTTCGTATTGTGCCAAAGAATTAAAACCAATTACCACATTTTCAGAAACACCTTCTTTATTTGGCACTTTCAAATCGGTAATTCTTCCTCCAAAAGTGATGATATCTACTTCCATCCCATTTTGGTTTTTCAGTTTATAACTATCTACTTTTTCACCTTTAGCGGTTGTTCCGTATTCTGATTTTTCGATTGTAACTGCTGCTTTTTTATCCGAAGAAACTGTAGCTTCATCCATTTTTTTATCGTTTTTGCATTGAACTGAAATTGCAGCCAGACTTAACAGGCTTATCCCAAAAACACAACGTTTTAATACATTCATAAATAATATTTTTTGGTTTGTAAAAAGTAAAATGTGAGATGTTAAAGTCTAAAAATAACAAAAAAACTTTGAATCTTTGTCTCTTTGAACCTTTGTATCTTTAGTTACAATCCATGTTGAAACAAATGAAAGTATGCTTCGTTGGCATTGATTTTATCTTTAAACTCTCTTACCGTTGTTTTTTCATCAATAACCAATAATTCGATTCCTGCAATGTCCGCAAGATCTTCCATATATTCTGTTGTAATTGACTGGCTGTAAACTGTATGATGCGCTCCTCCAGCTAAAATCCAAGCTGTTGCTGCGATATCAAGGTTTGGTTTACAATCCCATAAAACTCTTGCAACTGGTAATTTAGGTAATTCTGCCATTGGTTTAACCGCTGTAACTTCGTTCACGATCAAACGGAAACGAGTTCCCATATCAACCAAAGAAACATTGATAGCATCACCTGCAGGCGAGTTGAATACCAAACGAGCCGGATCTTCTTTTCCTCCAATTCCTAATGGATGTACTTCACAAGAAGGTTTTCCGTCAGCGATTGATGGACAGATTTCTAACATGTGAGATCCTAAAACGTATGATTTTTGTGGTGTGAAATGGTACGTGTAATCTTCCATGAAAGAAGTTCCGCCTTCCAAACCAACACACATTACTTTTAATGCTCTTACCATTGCAGCGGTTTTCCAGTCTCCTTCTCCACCAAAACCATAACCATCGGCCATTAATCTTTGTGTTGCGATTCCTGGTAATTGTTTCCAAACGCCAAGGTTTTCAAAAGTATCTGTAAAAGCACCAAAACCTCCTTCTTCAAGGAAAGCTCTTAATCCTAATTCGATTTTTGCTGCTTCAACTAATGAACTTCTTTGTGCTCCGCCTTCTTTTAAAGAATCGGTTAAATTGTATGAAGACTCATAAACTGCTAATAAATCATTTAATTCTTTGTCTGTTACTTTCTCGATATGTTTAGTCACATCTGAAGAATCGTATCCGTTAACTGACATTCCGAAACGAATTTGCGCTTCTACTTTATCGCCTTCTGTAACGGCAACTTCACGCATATTGTCTCCAATACGAGCTACTTTTAAGTTTTGCAATTCATCCCAACCTAAAACCACTCTAGACCAGATTCCTAATTTTTTCTGAACTCTTTCGTCTTCCCAATGTCCAACTACAACTTTACGTTTTTTACGTAATCTTGACATGATAAAACCGAATTCACGATCACCGTGAGCTGACTGATTTAAGTTCATGAAATCCATGTCGATGCTTCCCCACGGAATTTCAGCGTTGTATTGTGTATGTAAATGACATAATGGTTTTTTAAGGATATTTAATCCGCCAATCCACATTTTTGCTGGTGAAAAAGTGTGCATCCAAGCGATAATTCCAATACAGTTTTTAGCTGAGTTTGCTGCTAAACAAACATCTAAAATCTGCGAAGGAGATTTCACAACATCTTTATAAACCACTTTTACTGGAATCGAAGATGAAGCATCTAATCCTTTTGCGATAATCTGTGAATGTTCTGCTACTTTTCTAAGTGTTTCTTCACCGTATAATTCCTGGCTTCCTACTACAAACCATACTTCTTTTTGAGAAATGTCTATCATGTCTTTATTTTTGTTTCAGGTTTTCTTTGTTTCAGGTTTCAAGTTGTTGAAACGTCGAAAATCTTTGTTATGAATTGTTTATTTTTTGTTTTTCTTATTTCAGGTTTTAGGTTTCACGTTCCAACAACTTGAAACAAACAAAAACCTGAAACCTGAAACTAAAAATTATTGTCCGTAATATGAATCTTTTCCGTGTTTGCGGTTGTAATGTTTCTTTATTAATGAATCTTTTAATCTTGGTGCGTTCGGGTTTATCTGTAAAGTCAGGTACGCCATTTCTGCCACAACTTCTAAAACTTTACTATTATAAACCGCTTTTGCTGCGTTTTTTCCCCATGCAAATGGACCGTGATTTCCAATCAAAATCATTTCTACTTCTTCGTACGAAAGATTTTTTTCTTTGAAACAATCCAAAATCTGGATTCCGGTATTGTGTTCGTAGTTTCCTTCAATTAAATGATCTGCCATTGGCGGCGCACACGGAATATCTGCCGTTAAATGATCGGCATGCGTTGTTCCGAAAATCGGAATATCCTGCTGCGATTGTGCCCAAGCCACAGAATACGTTGCGTGTGTATGTGCAACACCACCAATATTTGGCCAGTTTTTGTATAAATAGGCATGCGTTTTAGTGTCAGATGACGGACGCAGGTTTCCCTCAATCACATTATTATCGAAATCTACGATTACAATATCTTCAGGTTTTAAATCTTCATAAGGAACACCGCTTGGTTTAATGGCAAAAACACCATTTTTTCTGTCCACAGCGCTCACATTTCCAAAAGTATAAACCACAAGATTCAATGCATTTAACTGCATATTGGCCTCGTAGCATTCTTGTTTTAAATCTTTATAAAGAGAACTCATTTTGAGAAATTTTAATAGTTGGATCAGCGAAAACGCTTAATTGTTCGTAAGCTAAAAGCAGTTTATGATACGCTTCTACTTTATCTGTCTGCGGGAAATATTCTCCGTCAAAATCACTTCCTATTTTCTGGCTTGCTTCGATTACGTTTGGATAAATTCCCGCTGCAACAGCTGCGTAAATTGCCGCGCCTAAAGCAGGAGTTTGATCTGAAGCTGCAATTTTAATTGGCTTGTTCAAGACATTCGCCAAAGTCTGCATGATAAAAGGAGATTTACGGGCAACACCACCAATTCCGATTACGCTGTCGATTTTTACTCCTTCTTCTTCAAAACGGTCTACGATTTTCTTCGCTCCAAAACAAATTGCGTTTACTAAAGCTTTGAAAACATGAGGTGCTTTTGTTCCTAAAGAAAGGTTTGAAATCGCACTTTTTACTTCCTGATTGGCATCTGGAGTTCTTCTTCCGTTAATCCAGTCTAAGGCAATTGGAAGACTTTCTGAAACTGGAATTTTCTCTGCTTCTTTTGTCAGTTCTACAATCAATTTATCGCTGAATTCCTCTCTTAATTGTTCTTTTTGAGTTTCATTTAAAACAGAAGAAGAACCTAATAAATGTTCCGTCGGCCACATCAATAATTCTTTGTACCAAGCCAATAAATCACCAAAAGCAGATTGTCCTGCTTCAAGACCAATAAAGCCTGGAATTACAGATCCATCGACTTGTCCGCAGATTCCGCGAACAGTTTTTCTTCCAACCTCATCATAAGAACCAACCAGAATATCGCAAGTTGAAGTTCCCATAACGCGAACTAAAGTATTCTCTTCAATTTTTGCTCCAACTGCTCCAGAATGTGCGTCAAAAGTTCCAACAGCAATAATAGTTTCTGTTGAAAGTCCTAAACGATCTGCCCATTCTTTGCTTAATTTTCCAGCTGATAAATCAGAAGTATACGTTTCATCATATAAATTGCCACGAAGCTGTGCCAAATAGGGATGTAATTTTTCTAAGAATTCAACCGGCGGTAATCCGTTCCAGTCAGTATGCCACATTGCTTTGTGACCCGCTGCGCAACGGCTTCTTTTGAAGGTTTTTAAATCTTTATTTTCAATTAATAAATACGTCATTAAATCGCAGTGCTCCATCCAAGTGTGCGCTGCATTTCTAACCGCTTCGTCTTGTCTTGCAATGTGAAGGATTTTTGCCCAAAACCATTCAGACGAGTAAATTCCTCCAACATATTTTGTTACATCTTCTCCGCCCCAGCTTACTGCCAGTTCGTTGATTTCGTTTGCTTCATTGATTGAAGTATGATCTTTCCATAAAACCATCATCGCATTTGGGTTTTCTTCAAAACCTTTTGTCAATGCCAATGGTGTTCCATCTTTGGTAACCGGAACCGGAGAAGATCCTGTTGTATCAATACAAATTCCTTTTATTAATGAAGGATCAACTTTACTTTCTTTTACAACATTTTGAATCGTGATTTCCAATCCTTCAATATGATCCAAAGGATGCTGGCGAAACTGATTTATAGCCGCGTCACAATATTGCTTGTTTTTCCATCTTTTGTAATGAGAAACATTCGATGCCAGCTCCTGCCCGTTTTCTGCGTCAATAAGCACCGCTCGAACAGAATCTGTTCCGTAGTCCAATCCTATTACGTAATTTTTCATTTCTAAACTTAATTGGTTAAATAATTGACAAATATAAAGATTATAATTTTATAAGTGTACAAAAAACACTTAATTGAAATTGCATAATTCATTTTTACTAAAAATGCATCAAAACAGCATTTTAGCTTTAATTCAAAAAATAAATGTTATGAATACATTTATAAGACTGCGATTATTTCATTTAAAATGCATAAGTCACATCTGCCCGAAAAAATTTTAATGTATTTAAATGTTATTTTCCTTCTAAAACCAATACCGAAAATGGCGGAATTGTAATTTCTAACTTCCCTTTCTTGTTTTCAAAACTTTTAAAAGCAGCAGGAACAATTTTATTTGGGTTTTCGAAAGAGTTATAATCCTGAAGTTTTGAAGCCGTAATTATACTTGCTGTATAGTTTTTAGCGCCAAGCGAAGCCACATCAATTTCGACTTTGTTTTTGTTTATGGCATCGACATTCACTAATGAAATATGAACCAATCCGTTGGCATCTTTTGAAGCCGAAGCCGAAACTGCTGGAATACTTTGTCCGTTAAAAGTATACAATGGTGCTTTAAATTCAATTGGAATCAGTTTTGCATCTTGGTGCACACTGTACATTTTCATGACATGATACGTTGGCGTTGTAATCATTTTGGCTTTGTCCGTTAAGATTACAGCCTGAAGCACATTTACGCACTGCGCCAGATTTGCCATTTTTACACGATCTGCATGATTATTGAAAATATTTAAAGTCGCTCCTGCCAAAACTGCATCTCTCATAGTATTCTGCTGATATAAAAATCCGGGATTTGTTCCTTTTTGAACGTCATACCATCCGCCCCATTCGTCTACAATCATGGCTACTTTTTTCTCAGGATCGTATTTGTCCATAATTGCGGCATGTTTTGTAACCAACTCTTCCATTTTTAAAGCAGACTGCATCGTAAGGAAGTATTCTTTTTCTGTAAAAGCGACATCTGCTCCTTTATTATTCCAGTCGATAACGGCGTAATGATGCACTCCAACGCCTCCAAGCATATTAAGAGGAATGTTTTTCATTAAAGTTTCTGTCCAGTTATAATCAGAACTATTGGCTCCGGAAGCGATTCTGGTAAGACCTCCCGTATTGCTCCAATCTGACATAAACGTGGCAAACTTGCGGTATTCATTAGCATAATAATCTGCCGTCATATTACCGCCGCAACCCCACGCTTCGTTACCGATTCCCCAGTATTTTACTTTCCAAGGTTCTGTTCTTCCGTTTTTCTTTCGCAAATCGCTCATCGGACTTTTGCCTCCAAAATTGGTGTACTGAACCCAATCGGCTAATTCCTGAACAGTGCCACTCCCTACGTTTCCAGACAAATACGGTTCTGCACCAAGCAATTCGCACATGTTAAGAAAATCGTGTGTTCCAAAACTGTTATCTTCTGTAACGCCTCCCCACCATTGGTTTACAATTGTAGGACGCTGATTTTGTGGACCAACTCCGTCTTTCCAATGATATGTATCGGCAAAACAACCTCCCGGCCATCTTAAATTTGGAATTTTTAAATCTTTAAGAGCTTTAATAATATCATTTCTAACTCCGTTTGTGTTGGGAATTTTTGAGGTATCTCCAACAAAAAAACCGCCATAAATACATCGGCCTAAATGTTCGGCAAAATGACCGTAAATGTTCTTGTTAATTATTGGTGCGGCTGGATCGTTTTTTATTGCAATAGCGACAGATTCTTTTTGCGCAGAAATAGTTTGAATACAAATTGTAACAAACAATAGCAGGAGTTTTTTTTTCATAGTCTATAGTGGTTTGTGACTTTTAGAAAAGTAAGGATGATTAGTTATAAGTTTTCTTTGATTATTATTTTCTTTAATACATATAAAAAAATAAGTGTTTGTTTAACATTTGTAAATTTAAATAAAAAAAAGCCTCAAAAACAAATAAAAATCGCAAAACAACTGGTTGCAAAAAACAGATTTGATAATTATATATTTGAAAAACTCAGCAAACAAAGGAGTTTTATATGGCAGGAAGTTTTTCACAGAAAGTTTAAAAATTATAAATTCTACAAAAAACCATAAAGAATACAGCTTTTATAACACTTTTACAGAGTCAAAATTTTACTAAAATAAAATTTACAACTCGTATATCAATTCTCTTTAAAATGTTTATACCTTTGATCCGGATTTTGGTCGTTTATTTTGTAAGAAAAACAAAAAGAAATACTGTTTTTTAAATTGCCGAATCGAATTGTTAAAACTTCTTATTTTTATAAGCATAATTTACATAAGTGTAAAAGACACATTAATAAATTATGAAACATTTTAGGAAGTTTATATCTTTACCAATAAATTATTGAATATGTTAAACAGTTATAGTTCTGCTGATAAGGTTTTACTGGCGGTAGATTGTATTATCTTCGGATTTGACAGCGAAGGTTTGAAGATTCTTTTAATCAAAAGAGATTTTGAGCCTGAAAAAGGAAAATGGTCTTTGATTGGGGGATTTTTAAAACGCGACGAAGTTTTAGATGATGCAGCTATTAGAATCTTGAACACTTATACTGGTCTAAACGATATCTACATGGAGCAGTTATATGCTTACAGTGAAATTGATCGTGACCCGGTAGAAAGAACAATTTCGGTTTCGTATTTTGCTTTAATTAATATCGAAAATCATAACGCAGAATTAATTAGAAATTATCATGCAGAATGGTTTCCTATTAATGATGCACCAAATTTAATTTTTGACCACAACGAAATGGTCGATAATGCCATTAAAAGACTTCGATACAAAACTTCAATAAAACCTATTGGATTTGAATTGCTTCCTGAAAAATTTACCATGCGTCAGCTTTTAGAATTGTATGAAGCTATTTTGAGTAAAGAATTAGATAAAAGAAATTTCATCAGCAAAATCAATTCTTTAGAAATTTTAAACAAGCTTGAAGAAAAAGATATGCAGTCATCCAGAAAAGGATCTTATCTGTATACTTTTAATAAAGAAAAATACGAGGAAAAATTATTAAATAACTTTTCTCTAAACTTATAAAAAAACAAAACCCTGAAATCCACAACTTTCAGGGTTTTTTCTTCAATAAAACTACTATTAAAAAAAATAAACAAAATTTTTTATCTTTTAACCTTGTCAAAGCGATCATTATGAACACTAATCGCTGAAACAATAATAAGTGTAAAATTTACATTTGCAAATGTAAGCAAAATAAATGTTCAAAAACAAGAAATAGTATTTTTATTTTTTTAATTAACAAATAAGCGTTTTTTGAAACAAAAATGGGTTTCACTGTTATATTATTAATCTGTTTCTAAAATTCTTTATCAAATCCTTAAAGCGAATTTCTTATTATAAGCGAAGATTTGTTCTCAATTTGTTCTTTCTTGTTTTTCAAAACCATTTCAGCAAGGATTTTTCCCATGGCTTCAAAATGAGTTGAGATGGTTGTAATGCCATTCGCCGCAATTTTTTTCAAAGGCGTTTCATTATACGATATAATACCAAAATCTGAACCTAGTTTTAAATTCTTCTCTGCTGCACTTTCGATTACACGAACCAAATCACGATCATTTGGAATTATATACAAATCTCCTTCGGTTATTTCTCTGTTTGTAAATTCGGTTATTATTTCAGATTGAAAGTTATATTCAGTGCAAAAATCCTCAAAACCCAGTTTCATGCCAAGCGGCTCACGAAATCCCGGGAAAATTAAAACCAATTTTTTGTATTTACTTAATCTTTCAATTCCCTTTTGCAGTCCTTCAAAAATATCTTTTTGATGATTTTGATAAATTGCCGGATAGGATTTTAAATCAAGATTGGTCTGGTCGAGTATAAATACATCACCTACTGGTAGGGTTTTTATTGAAGAAACGATATCTTTTAAGTTTGTAGGCATTAAAATGTATTTGGTATAATTTCCGTTACTGTCGTTTATTAGTTTTTGAAAAACCTGACTATTGAAATGATGAAAGAAAATATCAACCTGAACATTTTTGCCAATGTTGTTTAAAAAAGAGTTATAAATGTCTTCTTTAAAAATATTGAGCTCATCAAAAAGTAAAAAAATCTTCTGTTTTATAGTGATTTCAACGCTTTTAACATAATATCCCTTTCCCGGAATGGCATAAATAATACCTCTTTTTTTCAGTTCTTCATAAGCCAGCAAGACTGTATCTCGGGATAATGAAAATGCCAGACAGACTTTATTTACAGAAGGAAGACGGTCTCCTTTTCTCAATTTTTCTTCTTCAATTGCTTTTTCTATTGAAAGAATAATCTGCTTATATTTTGGCAGACCAATGTTGTTTTGGATTGAAATTATATTCATCTGTAAATAGAATTTTTGTGCAATATACAAAAACTGGTAGGTACTGGTATGTAAAAATAAAGATTGTTTCTATTTTTGAATTTCACTATTGGCAAAATTTATATGGAAATAAAACATAAATCGCATTTTCAGGAAACTTCTAATTCTAAATCTTTTGGTTTTATGCCAGATAATGAAGAAATCTTTTCTTTTGAATTATCGAACAAAAACGGAATGAAGGTTCAGATTATTAATTACGGAGCCACTGTAACTTCTTTAGAAATTCCAACTTCTGAAGGAAAGCTTGTTGATGTCGTTTTGGGTTTTGATTCTCTTTCTTCGTATTTAGAATCTTATTTTCTGCCAAGTGCTCCTTATTTTGGAACAACGGTTGGCCGATATGCAGGCCGAATCAATAAAGGAAGTTTTACGTTAAACGGAAAAACATACGAGCTAACCAAAAATAATAACAGCAACTCGCTTCATGGCGGTAATACCGGTTTTGGAAAAAAAGTATGGAATGTTACCAATTTAACTTCTGGCGAAAATCCTTCTATAACTTTTAGCCTTTTAAGCGAAAATCTGGATGAAAATTATCCGGGAGAATTACAAGTTGATTTAACTTATACGCTTACTGAAGAAAATGAACTAAAGCTGACTTACACAGCGGTTTCAACAGAAGATACTGTTATAAATTTAACGCATCATAGCTATTTTAATCTTGACGGACATAATTCAACTGTTTTAGATCAACAGATTTTTATTGATGCCGAAAAAATGCTGGAAACTAATCACGAAAATATTCCAACAGGAAAATTTACTGATCTTACCAATCATGATTTTGATTTTAGAATTCAAAAAAATTGTCCGGCATCTATCGACAATTCATTTGTCATAAATCAGACAAATAATGTCGCTGCGGTTTTATTCAGCTCA
This sequence comes from Flavobacterium ginsengiterrae, assembly GCF_039539785.1. Lineage (NCBI taxonomy): Bacteria > Pseudomonadati > Bacteroidota > Flavobacteriia > Flavobacteriales > Flavobacteriaceae > Flavobacterium > Flavobacterium ginsengiterrae. The sequence goes on along the minus strand of NZ_BAABDU010000003.1, from coordinate 717,538 downwards.
AAAAATAATTTAAAAATGAGTGTTTACACCAATCAGCCAAGTGTACATATATATGTAGGCGGCAATTGTTTTGATGTACTAAAAGGAAAAAATGACGCCGTTTATCATAAAACAAGCGGTATTTGTTTTGAAACTCAAAATTTTCCAGATGCGCCAAATCAGTCACATTTTCCTAATTCTGTTTTGAAAAAAGGTGAAGAATATAAACAGCAGACTGTTTATAAATTCGAAAATATCAACTAAACCAACCAATTACATAATAATGAATGATCTTTTAATACAAAATACTACTTCTTTTTTTGAAAAGTCTTTTGGATCTAAGCCAGAAAAAGTAGTGCTTTCTCCAGGAAGAATAAATATTATTGGAGAACATATTGATTATAACGACGGTTTTGTTCTTCCGGCAGCGATTGACAAAGTAATTTGCTTTGCTTTTGAAAAAAACAATTCGAAAAAATCTAAAATATTCGCAATCGACTTAAACGAAGAGTTTGAAATTGATTTAACTCAGGAAGTAAAACTAAGCGATATTGTCTGGACAAATTACATTCGCGGCGTAATTAAACAATTACAAGATAAAGGATTTGAATTTGACGGATTTAATTGTGTTTTTAGCAGCAACATTCCGGTGGGTTCCGGATTATCATCTTCGGCAGCTTTAGAGTGCGGTATGATTTTCGGAATTAAACAGCTTTTTGATTTAAAAATCGAAAAACTTGATATAGCATTATTAGGACAAAAAGCAGAACACTGGGTTGGTATTAACTGCGGTATCATGGATCAGTTCTCAAGTGTTCATGGTCTTGAAAACAAGGTAATAAAACTGGATTGTAATACGCTGGATTTTGAATATCACAATGCTGATTTTAAAGATTACTCACTGGTTTTATTTGACAGTAATGTAAAACATTCTCTTTTTACATCTGAATACAACACGCGCAGAATCGAGTGTGAAAAGGGTTTATCGATTATTAAAGAGAATTTTTCTGAAGTAAAAAGTTTTAGAGACTGCTCTGAAGAACAGCTTTTAAGCATTCAGGATAAAATGGATGCGACGGTTTTTAAAAGAGTGCATTTTGTTGTAAAAGAAATTAACCGTGTTATAAAAGCCTGCGAAGCGCTTGATAAAGGCGATATAGAACTTTTAGGACAATTGCTTTTTGAAACGCATCATGGTTTGTCTCAGGAATATGAGGTAAGCTGCGACGAATTAGATATGCTGGTTGACACTGCAAAAGCAGATGAAAATGTTGTAGGTTCTCGTGTTATGGGAGGTGGTTTTGGAGGGTGCACCATAAATTTAATTAAAAAAGGTCATGAAAATGAGGTAAAACGTAAGTTTTCGAATCTTTATTTAAATACATTTGGGATTGAATTAAAATTTTATGACGTAAAAGTCTCAAACGGAACAACATTACTTTAATACCCAACCAACCAATGAAAAATTTTGACATTAACGAAGATCCACACAGACGTTTTAATCCTTTAATTAATGAATGGGTTTTGGTTTCACCTCATCGTGCAAAACGCCCTTGGCAGGGACAAAACGAGGTGATTTCTGCCGAAACACTTCCTAAACATGATCCAAACTGTTATTTATGCCCGGGCAATGTTCGCGCAAACGGAGTAAATAATCCTGCATACAAAAACAGTTTTGTGTTTGATAATGATTTTGCTGCTTTAAAACAAGACGAAATCATTTTTGAGGAAGATATTAAACATACATTCTTTAAGGCAGAACCAGAACAAGGAATCTCACGAGTGGTTTGTTTTTCACCAAGACACGATTTAACGCTTCCCGAAATGGAAGTTTCTGATATCGAAAACATTGTTAAAACATGGCAGAAAGAATACGCAGAATTAGGAAGCATTAAATACATCAACCACGTTCAGATTTTTGAAAACAAAGGAAGTGTTATGGGCTGCAGTAACCCGCATCCGCATGGACAAATCTGGGCGCAGTCATCATTACCAACTCAGGTTGAAAAAACGCATAACAGTTTAAAATCTTATTACGAAAAAAACAAAAGAACATTATTAGAAGATTATGTTCAGGCCGAATTAAAAGTAGGAACCCGTATTGTAATTGAAAATGATCATTTTGTGGCTTTAGTTCCGTTTTGGGCAATCTGGCCTTATGAAACGATGATTGTAAGCAAAAGAGCCATAAGCAAAATCACCGATTTTACTGCCGAAGAAGTTACGGCTTACTCGAAAATTTTAAGACAGTTAACGATTAAATACGATAATTTATTCAGCACATCATTTCCGTATTCTTCAGGAATTCATCAGGCTCCAACAGATGGTATGGATCATCCTGAATGGCATTTCCACATGCATTTTTACCCGCCATTGCTTCGCTCTGCAACTGTAAAAAAATTCATGGTTGGCTATGAAATGATGGGAGAGTCTCAAAGAGACATTACTCCGGAAAAAAGTGCCGAAATTATAAGACAGCAGTCTGATATACATTATAAAAACGAGGTTAATATTCGCTAAATAATAAAAAACTTAAGTCCCTAAATTTAAAATTTAACACAATTGTTTTGTTTATAAATGTAAATAACACATTTACAATGGTCGTTTTTTAAGTTTTTATTTTAAATTTGGCTTTTGTTCTTGTTTTGATAAAAAAATAACAAAATAAAAACACATATTTCATTTTTAACAAGATTACACAACACAATAACCATATTTAAAACTTTAAAACAAACAATCATTTATACTAATTATCTAAAATACTATTAACAATGAACCAAAACCTCGCTTTCGCAGATTATGCGGTTTTTATTATTTATTTCATCGTAGTCTCGGTCTACGGTTATACGGTTTACCGAAAACGTAAACAAGACGAACAAGATGCTAAAGCTTACTTTCTTGCCGAAGGAAATTTAACCTGGTGGGCTATTGGAGCATCATTAATTGCCTCAAACATTTCTGCAGAACAATTTATTGGTATGAGTGGTGAAGGTTTCTTTTTAGGAATTGCAGTTGCTGCTTACGAATGGCTTGCTGCCGTTGCTCTTATAATTGTAGCAGTATGGTTTATTCCTGTTTATCTAAAAAATAAGATTTACACGATGCCACAATTCTTAAAAACACGTTATAATGAATCTACTGCGTTGATTATGGCAGTTTTCTGGTTGTTTTTATATGTTTTTGTAAACTTGACTTCGATTTTATATTTAGGAGCTGTTGCTATTAATGGTCTTGCGGGCGGGGAATATCTTCATGTTATCATGTTAGGATTAGCTGTTTTTGCTTTGTTTATTTCTCTTGGAGGAATGAAAGTTGTAGCTTATACAGACGTTATTCAGGTTGCCGTTTTAATTATTGGAGGTTTGGTAACTTCTTATATTGCGCTTACAACTGTTGGACAATATTTTGGTGTTGGCGAAAATGCAATTGCCGGTTTCAAAGTATTAATGAAAGAAGCTCCGGAACATTTCAAAATGATTATTCCAAAACCAACTGCGACTTCTTCTCAATTAGAAATCGATAAATATTTGACTTTCCCAGGATTATTATCTTACGCTGCAGGTATCTGGATCATCAACTTAAACTATTGGGGATGTAACCAATACATTACACAAAGAGCACTTGGTGCTGATTTACAAACAGCTCGTACAGGAATTTTATTTGCTGGTATGTTAAAATTATTAATGCCGCTTATCGTAATGCTTCCTGGAATTGCAGCTTATGTTTTATACAAAGACGGACATTTACCTCAATTAGTGGGCGGAAAAGATGGTGCTTATTCTGCTGTATTAACTTTCCTTCCTACTGGTTTAAAAGGACTTTCTGTTGCGGCATTAACGGCTGCGATTGTAGCTTCATTAGCAGGAAAAGTGAACAGTATTTCTACAATTTATACTTTAGATATTCATAAAAAATACATCCAGAAAGATGCAGGTGAAAAACAACAAGTAAACATTGGTCGTCTTGCGGTTTTTGCTGCTATGCTTTTAGCTGTATTATTTACATGGAATGATATTTTAGGAATTGGCGGTGTTGGTGGTTTCACTTACATTCAAAAATATACAGGATTTATCAGCCCTGGAGTTTTTGCCATGTTCTTCCTTGGTATGTTCTGGAAAAGAACTACTGGTGCAGCAGCAATCGTGGGTGTAATTTTAGGATTTGTATTATCTGTTTTATTCAACGAATATGCTCCGGCTTTATTTGGAAACGATACACTTTTATATACTGCTTATCCTAACGGAAAAGGAGCTTTTGAAATTCCGTTCCACATTTGTATGGGATTATCATTCTTCTTCACTATGTTAGTGATGATTTTAATGAGTTTTGCAGGACCAAAAGTAAATCCAAAAGCATTTGAAACAGAACCTGGAATGTTTAAAGTTAAACCACAAACTACTGTTTTAATTGTAATTACGTTATTGATTATTATTGCACTATACGTTAAATTCTGGTAATAGAATTTTGATATAAAAACGAAAAAGGATCCTGATTGGGATCCTTTTTTGCTTATTATGTTGAATAAAAATTTATTTCTCTTTAAATAATTTTTCTAAATATTCGACTTTATCTTTTTCAGCCTGAACCAAACGCTCATATAATTCAACAACTTTATCAAGTGGATTAAATGTTGGCTGATATTGAATATTTGAATTCATTGATGCATTATCATAATTATTGATTGTATTTCCAATAATATTGAATATTGCTTCTTCTGAAAAATTCTTAATTCCCTCAACACTTACTCCAAGAGCTTTTGCAACTTCAGCTAATCTTTCTTCATCTACAGTTTCACTATTTTCCATTGCAGATATTGCTTGTTGATTTGTGCCTAAAGCTTGGGCAAGCGCCTCTTGCTTCATGTCTCTTAGTTCACGAATACGACTGATTTTTCGTCCTATATGATTTGGTTTTATAACTGTACTCATAATTCAAAGATAATAATTAAGTATAAAAAGAGAATCTGTATCTTACATAATGGTACTGTAAAAAACCATTTAATACTTTTCAAAACAAACAAATTCCCAATCGAACAAAAATACAACTTTTCAGACATAAAAAAAGCCCTGATTATTCAGGGCTTTGTTCTTTCTGCATATTTAGTAAATACGCCATATTGGCTATTACGTGATCGTGTTTTTTGACAAAAGGATTTTCCTCATTCCAGACATACCCTGCTAAAACCGAACAGATTTTTTCTTTCACATCTGGATTTTCAGGCTGATGGAAGAATAAAGTCTGCAAGTTTCCTGTATACCATTCCTGTACATAAGTTGTGAAAACCGCAATACCGCGTTTCATATATTGTGTAAATTCAACTTCCCAGTCAACAGGAATTCCCTTCGATTCTTTTAAATATAATTTTGCTGCCAGCATTCCAGATTCAGTTGCAAAAGCTACTCCTGATGAAAATACTGGATCTAAAAATTCTGAACTGTTTCCTGTTAAAGCAAAACCGTCGCCATACATTCTTTTTACAGCTCTCGAATAGTTTTCTAATTTAACCGGTTCAAACAAAAATTCAGTTCCGGCAAATCTTTTAATATAATAATCTGATTTCTGGATTGCATTTTTTAAAGCCTCAGCATTATCTTTATTTTCAGAAAGAGAATTAATAAAATCTGTTGGCCCTACAACACCTAAACTCGTATTTCCGTTTGAGAAAGGAATTACCCATAACCAAACTTCGGTTTCAAGAATATCAAATGAAATTTGAGTTCCTTCTTCACCTTCTTCTCTGTTAATATCTTTTACGTGCGTAAAAATCGAAGAATGCGGATCTAATTTTGAAGGAGTATCTAAATCTAAAAGTCTTGGTAAAACACGTCCGTAACCGCTCGAATCGATAATAAAATTGGCGTGAATTTCTTTTAAATTCCCATCTTTATCTTTTACAATAGTTTTAGATTTTTTTCCTTCAAAAGAAACTTCAAGAACTTCAGTTTCAAATTCAAGATCTACACCTTTTCTAACCACTTCCTGAGCCATTGTATTGTCAAAATCAGCACGAGGAACCTGCCAGGTCCAGTCCCAGCCTTCGCCAAATTTTTTGCTGAAATCAAAAACACAAATTTCTTCACCCCGAATAAATCGTGCTCCCAGTTTCTTTTCGAAGTTCATTGCATCAAGAGCGTCAAACAATTCTGCCTCAGCAAAATGATCCATTACTCTAGGAATTAAGCTTTCGCCAACAACAAGTCTCGGGAACTTCTGTTTTTCTACAACTTTTACCTTTACATTGTTTTTATGAAGATACGATGCCGATACGCATCCGGACGGTCCGGCGCCTATTACTAAAACATCTACAAACTCCTTTGTCATAATAAGAATATTATCAATTATTAACCTACATTTGCCATCATCAAAATAACTACATTTATTTTGATAAATAAAATTAAATTAGCACAACCAAAAACGATTTAATGAATACAATTAACGAATATTTAAGTTTAAAAGAATTTGAAGCCATAATCTTTGGAAATCAAAAAGTTACAATTAGCGATGTTGTCGTAAACCGAGTAAATGAAAGTTTCAATTTCTTAAAAGAATTCTCTGGTAATAAAGTAATTTACGGCGTAAACACTGGTTTTGGACCAATGGCGCAATACCGAATCAAAGAGTCTGATCAAATTCAGCTTCAATATAATTTAATCCGAAGCCATTCATCCGGAACCGGAAAACCTTTAAGTCCGGTTTGTGCAAAAGCAGCAATCTTAGCACGATTAAATACACTTTCATTAGGAAATTCTGGTGTTCATCCGTCAGTAATTAACCTAATGTCTGAACTTATAAACAGAGATATTACTCCTTTAATATTTGAACACGGCGGTGTGGGTGCCAGCGGAGACTTGGTGCAACTTTCGCATTTAGCCTTAGTTTTAATAGGAGAAGGAGAAGTTTTTTATAAAGGCGAAAGAAGACCAACTCCGGAAGTTTTCGAAATCGAAGGTTTAAAACCAATTCAGGTAGAAATTAGAGAAGGTCTTGCGTTAATCAACGGAACCTCTGTAATGACAGGAATTGGCGTTGTAAATGTATATCACGCTAAAAAATTATTAGACTGGTCATTAAAATCATCTTGTGCTATTAACGAATTAGTTCAGGCTTACGACGATCATTTCTCTGAAGAATTAAACCAGACTAAACGTCATAAAGGACAGCAGGAAGTTGCGGCTCAAATGAGAAAAAATCTTTCAGACAGTACTTTAATCCGTAAAAGAGAAGACCACTTATATTCTGGCGAAAACACAGAAGAAATCTTTAAAGAAAAGGTTCAGGAATATTACTCATTACGATGTGTTCCTCAAATTTTAGGACCGGTTTTAGAAACTATCAATAATGTTGCTTCTATTTTAGAAGACGAATTCAACTCGGCAAACGATAATCCAATTATAGACGTAAAAAACAAACACGTTTATCACGGAGGAAATTTCCACGGAGATTATATTTCGCTGGAAATGGATAAACTGAAAATCGTTATTACTAAATTAACGATGCTGGCAGAACGTCAATTAAATTATTTATTGAATTCAAAAATCAACGAATTACTGCCACCGTTTGTAAATTTAGGAACATTAGGATTCAATTTCGGAATGCAAGGCGTTCAGTTTACTGCAACTTCAACAACTGCCGAAAGCCAAATGTTGTCTAACCCAATGTACGTTCACAGTATTCCTAACAACAACGACAATCAGGATATTGTAAGTATGGGAACAAATTCGGCTGTTATTACATCAAAAGTAATCGAAAATGCATTTGAAGTACTGGCAATCGAAATGATTACAATTGTTCAGGCAATTGATTATTTAGGACAAAAAGATAAAATTTCATCTGTTTCAAGAAAATGGTACGATGAAATTAGAAATATAATTCCAACATTTAAGGAAGATCAGGTAATGTATCCTTTTGTACAAAAAGTAAAAGATCATCTAATCAATAATTAATCTTAAAAACTATTTCTGTTTTAAAAATAATGCCCCAAAAGAGTTTTAACTTTTTAATCATTAAACATTGAATTTTAAAAATCATGAAAAAAACATTTATTTTTTTACTGCTGGTAAGTATTCAAGTTGTTAATAGTCAGGAACTGGCATTAGTTAAAAAAAATTCCAAAATTGGTTATATCACCAAAGATGGATCTTTTAAAATAGAACCTCAATATAAATCTGCCAGAAGTTTTTCTGACGGTTTAGCTGCTGTTGAAAATGGCGGAAAATGGGGATTTATTGACTCTAAAGGAAGCTGGGTAATTCCTGCAGATTTTAAAGATGCTAAAGATTTTAACAACGGAATTGCTGTTGTGCAAAAAGATAAGGAATGGGTTTATATTGATAAAAAAGGTGAAATTTTAAAAGCACCTGCATCAGATAAAATATTCGATTTTAATAACGGTGTTGCTTTTATTAGACAAAACAATAAAGTTGGATTAATCAATAACAAAATGGCTGTTGTTCTGGAACCAAAATATGATCAGATCAAACCTTTTGAAAATGGTTATGCAAGAGTCGAACTAAACAAAAACTGGGGAATTATTAATACCGAAGGAAAAGAATTAGTAGAACCTGCTTATGCCGAAATTGGAAATTATTTTAAAGGCACAACATGGGCCAGAAAAGATAAAACGTTTGGACTTGTAAGCGGCGGAAAATTTATCCCGGTTGATGGAGCCGAAAAAATCTGGGATTTTGAAACTCAGGATCTGACTTTTGCTAAAAAGAACGGAAAAATCGGTTACATCGATTTAAAAGGAAACTGGGTAATTCTTCCTATTTATGATAAAGGAAAAGCATTCTCAAAAAATTTAGCTCCAGTTTTAGTTGGAAAAAAATGGGGATTCATTAATCCGGAAGGAAAATTTGTAATTGAACCAACTTACAGCGATGCCGAAGTTTTCAGCACAAACGGTCTTGCACCTGTAAAAGAAAGCAACTGGGGATTTATTAACGAATCTGGAAAACTGGTAATTCCAACACAATACGGCATTACAACAAACGCTATTATTGCTATGTTTGTTCAACAAGACAAAGGCTTTATTGATGGTGTGGCAAGAGTAAAAAATGAAGGAAAATGGGGTTTTCTAAAACCAGACGGAACTGTATTAAGCAACCAATGGTTTGAAAACGCTGAATTATTTTCAAAATCAGCAGAAAAACCTCAACCAGTTGCTGTTGCTCCAGCTGAAACAAAACAAGAAACAAAAACAACCAAACCAGCTGCAAAATCGGCAACGAAACCAGCAGCTAAGAAAAAGAAATAAATTTCACTTATGAAATGTGTATTAGTAACAGGCGGTTCTAGAGGGATTGGAAGTGCTATTTGCAAAAAATTAGCCGTTGAAGCTGATTATCATATTCTGATTAATTATCATTCAAACAAAACCGCAGCCGAAGAAACATTACAAGAAATACAAAAATTAGGCGCAACAGGAGAAATTTTAGGTTTTGATGTTGCCAATTTTGATCAGGTGCAAAACGTTTTAACACAATGGCAGGAAGCAAATCCAGAAGCCATAGTTGAAGCTATTGTAAACAACGCCGGAATTACAAAAGACGGTCTTTTTATGTGGATGACTCCAGAAGACTGGAACGGTGTTGTAAACACCAGCTTAAACGGGTTTTTTAATGTAACGCAGTTTTTTATTCAAAAAATGCTTCGCAATAAATACGGCCGAATTGTAAACATGGTTTCTGTTTCGGGAGTAAAAGGAACAGCCGGACAAACCAATTATTCTGCTGCAAAAGGCGCTATTGTAGCCGCAACAAAAGCTTTGGCTCAGGAAGTAGCAAAACGTAATATTACGGTAAATGCAGTTGCTCCCGGTTTTATTAAAACAGATATGACAAGCGAACTAGACGAAAAAGAATTATTAAAACTAATTCCGGTAAATCGTTTTGGCGAAGCCGAAGAAGTAGCAGATTTGGTAAGCTTTTTGATTTCAAAAAAATCAAGCTATATTACAGGCGAAATTATTAATATAAACGGCGGCATATATTCATAACATAAAACACATAGAAATATAGACTTTATGTGTAAAAAAGAATAAAAACCTATATCTCTATGTGTTAAAACCATTTACACTTATAGATTAAAAAATTACTTTGAAAGACGATGAATAAGAGAGTTGTAATTACTGGAATGGGAATTTATTCTTGTATCGGAACTTCTTTAGATGAAGTAAAAGAATCATTATACAATGGTAAATCAGGTATTAAATTTGATTCTGACCGTAAAGAATTTGGTTTTCAGTCGGCTTTAACAGGAATGGTTCCAAAAGCTGATTTAAAAAATTTACTGACCCGCAGACAGCGTATGAGCATTGGTGAAGAAACCGAGTATGCTTATATGGCAACTATTGAAGCATTGAAAAATGCGAATATCGATGATGCTTTTTTTGAAACTCGTGAAGTGGGAATTATGTATGGAAACGACAGCGTTTCTAAAGCCATTATTGATGCAACAGATATTGTTCGCGAGAAAAAAGATACTGCTTTAATTGGTTCTGGTGCGATTTTCAAATCTATGAATTCGACTGTTACCATGAATCTTTCAACGATTTTTAAACTTCGCGGTATTAATTTAACTGTAAGTGCTGCCTGCGCGAGCGGTTCTCATTCTATAGGATTAGCTTATTTTTTAATAAAAAGCGGTTTTCAGGATATTATAATTACAGGAGGCGCACAGGAAATCAATAAATATGCAATGAGCAGTTTTGACGGATTAGGTGTTTTCTCTAATCGTGAAGGCGATCCTGAAAAAGCTTCACGTCCTTTTGATTCCGGACGCGACGGATTAATTCCGAGTGGCGGCGGTGCAACTTTAATTCTCGAAAGCTACGAATCTGCCATTGCCAGAGGCGCCAATATTATTGCCGAAGTTTCTGGTTATGGATTCTCATCAAACGGAGGACATATTTCGACACCTAATGTTGAAGGTCCTTCTACAGCAATGCAGCGCGCATTAGACGATGCAAAACTAAAAGCGTCAGATATTGAATACATAAATGCACACGCAACCTCTACTCCGGTAGGCGATGCTAACGAAGCCAAAGCGATTTTTGAAGTTTTTGGTGAGAAAAATCCTTATGTAAGTTCTACAAAATCAATGACAGGTCACGAATGCTGGATGGCTGGCGCAAGCGAAATTATCTACTCTATCATCATGATGCAGAACGATTTCATTGCTCCGAACATCAATTTAGAAAACCCGGATGAAGATGCTTCAAAATTAAATTTAGTTAAAACTACGTTAAACAAAAAATTTGACATATTTTTGTCCAATTCTTTCGGTTTCGGAGGAACCAACTCTGCGTTGGTGGTTAAAAAGTTTAAATTGAACGATGAATAAAGAAGAGATTATAGCAAAAATTAATGGTTTTTTAGTTGATGAATTTGAAGTTGATAATGACGACATTGAACCAAATGCTAATTTAAAAGATACGCTTGGATTAGACAGTTTAGATTATGTTGATTTAGTAGTTTCAATAGAATCTAACTTTGGCGTAAAACTAGTTGAGGCAGATTTTGTTGGAATTTCTGATTTCCAAAGTTTCTACGATCTTATCGAAACCAAATTAAAAGCCAAAACAGCTTAATGAGTCAATGGGATGGCAAATCAAAAGGAACTGTTTTAGGTTATAGAATATTCGTTTTTTTAATTAAAAAAACGGGTGTTAAATCAGCCTATGGAGTACTTTATTTTGTTGCATCGTATTACTTTTTGTTTTTAAAAAAAAGCAACCGTGCTATTTTTTATTACTTTAAAGAGAGACTTCAATATTCAACTCTTAAATCTAAAAAAATGGTTTTCAAAAGTTATTATACTTTTGGACAGACCATTATTGATAAAATTGCTATTTCGGCAGGAATGCGAAATAAATTCACCTATGAATTTGACGGAATAGAAATTCTTAAAAATCTTTTAGCAGAAAAAAAAGGCGGTGTTTTAATCAGTGCACATGTCGGCAATTTTGAAATCGCTGAACATTTTCTGGGCGATATCGATCTTGATTTTCAAATTAATCTTGTTACTACAGATTTAGAACATTCTGCTATTAAAAATTATCTGGAAACCATTACCCAGAAACCAACCGTAAAATTCATTATTATTAAAGAAGATCTCTCTCATATTTTCGAGATCAATGCTGCTTTGGCAAATAATGAACTAATCTGCTTTACCGGCGACCGTTATTTTGAAGGTACAAAATCACTTTCAGAAAATATTCTGGGCAAAGAAGCAAACTTTCCTGCCGGACCATTTTTAATTGCTTCAAGATTAAAAGTTCCGGTTGTATTTGTGTATGTAATGAAAGAACCAAATCTGCATTATCATTTATATGCAAGAGAAGCTCAGGTAAAACACCGCGACGAAAAAGCATTACTAAAAGAATACGTAACAAGCGTAGAAAGCATTGTAAAAAAATATCCGCTGCAATGGTTTAACTATTTTGATTTTTGGAATGATCTGAAATAATAAGATCAACTCTTTATATTGTTTTCCTAAATACCTTCTAAAAACTTATTCAGGCTGTAAAATCTGCGGGCTGTAACTCCTTTCTGTTTAACGCTGGTAATTTTTTAGTATTGGCAAAAAGCCGTTTAATCAGTAAGATCTGTAAAGCATTGAACCTTATAAGTCTCAATCTGTTAAACAAGAAAATTCGTTTAAATAAATTTACTTACTTTTGTCCGCAACCAAAGCAAGTAAACCTAAAATGAAGAATGTTCTCGTAATTTATTATTCTCAGTCAGGACAATTGCAAACGATTGCACAAAACATTGCAAAACCGTTTCTAAATTCTGAGGAAATAAACGTGACTTTTCACGAAATCCAATTAGAAAACTCTTTCCCGTTTCCGTGGAATAAGGATTCTTTTTTTGATGCTTTTCCGGAATCTTTTTTACAAATTCCAACAGCATTAAAACCAATTCCGTCTGAAATTTTAAATACAAAATTCGATTTAATTTTATTTCATTATCAGGTTTGGTATTTATCGCCTTCTATTCCTATTAACTCTTTTTTGAAAAGCGAAGAAGGAAAAAAATTATTAAACAACACTCCTGTAGTTACCATAAGCGGATCCAGAAACATGTGGATTATGGCGCAGGAAAAAATCAAAAGTTTATTAAAGGAAGCCAATGCACAATTAGTTGGAAATGTAGCTTTAGTTGACAGAGTTGGAAATTTAATAAGCGTAATCACAATTGTAGAATGGATGTTCTCTGGAGTAAAGAAAAAATATTTAGGTATTTTTCCGCTTCCGGGAGTTTCAGAAAAAGATATTCAGGAGTCTCCAAAATTTGGCGAAGTAATACTTTCAGAGTTTAGGGCAGATAATTTACATAATTTACAGCCAAAATTGGTCGCAATTGATGCCGTAAAGATCAGTCCGTATTTAGTGACTGTAGACAAAACGGCTAACAAAATTTTCAATAAATGGTCAAATATCATTTATAAAAACAAAAAAAACCGAAAAAAGCTTTTAAAAGTATTTAATGTTTATTTATTCCTTGCGATTTGGTTAATATCGCCAATAGTGTATATATTGCACCTTATTTCTTACCCCTTAAAATTAAACACCATAAAAAGAGAAACTCAATATTATCAAGGAGTTTAGAAGACGATTAGATTATGTTTGAAGTATACATTACAAAAGCCGCAAAATATTTGCCAAATGAAGCTGTTTCAAATGAAGAAATGGAAGCGTATTTAGGACTTATAAACGATACTGCCTCAAAAGCAAGACGTATTATTTTGCGCAATAACAAAATTACAAGCCGATATTATGCTGTTGACAAAGCTGGAAAAAGCACACACAGTAATGCCGAATTAACTCGAAATGCTATTTTGCCGTTATTCGACGAAAATTTTACGCCTCAGGATTTAGAAGTACTTTCATGCGGAACCTCAACTCCGGACATTTTTCTGCCTTCGCACGCTGCGATGGTTCATGGTCTGCTAAAAAATAAATCGGTAGAATTAAACTCTTCAACAGGAGTTTGCTGTGCCGGAATGAACTCTCTTAAATTTGGCTTTCTTTCGGTAAGATCCGGAAACTCAAAAAATGCAATCTGCACAGGATCAGAAAAAGTTTCTACCTGGCTTAATGCTCAAAAATACAATCACGAGGCCGATAATTTAAAAAGCCTTGAAGAACAACCTATTATTGCTTTCAAAAAAGATTTCCTTCGCTGGATGCTATCAGACGGTGCCGGAGCTTTCTTATTAGAAAACAAACCAAAAGGCCCAATTTCTCTTAAAATAGAATGGATGGAAGCTTTTTCGTATGCTTACGAATTAGAAACCTGTATGTATGCCGGCGGTGAAAAATTAGAAAACGGAGAAATAAAATCATGGAGTGATTATGCTCCGGAACAATGGTTAAACGAATCTGTTTTCTCTATTAAACAAGATGTAAAAATTCTCGACGAATTTATCCTTGTTAAAGGTGCAGAAAGCATGAAAGATGCGATGGATAAAAACAACATCAAATCTGAAGATATTGATTATTTCATTCCCCACGTTTCTTCAAACTTCTTCGTTGAAGGATTGAAAAAAGGATTACAGGAAAAAGGAATTGGAATGAATGACGAAAAATGGTTCATGAACCTTTCAAGAGTAGGTAACGTAGGTTCTGCGTCAATTTACCTGGCTTTGGAAGAATTAATGAATTCAGGAAATCTGAAAAAAGGAGATCATATTCTTTTATCAGTTCCGGAAAGCGGAAGATTTTCTTTCGCGTATGCGTATTTAACAGTTTGCTAATGGAAACAATGGCTCTTTTAGAAAAAGATATGGTACAAAATTTACTGCCTCAAAAGTTCCCTTTTGTTATGGTAGATGCTATGCATTCTTATTCTGAAACTTCATTAGTTTCAGGTTTAAAAATTCAGAGCGAGAATATTTTTGTATCTAATTCAGGTTTTCTGGAAGCAGGTTTAATAGAACACATGGCACAATCTGTGGCATTACATACCGGTTATCAGTTTTTTTTAAAAAACGAAACTGCACCAACAGGTTACATAGGTTCTATTAAAGAAATTGAAATTAAAAAACTGCCAAAAGTTAACGATACCATCGAATCGGCAGTTACAATTTTACAGGAATTTGCCGGAATAACTTTAGTAAATATTGTTACGACATTAAATAATGAAGAAATTGCAAACGGACAAATGAAAACCGTTTTAGCCAAATAATTATGATTTTGAAAACAGGAGTTGACATACAAAATTATCTGCCTCACCGAGCACCTTTGCTTATGGTAGATTTAATTCTGGATATTGATGCCAACTTTGTAGAAACCATTTTTTTAATAAAAGAAGACAATATTTTTGTTCAGGATAATGTTTTTATTGAAGCAGGTTTAATCGAAAACACGGCGCAGACTTGTTCGTCTATTGTTGGAAAAAAATATTTTTTTGATGAAGACGGAACAGAAAATGAGAACGTAAATGTAATTGGATTTATCAGTGCCTTAAAAAATGTAAAAATTCATTCGCTGCCAAAAGTCGGCGATACTATAATTACCAAAGCAGATTTAGTTTCAAAATTCGCTGGCGAAGATTACACTTTATGCACGATGAGCTGTCAAAGCTCAGTCGAAGACCAGATACTCTTAGAATGCGAAATTAACCTGTTCATTCAAAAAACAGTTTCGGTTGAATAATACTAAAAAAGTCATTTTACATTTAGTAATCCGCATCGGGATTTTAGTTCTCTTACTTACATCGGTTTTCCTATTTTGGTATTTTACTTATGATCCTCATAAATATTGCGACGAAACCGGACACAAACATGTCGACGGAGGATTAGGTTTATTCATCATTGGATTTCTGATAACTCAGATGTTTTATGGAGGAATGCTTATAGAAATGATTTATTTATTTGTAAAGAAAAACAGAATTTTAGCCTTTGCAAACCTTGGATTTTTAATAATTAGTTTATGTATAGCAGGAGCCTGTATGTTTCTAATGAATTAAATTAGCTATATGGAAAAAAATAACGTACCACAAGACCAAAGCAACTTAACGAAAAATAACGTAAAAGAGCTTTTATACGCAACAGACGAAAACGGCAATTACACCACAACCTTAAGCACAGGCTGGGAACCTAAAACCATTGCCCTTTCAAATTCTATTGATGAAATAAACGAACGCATTTCCGATGCCAAACAACAGGTTTTAAACGGCGAAGCAAGTCCTATAGTTTATTTTATGGAAGTCAATAAAATGGATCTTACGATTTTATCAAGCTATGTAGGGTTTTGGAAATGGCGCGTAAAAAGACATTTTAAACCAAGTGTTTTTGCAAAACTAAACGACAAAATCCTGAAAAAATATGCCGATACTTTTGAAGTATCAATAGATGAATTAAAAAACAGCATTACCGAATAAATGGAATTAACTTTCACACATCATCAGTCTGCTCATTGCGAGAATGGAGTAGCGTCAAATCTGCTTAAAAACAGCGGACTTAACATCAGCGAACCGATGGTTTTTGGTATTGGCTCAGGATTATTTTTTGTATATCTGCCTTTTATAAAAGTCAATCATGCACCGGCAATCAGTTACAGAACCCTGCCGGGACAGATTTTTAATAAAGTTGCTAATCGTTTAAATTTAAAAATTAAAAGACAAAAATTTTCGTCTGTATCAAACGCCAATAAAGCTTTAGACGAAAATTTAAAAAATAATATTCCAACGGGATTACAAGTCGGAGTTTACAACTTAAGTTATTTTCCAGACGAATACCGATTTCATTTCAATGCCCACAATTTAGTCGTTTACGGAAAAACCGAAACCGAGTATTTAGTAAGTGATCCTGTAATGGAAACCGTTACGACTTTAACGTACGAAGACATGAATAAAGTTCGTTTTGCCAAAGGAGCTTTTGCACCGCGCGGACAAATGTACTATCCTATTCAGGTTCCTGCTAATGTCGATTTAAAAAGTGCCATTATAAAAGGAATTAAAAATACCTGCCGCGATATGCTGGCGCCAATGCCAATTGTTGGTGTTAAAGGAATCAAATTTGTTTCAAAACAAATTAGAAAATGGCCTGTAAAACACGGAACCAAAAAAGCCAATCATTACCTGGCGCAAATGGTGCGTATGCAGGAAGAAATTGGAACCGGAGGCGGCGGTTTCCGTTTTATTTATGCCGCATTTTTACAGGAAGCATCTGCAATTTTAGGTAACGAAGAATTAAAAGAACTTTCTAAAGAAATGACAAAAATTGGCGATTCATGGCGAGATTTTGCTGTTGAAGCTTCACGTATTTACAAAAACAGAAGTGCCAAAGAAGATGCCTATAACACCATTGCCGATGAACTTTTGGACATTGCCAACAGAGAAGAAATCTTTTTTAAAAAATTAAAAAAAGCAATCAGTTAAATATTTTGCAGTCTATAATTCAAATAGAATCCCTTTCGAAAAAGTACAAAGATGCCGATCAGTATTCTTTGAACAATGTTTCGCTAAACATAAATGAAGGACAAATTTTTGGTTTATTAGGGCCAAATGGTGCCGGAAAAACAACCTTAATTTCTATGCTCTGCGGATTGGTTAAACCAACATCAGGACATTTTACAATTGATGGTTTAAGCTATGCCGGCCAGTCTTCAAAAATTAAAAAAATCATAGGTGTTGTGCCTCAGGAATATGCTTTGTATCCTACTTTAACCGCCAGAGAAAATCTGCATTATTTTGGAAGCATGTATGGCATAAAAGGTTCTGATTTAAAAGATAAAGTAATCGAAACTTTAGACCTTTTAGGTTTATTAAAATTTGCCGATAAGCAGGTTCAGACTTTTTCCGGCGGTATGAAACGCCGCGTTAATTTAATTGCCGGAATTTTGCACAAACCAAAAGTTTTATTTTTAGATGAACCAACAGTTGGTGTTGATGTTCAGTCTAAAAATGCCATTATCGATTATCTAAAAGTACTAAACGAAAGCGGCACGACTATAATTTATACCTCGCATCATTTGGCTGAAGCCGAAGATTTCTGCAGCAATATTGCAATTTTAGACCGAGGACGCATTTTTATACAGGGAACTCCGTCAACGTTAATTAATTCTACAGAAGATGCCCGCAATCTCGAAGACGTTTTTATTTCATTAACCGGTAAAGATTTGCGAGATGATATATAAAATCTGGATGTCTATTGTAAAAGAATTTTTACTGCTCAAACGTGATTTAGGCGGTTTAATTATTCTATTTATTATGCCTTTGGTTTTAGTTATTACAGTAACTTTAATTCAGGACAGTACTTTTAAAACGGTAAGCGATTCTAAAATTCCTATTTTATTAGTCGATAATGATAACGGAAATGTTTCTAAAACCGTTTTTGATAATTTAGAAAAAAGCAATCTATTCAGTGTTGTTACGAAGATTGAAAATAAAACCATTACCGAAGATATCGCCAGGGAAAATGTTTACAAAGGAAAATTTCAATTAGCAATCGTAATTCCAAAAGATTTAAGCTCTGATTTACAAGCCAAAGTTGACCAAAACGTTGAGAAAATCGTAAGTTCTTTAGGTTTAACAGACAGCACGACGGTCAGCGATAAAAGAGTGATTAAAGAAAAAGAAGTAAAACTGTATTTTGATCCTGCAGTGCAGATGAGTTTCAAAAATGCCGTTATGAGTTCGATTGATAAAATGATTTCGCAAATCGAAACCAAATCAATTTATACCACTTTCCAAAATCAATTAGGGGGAACTTCAGACTTTGAACAAAAAAGTTTCATTTCTTTCAAAGAAATAATTCCAAAAATCAACAATAAAGAAGTTCGTCCAAATTCAGTACAGCACAATGTTCCGGCTTGGACACTTTTTGCTATATTTTTTATTGTAATTCCTTTGTCTATCAATATTGTAAAAGAAAAATCACAAGGAACTTTTGTTAGATTAAGAACCAATCCGGTTTCTAATTTAGTCGTTATAATTGGCAAAACCATTACATACTCCATCATTTGCATGATTCAGTTTTATATGATGGTTGCCGTTGCTGTATTTTTATTTCCATCAATAGGACTACCGTCTTTAAACATCGAAGGACATTTAGCATTAATGAGTATTGTGGCACTATTTTCAGGTTTTGCTGCAATTGGATTTGGAATTTTATTAGGAACCATTGCCAGCACACAAGAACAGTCGGCTCCGTTTGGCGCTACAAGTGTTATTATTTTAGCTGCAATTGGCGGAATCTGGGTTCCCGTTTTTGCAATGCCAAAAATTATGCAGATTATTGCCAAATCATCTCCAATGAACTGGGGATTAGATGCTTTTTACGACGTATTATTACGCAACGTTTCTTTCCTTGAAATCATTCCAAAAATAAGTTTGTTATTTTTGTTTTTCATACTTACAACTTCCATCGCATTATTTTATGATAAAAAGAAAAGAGCAGTTTAACGAGGCAACAGACTTAACCGTTACGCACGAAATTAGAATTCGTTTTAACGAAACAGATCCGCTTGGAATCGTTTGGCACGGAAATTATATCACCTATTTTGAAGATGGACGTGAAGCGTTTGGACGTGAACACGGATTAACTTATCTGGATATTGCTGCAACGGGTTATACAACACCAATTGTAAAATCGACCTGCGAACATAAATTGTCTCTGCGTTACGGAGACGTTGTAACTATAGAAACAACTGTTGTTGATACTCCGGCAGCTAAAATGATTTATCGTTTTAAAATCATTGATGATAAAGGAGAAGTTGCCTGCACCGGCGAAACAACGCAGGTTTTTTTAGATAAAGATGGAAATTTAATGCTCACGAATCCTCCTTTTTATGAGGAATGGAAAAGGAAAGTTGGGTTACTCAAATAGCCGTTCTCCCTCCTGCAAGGTTTTCAAAACGTTGTAGGTGTAAATATGCATAACTTAAAATAATACCCAACGAGGTTTTGAAAACCTTGCAGGAAATCATAAAATGAGAAAAGAAATATACATTACAAAAACAAATTGTATTACGCCTTTAGGTTTTGATGTTCAGTCGAATATCGAAGCGATTCTTCGTGGCGATTCTGGAATCCAGCTTCATAATGATGTTTCTTTAATGCCCAATTCGTTTTATGCTTCTATTATCAGCGATGAAAATATAAACAGTGCTTTTGCAAAAATCAGCGCTGAAACCAAATATTCCCGTTTAGAAAAAATGATGATTTTAGCTTTAGAGCCGATCATCAAAAATTCTAATGTCGAATTAAATTCAAAAACAGCCTTTATACTTTCTACCACAAAAGGTAATGTAACGGCATTACAAAACAATTCTCAAGAGAGCTTTAACAACGCACATTTAGATGTTTTAGCAAAAAACATTGCAGATTTTTTTGGATTTCAAACCCAGCCAATTGTAGTTTCGAATGCGTGTGTTTCGGGAATTTTAGCCGTTTCTGTAGCTAAAAGAATGATTCAGTCAGAGCTTTACGATAACATTTTTGTCGTGGCGGGCGACGAAGTTTCAGAATTTGTTTTGTCTGGTTTTAATGCATTTCAGGCCATGAGTGAACTGCCTTGCAAACCATATTCTAAAAACAGAACCGGTGTAAGTTTAGGCGAAGCGACAGCTGCTGTTTTAGTTTCGGCGGAAGCCAAAAACGCGAAAATAAAAGTACTTGGCGACAGCTCGATAAACGATGCCAATCATATTTCTGGACCTTCAAGAACAGGCGAAGGTTTGTTTAGAAGTATTCAGAATGCTTTGAAAGAAGCACAAATTGATGCTCAAAAATTAGATTATATTTCAGCACACGGAACCGCAACGCCTTATAACGACGAAATGGAAGCGATTGCTTTTAGCCGTTTAGGTTTGCAAAATGTTCCTATAAATAGTTTAAAAGGATTTTACGGCCACACATTAGGTGCTTCGGGATTGTTAGAAACCGTCATTGCGATTGAGTCTGCGAATCAAAATATGCTTTTTGAATCAAAAGGTTTTGATGAAATTGGCGTAAGTGAATCTATCAATGTGATTGAGAAAAATGAAGAAAAGAATATCGACTTCTTTTTGAAAACAGCTTCTGGTTTTGGAGGCTGTAATACAGCTGTTGTTTTTGAGAAAGTGAGATGATATGGAGAATAATGAAACAAAATTTTTAATTTATGATAATCCTAACGGTAAGGTAAAAGTTGATGTTGTTATACAAGATGAAAATCTGTGGCTCACACAAAATGCTATGGCTGAATTGTTTGACACAACTCATCAGAATATTTCTTTGCATTTAAAAAATATTTTTGAATCTGAAGAATTGGAGGAAAATTCAACCTTCAAGGAAATCTTGAGAGTTCAAAAAGAAGGTAATCGCCAAGTTTCCAGAAATCAAAAATTTTACAATCTTGATGCAATCATTTCCGTTGGTTACCGTGTAAATTCAAGTAAAGCAACTCAATTTAGAATTTGGGCAACTCAAACTCTAAAAGAATATATTATTAAAGGTTTTGTTTTAGATGACGAACGTTTAAAACAAGGACAAACAGTTTTTGGTAAAGATTATTTTAAAGAGTTATTACGCAGAGTTCGTTCTATTCGTGCAAGCGAGCGTAGAATTTATCAGCAAGTAAGCGATATTTTTGCTGAATGCAGTATAGATTATGATAAAAATTCAGAGACAACAAAGAATTTTTATGCTATGGTTCAAAATAAGTTTCATTTTGCTATAACAGGAAATACAGCTGCAGAAATAATTTACAATAATACTGACAAAACTAAAGATAATATGGGACTCACTACCTGGAAAAATGCTCCAGATGGAAGAATCATAAAATCTGATGTAATTGTTGCTAAAAACTATTTACAAGAAAAAGAAATAAGTCAACTGGAGAGAACTGTAACTGGTTACTTTGATTACATTGAAGGTTTGATTGAGAGGGAAAATACATTCACGATGGAGCAACTGGCCACAAGTGTTAATAAATTTCTCTCTTTTAACGAATACAAAATTTTAGAAGGAAAAGGCAAAATTTCAAAACTTCAAGCTGATAAAAAAGCAATTATGGAATATGATGAGTTTAATAAAACTCAAAAAATTATTTCCGATTTTGATAAAGAAATAAAACAAATTGGAAAGAAAAAATAACGTTTTATATTGATATTCTTCTTTAACAAAAATGACTCAAAACAAAACATACATACAATCCTATATCCAAATCGAAAACAACGAAATTGTTCTCAACGGAGAATCTGTTTTCAAAATTGAACCAACAGATTTTGCTGATTTCTCTAAACAAGCGTATCGTAATTTTGAAATGCAGTATCCAAAGTTTTTCAAAATGGATGCTTTGAGCAAACTTGCTTTTTTAGGATCAGAACTGCTTTTAAGTCCGATTACCTCAACGGAACAGGAAAATAATATCGCTTTGGTTTTGGCTAATAAATCGTCTAGTTTAGATACCGATGTAAAATATCAGGAATCAATTTCAGATAAAGAAAACTATTTTCCGAGTCCAGCAGTTTTTGTTTACACACTGCCAAATATATGTCTGGGCGAAATAAGTATTCGTCATCAGCTGAAAAGTGAAAATTCTTTCTTTATATTTGACACCTTTAATACCGAATTTATGTCGAATTATTCGAATATTCTTTTGAATACCAATAAGGCAGATACAGTTTTGTGCGGCTGGGTAGAATTTTTCAATGACAATTATAAAGCTTTTCTTTGCACCATAAATGCCAAAGAAAACTCAGAATATAAAAACGAAACTATCAATACATTATACAATAAATAATCATGGAAGCATTAAAAGAAGAATTAAAAAACAAAATCATTACTACTTTAAACCTTGAAGATATCGCAGTTGAAGACATTGCAGATAACGATCCATTGTTTGGAGACGGTTTAGGTTTAGACTCGATTGATGCACTTGAATTGATCGTGATTTTAGATAAAGATTACGGAATTAAATTAGTTGATCCGAAAGAAGGAAAATCAATTTTCCAGTCTATCGAAACTATGGCTGCGTATATCGACGCTAACAGAACTAAATAATATTGTAGATTTTAGCCTTAAGATTTTAGATTTCTTATACCGAAATCTAAAATCTAAAAGCGTAATCTAAAATCATAAATCTAAATTCTAAAATTAGATGAAAGGTGTTGCTATAACGGGAATGGGAATTATTTCTGCAATCGGGAATTCGGTTGAAGAAAATTACATTTCACTGATCGAAAATAAAATCGGTGTTTCCCGTATTCAAAATATTTCGACTGTTCACGCAGATGTAATCAAAGTTGGCGAAATCAAAAAAACCAACGATGAGCTCATCAATGAACTTGAGTTAAACGAGAATAATAATTTCTCAAGAACCGCTATGATTGGTACTTTGGCAGCAAAACAAGCTGTTCAAAATGCCGGCATTACCTCTATCAATGAATTTAGAACCGGACTTATTTCGGCTACAAGCGTAGGCGGCATGGATATGACCGAAAAACATTATTACGATTATTTCGAAAAACCGGAACTGGTAAAATATATTACCTGTCACGACGGCGGTGATGTAGCTGAAAAAATTGCCGAAGAATTAGGTTTAAAAGGAATGGTTTCTACCATTAGTACAGCTTGTTCTTCTGCAGCAAACTCAATTATGCTGGGAGCGAGGCTAATTAAAACCGGAAAATTAGATCGTGTAATTGTAGGCGGAGCCGATGCTTTGGCAAAATTCACCATCAACGGATTTAAAACCCTGATGATTTTATCTGACGATTACAACAAACCTTTCGACAATAACAGAAAAGGGTTAAATCTTGGAGAAGCTGCTGCTTTTTTGGTTTTGGAATCTGATGAAATTGTAGAAAAACAAAATAAAAAAGTACTGGCAAGAGTTTCTGGTTATGGAAATGCAAACGACGCTTATCATCAGACTGCTTCTTCAGAAAACGGAGACGGTGCCTATCTGGCAATGAAAAAAGCATTTGAGGTTTCAGGTTTACAGCCTTCTCAAATTGATTACATCAACGTACACGGAACAGCAACGCCAAACAACGATTTATCTGAAGGAAGAGCTATAAACCGTATTTACAACGGCGAAAATGTTCCCGATTTTAGTTCTACAAAACCGTTTACAGGACACACTTTAGCCGCAGCTGCTGCGATTGAAGCTGTTTACAGTGTTTTAGCCATTCAAAATAATTTGGTGTACCCTAATTTGAATTTTGAAACTCAAATGGAAGAATTCGATTTAACACCGCAGACTTCTTTAAAAAATAAAAATATCGAACACGTTTTATCTAACTCTTTTGGTTTTGGAGGAAACTGCTCAACTCTTATATTTTCAAAAAGCTAATGACAAAAAAAACATATATAAATGGAGTAGGCTGTATTTCGACTCAAAAAACATTTGATACTGTTTTTTTAGAAGAAGCTCAGGTAAATCATGACGAAAATGTGCTGGCTATTGTTACGCCGGCATACAAAGAATATATTTCGCCTGCTGCCAGCCGAAGAATGGCAAAAGGTGTAAAAAACGGAATCGTAGCTTCGGCATTAGCCATGAAAGATGCTAATACTGAAAACGTTGATGCCATTATTACCGGAACTGGTTTAGGCTGTATCGAAGATTCTGAAAAATTCCTAAAAAGCATTTTAGATAATAAAGAAGAATTTTTAACACCAACATCTTTTATTCAGTCAACTCACAATACTGTTGGTGCGCAGATTGCTCTTTTACAGCAATGTAAAGGATATAATTTTACGTATGTAAATGGCGCCGTTTCTTTTGAATCAGCATTGATTGATGCAAAAATGCAAATCGAAGAAGACGAAGCTAATTCAATTTTAGTGGGCGGTGTCGATGAAAACGGTGATTATACAACTGCACTTTTCAAATTAAACGGACGTATTAAACAAGACAATCAGGCTCCTTATGATGTTTTAATTTCTAAAACAAGCGGTGCCGTTTACGGAGAAGGCGCGAGTTTTTTTGTTCTAGAAAATGAAAGAAAAGAAAACACGTATGCTGAACTTGTGGATGTTTACATTATAAATACGCTCGAAGAAAACGAAGTTGAATCTGCAATGAACTCTTTTTTGAAATCAAATAATGTAGAGGTTTCAGATATTGATGCTGTTGTTTTGGGTTTTGACGGAAATGCTGATTTCGAAAACTATTATAAAAATCTTGCCGAAAATACTTTTGCACAAACACCGGTTTTGTATTACAAACATTTAAGCGGCGAATATGATACGGCTTCGGCTTTTGCTTTTTGGATGGCTTCAAAAGTTTTAAAAACACAGGAAATTCCTGAAATTGTAAAAGTAAATAAAGTTACAAAACCAGCTTACAAAACCATTTTATTGTACAACCAGTTAAACGGAAAAAATCATAGTTTTACGCTGCTGTCAAAATGATAACGCATAAAAACATATCGATATTTTTTATCTTTCTGTTGCTTTTATTGTTTCTGCTGAATCTGTATATCGCAATTCATTTTATATGGTTTGTGGTTATAATTCTGGTATGGCTTGGAATTAACGCTTTCGGTTCATCCAGAATTTCTTCTAATTATCATGTAAAAGCGTATTGTAATAATCCTTCTGAAACGGAAAAAAAAATTGCTCTTACTTTTGACGACGGACCAAGCATTTATACTTTAGAAGTTTTAGAACTTCTGAAAAAATACAATGCAAAAGCGGCATTTTTCTGTATTGGAAAAAATATCGAACAGCATCCTGAAATCCTTAAAAAAGTAATTTCCGAAGGCCATTTAGTGGGAAATCATTCCTATTCGCATTCTAAATTTTTTGATTTCTATAATGCTAAAAAAATAACCGAAGAAATTCAAAAAACCGATCAGCTGCTGGAAAAATTCACTGCTGGAAAAATCAACTTTTTTCGTCCGCCTTACGGAGTTACAACACCGTCAATTCGTAGAGCTTTAAAAATTACCGGACATAAAACAATTGGCTGGAATATTCGTTCTCTTGATGGAGGAACTCAAAATCAGGAATTGATTTTAAACCGAATGATTAAACATATTTCTCCGGGCGGAATTGTACTTTTGCATGATACCGGATCGCACTCTGTTTTGGTATTGGAACAGTTTTTGCAATTTTTACAGCAAAATAATTATCAGGTCGTTTCGATCGAAGAACTTTTGAATCTTAAAGCTTATGCGAACTAAAATATATCTATTCTTATTTTTAATTCTTTGCGGTTTCAACGTATCGGCACAAGAACAAAAAATGACCGCGGCAGAAATATCTCAATTTAAAGAAGATGTAAATGTTGTCGCAAAAAAAATCAAAACCTTAAGTACTGATTTTGTTCAGTATAAACATTTGGATTTCTTATCTAAAGATATTGAAACTTCGGGAAAAATGGTTTTTAAAGAACCTGCTCTTCTTCAATGGCAGTATAAAAAACCATACAATTACAGCATTACTTTTAAAAACGGAAAAATCCTGATTAACGATGAAGGCAAGAAAAGTGCTGTTGACATTGGCGACAGTAAAATTTTTGCCCGAATTAATAAATTAATTGTAGGAAGTGTAAGCGGTAATATGTTTGACGACAAAGAATTTACGATTTCGTATTTTAAACTAAAAGGTCAAAATCTGGCGAAATTTATTCCGAAAGATGTTACGCTGAAAAAATACATCAAACAAATTGAACTGACTTTTGATAAAGAAGAAGCAACTGTGGTTCAGGTAAAACTATTAGAATCATCTGAAGATTATACTCGAATTGTACTTAAAAATAAAGTAATCAATGCAAAAATCGACGATTCAGTTTTTACTAATTAACTGCTTTCTGGCAGTTTTTTTAATTTCTTGCGGCTCTGTCACAAAAAATTATACCTCTAAAAAATTAGACAAAACGTCTTACACCGTTCCGTATTTTGCTGATTCTAAAACGGATTATGTTTACAAAACCAACATCAGCGTTTACGGAAATGAATTATCGGGAATTTTTATTGCCAAGAAAATAAACGACACCACGCACCGAATTGTTTTTACAACCGAATTTGGAAATAAATTAATGGATTTCGAGATTTCGGAAAACGAGTTTAAAGTCAATTCGATTGTTTCAGAATTAGACCGAAAAATATTGATTAATACTTTAAAAGAAGATTTTCGTCTGCTTCTAAAAAAACAATATTTGATTCAGGAACAATTTGAAAACGAAACATCAGACATTTATAAGTCAGCCGATGGAAAACGTGATAATTATATTTTTATATCAAAAAATGATCAAAAATTAGAAAAGATCGTTCATTCATCAAAAACAAAAGAAAAATTTACACTACTTTTCAATTCAGAAAACAATATTTTTGCTGAGAAGATTCAAATCATCCACCAAAATATCAAATTGAAAATTGAGTTAAATTATTTTAAGTCAGAATAAAAATTTAAAATAACCATAAAACTAAACTAATCAAAAGATGAAAAAAATAACCTTAATTGTATTTGTTTTATTTATTGGGATTCAATCCCAAGCACAAATAAAAGTTAGTCCCGGACTTAGAGGCGGTTTAAATTTTTCAACATTAACCAATATTGATGATAATAGAACTAAAACCGATTTTTATGTGGGTGGATTAGTGAACATTAAATTTAATAAATATTTTTCGTTACAACCTGAACTTACCTATTCCAGACAAGGAGATGAAGGGAGAGAATATCTTGGAAACGGTTATAATTATCGTTACGTAAATTACGAATTAAACTACTTAACACTTGGGGCGGTTGCAAAATTTAATGTTGGCGGTAAAGGTTTTCATCTTTTAGCAGGTCCGTCTTTAGATTTTAAAATTTCTGATAATTACATTAACAGCAGCCCTGAAAATTTTGACCTTGCTATTGTTGGAGGTATTGGATATACATTGCCAAACGGATTAACGTTTGAAGCCAGAATTAAACAAGGATTAATTGATATTTATGGTTACGACGGGATTAATTATGATAATGACGATTATTATTACAATGACGTAATTTTAAATCAGGTTTTCCAAATTGGTATCAGTTATACTTTTAAAACAAAATAATGCGTTCAAAAAAATCAATACTTATTTTATTTGTTTTTTTTGCGATTGCAAATCTTCAGGCTCAGGTAAATTTTAAACCCGGTTTAAGAGGAGGTTTGTCTTTATCGACTATTTCAGAAATGCACGCTGATTACAGACCTGATTTTTATTTTGGTGGTTTTGGAGAAATCAATCTTACCAAAAAATATGCCCTTCAGCCTGAAATAACGTATGTAAAACAAGGATCTAATAATGTTGCAAGAAATTATTATGACCCCGTTACAGATACTGATCAAGTCGCTTATCAGGATTTAAGACTGGATTATTTATCTCTTTCCATGATCAACAAATTTACTTTTGGACAAGGATTTCAGGTATTATTTGGGCCTTCTCTGGATGTTCGTCTAAGTGATAATTTGGTAAGACGAAAAAACTATAATGATTTTGCTTTTAATGTAGGTCTTGGTTATCGTATGCCTTCCGGACTTGCTTTCGATTTTCGTCTTAAAAAAGGTTTTCTGGATATTCTGGACAGCGATTATTATACAAACGATTCAAATAATCATTATTTATTTGGTGATTATAATACAAATATTAATTTTCAAATAGGAATTAGTTACTCTTTTAAAACAAAATAATATACATGAAAAAAATCATTGCATTCGTTTTCCTATTTGGAGTTTTATCATCTCAGGCACAAGTAACATTTAGACCTGGAATTCAAGCAGGTTTAAATTTAGCAAAATTAACAAGCACAGAACTGGGCATAAAACCTGATTTTTATATTGGTGGATTTGGAGCTTTGAGGATTTCAAAATTATACACTTTGCAGCCTGAACTAACTTATTCCAGACAAGGCGGAAAGGGAAATCAAGTCGTGGGAACTCAAACTACTTATAATCCCCAAACTAATATGTATACTAATTCAGTTGTTAGTGCCGATGTCAATGCTTCTTTGCAATATATTTCTGCAATAACAATTAATAAATTTAATTTTAATGAAAATTTATACGCCTTGGTTGGGCCATTTTTTGATATACTAGTTGCAGATGACTTTAAAACAAATCCTGAAGGTCTGGAGAGAAATTTTTCAAAAGGACAAGATATTGATTTAGGTATTGTTGCTGGTTGTGGTTATAGTTTCAATCAAAATATTGCAATTGAAGCAAGAGTAAAAAAAGGATTAACCGATGCCTATATTAATCAATATGTGTATAGCGATAGTACTAATAATTTAGTATTTCAGTTTGGTGCCGCGTATACATTCGGAAAATAAAAAAAAATAAAATTATGGTTCTAAAAGACTTTTACGAAGTACTTTCACAAGAAAAAACTGGCGATACTAAATTTAATATTCGTATATTAGTTAATGCCAATCATGAGGTTTTTAAAGGTCATTTTCCTGGAAACCCAATTATGCCGGGCGTTTGCATGATTCAGATTATTAAAGAACTGACAGAAACAATTACTCAAAGTTCATTAATGATCCAGACTTTGTCTAATGTAAAATTCATGGCATTAATTAATCCGGAAATCAATCCGGAGCTTCTTTTAGAACTTGACATTACAACCACAGAAGATGATTTGGTAAAGGTGAAAAACACCACATATTTTAACGAAACCACAGCTTTAAAATTAAGCAATGTGTATAAAAAATTATAATTATGAAATTACTAGTATCATTACTTTTATGGATCGGATTTGCCAATACTCCGGATTTGGCATCGATCAGAAAAATTTATCCTGATGTTGCAAAATCTGAAGCTAATGCCAAAGAGTTTACAGAAAAACTTTCTGGCGTGTCTAACAACGACGAGAAAATTTTAGTGGCTTATAAAGCTGCTTCAATCTTGGTAGATTCTAAATTTGAAAGCATTATGGGAAGTAAAATTTCACGCTTTAAAGAAGGTGCAAAACTTCTGGAAGCAACCCTTAAGAGCGATCCAAATAACATCGAAATTCGAATGATCAGACTAAGCATTCAGGAAGATGTTCCGGGAATTACCGGCTATAAAAAAAATATTAAAGAAGATAAAAAATTCATAACTGAACATTATCCTGCACAAAGCGGAGCCTTAAAAGAGTATCTTAAAGACTTTGTACTGCAGTCTAAAAGTTTCTCTGAAAAAGAGAAACAATTTGTGAAGTAAGCTGCATAAAAATTCTTCAATGAAACCTATTTTATCAAAACAGGATCTTCTGGATTCAATTTCTTTTTGTGTGATTGTACCAACATACAATAATCAGAAAACATTAAAAAGAGTCTTAGATTCTATTTTAGATTTTACTTCAAATATTATTATTGTCAACGACGGTTCTACTGATGAAACGGGCGACATTTTAAAACAATATTCGCAGCTGACTCAAATTCACCATCCTAAAAATATGGGAAAGGGACGAGCGCTGCGAAATGGTTTTAGAAAAGCCATTGAACAAAATTTCGAATACGCCATCACGATAGATTCTGACGGCCAGCACTTTCCTTCTGATATTCCGGTTTTTCTGGAAGAAATTTACAACGAGCCCAATTCTCTTTTAATTGGAAGCCGAAACATGACACAGGAAAATGTGCCACGAAAAAGCAGTTTCGGAAATAAATTTTCTAATTTCTGGTTTAAGTTCGAAACCGGAATTGTTCTCGAAGACACACAATCTGGGTTTAGATTATATCCTTTAAAATTAATTCCGAAACAATTTTATACCAATAAATTTGAGTTTGAAATTGAAGTAATCGTGCGCTCTGCATGGAAAGGAATTACGGTTAAAAATGTTCCCGTTCAGGTTTTATATGATCCTGCAGAACGCGTTTCACATTTCCGTCCGTTTCAGGATTTTACCAGAATCAGTATTTTAAATACTGTTTTAGTAACCAATACTTTGTTGTATATAAAACCCCGCGATTTCTTTAGGCGG
This sequence comes from Flavobacterium ginsengiterrae, assembly GCF_039539785.1. Taxonomy (NCBI): domain Bacteria; kingdom Pseudomonadati; phylum Bacteroidota; class Flavobacteriia; order Flavobacteriales; family Flavobacteriaceae; genus Flavobacterium; species Flavobacterium ginsengiterrae. The sequence continues at coordinate 686,679 of NZ_BAABDU010000003.1, read as the reverse complement.
GCAAAAAAAAAAGGTTTTAAAAAATTCTTTTTAGAAGATATTCTGGAAAGCAACGATTCTAATTTTACAAAATCGGCTTCGATTGCTTTAGGAATTTTTATAGGGATTTCTCCTTTTTGGGGATTTCAAACGATACTGCTTTTTACTTTTGCTGCCTTATTCAGGCTAAACAAAGTCATTGCTTTTTTGTCATCAAATGTAAGCTTCCCTCCTTTTATTCCGCTTGTAATTTACGGTTCATTAAAAACAGGAAGTCTTTTTATTTCCAGCGATGCCCCGTTAATTTTAGATAGTTCGGCCACTCTAGACGATATTCAAAAAAACGCTGCACAATATATCGTGGGAAGTCTTATTTTAGCAACCGTTTTAGCACTATCATCCGGGTTAATAAGTTACGTACTTTTAACAGCTTTTAGTTCTAAAAATAAACCAAATATTTAAATTAAGTTTACCCCAGATTAAAAGATTAAACTGATTTTCAAACTATATTAACAACCGTGAATTCACAAATAATTACAAATTAAAAATTCGTGAATTTGCGTTGAAAAAATCCGTAAGAATCCTTTTAATCTGTGGCAAAAAATAATAAAAATCATGCATCAATACTTTTACGCCATTCATTTATTTGTAACCAAAAGAAAATCACTTTCGGTTTTGCTGGCTTTTTTGATGCTTTTGGTATTTGGCTTTTTTGCTTCGCAGATTAAATTTGAAGAAGACATTACCAAACTTATTCCGGCAAATGATAAAGCCGATGCTACAGCAAAAGTTTTAAAACAATTAAATTTTGCCGATAAAACAACCGTTATTTTTAATCTCGAAAAAAACGGTTCTGCCGAAGATTTACAAGAAATGGCTTCGGTCTTTTCAGACAGCGTTTCTAAATCCTGTAAACCTTACATCAGTGGCATTCAGGGAAAAATCGACGAAGAAAATATTCAGGAAACCATTGATTTTGTTTACAATAATCTGCCTCTGTTTCTGGACGATAAAGATTATGCTGCTATCGAAACCAAACTTCAGAAAGACAGTATTGCTGCAACCGTTCAGGGAAATTACAAATCGATTATTTCGCCGTCGGGATTTATTACCAGAGATTTTATTCAGCGTGATCCGTTTGGAATTTCTTTTATTGCTTTAAAAAAGTTACAGCAGTTAAACATTGGCGACGATTTTACACTTGAGAATGGTTTTGTAATGACCAAAGACAAAAAGAAATTACTGCTTTTTATAACATCTGACATTTCATCGAGCGAAACCGAAAAAAACAGCATTTTTGCCGAAAAGCTAAAATCGATTCAGGAAAATTTAAATACACAATTTAAAGGAAAAACATCAGTAAGTTATTTTGGTTCTGCACTTATTGCCGCTGCAAATGCAAAGCAGATTAAAAGCGATATTGTCTTGACAACTTCAATCGCAATGTTTACCTTAATGCTTATTCTGATTTTGTTTTACAGAAAAGTATTAATTCCGTTAATTATATTTCTTCCAACGGTTTTTGGAGGACTTTTTGCCGTTGCATTTTTGTATTTTGTAAAAGAGCAGATCTCCGCAATTTCACTCGGAATTGGATCTATTTTATTAGGAATCACGATCGATTATTCAATTCATATTCTTACGCATTACAAACACAACAGCGATGTAAAAACTTTGTATAAAGATATTACGATGCCGGTTATAATGAGCGGTTCTACAACAGCCGTCGCTTTTTTATGTTTGCTTTTTGTAAAATCAGATGCATTAAATGATCTCGGAATTTTTGCTGCTGTTATCGTTATGGCTTCCGCAATTTTTTCTCTTTTAATTGTACCGCATTTGTACAAACCAAAAGAAAATCCTGCTGATCATAAGAAAAATGTTATCGATAAAATGGCGCATTTTTCATTTCACAACAATAAATTCTTAATCGGATTCTGTGTTATTATTACCATTATCTGCTGTTTTACCTATAATGATGTTGGTTTCAACAACGATTTATCTCAGCTCAATTTTGTACCAAAAGACATTAAAGCTGCCGAAAAACAATTAGAAGAAAGCACAAGTCTTACTTCAAAAACTATTTATGTTGCGGCTTACGGAAAAAGCATGGAAGAAGTGCTGCAAAACAACACAAAGCTTTTCGACGATTTATCTGCAGCAAAACAACAGCATAAAATTTTGAATTTCAGTTCTGTTGGCGGCATTGTACTTTCGCAAACAGCGCAAGAGCAAAAAATAGAAAAATGGAATTCCTTTTGGAATGCTCAGAAAAAACAACTTTTAAAATCAGGATTAATTGCCGAAGGTTCTAAACTAGGATTTAAACCTACAACATACTCTCAATTTTTTGATCATTTAGATTTTGATTTCAAACCTGTTTCTGCTGATGATTATTTAAAAATTCAGGCGCTTCAGTTAAAAGAATTCATAACCGAAAAAAATGGTTTTTATACCATTTCGACTTTAGTAAAAGTATCTCCGCAGCAACGCGACGCCTTTGTAAAATTGGCTTCTGCCAAAGAAAATCTAATTGCAATTGACCGTCAGCAGATGAATGAAACTTTTTTCAGCACTTTAAAAACTGATTTTAATTCGCTTGTAAATTATTCTTTTGTTGCCGTAATCCTGATTTTGTTTTTCTTTTTCAGAAGAATCGAATTGGTCATTATCAGCTGTATTCCAATAGCTTTAACGGGAATTGTCACGGCAGGAATTATGGGCATTTTTGGCATTCAAATGAATATTTTCAGTATGATTGTCTGTACGTTGATTTTTGGTCACGGAGTCGATTTCAGCATTTTTATGACCAGCGCTTTACAAAAAGAATATACCAACGGAAAAAATGAAATTGCCATTTACAGAACCTCGATTATTCTGGCGGTAATTACCACCATTCTGGGAATTGGAGCAATGATTTTTGCCAAACATCCGGCGCTGACTTCTATTTCATCGGTTTCATTAATTGGGGTTTTTGCAGCCTTGATTATTACTTTCATTTTTTATCCTATTCTGTTCAAAGTATTTTTATCGAATCGTCCTAAAAAAGGAAATCCGCCATTTAAATTAAGAACATTTATTCATGGTGTAATTTCGTTTGCCTATTATGGTTTAGGCGGCATTGTAATGTCGATTTTCAGTTTTACGCTCATGCCGATTATTCCGCTTAAAGCGAAAACAAAAATGAAAGCCTTTCGATATGTGGTTTCAAAATTGATGAAATCTGTATTGTATTCAAATCCGTTTATACGCAAAAAAATTGTCAATAATTATCAAGAAACTTTTAAAAAACCAGCTGTAATTATTGCCAATCATTCTTCCTTTATCGACATTTTAGCGATTGGAAGTTTGAGTCCTAAAATTATTTTTCTGGTAAGCGACTGGGTTTACAACTCTCCTATTTTTGGCGGTATTGTTAGAAAAGCGGGTTTTTATCCGGTTTCAGAAGGTATCGAAGGCGGTGTTGAACATTTGCGTAAAAAAGTAGAAGAAGGTTATTCGTTAATGGTTTTTCCGGAAGGAACCCGTTCTGAAAATAATGTTATTAAAAGATTTCATAAAGGCGCTTTCTTTTTAGCCGAAGAATTTAAACTGGACATTATTCCGGTAGTCATTCACGGTGCTTCAGAAGCCATTCCAAAAGGCGATTTTGTCATTCACAAAAGCTGGCTTACACTTACTATTTTAGAAAGAATAGCACCGGAAAATCTTTCGTTTGGAAATAATTACGCCGAAAGAACCAAACAAATCAGCGCGTTCTTTAAAGCAGAATACCGCAAAATTCGTCAGGAACTTGAAGGTCCTGAATATTTCAAAAAAATGCTCATCAACAGTTACGATTATAAGGAAATTGAAATTGGTGACAGTGTCAAAAAAGATTTAAAACAAAATCTGAAAACGTATTATAATCTAAACAAATACATTAATCCAAAAGCAAAAATTCTTCATCTAGGCAATGATTACGGACAATTAGACGTTTTATTGACTTTGCAGGAAGCACAGCGCAAAGTATTTTCTTTTATTAATGATGAAGAAAAAATGCTGGTTGCCAAAACGAATTATTTCCTTGTAAAGAGAAAAATAGTTTATCTGGATAACCTGGAATCAGTAATTGGAGATCAATATGATGTACTTTTAGTTTCTGATGAAAGTTTTAAAGATGAAATCGAAAGATTAACTTTAAATATTTCATCTGTAATTTTAGTGAACTCTTCAGCCTTAAAAAATCAGTTACTCAATTCAGATTTTGAAATAGCAGTTGAAGAAAATAATATAATCGTTTTGAAGAAAAAATAATGAAAGCGCAATACGATGTAGTTATAATTGGCAGTGGTTTAGGCGGACTGGTTTCGTCTATCATTTTGGCTAAAGAAGGCTATAGCGTTTGTGTACTCGAAAAAAACAATCAATACGGTGGAAATCTGCAGACTTTTGTGCGCGATAAAACGATTTTCGATACCGGAATTCATTATATCGGCGGATTAGAAAAAGGACAGAATCTTTATAAATATTTCAAATATTTAGGAATTATCGATAATCTGAATCTGAAAAAATTAGATGAAGATCGTTTCGATATGATTACTTTTGAAGATGATCAAAAGGAATATCCGCATGCACAAGGCTACGAAAATTTTGTAAAACAGCTTGCTGAATTTTTCCCTGACGAAAAAGAAAATCTCGAAAAGTACTGCCAAAAATTACAGGAAACCTGCGATGCATTTCCGCTTTATAATTTAAAGTGGGAAGGAAAATACGACACCGAAATTCTGGAACAAAATGCAAAAGAAATCATAGATTCCTGCACGAAAAACGAAAAGCTGAAAGCTGTTCTTGCAGGTTCAAATTTTTTGTATGCCGGAATTCCAGATAAATCGCCTTTTTACGTTCATGCGCTTTCTGTTAACTCCTACATTCAAAGTTCATGGCGATGCATTAACGGAGGAAGCCAGATTACCAAACAGCTTTTAAAACAGCTGAAAAAATACGGCGGTGAATTTTACAAATACAAAGAAGTTACACGTTTAAATGTAGAAGATAATAAAGTTGTTTCGGCAGATTTAAAAGATGGAACACAAGTCTCGGGTTCGCTTTTTATTTCGAATATCGAGCCTAAAACTACTTTGAAAATGGCAGGCCAGGAAAATTTTAGAAAAGCCTTTTTCAATCGTATTCAAGATCTTGAAGACGTGATTTCGGCTTTTAGTTTGTACATCGTTTTTAAACCGGAAAGTTTTAAATATATCAACCATAATTTTTATCATTTCAAGAATAGTTCTGATGTCTGGACAGCTCAGTATTATGATGAAAATTCATGGCCAAAAAGTTATATGGCGTCTATGAATGCCTCTAAAAAAGAGGAAATCTGGGCAGAAGGCATGACTTTTTTAACCTACATGAAATATAAAGATGTAGAACAATGGGCCGATACTTTTAACACTACTGCAGAAGAAAGCGACCGCGGTGAAAGTTATGAAGATTTTAAAAACCGAAAAGCCGCTAAATTTCTGGATGAAATCGAAATCAAATTTCCCGGAATCAGAAACTGCATAAAATCAATTCATACTTCTACTCCATTATCGTATCGGGATTATATTGGCGGACACAACGGAAATATGTACGGATATGTTAAAGATTCTAATAATCCCATGAAAACCATGATTCCGGTAAAAACTAAGCTGGAAAATCTGTATCTTACGGGCCAAAGTACCAACATGCACGGCGTTCTGGGCGTTACGATTGGAGCCGTAAATACCTGCTCTGAAATTGTTGGAAAAGAATATCTGGTCACTAAAATCAATAAAGAATCTGAGTAAACAATTATGAAAAACCGAGCTTTATTTTTCTTATTTATCGGTTTTTTATTGCTGTTTGTTTCGTGCGGAACATCGAAATCGATGCGCCATAAACCAGATCTTTCACACTACAATTCGGCAAAACCAATTGTTATCAAAAAATCAGATTCGGTTTTTGTATCCGGAAAAAATTCACTTTTAAAAAATAAACAAGGGCTTTGGGAGTTATATGCCGAAGGCGATCCGCTCGAAATTGGTTTAAACACCGGCGCTTTAACGGATTCTCTTTTGAAGAAACAGCAAAAAATTTTCTTCTCAAAAATAAACGATTTTATTCCGTCAAGTTTCCAACAACGTTTATTGCGCCAGTTTTTAAGATGGTACAATCGAAAATTATATTTGAATGTTCCCGAAGAATATCAAACCGAAATCTATGGGGTTTCAGAATATACTTCGGATGAATTTAACAACATCGCACCAAAATATCAGCGTGGTTTGTATCTGCATGGCGCACACGATATTGGGCACGCTTTGCAAGATTTGGCTTTGGTTGGCTGTTCGTCTTTTGCCGTTTGGAACGAAAAAACAGAAGACGGAAGCTTAATTCTAGGACGAAATTTTGACTTTTATGTCAACGATGCTTTCGCAGAAAATAAAATCGTTGCCTTTATAAATCCAAAAGAAGGAAACAAATTTATGATGGTTACCTGGCCGGGAATGGTTGGTGCTGTTTCTGGAATGAATCAGGAAGGTTTAACGGTTACTATTAATGCTTCAAAATCTAAAATTCCGCTTATTGCCAAAACTCCTATTTCTATTGTAACACGCGAAATTTTACAGCACGCCAAGAATATAGACGAGGCAATTGCGATTGCAAAAAAGCGAAAAGTATTTGTTTCTGAATCGATTATGGTGGGAAGTGCCCATGATAATAAAGCGGTTTTAATAGAAGTTTCTCCCAATAAAATGGACGTTTACGATGTTCCAAATACCGATCAGTTAATTTGTTCCAATCATTTTCAGGGCGAAGCTTTTAAAAATGATAGACGAAATCAAGAGCAGATTTTAAACAGTCATTCTGAATATCGCTACGAAAGAATGCAGGAACTTTTGTCTGAAAATAAAAAAGTAAATCCCGAAACTGCTTCTGAAATTCTTCGAAATAAAAACGGTTTAAAAAATATTGAATTAGGTTATGGTTCCGAAAAAGCTCTTAATCAGCTAATGGCACATCATGGCATTATTTTTCAGCCCAAAGAAAAACGGGTATGGGTTTCGGCAAATCCGTATCAGCTGGGTGAATTTGTTTGTTATAATCTTGATTCTGTTTTTGGTGAAAGAAAAAGCGATGTTGAATCTTTTCAAATCGAAAATCTGAATATTGCCAAAGATCCGTTTCTGGAAACTACTGCTTTTCAGAACTATAAAAAATTTAAAATTGAAGATCATAAAATAGATTCGTTTCTGGATAAAAAAGAAACTATTTCACCAGAATTTCTTAACAATTATCAATCATTAAACCCTGATTATTGGGTTGTGTATTATAAAGCAGGATTGTATTTTTACCAAAAAAAAGAATTCAAGCAGGCGCAGCTTAATTTTGAAAAAGCATTGACTAAAGAAATCACTACTTTGCCTGAAAAAGAACAAATTGAAAAATATTTAAAAAAGATCAAAAGAAAATTAAAATGATTCCAGCAATAGAAAAAGATTCTTTAGAAGAAATTAAAATTTTTCAGGAAAAAAAATTAGCCGAACTTTTAACCTATATCAGCGAGAATTCTCCTTTTTATAAAAGACTTTTTGCGGGACAGAATATTGATATTTCAAAAGTAAAAACTCTGGAAGATTTACAGCATTTGCCTATAACTACAAAAGAAGATTTACAACAATATAATGATGATTTTTTGTGTGTTCCGCAGCATAAAGTTATCGATTACGCTTCAACATCAGGAACTTTGGGCGATCCCGTAACATTTGGTTTAACAGATTCTGATCTTGACCGACTGGCTTATAATGAAGCTATTTCATTTGCTTGCGCGGGAATTGCACAAGGCGATGTTGTGCAGTTAATGACCACAATTGACCGAAAATTTATGGCAGGACTGGCCTATTTTCTGGGTCTTCGAAAATTGAAAGTCGGTGTTATTCGTGTAGGTGCCGGAATTCCTGAAATGCAATGGGATTCAATTTTAAAATACAATCCGAGTTATTTAATTACGGTTCCTTCTTTCCTTTTAAAATTAATTGAATACGCCGAAATTCACGGAATCGATTATAATAATTCGAGTATAAAGGGTGCTATTTGTATTGGAGAATCTTTGAGAGAACAGGATTTTTCAATGAATATTTTATCGAAAAAAATTACTGATAAATGGAATATTAAGTTGTATTCAACTTATGCTTCTACTGAAATGAGCACGGCTTTTACAGAATGTGAACATGGAAAAGGCGGGCACCATCATCCGGAATTAATTATTGTTGAAGTCTTAGACGAAAATAATATGCCGGTTAAAAACGGTGAAACGGGCGAACTTACTTTTACAACTTTAGGAATTGAAGCGATGCCTTTACTTCGTTTTAAAACGGGAGATATTGTACAGTTTCACAATGAACCTTGTGAGTGCGGCAGAAATACTTTGCGTGTTGGACCTGTTGTGGGACGTAAAAAACAAATGATTAAGTATAAAGGCACAACGCTTTATCCGCCTGCGATGAATGATGTTTTGAGCAGTTTTGATAATATCGAAAATCACTTGATCGAAATTTCAACCAACGATTTAGGCACAGATGAAATCGTGATTAAAATTGCCGTGAAAAATCAATCTCCTGAATTTCTTCAGGAAATTAAAGATCATTTTAGAGCCAAATTAAGAGTAACGCCTAAAATAGAATTTGCTTCAAAAGAAATCCTGAATCCATTGGTTTTTAACCCAATGAGCAGAAAACCAATTCGATTTTTTGATTATAGGACTTAATAAAGTGACAAAGAAACAAAGATGCAAAGTTACAAAGGCTTAAATTCTGAGTATAAAACCTTTGCAACTATGTCACTTTGCCACTCATATAACGTCAATTCGAAGAAATGTTGTAATTTTGCAAAAAATATAGATGATGGTTAAGATTGGCAATATAGAACTACCCGAATTTCCTTTACTACTTGCACCGATGGAAGATGTGAGTGATCCGCCGTTTCGCAGATTATGCAAAGCGCACGGAGCCGACATGATGTATTCTGAATTCATCTCGTCTGAAGGATTAATTCGCGATGCGATAAAAAGCCGCATGAAGCTGGATATTTTTGATTATGAACGTCCGGTTGGAATTCAGATTTTTGGTGGTGATGAAGAAGCAATGGAAATGTCGTCTAAAATTGTTTCGACTGTAAAACCTGATTTAGTAGATATTAATTTTGGATGTCCGGTAAAAAAAGTGGTTTGCAGAGGTGCCGGAGCCGGGGTTTTAAAAGATGTTGATTTAATGGTTCGCTTAACAAAAGCGGTTATTAAAGGTACTGATTTACCTGTTACGGTAAAAACACGTTTGGGCTGGGATGAAAGTTCTATTAATATTGATGAAGTTGCAGAAAGACTTCAGGATATTGGTGTTCAGGCATTAACAATTCATGCGAGAACCCGCGCTCAAATGTACAAAGGTCATTCTGACTGGTCTCACATTGCCCGAGTAAAAAATAATCCTAGAATTACAATGCCAATTTTCGGAAACGGCGATATCGACAGTCCGGAAAAAGCACTGAAATATAAAAATGAATATGGAATTGACGGCATTATGATTGGCCGTGCAGCAATTGGTTATCCGTGGATTTTTAATGAAATCAAACATTACTTTAAAACTGGTGAACATTTACCTGCTCCAACGGTTATTGATCGTGTAGAAGCTGCCAGAAATCATTTAAAATGGTCTATGGAATGGAAAGGTGAGCGTTTGGGAATTGTAGAAATGCGCCGTCATTACACAAACTATTTTAAAGGAATTCATTCGTTTAAAGAATTCAAACAAAAATTAGTTACAACAGATGAACCTGAAAATCTTTTCGCCATTATGAAAGAAATTGAACAGGTTTATGCAGGATACGAATTTGTTTAAACATAAAAAAAAGACCTTCAATATTGAAGGTCTTTTTTTTATGTTTAAATCATTTTAGTTTAATGATTCTAAGATTTTAGAAGCAATTTCATTTTGCCCGTCTTCACTTGTAATATAGTTTCTATCATTTTCATTTGATAAAAATCCTATTTCTAAATGAACCATGCTGCAATTTGCATACTTTAAGATATGAAATGGAGCTTCATTTATTTGCCTTTTTGAAAGCTTTCCTGTCGAAGTAATTTTGTCTACTGCAATTTCTGCCATTTTTTTAGACTCATCATAAAATGTTTTGTTTGAAGAAATATAGGCACCTACCCCATTAGCTTTCATATTCGAGTTTGCATTAATATGTATAGAAAGTACCAAATCAGGTTTCAACTTATTTATTATTGTAACTCTGTCTGTGAGATTCATACTCATATCGCCATCACGAATCAAAACAATTTCTACATTTTCATTATTATTTTGTTCTTTTATTTTTCTGGCTATGGCTTCTGTTATTGCTTTTTCTTCAAATCCATACAAATCCTTCCCAACATCGTAACCTCCATGACCTGCATCGATTAAAACCACTTTTTTATCTAATGGTTTAAAGGCCATAAATCCTAACACTGCTATACTTAAAACAGCTAAAATTTTAATTTTCGTTTTCATAAATCTATTGTTTTGGTTAAATAGACTTAACGAGTATTTTTAGGAAATATTGTACAAATTTATACTTGAACCCGTTTCCACTTTCCTCTTTTATAGAAAAAGATTCCAGCCAAAGTAATCGCAGTTTCTGCAACCGGAATGGCAATAAAAACGCCTGTTGGTCCCATATTAAAATGTTTCGCTAATACATAAGCTAACGGAATCTGGAACAGCCAAAAACCAAAGAAATTAATTCCGGTTGGTGTCCAGGTATCGCCTGCTCCGTTGAAAGTATTAATGAGAACCATTCCTATTCCGTAGAAAATGAATCCTATGCTCATAATTTGCAAAGCTTCCACAGCAATTATTATATCCATTTTATCATCAATAAAAAAGGAAATAATTGGTTTACTAAAACCTAATGTAATAATCATAATCGAAGCCATAAAAATTACACTATATTTTGCTGTAGTTAAAACCGATTTTTCGGCACGATCGATTTGTTTGGCTCCTAAATTCTGTCCGACTAAAGTTGCTGCAGCATTACTTAATCCCCAAGCCGGAAGTATGAAAAACATCATAATTCTAAGTGCTGTCTGATAACCCGAAGAACCGTGATCGCCTCCTGTTGTGGCTACTAATTGTGCCAGGAAAATCCAGCTGCAGGAAGCAATTACAAATTGTAAAATTCCGGGAGCCGCAATTTTTATTAAAGCTTTGATTTGTGTAAAATCTGGAGCGAAATAAGGTATTTTGATTTTTAAAACTCCGTTTCCAAAAAACAAATGATAAACCTGATATAAAACTCCAATACTTCTTCCGATAGTGGTTGCCAAAGCTGCTCCAATTAATCCAAAAGCCGGAACTGGTCCAAAACCATTAATTAAAATTGGGCATAAAATAATGTTGCAGATATTTGCAATCCACAGACTTTTCATGGCAATTGCCGCATTTCCTGCGCCGCGAAAAATTCCATTTATCAGGAACAAAAGCATAATACACAAACTTGAACCAATCATAATTTGTGTAAATCGATAACCATGTTCTGCTGATACTATGGAAGAACCCATTAAAATCAAAATATCTTTTGCGAAAATAATTCCGAAAATACTCAAAACACTGTTTATTGCAAATGCAATTATAATGGACTGCATTCCGGCTTTTGCTGCAGCAACCGGATCTTTTTCGCCAATTCTTCTGGCTACAACTGCAGTTGTAGCCATACTCATACCAATGGCCAAAGAATATATAATGGTTAAAACTGATTCGGTCAAACCAACGGTTTGAATAGCAAAACTGCTGTGTTCTAAATGACCAACAAAATACAAATCGACTAAGGCAAAAACCGATTCCATCATCATTTCTAAAACCATTGGAATGGCTAATAGAATTACGGCTTTTTTTATACTTCCGGAAGTATAATCAAATGATTCGTCGCCTTTTAAAGCTTGTTTTGTTGTAGTAAAAACTTTGGAAATAAAACTTTCCTTTATAGATGTTTCTGTCATGATATGTTAGGGTAAATGATAAGTCTGGCTCAGATATTTAAATCTGAACTAAAAAGTAAAAAACGTAAGTATCCTAAATTATTCTAAAAAAATAAAATTAGGATTAGGCAGAAACAATCATATGCTGTAGATTTTTAAGGCGGTAAATATAAGTAATATTTCTTACTGAAATATTAATCCAGCAATTTTTTACTTACACGGCTGCTTGCAATAAGTGAAGCAGCAAATCCAAGAGAAACAATTGTCGCCATTACAATCAATACATTTTCTAATGTAAAAACAACAGGATAAGCCAGAGTTGGAGTAATCATAATCAGCTCATAATGCTGTTGTAAGATTACTAAAAGTATTCCCAATCCAAGGCCTATCAAACCACCAAAAATACTGAGTAAAGTTCCCTGAAGCAGAAATATTTTTCGTAGTCCGTTTATTTCTGTTCCCAGATTAAAAAGGGTTTTTAGATTTCCTTTTTTATCCAAAATCATCATAATCAAAGCACCTATTAAATTAAAAAGTGCCACAATAATTACGAGTGTAAATATTAAATAAACGGCAATATTTTCAGTATTGAGCATTTTATATAAAGACTCGTTTAACTGAGCTCTGTTTTTTAAAGTGATCTTATTTTTGAAAATATTTTGAAGCTGTCTTTTTACATCGTTTTCATCTGCATTTTCTTTAAGATGAAATTCAATTCCCGAAATCTGGTTCGGTTTGTACAATAATAATTCTTGTGTTAGTCCTAAATCGGCAAACACATATTTCGAATCTAAATCTTCACTGATGGAGTAAATTCCAACCGGAAGAACATCCGTTTTATTAAAAGCTTCTTCAGGATTTTCAATAGCTCCTTTTCCGGGTTTTGGAGCAAAAATCTGCAGTGGGTTTTCAAAATCGAGAATTCCCATCGAAAAATCCTGTGCAATGCCGTAACCAATAACTACCTGATATGAATCTGGTTTGAGCCACTGGCCATTAAAAAGTTTTCTTTTAATATCATTTACAACAGGATAAACACTGTCTACTCCTTTTAAATAGGTAACATGCTGTTTGTCTTTAAAAATAAACAAAACACGTTCTTCGATAATTTTGGTATATGAAGCAACTCCGTTTATTTTTTTTATTTCTTGTTCCTGCTGAGGCGAAATAAAAAATGATTTTCCTAATGTGCTCGTTAGTTTTAAATCCGGATCTATTTCGTTTGTAAATGAAAGACTAAATACTTTTAATCCGCTGAAAACAGATAAAACCACAAACAAAGCCATCGTTCCAACAATGATTCCCATGCTGGCAATGTAATTTATGATATTAATAGCGTTGTTTTTGCTTCGGCTAAAAATATAACGTCTGGCTATGTAAAATGGGAAATTCAATTTATGATTTTCTTCTTTTTTCTAAAAGATCACGGTTTTCTATTGGATTTTCTTTTCCTGCTAAAGCATTGTCAATTTTTTCAATATAATCTAAAGAGTCATCTATAAAGAAAACCAGATTAGGTACACGACGCAATTGCAAACGCACACGTTGTGACAAATCATGTTTGATTAAAGTTGTATTTGATTTTATTCCTTCTAATGTTTCTTTTGCTTTTTCCTGAGGAAAAATACTTAAATATACTGTTGCCACAGATAAATCTGAAGTAACACTTACTTTGGATACCGAAATTACCAAATTACTAACTCCGTTTTTTCTCACTTCACCCTGCAGAATATCAACCAGATCTTTCTGAATTACACTGCCTATTTTTTTCTGTCTATTTGTTTCCATACTGCAAAAATACTATTTTTAAATTCAATCGTCATAATTTCAAATTAACTTAAGAATGAATTTGAAATTATAAGGTTAAAAATTTCTTTTCTAAGTCATTCTTCATTAAAAACTTCTTGTTAATTAGTTAATTATACATCTTTAAAATTACTTGTGGTATGATAAAGGTCATGTGAATTATCAGAAATATTTGACACATTTGATATAACATAAAACTTATCTATTATGAAAAAAAGAGAACCAATTAGTCACATCATGACTAAAAGCGTGGTGACTGTAAATCAAAATGACGATTTAACCCAAGTTGTAGAAAAACTAAAAGCTAATTCTATCCGACATCTTCCGGTTGTTAACGGAAAAAAGGTAGTTGGTATTATCAGCCGAACCGATATTAACCGTCTTACATTTGGTGCTTTGTTTGACGGACAGGAAGGCAGCGACGAAGCTGTTTTGCAAATGCTTACGATTCCGCAGGTTATGACTTCAAAACCAAAAACGGTTTCTTCAGATGTTATAATAAGAGATCTGGCCGAGATTTTTTCTAAAGAAGAGTTTCATGCTCTGCCAGTTGTAGATAATGGAGAATTAAAAGGAATTGTAACAACAACTGATGTTATTAGATATTTTTTAGAACAATATGATTAAAAGAAAAGGGAGCTCAATAGCTCCCTTTTTATTATCTGTTTTGTAACCAATTTTCAGGATCGGAATTTGTTGTATTTTGAAGAATCAAAAATTTGATAATTGTTTTTCCTGTATCACCGCTGGTTCTAACTTTTCCAATATTTTGTTTAATCGAAACTTTATCGCCCTGACTAACAGAAACTGAACTTAAGTTTTGATATACGGTAAAGAAATCTCCGTGCTGAATTACAACTGCTTTATTAACCGGCGATAAAACGATAACTTTCGAAACTTCTCCGGCAAATACTGCTCTTGCGCTGGCACCGTCTTCGGTTGTAATCTCAACTCCTGAGTTGTGTACTGTAATTGAAGGATGCAGCGGGTGAGGCTGATCTCCATAGCCAAGAGAAATAAATCCTTTTTCTACCGGCCAAGGTAATCTTCCTCTGTTGGCTTTAAAATCTGCAGCCAAAACTTTATCTTCTGGTGTTAAAGCAATTTTTGATGAAGAAACCGGAGCTTTAGTTTCAGTTGATCCTGGATTAGCTTTTGCTCTTTCGGCAGCCGCTTTTCTGTTTGCTTCGGCAATTGCTTCACGAATTAAACGATCAATTTGTCTGTCGATTCTTTTAGACTCGCTTTGTTTTGATTTAATATCAGCCGCAATTTTGTTTTTATCTTTCTTAAGTGCATTAACGAGTTTTTGCTGCTCTTTTTTCTCTACTTCTAAACCTTGTTTTTCTTTTTCGTTTTCGGCAATAATCTTTTTCTTAACCTTTCTTTGCCCGTCTAATTTGGTATTGAAGTCAACTAATTGTGCCGTTTTTGTTTGAATTTCTAAACCTTGGTTTTTTCTGAAATTTGTATACTGCTTTAAATATTGTGCTCTTTTGTATGCCTGTAAAAAACTTTCGGAAGACAAAATAAACATTGCTCTACTTTGTTCAGAACGGCTTTTATATGATTTTAAAATCATTTTTGCATAGTCTTCTTTTAAAACTGCAAGCTCTTTTTTTAGCTTATTTACCTGAACCTGATTTATATACATATCATTGCTTAATACTTTTTCCTGCTTTGCAGTTGTATTAATCAATTTTTCTTTGAGCTTGATTTTATTTGCCTGAATTAAATATTCGTTTACCGCTGATTTTTCTTTTTTCCTTACAGATTGCAGCATTTTTTCGTTGTCTTTTATTTCCTGAAGAATCTGCGCTTTGCGCTGTTCAAGTTTTTCTTGCTGCGAATCCTGCGCCCAGACAAAAGTCGTGGCACAAACAAAAATTAGGCTTAGGAGAAATTTTGGCATCTTTCTATTTATATTTTTGCAAATTTACTTAATTAAAACTTTTTTATACCCGCTTGGCACGCTGTATGGAAAAGAAAGTTCTTCGTTAAATGAAATATTATTGTAATTTAAATTAATATTGGTTGTGCCTTTTGGCTGTATTGCATTTATAACCAATGTTGTTGGAATCGTTCCTTGATTATATGTTTTAGCATCCGAATAATTAATCTCTAATTTTCTGTTTTCAGATGGCTGTGAAATTTCTTCTTTCTGAACTAAGTATTTTTCAGGATCTAAATAAAATGCTTTCTTTATGTTTTGATCTTTTTCATCTTCAAGACGGAAAAGATTTTCTACAATAGTCTGCGTATATTTTCCTTCTCTTAAATCATCAAAAGCTTCACCAACTAGCAAGTTTTGAACTTTAGTATAATCTAAATCTGTTCCAAGCCATTTGCTTAAACTAGTAAAATCGCCTTCGTAATATGTACTGTTTATTTTTTCGTAATAACTTACTGCTGATGGTGTTATTAAAGCTTTTGCCATTGTAATTCCTAAGAATCGAACACTGATCAGGATTTGTTTGTCTTTCTCTATTCGTATCTCGGCAGTAACATTTTGATTTTGTTTTTCATCAGAATATTTTGCTGCCGCTTTAATATATAAAGTCTTGAAATCTAATTTGTTTTCGTAATGCTTTTCTATTGCTTTATTGTCTTTTTTTGCGACAACTTCTGTTGTATTACTGTTTTGTACAGCTGCTGATTTGGATTTACATGAAATCACTAAAACCGACATTGCTGCTATAATTATATATTTTTTCATCGTGTTTTCTCCTTATTTCTTTTTTAATAATTCATTTGCCTTCAAAAAGTATTCCTCTTTTTTCTTGGCATCTCCCAATCCATTATATGCTTCGCCCAATTGAATATTAAAATTTGCTTCTAATTTTTTGTCATCAACCACATAATCAAGTCCCATTTCTAAAACGGTTTTTGCATTTTTAAATTGCTGTAACTGATTGCTTCCCAATCCTGCATAGTAATAAAACTGGGGCTGACTTGGATAAACTTCGATCATTGTCATGGCACGTTTTGTCATGGGTGCATATTGTTTTGCCTGGCTGTATGCCTCCAGCAAAAGCATATTGGTTTCTCTGTCTGTATCTGAATTTGCTGCTAAATCTTTTTCATAATATTTAATGGCATTTTCAAACTGGTTTTTGCTATGATAAAATTTTCCTATTTCTTTGGCAACATCAACTTGTTTGTCGTTATCAAAATAAGAAATTGCTTTTTCTAATTCTGGCGCGTACTGCGGGTTTTTATTTACATAAATCAAGAACTCGTTTAAAGTTCTGTGTTTTATTTTTGAATCTATTTTTGAACTTGACAAAATTACATTCATAGACTTAATTGCCTTATCAGCCTGATTAGCGTCTAAATAGGTTTTAAACAAACTAACCTGTCCCCATTCTGAGTTTGGAATTTCTTTTGCCAATTGTTTTGCAACATCGACAGCTTTGTCTGTTTCATCTGATTTTGAATATAAAAAAATCAGATTTACATAATTGGATTCTTCTTTTGGATTTTTTTTGATTTGGTCTATCAAATTAGCAATTTCTGCATTTTGATATTTTCCCTGCGATAAAATCTGGCTTTTGTATATTTCACGATCTGATGATTTTCCAAATTTATCATTCATTTCGTTAATTGCTGTAAGAGCTTTATCATATTGATTGGTAAGCATATAAAGCGATATTAAATCGTCTTTATATTCTTCATCAAAAACAATAATTTTTTGAATGGTTTCTATTGCCAGAGAATAATTTTTGGTCTCAAAACTTACATCGTAAATTCCTAACCAGTACCATTTGTTTTTTGGATCTAACTGCGTTGCTTTTTCAAATGCCGTTTGAGCATTTTGATATTCTTTTAATGCCAGATAGTTTTTCCCTAATTCGAAATAAGCGACTGCATCAGAAGGTTTTATCTTGATACATTTTTCTAATGATGCAATTGCTTTATCGTAATTTTCGATTCCTTTTTGTTTTAAAGATTCGTAAAAAGCATCTTGATATTCATCTGGAGCCAAAGCAATATCTTCGGGTTCTGTCTGTGCAAAAACCGAAACTGAACTGCTCAAAAAAGCCAAAAATAAAATTACCAAAACACCTTTTTTCATCTTTATCTATGATTTCATTTTATACAAAACGAATCTGATTTTCTAAGTTTTTTATTCTAAAACTGAGTAATCTCCAATGCTTATGCTTGTAAATTTTCCATCATAACTTACATGATTTCCAATCATTGCATTATCTAAGTTAGCATTTTTTATCTGAGAAAACGTTTGTATTAAGCTATTTTTAATATTACTGTCGGTTACATGACAGCCTTTTCCTATTGAAACATTTGGTCCTACAGTTGTATTTTTCAGGACAACATTTTCTCCAATAAAACATGGCGGAATGATTGTTGAATTTTCTAAAGTAACATTTTGATCTACTAAATGTTCTCCGTCATTATGCAAAAAGCCTAACATTCTGCTATTCGTTTCTACCGTAACATCTTTGTTTCCGCAGTCCATCCATTCGTCAACGCTTCCGGTTTTAAAAACTTTACCGTTTGCCATCATGGCTTTGATTCCGTCGTTGATTTGGTATTCTCCTCCGTTTTGAATGTTGTTATCTAAAACTCCCTGAAGTTCTTTTTTCAAATCGCCTACTTCTTTGAAATAGTAAATTCCAATAACAGCTAAATCGCTTACGAATTCTTTTGGCTTTTCAACCAACTCTATAATTTCATTATTCTGATTTAATTTTACAACTCCAAAAGCTTCTGGCTGGTCTACTTGTTTAACCCAGATTACAGCATCGGCAGATGGATCTAATTCAAAATCAGCTCTGATTAAAGTATCGGCGTAAGCAATAACTGCAGGTCCAGACAAAGAATCTTTGGCACACATAATTGCGTGACCAGTTCCTAAAGGTAAATCCTGACGATATATAGACGCTTTTGCTCCAAGACCTTTTGCTAAATCTTCAAGACTTGCTACTAAATCAGCTCCAAAAAATGCTTCGTCGCCAAGAATAAAAGCCACTTCTTCAATTGGTTCTTTTAATATTTTAGCGATATCTTCTACTAAACGATGTACTATAGATTTTCCTGCAACAGGAATTAATGGTTTTGGAACTGTTAGAGTATGAGGTCGTAGTCTTGATCCGCGACCTGCCATTGGGACGATTATTTTCATGTAATATCTATTTAATGTGTGAAGATTTGAAAATCTTCTATTTGGTTTAGTTCAAGTTTTAATTTTTAAAATCAGGAGAAATTTATACCGTCAAACTGGGACTTTGACTCAAAAATTTATTTAACTCCTGTACTTCCAAAACCGCCTTCTCCTCTCGAAGTTTCAGAAAGTTCTTCAACTTCAATCCATTCTGCTCTTTCGTGTTTGGCGATAATTAACTGTGCAATTCTTTCTCCGTTTTCGATTACAAATTCTTCATTTGATAAATTTACCAAAATGACTCCTATTTCACCTCTGTAATCAGCATCGACAGTTCCAGGAGAATTTAAAACCGTTACTCCTTTTTTTGCTGCCAATCCGCTTCTTGGTCTGACCTGCGCTTCGTAACCAATTGGAAGTTCAATAAAAAGTCCCGTTTTTACAATCGTTCTTTCTAAAGGTTTTAACGTAATTGGTTCAGTAATATTGGCACGCAAGTCCATTCCTGCAGATGCGATAGTTTCGTAATTTGGTAAATCGTGCTGCGATTTATTGATAATTTGAATTTTCATTTTTTATTTTAAAGATTAAAAAAGCACCTTACTTTCTATTCATAATTCCTTTGATCGTGTCTTTTTCGTTGTGATAAACAAAATACATGAAAGCTAATAATAACGGAATTCCAACGAAATAATTTTCTCTAAATCCATAAAATGAAATAGCCGAAAATAAAATTGAAATTCCTAAATACGCTCCAATTTTGTTCATATCATAAGGAATTGGATAATATTTGTTTCCTAAAACATAGGATATTAACATCATACTTCCATAAGCTGATATAGTCGCAATTGCTGATCCGTAATAACTGTATTTTGGAATTAAAAAGTAATTTAAAAGCAGGGTTACAATAGCGCCGACTATTGAAATATAAGCACCTATTTTTGTTTTGTCTGTAAGTTTATACCAAACCGAAAGGTTGTTGTAAATTCCTAAAAAGAAGTTTGCCAAAATAATTAATGGCACTACTTTCATTGCTTCCCAATAGGACTTATTGTCAAGCAATAAGAATTTTAAAACGTCTGCAAAAACAATAACGCTTAATAAAATAAGTGATCCAAAAATGACAAAATATTTTGTAATTACGGCATAAGTCTGAGGTGCTTTTTCATTTTTTGCATGGCTAAAAAAGAAAGGCTCAATTCCTAATCTAAATGCTGTTGCAAAAAGAACCATAAATAATCCTAATTTATAACATGCAGAATAGGCTCCAACTTCAGATTTTGCTAAGTTTTCAGGAAGAAGATATCCTAGCAAGATTTTATCGAAATGTTCGTTAACCGCAAAAGCAAGTCCGGCAACAAGAATTGGCAGACCGTATTTCATCATTTTTTTCCAAAGTACGGGATCAAATTTTCTTCCAAGCGAAAGATAATTTGGAGACAGAACTATAAAAGTGGCTAAACTCGCCAGTAAATTGGCAATGAAAATATACGCAATCTGGAAATTTTCTATATATAAATTATCCCAAACTGAATTTGGATGTGAAGCTGCCAGTTTAGGAAGATACATTAAAAAGAAAATGTTCAGTAGTAAATTGATTACTACATTTCCTATTTTAATAGCAGCATAAACCATAGGTCTCTGGTTGGCTCTCAGCTTAGAAAAAGGTACTAAAACCAATGCATCGAGAACTAAAATCCAAACCGAATAGGTAATATATTGCGCATCGACTTCGGCCCAGTTTGCCAGAGTATTTCTAAAAATTAAAGCCGCAAATAAAAATCCAATCGATGACCAGAATATTGATATTGTAGAAGTTGCGATAACATTTTTCTTATCTTCTTCGGCACTGTAAAATCTAAAAAAAGCAGTTTCCATACCGTATGAAAGAACCACGTTAAAGAAAACCATCCAAGATAAAACAATCGAAACTTCGCCATATTCAGCCGTTGGTAAAATGCCTGTATATAATCTAACCAATAAAAAACTCAGCATTCGCGGTAAAACGGTTGCCAGTCCATAAATAGCGGTCTGTTTAAATAGATTTTTATATAATCCCAAAATAATTAGTAATAAAGTTCGGAAAACAAAAATAACCAATTCTTTGGTTTTATTGATGTTTTTAAAGATTCAATAAAAAAGTTAGTTCAATTTTTATTGCGTTAATTTTTTTTCATCTAAAACTTTTACAAAATGAAAACCTTTTGGTGCATATCCTTGATTGTAATAAAATCGATGTGCTCCAAAATTTCCTGTAAAAGCATCTAGAACAATACTGCTGCAACCTAAATCATTAGCTTTTTGTTCTACAAAATCAGTAAGCATTTTTCCAATTCCTTTTGAGCGATGTTCCGGATTTACAACAAAATTATCTATTTCGAGGTATTTTCCTGTCCATAATTTTGTAGCAGACCAGCATCCGGTAATTCCCAGACAAACTTCATTTTCGAAAACTGCAATTTGGGTGTAATTATGAGGAATCATTTCCGAAAGATACGATTCGTATTTTTCTATCGTTATATTAGGGTATAGAAATCTAATCGTTTCTATTTGATCCAGCATTTCTTGTATTGTGGTAAGTTCTCGTAATTCCATCATCCTAAAATAGGATTCAAAATTACTTAAAAAAAAACAGATCGAATTTAAAATATTAAATTTGATCTGTTTTTAATCTCTTTTTTAGATTTTTACTTCTAAATCAAGCATCATTAGAGATGTTAAAAGCTATTCTTTTCTGTGTTTCTTTGGGTTCAGGAATGTCTTCTTCCAAAAATATTTTCAATGTTTTCTGATTGATTTTCTTCAATTTCACAATTCTATTCGCTTGATTTTGAACACATTTTTCAAATAGATTTCTCACTACTCTTGCATTTCCAAAGGTTTCATCTTTTTCAGAATACAACAACTCAAAAGTATCTGTCAATTTTTCTTTGGCTTCTACAGAAACTATAAAATCAGATTTTTTACAAAACGATTCGAAAACTTGAAATAATTCGGCTGGTGTAAAATGTTGAAAATGGAAATACCTATTAAATCGGGATTTCAAACCTGGATTCGATTCAATAAAAAGCTGCATCGGCTCTGTATATCCCGCCACAATAACAGCCAAATCATTACGATGATCTTCCATTCTTTTTATTAAAGTATTTACGGCTTCTGTTCCGTAATCATTTCCTGTAAGATTTTGTGTCAATGCATAGGCTTCATCAATAAATAAAACACCGCCAAGACTTAATTTTACCGCGTTATCAACTTTTGCCGCGGTTTGTCCAACATAACCAGCAACCAAACCTTCTCTATCTGTTTCAAACATTTGCCCTTTTGATAAAAATCCTAAATGCTTAAAGATTCGGCTTAACAATCTTGCAACAGAAGTTTTTCCCGTTCCCGGAGGTCCTAGAAAAACGGTATGCAATGTTATGTCGACATTTTTTAGACCTTGCTCCGATCTTTTCTTTTGTATTTTTAATAAGTTTATCAGCTCGGCAACATCTTGCTTTACTTCTTTCAAACCTATTAAAAGATTTAGTTCTTCTAAGACTTTTTCTAACGAATCTTCTTCTGGAATATCTTCCGTTTTTTCACTTCGAGGAATATCTTTTTGATTTAAAGAAGCAGCCAAAACATTTGAACTTTCTAATTTTCGATCAAAAGCAAAAAGAAAGAAATTTTGATAAAACTGTAAAATTTCCTGAAGTTTACTGTTCTTGTTTTCTGCTAAAATTTCAGGCAATAAATACTGATTCGGCTGTTCGTTTATATAAGATACTTTGTTCTCTTTTTTAATTTTTAATAAATGACTTTTAAATTCATTTGTAAAAACCAATTGATTTAATCCATTTACCGAATTTGCATCTGCAAAGTGGTTATTACGGAGCGCATCGTAATAATAGGCTAAAACAAATTGTGCTTTTTCGGTTTTTCTTTCAGCCTCATTATCAAATATTTTAATGATATCTGAGAGAAAAAAATGTTCCGCCTTAAGCCATAATCCCGAAGAAGTAGTAGAAACCTGCATGTTTATTTTATCAACAAAATCTGCATCTTGATTTAGCACTTTACATATTTCCAGAACCCGATTCGTTTCTTTATAAAGATCATTAATAAATGAAGCCGTAAAAACGGCTTCATTGGTATTTAACTGCAAATATTTTTTTAGAGATAAGAAAGATTCTTCTATAATAGACATTGGCTCTTATTTTTTGATAAACAATCCGTTTACGAAATCATCATTTGATGAATAATTTCTTTTGACAATTTTAAATGATCTTCACAATAATCTCTCCATGCCAAGCCCATTTCTCTTAGATCGTATTTAGCGACAATCGTTCCGTAATTCTGTAATTTCCCATCAATTGTTGGATACCCAATTATGTAAATGGTTTGTGCCAATTCTATAGCTAAGTCTATATCATGCGTAGAAAATATTACGGTATTTACTTCGGATGATTGTCCTAATAAATCAAATGCTTTTTTTACTTCCTGGATATTTCCAACATCTAATCCCGAAAATGGTTCGTCTAAAACAATAAATTGATCTGATGAAAATAACTGTTCGATAATGGCAGTTCTTTGTCTTTGTCCTCCAGAAAGTTCGTTAGGATATTTGTGTGCACAATTTTCTAATCCCCATTCTTTTAAATATTGTTTTATTTTAGAATCTTTTTCAGACGCCGCAAGCGTTGTTTTTCTCAAAGAAAATTTTAATGCCTCGGTAACCGTTTTGTGTCTAAACAAGGTATACTTCTGATCTACTAAACCAATGTCTCCTTCTTTTACTGGTTTTGCAGCATTAGGTTCTTTGTTTTCAAAATCTCTAATCAAAATTTTTCCCGCTGTTGACGGAATCAAACCTGTAAGTGCTTTAAAAAAAGTGGATTTTCCTCTTCCTGATCTTCCTAAAAAAGCAACAACCTGTCCTGTACAATCTACATTTTCGCGAACAACATCTTTTTCGATCAGATTTATATCTTTTATAATAACGGTATCATCGTAGGCAACACTCAGATTTTCAACATATAAAAGTGTTTCTTTAAATTCGTATTTCATGCTTATATTTTTGAATATCTAAATATGGCTTTTCTTAAAAAATTGATTCCAGAATCTAATCCTAGTCCTATCAATAAAATGATAATTTGTAGTGCTATAATTCGTCCGGTATTCATGAATTTATCCGAATTTTTTATTAGAAATCCTAAACCGCCAGAGGCGACCACAATAGATTCTACAGTAACCAGCATCATCCAGGTTATAGCAAGATTTTGCCTGATTACATCAATTACATAATCTAGTCTGCCCAGAATAATAACTTGCCAAAGCACTTCTAACCTTGTGCATTTTAACATTTTGGCATGATCAAATTCTTCCTGCGGAATATCTTTAATTACTGCAATTAATGAAGTCGTTAAAAAGGTAGTCAAGAAAATAACTAAAATCCAAACCTGCATCATTCTGGCTTCGTGAATGACCATTGTGATATAAAATGAAAGTCCGGTAAAAGGAAGAAACCTAAATTTAGTAACGAATTCTGAAACCGATTTTAATAATGGAATCGGCCATGAATACGCTAATACTAATGAGATTATTGTTGCAAGAAAAATCGAGATAAAACACAATTTTAAAGAATTGAAAACATGAACGACCAAACCTTCATTATACAATTCATTAAATCCTGTTAAAACTTGACTTGGAGACGGAAACAAATGTTTTTCACCAGATGTTCCTACAAACCAAATAATTATCAAAAGAACCAACCACCCTGTTAAAATGAGTGTTTTGTTTAGTTTTGATATTTTTTCAAAGGGCGTTAAAATTTTTATCATATTAATATAAAGGCGGTCTACTGAGACCGCCTTTTTTAAAATTATTATTTTAAGAAAGTAATTACCACACGTCTGTTTAGTGCTTTTCCAGCTGGAGTATTATTATCTCCAATTGGGTCATTCTGTCCTTTTCCATCTACAAGCTGAAAACGGTTTGCAGGAATACCTTTTTGTTTTAAATAGTTTACAACCGCTTCTGCTCTGCTTTTTGATAAAGCTAAATTAGAATCTGGATTTCCTATATTATCGGTATGACCAACTACAGTAACTTTTGTGTTTTCTGCCTGAACTAAAAGATTATAAATCTTTTCAACTTCTCTACTCGATGTGTTAGAAATTTCAGCACTTCCTGTATTAAAATTAATCTTCCATTCTCCTGAAGCTAATACTTCTGTTGCTTGAGAACTATAATCTGCTTTGTCTGCAGAAGTAGACTCTATATCGTTAATATTCTTTAAGAAAAATAAGTTTACCGCTTGATCATAAGGAACAACTGCACCCACATTTTCATTAAATCCAAAAGGGTTTAGTTCTGTTAAATATCCAGAAACTTGATTATAAACAGATTTATATCTATTAACTCCATCTGTCAATCCGTAGTATTGCATAGCATCGGCATAATTAAAAACTTTTGAACCTCCCATATTGTAGGTCAATCCATTTTTAGTTCCTTGCTGTCCTTTAAACATTTTGTACCAATATTCTGGAGTTTCTAATTTATAGGTATCAGCAACTGCCTGCGAGGCTCTTACTTTCCAGTCTTCATAATTTTTCATTTGATTAGAAGCTGTAAGTGAAGATTTTAAAATGTTAGAAACAATTTCCGGATTTTTTTCTGCCCATTCTTTAACTCCAATAATAGTGGTTGGCATTTGATTATTAAATTCTTTTGTTGAAGCAATATCAACAAAACCAGATAATCTGTCAAAAACTGTTTTATCACCTGGAGTCCAAGTTGCACATCCATCGATTTTTCTATTTACATTTTTTCCTGTCAGCTTTCCGTTGACAACTTCTTTAAGCGTTACCGTCCATCCTGTGGTTTGCGATTTAATCAACTCTTCTGCAGATTTAATATAGTCATCATTTTCTGACGGATAAATATTAACAGCTTCTGCATCGTATGTCGTCGGATCCGGATTTACTTTCAATCCGTTTGCAAAACAATAGTTAACTGTTGTAACCCAGTCACCATCACCCAAAACTGCAGATATAACAGAACCTTTCATAGATTTTGGATCCGATTTCCAGTTTGGAGGACCAATTAATTTATCTTCTCCATAACTCATACCAACAGCCCCCATAACTTGCAAATGGTATTTATCTTTTCCGTATTTCTCGTTTAAAGATTTTTGAACTGAGCTAATATAAAAAGGCGCTCCATCTCCCATAATAATAACAGCAAAAGCGCTTTTGTCTGAATTTGGAAAAGCTTCACCTTTATCAAATTCTTCA
The DNA here is from genome assembly GCF_039539785.1 of Flavobacterium ginsengiterrae. Classification (NCBI taxonomy): domain Bacteria; kingdom Pseudomonadati; phylum Bacteroidota; class Flavobacteriia; order Flavobacteriales; family Flavobacteriaceae; genus Flavobacterium; species Flavobacterium ginsengiterrae. The sequence continues at coordinate 660,473 of NZ_BAABDU010000003.1, read as the reverse complement.
ATAAATTTCATTTGCATATTACGAAGTTCCGAAAGCCAGTCTTGACGAACAATCTCAAGATTAACTCCATTTTTTTCCATCAACGAACCTTTAGTGGTTTTTGGTCCTCCATTAGAAACAATAATTCCCGATTGTGCATTCCATGCATAAGCAGCAATTCTTACTAAAGGTTTATTTGAAACTTCTGTTGATAATTCTGTAGACGGAAGTGCTATTTTTTGAGCATTTGTAACATTATTTACATCTGTCGAATTAAGATCAATTCCTGATAATTGTTTTGAAACAGCTGTTTTAATTCCTGGAGATAAATAATAGATTCCTCCCAAAATGACACCAATTACACCCACTACAATTATCAGTTCTGAGAGTGTTGTTAATTTTGCTGTTCTTAAAATTTTTCCCATTTTAGTTTTAAAATTAAATTAATGTGTTAAAAAATATCCCCAAATCCACCACTTGAGAGTTTGTCTTCTTTAGTCATTTTATAATTTTGACTTGAATATTTTGTTGAATCTGGTATTGTATTGTCTCCTGTTTTAATTTCGTCAGCCAGCGAATCTAATCTTGAATATAATTCATCATTATCTACAGAATATTTAGACGTTAATGCATCAATGTCTATCAGATTTTCTGAAGTTTTGGCAATATCCTGAGCAATTGTTGATGTTACTACTTCAAGCGCATATTCTAGTTCCCAGTCTTTTGTAAACATCATAGCACTTTTGGCACTTTCTGTTGCTTCTTTGGCATTTCTAGCAAACTCATATTCTTTTTGAAGCATGGTAACAGTGGCATCAAAATCGGCAATTTTTATATCAATTGCAGTTCCTGCTAATGTTAGTTTTCGATCCATTTTTCCTAATACATTCGCACGAACACCATATTTTTGGATGAAGCTTTTACTTTGTTCGTATTGGGTTGAAATTCTTTGTGAGTCACTTAATTTTCTAGCCAGCTCACTTTGCAAAGCCACATATTCATCTGTATCTTTCGCTGCAACACCGTTTACTTTTACCATTTCATCCATAGAAGATTTAAGCCTTTCAGACTGACGCTGTAAGCTTAAAACTTCTTCTTGAAATGACTTTGCTTCTTTTTCAGATTTATTGGCCTCAACTTCCATTTCATTTTTCAAGCCTTTCAGTTTTGCTTTTGTGTTTTTAAAAACTTCGCGGTTTTTAATCATCTTTTGCTTTTGCTCTTCCAGTTCATTAAACGGATCGCTTTGTATCAATGCTTTATGAATGTTTCTTGTTGCAAAACGCAATCCTTTCATAATAACAGGATACATCATGATTAAAAACACTAAAAAAACTCCCGTGGCAGACAAAGCTATTGCCTGACCAAGCATCGTAAATAATGGCGGAATTATATAAGTCCAAACTAAATAACCGCCAATTCCTAATAAACCAATTGCCAGAGCAAGAAATAAAGATTTTTCACCTTTCTTTAATACATCAGATTTCAAAGCAATTTCTCCCTTTGATTCATCAAAATGTTTTAAAATTGGTAATGATAAAAGAGTGTTTTTTTCTTGTTCGAATTTATTATCCATTATAAATATTGATTAATTCCTGTTATGACAGTATTTATTGAGTTTAATATTCTTTGTTTTGCTAAATCGTTTGCTTCCATTTTCAATTGTATTTCAGAAAGCTGTTCCATATTTACGGGATCAATTTTTTGAAGCTCGGTTTTTTTAGATTCTAATTCTTTCTGTAATACATTGATATTAGTTTCTAATTCAGAAATCTTTTTGGATAAATTATATTTCTCTTTTGTAATATTATTATCCAATTCTGATTTTTTAGCTTTCCCCGCAGCATCGTATTTTGCGTAGACTTTTTCTATTTCAGTTACATAAAAGCTAGCTTTCTGTAAAAGAAAATCTTTATCTAAATTTGGCTGTATGGTTTTTCCCATTGTAAAAGCCATCTGATAACTTTGCGGATTTGTAATTCCTACTGCTACAACAGATTTATATAATTCAAAAAAATCAAAACCTTCAAGGTTCAATGATTCAAAACCTTTATCATAAACCTCGATTACCTCTTTCAAAAAATGATTTGATTTATTTTCTTCAGATGTTGAATATGTAGTTTCAGGAAACCTATTGTCAGTGTCTACAGGAAATGAATCCTGCACATTCTTAATTACCTCTTTTTCAGACTTATTATTTCCCTCATCATTTATAAAAAGGCTTTTCCAGTTAAAATCTTCTTTTGCCATAATCTTAAATCATTTTTTCTAAAATTTTGTGCTGAATCTTGTTTAATGGAAAAAGCAAGAACACAAAGAGCAAATGTAGTATTTTTTATATTAAATATTAATTTTAGAGAATAAAAAAACAAATATTTTCTTTCAATTTTTATAAATAATAAAAAAATAATATTAAAAATAAAAAGGATTATTGCTAAAAGATTTTAAGAAATATTTACGCTTAGTCTTTTAATTAAAAATTATTTATTAAAATGTGAATAATAAATTCAGAAAAATTAGTTAATGTAATAAGTCTATTAAAATATTTGAAAGAATACTTTGGTTTTATAATACAAGTGGTAATATCGATTTCAAAAGAATTCAATCATTACATTTATAATAATTTTATTGTTTTAGGCAAGATTTATTAGGTTTTTAACTTTTCAACCCATTTTTTCATTACACATGTGAAATATATAAATCCGAGGCAAAAATTATATAACTTTTTTTAGACAGTGTTTTCTTAAATTTGCTTCACAGGGATTGAGAAAGCTAAATACAACCCTTATAAAAAAGGAAGCACTGGGACTAATAAAGCTTGTTTGTTCCCATAAAAGACAAAGCATAAAGGGATTGAAGTTAGCTAAAATGTAACCCTTACAAAAAAACTAAGCATTGGGACTAATAAAGCTAGTTTGTTCCCACAAAAGACAAAGCACAGGGATTGATTCTGCTGAAATGTAACCCTCAAAAAAACAGAGCATTGGGATTGATAAAGCTAGTTTGTTCCCATGAAAGACAAAGCAACAGAGTGATAAAATCTGTGTCAATAATTTTATAAAATGGTATTGATTCTCAATTTTGGGTAAATTGAGAATCACCATTTTATAAACTTTCTTGTTTATAGATATTCTTAAAAAAGAAAAAACTTCCAAAAAAAATAGCCGGTAAAAATTTTTACCGGCTATTTTTTTTATGTATCAATGAATTAATTATCCATTCAAAGCTTCTGCTCCACCTACGATCTCTAAGATCTCGTTTGTAATAGCAGCCTGACGTGCTTTGTTGTAAGTTAATTTTAATTGGTTTCTTAATTCAGTTGCGTTATCAGTTGCTTTGTGCATTGCTGTCATACGCGCTCCATGCTCAGAAGCAAATGAATCACGAATACCTTTATATAATTGTGTTTTTAAAGACTTAGGAATTAAAGTCAAAACAATTTCTTCTTTTGAAGGTTCAAAAATATAATCTCCAGCAGATACTAATGCATCAGATTTAATTGGTGCTAACGGTAAAAACTGCTCAGTTTGAACAATCTGCGTAGCAGCATTTTTAAATTGATTGTAGATTAATTCGATTTTGTCATATTCTCCAGATAAGAATTTTTCAGTCAAATTATCTGCAATTCCGGCAACATTCTCAAAAGTTAAATGATCAAAAATTGCATTATGGTGACCGTGAACTTTATGAGTTTTGCTTAAAGCATCGTTTCCTTTTTTACCAATAGCAAAAACGTCAACTTGTTTTCCTGCATAAAAATCTGTACGATTTTTAATCTCTTTAATAACATTTGAATTGAATGCACCACATAAACCTCTGTTTGAAGTTATAGCAACAAGCAATACTTTTTTTACTTCACGTTGTGTTGTGTAAGCTCCTCCAACTTCACCTTCAAGTGTAGCAGAAAGATTTTGCAGCAACTCCGTTAATTTCTCGGCATAAGGGCGCATCGCAGTGATTGCATCTTGTGCTTTCTTAAGCTTTGCAGCAGAAACCATTTTCATAGCCGATGTAATCTGCATCGTCGATGAAACGGAAGTAATTCTATTACGGATTTCCTTTAAATTTGCCATCTATTAATTAGAAAATGTGACAATTTGAAAATTAGATAATTAGAATAATGACTTCGCATTTTCTAATTATCTAATTTACCAATTATCTAATTAGTTATATTTTGCTGAAATTTCTTTTGCTGCTTTTTCGATAACGTCAGTAATAGCGTCATCTAATTTACCAGCTTTCAAAGCGTTAAGTGTATCTTTGTGTTTACTGTTTAAGTAAGCTAAGAAATCAGCTTCAAATTCTTTTACTTTTTCAACAGGTACGTTTCTTAATAAGTTTTTAGAACCAGCGTAGATAATCGCTACTTGATTTTCAACTGTATAAGGATCATTTAAACCTTGTTTCAAGATTTCAACGTTTCTTTTTCCTTTTTCAATTACGTTTAATGTAACAGAATCTAAGTCAGAACCAAATTTAGCGAAAGCTTCTAATTCACGGAATTGAGCCTGATCTAATTTTAAAGTTCCAGAAACTTTTTTCATTGATTTAATTTGAGCATTACCCCCAACACGAGATACAGAGATACCTACGTTAATTGCAGGACGAACCCCAGAGTTGAACAAATCTCCATCAAGGAAAATCTGACCATCTGTAATCGAGATTACGTTTGTTGGGATATATGCAGAAACGTCACCAGCCTGAGTTTCGATAATTGGTAATGCAGTTAACGAACCACCACCTTTTACGATTGGCTTAATAGATTCTGGTAAATCGTTCATGTTTTTAGCGATACCATCGTCAGCGATTACTTTACAAGCACGCTCTAATAAACGAGAGTGTAAGTAGAAAACGTCTCCAGGGTAAGCCTCACGTCCCGGTGGTCTTCTTAATAAAAGAGAAACCTCACGGTAAGCAACAGCTTGTTTAGATAAATCATCATACACTATAAGTGCTGGACGACCTGAATCTCTAAAGTACTCACCAATTGCAGCACCCGCGAATGGAGCATAAACCTGCATTGGAGCTGGGTCAGAAGCGTTAGCAGCAACGATAACTGTATAAGCCATTGCTCCTTTTTCTTCTAACATTTTTGCGATTCCTGCTACAGTTGAAGCTTTTTGTCCAATTGCAACATATATACAGAATACAGGTTTTCCTGCATCGTAAAATTCTTTTTGATTTAAGATTGTATCGATACAAACAGTTGATTTACCTGTTTGACGGTCACCAATTACAAGCTCACGCTGTCCACGACCTACCGGGATCATAGCATCAACTGCTTTTACTCCAGTTTGTAATGGTTCAGTTACCGGCTGACGAAATACAACACCAGGTGCTTTTCTTTCTAAAGGCATCTCGTATAAGTCTCCGCCAATTGGTCCTTTTCCATCAATTGGAAAACCAAGAGTATTAACTACACGTCCTACCATTTGCTCACCTACTTTAAGAGAAGCAATACGCTGAGTTCTTTTTGCAGTAGATCCTTCTTTAATTCCAGTTGAAGGTCCTAAAAGTACCACCCCAACATTGTCCTCTTCTAGATTCAATACGATACCTTCCATACCGTTATCAAATTCTACTAACTCACCATATTGTACATTAGACAGCCCGTAAACACGAGCAATACCGTCTCCAACTTGAAGTACTGTTCCTACTTCCTCTAGCGTAGCACCAGATTCAAAACCTTCTACTTGCTTTCTTAATATTGCTGAAATTTCAGCAGGTTTGATTTCCGCCATCTTAATTTATAATTTAGACACTTTTTGTGTTATAAAACTAATTACTTAACTCTCTTTTTAATACTTGTAATCTGTTTGCAACAGAAGCATTGTATTGGTTATCACCTATTCTTAAAATAAATCCGCCAATGATTGAAGGATCTACGATATTTTCAATTGTAATTTTCTTATCTGATAATGTTGCAACTTTAGCTAAAACTTTAGCTTCTAATGCAGCATCCATAGGAATTGCAGTTGTAACTTTTGCTACTTCAACCCCATTACTTTCATCAAATAATTTATTGTATTCTACTGCAATTGCATCTAGAATTTCAAATCTTTTGTTTTCAAATAATAAATGAAACAATCCTTTTGTTACTCCATTTACATTTGCGAAAACTTCTAAAAGAGCACTTTCTTTTACTTCAACAGTTGTTGTTGGATTTTGAATAAATGTACTCAGTTCTGTATTATTTTCAATTGCAGATGCAATTGATTTCATATCGTTATTGACAGCTTCGGCAACACCTTTAGAGTTTGCTAAGTCCAGAATTGCTTTTGCATAACGAATTGCTGCTCTTGTACTTGCCATAATCTTAGTTTAACTTTACGTCACCCAACATTTTCTCAACTAATTTAGTCTGCGATTCTTTGTTAGATAATTCTTCTTTCAATAATTTTTCAGCGATGCTTAATGATAAAGTTGAAACCTGAGATTTCAATTCAGCCATAGCAGCATTTTTTTCACTTTCGATAGCAGCTTTAGCCTGCTCGATCATTTTTTGACCCGCTTCTTGTGCTTCGTTTTTAGAATCAGCAATCATTTTCTCTTTCATTTCACGAGCTTCTTTAAGCATCGCGTCACGTTCTGCACGAGCTTCATTCAAAATTCTTTGATTATCAGCTTGTAAATTTTCCATTTCTCTCTTTGCATTTTCAGCAGAAAGCAATGCATTTTTAATACCTTCTTCTCTTGCAGTAATAGATTCCATAATTGGTTTCCAAGCAAATTTTACTAAAAGTAAAATTAATATTACCAAGATTAAAGCCTGCCAGAAGAATAACCCGAATGAAAAATCGTTAATTAACTTATCCATTTTATAATTATATTAAATATTTAATTTCTTTTTTAAAAGTAACAACATCTTTAACCAACCGTTAAAGATGCTGTTATTTTTCTCTTTATTATTTTCCTAAGATTAAAGCAGCAAATGCTAAACCTTCTAATAAAGCCGCGATAATAATCATCGCAGTTTGAATTTTACCAGCAGCTTCTGGTTGACGAGCAATAGCGTCCATAGCAGATCCACCGATTTTACCTAAACCTAAACCTGCACCGATTACTACTAAACCTGCACCTACTAAAGTTGGAATTGTTCCCATAAGTATTTATATATATAAAATTAAACTTCTAAATTAAATAATTGCTGTTTCGTCTTCGTGGTGGTGAGCGTGATCATGATCCTGAACAGCCATACCAATGAACAATGATGATAACATTGTGAAGATAAATGCTTGTAAAAATGCTACTAAAACTTCAATAACTGAGATAAACAATGTTAATCCTAATGAGATTGGCAAATCTGCTGCTAAATTTTTACCCACAAAAATCATAGCGATCAAACTCATAATTACTACGTGACCTGCAGTAATGTTTGCATACAAACGGATTAATAATGCGAATGGTTTTGTTAATGTTCCTAAAACCTCAATTGGAGCTAAGATGATTTTCATTGGAACCGGTACTCCAGGCATCCAGAAAATGTGTCCCCAATAATCTTTGTTTGCACTAAATTGTGTAATAATAAAAGTAAATGCTGCTAAACAAACTGTAATAGCAATATTTCCTGTAACGTTGATTCCTAGAGGAGTCATTCCTAATAAGTTTAACAACCAAACAAAGAAAAATACAGTCAATAGGTAACCCATATATTTACGGTATTTTTTCTCTCCAATATTTGGAACAGCAATTTCGTCTCTAATGAAAATTACTAATGGTTCTAAAACTCTTCCAAATCCAGTTGGGATTGGTCCTTTTTTATATGATCTAGCCAAACCAGTAAACATTAAAAATAATAATACTGATACGAAAAGCATTGAAACAACATTTTTAGTAATTGAAAAATCTAATGGTTTTTCGTTTGAAGGATGACCGTGCTCATCAAATTTGATTGTTCCGGCTGCATCTGTTTTGTAAATTTTACCGTGAACTAATTTATAGTAGTTTCCGTCAACTTCCGCAACTTCTTCTCCGTGGTGTAATTTTGAAGAAGAGAAAACTTTTATACCTCCATCGATTAAGATAACTGGTAATGGAAAACCGTAGTGTTTATTTTCTTTTTCATCTGAAAAGAAAACAAAGTCATGAGAATCTTGTAAGTGGTGATCAATAAAAGCATCCACTTTTGCTTTTGGATCAAGAGCTGCATGTTCTCCTTCACCATGCTTTTCATGTGAAATTACTTTCTCTTCATGAGCAGTCTCATTTTGTACATGCGTTGAGTCAATCTCTGAGTTTGCAAAACTCATAATAGGCAGAGAAGCTACAAAAGCTGCAAGAATAAATCTGAGTGGTTTGTTTGAAATCACCATATCGTGGAAAATCTTATTTTTTTACGTTTCTAAAATTTGGTGCAAAGGTACATTTTTTATTAATATTCAAAAGGATATGAAAAATTATTTTTGAACGTTGTTTTACAATATCGCAATTTTAACGCTTTTCATTTAATAATCGGGCAGTTAAAAGCGTCTGAAATAACAAAAACAAAATAAATGTTATAAAAAAACTGACTTTTTCAACAGCTGCCGTTTCTGAACTGCTTTTTAAAATTGGCTGCAGAATTAAATATGCCAATAACATTTCTGTAAAAGTTCCGAATAAGAAAACCATTCCAACAATTTGGAAATTTTTCTTTTTTACTACTAATACAATAAGGTATAATAAAACTGAAACTGCGAAAAAAATTAAATACGGAAGTTCTATAGCATAATCAAAGCTTTCTGTATTTATTTGAAAAAAATAAAAAGCTGTTTTATGCAGGATATATGCGGCTACGGTAAATAAAAATAAGTGAAAAACAGGTTTGTAGTTGTTTAAAAGCATTTGAAATAATTTTCTGCAAAGATGCAACTTTTATCTAAAGCTTCTATAAACCATAAAATTACTTTGTTTTGTTAATGTCATTAACCTGTCTAATGACATTATACAGGGCGAGGCCAACACCAAGCATTACAAAAATGGTATTGTAATATACTTTAGGACTTGGATGATTTTCATCAAGCCAGGTTCCAAAATAAGAAAATATAAAAATTATGACCCCCATTTGAAAAGGAATATTTATGAGGGCCAGCCATTTGTTTCTTCTGTTATTATTCGGTTCCTTTTCCATCCTCTAACATTATTACCTGATTTGAGTGTGCAAGCATTGTACAAGTTGCTGTAAAATCTGCTCCGGGCTCAATAGAAAGTTTTCCAACAGAAACTTCTCCGTGAATTTTTGCTGTGGCTTTAATATTAAGGATTTCAAGTACTTTAATTTTTCCATGAAATTCTCCCTCAATATCGGCATTATTACAAATAATTTCTCCTTTTACAGATCCAGACGCGCCTATGACAAGTTTTCCCTGCGATGTAAAATTTCCAATCAATTCTCCATCTAATCTAAAATCAGCTTTTGAGACAATGTCTCCTACAATAGAAGTTCCTTCAACAATTCGGTTTGTTTTTCCTAAAAGTTCTGTTCCGTTTTTTTTTACTTTTTCAAACATTATATTATGGGTTTTTTGGGGTCAGATAGGCTTCGAGGTTTTTCTTAATTTGAACCACTTTGTAATTATCAGTTGATATAATTATAAACGGATGCGCAATTTTATATTTTTGGTCGTCTTTTAAAACACCGGCAACATCTCTGGCATAAGCTTCGGATTTTAAACCATGAATAGCGACAAAACTTTGCGTTCTGTTGTATTTATCAAAAGAAGTTGTTAGTCTTTCAAAATTTTCGACTAACAAAAATACTCTGATAGCTTCTTCAATCTGCTTAAGCGTTTTGGTATCAGTGTTAGAAATTAAATATAAAATTTTCCAATTTTTATTATCTTCTGTTGTAAAGTTTAATTTTTCTAAAGTTGGAACTTGTTTTTCAAGAATCTCTCTTGCATTTTTTCCTTCATCGCTGTTAGGGTAATTATCTGCCACATTTTCTAATCCTTTTTTATACGCTTCCAGTCCGTTTACTTTTCCAAGCGTGTTTGCTTTTAGTAATTCAAACTTAGAAACAATCTCATCTCCAGAATATTGATTAATTAAATTATCAATATTGTCTAACACCACATCAAATTTCTCTTCCTGAAAAAGCTTATACCATTTTTGATATTCTTTATCAGGAGATGGTATATCATCTGAATTGACGTTATTTAAAATCTGAGCATATCTTGAACCCGGATAATTATTCGTAATATCTGATTTTATTTTCTCTGCTTTAGCCGGATCTGTAATTTGATAAATTTTATACAAATTATACATTGAAGGCAAAATCAATTTCTCTTCCGGATTATTGCGAAGCAATTGTTCCAGTTTATCACTCGCTAAAGCGTATTCCTTAAATTTCTCCTTATAAATAAGTCCTAACTGATAATAGGCGAAATTGCGTTCTTTACCAATACTGTCAATTTCAATCTTCGTCTTTGGCAATTGTTTTTCGTAAAAAGCAGTTGTATATTTTTCTATAACGACAGTATCTTTCAATTTATTTGCTGCAGCAGCTTCATTTATACTATCATTTAACATTGCGGCATCATTTGCAGATTTTATGGCAGACAATCTCCAGTTTCCTCCAATAGCACGATTACCCCACATTTTTTTAAACTGTAATTTTCCGTAAGCAACTGTTGTTGGATTATAGAAATAGAAAGCACTAACCGGATCATTTCCAGAAGGTGGTCTGATTCCGTCATTTTCCATTTCAACTGCTTTTCCTAATGAATTTGGATTAACTGCAGTTGGCGCACTCGAAGCGCTGTTGTTTCTTTCTATATTTGCTAACTTTTCTTTTTGCTTTTCTTCAAGAATTCGTTTTGCTTCATCTTTCTTTTTCAGTTCAGCGATATAACTTTCAAAGTAAATTTTTCTTTCAGAATCAGGTAATCCATATACTTTAATAATACTATCGTTGCGTTTGGCAATGGCTTCGTATTTAATAACGTTATCGAGATTTTTTCTGTTTTTTTCTATAAAAGCAAATTCTCTGGTTTTCGGATTTAGTTTTGTTAACGTACTGTCATAATATTTGGCTGCCATTGTATAATCAGTATTTTTAAAATACATGTTTCCAATGTTTCTATACGCCGATGCCATTAAATAAGCATCTTTAGATTTTCTGCCCAAAGATTTATTGTAGAATGTTAAAGCGTTTTCTTTGTCTTTCTTTTTATCATAAAAAACACCCATTTCATAGAAAAGAACATCATAATAAGGACGATTTTCACGATCTGCAACCAGCTTATTGTATGTTTTTAAGAAAATAGTATCGTTTCCGTTTTCATAATCATACATCTGCGCTTTTTTTGCATAAGCATGCATCATGTATTTTCTGTCGGCTTTGCGGTTCATATGAATTACACCATCATAATAATATGTGGCGCTGTCTTTATTTCCAACCTCTTGATACATCTGACCAAGAATAAATTTATATCGGGCACGATCTTCATTTATTCTCGAAAATTCTTCAGCAATTCTAAGTTTGGCAACAGCACTGTCTCTTTCTTCTAAATTCAAAAAAGCTTCGGCCAGCAAAGCATTTGCATCAGAAAAAGTCTGTTTGCTTAAATCAGTCTTTTTTAATAACTGATTAATATTTTTTACAACAATAGCATCATTTCCTAAACGCATATTGGTTTTCTCGCGCCAGATTTTTGCTGTATAAATATTACTGCTGTTTGGGTATTTATAAAGAATATAATTGAAAGCTTCTAAAGCCGGAATAAAACGCTGATCGTAATATCTGGCTTTTCCAAGCATTAAATACGCTTCATCGATTTGGTAGTTTCTTTCTCTTCCTCCAATATTCATGGAGTGTTTTTGAATGGCCTTTGTAGCTTTTGTTTCGGCTTTTTCGAAATCAGGATTTTTTGTTTTTTCTCCTTCAGAAAAGTTTTCATCAAACTGCATTTTTTCTATAGGAAGCATTTTCCAGAAATTGTCCTGATTATTGGCCCTAATCGACTGCAAACCTTTCTCAAGCCCAATACCGCCATTATACAAAATATTATATTTTGTACTTAAAGCGTGAGAATTTCTGTTCACAAAAGTGTTATTCTTGGTAGAACAAGCTATCAATAAGAATAAAAAAATGAGAAAAAAACTATATTTAAGAGTATTCTTTTTCAATAGACCTGATTTTAAAGCAATAACTACTAAAAAGCATTTTTAGTATAATGACGGGTAAAAATACGCTTCTTTTTGAAATATAGAAACTTAAACGGCAAAAAACGATTCGAGTTCTTGTAAGGTTTCTTCTGAAGTTTGAATGTCTTTTACAATTTCGCCTTTGTTAAGCGCTACAATTCGATCACAGACTTCAACTGTGTGTTGTAAATCGTGACTTGACACCAGAACTGTAACATTTGGATCTTCAGCTAATTCTTTAATGATTTTCTTTAATCGGCTTACTGTTGTAGGGTCCAGATTAGCGAAAGGCTCATCTAAGATCACCACTTGGGGATTACCAATTAAAGTGGCAATTATACCCACTTTTTTTTGGTTTCCTTTTGAAAGATCGCGAAGGTATTTTTTGTTATTTAAAATTTCGCCGTTAAAAAATTCTTCGTGTTTTGCCAAAAGCGCATCAATGTCGGCTTTGTTTTGGTTGCGAAGATCTCCAATAAAATAGAAATATTCTTCAGGAGTTAAATAACCTATAAGGAAACTTTCATCTAAAAATGATCCTGTAAAAGATTTCCAGTTTTCGCTTGTATTTACCTGAATATCATTATTTTTAATATATCCTGTTGAAGGCTGAATAAGATCTAAAAGCAAACTAAAAAAAGTTGTTTTTCCTGCTCCATTATTTCCTACTAATCCAAAACTCTGTCCTTTTGGAATTTCAAGATTATTAATATTTAAAACTGTAGTCTGATTATATTTTTTTGAAAGTTGATTTGCTTGTATCATTTCAATTTAAATTTTAGATTGTTGATTTTAGATTTAAGAATCTGTACTTATTATATAATTAACTCTTTTGTTTATAAGCACTTATCGTACTGTATTTTTCAATTTTATATCTTTTTTCAATTAAAGAAAAAACTTTGTCTTTAAAAATAAAACCCAAAACTCCGGCTCCGGCTACTAATGCCAGTCCAAGCGCTTTATTATTTAAATAAAGTCCAATTGCATACAGACCTAAAGGCAGTAATATTTTTGGAAGCGTTAATAACATTGCACTTACGTTAAATGCTTTTTTATCTCCAAAAGCACCGCCGGCATTACTCAAATCTATTGGTGTTTTGGTAAAAGCACCTCCTAACAATACCAAATGCGAATTGACTCCTATGTTATAGGTTGCTGCGACGACAATTGTTAAGTAAATCTGCCATCCGAAATATAAATAAAATGAAGCCAAAATTGTAGTTACAACTGTTGCAATAACAATGAGCCACCACTTAGCCATAATGTAACCTCGATACGGAATATTCTGCGTCATCATTAATTGATAATAAGAACTATCCCAGCTTGGCACAAACTGACCAAAGACAAATAAAAATCCTCCCGAAACAAAAATGCCTGCTAATAAATGCATTACCGGATTGTCGTAAGTTTCTATTCCTCCTGAGTAAAATAAAAATCCGTAAAACAAAAAAACAACACTCATAAAAATCGTCGTTTTAGATCTTTTGTTTCTTTTAATGAGTTTAATATCGTTTTTTAGAAATGTTCCTACTGTTCCAAATTGATTAAGCCAGGTTAGATTTTCTGTTGAAGCAATATCTTCTTTTACAGAAAGTCCGGCATCCAGATATAAGTTTTTTTGAAAATATTGAAACGTAAAAATATACAAACCAATTAATATTAAAACCGGAATTAAAAACATTCCTTCAATATCATAAATACTTTTAAATAAAGGCGTTGTAAATTTTGTGACATCAAATAAACTGTAATATTGTGCACCAGCCAAAACCAGAATTAAAACTATAAAGACTGCAAATAATCTGTCTATGTTGCTTAAAATGATATTTAAAAAATTATTGATATATATAAATGCCATCGCTGCTAAATGCCAAAAAACAATTCCAATAACATCATAACCGTTTAAAATTAATACAACCGAAAATGGAACAAAAAACAAGGCGTGCATCCAGTTAAAAAATGACAAAGCTGTTTTTCCTAATGAAAAATGTACAATTGTTGGTTTCTTAAAAGGCAGGACCAATAAAGGTTTAATATTTAAAACCGGAATAGACTGGAGCAATAAACGAATTACTAAATCAAGTAAAAAATAGTAAATTAAAAATCTGTTTACAGTTATAAACGGTTCTAATTTCATTTCTTTAAGAACATAAAACAGCCCAACGCCCATTGCAATAAAAATCAATGAAAAATAAATCATCAAAAAACCGAGTAAAATTTTCATTGCCAGGTTTTTATTAAACGATGCCGATCGTATAAAAGACTTCCATTCGAGATAAATAAACTTTTTAATCATGGTTAATTGGTTTAGTTTTTTGTAGTAAGAGATCAAATGTAGGAAAACGTTACAAAAAAAGTTAAAAAAAATATTTTAGTAAGTGTCAATTACTTATGGTTTGCTACTTTTGCAAAAAATTTAAATCATGCCTTCATTCTTAAAACTTATAATTAAAGAGGTAAAACGCGAAACTGCTGATGCTGTTTCGGTACTTTTTAATGTTCCTGAAGAACTTAAACAAGACTATAAATTTATAGCCGGACAATACATAAATTTAAAATTAACACTTGACAACCAAGAAATTAGACGTGCTTATTCTATTTGTTCTGCACCAGACAGCGGTGAATTACGAATTGCAGTAAAAGCAGTAAAAAATGGTCTTTTTTCTCAGTTTGCCAACACAAAATTAAAAGCTGGAGATGTTCTGGAAGTAGGTCATCCAGAAGGAAAATTTACCTTTGAACCTGATGCCGAAAGACAAAAAAACTATGCCGCTTTTGTTGCAGGCAGTGGTATTACTCCTGTTCTTTCAATTATAAAATCGGTTTTAAAAAATGAGCCAAAAAGTTCATTTGTATTGGTTTACGGAAACAGAACTCCAGAAGAAACTATTTTTCATCAGGAATTACATGATTTGCAATTACAATATGTAGGTCGTTTTTTCGTGCATTATGTTTACAGTCAGGCAAAAGCAGAAAATGCTTTGTTTGGAAGAATTGAAAAATCGGCAGTAAACTTTGTTTTAAATAACAAACACAAAGAACTTGAGTTTGACAAATTTTTCCTTTGTGGACCAGAAGATATGATTAATACGGTTTCTAACGTGTTGAAAGAAAAAAACGTAAAAGAATCTGCTATTAAATTTGAGCTTTTTACATCTTCTACTGAAGAACATGCAATTCAGGGTTCGCAGGAAGGACATACTAAAATTACGGTTTTAGTTGATGATGATGAAGTTACTTTTGAAATGTCTAAAAAACAAACCATTCTTGATGCGGCTCTAAAACAAGGTGTTGACGCTCCTTATTCTTGTCAGGGCGGAATTTGCAGCAGCTGTTTAGGACGTGTAACGGCTGGAACTGCTGAAATGACAAAAAATTCTATTTTAACAGATAGAGAAATTGCCGAAGGTTTAATTTTAACTTGCCAGGCGCACCCAACATCTGATACTATTTATGTAGATTACGACGACGTTTAATCTATTAAATTCAAAAATATAAAATCCAAATTCCAATTTTACGATTGGGATTTGGATTTTTTTATGCCGTTCTGTATCTTTTGAAGTTTAATTTCAATTTAAAAATATCAAAAAAACACATTAATATATTCGAATATTTTTAAAAAATATCCCGAAATTTTAGTAAATTAGTAGTGTACTCAAGACTAATACATTTTTTATCATACAGATAGATTTTGTAAGCCTTCATTTAATTGTAACTCATTTTTAAAAACATTAAATATCATGGCAACACATCATTATCTCCGCCTTACTTTTATTTTACTTTTTATAATAACTTCTTTGGTTTGTATTTACTTCATTATTAAAACTAGAAAAGAAAGAAAAGCTCCTAAACTACTTTCTCCTGAAAAATATAATTCTTCAATTATTGGAGGAATGAAAGAAATATCAATCTCTGATGGTTTTTTTAATATTTGGCCTTATGTAAGTGAATTAAAAGCGGCTAAGATTTTATCCAGAAAAATTAAAGAATCTGATTTAGTACATAAAGTTTACAGAAATTCAACCGAAGATTTTGAACACATTTTATTAGCTACCGAAAAAGAAAATCATTTTGTAAAAGTTGTCGTTGACAAAAACAAAAAGAAAGCATTAGGATATCTTTTTCTGGATTTATCTTAAATAGTTATGATTCTCAAAATAAAATTCCAAATTCCAATTGTAAAAGTTGGAATTTGGAATTTTTTTATTGGAATTTCTACTATAACTTCGACTGAATACTATTAACTATTTTCTCCGGTGAAATTGTTCTCATGGCATCTTCGTAACCTTCAACAATTTTATTTCCGTAAACAGAAGTTGGGAGTTTTGGATATTTGTTTCGGTCTGCAGTCAGCGCGTTTTCTAGACTTTGGTTAAAAGGCAAAAATCCTGCGTATGGATGTGTGGAGCCCCAAAGCGTAATCACTTTTACGCCAAGCATTGCCGCAATATGCGCATTTCCAGAATCCATAGAAAGCATAACATCGAGATTGCTTATGAGTTGTAATTCCTGCTGAAATTTAATTTTTCCAGCCATATTAATTACATTTTCAAAAGATTCTGCAATCGAATCCAGAATTTCTATTTCTTTTTTTCCGCCGCCAAAAAGTAAAATTTTATTTGCTGGATTTTGAACTAATTTCTCAATTACTTCTTTCATTAAATCCAAAGGATAAACTTTAGAATCGTATTGAGCAAAAGGTGCAATTCCAATTAATTTTTTATTTTCATTTCCTATAATTTCCAGAATATCAGAACTTAAAACCGCTTTTTCAGGAAAATCCGTCCCGACACTTCGGGATGATAAATCTAATGGAAAACCAAGTTCTTCAAACACTTTTGCGTGTCTTTCGAACATAGTAGGCAATTGTTTAAAAATCTTGTTTTCAGTTCTCGTCAATTCTTTTTTTTCTTCTCGGCCTTTGTCGACAGTAGCTCTTTTTTTTCCGCTTAAAGCAAAAAGTAAGCTTACAATTTTAGATCGCAAAACATTGTGAAGATCTGCAAAAGCATCGATTTTGAGTTTTTTTACGTCAGAATACAACTTTAAAAGTCCAGGAAATCCTTTATGTCTTTCCTTTTCATCAAAAGCAAAAAAGTCCAAATTTGGAATTCCTTCAAAAAACGGTTTAAAAAACGGACGTGAAATAACGGTAATTTTTACCGTTGGATATTGTTTTACAAAAGCGCGTAAAACAGGAACCGTCATGGCGACATCTCCCATTGCGGATAGTCTCATGACGGCTATATGTTTGATCTTGTTGTTAGACAACTCTGCCAAATTATTTTTTATTTTGATATAAAACCGGATTCAATTCGTCGTCGTTGTACATTTTCATTTGTTTGTACACTTTCATGAATTTATCTCCATTTTCGATATCTGTCAATAATTCTTCGATTGCTGTAGATAAGTCTGTTCTTTGTTCTAAAAGTACATTTAATTTTTCCTGACATTTATCTCTGTGTTCCTGAGTAGCTTCTGCACGAGTAGCTTCTTCATTCATGTGATAAATTTTCAAGGCTAAAATAGATAATCTGTCAAATGCCCAAGCTGGACTTTCAGAATTGATTTTTGCTCCGTCTTTTGCTTTTACATCACTGTATTTTTGCAAAAAGTAACTATCAATATATTCAACCATATCCGTACGCTCCTGATTAGATGCATCGATTCTTCTTTTTAAAGTTAACGCTGCAACCGGATCAATCTGCGGATCACGAATGATATCTTCAAAATGCCATTGAACAGTATCAATCCAATTTTTTAGATATAATAGGTGTTCAAATTTATCTTTTGGATATGGGTTGTTTATCGGCTGATCAACATTATCAAACTGGTGATAATCTTTAATACTTTGTTCGAAAACAGAATATGCTAATTTTGAAAACATGTCTTTATTTTTTTAGATATACAAAGATACTTTTTATACTTTTATGCTGCGAAGAAAAGAAATTATTTTTCGTTTCTTAGTTTTATTCGTAAATAATTAAAAAATCATCATGAAAATTCATTATATCTCTGAAAGTAACAGCGTTTTAAATCATTTCTTAGGACAAATTCGAAATGTTAATATCCAGAACGACAGCATGCGTTTTAGAAGAAATATTGAACGTATAGGCGAAATTATGGCGTATGAATTAAGCAAAATTTTACCTTATAAAAATGTTGATATTCAGACTCCTCTTGGCATTAAAAAAACAACCGAAATAGATACTGATTTAGTTTTATGTCCCATTTTAAGAGCGGGGTTACCGCTCCATAACGGTTTTTTAAATTACTTTGATCATGCCGAAAATAGTTTTGTTTCGGCTTGCAGACATCATCCAAATGGTGACGATGAGTTTGAAATTTTAGTTGAATATCAAGCTATTTCTGATTTAAATAATAAAACCGTTTTACTTCTTGATCCAATGCTGGCAACGGGACAGTCTATTGTCGCGGTTCATAAAAAACTAATTGAAAACGCTTCTCCAACAGAAATTCATATTGTTGTAGTAATTGCAGCTCCGGAAGGAATTGCACATCTTGAAGAAAATCTTCCGCAAAACTGTCATTTATGGGTTGCTTCTTTAGACGAAAAGCTAAATGAAAAAAATTACATTGTTCCAGGTTTGGGAGATGCCGGCGATCTCGCTTACGGAAGTAAATTATAACTGAGAGAAAAAAGTAAATAAACTGCACAAAATCAATACATAAAATACAATTTCGTTATTGAGTTTTTGCTGCATATATTCCACATGACTTGCTCCCATTATAGCTAATGGCGCTATGCTGAATAATAATAAATCGTTGCTTTTATCTGGCGAAATTATGAATACCAAAACAGCAATAAAAAAGCAGGCGATCACTTTTTTATAAGATGTATGCACAATCTGCGGTCTGTTTGATAAAGTTGTTAACATTGAAAAAACAAAGAAAACTACAACCGCCGCATAGATTGAAAGCGCTCCGTTTTCGTAATTATTTTTGAAATAATCTATTCTAAAATCGATTACAGCACGTTCCTGAAAGAATTTCACAACATCAATATGGAACATTAAAGATATCATTAAGAAAATTATAGTTACTGCCAAAAGCGCTATAAATGGTAAAACCCAATTTCTATAATCTCTGGAAACGTGAAAAATTATAGATATAAAAACCAGAATTAAAAAAAGAATACTCCAAAATTGAAATAAAGAAGCTACAAAAATCCAAAACGAGGCATCAAATATTTTTTCTTTAGATGCTTTTAACGATTGAAGTGAAATTAGCCTTCTAAGCGCTAATAAAATAAAAAAGTTAGCGTAAACAACATTCGCATTATTAAATATCGTGGGGAAAAATAGTATAAATAATAAATAGAAAAATATCGCGTAACCATTGTCTTTACTAAGCCCGTTCTTTTTTACGATAAAATTTACCATAAAAAATGACGCGAAAATAAAGCACAATAAACTTATTTTTTGAAATATCGTAAAATAAGAATTTATCCAAGCCGTTTCCCGAATTTGAAACATGAAAAAGAAAACCAGTATTAAAATTACAACCAATGAATAATTTAATGGCGTAGATTTTTTAAAAACACTTGTTATCATAAGGATATTTTATACTTTTGTGATGTAAATATAATATTTGTTTAAAAACGAAACCAACAACTTGATGAAAGATTCTTCTTTTTGAATTTTACTTCGACGCGTTAAACAATAATAATCTATAATTTTATAAAATTATGAAAGCTTTTTTCGAAGGAATTCAATACTTATTCGTTAACATTTTGTTTGCTCCTCTTGACTTTTTACGTCGTTTGGAATTAGTTACATGGTTTGGTGCAAACACTATTAACTGGATTTTCATGATCATCTGTTCATGCGCAATCGTTTATTGGATTAAACAATTACGCATTTTTGATGATGCCGGAACAGAAAACCAAGATACTACAGCTCACTCTTTCTTAAAGTAAGTCGAAGCCGATATCTTTTCTAAAATACATCTTATCAAAGCTTAGTTTATCTATGTTTTGGTAAGATTTTTTTATGGCCTCCTGGAAATTATCTCCATACGAAGTTACAGCAATTACACGTCCTCCATTAGTAACGACATTTTCGCCATCTAATTTTGTTCCTGCATGAAAAACTATCGAATCTGTAATATTTTCTAAACCTGTAATTGTTTTTCCTTTTTCAAAATCTTCAGGATAACCGCCAGAAACCACCATTACAGTTGTTGCACTTCTTGGATCAACTTCTAAATTAAAGTCTCCTAATTTCTGATCTGCAACAGATAAGAATAATTCAACTAAATCTGATTTCAATCTTGGAACTACAACTTCTGTTTCAGGATCTCCCATTCTTACGTTGTATTCAATAACAATTGGTTCGTTTTTTACATTGATTAAACCAATAAATACGAATCCTTTATATTCAATTCCGTCTTTTTGGAAACCTTCGATTGTTGGTTTTACAATACGTGTTTCAATTTTTTCCATCAAAACAGCATCAACATAAGGAACTGGAGAAACTGCTCCCATTCCGCCTGTATTTAAACCTGTATCGCCTTCTCCAATACGTTTGTAATCCTTTGCTGTTGGAAGAATTTTATAGCTTTTTCCGTCCGTTAAAACAAAACAGCTCAATTCAATTCCGTCAAGGAATTCTTCGATAACTACTTTTGCGCTCGCTGTTCCAAATTTAGCATGAACAAGCATGTTTCTTAATTCTGTTTTTGCTTCTTCAAGATCCTGAATAATCAAAACACCTTTTCCTGCTGCTAATCCGTCTGCTTTTAAAACGTATGGAGGTTGTAATGTTTCCAGAAATTTACATCCTTCTTCAACCGTTTCGGCAGTAAAACTGTCATAAGCTGCAGTTGGAATATTATGTTTCATCAGGAATTCTTTCGCAAATTCTTTACTTCCTTCTAATTGTGCACCCAATTTAGATGGTCCAATAACCGGAATATGTTTTAAACTTTCGTCGTTTTTAAAATAATCGTAAATACCTTTTACCAACGGATCTTCAGGTCCTACTACTACTAAACTTATATTTTCTTTAAGTACAAGTGCTTTTACAGCTTCAAAATCTGTTGCAGAAATGGCAACGTTTTCAGCAATTGCAGCAGTTCCTGCATTTCCTGGTACTACAAAAAGTTTTTCGCAAAGCGGACTCTGTGTCATTTTCCATGCAAATGCATGTTCTCTTCCGCCTGATCCCAATAGTAAAATTGTCATGGTATAGTTGTATTTGTTGTGGTGCAAAAATACTTGCTTTTGTACGTAAAAAATAATTAAATCTTCAAAAAGTTGTTGGTTCTGTACGGTTAATAATTCCTAAACATTATTTTTGACGAAAATTATTCAGAAAAAATGATTCGTCTTTTTGATATTTCGCTTCAATTAAATGGTTTTCCTATAAAGAAAGCCAAAATCGAATTGGATAAAATTGTTCATTTTTCTGAAGAAGAATTTGCTGTTTTTCTTGAAAATAAGAAAGCAGAAATTGTTGATTTTCATCTCAAAAACAATTCTTTTTACAAGAAATTAGCTGGAAATGCAACTGCTGAAAATTGGGAAAATCTTCCCATTTTAAACAAACAAAATCTTCAAAAACCTCTTGAAGAAAGACTCTCAAAGGGATATTCAAAAACGAATGTTTACCTCAACAAAACTTCCGGCTCAAGTGGTACTCCTTTTGTTTTTGCTAAAGACAAATATTCACATGCTCTAACCTGGGCATCAAATATCATGCGTTTTGGATGGTTTGGAATTGATTTTAACCATTCGTATCAGGCACGTTTTTACGGAATTCCAATGGATTTTATTGGATATCAAAAAGAACGTTTCAAGGATTTCCTCACGCATCGTTTTCGTTTTCCGGTTTTTGATTTATCTGATGAAGTTCTGGAGAAATTCCTGAAAAAATTCAGATCGAAAAAATTCGATTATATCAATGGTTACACAAGCTCCATTGTTTTATTTGCTAAGTTTTTGGAACAGAAAAATATCATTTTAAAAGAAATCTGTCCAACATTAAAAGCTTGTTTTGTGACTTCGGAAATGCTTTTTGAAACCGATAAAAAATTGCTGGAAAAACAATTCGGCATTCCGATTGTCACCGAATACGGCGCTTCTGAATTGGATTTAATTGCTTTTGAAAATCCAAAAGGCGAATGGCAGGTAAATGCTGAAACGCTTTTTGTCGAAATTTTAGATGAAAACAATAAAACTGTTCCACATGGAACCGAAGGAAAAATTGTAATTACTTCTTTGTTCAATAAAGCAAATCCATTCATCAGATATGAAATTGGCGACATTGGAATTTTAGATGAAAAAAGCACGCCTCAAAAACCAATTCTAAAAAAACTAATTGGGAGAACCAATGATGTTGCTATTTTGCCAAGCGGAAAAAAATCACCCGGATTGACATTTTACTACGTTACCAAAAGCATTATTGAAGATGACGGAAATGTAAAAGAGTTCATTATCAAACAAACCAAATTAGATTATTTTGAAATTGAATATATTTCTGAAAATGAATTAACTGCTGAACAAATTCAGAAAATAAAAGAAGCTATCGATTTATACCTCGAACCGAATCTAAACTTCATTTTTACCAGAAAAAATGTTTTAGAAAGAACCAATCGAGGCAAACTAAAACAGTTTAAATCTTATTTGTAAATATAAATAAAATCTTACATTTGTTTTTTTAATGAAAAACTTATGAATGATCAATCTCTACTTTCAGAAGAAACAATTTCTAACAAAATATATTTTATTCGAGGTCAAAAAGTTATGTTTGACAATGATCTTGCAATGCTTTATGGAATTGAAACTAAAGTTTTAAAACAAGCTGTTAAAAGGAATATTTCGAGATTCCCAGAAGATTTTATGTTTGAACTTACTAAAATAGAATATGATTCTTCAAGGTCACAAATTGTGACCTTGAACAAGGGAAGAGGATCCAATTTAAAATATTTACCGTTCGCTTTTACAGAACATGGTGTTTTAATGCTTTCAAGTGTTTTGAAAAGCGACAAAGCCATTCAAACTAATATTCAGATTATGCGAATTTTTACGAAAGTGAGACAAATGCTTTTGGATACAACTGAAATCAAAGTTGATATTTTGCAGATTCAGAAGAAGTTAGAAAATCATGATAAAAATATAGAGTTGGTTTTTTCTTATTTAGATGAATTAACCGAGAAAAAAGAAAATGAAACGGAAAGAGTGAAGATTGGTATAAAAAATAAACTTGAGATCACAAATGTGACCTCCAATTTTGTTATATAATAAACTTCTAATTTTTAAGGTCGCAAATTGCGACCTTGAAGAACCAATTTAATTCTTCTTAATATATCTTGGTTTAATAACCAATTGTGTAAACAAAAACCTCATCATCAGCAAAATAGAAAACACAAAATTATAGCCGTGGAATTCTCTGTAAACGCCAAAATTATGTTTGATTAATTTAAACTTTGAAGATGAAACAGAATCTTTTCTAATTCTATACAATGCTAAAGGTTCTGGAACTGGTTTCGCAATTTCAATTTTTTTCAAAATAGTCAGCCATATTCTCCAATCCTGTCTTTTTTGTGATGTCGCCAGAATGATCTTTCCGAAATAATCTGCGTCGTAAATGGCTGTTAAATTGCCAACATAATTGCAGAAAAACAGTTGTTTATAAGTTAACGGATTTGGCGATTCGACCCTTCTGTTTAAATCATTTCCTTCTTCATCAATAGAATCATAAAAACTAAAAGTAAAATGCAGATTATTTGTTTTCAAAAACTGAATTTGTTTTTCTAATTTTTCGGGAAACCATAAATCATCGGCATCTAAGTATGCAATATATTTACCTGTTGCTTTTTCCAGAGCTGCATTTCTGGCAAAACCATTTCCTTGGTTTTTTGGTAATTTAAAAAGTTTTATTCTGCTGTCTTTTTGAGCAAATTCTTCAATTACAGAAACTGTTTTATCTGTAGAAGCATCATCAACCAAAATCATTTCCCAATTGGTATAGGTTTGATTTAGAACAGAATCAATTGTCGATCTAATGAACTTTTCGGTATTATATGTTGGAACAATAATAGAGACTAATTCGTTCATTTGATGCAGGTTGTTTTTGGATTTTAATTAAAAAACAGCCCGAATTAAAAACCCGAGCTGTGTAAAGTATTATTTTATATAACTAGAAAAGTCTTTATGTTCTTCTTTTGAAAGTTCTTCAGGCGATAATGATCTAAAATAATCGTATGTGATTTTCATTCCTTCTGCACGACTTACTTTTGCTTCCCAGCCTAACAATTCTTTTGCTTTTGTAGTGTCTGGCTGACGCTGTAAAGGATCATTTACCGGTAGTGGATGATATACCACTTTTTGATTAGTTCCAGTAAGTTTTATGATTTCTTCAGCAAAATCTTTAATTGTGATTTCATCTGGATTTCCAATATTTACCGGATATACATAATCTGAATGAAGTAATCTGTAAATACCTTCAACTTGGTCGTCTACATAACAAAAAGAACGAGTCTGCATACCGTCACCAAAAATTGTTAAATCTTCACCGCGAAGTGCCTGCCCAATAAAAGCAGGAATAACACGTCCGTCGTTTAAGCGCATTCTTGGCCCGTAGGTATTAAAAATACGAACGATTCTGGTTTCTACTCCGTGGAAGGTATGATAGGCCATTGTAATAGATTCCTGAAAACGCTTGGCTTCGTCATACACGCCACGAGGACCAATTGTATTTACGTTTCCATAATATTCTTCAGTCTGTGGATGAACCAGCGGATCTCCGTAAACTTCAGATGTTGAAGCAATCAAAATTCTTGCTTTTTTAACTCTTGCCAATCCTAACAAATTATGTGTTCCTAGAGATCCAACTTTTAGAGTTTGAATTGGAATTTTTAAGTAATCAATTGGACTTGCCGGTGAAGCAAAATGTAATATATAATCCAGATCTCCCGGAACATGAACAAACTTGGTAATATCATGATGATAAAACTCAAAATTTTCCAGTTTGAACAAATGCTCGATATTTTTAAGATCTCCCGTAATTAGATTATCCATACCAATTACAAAGTAACCTTCTTTGATAAATCTGTCACATAAATGCGATCCTAAAAAACCTGCCGCTCCGGTAATAAGTATTCTTTTCATAAACTGCTTCAATTAATCATTTTGAAATCAATTTCTTAACTAAATCAGTCCAGAAATTCATGCAAATGTAATAAAATATGCTTCTTTTATAATGAATCGTACAAGTGATAATTTTAAAATAAGTTAACTCTTTTCAAATCAATATTAATCTTAATTATCTATTTTTACGATAAAATAATCTATCCTTTGAAAGTCGTACATATAATAGAAGCCCTTGGCGGAGGTGTTTATACTTATTTTAAAGATTTATCAACTTTCTTTGGTGATGATGAAATAAAAAAACACATTGAGACCACAATAATTTATAGTGGAAACCGAAAAGAAATAGACAGAGATAAAATTAAATCTGAATTCTCAAACGGAGTCAACTTATTAGAAATAAATATGTTGCGAGAATTTTCACCTTTAAGAGATTTAAAATCAATTATTCAACTAAACCGTGAACTCCGAAAAATAAACCCTGATGTTATTCATCTTCATTCGTCTAAAGCTGGCGTTTTAGGACGAATTGCTTTTTTCTTTTTGTTTAAAAAAAAGAAGCTTTATTATACTCCTCATGGTTATTCTTTTTTAAGAACCGATATTTCAAGTACTTTCAGAACCATTTATTGGGCAATTGAAAAAAGTTTTCAGTACTTGTTTGGTGGAACAATTGTGGCTTGCGGTGATACTGAAAGAGAAATTGCGCAAAAATTAGGTTCTGCAAAATTAATCCGAAATGGAATTGATATTGCAAATGTTCAGGAACAATATGCACCTCTTCAAAATGAAAAATTAACAATTGGAATTATGGCTAGAATTACGGCTGCCAGAAATCCAGAAATGTTCAACCAAATTGCTTTAAAATTTCCACACTTTAATTTTGTATGGATTGGCGATGGCGAATTAAGACATATTATTACCTCTCAAAATATCAAAATTACGGGCTGGATTTTAGATCGAAAAAAGGTCTTAAAAGAACTTAATAACATTGATATTTACATGCAGACTTCTCTTTGGGAAGGTTTACCAATTGCGGTTTTAGAAGCCATGGCATTGGAAAAACCAGTTATTGCAACTAATATTATTGGAAATAAAGATGCCGTACTGCATGAAAAAACTGGTTTTCTATTTAATGATATTTCTGAATTAGATTCTTACTTTGAAATTTTAAAAGAAGAAAAAAATAGAGCAAAATTTGGTAAAAATGCTTTAACCAGATGTCATGAATTATTTGATAAAAATCAAAATTTTAAACAGCTTTTAGCTCTTTATCAAGAGTAGTTTTTTGTTGCAGCCAATGACTCGCAAAAATAGAAAACCAAAGTCCGCTGAAAGCAATTCCATCAAAGCGGAGAAAAAAATCATCTGTTAGATTTGAAGTGAAAAAAATCAGAAAAAAAGAAAGCATTATTGCATTTTTCATATCATATCCTAAATATCCTATTGTAAAAATATAAAGCGTAACAACCAACGGTCCTAAAATTCCAAATTTTATTAAAAAATCTAAAAACTGATTGTGTGTAGGAAATTCGTATTTAGCCAAAAAATGCTGATTTGTATCTTTGTAATATTTAAATAATTCTGGTTTTCCATCTGAAGCTCCTACACCAAAAGGAAGATTTTTTAGAGATAATTCCCAAGCCGATTTCCAGATTGAAACTCTCGTAACCAGCGAATTAAAAACCTTAATTTCTGGGTGATCAATTTCATCTAATTTGCCCACTTTATCCATATAAGCAAAAGTTACAGATGAATATTTTTCTTTCATATATGGATCCTTTTGAAGAAATAAAAATAAAATTCCTCCTAACAAAACAACAATCGTAATTCCTGTTAATAGTACTTTCTTAGGATTGAATCTGTGTTTAATTTCATAAAAGAAAACAATCAAAAACCCTATTAAAGCATTTAATAAAGCCATTCTGGTATTTACTAAAAGGACAAAGAAAAAGGATAATAAAAAAGCAACAACGCTTATAAGTTTGGTCTTTATTTTATCATGATTTTTAAAACTTTCAAAAACAAAATATAGTGCACAAACTGATACAAAAGCCAAGTGCATATTTAATGCTGGTGCATGAATTCCTACACTGTTTGCAAATTGATAACCCATTTCCCAAAGATCAATACCTTTTAAATATTTTTGCATCAGTTCCGGATATACAACATTGAACCGAATGAAAAAAAACAGCATGATAAAAGTCGTGGATATTGTATAAATCTGAGCTATTTTTAAAAATTTTACCCTATGATAATTTCCAATAATAAACAGAGGAAATATAATTAAAGAGGTGCTTTTTTCAATTGCTTTTAATCCTTTATAAAAGGAATCATTGTTCCAAAAAAGTAATAGTTCTAATAAAATTGGCGAGGCAATGCAAAGCATTAAAACTAGAGCCGTTTTCGTATATGCTAATTTTCTGAAGAAGATCAGATTAAATACTGCAAACAAAATAATGATCAATGAACATGGTTTTCTAAAAATCATTGTAACACCAATGAGACACAAAAAAAAGTGAAATATTTTATTGAAATTCTTTTCGGAAATGTTCATGATATAAGGCAAAATAAATTAATGGAAAAATACCTATTTTATGTTTGACGACTGATCCTAAATCAGGTTCGAAAACACCTTGGATAATAAAAAAAGAAAATAAAATCAACAGAACAAAAAGTTCATACTTGTATTTTTCCCTTTCTTTTAAGCATTTAGAAAGTCGTATTAATAAAATATAAAATAAGAAAAGTTCCCAAATTATAAATATTAATATTTGAGGTGAAAATATATGTTTAAGGCCATTTACAGGAATATTAACTGTAAAAAAACCGTAAAAAATTGCAATAATTTCTCCATACCACGTATCTGGTTTTATTGGTGGAATAATTGCTGAATTTGCATCAGATGGATTATTTCGGGTAGTGTTTACTAACTCACGGCTAAGCTCAGAAAAATACTCTCCTTTTACAATTCCATAACTTAAGGATAAGAAAATAGTAATTAGTAAACCATAAAAAATAACCATTATCGTTTTATTTTTAAAATCAATAAAACTTACCAAATACATTACACCTGCAATTATGGGAATTAAAGCAAAATAAGGGCGATATAGCACACCAAAAACAAACAAAAGAAAAATGGATAATGTTATTTTTTTTTGAGCAGAATATTGCTTTATTCTGTAAATAAAAATTATAGGGGTAACACACAAAAAGGTGATAAATTCTTTAGATGGCATGGATATAAAAACAGCCATTAAAAAAATTCCAAGGTAAACCAAAATATTTTTAATATTGATTTTTTCAAAATTATCAGGAATTCCTATTTTATATAAAATATACATTAGGATAGAAAATTGTAAAATTCCAATTAATGGAAATGGTAAATATTTTAGACCTGTAATTTTATAAAACAAAATCGTAAGCGGATAACTTCCAATATAACCAGCCTCACCAAGTTTATCATAAATAATAATGGCAGAATCGTAAAAGAATTTTGGTGGTAAAATAAAAAAAGCAACAAATGCCACAATCAAATTGGCTGCTGAAAGTAATAAAAATGTGGCAGTACTTTTTTTAATTAAAATTTGCATAAATAAAATGATTATCTCGAGGCTCTATATTTTTTATAAAAAGATGTTTTTATTCGATATCCATTTAAAAAGAATATTAAAAGTCTAAATGATAAATACTTATAAAAAAACATCACTTTATCTACTTTTAAGTTTCGATTTGATTGAAGTAAATATTTCCAATTAAGTAAATCGTTCCAGATTTCTTGTCTCTTTTTTGGAGACAATACATAAAATTCTTTTAAAATTATAACATAAATACAAGCCCAAAAATTTTCTACAGCTTGATTCAGCTTTTCAGAATTAGTCTGTTGTTTTTGCAGACCGTTTTTAACCATTATGTAAACATCAATTATGTTTTTTTCATCAATAGTTGTTGTAAATGAACCTTTTCTAGCCTGACGATAAAAGTAAAATGATTTTGAATAAACACTAAATGTTTTAATATGATACATCAATTTTCCAGTCCATTCAATATCTTCTGATTTTTTTTCTGTTGGAAAGAATAATTCATTCTCAATCAAAATTGATCTTTTGATAATTTTATCCCAGGGTGATGGAGCATACAAATCATAATAAACCAAATTTACGATTTCATCTATAAAATTTCCTTCCTTGTTTTTTAGAAACTTTTGATTGTATTTACAAATAATATCTTCTTCAGAAAAAAAGCGACTTTCTTCATGTATTATCAAATCTGGTTTTGACTCTTTTATTAAACTATTAATATTCAATAATGTATCATTTCCAACCCAATAGTCATCACTGTCACAAAAAAAAATGTAATCACCTTTTGATTTTTTTAAACCTGTATTTCTCGCATCTGATACTCCCCCATTTTCTTTGTCAATCAAAATAATGTTATCATAAATCTGCTCGTATTTTTTACAGATTTCTAAAGAAGAATCTTTTGACCCGTCATTAATCAGCAGAACCTCAAAATTATAATAATTCTGACTGAAAATACTATTAAGACATTGCTCCAGATAATCTTCAACATTATAAACAGGTATAATAATGCTAAAAAAAGTACTTTGTATATGAGAATTTATTTCTTTCATTTAATTCAAAAAAACTTTCATTTTATCCTTTCTGTAAATAATTACTGCTGAAACAAAATTCCAGAAAAAGGTACTCGAAACAAAAGCAATAGCTGCTCCGGTCATTCCGTAAATAGGAATTAAAAATCTATTTAACACAAAATTTATTATTACTGCAATAATTAAAATTATTTGATAAATATGTTGTCTGCCTGTCATGTTTAGATAAACAGAAGATGAACCAAACGCAGAACTAATGCCCTGACCAATTATTAAAATCAAAAAAGCTTGTTTGGCAGCTATATATCCATCTCCAAAAAAAGATAAAATATAATCTGAAAAAACACTTAAAAGAACAATTACTGGAAATGTTATACTAAAAATTGTACGGGAGCTGTTTTTTAAAACCTTAGCTAATTCTTCTGTTTTATGACCTGAAAAATATTCTGAAATTTTGGCCGATATTGTAATGTTAATAGTAACTATAATAATTGAAAGAATTGTCATTATTTTAACCCCAACTGAGTAAAACGCAACTGTTTCATCATTATGATATTTTTTTAAAAACAAGATATCAAAACTCATTAATAAAAAAAGTGCCATTCCGCTGATAGCTATAGGATACGATTTTAAAAATATCTCTTTGTGAGATATGTTTTCTGTGGAACTTTGCTTTATCCTTTTAAAATAGAAAAAAACAAAAATTGAACTCATAACTGCTAAAACAACAAATCCAATTAAAAAAACATCGACCAAATATGTTTCTTTTTGATAGTAAAATAAAACTATTGCGCCTAAGACCAATGGAACATATTTAATTATATTTCTGAACAATTCCGCAACAATTAATTTGTCTAATGCTCTAAAAATCTCTGTATTTAACATTGATAATCCTGAAAAAAATAGCGCTATAGTTGATTTTAAAATTATTGGATAAACTTCATTGTCTGAAAAATAATTATTGATTACTTTTTTATCAATTATCAAAATAATTATTAAAGCTGTTACTGATGCTAAAAATAACATCAAAACCATTTTGTAATATATATTTTTTAATTCTGCTAAAGATTTTTTGCTGGTTAATATTCCTTTAAAATATAAAATAGACTGATCAAAACCTAACAAACAAATACTTCCAACAACCAAAAGGAAAGTACGTGCAAAATCATATTGACCTACAATTTTAGGGCTAAAAGATTTTGTCAAAAAAACGGTAAAACCAAATAAAACAAATGCTCCTGAAATCCTCAAAAACAAGGTAACAATGCTTTTCTTTAAGAAAGAATTGTTTCTGATTTTATCAAAATTTTTACTTATTTTCAATTGATTGCATAGTAATTAGCATATAAAAAATCTTTCTCAAAGTTTACTTCTCTCAGCTTTCAAAAGCTGGTTACGATAAAACTTCTGAAATAAATGAATTAAAACAAACAGAAAAAGGAATAATACAGGAAAGAAAAGTTTAGAATTTCCATTCGTAATTTTAGTATTATTTCTATTTACAGTCGAATTGATTTCCTTAATTGTTTTATCGTAATTAACTAATTTTAGTCTGTTTTTACCTTGCTCTAAAATTAAATACTGCTTTGTTTTGATAATATCATTCAATTGAGTATTTTCATTATAATAAACCAATTTGTCATTTTTTGCTCCATTTTTTACATTACTCGAAAAACCATTTAATACTTGGTCAATTTGAGCAATAATTGTATCGTTTTTTATAATCTGATCCTCAAGATTTTTATATCCAATTTTTTGAAGCTCATTAAAATATTCCGAATTATTTATATATTTTAATAAAGGTTCTATAATATCCTTTTTGTCAGTATTTTGATTAGTTATAAAAGTAATTGAATGAAAAGTATAGTTTTTACTTGTTATATTATCTTCAAGTACTTTTTTGATTTCTCCAACCTCAGCCATTAATTTAATCAGCTCAAAATTTTGCTCTTTGTCTTCAATAAATTTATAGACATCGGCAATTGGTTTAATTTCGATTTTTTTGATCAATTTCGGTTTACTAATTCCAACTTCGTTTTTTAAGAAAGCAGTATCTCCTGCAATAATCTTAGATTCGATCAAATCTATCTTAGAATAAAGATAATCTACACTGCCAAAATTTGGAGTTACAATAACTTGATTATCAAACGATTTTTTACTTGAATCCAAATACCAGCCAATGCTA
This sequence comes from Flavobacterium ginsengiterrae, assembly GCF_039539785.1. NCBI lineage: Bacteria > Pseudomonadati > Bacteroidota > Flavobacteriia > Flavobacteriales > Flavobacteriaceae > Flavobacterium > Flavobacterium ginsengiterrae. Next base: position 628,463 of record NZ_BAABDU010000003.1, on the reverse strand, counting down.
AATCCTGCAACGACTAAAATTAAAACGATAATCCAATTGCGGACAAAAAAATGAATAGATCGAAAAATCATGGTATTAATCCTTCCGAAAAAACTATTAATGCTTTTTGAAAGCTGAAAAATATCAATTTCCTGATCTTCTTTATTCTCCGGTACTTTTGTACTCATTACACTAATTCTTTTATGTTGAAAATCTGTTCTAAAATCTTAATAGTAATCAAATACGTTGGTTTTACGCCCGTTGTTCCTAATCCGCCGGATGCTAATGTGCTTCCGGTTTCAAGAGGATTATCTGAAGCGTAATATGCATAACGAACTTTAATATCGTGCGGCACGCTTTTTCTAATTTTTGATGCCGATTGAATCGCTTTTTGGTAATATGAACCTTCCATTTCAAGACCGATTACTCCCCAGGTCGATTCGTGGAAGAACTTCAATAAATCTCTGTTTTGCAATGAAGTTCCAAGAACAGTTACCATCGCGCCTTCATAAATATCAATATCGTTTCCTTCAAACATAGCGCCTGTTAATTCATTTTCAAAGAAATAATTATCTGCTGTTCCTTCGTTAATGTGTGCAGAAGGAATCATGATATCTCCTTTTCCGCCTTCCAGAATTCCTGCTTTACCCATAATAGAAACCGATTTTACATTTAGTAAAGTTTCTTTTTTATACGGTTTTAAAAGCTCATCGATTGTTTCATAAGCCTGCTCGCCAAAAGCATAATCCATTACAATAATAACTGGCTTTTCTTCACCTACATTAGCGTGAGAAAATGCTGTTTTTGCCCAGTCAATTTTAGCTGTATCAAAAATCTGAACGTCTATATTGGTTCCTGAACAATCAGGAAGTGAAATCATTCCGTTTTTTAAAGCCAAATCTTCAACCTGAGATCTGATTTCTTTAGAACCTGAACTGCTTAATTCTTCATAAATAAAGAAATCGCTTTTGCCTTTATATTTTGATGTTAAAAAAGGTGTAGCAAAAATCGAATTCATTACACTGTGCATATTGGCACTAATTACGTGAATTGGTCTTTTTAGCAGATTATTTGCTTTTAAAACTTCCTTTATGTTTGTTGCCCAGATTTCTCCGTGTATGTGATGTCCAAGACGCTCACGTAAAACAGGGCTAAAAGTAATTGTACGTTTGTTATTTTCGACAATTTCTTCAATTGCCAGTTTTCCTAACCAATAAATTACGTGCAGAAAACGATCTGGTGCAGATTCTGAACCAAAAGCGTCGTATATGTCTAAAACTTCTTCGAATGTTCTGGCTAAAATATTAGCTACGTGCGAAATTGCTTTTTCTTTTTCAATCTGCGAAAGCTTTTTAGTCTGTGTTACAGCTTGTTCCAGCTTCTGCCAATCGCGAGAAACTTCTCCACCGTCATCTACTAAAACTCTGTTTTTAATTTTATGCGATTCGATGAAAATAAAAGTCAAATGCGTCAGGATATCGTAAATATCAGAACGTCCGCGAGTGATTTCAACATTCATTTGTTCTTCGTCGATTCTGTAGCAGTTTCTTCTTCTTTTTGGAGGAACAATTGCCTGAAAATGCGATTTAGAATAACCTTCGTCTGAAGTTAAATTAATGAATCGGCATTGTTCAATTCCTATTGGAAGACGTTCTATAACGTACAAAAGTCCGTTTAGTTCTACTTTTTCCTCTGCAATATTTCCGTAAATTTCCGGACGTAATGCTAATAATGATTCTCTTAAACTATCGCCAGAAACTCCCATTGGTTTATAAAAACCACGGTTGAATAAATGGCGCATTGTAATGTACATTTTTTCTATCGCTGCAGATGATTCCTGCGCTCTTGATCTTGATATATGTTTGGTTTCTTTCATGTCTATTATTTAAAAAATCTTCAGTTATGAAGATAAAAAGAGTTATTCGTTAAACGAAAGTAGGAATTTTAAATAGAACTTTCATAAAACGACATTTAACAAATTGTTAGAAGGATTGTATTTTTTACTTTAAATTATCGGCAATCTTTCTGTCGTTTGACAATCTTGGAATTTTATTCTGTCCGCCCAGTTTACCCTGCGATTTCATATATTCCTGAAATCCGTTTTTAGATACTTTGGTTATAACCACTTTTCTCAAAACATTTCCGGTAATTAAATCATCATAATAAATGTTTTGCTTGCGCATAGAATTGTCTATAGCTTCGGCGAAAGCCTCCATATTTTCGGGTTCTTTTTCAAATTCAATCAGCCATTCATGATAGGGTAATCCGCTTGACGGCGTGATTTGAGGTGCAACAGTAAATTCGTTTATTACGATATTAGTTCCTGTTGTGGCTTCTTTCATAGCATTTTCGACTTCGTTGGCAATTACATGCTCTCCAAAAGCCGAAATATAATGTTTAATACGTCCGGAAACTATAACACGGTATGGCGCCAAAGAAGTAAACTGAACAGTATCGCCAATATTATAACCCCAAAGTCCGGCATTTGTAGAAACTATAAGCGCATAATTTACACCAAGCTCAACTTCGCCAATGGTATATCTTTTTGGGTTTTCGGTAAAAAATTCATCGGCTTTTATAAATTCGTAGAAAATTCCCGAATTTAGAAGCAGAAGCATTCCTTTTTCTTTCTGTGAATCCTGATAAGCAAAAAAACCTTCTGAAGCAGGAAACAATTCAATGCTGTCAACTTTTTTGCCAATCATCTGCTCAAATTTGGCGCGGTAAGGCTCGTAATTAACGCCTCCGTAAATAAACAAATTAAAGTTTTTAAATATTTCGCTGATCTTTTTTCCGCCGCTTTTTTCCTGTAAACGCTCAAAATACATTTGCACCCAGGAAGGAATTCCCGAAATAACGCTCATGTCTTCTTTTATCGTTTCGTCTACAATGGCATTTACTTTGGTTTCCCAGTCTTCAATACAATTGGTTTCCCACGAAGGCATTCTGTTTCTCTGCAGATATTTCGGAACAAAATGGGCTACAATTCCAGAAAGACGTCCAAATTTAATTCCGTGTTTTTCAGTCAAAATAGGGCTTCCCTGCAAAAAGATCATTTTTCCGTCAACAAAATCGGCATTTCCGGTTTCGTTAATATAATGCAGTATGGCATTTCTTGCCGCATTTATATGCGAAGGCATTGATTCTTTTGTCAGCGGAATATATTTTGCCCCCGAAGTTGTGCCGGATGTTTTAGCAAAATAAATTGGTTTTCCTTTCCAAAGGATATTCTCTTCGCCCAGCTTAACTTTTTCGATATACTCTTTTAAATCTTCGTAATCGCGAATGGGAACGTTTTTTTGAAAATCTGCAATTGTATTTATAGAACTAAAATCATGATCTTTTCCAAACTTGGTATGTTTGGCATTTTCAACTAAAGTTTTAAAAACTTCTAATTGAGTTTCAACTGGTTTACCAGACCAGGAAAGAGTTTGTTTGTATATTTTACGGGCAAAAATTTTCGCCGCTATCGACTTAATTGACATTTTTTAGTGGTATTATTTTTTGTCACTTTTCTTTTTACTTGTCTTATCTTCTGCAGACTCTTTCTCTATTTTGGCAACTTCTTCTCTTAGTTTTATTTCATCTTCAGATGCTTTCATATTTAAATCTGAAGGTGTTTCGGCTTCAGTTAAAATAGAATCTTTGTTGAATTTAGCATATTCCAGTTCTCCTTTTAAAACTTTTTGAATTCCTTGTATATAGGCTTCATTTTTTTTCAAAGCAGTTTCTAACGAATCTGATTTTATGGCAAGTTTCGTTGCATTTTTTTTCAGTTCAGAAGAAGAATAACCCGGAATAAATTCGCGCAAAGGCGTAAATGCAATAATAAAGGTAGTAACTAAAATTAGAAATATACCACCTAAAGTAAATGTTACAAATACGTTCATCAGGGTAAGTCTGAATGAAAAAATCTCTTCAAAAGTATCTTCATTCAAAATTACCAGACGGTTTTTGATGAATAATTTTTTCCTAAGATTTCTTTTCTTTTTTTTAGTCATTTTGGTAGTTTATACGAGCAAATATAGTAATTAATAGTGTTGTTAATAACTCCAAAAAATACAGAAAGTTATCAATATAATGATTTTATAAAATATTTAACGCTGTAAAAAACAAATATTTTAATCCAAAAGGACAAGTTGTTCGTATATTCTATATACCTTTGCGGTGAAAATCAAAAAATAAATTTGCTTCGGCACTAAATATAAAACGATGGGAAGATTAGGTCTTACAGAAATCCTTGTTATAGTAGGTATTGTGATATTACTTTTTGGAGGTAAAAAAATTCCAGAATTAATGAAAGGTTTAGGAAGCGGTATTAAAGAATTTAAAAATGCTGCTAAAGACGATCAACCTGCTGCTAAAAAACAAGACGAAGAAACAAAATAGTAACCTTCAACTTATTAAGATTATCCCAGACTGCAAATTGTGGTCTGGGATTTTTTTTATATCTAAAAAATCTTACTTTTAGGGTCCCTAAATTTATTAACAATAATTATGAAAAACCTACTTCTGATTACTGTTGCTTTTTTGTGCCTTAAAAGTACTGCACAAAAGCAGCCGTTTCCTGCCAATGTTGTTTTTAACAACGGCCTCATGCCTTCTGCAAAAAACAGCGAGGATGCAAAAAGCAATTACGATACATGGAAATCCAATTTTGTAGAAGCTTGCTCAAATGGACGTTATCGTGTAAAATTTGATAATCAAGCTGAAACTGTTTCTGAAGGAATTGGCTATGGAATGCTTTTAAGTGTTTACATGGCCGATAAAACTCTTTTTGATGGTCTTTGGCTGTATTATAAAGATAATGTAAACGGCAACAAAGTAATGAACTGGAAAATCAGCGGCTGTTCTGGCACCATTGGTCAAAACGGAGCTACTGATGCCGAACTTGATGCTGCTTTTGCCCTTATTGTTGCAGATTATCAATGGACAAGCACTGGAAATATTAATTATAAAAATGACGCAGCAGCCTTAATTTCTGCCATTAAAAATTATGAAATTGAAGCTAATACGTATGTTTTAAAACCCGGCGATCAATTCGGCGGAAGCCAAATTACAAATCCGTCTTATTTCTCGCCTGCATATTACAGAGTTTTTGGAACTTTTACAAATGATACCGCTTTCTGGACTCAGGTTGCAGCAAAATCTTATACCGTTATTAACAACAACCTGACAGTAAATAATGCGGTTGGCGGATTGGTTTCTGATTGGTGTGAAGCGTCTGGAGCTTATTCTTCACAAGCCGGCGGTTATAATAATGGCGGAAGAACATACAGTTATGATGCTGCCAGAACTCCGTGGAGAATTGCTGTTGACTATTTATGGTTTGGAAATGCTGATGCTAAAACCTACGCTAAAAAATCATCAGATTTTGTTCGTGTTAATCTTGGCGGCTCTGCAAATATTAAAGATGGTTACAATCAAAATGGTACTTTAAGCGGACAATGGCATAATGCTACTTTTGTAGGCGCTTTTGCTTGTGCAGCAATGGGCGGTGAAAATCAGGCGCATTTAGATGATTCTTATACCGATTTAAAAAACCTAAATGAACCAAACAGTTACTTCAATCATACTCTTAAAACACTATACTCCTTTTTACTAACAGGTAATTTCTATTTACCGCTAAACGCCAATTTGTCTAATGATACTTTTGATATTGAAAAATCTACAGTTACGCTTTACCCAAATCCGAGTGCTGATCGAATCACAATTAACGCACCTCAGCAATCAACTATTTCAGTAATTTCTCCTTCAGGAAGTATTATTCACCAGCAAAAAACAATCTCTGAAAACACCGAAATAAATCTGGCCAATCAGTCATCCGGAATTTATTTCGTAAAAATATCCAATGATGATTTTAAAAGCGTTACCAAAAAGGTGATTTTGAAATAATCTTAAAATAGAAACTCCCAAACTACAATTGTAATTTGGGAGTTTTAGATTTATATAAAAAGATATTATTTACATTTTTTAAATTTTTCAAAAATTTCAATTATTTGATTTAATACAGTATCTAATGTAAATGTTTCTTTTTCAATTGCTTCACTAATTTTGGGACAATCTACAAATACTTCTTTAGCCATTTTTTTCATTCTTGCATCTGTTCCATATGATCTAGCAACATTTCCCATAGAATTATACCCAAATACTAAATGGTCACTCCCTTTCTTTTCAAAGAAATACGACGAATTGGCTGATCTAAAATTATTAGTTTTATTACTTCCTTCGTCATATCTTTTACCAATTTTAAACTCTTTATCATAAATAATATTAAACCAGTATTTTTTTTTAGATTTAGAAAGCTTTCCTGAAAAAACATTTGCACCAGTCAAATACAAATATTCCATTGTAATTATTTTGCCTGATTCATATGTATAAACGATTTTACTAATTTCAATACTCGAAATTTTTTCTGTATCTGCATTATCATCTACTTTAAAACTAACTTTAGATTCATCATCTTCAACAAGTTTTGCTAAGCCTGTTTTAGGGCTTCCATTTGTCATATAGATAATGGCTTTATAAAATTTTGCATGTCCAATATTAGATAATAGCAATAAAACGGCGAGTAAAATTAATTTTTTCATGGTATTTTGGGTTAAAATTTTGGGCAAATATATATTATTAAGTAAGATTTATTCTAAAAAAACAGAATCAATAGATATATTCTTAAATAAGAAATTCAAGTATTTTAGTATCAATAATTTAAAAATAGAAACTCCCAAACTACAAATGTAATTTGGGAGCTTTTTTATTTAAGATTCCAACTTTTTGGAATTTGGGCTTTAATAAATCGAAATTTCTACAAAACCATCGTCAGTTGAATTCTCTTTCTGTCTTCATCAACCTCAGTAACTTTAACATCAACATGCTGATGTAATTTCACCACTTCGTTTACGTCGCTCACAAATCCAGCTTTTAGCTGTGAAATATGTACTAAACCGCTTTCTTTTATTCCGATGTCAACAAAACAGCCAAAGTTGGTAATGTTATTCACAATTCCCGGAAGAATCATTCCGGTTTTCAAATCTTTTATCGATTTTACGTTTGCATCAAATTCAAAAACCTTTGCAGACTTTCTTGGGTCTAATCCCGGTTTTTCAAGCTCTTTAATGATATCTTTTAGCGTTAATAAACCAATTTCTGGCGTAACATACTTTTCTGGCTTAATAAGCGCTGTTTTCTCTTTATTTGCAATTAATTCATTTAAAGAGATATTCAAATCTTTTGCCATCTTTTCAACAACCGGATAAGCTTCTGGATGCACCGCCGAATTATCGAGCGGATTTTTAGCATTTGTAATTCTAATAAACGCTGCTCCCTGTTGATACGCTTTATCTCCTAAACGCGGTACTTTTTTCAGCTGTTTTCTGTCTTCAAAAGGTCCGTTTTCAGAACGGTATTGAACAATATTTTCAGCAAGCTTCTCCCCGATTCCACTTACATAACTTAGCAAATGTTTACTTGCCGTATTAATGTTAATTCCAACCGAGTTCACGCAGCGAATTACTGTACTGTCTAATTCCTCTTTTAATTTGGTCTGATCCACATCATGCTGATACTGCCCTACTCCAATCGCTTTCGGGTCGATTTTTACCAATTCTGCCAACGGATCTGAAAGTCTTCTACCGATAGAAACAGAACCACGAACCGTTACGTCATAATTAGGAAATTCTTCTCTAGCCGTTTTTGAAGCCGAATAAACCGAAGCTCCAGCCTCAGAAACCACAAAAACCTGAATTGGTTTGTCAAACGCTATTTTTTTGATGAAAAATTCGGTTTCACGAGAAGCAGTTCCGTTTCCGATAGAAATCGCATCGATCTGATACGCATTTACCATCGAACGGATTTTCTTAATCGCCATTGTTTCCTCGTTTTGAGGTGCATGCGGATGAATCGTTTCGTTGTATAATAAATCGCCTTTTTCGTCCAGACAAACTACTTTACAACCGCTTCTAAAGCCCGGATCGATTGCCAAAATTCGTTTTTCTCCCAATGGTGGAGCCAATAATAATTGCCCTAAATTGTTAGCAAAAACCTGAATAGAATTCGCATCTGCTTTTGCTTTTGCTTCCTGTAACGTTTCATTTCCAATTGCCGGATTCAATAAACGTTTGTAACTGTCTTCAATCGCCAGCTGTAAATGAGATGTTGAATTATTTTGTTTTTTAATGATGATTTCGTCAATAACATCGTATGCATCGTCGATATCAACATCTATTTTCATTTTGATAAAACCTTCATTTTCTGCACGAAGCATCGCTAATAAACGGTGCGCCGGCGCTTTTGTCAACGGTTCTTCCCAATCAAAATACTGACTGAATTTCTGTGCTCCTTCTTCTTCCGCTTTCTTTTTTACAACCTTAGTTCCGATTGTCGCTTTTCGCTGAAATAATCTACGAAGCTGTTTACGAACATAAATATTTTCGTTTATCCATTCGGCTACAATATCTCTTGCACCTTGAATGGCGGCTTCTTCGTTAATCACATTTTCATTTAGATATTGTGTCGAAATAAAATCGAAATCAGCATCGCTTTCAGACATAATTAATTTTGCCAGAGGCTCAAGTCCAAATTCGCGCGCGACATCGGCTTTTGTTTTCTTTTTCTTTTTGTATGGAAGGTAGAAATCTTCAATTTCCTGCAAATCAAAACTGTCTTCAATTTTTTTCTTCAAATCCGGCGTAAGCGCTTTTTGCTCTTCGATCGATTTTAAAACCGCTTCTTTACGTTTAATAAGTGTATCGTATTCTTTCTGAAGTTTTGCAATCTGCTCAATAACAGTTTCATCAAGGTTTCCTGTCGCATCTTTTCGGTAACGCGAAATAAACGGAATCGTACAATCTTCCTCTAATAATTTTACTGTGTTTTGAATGCCGGCTGCAGGTGCCTGAACGGACTTGGCAATGAATTGAATATTAGTCATACTTTTAATGAAATGATTTCTTACTTAAAAAATGGTATAATTTACTTGTTAAAGCATTTCTGCAAAATAGTAAATCATTCGGCTAAAATAATATCTTTGTTTTTAATTTTAAGCCAATGAAAGTTTTATTACTATATTTTTTATTTATAAATGTTCTCGTTTTTATTTTTGCCGGATATGATAAGTCTCAGGCACGAAAAAACAACCGAAGAATTCCTGAAAAAACATTATTTCTCATGGCTTTTACAGGAGGTTCGCCTGGGTTATTAACAGCTATGTTATTATTTAAACATAAAACGAGTAAAACCTCTTTTATTATAAAGTTTACTTTGATTTTGGCTGTCCAGATTGCCCTTATAATTGCCTTTTATACTTATAAAAAGTAGATATTAACATTGTTGATAACTCAAAAAAGAATGTTTTTAAAGAATTTAAAAAACTGAATTACAGTTATTTAAATAAAAAACCGGACAAATTAAAAAATCGGCCCGGTGTGTTTATTAATAGGTGCGAAGCACCGAATTTTTTTTGACTTTTTACGAACAAGCAATTTTATTCACTCTGTTTTGGTGTCTTCCACCTTCAAAAGCAGTTTCAAGGAAAGTTTCAACAATTTCTACCGCCTGAGCAATCGAGGTGTATCTCGCCGGAATGCTCACAATATTTGCATCGTTGTGTAAACGTGTTAAATAGGCGATTTCTTTTGTCCAGCAAAGGCCAGCTCTCACTTTAGGGTGTTTATTAACAGTCATCGCGATTCCGTTACCGCTTCCGCATATTACAATTCCAAAATCGGCTTTTCCTTCAGAAACATCATTCGCAACCGGATGTCCAAAATCTGGATAATCTACAGAATCATCTGTATCTGTTCCGTAATTTGTTACTTCATAACCTTTTGCCTCCAGCATTTTTACAATTGCTTTTTTGTATTCTGGTCCGGCGTGATCGTTTCCTATCGAAATTTTCATTTTTAATACTATTAAGTTGTGTAGTGCAAATTTACTTAATTAATGAATGTTTGGCACGAATTCCACTAATTTTCACTAATTTCTTTTTTAATCTATAGTTTTAAACATTTTAAGATTTAGATTTCTAATTCATATAATTCAGAGCGTAGAAAACTGCTATAAATTGCACTAATCTTTTACTCATTACTTTTAAAATTACTCTTTTCAACATTATTACTTTATTCAATTATAATTACGCGAACATTTGTGAAATTCGTGGCAAATAACTAACATCTACAACTATCTTACTTTCAAAACCTTATAGGGTTATTAACAATTTTGATAACTTCATAAGACGCTGATATTCAATAAATAATAATTAGAATATTTGTTAAAATTTTGAGGTGTTAATTAGTGTTTGTAATTCGTTGATATTCAGTTAACTTTAAATTAACAGAAAATGTTAATAAGTTCGAAAAGAAAATTAGAAGTTTTTTTTGGTTGTTTTCAAAAATTTCATAATCCAAAAGTGAAATTAAATATGCAAGAAAAGTTTCGTGAATTTTTGGAAAAGTTATCAATATCAAAAATACCATTTTCAACAACTATGAACATATCAACTTATCTACAAAATCAACTTAAATTTGGTTGTCAACCGTTGTTAATTAAAATACAAAAAGTCTTATAAATTAATCATTTAACTAAAAATAACTATGTTGATAACTCAGAATAAATAAGTAAAACGAGATTTCAATGACTTCAAAAAAAAATTTATTCGACATATTAACACACTATAATAACCATAAATTTTTTTTAAATTTTTAAAAATCTTTTTTGTTGTATTTAATATATGTTGAAAACTAAAAAAGTTGAAAAGGAAAAATTTTATTTTTTGAATTGAATTTTTCTGATTGAATTTTGTTTCAGACGATTTTGAGAGGATTGTTGAGATTATCGAGGATTTCCTGAACTTGCTCGAAATCGTTTGGATGAACTTTGAGTTTGATCCCGCCGAGCGCATTGGAGTAAAATGGCATAACAGAAAGCGTCATTTCGTTTTCAAAAAAATAGGGAATTCCTTCCTGCTCTAATAAGTGTTTGAGAATGACCGTTTCGTGGTCGTAATTGAATACGGCGATTGTTTTAAAGCTTTCCATTTTAGGTCTTTTTGTAAATGTACGAAAAGTTATAATTTTAATAATTCTATTTGTTAAAATCTGTAATCTGATATCTTATTCGTAATTTTAAACTTTATAAGAAAAGATATATGAGTAAGAAAATTAGAAAGCCGATAAAAAAAGAGAAAGATTTCTCTGGAAAAATACTTAAGATTTTATCGCAAAACGCTAATAAACCTTTCAATTACAAACAAATAGGAGCTAAGCTTGAACTTGACGATACAAAAAGCAGAAATCAGATTATAAAGGATTTAAAGATTCTTGCTGCTCAAAAGAAGATTATAGAAACAGAACCTGGTAAATATTTAGTTAAAGCAATCAGTCAGGATTACTACGAAGGAACAATAGATATGACGAGCAGAAAAACGGCATATTTTATTTGTGACGAGTTTGAAGAAGATGTTTTTATTCCGACCAATAATTTGAATCGTGCATTAGACAAAGACAAAGTAAAAGTTTACGTTTATAACAGAAGAAAAGGAAAAAGACCTGAAGGTGAAGTAATTGAAGTTCTTGAAAGAGATAAAACAGAGTTTGTAGGTGTTATTGATATGCAGCCAAATTTTGCTTTTGTTTCTACTGCAAACCCTAAAATGTACACGGATATTTTTATTCCGAAAGATAAATTAGGAGAAGCAGAAAACGGAGATGTTGTTTTAGTTAAGATTGAAGACTGGCCAAAAAGAGCCGATAGTCCTTTTGGATCTGTAATTCGAGTTCTTGGAAAACCTGGAGAACACAATACAGAAATTCATGCGATTTTAGCAGAATATGGTTTGCCATCCGATTTTCCGGTAGAAGTAGAGGTCTATGCTCAAAAGCTGGATACTTCGATTCAGGAAGCTGAGATTGCAAAACGTCGTGATATGCGTGATACATTGACATACACGATAGATCCAAAAGATGCCAAAGATTTTGATGATGCTTTGTCTTTCAAAAAGTTAGAAAATGGAAACTTCGAAATCGGTATTCACATTGCCGATGTTTCGTACTATTTGGAAGAAGGAACAATTCTGGATGATGAAGCGTATCAAAGAGCTACTTCGGTTTATTTGGTCGATAGAGTAGTGCCAATGCTTCCGGAAGTATTATCGAATTTTGCTTGTTCACTTCGTCCGCATGAAGAAAAGTATACTTTCTCTGCAGTATTTGAAGTTTCTCCAACTGCACAAGTTATTAACCAATGGTTTGGTAGAACTGTAATTTATTCAGATCAGCGTTTTGCTTACGAAGAAGCGCAATATATCATTGAAACAAAAGACAATACCATTCCAGTTGATATTTCGATAACTGGAGAATCGTATGTTGTTCCGGATGAAATTGTTGAAGCTACTTTAAAACTAGATGAATTAGCGAAGATTTTAAGAAAGAAAAGAATGCAAAATGGTGCCATTTCTTTTGATAAAGTAGAAGTTAAATTCAATCTGGATGCTGAAGGAGAACCAGAAGGCGTTTATTTCAAAGTTTCTAAAGATGCCAATCATTTGATTGAAGAATTCATGCTTTTGGCTAATAGAAAAGTAGCAGAATATATTGGAAAACAAAAGAAAACTTTTGTCTATCGTATTCACGATGAACCAAATGAAGATAAATTAATCGCCATGCAGCAAGTTATTGCGAAGTTTGGTTATAAAATTGACTTTAGAAACAAAGGCGATATTTCAAAATCACTGAATGCTTTGATGGAAGAAGTAAACGGTAAAAAAGAGCAAAACTTAATTGATACTCTTGCCATTAGAAGTATGAGTAAAGCCAAATATTCGACAGATAATATTGGACATTACGGTTTAGCTTTTGATTATTACAGCCATTTTACATCGCCAATTCGACGTTATCCAGACGTTATGGTACATCGTTTGTTACAGTTTTATCTGGATGGAGGAGCTTCTGTTGATGAAGAAACTTATGAAACAAAATGTCTGCATTGTTCAAACATGGAAAGTTTAGCCACAAATGCTGAACGTGATAGTATCAAATACATGCAGGTTAAATACATGCAGGATCATCAGGACGAAGAATTCCTGGGCGTTATTTCTGGTGTTACCGAATGGGGAATTTATGTTGAAATTGTTTCTAACAAATGCGAAGGTATGGTTAGAATCAGAGAGATAAAAGACGATTATTATACTTTTGATGAAAAGCAGTATGCCTTAGTTGGTGCGACTTCAAACAGTATTTTACAATTAGGAGATGAAATTTACGTTAAAGTAAAAAATGCTGATTTAGTAAAAAAACAACTTGATTTTCATTTTTTACGAAGAGCTGAATAAAGTTGATTGTTAATTAAAAAAATTAGAGATGAAAAAATTAATTATAGGAGCTGCAATATTGATTTCACAAATATCATTTGCACAAGTTACCAAAGAATTAGGTGATTTTGATACCGTTAAAGTATTCGATAAATTGAGTGTAAAACTGGTTCAATCCTCTGAAAACAAAGTTGTAGTAAAAGGAGCGAGGGAAGCAGAACTTGAAGCGGTAAATAAAAATGGAATCTTAAAATTAAGAATGCCGTTTCCAAAACTATTATCCGGAAATGATTTAGATATTACCTTGTATTATAAACATATAGAACTGATAGATGTTAATGAAGGTGCTGCAGTTACAAGCAATGAAACCCTAAAAGCAACTTCTTTTAAAGTAAGTGCACAGGAAGGTGGAAAAATTAATGTAGATTTGAACGTTGATAAACTAAAAGTAAGTTCAGTTTCGGGCGGTGAAATCACAGCAACAGGTAAAGCAGATAACCTTGATGCGAGTTTAGGAGCAGGCGGATATTTCCTTGGAAGTAAACTTGCCACTTCTCAGACCAAAGTAAGCGTTTCTGCGGGCGGAAAAGCCGATGTTAATGCTTCGACCCTTGTCGATGCAAAAGTGAGCGCAGGAGGCTCTATTTACATTTATGGAAAACCAAAACAAATAAATCAAAAAACTGTTTTTGGTGGTAAAATAGAAGAAGTAAAATAACTAATTGTATTTGAATGATAAATGATATTGTAACTGGGCTTCCATGGGGACTTTTTTTAAGTTTTATGGTGGGTCCGGTATTTTTTATACTAATTGAAACCAGTATTACAAAAGGATTCAGAGCGGCAATGGCTTTTGATTTGGGTGTTGTTTTAGGTGATGTATTTTTTATAGGAATTGCATACTTAGGAAGTTACAGACTTATTCAGAGTTTAAAAGATAAACCGGCATTGTTTATTTTTGGCGGCATTATAATGCTCGCATACGGAATTATTTCTTTTGTAAGATTAAAGAACGATGAAAAAATGGATGACGAAGAAATTGACCGTGATATTATCAAGAGAAACTACGGCAGTTTGTTTATTAAAGGTTTTATCCTAAACGTTATCAACATTGGAGTTCTTGGTTTTTGGTTAGCCGTTATAATATCTGTTGGTCCAAAATTAGAAATGGTAAATTCAAGAATGTTTACTTTTTTTACCTCAGTTATCATTACTTATTTATTAGTTGACTGCATTAAAATTTTGTTAGCCAAACAATTAAAATCAAAATTAACACCAAATAACATTCTGAAAATTAAAAAAGGAATCAGTATTGTTTTGATGGTTTTTGGAGTCGTTTTAATAACCCAGGGCTGGTTTCCAAAAGAGAAAGAAATGGTTAAAAATGCTTTCGAAAGAATAGAAAAAAAGTAGTTGTTAATAACTCTAAATTATAAAATTAAACCTCTGAATTTCAGAGGTTTTTTTATGTTTATAAGTGATATTTAGATTTAGTTTGTCATTTCGACGAAGGAGAAATCTCCGCAAGAAACTCTACAAAGTATTTCAATCTTTATGGAATATTGTCGCGGAGATTTCTCCTTCGTCGAAATGACAAGATTGTTAAAATTGTTGTAGAATTGGGAAAGTTTAGAACAAAAAAAAGAGACACATTTCTGTATCTCTTTTTGAGGTTTTGTCCGGATTCGAACCAATATCTTTAATTAATTTTTTCTAAAAATTAGACATAAAAAAAACCTTCAAATTGCTTTGAAGGTTTAGAGGCATCATCCGGATTCGAACCAATATCTTTAATTAATTTTTTCTAAAAATTAGACATAAAAAAACCTTCAAATTTCTTTGAAGGTTTTAGAGGCATCGTCCGGATTCGAACCGGAGTAGGAGCTTTTGCAGAGCCCAGCCTAGCCGCTCGGCCACGACGCCATTACTTGAACGGATGGCAAAAGTAACTAAAATCTTTAAATTTCAAAAGTTTCGAATGAAGTATTTTAAAAATTTAAGCTTTTAATTTTAAAAATTACTTTCTAATTTCCGTCATTTTTATCGTAACTGATTCTACATCACCACCAATAGGAGGATTGATTTTAGAAACCCAAACTGTTGTTTTTTCTACAGTTTCTATCTCATTTAACACTCGAATATTGATTCTTTTGGCAACATGTTCTAATAAATGCGAACGAATTGCCATTTCTTCTGTCACAATTTTGTTCAAATGAACGTAATCAACAGTGTCTAAAAGATGATCTGTTTCGGCTGATTTCTGTAAATTGGTTTTAATTTTTAAATCAACTGTGTAATCAGAACCAATTTTTCCTTCTTCAATTAGACATCCGTGGTACGAAAAAGTTCTGATGTTTTTTAATTTTATAATGCCCATTTCTAAATTTAGTTTCAAGTTTTAAGTTTCAAGTTTAGAGTAAGTTTCCAAAGAAAACCACAAACCATAAACTATAAACTATAAACTTTTTTATCTTTGCTAAAATTACTATAAAATAATGGCATCAGAAGAGAAATCACTCAATTTTATTGAACAAATCATAGAGGAAGACGTAAAATCAGGTCTTTCAAATACTAAGCTTCGCTTTCGTTTTCCACCAGAACCTAATGGTTATTTACACATTGGGCACGCAAGTTCTATTGCTTTAAATTTTGGTTTAGGAATTGATTATCAGTCACCTGTAAATTTACGTTTTGACGATACGAACCCAGAAAAAGAAGAGCAGGAATTTGTTGATGCTATTAAAAAAGATGTAGAATGGTTAGGATATACCTGGGCAGAAGAATGTTATGCTTCAGATTATTTCCAGCAATTATACGATTGGGCTGTTTTATTGATTAAAAAAGACAAAGCCTATGTTGACAGCCAGACTTCTGAGGAAATGGCTGCTCAAAAAGGAACTCCAACAACTGTAGGAACAGATAGTCCATACAGAAATCGTTCTGTTGAAGAGAATTTAGATCTTTTTGAAAGAATGAAAAACGGTGAATTTGAGGCTGGTACACATATTCTTCGTGCTAAAATTGACATGAAATCAACAAACATGTTAATGCGTGATCCAATTATGTACAGGATTTTACACAAACATCACCATAGAACTGGAGACGATTGGAAAATCTATCCAATGTACGATTGGGCACACGGACAAAGTGATTATTTAGAGCAGATTTCTCACTCATTTTGTACACTAGAATTCCTGCCTCATCGTGAACTTTACGATTG
This sequence comes from Flavobacterium ginsengiterrae, assembly GCF_039539785.1. Classification (NCBI taxonomy): domain Bacteria; kingdom Pseudomonadati; phylum Bacteroidota; class Flavobacteriia; order Flavobacteriales; family Flavobacteriaceae; genus Flavobacterium; species Flavobacterium ginsengiterrae. The sequence continues at coordinate 611,961 of NZ_BAABDU010000003.1, read as the reverse complement.
GTTTTTAGATCAAATTTTAGATGAAAATAAACTGCGTCCAAAGCAAAGAGAATTTGCAAGACGTAACTTATCACATACTGTTGTTAGTAAAAGAAAATTACAGCAACTAGTTAAAGAAAAGCATGTTAACGGTTGGGATGATCCTAGAATGTCAACTATTTCAGGGTTAAGAAGACGTGGTTATACAGCTGCATCTTTGCGTAATTTTGCTAACACAATTGGTATTGCAAAACGTGATAATTTGATCAACGTTTCGGTTTTAGAATTTTGTATTCGTGAAGATTTAAACAAAATTGCACCTCGTGTAATGGCTGTTTTAGATCCTGTAAAACTTGTTATTATTAATTATCCGGAAGGAAAAGAAGAGTGGTTAGAAGCAGAAAATAATCAGGAAGATGAAAATGCAGGTTTCAGAAAAGTGCCTTTTTCTCGTGAATTATACATTGAAAGAGAAGACTTTTTAGAAGAAGCTCCAGCTAAATATTTCCGTTTGACTTTAGGAAAAGAAGTACGCCTTAAAAATGCGTATATCATTAAAGGAGAATCAGTTGTAAAAGATTCTGAAGGCAATATTACTGAAATTCATGTGACTTATGATACCGATTCTTTAAGCGGAAGCGGGACAGAAGCAAGCCAAAGAAAAGTATCTGGAACATTGCATTGGGTTTCTATAAAACATGCTTTGGAAGCGGAAGTTCGTTTGTACGATCGTTTGTTTACAGATGAAGCTCCGGACAGTTATAAAGACAAAAATTTCTTAGATTTTGTAAATCCAAATTCATTAGAAATTGTAACCGGATATGTTGAACCAAGTTTATCAACAGCTCAAAATGAAGATAAATTTCAGTTTCAACGTTTAGGTTATTTTACTGTTGATAAAGACTCAACTGATTCAAAATTAGTATTTAACAAAACAGTTGGGTTGAAAGATGCCTGGGAAGAAAAGGGTAAAAAAGAAGAAAACAGCATCAACAATTCTTTAAAAGATATCAACAAATATTTTAAAGTTGAGACTAAACCAGAACGAATTGCAATTGAAAGTGCAATAGGGGAGAACATCAAAAATGTTTCAAGTTTCTCTTTATTGCAGAATTCTTTAAAGAAAAATATCAACAATAATAAGAGTTCATTGTTGTTTGCTCAGTTTATTTTGAAGTATTCAAGCTTGAAATCGGCTGATGTTGAAGCAGAAGATATTCACAAATTATATTCAATGTCTTTAAAAAGTGAATCGACTTATGTTCGTTCTAAAGCACTTTTGAATTTAAGAGATATTGAAAATGAATATCTGAGAAATCAGTTTGATGACGAAATTTTGAAATTATATTCAAATCCACCAAAAAATGCTTCAGAAAGAGAAATTGAAATTCTTTCTGAAATGGTGAAGAAGTAATATCAACTTAATTTATGAAAAGCGCTTTTATAAGCGCTTTTTTTTATTATATAGATTAACTATTGAAAATTTAAATTTTATAATTTTTATAAATTAAAAATAGCTTTCATAAATTAATTTTAAGCTAATTTTAAAAATCTTCCGACTTCCTTTTCCTATTTTTAATAATCATTCAATAGAAAGCTTTATTTTAATTTTTACTTTTTTAAAACAAATTTTTTAGTAAAGTATAGGTTTTATTTAAGTTTTTTAGTTTTTAGTATAATTAAAATTTATTTAATATATGTAATTGATATAGAATTTAATTTTTATTTATTTTGATTATTATTTATAAAATTTATTGAAATTTTATTTTTAATATATTTTATAGATTAAAATTGACTTTCATAGATTTAATTTGCGACAACTTTAAAAATCTTCCGACTTCCTTTTCATAATTTTTAAAATCATTTCTTAAAAAGCTTAATTTAAGTTTTTGTCAATTTTAGGACAATTTTCAAATTTTCAACAGTCAAATTTTCCTTTTTGTCCTTTTAAAGTTTATTTTCAATCTCAAATTTTAAAATCTAAGGTTTTTATTAGTATAATTTTAATTGATTGATTTATTATAATAAAAGTTTTTATTAATTATTTATTAAATTGATTTTAATATTAATTTGTATAATTTATTTTTATTGAAATCAACCTTCATATATTGATTTTAAGACGTTTTTTAAAGTTAATCGATAGATAACTCATTTTTTTAATTATTGTTAATTTAGACTCTTTATTTAACTTTTAGCTGTTATTTTAGTCAGTTTAACGCGTTGTTAACACACAATTGTTTATAAAGTTGCTATTTTTAACTCAATACCAAAGTCAGAGATGATTTTATAGAAAATTGATATTTCCGATTAGATTCTAAATTGAATTGTAAGCTTAAAATAAAAAGACAATTTTTATCTTGGTTTTCAATCTAAAAAGAATTCTTGAAAAGACAATTTTATGTTCTGTTTTTTATTGTGATGTGGTTTTGATAATATTTCGCGTAAAAGGTATTTTTCAAATTACTTCATAATTATGAAATTTCCATAGCATTAGTTTTAGGTTACAATTTGTTTTTTATAATTCAATCTGTCAATTTTTAATTTTAATCTAAATTCAATTATCATGAAAATTTTATATTTTACGCTGGCAGTGTTATTTGCAAATGTTGCAATTTCTCAAACACATCAAATTACTAAACATAATGGAGAACAACTGGATGTTAATTTCATTAAAAATGAAAATGGTTTAATTTATTATTCTCTTAACGGAAGTCAGGAAGAAGTAAAAATTAGCAAACATGCTGTTTCATCTATTACAAATAAACAAACAAAACAAACTCAGAAAATCTCTGATAAAATTGTAGTTGACTCAAAAGATGATTACAAAATGGTAACTGTTCTGCCTCAGGAAAAGACAATTGGACTGAAACAGGCAGCTAGTTTTACAGGTGTCTCGACTAGGACAAAAGGTGAACCGCCAATTGCAAATCAAAAACAAACTGCAATGAGAATCAAATCTAAATCAGCTTCAAACGGTTATCCTTTTGTGAGTATAATAGAAAAAGCTGATGGTAAATATGAAGCAGTGAGTTACGTGTATTAATTTTATTGTTAAATTTTAAATTAAGGAGTTTAGAATTTTAAAAAGAAGTATCTTTAGTAATAATTTAAAATTGTAATATCATGTCTAAGAACTTAAATACGGCAGCAGCAATTTTAGCTGCAGCAGCTGCGGGAGCGGCAATCGGAATTTTATTTGCTCCAGATAAAGGATCAAAAACTCGAGCAAAAATTAAGGAAGGTTTTGATGATGCAAAACATAATATAAAAGATTCTTTTGATGCTAGTTCTGAAGTCCTTCGTGAAAAGTTCACAAGTGCAACTCAAAATCTTGATGGAACGCTAACAGAATTACTATCAAATGTAAGTTACAAAACAGAAGAAGTGATCACTTTTTTAGAATCTAAACTAGCTGATTTAAAAGCACAAAACGCTAAACTTCAAAAATAATAATAATTACAAAGAGCACATTACTGGCTTATTTCTATAAGTAGTTTTGTGCTTTTTTTTATTTTTTAAAATTCAATTATGGCTTTCGAAGAATTAAAAGAAAACACCGAAAAAATCCAGGAACAAACTAAAGTCTACATAGATAGTCATTTAGCTTACTACAAACTTTGGGGTTTTAAAGTTGCAATGAAATCAACAACTTTAATATTTAAGTTTACCTTGATTTTATTATGTTTCAGTATGGTAATGATTTTTGGATCTTTTGCCGCTGCTTATGCATTTGGTTCTTTGTTTGAAAGTAATGCACTTGGATTTTTAGCAGTAGGAGGGATCTATTTAGTGTTTACTATTTTACTTTTCTTTATAAAAGATAAAATGGTTGAAGGTCCAATTTTAGAGAAATTTTCAGAAATATTTTTTAACGATTAAGAATTATGGAGAAAAAAAAATACTCGTCTTATGCTGAAATCGAAAGAGATTTAGAAATTTTGAAACTTGAAAAAGAGATTAATTATCAGAAATTAGTTTTGAGTTTTCAGAAAACTAAAGAAAGCATTACACCGCAAAATTTAGTTAATGGATTTGTTTCATCTTATACAGATTATGTTAAGAAATCATATCCAGAAATTTTACAATCAATTATTCCCTTTATAATCAATTGGTTTATAAATAAAAAAAGAGGCAGTTAAGCCTCTTTTTTATTTTGTCATTATTGCTGAACATCTGGTTGAATGTCATCTTCATATCCAGATTGAGGCTGAATTGGTTTTGGTTTTTCTATTTTTTTACTATGTTTTTTCATCATTTCACCAACTTGGTTTGATGCTGAAAAAGAAGCTACCATATTATTCAACATATCACTTCCGGCTTGTGGAGAATTTGGAAGTAAGATTAGGTTAGAATTTGCATCGGCACCAATTGCTTGTAAAGTATCGTAATGCTGCGTAACAACAATTAGGGCAGAAGCTTCCTGAGAATTAATACCTACATTGTTTAAAACTTCAACACTTTCTACAAGACCTCTTGCAATTTCACGACGCTGATCTGCAATACCTTGACCTTGTAAACGTTTACTTTCGGCTTCGGCTTTTGCTTTTGCAACGATTCTAATTCTTGAACTTTCAGCCTCAAATTCTGCAGCAGTTTTTTCTCTGTCAGCAGCGTTGATTCTGTTCATGGCATTTTTTACCTGAATGTCCGGATCAATATCAGTAACCAAAGTATTGATGATATCATATCCGTAAGTAGACATTGCTTCGTTTAATTCGCGTTTTACTGCAACGGCAATATCATCTTTTCTTTCAAAAACATCATCCAATTTTAGTTTTGGAACTTCGGCACGAACGACATCAAATACATATGAAGTAATCTGATCATGTGGATATTCTAGTTTATAAAAAGCTTCATATACTTTTTCCTGAATCACTTTAAACTGAACAGAAACTTTCATTTTAATAAAAACGTTGTCTCTTGTTTTGGTTTCGATGATAACATCAAGCTGTTGAATTTTAAGATTTACACGTCCTGCAATTCTGTCTACAATTGGAATTTTTAATTGCAATCCTGAATTTCTAACACTCAAAAATTTTCCAAATCGTTCAATGATGATAGAGGTCTGTTGTTTTACAGTAAAGAAAGACGACATGAAAATGAAGAATGCCAATACTAGTAAGATAATAAATGCTGTACTCATGGTTATTTAATTTATATTTATGATTTTGGTAAATTACGAAAATTCTTCTAAAATAAAAGTTTTAGACATTAAAAAAACGCTAAGAACATTTTTGAAAATGCATCCTAGCGTTTAAAATTTTAAATTATATTTTGATTACAAAGCTGTAATTGCTTTTTGGATTCTGGAAATAGTTTCTTCTTTTCCAATGATTTCTACAATGTCAAATAGGTGAGGACCTTTTAATGCTCCAACCAAACTTAAACGGAAAGGCTGCATAACTTTACCCATACCAATTTCGTTTTTAGTTAACCAGTCTTTTACAATTGTTTCAATATTTACAGAAGTAAAATCTCCAATATTTTCTAGAACAGAAATCAATTGCTGCATTAAAGCCGGAGTTTCTTCTTTCCAATTTTTGCTTGCTTTTTCATCATATGATATTGGTGCCTGGAAAAAGAAATCAGTTAAATCCCAAAATTCTGAAACGAAATTTGCTCTTTCTTTTATCAATGAAACGATTCTCGTAACATCATATTTAGAAACATCAACACCTTTTTCTACTAAAATAGCAGAGAAGGTTTTCGCTAAATCTGCATCATTTTGTTTTACTAAATATTGGTGATTAAACCATTTATTTTTCTCTGGATCAAATTTAGCTCCTGCTTTATGAACTCGGTTTAAGTCAAAAGCTTCTGCTAATTCATCTAAAGAAAATAACTCTTTATCTGTTCCATCATTCCAGCCTAAAAGAGAAAGGAAGTTTACAACAGCTTCAGGGAAAAATCCGTTTTCTCTGTAACCAGATGAAACACCTTCTTCAGTTTTCCATTCTAAAGGAAATACAGGGAATCCCATTTTGTCTCCATCTCTTTTAGATAATTTTCCGTTTCCAACAGGTTTTAAAATCAAAGGTAAATGTGCAAATTCCGGAGCGTCCCAGCCAAATGCTTTGTATAATAAAACGTGAAGTGGCATTGAAGGAAGCCATTCTTCACCACGAATTACATGTGAAGTTTCCATTAAATGATCATCAACAATATTGGCCAAATGATACGTTGGCATTCCGTCACTTTTAAAGAGAACTTTATCATCAAGAAGATTCGTTTCGAACTTAACATCACCGCGAATGATATCTTTTAAATTTAAAGTTTCATCAACCGGAGTTTTAAAACGGATAACATAATGCTCTCCATTTGCAATTCTTTTAGAAACTTCATCAGCAGAAATTACCAAAGATGTATCCAGTTTTTCACGATTGGTATGATTGTAAATAAAAGTTTTTCCTTCTGCTTCTTGCTCTTTTCTTAAAGTATCAAGAGCTTCAGGAGTATCAAAAGCATAATATGCCCAGCCAGAATTAATAAGCTGATCGGCATATTGCTGGTACAAATCTTTACGTTCGCTTTGTCTGTACGGACCAAATTTTTCATTTTTCCCAACCGTTTCTTCAGGAGCAATTCCTAACCATTCTAAAGCTTCCATAATATAAGCTTCAGCTCCGGGAACAAAACGAGTCTGATCTGTATCTTCAATTCTCAGATAAAAAACACCGTTATGTTTTTTGGCAAATAAATAATTAAATAGGGCAGTACGCACTCCGCCAATATGTAATGGTCCAGTTGGACTTGGTGCAAAACGCACACGAACTTGCTTTGACATTTGTTTAAATTTTGATGCAAAGATACAACATTACTTAAATTCCAAATTTTTAAAAATTCCAAATTCCAAGTTTGTATTGCAGTTGGAATTTGGAATTTATTTTTTGGAATTTGAATCTCAATAATTACTACTTTTATGGGTTATAATTAAAAGAGATTTTATTTTGAAAACATCATCTGCAATATATCAGAAGTTAGAAGGATTTATTAAAAAATATTATACCAATGAACTAATAAAAGGAGCACTTCTTTTTATAGGTTTTGGACTTTTATATTTTCTATTTACGCTTTTTGTGGAATATTTTCTATGGCTTAAACCCGTAGGAAGAACACTTTTATTCTGGTTATTTATTGCAGTCGAAGTTTTCCTGTTGTTTCGATTTATATTATTTCCAATTTTTAAACTCTTCAAACTTCAAAAAGGAATAGATTACAATCAGGCTTCGGCGATTATTGGAAATCATTTTACAGAAGTAAGCGATAAGCTTACGAACTTTTTGCAGCTTTCATCTCATGAAAATTCTGCAGAAAGTTCAGAGTTGATGTTAGCTTCTATAGAACAAAAAGCAAATTCTTTACAGCCAATTCCATTTGGAAATGCTATCAATTTTAAATCAAACAAGAAGTATCTGCCATTGGCTTTGATTCCGGTTTTGTTATTTGCTGTGTTTTTTGTTTCTGGAAACAGTAATATAATTTCTCAGAGTTTTAATAGAGTAGTACATTTCAATGCTTCTTTTTTACCACCGGCTCCTTTCAAATTTGTAGTGCTGAATGACAATCTGCAGACAGAACAAAACAAAGATTTTATTGTAAAAGTAGAAACAGAAGGAAACGTTGTTCCGGAAAATGTTATGATTCATATTGGCGATGAAAGCTATTTTATGGAATCTTCTCAAACCGGAAAGTTTGAATTTAAGATTGAAAAACCAACTTCAGATGTTGCTTTTTCTTTTGAAGGAAATTCAGTTTCATCAAATGAATATGAATTAAAAGTTATTACAGTTCCTTCGATTGCCAACTTCGAAATGATTTTAAACTTTCCATCCTACCTAAAAAAGAAATCAGAAATTATTCAGGGAACCGGAAATGCGATTGTTCCTGAAGGCACAACTGTAACCTGGAGAATGAATACGCAGTCTACTCAAGAGGTTGTTTGGAAAGATGAGAACGCTAGTTTTAACTTTAAAAAGGATGAAAACGAGTTTAAACTGGCTAAAAATATAGTTCAAAATACAGAATATCAAATTCTTACCTCAAATAATAAGGTCAAAAACTACGAAAAACTAGATTATCAGCTGTCTGTTATTAAAGATCAAAACCCAACAATTACAGTTGCGCCAGCTCCAGACAGTTTAAAATTAGATAAGAATTATGTTTTAGGGAGACTGGGTGATGACTACGGTTTATCGAAATTACAGATTGTTTATTACGAACATGGAAAACCTCAAACTGCTAAACGAGGAACCATTCCTGTAAAGCAGGCAGTGTTTGATCAGTTTGTTTTTAACTTTCCAAGTAACCTTGCTGTTCAGGAAGGAGTATCGTATGAATACTATTTTGAGGTTTTTGATAATGATGCATTGCATGGATTTAAGAGTACAAAGTCTTCGACATTTTTAGATCGAGTTTCTACTACAGATGAAATTCAGGATGCAGAATTACAACAGCAAAATGCTAACATAAACAGTTTATCTAAATCATTAAAGAATCAGGAAAAGCAATTTTCTGAAATGGATAAGCTGAAAAATACAGGAAAAGAAAAAGACAATTTAGAGTTCAAAGATCAGCAGAAAGTAAATGATTTTATTAAACGTCAGAAACAACAAGACGAAATGATGAAGCAGTTTGCTGAAAAAATGAATAAGAATTTAGATAAATACAGCTCTGAAAAAAAGGATAAAACTGCAGATGATTTACAAAAACGTTTAGATAATGCAGAGAAAGATCTAGAGAAAAATCAAAAACTTTTAGATGAATTAAAGAACCTAAACGATAAATTAAACAGTGAAGAACTGTTTGATAAGATGGAAAAGTTCAAACAAATCAGTAAAAACCAATCTCGTAATTTAGAACAATTAGTTGAATTAACGAAACGTTTTTATGTAGAAAAGAAAGCAGAACAGGTTGCTGAAAAATTAAATAAACTGTCAGAACAACAGGAACAGTTATCTAATAAAGACAAAGAAAACACAAAAAAGAAGCAGGATGATATCAATAAATCATTCGATAAAATACAAGAAGATCTTAAAGATTTGAAAGACGAAAACAATTCTTTAAAGTCTCCTTTGGATATTCCTAAAGATGCTTCAAAAGAAAAAGATGTAAAAAATGATTTAAATAAAGCTTCAGAAGAACTAAGTAAAAACAATTCTTCATCGGCAAAACAAAAACAAAAGAGCGCTTCAAAGAAAATGAAGAGCATGGCTCAGGAAATGAGTTCGAGTATGGAAGGCGGAGAACAGGAACAATTAAAAGAAGATGTTGCCATGCTTCGTCAGATTCTGGATAACCTTTTAGCATTTTCATTATCTCAGGAAGAGGTAATGAAACAATTTAAATCGATGAAATTAGGTTCATCTGCCTTTACAAAAAACATAAAAATTCAGCAGAATTTAAAACAACAGTTCCGTCATGTCGATGACAGCTTGTTTGCGATGTCTCTTAGAAATCCAAAAATTGCAGAAGATGTAACAAAGGAAATTGGAAACGTACAATATAATATGGACAAAGCGATTGAAGTTTTAACCGATGTACAAATACCAAAAGGAGTTTCTCACCAGCAGTATGCTGTTTCATCTGCAAACAAACTGGCTGATTTTTTAAGTGACTTATTAAATAATATGCAGATGCAAATGTCTAAACCAGGAACTGGAAAACCAAAACCGGGTGATGGACAAGGAATGCAATTACCAGATATTATTCAAAAACAAAAAGGTCTGGCTGATAAAATGAAAGAAGGAATGAAGCCAGGTGACAAACCAGGAAGTGGTCAGCAGGGAAAAAGCGGAGAAGGAAAACCAGGACAAGGTAACCAAAATGGTCAGGGTAAAGATGGAAATGGAAAAGGAGAATCTGGTAAAGATGGAAAAGACGGACAAGGTAAAAACGGTCAGGGAAATAAAAATGGAGGTAAAGATAATGAAGGAAATGAAGGTGACGATGGAGAAGGAGATGCAGAAAAGATCATGGAGATTTACAAAGAGCAGGTAAAACTTCGTGAAGCATTACAAAAAGAATTAGCTAAAAAAGGTTTAGATGCACAAGGAAGAGCAGCGATTGAACAAATGAAAGCTACGGAAAAACAGATTTTAAATAAAGGTTTTAAAAATGAAAACCTGCAGAGAATCTTAAATATTCAGCAAGAACTATGGAAATTAAATAACGCAGTTCAGGAACAAGGACAAGATACGAAGCGTCAATCTGAAACAAATAAGGCTGAATTTTCTAATAAATCAAATGCGTTACCAAGCTCATTAACTGAATATTTAAATAGTGTAGAAATTTTAAATAGACAATCGCTACCTTTGCGCTCAAATTTTAATCAAAAAGTTCAAGAATATTTTAATACAAAATGATAAACTTTAATTACGAAACCGAATTTACTTTAGAAAATGAACAAGCTTATACCGATTGGTTAAGCGCTGTAATTGTTTCTGAAAAGAAGAATGAAGGTGAAATTAATTATATATTTTGTGATGATGATTACCTGCATAAGATAAATGTAGAGTATTTAGATCACGATACACTAACAGATATTATTAGTTTCGATTATACAGTTGGTAATGAAATCAGCGGAGATATTTTTATTTCTGTAGAAAGAGTAGAAGATAATGCAAAGGATTTTAATGTTTCTTTTGAAGAAGAATTAAAGCGTGTTATTGCTCACGGCATTTTACATTACTGCGGATATAAAGATAAAACAGATAAGGATGCAGAATTAATGCGTTCAAAAGAAGATGAAAAAATTAGTATGTTTCACGTGGAACAATAATTAAACATCTAAAAAAGCTATATAGATTTTATGTTCCACGTGAAACACTATATATAATAAAGACAATAAAAGATGGTTCCACGTGGAACAGTTTGTTTTAAAAGTGTAGAATTTTTAAATTTTAAGCGTTCCACGTAAAACGTTTTAAAAGAAAATAAATCTATTTTTAAGAATTGATATAAAGAAATTGTTTCACGTGGAACGTAAATATGAAGAAATTCTATTCTGAAAATGATAATTTAATTAATCGTTCCACGTGGAACGATTTTAAAATTTGATAGAATTTTTTCGTTTTTTTTAGTTTGAATAATGTGTTCCACGTGAAACGTTTCTGATTTGAAAAGATTAATATTTGTTTTTAAATGATACATAAGAAAAGTTTTGAAATCAAAATTTGACTGAATGTGTTTCACGTGGAACGTGTGATTTTGAAATTTTTGGATTTGAAAATTTAGTGTTTTGTTTCCACGTGGAACATGAATCAAGTTTTAGAATTTAGATTTTAATTGAAAAAGAATTATTCGTTCCACGTGGAACAGAAAATAAAAAGTAATTCTGAAACATTCGTAGAATGATTTTCGGAGAAAAAATAAAACAAAAATGTTTTTAGAAGAATACGATGTTATTGTTGTGGGTGCTGGTCATGCCGGTTCCGAGGCCGCGGCAGCGGCAGCAAATCTAGGGTCCAAAACTTTATTGGTTACTATGAGTTTGCAAAACATTGCACAGATGTCATGCAATCCTGCGATGGGTGGAATTGCAAAAGGACAAATCGTTCGTGAGATCGATGCGCTTGGCGGATACTCAGGAATTGTTTCAGACAGAACTGCAATTCAGTTCAAGATGCTGAACAAATCAAAAGGGCCGGCAATGTGGTCTCCGAGAGTTCAAAGTGACAGAATGCGTTTTGCAGAAGAATGGAGAATGATGTTGGAAGGAACTCCGAATTTGGATTTCTACCAAGAAATGGTAAAAGGTCTGATTATCGAGAATGGAAAAATAAAAGGAATCAGAACTTCTCTTGGAGTTGAGATTCGTTCTAAATCTGTTGTCTTGACAAACGGAACTTTTTTGAATGGATTAATTCATATTGGAGAAAAACAGTTTGGTGGAGGTAGAGCAGGCGAAAGTGCCGCAACTGGAATTACCGAAGATTTGATCGCAGCAGGATTTGAAGCCGGAAGAATGAAAACAGGAACACCTCCGCGAGTTGATGGACGTTCTTTGGATTATTCGAAAATGAATGAAGAAAAAGGAGATGCAAAACCGGATAAGTTTTCTTATTCGGATTTAACCGTTCCGTTAACGCATCAACGTTCTTGTCACATGACTTACACTTCGCTGAATGTTCACGATATTTTGAGAGAAGGTTTTGATCGTTCGCCAATGTTTAACGGAAGAATAAAAAGTTTAGGTCCGAGATACTGTCCTTCGATCGAAGATAAAATTAATCGTTTTGCAGATAAAGAACGTCATCAGCTTTTTGTTGAACCTGAAGGTTGGAAAACCTGTGAAGTTTATGTAAACGGATTTTCAACTTCACTTCCAGAAGATATTCAATTTAAAGCATTGCGTTCTGTAGCTGGTTTTGAAAATGTAAAATTTCTTCGTCCAGGTTATGCAATCGAATATGATTATTTCCCGCCGACACAATTAAAACATACTTTGGAAACAAAGCTTGTTGAAGGTTTATATTTTGCCGGACAGATTAACGGTACAACAGGATATGAAGAAGCAGCTTCGCAAGGTTTGATGGCCGGAATAAATGCACATTTAAAAGTACACGAAAAATCGCCTTTGATTTTAAAAAGAGACGAAGCGTATATTGGAGTACTAATTGATGACTTGATTACGAAAGGAACAGAAGAACCATATCGTATGTTTACATCAAGAGCAGAATATAGAACATTGTTGCGTCAAGATAATGCCGATTTCAGATTGACTCCAATGTCATTTGAAATTGGTTTAGCTTCTGAAGAAAGAATGAGAAGAATGGAACACAAATTAAACGAGTCTGAAAAGATGGTTGCGTTCTTTAAAGAAACAAGTGTTACGGTTGCCGAAGCAAATCCAATTTTGGTTGAAAAAGAATCAGCTCCAATTTCGCAGGGAGATAAAATGTTTAAAGTTTTTTCTCGTCCGCAGATCGAATTGGAGGATATGCTGAAATTCGAAAAAGTAGATGCATACATCAAAGAAAATAATCTTGATGAAGAAATTGTTGAGCAAGCCGTAATTCAGGTAAAATATTCTGGCTACATCGAAAAGGAAAGAAATAACGCTGATAAACTAAATCGTTTAGAAGAAGTAAAAATTCCGGATAATTTCGATTACAATAAAATTAAATCAATGTCGATTGAGGCGAAACAAAAATTAAGTAAAATTCGTCCAGTTACAATTTCACAAGCATCAAGAATAAGCGGTGTATCACCAAGTGATATTTCCGTGCTTTTGATTTATATGGGAAGGTAAAGATTTTAGATTTTAGAATATAGATTTTATTTGTTCATTATGATTTAAAAATCTAAAATCTATATTCTGAAATCTAAAATTAAAATATGTTCCACGTGAAACCATTTCTAAAATTATGAAAGTTGTACAGAAAAGTATTTTATCAGAAACTGAAAAGAAGAAAATCTGGCAGCTTCGTAATAATGAATATCCGTTGCAATTAGGCTCTAAAACTTTTCAGGATTTTGAGATGTATTTAGATAATTTAAAAAATCTAAAACATTTCTTTTTGCTTGATCAGGAAAATGAAATAAAAGGCTGGGCATTTACTTTTTTTCGAAATGATGAAAATTGGTTCGGATTTATGATCGATAGTCAAATTCAAAGAAAAGGTTATGGAACTTTTCTGCTGGAAGAAATGAAGAATAATTTTGACGATTTAAACGGATGGGTTATTCATCACGAAAATGATAAAAAACAAAATGGTGAAAATTATAAATCGCCTTTGTTGTTTTATATAAAAAATGGCTTTAAAGTTTTTTCAGATTTCAGAATTGAAAATGAAATAATTTCTGCTGTAAAAATAAATTGGAAGAAAAAAGAATTATAAAATAGAAATCCTAAAAATGAATTTTTCGTTTTTAGGATTTGTTATACACATAAACCAAAAAATAACTAGAATTAAAAAATGGACGTTTTAAACAAAAAACATTTTCTTACTGTAAAAGACCATTCTGTTTCAAAAGAAATTTTCGATTTGTACTATGATGAAAATCTCGATATGCTGATAACTTCTCCGCAGCCAGATTTAGAAAATTTAGGAAGATATTACGAAAGTGAAGATTATATTTCGCATACAGATAACAAACGTTCCGTTTTTGAAAAAGCGTATCATTTTGTAAAAAGCATCGCTTTAAAAAATAAACTGAATTTGATAAATTCAGAACAATCTCAAAAAGGCAAAATTTTAGACATTGGTGCCGGAACAGGAGATTTTTTATTGACGGCAAAAAATGACGGATGGAATGTAGTTGGAGTTGAACCAAGTGATCGTGCAAAAAATATTGCCAAGCAAAAAGGAATTTCTTTTGTGGAAGAAACGGCAGCTTTAGAAAATAATTCTTTTGACGTAATTACGATGTGGCACGTTTTGGAACACGTACCAAATTTAGAAATTCAAATTGCAGAATTGAAGCGTCTTTTAAAACCAACTGGAACATTAATTGTTGCGGTTCCAAATTTTAAATCTTACGACGCGAAACATTACAAAGAATTTTGGGCGGCGTTTGATGTGCCGATTCACTTTTGGCATTTTTCAAAAAAAGCCATTCAGTTGCTTTTTGAAAATGTAGACATGAAATTAGAAAAAGTCCTTCCAATGAAATTTGATTCTTTTTATGTGAGTCTTTTGTCTGAAAAATACAAAACAGGAAAAATGAATTTTATCCGCGCTTTTTTTGTGGGTTTAAAGTCAAATTTAAAAGCATCTGGAACAAAAGAATATTCTTCGCACATTTATGTGCTAAAAAACAAGTAAAACGTAAAATAAGCGCCTTTAAAGCGCTTATTTTGCTTTATTGAGGGTTTGTGTTGTCTTTTTAAAGAAAATCGATTAAAAAGAAGCTGTGAAAGCCGGTTTTAATAGCGATATTTTATAGTAATTTTTCTCTCGATAAAGAAAACTAATAGCTCTAAAAAATGGACTCTTTGGAATTTTTCTGCTGTTTTTTCCTCAGTTTTTTCAACTTCAAAAATTAAAGAAAAAATTTTCTAAAATGAACCGGATTTTTTTCAAAATAAATTTTTGCAGCTAAAATCTATTTTCAAGTTTTTAAAAATTGCAAAACATAAAAATTTTGATTTCTATCCATTTTTTTAATTAAATTTTTAAAACTGAAGGAAAAATATTTTTTCGGTTGAATATTTTGCTCTGAAAACATCTAAAACGCAAAATAAGCGCTTTTTAGAGGCTTTCTCAGGTAAAAGGAGGGTTTGTATTGTCTTTTTTGAAAAAACCGATTTAAAAAAAGCTGTGAAAGCCGTTTTTAATAATGATATTTTATAGTTTAATTTTAATCGATAAAGAATACTAATATCATAAAATTCCAGCATTTTTTAAACTTTATGTCGATCCTATTTATTTTTTTATATTTTTGTCGTTCATACCAATAAAAATTAGAAATTTAGAAAATGAAAAAAGCATTAGCAATTATCGCACTTTCAATTTTAGTTGTTTCGTGTAATAAAGCAACAGAAGTTAAGGAAGTAAAAACGGCTTACATAGATACTTCAGTTTTAATGAAAGAGTATACTGAAGCAAAAGACCTTGAAGCTAAATACAAAGCTCAGGCAGAAGAAAAAGGAAGACAACTGCAGGCTGAAATTACTCGTTTTAAACAAGATGCAGCTAATTTTCAAAGTCAGGCACAAGCTAATGGTCAGCAATGGGCACAGCAGAGAGGTGCAGAATTGCAAAAAAGAGAGCAGCAATTAGGATATGCTCAGCAAGCTTTATCTCAGCAATTACAGCAGGAAAGCGGTGTAGAAATGGATTCTCTTGTAAGCGGAGTTAAAAAATTCATCAAAGATTACGGTAAGAAAAACGGATATTCTTATATCTACGGTACTGGTGATGCTGCTACAGTTTTATATGCTGAAGACAAGTATGATATTACAAAAGAAATAGTTAAAGCTTTGAATGACAAATACAAAGCATCTCCAAAAGCAGAAGAAAAAGCTCCTGCCAAAACAGAGGAAACTAAAAAATAAAAACTTCAAAACTAACTAAAACTAAAATTGAAAAACCTAAATCCAATCTGGATTTAGGTTTTTTTCTTTTATAAAAATGCGATATTTTTGACGTTTAATACCAGCATAATGCAAAACGTTTCAGAAGCTGCTGCTTACACTTTACAATTCATTAATCAAACGCAAAAATCGATCTTTCTTACCGGTAAAGCGGGTACAGGAAAAACCACTTTATTGCGCGAAATTATTGCCACAACACATAAAAATACTGTTGTTGTAGCGCCAACAGGAATCGCAGCTCTAAACGCTGGCGGCGTAACCATTCATTCGATGTTTCAGCTGCCTTTTTCGGCCTTTATTCCTTCTTATGAAGAAAGTTCACAATTTACCGAAACTGTAAAATTTGAAAATAAAGAATCGCTTCGCAGACACTTCAAAATGAACAATGTAAAGCGAAATGTGATTCGAAATATGGAGCTTTTGATTATTGACGAAGTTAGTATGCTGCGTGCCGATTTATTGGATGCGATTGATTTTATGATGCAGACGGTTCGCAGAAATACGCGCGCTTTTGGCGGTGTTCAGGTACTTTTTATTGGTGATTTACTCCAGCTTCCGCCCGTAATCAGAGACGAAGAATGGCGTACACTCCGCAATTATTACAAGGGAAAATTCTTTTTTCATTCGCATGTAATTCAGCAGAATCCGCCTTTATATATCGAGTTATCAAAGATTTACCGCCAGAGCGATGATGTTTTTATTTCGGTTTTAAACAATCTTCGAAATAACCAGATTACAAAAGAAGATATTCAAGTTTTAAATCAATATGTAAAGCCTGATTTCGATTTAAAAATGAATCCCGGTTATATTACGCTTACCACTCATAATGCCAAAGCCGATACTATAAACGAACAGGCAATCAATGATTTGGCTGGAAATGAATTTTCATATCAGCCTTTTGTAGTAGGAGATTTTCCGGAGAAAATTTTTCCGGTTGAAGAAAATCTAAAACTCAAAGTGGGCGCTCAGATTATGTTTGTAAAAAACGATTTGTCGTTTGATAAACGTTATTTTAACGGAAAAATGGGCGTTATAAAATCGCTTTCCAGCGAAGAAATTTTTGTTCATTTTCCGGAAGAAAACAAAACCATCGAAGTTGAAAAATACGAGTGGAAAAACATTCGTTACAAAGTAAACGAACTCACAAAAGAAATAGAAGAAGAGGTTTTGGGCACATTTGCGCATTACCCAATTAAGCTGGCGTGGGCGATTACGGTTCACAAAAGCCAGGGATTAACTTTTGAAAAAGCAGCGCTCGATGTATCGCAGGTTTTTCTTCCTGGTCAGGCTTATGTTGCACTTTCACGTTTAACGTCTTTAAACGGGCTTGTTTTGCTTTCTACAATGCAAATGAATGGTCTTTCAAACGATCAGGATGTCATGGATTATGCTTTGAACAAAGCGACAGAAGACGATTTGAAAAACTCGCTTCATTTTGAAACCAAAAATTTTATTCATAACTATTTGATTAATAGTTTTAATTGGACAGATTTGGCTCAGGAATGGCGCAATCATCGTTTTAGCTACAACGAAAATGCAGCAAGTTCAGAAAAATCAAAACACGCGGTGTGGGCACATAAACGCATGGAAACAATTGAAGCTCTGGCAGATCCTTCGCAGAAATTCATTCAGCAGTTAAATAAAATTTTCAGTAAAGAAACAGTCGATCTTCTGTTTGTGCAGGAAAGGGTAGTGGCGGCTTACGATTACTTTTTTAAACCAATGGACAAACTGGTTTCAGATCTTTTAAGTAAAATGGCTGAAATTCAAAAGTTTAAAAAAGTAAAAGAGTTTTATGAAGAATTGTCAATACTGGATGATCTGCAGACTAAAGCAGTTCTGCGTTTAATGAAAGCAAAACTTTTGATGGACATTGTGGTTTCTCGTGAAACAATCAGCAAAGAGAATTTGACATCGCCTGCCATAAAAAATTATAAAACAGATAAAATTGCGAAAATAAAAGAAGAGTTTAAAATGGCGAATACAGACATGTTTCACGTGGAAGAGACTGTTATACGTTATTCTTCTAAAAAAGTCGATAAAACAGCCGAAAAACAACCAAAAAAGACCACTGTAGAAGAAACTCACGAACTTTGGTTAGAAAAAAAATCAATTGAAGACATTGCGAGAATCAGAAAACTCACTGTGCAAACTGTCGAATCGCATTTGATAAAACTGGTTCAGGCAAAGAAAATTGAAATATCTGATTTGCTTCCTTATGACAAAATTCTGGCTCTGCGTGAAGCATTTGAGTTCTATCAGGAAGAATCTTTAAGCCCGTTAAAAGAAAAATACGGAGAGGAATTTACGTGGGAAGAACTTAAATTATTTAAGGCCAGCATCAATTAATTTTAGATTTTGTAACTTGTTGTGAAATACTAATTTTTAGTATTAACTAGAAAAACATTATGTAAAATAGAAATTATGAAAAAGCTGGTATATATTGCATTAATTCTTTTTTCTGCCGGAACAGTTTCAGGGCAGGAGCTTAAAAAGGAATATCAAAAATTTATTCAAACCTTTATCGATAACGTAAAAACCGATAAAAAAACAGAAATCGCCAAAATGATTTCTTATCCCTTAACGAGAGAAAATCCCATTCCTTCAATTAAAAACAAAGATGAATTTGTAAAGCGTTATTCTGAAATTTTTGATGATGTTTTGAAGAAAGAAATCACATCGTCAAAAGCCGATAAAGACTGGTCAGAAATGGGCTGGCGAGGTATTATGCTCAACCGTGGAACAATTTGGTTTGATACCGATGGAAAGCTTACAGGAATTAATTATCAGTCAAAATTTGAGAAAGATTTAAAAGCAAAACTCATTGCTTCACAGAAAACAAAACTGCATTCGAGCATTGCCAATTTTAAAGAACCGGTTTATGTTTTAGAAACTTCTAAATTCCGAATCAGGATTGATGATTTAGGAAATCAGAACTATCGTTATGCATCATGGTCAATTAAGAAAAAAATGAGCGAAAAACCGGATTTGATTATAACTAACGGAAAATGGACTGCAGACGGGAGCGGCGGAAACAGCAAATTCGATTTTAAAAAAGGCAATTACTTGTACGAGTGCTATATAATCGTTTTAGGTACTTCTGATTCTCCGCCAGCGACGTTAACCATTTACGAAAACGGAAAAGAAATACTTTCCCAAAATGCGAAAATTGTTCCACGATAAACATTAAAAAACGCGATTCTATTTGAATCGCGTTTGTTTTATAGAGCCGATAATACTTTTTCAAGCTCTTTTTGCTGCGTTATTTATAATAATTTTAATTTTTGGATACTGACATCGTTTTGCGTTGTTTTTATCTTCTTTTTTTTGAATTTCTTCATCTGAAGATGCGGTTATAATTTTGTTTTCAATTTTTTGATTTTCCTCCTCAAGTCTGCTTATTTTTTCTTTTGTTGATTGTAATTTTTTTTCAGTTTTAACGAGGTTTTTCTTTTTTGTTTCAAT
The DNA here is from genome assembly GCF_039539785.1 of Flavobacterium ginsengiterrae. NCBI lineage: Bacteria > Pseudomonadati > Bacteroidota > Flavobacteriia > Flavobacteriales > Flavobacteriaceae > Flavobacterium > Flavobacterium ginsengiterrae. The sequence continues at coordinate 592,481 of NZ_BAABDU010000003.1, read as the reverse complement.
TTCTTTTTTCTGCTTTTCAATCTCATTCAGCTGTTTTTGTAATTCAGCAATTTTGTCATCAAGTTTTCGGTGATTTTCTACAGAAGTTGTTTTTGCCTGGTTTTCGGTTTTCTGTAAATCTACTTTCTGATTATTCTGTGCAAAGAACGAGTAGGAATTCATTAAAAATAATATTAACGCTAAGGTTTTTAGTGTTTTATTCATCTTTTTAAAGGTTTAATTAAAAAGCGAAATTTAGAAGGCAAAGTGGAGATTAATAACCCGTAAAATTTTTTTGAATAACAGAATAAGACATAAGTTATAATTGCTGTATTTGATCTCTGAATATTTTATTGTCTTTTTTCTTTTTTTGCCTTATTTGTCTGCCTGATTTATCATATTGCGGAATAATTTTTAGTATTCTTTTTGCAGGTATAGAGTTGTTAAGAACAATTTGATAATCTTCTAAAGCATAAGTCATAAAATCAAGATCATTTAGCTTATCAGAAAAGGCTTTATTTGATTTTTCAATCTCTTTTTCTGCAAGTTCTAAGTATAGCTCAATTCGTTTTTCATAACTATACAATTGATTCTTCAACCCTTTTTCAGCCGCCAAAATTTCACCCATTCGCCACAGCAAAATATTTCTAAATTCTGTAGACAATTCTTTAACTGTTTTGAAGTCTTTTAGAAACTTATCTTTGTTAGTAGCACCAATCCAATGTCCAAAATAAGCTGGAAGATCTTCTTCTATTATTTTAAAAATAATGCCATTGTATTTTTTTCTTTGTCTGGCCTTACACTGATTAAAAAAATAAAGCCACCATCTGTCTATAGATTTATGTCCGGTAAGAGGAAAACAAAAGAGGCCTTTTTTAGATTTCTTTATTCCACCTCGAATTATTTTTTTAGTGTTATTTACTGGTGTCCAGTGAACTGCTAGCATTATAATATTTTTTAGTTTTATATTTCTAAAGACTTTTTGAAGCAAATTTTAGCAGATATTTTTTAGCGGTATTCCTAACCCCTGTATTCTTTGAATTTATATAATTTGACATAATATTTGAAAAACCTTCTGCACGCATTTTGTAAATAGTATCAAGAATATGTAACTGTACAAAATCGTCGTCAATTTGTTGTATCAATGGCTCTGCATATTCACTAAACTGAACATATCCAAAAAGCATTATAAAAGATTGTCTGCCTCTTTTTGCATTTTTATTTAATGCTATTTCAATCAATGACCTAGTAGATATCTTTATCATTACGCAGTTTTTTATTAATATTTATTATTTGGCGGATTTTTTCACCTATGTTCCAAATATTATACTCATAATTGCGCCATTCAGGAATATTTTGTGTTAATTGTAGTGGTGGCAGATTAGTTTGATATTCTTCTGGAATTAATTGTTTTGCTTTTTTAATCAGTTCTACGATTTTTGTTTTTTTCTTCAAATTCTTTCAATGTAAATGACCTTTTTAAGGCAAAGTTAAATTCTAAATAATTGTTTAACAGTACAAAAAAGATTTAAATATATCAGAATACGACAAAAAAAAATCCCGTTCGTGAGAACAGGATTTTAAAAGATTTATAGATTTTCGACCAGAATCCAGGCATCTGGATTTTCGCCTTTTTGAATTTCTTTTTGAGCTTTTTCAGCTTCAGACATTGTGGCGTAACTTCCGTATAAAACAGGGAATAATCCGTGTTTATTTTCGCCAAGTATTCTTGCGCTGTAACCATCTTTAATTAACTGATTGTAAGCTTTTCTTGCATTAGCTTCACTTCTAAAAGCACCAGCCATGATATGATATGGCATTGTTTTTTCAACAGTTTCTACTTTAGCAGAATCTACAAGAGTAACAGCCGGCAGCGGATTTTGAATAACAAAAGTTGCTTCCTGAATTTTGTTCTGAACTTTTTTCTGAACATTTCCTTCTACAACTAGTGTTTGTGCCGTAATTTGATTTTGGTATAACGGATATCCTATACTTCCGGTAATTCCAAGTCCAAGAACAAAAATGGCAGCATATTTTAAGAAAGGTCTTGTAGATCTAACTTCGTCATTTTCATAAATAGAAATTGGCTCTTTTTCTAATTGCTCTACCTTTTTCTCAAAGATTTCTTTTTTAACCAATGGAGAAACAAACGGACTTAATCCGAAAGATGTTGCCAGATAATTAGTTTGTTCGTTTGGTGTAAATATGATATTGTTCTCAGAATTAAGACGAAGATCTCCAATGTTTTTTAAGCTGATAACGCCATTTTCTTCAAGAGTTTGTCTCCAAGTCTGAACCTGATATGCTATGCTGTTTACGGCAGTACCGTAAGATATATTTTCTGCCTGAGCAACATGATTAGCAAGTAGCCCGTCATTGTTTTTTAAACGGCTGTTAAAGAAAAGTGTTTTTTTGGGTGGAAAAAACGAATTTGTGCTTTCATTAAGCTGAGCCGAATGAATTTCGGTTAGGAATGCTCCAAACCCAGGAACCGTTACACACTGATAACGATACAATAACTGCGCGATGTAAGTTTCGATTTTCATAGTAACAAAGGTATGTAATGAATATAGTTATCAAAATTTTATTCACAATTTTTATTAACAATTCTAATTTTTTTATAGATATCTTATTTTCAATATTTTAACAAGTAGGTTATTAATAATACCAAATTGGAGTTTTTAAAAAATCTAATATTTATTAAGAAATTACTTTATTTTAATGATATTTGCAGCCTTGTTTTTATTAAGTTTTAGATTCTATTTTACATAATATTTTAAGAGAATGTCTGATCAGGAATTGTTTTATTTGTTGGCGCTATTAAAAGTTGAAGGAGTTGGAGATGTTACTGCGAAGAAATTGCTGGTAAATTGTGGTAATGCAGAAGCTGTTTTTAAAGCAAAAAATGCTCAAATTGCTGCGATTGACGGAGTTGGTACTTCGTTATTAAAATATTTAAAAGATAAAAGCATTTTTGAAAAGGCAAATCAGGAATTGGAGTTTATTAAAAAGAATAATATTAATGTTTCTTTTTTTCAGGATGAAAATTATCCGGATCGTTTAAAACATTGTTTTGATGCGCCAGTTTTGCTTTTTTCCGGAGGCAATATTGATCTTAAAAATAAGAAGATTATCAGTATTGTGGGAACCCGTCAGATAACATCTTATGGAACAGAATTTTGCAGAAAACTTATTGAAGATTTAATTCCGTTAGATCCAGTTATTGTAAGTGGTTTTGCGTATGGAGTAGACATCATTGCACATCAGTTTGCTATGGATTATAATTTGCAGACCATTGGTGTTTTGGCGCACGGACTGAATCAGATTTATCCTAAAAATCACAAAAAATACATGGCCAAAATGGAATATAATGGAGGTTTTTTAACCGAGTTTTGGAGCACTTCAAATCCTGATAGAGAAAATTTTGTAAAGCGTAACCGTATCGTAGCTGGAATAAGTGAAGCCACAATTGTTATTGAGTCTGCAGACAAAGGCGGATCTCTTATTACAGCGAATATGGCAAATGATTATAATCGCGATGTTTTTGCCGTTCCCGGCAGAGTTACTGACCGATATAGTCAAGGCTGCAATGATTTGATAAAAACACAGAAAGCTAATGTTTTAACAAGCGCGGCAGACTTAATTTATGTGCTTAATTGGGATATTCAAAGTAAACCAAAAGCTATTCAAAAGCAATTGTTTATAGACTTAGAACCAGATGAACAAAAGATTTATGATTTCCTTTTAAAAAACGGAAAAGAACTTTTAGACATTATTGCTCTAGAATGCGATCTGCCTATTTTTAAAATCTCCGGAACTCTTTTAAATATGGAACTAAAAGGCATTATAAGACCTTTGCCAGGAAAAGTGTTTGAAGCAGTTTAACAAGTAAAATCTGTTATTTATTTTTGTTTCTGAAATGTTTAAAAATCCGATATAAAACATAAATTATCAAAAGTCCAAAAACAATATTCAGTATTTGAAACAAGTAAGGCGGAATGTCGTAATCTTCGATATATTTGTTCATATTAGATACTTTTTAAATGATGTAAATAATTAATTTATATTAAGTTACGAAAAATAAATGTGCAGAAATTAAAATAAATAAAAAAGCTGATCACTCTGATCAGCTTTCTATGTTTTAATTGATAAGCTTAAAGATTGTCTTGATTATAGTTCCAGAAAGCTTCTTTTGTTCCGGCACCATCTTTTAAATGGGCGTAATTGTGTAAGAAACCCGTTTTCCGATCTTTCATTTTGATTTTCATAATCTGGATGAGTTCCGCTTTGGTACATTAATTCTTCAATTGCTTCTTCTTTCGTCATCATCTGTATTTTTATTTACCCATTTTTTTTCTACGTGTATCAACTTCTAACATATATTTTTCTATATATGGTTTAATATCTTCTACGGTTGCAATACCTTCAAATTCAATTATTTGATTTCCAAAATATCCACTTAATCGACTAATTAGTTTTCCACTTCAATATTGTAAAACGACAGTATGATTTATTGAGGCTTTACCTTCAATTTCTAAAGCAAACTGCATCAATTTTTGAGGACAATATATCGCGTCAGCTATTAAGTCTTCTTTAGATTTTAGATTTTTTCGTATCTGGTAGATGAGGTTATGTGCGAAGAATTTGTCAGGATTATTTTCTGGTAAATTTAAAAAAGGATGATCATCCTGCAGAGGTTTTTTAAATAAAGAATTTTTGTCTTTTTCAAACCATAAACCTTTTGCAATTACTTCTACAAACTCATCGTGAAAGGAGAATAAATAGTGATTAAAATCTGTCAGCATATCATCGACATTGCCTCCAAATTCATAAGAATTTCTATAATGTTTTTTTTCGTAAGCATAACGTTCTTTGAGCCAGTTTGAATTTTCAATTTTAAAAACCCATGTGCCTCTTTCGTGCTGCTGCCAGTTATACTCATAGGCAAGCATTTCGCCGCGACATATTCTTAACGCATCGAAATTATAAAAAGTTATTCTTCCAAATTGATCATCTTCGGTACAAAAATATATTGCGGTTAAATCATTACCGTAATAAACATCGGGACTTAAGACAGAATCTGCTACGATTGGGATTTTGATTTTTTTTGCTAATTCCATTTTATAAAGAAAAAGCAAATATACGTAAAAAAAAAGCCACAAAAAATATTTGCGGCTTTTTGAATTTATAGCGATTTATTTCTCAAATCCCAGTTTCTCACGAACTCTTTTTAGAACTCCGTCAGCAACTAAGGATGCTTTTGCGGCGCCTTTTTTCAAGAGATCATCAACTTCATCAAGATTATTTATGTAATAATTATATCTTTCTCTTTCTGTTTTGAATTTTTCTGTAATCAATTCAAAAATAGCTTGTTTTGCGTGGCCGTAACCGTAATTTCCGCCTAAATAATTAGCTCTCATTTCCGCAATTTGGTTTTCATCTGCCATTAAAGAATAAATCGCAAAAGCATTGCAGGTATCAGGATTTTTTGGAGCTTCAAGCGGCGTACTGTCGGTTTCAATACTCATAATCTGCTTGCGTAACGATTTATCATCAAGGAAAATGTTGATATAGTTATTAGCAGATTTACTCATTTTTCCGCCGTTTGTTCCCGGAATTAATTTACTGTCTTCCTGAATTTTAGCTTCCGGAAGTACAAATGTTTCTCCCATTTGATGATTAAATCTTGAAGCCACATCGCGAGTAATTTCTATATGCTGCAATTGGTCTTTTCCAACTGGAACAAATTCAGCATCATAAAGTAAAATATCGGCAGCCATTAACATTGGATATGTAAAAAGTCCAGCATTAACATCGTCTAAACGATCGGCTTTATCTTTAAAAGAATGGGCCAGCGTTAAACGTTGAAAAGGGAAAAAACAGCTTAAATACCAGGTTAATTCTGTTGTTTGAACTACATCAGACTGTCGGTAAAAAGTAACACGATCAATATCTAATCCAAACGCAAGCCATGCTGCTGCCACACTAAAGGTATTTTCTCTTAATGTTTTACCATCTTTAATTTGGGTAATCGAATGTAAATCAGCAATAAACAAAAAAGATTCGTTTGCAGGATTATTCGATAACTCAATTGCAGGGATGATAGCTCCCAATAGATTTCCTAAGTGAGGCGTTCCAGTACTCTGAACACCAGTAAGTATTTTTGCCATTCTCGTTTTTTTCTTAACCGCAAATATTGCAAGTTTAATTGTAACCGCAAAGTTCGCAAAGTTTATTTTTAATTTAACTGCAAAGTTCGCAAAGTTTGTTAGAATATAAATTCTTTTATAAAATTCACTTCTGTTTTCTTACATTTGAAACCATGAAAGGATTAAAAATTGTTTTTTGGATAGTTTGGCGCATTTGGTTTTATATCTTAATGGCGGTTCCAATACTCATTATGCTGCCGTTATTGCTTATTTCTATTGTTTCTGAACGCGGATATCCATATTTCTTTAAAATGGCCCGCATTTGGGCTAAATTCATTCTTTTTGGAATGGGTTTTTATTACAAAGTAAAAAAAGAGCAAAAGCTAATTAAAGGGAAAAGCTATATGATTGTGGCCAATCATACTTCGATGACAGATATTATGCTGATGCTGGCAATTATTAAAAATCCTTTTGTTTTTGTGGGAAAGAAAGAGCTGGTAAAGATTCCGCTGTTTGGGTTTTTCTATAAAAGAACTTGTATTCTGGTAGACAGAAATTCATCTAAAAGTAAAAATGAAGTTTTTAAAAGGGCTCAAGACCGCTTAAATCAAGGACTTAGTATTTGTATTTTTCCAGAAGGAGGAGTTCCAGATGATGAATCTATTTTATTGGACGAGTTTAAAGACGGTGCTTTTAGACTGGCAATTGAACATCAAATTCCAATTGTTCCAATTGTTTTTGCTGACAACAAGGAACGTTTTTCATACACCTTTTTGAGCGGAAGTCCTGGAAAAATGCGTGGAAAAATTCTTCCATTTGTGGAAACAAGCGGACTAACTCTTGATAATAGAAAAGATCTTAGAGATACAGTAAGACAAATGATTTACAAAGGCTTACTGGAGTTTAAAAAGAAAGATTTAAAAGAATAAATTTTAAATTACAAACCCGACAAAATATAAAAAATTGTCGGGTTTTCTTTTGAATAAAAACCCCCGTTTATAATTCAAAAAGTTTATCTGTGTATTATTTTTTCAGAGATGAATCGTAATACTTTTTTAAATTTTAATTTGGTTTTTCTGCGGTTTTTATTGAACAACACTTCTATTCTCTCTTTCATGATTAAGTATTTATAAGGGTTGATAATAAAGAGTTTATCAAACTCAAGTTAATGTTATATACTACTAAGAGTACAAAAAATAAAAAAGGTTGCGTCTGCGGCAGAAATTTCTTTAAAATATTTTATAGAAAATCCGTTAGTTCTTGGATACTAACGGATTTAACTGAATCAACCAACCAAATTTATTCTAAAAAACGACGAATTGGTATTATGGCCCATACCAAAAACAAATCGTATGTCTGTTTATAAGATGATTTTGTTTTTAAAAGGTTGCGTCGATTTTTTAATTTTTTTGAAAATAAAAAACCCGATCTTTTCTTAGACCGGGTTTTAACATGTAAAATATTAATTTTTAAAAGATTAAGCGTTAGCTAATTCTTTTATATGAGCTTTGATTTTTTCTTCTAATTCTTCAGCTAATTCAGGGTTATCTTTAATTAAAGCTTTTACAGCATCACGTCCCTGACCTAATTTTGTATCGCCGTAGCTAAACCAAGATCCTGCTTTTTTAACGATATCAAATTCAACTGCTAAATCAAGGATTTCACCTGTTTTAGAAACACCTTCTCCATACATAATGTCGAATTCGGCAGTTTTAAACGGCGGTGCCACTTTGTTTTTAACGATTTTAACTTTAGTTCTGTTTCCAATTACGTTTTCTCCGTCTTTGATTTGTGCAGAACGACGAATATCTAAACGTACAGAAGCATAGAATTTTAATGCATTACCTCCGGTTGTAGTTTCAGGATTTCCAAACATTACACCAATTTTTTCACGAAGCTGGTTGATAAAGAAAACAGTACAGTTTGTCTTGCTGATAGTTCCAGTAAGTTTTCTTAAAGCCTGAGACATCAAACGAGCGTGAAGACCCATTTTAGAATCTCCCATTTCGCCTTCGATCTCACTTTTTGGAGTCAAGGCAGCAACCGAGTCAATTACCACAATGTCAATAGCTCCAGAACGAATTAAGTTTTCGGCAATTTCTAAAGCCTGCTCACCATTGTCTGGCTGAGAGATAATTAAATTTTCTATATCTACATTTAATTTTTCAGCATAGTTTCTGTCAAAAGCATGCTCAGCATCAATAAATGCAGCAATTCCGCCTGCTTTTTGAGCTTCTGCGATAGCATGTAGTGTTAGTGTGGTCTTACCAGATGATTCCGGACCGTATATTTCAATAATTCTTCCTTTTGGGTATCCATTTACTCCAAGGGCTAAATCAACTCCAAGTGAGCCAGAAGAAATCGTTTCTACTTCTACAATGGCTCTGTCGCCCATTTTCATTACGGTTCCTTTTCCGTAGGTTTTGTCAAGTTTATCAAGCGTTAACTGCAGCGCTTTTAATTTGGCTTCTTTGTCTGAACTCATCTTTTCTAAATATCTTAAAATTGTTATTTTCTTTCTGATTAAAATTAAAGAATTTGCTTCATAAAATCGTAATGGGAAAGAGTTGTAAAAGTACTTCTTTTTTTGAAGTTTGATTGTTCCAAATTGTCACAATTTTTACTATAAAAATAAAGCCTTTAATTCTGTTGCATCAGCAGGTTTCATTTTTCCTGCAAGTACTAAACTCAATTGTTTACGGCGCAAGGCGGCATCAAAACGCAGAATTTCAAGTTCGGTTTCTGGTACAATCGTCGGTACTTCAACCGGTCTTCCGGTATCGTCAACGGCAACAAAAGTATAGATTGCTTCGTTGGCTTTTGTTCGGTTTCCAGACTCGCGGTCTTCTACCCAAACGTCTATAAAAACTTCCATAGAACTTTTGAAAGATCTTGAAACTTTTGCTTCGACAGTAACAACGCTTCCAAGCGAAATTGCTCTGTTAAAAGCTACGTGATTTACAGATGCCGTAACTACAATTCGGCGTGAATGTCTGCGTGCTGCAATACTTGCCGCACGATCCATTCTGGCTAATAATTCGCCTCCGAAAAGATTATTTAAAGGATTAGTTTCGCTCGGTAAAACTAAATCGGTTAATACTGTCAGGGATTCTGAAGGATGTTTTGGATTCATTTTTTTTGTGATATTTAAAATAATTGCGGTTGATTAATTCAACCAGTAAACTGCCATTACAGCAGGAACAAAATAGATAACAATGGTTCTCGCTCCATCATAATCTTTGGCTAATCGTTGTCCAAAAAGCATCATTAACAAACTAATACAAGAAAAAACAGCACCATAAAAACCATATTCACGGCCACTGTTTGTTACTAACTGAATGGCTCCAACCACGCATAAAATTCCAGAAATTAATTCTAAAATTAATAAATGAAGTAAAGCAAGGGGAACCTGATTTTTTAAAGGTGTTTTTGCAAAATGTTCTTTAAGCCAGGTTACATTATCTTTCCAGTAAAAAATCTTTTCATAGCCTGATTGTAAAAAAGTTAAGGCTAAAAATGCTAATAATAAAATAGAGGCAGCATTATTCATTTTGAGGACTATTTTTTATGAATTAAACGAGTCAGTTTTATGGATAAATCGGTTAAAATTATTTTTGCATTTCCGTTTCTTTCAATGTGATACATCGCATCTGAAAGTTCTTTGAAAATTTCATGAATATTATTTCCGTTAACAAAAGGTGCAAAATTTTCTAGTTTAAATTTGTCAACTTTAGGTTCAATATAAACTAAGCTTGGTGTTTGGTAATTTAGTAAAAGCGCCTGTCTGAACATTTCAATACAAAACTGAATAAATTTCTTCTGGCTTTCACGTCCAAGTCCGGCAATTTCTTCACTCCACGAAATTAAATCCTGAATTGCGGCTGCATTTCCTTTTGCTCTAAAAGCGGCGCGGACCCAATTAACAAACCATTGTTCAAAAGGATATTCAGAATCGTCTTCTTTTAATAAATGCAATGCTTTATTGAAGTTTCCCTGCGACTGATGCGCTATTTTTTTTGCAAAATTAGAATCTATGTTTTCTCTTGCAACTAAGGCTTCGGCAATGACTTTTTCGGGAAGTCCGTTAAAGTGAATTACCTGACAGCGCGAACGTATAGTTTGTATAATATCTTCTTCATTTTCAGAAATCAGAATAAAAATAGTTTTGTCTGATGGTTCTTCAAGAAGTTTTAAAAGTTTATTTGAGGCTGCAATATTCATTTTATCTGCCATCCAGATAATCATGATTTTATAACCGCCTTCGTATGATTTTAGCGAAAGTGATTTTAAAACTTCCTGTGCATCTTCGACCCTGATTTCACCTTGTTTGTTTTGAACGCCCAAGATTTTATACCAGTCAAATAAACCACCATATGGCATTTCCTGAATAAAGGTTCTCCAGTCCTGAATAAAGTCTAAACTTTTGGGTTTGGTTTTTACATCTTCGGTTGTAACGGTTGGGTAAATAAAATGCAGATCGGGATGCGAAAGGTTTTGAAACTTTAGATTGCAGGAATCGTTCCCGTTTTCATTTTCGTTTCCGGTATTATTGCATAAAATATACTGCGCATAAGCAATTGCAGTCGAAAGTGTACCGCTTCCTTCTGGCCCAATGAATAATTGTGCATGCGGAATTCGTCCGGAAGAGGCACTTTTTATTAAGTGGCTTTTGATGTAATCCTGACCTAAAATTTGAGAAAATTGCATAGAGCAAAGATAGAAGAAAATGATGTAGTCAAAAATTTTAGATTAAAAGATTACAGGCCGGATTTCATTTATGTGATTATGATTGATTTTTGCTAAAAACTTTGCCGGATGTTAACTAACTTTTGTTAATAAATTACTTCACGCGAGTAGATATCGAGACTTTTTTGTTAATATTTTTTTGCTTAAAACGATCCTGCAACGCTTTTTTTGGTTATTTATTGTGTAAAATTGTTATTTTTTCATGTGTAATATCTTACGGTTTGGCTTTTAACAATTTTAACAAAAAGCCCGTTAAAACGCACATTTTCTCGACATAAGGCTGATTTTTAAGGTTTTTTTAAGGTTTTTTTTTGAAAAAAAAAATCAATAAAGTTGCAATTTAAGTTAATTTCTATATTTTTGTTTGCATCAACAACCAATTATATAATAAGAATTTATGAAAGGGAAAATTATTTTATTTAGTGCATTTTTTATCATGACTACTGCTGCTGTTTCGGCACAGGCAAAAAATGCTCCGAGAAGTATTATTAGTACAACGGCTCTTATTCGTAAATATCACGATCAAAAAGAATTGAGTGGTATGCAAAAAGGAGAACTTTTGGAATTGTACATCGAACGAATTAAAGTATTAGTAAAAACTCTCCCTTACATTGCTTTGGTTACCAAACCAGGTGTTACAATGGCCGACTTAGGTATTCCAGACGATAATGAACACAAAAAAGTTTTAGATTTACAGGCTACAGGAACTTCAACTTTCTTAGATACTACAGTAGAGTTTCAAAGAAAAATGATGCCTTACTCTGATAAAGGAAACCTTATTGCAGCAATCTTATTTTACGAAAACACATTAAAATCTTTACACGAGTTCAACGAATTGAACGAAATGTAATTTTAAAAATATTTTTAAAACCTTTTTCGCAATGTTTACGTAGATGTGTAAAATTTCTGCGTCATTCTGAGAAAGAAACAACATCAACTCGTTCTCGCTGTATTCTGAAATTTTATTGGAAAACACGAGGGGAGTTTTTGTATTTACGCATACCCAAATTTTTTTATTAACCTAATACACTTTGATCATGAAAAAAATTACTCAAATGATCTGCGTTCTTTTGACTGTAGCGAGTATGAATGCTCAACAAGAAAAAGGAATTATGGGCTACACAAACTGGTTAAACAACTGGACTGAATTTAAGCCTAACAAAGTAGAGTATGGAGAAGCAAACCAAATTTTAGCAGGAAACATTTCTGTTAACACAAAGTTGCTTAAAAGAAACATTTACGTACTTCAGGGTAATGTTTATGTTACAAACAATGCCGTTTTAACAATCGAACCGGGAACTTTAATTATTGGTGATTTCGAAACAAAAGGAACATTGGTAGTTACAAAAGGTGCACAACTTGTTGCAGACGGTTTAGAAACTGACCCAATTGTATTTACTTCAAATCGCAGCCAGAAAAAAGCTGGAGACTGGGGTGGAATCGTTATTCTTGGAGATGCTCCAATTAACAAATTTGGAAACGTAGGTTCTTACAACATGGATCTTGATCCAACTTTAACTACTTATGGTGGTGATAATGTTGCTTCAAACTCTGGAATTTTAAGATTCGTTAGAATCGAATTTGCTGGTAAAAAAGTTAAAGGGCTTGATACTTTCAACGGTTTAACTCTTGCTGGTGTTGGAAACAAAACTGTTCTTGAAAACATTATGGTTAGCTACGCTGGTGGTGACTCTTTTGGTTTCTTAGGAGGAGATGTTAACGCTACAAAATTTGTTTCTTATAAATCAATCAACGACGATTACAAATTCTCTCAAGGAGTTCAATGTCGTTTCTACAATTCATTAGCAGTTAGGTCTTCTTATTTCTCTAGTACAAAAGACGGTTCTCGTTGTATGGAGGTAAAATCTTATGAGAAAAAAGCTGAAACTGACTTTACTAAAAAACAAACTTTAGTTGTTGCTACTAACATTACAATGCTTAACGACAGTGAAAACATCAATGCAGACATTCAGGCTGGATTGGTAAAAGAAGCTGTTTACGTAGCAGAAAATGCTTCTCTTGAAATGAAAAGAAGTGTAATCTCTGGATTTAATCCTGCAGTGTTATTAGACAGCAAAACAGAAATCAATGATGCTAACCTTAAAAAAATCAAATTTGAGGAAATGTATTTCAATTTATGTAAAGGAAACATCTTTACAGAATACAATTCAAACAATGAAGATTTAGAGAGCTGGTATGGAAACAGTGTTTTCTTTAATGTTTACTCACAAAGTGATAACAAAGAAACATTCATTGACATGTTCAATCCTAAAAAACCAGATTACAGATTACAATTAGGAAAAATTACAGCTTCAAGCGGCAATAGATAAATAAATTTCGATTTTTATTTCGCGTAAATTTTATTAATAAAGTCCCCAGACACAATTTATGTATCGTCTTGTACGGACCAAATAAAGATCAAAACATAATGGCTCTATCTACAAAAAAATATTTATATATATTCTTTTTGGTTTCTCCTATTTTAAGCCTGTATGCGCAAAGTTCAACAACAGAAATACCTACAGTTTCTGTTGGTATTAACTGTGAATTAGCGACGGTAATAGAGATAAATCAAAACAACGAATCTGCTGTTACAACAAACAGCAAAATAGATAATTCCAATCAGTTTATAGTAGGGTTGTCCACCCCCAAGGACAACCTTACTATGGCGACTGAAACGAATAATCAGTTACCAGAATGCAACGAAAATTCATTTCTTAGTTCTACTTCAATTCTTGCAAAAGATATCATTGAGAACTACAAATATGACTTTTCTGAAACATTCATAGATATCTTGTTTTTTGAGCGTATAGACTTAGCAAGAACACGTACTATATGATTCAAAAAACTACTTTATCTTTTTTTAAAGTTTTCATTTTGTTTAGTATGATCATTTATACTAAACAAAATTCTTATGCCCAGGCTGCGATAGTTCCGCAGCCTTTAAATGGGTTGCAAAAGCTATGTGCAGGACCTTCATTTAATGAGTTTTTTGCTACATTTAGTTATGTAAATTTTCCAGCAGGAACTACTTTTGAGGTTGAACTTTCTGATCCTACAGGAAGTTTTTTAACCACGACTACAGCAACAGTAAAGCTTCAAGTAACTGATTTATCTCCGACACAGCAAACAATTAAATTTGGACTTCCAACGAATTTGATTGGTTCTCAAGTTTACGGTATTAGAGTAAAAAGTTCAACAGGGGTTGTTAGTGCACGATTTAGAAACTCTATAGATAACGCATCTGACTTTCCAGCATATTATAAAATTTACGAATCTACATTTTCGATTAACAAAAAAAATTCTTCTGCGGTAATTTGTAGTGGTGGTTCTGTAACGTTGTCTGTTGATAATGATACACCGGCTGTTCCAGGTTCATCACCTTTAACTTATCCAAATCTTAAATACATCTGGTACAAGGATGATGTTGCTATTGCTGGTCAAAGCACAAAAGATTTAGTTGTAAATACTCCTGGTAGTTACTATGCGGTAGTCGATTATGGAGATTGTACGGATAATAATATCGCTTCGAACCGTGTGGTAGTATCATCTGCTACCGGAGGCTCTGCTGTTACTATAGATTCAAGTTTAGGAAATCCGTTTTGTTCAAACGGGGACGGAACAGTTTTAACCGCAACTAGCGGAAACAGCTATGTTTGGACAAAAGATGGAAAAGAATTAGGAAGAACACGAAGTATTAATGCTAAAGAATCTGGTGTTTACACTGTAGAAGTCGATTTTGGTGGATGTAAAGCTACCGGAAGCATAAATCTAAGCAGTAATGGTTTTGATGCCAGTATTGATGTAGCAGAGACCACTTCTATTGGAGAAGGAGAAACGTTAAATGTTTCTGTTACTACAGATGCTTCAACTCCTTCATTTGAATGGTTTTTAAACGGAAATGCTATATCTGGAGCTAATGGAAGTTCTTATGTGGTAGCCGTACCAGGTAATTATAAAGTTATCATTTCTCAATCATCAGGATGTGTTTCTTCAAGAGAATTTAATTTTAAAGTAACCGGGCCTTCACAGCCATCAACAGTTATTCAGAATATTATAAAATTAAGCGGTGTTAATCCTTATTGGAATATACCAGATGAATATAAAAACGCAAATACTAAAGTAATTATTCTCAGTTCAAACGGAGAGAAAGTTCTCGACGTTGTTAATTATCAAGGCGACTGGCCTCAAACAGCAATAGATTTTAAAAATGTAAATCCGGTATATTACTATGTCATTCAATCCGACACAGGTGAAAAAAAAGGATCAATAACTGTGATTAAATAATGAAGAAAATTTTACTATTCATAACTTTATTTTGCGGTTTTTCATGTTTACTCTATTCTCAGGAAAAAAATGAGAATGGAGTTGTTTCGTTTTCATTACCTATCAGAAATTCGTTAAAGTTTAATAGATATTTAATTAACCCAACTTTTAGTTTTGTTCGTGAATCAAACCCCTATGCAAGTTTTTATAATAAAAGACAATGGGTACAGTTTGAAAATGCGCCACAGACTTATTTAGCAAATTATTCAGGCCGATTTAGAGAAAATGAAGCCTTTGCAGTTG
Organism: Flavobacterium ginsengiterrae; assembly: GCF_039539785.1. Lineage (NCBI taxonomy): Bacteria > Pseudomonadati > Bacteroidota > Flavobacteriia > Flavobacteriales > Flavobacteriaceae > Flavobacterium > Flavobacterium ginsengiterrae. Next base: position 577,038 of record NZ_BAABDU010000003.1, on the reverse strand, counting down.
GTTTATTTCAACAGAATTATGGTTTAATGACTGTTTTTGGCGGTGTTGTCAATTTTGCACATAATATCGTTTTACAAGAAGACAGCAATTTAACTTTCGGTTTAAATGTTGGCGCTTACCAAAGCGGTTTAGATAAAGGAAAAATTGTAACAGATGATATCGATATTTTAAACGGAGATTATCCATCAAATACATTGCTTACGGTTAATCCGGGTATTAACTATGGAACAACTTTTCTAGATTTTGGATTATCGATTAATAACTTAATTCTTTACAATTTCGGTGGCGGAATGGTAAAAGAAGATCCGGAAAGAGCAATTCAGTTACACGCCATGTACACAGGTTATATTGATACCTATGGTTTTTTCGACAGAAGTAAATTTTCTGGAATTGTTAGAACAGAAATTAAAAAAGACAAAACAGTTATTTCAGGGCTTGCCATGTTGGCTCTTAAACAAGGAGTTTGGGCGCAGGCAGGTTATAACACTTTATATGGAGTTTCAGCAGGCTTAGGTATTAATCTTTCTCCAAGCATTGCTATCGAATACAATTATGAAAGAGGAATGGGCAATTTTACTAACATGGGAGGTTCTCATGAATTTGCAATTGCTTACAGATTTAAAAACAGAAATTACTATTACGGAGATGATGACGAGGGATCTATAATTGATCCATCAAGACCAAAACCGGTACCAGCAAAACCGAAATCGGCAGCGACACAAGTTAATAGAGCTGATATAGCAGAAAAGAACAGACTTGCTGCAGAGGCAAAAGCAAAAGCAGATGCAGAAGCAAAACAAATAAGACTTGCAGCCGCAGAAAAAGCCAAAGCAGATGCTGAGGCAGCCGCTAAAGCAAAACTAGAAGCAGACAATAAAGCTAAAGCAGATGCTGAAGCTCTTAAAATAAAATTAGCGGCAGATGCAAAAGCAAAAGCCGATGCAACAGCTGCAGCACGTGCCAATGTAGTTGCAGAACAAAAAGCACAAGCACAGTTAGCAGCTGATAAAGCTAAAGCTGATGCTGAGGCAAGAAGATTAAAATTAGCAGCAGATAATAAGGCAAAAGCCGATGCGGCAGCTGCAGCAAAAGCTAAAGCAGCGACATCAACACCAGCCCCTGCAGCACAAAAAACACAAGCGCAATTAGCAGCTGATAAAGCTAAAGCTGATGCTGAGGCAAGAAGATTAAAATTAGCGGCAGATGCAAAAGCAAAAGCCGATGCAGAAGCTGCAGCAAAAGCTAAAGCAGAAACACCAGCTCCAGCTCCGCAACAAACAGCGGCACAATTAGCAGCCGATAAAGCAAAAGCTGATGCTGAGGCACGCAGAATAAAATTAGAAGCTGATGCAAAAGCAAAAGCTGATGCCGATGCAGCAAAAGCAAAAGCAGTTACAACAACTTCAGTTCAGCAAAGAACTCAGGCACAACTAGCTGCTGATAAAGTAAAAGCCGATGCTGAGGCAGCAACAAAAGCAAGATTAGCAGCAGCAGAAAAAGCAAGAGCAGATGCAGAAGCAGCAAGACAAGCACGTTTAGCAGCAGCTGAGAAAGCCAAAGCCGATGCAGAAGCAGCAAGAGCTAAGTTAGTTGCTGATGCAAAAGCAAAAGCAGATGCAGCAGAAGCAAAACGTAAAGCCGATGCGAAAGCCAAAGCAGAAGCAGCTGATATGGAGTCTATCCTTGCAGCCGATGCAAAAGCAAAAGCAGATTCAGATGCTTTACAAGCTAGAATTGCGGCCGATGCAAAAGCTAAAGCGGCTGCAGAAGCTAAAACTAAAGCTTCAATTGATGCGGCAAATAGAGCTAAATTGGCAGCCGATGCAAAAGCAAAAGCAGCAGAGGAAGCAGCTCTTAAAGAAAAATTAGCAGCCGATGCAAAAGCCAAAGCTGATGCTGAAGCTAGACAAGCAATTATTGCAGCTGAAGCCAAAGCCAAAGCCGATGCTGAAGCATTGAAAATAAAACAAGCAGAAGAAGCACAAGCAAAAGCAGCATCAGAAGCACAAGCAAAATTAGATGCGGAAGCTAAAGCTAAAGCTGATGCAGAAGCCCTTCAAGCGAAATTAGCAGCAGAGGCTAAGGCCAAAGCTGATGCCGAAGCGTTAAGAATAAAACAAGCAGAAGAAGCAAAAGCGAAAGCTGATGAAGAAGCACGTCAGGCTAAATTAGCAGCGGAAGCTAAAGCCAAAGCTGATGCAGAAGCCCTTCAAGCAAAATTAGCAGCCGAGGCCAAGGCCAAAGCGGATGCCGAAGCATTAAGAATAAAACAAGCAGCCGAAGCAAAAGCTAAAGCCGATGCAGAAGCTCAACAAGCTAAATTAGCAGCGGAAGCTAAAGCCAAAGCTGATGCAGAAGCCCTTCAAGCAAAATTAGCAGCCGAGGCCAAGGCCAAAGCGGATGCCGAAGCATTAAGAATAAAACAAGCAGAAGAAGCAAAAGCGAAAGCTGATGAAGAGGCACGTCAGGCTAAATTAGCAGCCGAAGCAAAAGCTAAAGCCGATGCAGAAGCTCAACAAGCTAAATTAGCAGCTGATGCCAAAGCTAAGGCAGATATGGAAGCTCTTCAAGCTAAATTAATTGCGGATGCCAAGGTTAAAGCCGATGCAGAAGCAACAGCAAAAGCCAAAGCTGATGCCGAAGCAAAACAATTAAGAGAAGCAGAAGAAGCGCGTCAGGCTAAATTAGCAGCCGAAGCAAAAGCTAAAGCAGATGCAGAAGCACTTCAAGCTAAACAAGCAGCTGAAGCCAAAGCCAAAGCAGATGAAGAGGCACGTCAGGCTAAATTAGCGGCCGATGCGAAAGCCAAAGCCGATGCAGAAGCCCTACAAGTTAAACAAGCAGCTGAAGCCAAAGCAAAAGCAGATGAAGAGGCTCGTCAGGCTAAATTAGCAGCCGATGCTAAAGCTAAAGCTGATGCCGAAGCCCTTCAGGCTAAACAAGCAGCTGAAGCGAAAGCAAAAGCCGATGCAGAAGCCCTTCAAGCTAAGTTAGCGGCAGATGCAAAAGCAAAAGCTGATGCGGAAGCACTTCAAGCTAAGTTAGCTGCAGATGCTAAAGCTAAAGCTGATGCCGAAGCCCTTCAGACTAAACAAGCAGCTGAAGCGAAAGCAAAAGCCGATGCAGAAGCCCTTCAAGCTAAGTTAGCGGCAGACGCAAAAGCAAAAGCTGATGCAGAAGCACTTCAAGCTAAGTTAGCGGCAGACGCAAAAGCAAAAGCCGATGCGGAAGCACTTCAAGCTAAGTTAGCTGCAGACGCAAAAGCAAAAGCCGATGCGGAAGCCCTTCAAGCTAAGTTAGCGGCAGATGCAAAAGCAAAAGCCGATGCAGAAGCACTTCAAGCTAAGTTAGCTGCAGATGCAAAAGCAAAAGCTGATGCGGAAGCACTTCAAGCCAAGTTAGCTGCCGATGCGAAAGCTAAAGCAGATATGGAAGCTTTACAAGCTAAATTATTAGCAGATGCTAAAGCCAAAGCCGATGCCGAAGCAACAGAAAAGTTACGTGCTGAAGAAGAAACAAGATTATTAAGAGAAGAAGAGGAGCGTCAGGCAAGGTTAGCTGCAGAAAAAGCCAAAGCTGATGCTGAAGCAGCAGCAAGGGCAGCAGCAGCAAAAGACGAAACAGCAAAAGCAATTGAAAGTTTAACACTATCTATTGAAGATACTAGTAAATCTCAAAATGATTTATTAAATCAGTTTAAAGCAACTGTGGCAAACAAACAAAAAGACTTGAATGACTTAAAAGAAGAGAATGATTTAAGTGAAAAAGGAATTTATAGAGAGCCTAAGCCATTTAAGAGCGTTGCTGCTGAAAACAGTCAATTAGAAGCCTTAAAAGCGCAGCTTGCTGATGCCAGCAGAATTCAAAAAGATGAAATTGCCAAGCTGACTAATTTATATAACGAAAGGCTTAAAAAAGTTCCTAATAAGAATGATGCTTTAAATAAAGCTTATCTTGAAAAGATAAATCAGTTAAAAGCTGCTCAATTGAAAATGGAAATGGAGGGTGCAGCACTGTTAGCCGATTTAGAACGTATTAAAACGGAAACTGAGATAGAGAAAAAACGTAGAATTAAACGTGCCGCTTATGAAAATGACGAAGGAAGATATGCTCAGGACGTTGCAGCTCTTAAACGTATTAAAGAAACAACGAAAGTAAGCAGTACACCATTAACAGCGAGTGATTTTGATTTCGGAGAAGATCAGTCAAATATGCAGATCATCAAGAATATTAAAAACTCTGAAAGTGGTTTTTATATGATTCTCGCAGTTCATAATAGCGTAGAGAAAAGAGATCAGTTCTTAACGAAAGCTGTAGCAGCAGGACTTACAGATATTAATTTCTTTTACAATATAACAACAAGTAAGTATTATATCTATTACGAGAAATTCGAAGGTTTACAAGAAGCAACAAAAGCACTTGAAGCAAAAGGATCTAAGCCATATAACGGGAAAATGGCAATCGTAAAAGTTGAGAATTAATAAATATATAAATATAAAGAGGCTTCTTGAATTTTCTGGAAGCCAACAGATATAAAATGTTTTAAATACTAATTATTCTTCTTTGATGCCCCTCAGAGAAGACATGTAAGTAAACAATAGAGTGATTATGAAAAAACCTACTATTTTAAGAACGCTGATTTTTGTTTTAGCAATGATGTTAAATTTTGCCTCCTACTCGCAGAATTTAATTTCATTTAATTCAAAGTTTGATAAAAACTTGAAGGAAAATATTTTTCTAAAAGCAAGCAATCAATTTGAAAAAGAAATTAGTTCTAATACTAACTTGGATGTAAATGCTGAAAAACCGGCAGTGCCAATTATACCACATCCTGTTAAAAAGTATGCAGAAGGAGATTATGCCGGAACTGTTTCTATTTGTCCTAACGACGGTGCTGAGCTCCCAAAACTGTTTTTATGTGGATTAAATGATTCCAGATTAATTGAAACGGGTATAACAAATGCTTCTTCGATTGTATGGATGAGACGTACTGGCGGATGTACACCAAATACAAATGGAAATTGTCCTAATATTGCTGAGAATTGTACTTGGGCAGGTGTAGCTACCGGACCTAATTATTCAGCTAATACTGCGGGTGAATTCAAAGTTGTTATTACATATCCTGATACTACAGTTTTTACTTTCTACTTTAATGTTTATAAAAATGAAGTAGACCCTACAGGAATTACAAAAAGTGATGTTGTTGCCAGCAGCAATGGGTGTGTAATTCCAGCAAGAATTATTGCCGGAGGATTCAGCTCTCTTTATGAATATAGTTTTACAACTAATCCTGCGCCAAATACATGGCAGGATAGTAATACTTTTTCAACGACTACTCCAGATACTTACAATGTATTTATTAGATTAAAAAATGTTCCTTCAAGCTGTGTTTTTAATGTAAAGAATATAGTGGTTAGTAGAATTAATTTTTCTACTACATTAACGGCTAAGCAGCCAGGCTGTGCAGGTGAAAAAGGAAGTATAAAAGTTACAGCAAATACACTTAATAATCAATATGTATATGCAATTTACAGAAGTAATAATACAACAACACCATTATCATATACAATTCCCCAATCAATTCCTGAACATGAATTTACTGGATTAGATGCTGGAAGCTATATCATTACAACCACTATACCGCGTTCAATTACTGGTGCAAATTGTGATATTGTAGATTCTAAACCAATCACCATTATAGCAGCAAATACTCTTAATAATACTTCTTATATTGAAACTAATTTAACTTCATGTGCAACTGGAATTATTAGAGGAAATGCAAATGGAGGTACTGGATCTCCATATCGTTATTTTGTAAATTATAATAGTACTGGGTTTGTTTCTGTACCGAATGGAAGAGTTATTGTTGATAAAGGAGGTACTTATATTTTACGTGTTGAAGATTTAAATAATTGTTCGGTTGATCGCACATTTACTATAGCTAATGTAAATAAACCGGTATATACAATTAATACCACTACCAGCGGTAATTGTAATCCAACAGGAACAATTACAGTAAATGTTACTAATAATAATGGTTATAACACCATTCAATATAGTAAAGATAATGGAACAAACTGGCAGAATTCTAATAGCTTTACAAATTTACAATCAGGAGATTATAATATTACTATAAGATATAGAACAGGAAGTAGCGGTAATTATTGTCAAGATGCTTTTACTACTGTTACAATAGGTACAACAACGCCATTAACTGCTTCAGCAGGAGTTGGTGCATTACCTGGGTGTCAGCCTTATCCTGAGAGAGGTATAGTAAGAATTACCAATCCTCAAGGTGGTACGCCTCCATACGAATATTACTTTACTAACGAAACCATTAATCATAATGGATGGTCGACATATAATGAAGGTTATTTACCTGCTGGAGGACCTTATACAGTGCGTATTAGAGACTCAAAAGGATGTACTTTTGATATGACTGGCATTATTATAGATTCTAAGCCTACACCTCCAAAAATTGAATATGGACCTATTTCTTATAATTGTGATGGTACGGCTACCCAAACTGTTATCATAAATAATGGAGCAGGAGATCCTCGATATAATTTCCAATATTATTTGGATGGAAACCCAAACCCTAATACAGCTAATCCAAATGTGTTTTTAAATGTTCCTGCCGGATCTCATATCATTTCGGTTGATTACAACATAAAATCAGTAAGTACTTATAGTAACTTATTAACTGAAACTTTTGGAAGCGGGGAAAATACTACTTCTCCAGGTATTAATACATTTTATTATTGTTTTGAGCGTCAATTAGCTAATCAGCCGTCAACATGGTGTAATGGTGCTTATGCAATAAATGACGGTGATTATTCTGTTACCAGCTCAATTAACCAAACAGCTACTTCAGGTTGGAACTGGAGATATCCGATAGATCATACTAGTAATGGATCTGATCCTAAAGGAAGATTCCTTGCAGTTAATATTGGAGATCAAATTCCAGTAACAACAATTTTATATGAAAAGCAGATTAATGATGTAATTCCTAATCAGCCAATCATGTTTGAGTTCTATGCCATGAACTTAATGATGCCTGGTGCTGGTAAAGCGGATGCTAATTTAAGAATTGCGTTAGTTGATGCTTCAGGTGCTGAGATATCTTGGTTTGCAACAGGAAACATTCCAAGATCTAGTTCAAGTACAGATTGGAAGAAATATCCGCAAACTGCGATTACTCTTGACCCAGGAAATAATACGACATTAAGACTTATTGTTCGTTCTAACGTTCAGGCAACAGAAGGTAATGACGTTGCTATTGATGATATTAAAGTTTTCCAGGTTCCAAGAGTTTGTGGAGCACAATTTTCTGAACCATTTACAATTACACCACCACCGCCATTTGTTGCACATGTTGACAGAGTAACACCTGTTTCATGTTTTGGTGCTGGAGATGGAAAATTTGATATTTATGCTGAAAATTTTGATGGAGAATTCTTTTATACATTAAATGGTGGTACAACATGGATTAGATCTACGGTAGATCGTGTCACTATTGGGCCATTATCTCCTGCTACTTATAATGTTAAAGTTCGTAATCACATGACTTCAACTGCTTGTGATTTTGATATCCCTACTACAATTACTTCTCCAGCGAGGTTTACATTAGATGCCACAGCAACTGTTGCAACTTGTGATACTCCTTCTGTAGTGGAAGCTATCGTAGGAGGTGGAGCACCACCGTATAGTATTTCATTGACCAGAATTTCAGATGGAAAAGTTTTTCCTTTTGTTCTTGAAGCCGATAATAAATATAGAGTGAGAGGAGATTTCGCTGCTAATGATCTTACTCCGGGAAGTTATACTGTTTCAGGAACAGCTGGTGTTTGTACTGCATCTAAACCAACGAATTTAATAATTACAGGTTCAACTCCTCCAACAGCTGAAATTGGATCAGCTTCAAATTTATGTTTTAATGGAACAACGGGAGCTTCAATTGTAATTTTAGTTAAAGATGGTTTAGGTCCATTTAGTTATAGAGTTAGACGTAATGGAGGTAATTACTCGGATTACAGTACACCTTCTGCATCACGGACTATTACACACAATGTGACTCAATCTGGAAATTATGAATTTGAAGTTAGAGATGCAAATGGCTGTACTGCAATAGCGGTAAGCCAGCAAATTGATCCGCAGTTGGGAGCTGAGACTGCTGTAAAAACTTCATTAAGCTGTAAAGCAACAGGATCAGATGCTACTATCGAAGTAACAATTAAAGGTGGTACTGCACCATATAGTTATATTGTCAGAAACAGTTCAAATACTCAGGTTGCTTCTGGGAATACTACTAATCCAGTATTCGAATATTCAACAGGGACTGCAGGGGCTTATACTTTCCAAATAACAGATGCGAATAGCTGTACTTTTTCAGTTACCCGAACAGTGGATGCATTGGTAAGGCCAACAGCAGAAGCTACACCTCACAATGCAGCTTGTAATGGAGGAACTGGATCTGTTGATCTTCGAGGCTTAACAGGAAAAGCACCTTTTATATTCCAGTTTAATGGTACAGGAGGCTTTACTAATGTTACACATTACGATAATTTACCAGCATCAGTTGCAGGTACAGATTATACTTTTATAGTTAGAGACGATAATGATTGTGAAAGATCTTATAGTTTTAAACTTTTTGCGCCAACAACAATTAATGGTACAGCGGCTATTTCACCTGTATACAATTGCGAACATCCAGCAACTATTACGGTTTCTAATGTTTCAGGTGGTACACCTCAATATAAATATACTTTATTAAAAGATGGTACTGCGGTTGTAGGTCCTCAAGATGGTAATACATTTACAGGAATTAATATTGCTGGTGTTTATACAGTAAGAATTACAGATGCTAATTCTTGTTTTATTACAGTAAATGCAGGAACAATAAATGCATTGAATCCTCCTGCGGCGATGACAATTACAACAACTACTGCTGCAACTTGTCCAACAAATAAAGGAAATGTAACCATTACCAATGTTACAAATGCAGCAGGAACTGCAATAACTGGTGCTTTAGAATATAGAATTGTTCTTCCAACAGCAGGTGCATTCCAATCTAGCAATGTATTTAATAATCTTGATGCAAATGTTCAATATACATTTGAAGTGAGAGATAGTAATTTATGTACTTACAGAAAAACACATACTATTGCTCCGCCAGCTAGTTTTACAGTAGGAGGTTCAGGTGGAAATGTGACTTGTTTTGGTGCAGCTGATGGTTCTGCAACTTTCACTGTTACTGGAATAGCTTCTGGTACTAATTACAGTTATGTTGTAGATTCTAGACCAGCAGTTACAGGTATTTCAACAGGAAGTCCTTTTACTATTTCTGTAACAGGATTAACAGCTGGAAATCATTCTATAACAGTTACTAATTCAATTACAAACTGTCCTGTTTCTGCTTCAGTAACTATAGGAGGCCCAACAGCAGCATTAGCTTTGAATGCTCCTGTTTTAACACATGAAACTTGTAATGTTAAAGGAACAGCTGTTATCAATGCGGTTAATGGGTGGGGAACTTATACTTACACACTAACACCAACTTCACCAGCAGGTCCTGTTGTAGTACAGGTTGGAAACAATACATTTACAAATTTAAATGCTGGAACTTACAGTGTTACTGTGACTGATAATGGTGGTTGTACTACTCCAGTTGCTCAAAACTTTACAATCAATGATCCTGTTAATCCAGTTGCCAGTATTGATACAGTAAATTCAGATTTATGTGCGAGCGGGACAGGAGCGACAATAAGAGTTTCTCCGAACACTGCTGCAAATTATACTTATAGTATTGATTCAAAAGCTACTCAAAATAACGGAACATTTACTGGTGTAACTCCAGGAAATCATACTATTAGAGTGACGGATACATCTACAGGTTGCTACACTGATTTGACTGTGCCGGTAATTGCACAGCCAATTAGTGCAAGTCCTTCGATTATAAAAGATTTAGATTGTACTACTACAACTCCAACATCTGCAAATGCAACAATTCAGGTAGAAATTTCTAATGGATATCCTGATTACAGATATAGAGTTAATACAACTGGTGCTCCATTTAGTGGTGGATATACAAATGTGGGAGCTGGTCTTACATCATTTAACTATTCAGCTGCTGCCGCTGGTACTTATTACTTTGAGATTACTGATGTAAATAATTGTACAGTAATCGTAAGTCAGGTTGTAAACCCAATTGTAAAACCTACTTTTTCTACCATAGAAACGAATGTTTTATGTAAAGGAGGAGCTACAGGCAGTATTACTATTACTGGTAACCCGGTAACAGGAACTTATGAATATAGTATTGATAATGGAGGGACTTTCCATACTTCTAATACTTTTGGAGGTCTGCTTGCAGGTAATTATCAAGTAGTTATTAGAGATGTTAAAAATTGTGTTTCAGATCCTCAAACAGTTACTATTGGTGAACCTGCTGATGGTTTAGATGCATCAGCAACTGTAACTAAAGCTTTATCATGCGGACCTGGGAATGCTTCTCAGGCAGCAACAATTACAGTATCAGCTAATGGAGGAACACCATTTGCAGGAGCAAACCCATACAGATACAGTTATAATGGTCAGGCGCCGGTTACATCAAACACTTTTTCTATCAATACAGCAGGTAACGTTACAGTAGTAGTTACAGATGCAAACAATTGTTCTTTCACAGTTGTTGGCGGCGTAACTATTGATGTTCTTGATCCTCCGGCAGGACTTACAATAACTCCTTCACGTCCTATTACTTGTAGCGCTTTAGATACAAATTTAAGATTAGAATTTACAGGCGGAGTAGGGCCGTTTACATATGAAATTACCAGCCCTGCAGCAAGTGTTGTATCGGCAAATGATACTAATAGAAATCATACATTTAACGGTTTAGCACCAGGTCATTATTTCTTTAAAGTTACTGATGTTAACAATTGTACAATTACTGGTGATTATGAAGTTGAACCAGTGACACCAATTACTGTTGGAGGCTCTTTAGTTACAGCAGTAACTTGCAATAATTCGTCTACTGGAGCTGTTAAGTTTACAGTTGGTGGAAATTCTACAGGATTTACTTATGTAGTAAGAAATACTGCAAATACAGTTATTACTGGTGGCGTAGTAACTGGTAATGATATTAATTTTACTGGTTTACCAGGAGGTACGACTTATACTATTACAGTAACAAACCCAACAACAGGTTGTACGGCAACTGCATCAGTTACTTTAGCTAACCCTGCGGCTATAGCAATAACTAGTGCATCGGGAACTAAAGTATTCTGTAATAAACCAGAGACAACAATAACTGTTACAGCTTCTGGCGGAACAGGAACGTTATATTATGCTGTAGTTGGAGCTTCTCAGGCAGCACCATCTTATCCAGCAGATTATAATACATCAGGTGTATTTGTTAGAAATACAGCCACGCTTGGTGAAAACTTTACTATTTATGTTCAGGATGCGAACGGATGTTCAATAACTGATAATGTTTCGGTTACAAGAAATGCTGTTCCAAGAATTGATCCTATTTTAACAGCGCAATGTTATTCAGGAACTAATTTTACGGTAACCATTACAGGATCTGTTTATAATGGTCTTGCAAATGCTACTTTTGGACTAAATGGTTCTTACAATACAAATGCTGTAAAAACAATTACTGGTCCTGGAACTTACACTTTAGGAATTAAAGATGATAATGGTTGTGAGGATACTACAACTATTGTAGTGAATGATCAGTTGACTGTTAGTGCTGTATTACAAAAAGATTTAACTTGTCCTACAGTACCAGTTACACCAACAAGCGCTCAGATTAATTTATCAGCTTCTGGTGGTAATGGTACGTATGCTTATGAATACAGAATAGGAACAACAGGTGCTTTCAATCCGATTGTGGGTAATACATATTATCCGACTGCACCAGGTGAATATTATTTTAGAGTGACATCAGGCGGTTGTTCTGCTGTAACTACTCAAAAAGTAGATGTAACAACTCCAGTTCCACCAGCAATAACAGGTGTTACAGAAATACAATCTATAAAATGTAATGGTGATGAAACAGCTGCAATTAACATAGCAATTGATTTGACTCAAGGAGTTGCTCCATTTGTATTTAATGTAAGAAGAACAGCACCAACTGTATTTGATTATGGTACACAGACATCTGGATTAGCTGCTGGTACTTACACTATTACAGTTACAGATGCTAAAGGGTGTACAGATACAGAAACCATTACTATCAATGAGCCTTTACCAATAAGCTTCACGTTAGGTAAAGTGGATATTACATGTAATACCCCTGGAGGATCTAGCCTTGGAGAGGTTCGTGTTCTTAATGTTTTAGGAGGAACGGCTCCATTTGCTTACCATATAACTAATAATTTTGGTGATGTTATATTAGGTAATCCATATGCTGCAACAGGCAGAGAGGATCATTTCTTTACAGTAATTAAATATGGTATTTATACTGTGAATGTAGTTGATGCTAATGGATGTAGTTTGTCTCATCAGATAACAATTGCTTCACCGCCTTCAGATTTAACTATTAATGTTGGAATTTCACCGTCAGACTGTCTTACAGGAGGATCGGCTAAAGTATCAGTAGTTGCACCAGTAGGAAGTCATAATTACAGATTTGGTATTTTAGAGACTAATACACCTCCTTATACAACAACTTGGTTAACTTCAGATCCTGGTTTCCCAGATGAGAGAACTTTTACAGGTTTAATCCCAGGTGTTACCTACACATTTGTAGTACACGATTTAACTACTGATTGTTATTATGTTAAGGCGGCTGATGCTCCTATTCAGGCGGCATCACCAATGAAATCTGATTTAACACCTCATAATGTAACTTGTAAGGGAGCAGGTGATGGAAGTGTTTCATTCTCTCTTAGAGATTATGACGCTACAACTACTTCTGTAGATTATGCAATATTTAGAGCATTTAGTAATGTTCAGGTTTATCCTGCGGCAGGTACTTTAAATACTGCTATTCCAATTGCTGCACCAGGAACAATTACAATTCCTTCACCAGGCGGATTATTGCCGGGGACATATTATATTCAGTTTACTGAACATGGAACAGGTTCTTATAATGGATGTAAATCTGCATCAGATACTTTTGAAATAAAAGAATCTTCAGTAGATTTATCGGTTACTGCTTCTGTACTTAAAAATGAAAATTGTAATGAGTTAGGTATTATCATTGCTGAAGCAAGAGATGGTGCTGGTACATATTCTTATTTAATAAGTACTTCTGCAACAATGCCTTCATTGACAGATACTGGCTGGCAGCCAAGTGGTACTTTCCAACGTGCTGCCGGTACATATTACATATTTGCTAAAGATGCTAATGGTTGTATTAAACCTGTGGCAGCTTCAATTAATCTGGTTAGAGATCCTGATCCGGTATTTAATTTAGACGTCGTTAATTTATGTGCAGCTGAAGGTGCTTTTGCAATAAATGTAACAATTACTGATGCTGTGCCTACAATGGCGCCTTATTCTATAAGTGTTAACAACGGATCATTTATAAATTTTACCGGTCTTACTTATACAGTTTCTGGTCTTAATTCGGGCCTACAGAGCATTCGTATTCAAAATAAAAATGGTTGTCCAGTAGAACATACTGTAACTATAAATCCAACACCAGCTGCGGTTGCAACGATTGATAAAATTCTTGACTGTTCAGGTGCAGGAAATGCTCAGGCAGATGCTTCTATAACAGTTGATATTCAAAAAGGAGTTGGACCATTTACATATACAGTACAAAAAGATGGTGCTTCATTTGGCGCTCCGGTTACTTTAGCGTTAGGTGTTACATCTTTCAGTTATCCGGTGTCTAATGCTAATGCAGGACATTATATTTTTACAATTACAGATCCAAATAGCTGTTCAACAGTTACAGATGAAATAATTATTGATCCTTTAATACCAATAGTGCCATCTTATACTCCTACTGAACCAAAATGTTTTGGCGGAACAGGAAGCATTTTATTGGCAGCTGCAGGTGGAAAAGGAAATTATACTTATACATTAATTAGAACAGCTCCTACTGCGGGAACTTTAATTTCACAAACAGTTCCATTGTTTGAGAATTTAATCGCAGGAGATTATACTTACACTATAACAGATGGTTTAAATTGTCAGGTTACAGGTACTGTAACTTTGAATCAGCCAACAGAAGTATTTGCAGTTAATCCAGTGATTACACCATTAACATGTGGTCCTGGAAATGTAGCTCAGTCAGCTACGGTTGTATTAGGTGCAACAGGAGGTATTGGAGGTTATGAATTTAGTTTCAACAATAGTGCCTTTAGTACTCAAACAACTTATACAGTTGCAGATACAAATGCAGACCAGTTGAATATTCCTTACAGTGTAAGAGATGCAAATCATTGTACTAAATCTGGTACAATTGATATCTTCAAGTTAGATCCGCCAACTGATTTTGATATGACTCAGGCAGCTATAATTACTTGTAATGTGACATCAACAACAGTTACTATTTCTAACGTAAGAAACTCAGCTGGAGTTATTGCAGTTCCACCGGGAGTTCTTAGTTATCAAATTGTTTCTCCTTTATCAGCAGCTGTTAATAACGGAGCAAACCCAGCATTCACTAATCTTGGGCCAGGAAATTATGTGTTCCAGGTAACAGATGATGCGACAGGTTGTATTAAACAATTGTCTTATGAAATAAAAGATGTTATTAAAATAAATATTGTAGGACAATCTACAACACCAATTACTTGTTTAGGAACCCCTGATGGAAGAGCATCTTTCTTAGTTTCAGGTTTTGGAACAGGTGTTGGAACTTATAATTACATTCTGGATACAAATCCAGCCGTAACAGCTCAGACAGCTGCTGCTATTAACTTAACGAATTTAGCTGCAGGTCCTCATAGAATTACAGTTTATGATGATGAAACTGGATGTGATATGTTTGTAGATTTTGATATCGATGCACCAGCTATAGCATTAACTATTGATAAAACAGTAACCCCTAGAGGTTGTACAACATTTGGAGCTGTAACTGTTACAGCACAAAACGGATGGGGTGATTATACATACACTGTAACACAGCCAAATGGTGCTGCTTTAACAAACAAAACTGGAATTTTCGGAGGTCTTACACTTATCGGAGTTTACAACATAACAGTTAGAGATGCTAATGGATGTCAGGCAACCGATACATTTGAATTATTTACACCAATTAATCCAACAGCTTCAATAGACGCAACATCTGTTTATTGTAATTCTGCTGCGGGAGCTACTTTGGTAATCAATGCTTCATCTACATCGCCATTTATTTTACCTGGTGACACTTACCAATACAGTATTAACAATGGAGCTACTTGGAGTTCAAATAATACATTCGCTAATTTGAATGCAGGTACTTATAATATTAAAGTAAAAGATAAATTTGGCTGTGAGTCGACTGCTTTTGCTGAAATTATTAATGCACAACTTTTTGCTTCCGCTGAAGTAAGAAAAGAACTTTTCTGTACAGGAATTGTAGATGGTACAATTAGAGTAAGTGCAGTTGGTGGTTATCCAGCTTACGGTTATACTGTTACTAAAGACGGAGTGTTAGATCCTACGGTAATTCCGTTTACAAATGGAACTTATTCGGATTATACAGTAACCGGTGATGGAACTTACATATTTACTGTAATCGATTCAAGATCTTGCCCAGCAACGACTGATCCTGTTGAAATGGTACTTCCAACGGCTGTTGTTTACACTACAACTCCAACATCTCCAAGCTGTTCAGGAACACAAGGAAATGTAGGTGATGGTAGAATTTTATTCAATTTAAATACTAGTAATGATAATCCGCCATATACGTACACTATTCAGCGTACTGCACCAACCGCAGGAGCGTTGATTTCACAAACTAATAATCCATTATTTGTAGGATTAATAGCTGGTACTTATGATGTAAATGTTATTTCTTCTAGAGGTTGTTCAACTCCTGGTACAGTTACAATTGATGAACCAACTCCAGTTGTGGCGGCAGCGATAGCAAGTCCATTTACTTGTTCTCCAGCAAATGTGATTACTGAGACTATTGTTACTGTAACAGGAACAGGAGGAAGCGGAACAGGAGCAGTAAGTGATTATACTTATAGTGATAATGGTACAAATTGGTACACTACAAATACTTTTAAAGTTTTCGATAACGGAACAACACAAAATTTAACTTATTGGGTTAAAGATGCTAAAGGATGTATTTCATCAGATAATATTAATGTTGTTGCTTTCCCTGTTTTAGTTTCTGCTGCAGCTGATTTAGATGTAGCGGCAGATTGTCCAAATGGTGGAATCGAAACTATTAAGGTTGATGTAGTTGGTGGAACTGGTAATTTTGAATACCAAGTTTCTATAGATAATGCAGGATTTGGTACAACGAAAACGGCATTTACAGGAACGACATTTAATTATCCAGCTCCTGCAGGTCATTCTTACCAATTCCTTATTACAGATGTTAATACAACTTGTACAGTATTAACAAACGTTCATAATGTTCCATTGTATAACATCATGGAAGTAAATGCAACAGCATCTGCAATGGCAAGCTGTCAAGGATTCTCTGATGGAAAAATTACTATCAATATAGCTAATTATACAGGTACTTATGATTATAGAGTACTTCTTGCAGGAAACCCTGTAGCAACTGGTACAGGAATAAATGCAGCAACAAGTAACCCATATGTAATTACAGGTTTAGCTGCAGGTGTAGATTATGAAGTTGAAGTGACACAATTAGGATATCCTCAATGTGTTGTTCTTTCAAATAAAGTTACAATTACTGAACCGCCTGTTTTAGATATTGCTGGAATGCAGGTTGATGTTGAAAATCAAAACTGTCATAATCAAAAAGCAACTATTACAGTTAATCCAGCTACTATTGTTGGTGGTACGCCAGGATATATGTATGCTTTTGTACCGGCTGGGAATACACCAGATCCGTTAACTGATTATGGAACATCAAATGTAAAAACGTTCACAACAACGCAGGTTGGACCGTTATTGTTTGATTCGTACGATGTTTATGTAAGAGATGTTAACATGTGTGAAACGTTCAAAACTGTTAACATTTCATTAGATCCAATGCCTGCCATTACAAATGTGAGTGTACAAAGTCAGTGTGCTAGTGCAGCAGGATATAGAATTGATGTTGCAGCCAATGGTCTAGTACCATTAAAATACAGTATTAATGGTCAGCCATTCCAGGATGACGCATTCTTTACAGTATTTACTCCGGGTAATTATACAGTAACTGTAATGGATAAAAATCAATGTACAGTAACTGCAACAGCCCCAGTAACAGTGTTAGAGCCATTAACATTAGAGGCAGAAGTAACTTTATCTCCAACATGTAAAACACCATCTGGAACGATTACGTTAACAGCTGGAGGAGGAACAGTAACACCGCCAAATAGTTATATATATACCATTAATAATTGGTTGTCAAGCCAAGTTACTCCTACATTTGCAGGTTTAACTCCAGGTGTTTACAATTTTGGTGTAGAAGATATTATAACACATTGTAGACAAACGGTAAGTATAGAGATTACTGATCCAACAGATGTTTTAGGTGTAGTATTGACTACAAGAGCAGTTACTTGTAATAATGATTCAAACGGAGGTGTATCTGTAGCTATTGCAACTACAAATGACAACCCGCCTTACACTTACAGTATATCTGGTGCAACGGTTAGCATTGTAGATCAAATATCACCTGAATTCAATAATTTACCAGCTGGTTTCTATACAGTGATTGTAAAATCAGGAAGAGGATGCGAATCTACTCCTCAAACAGTCGAAGTTACACAACCAGATCCGATTGTTGTGAATACAAGTTTTACAGAATACGGATGTACGACTGGTAATACAACAAACAACGCTGTAATTACAGTTAATTCTGTAACTGGAGGATCTGAAAATTTTGTACGATATGAGTTTAGAAGAGGAACTGAGTTAATGTATTCCGGAACATCTAATACTTATACTGAGGTTGACCATGCAGGAGGTAATTATACTGTAACTGTTTATGACAGTAATGAATGCAGCGGAACGAATACAACTCCAATTCAGATTAGACCATTTGCAAGTTTAATTAGCATGAGTTTTGATGTTACAGAAATTACATGTAATACAGGTGAAACTATTAAGACTAATGTTACAGTGAGAGGAACTTTAACAGCTCCTTTACAGTATACTCTAACAGGTACAGATGTAAATGGTAATCCTATTACTCCAGTAGTAAATAATAATGGTACTTTTAGCGGATTAGCAATTGGAGATTATTTAGTAACGGTATTTAACCCAGCTACAAATTGTTCGATTGCACAAAATCATAAAGTGCAAGATCCAAATACATTTAGTTTCACAGTAACAGGAACAAAAGAAGATGTTTGTTTTGGTGATTCTGATGGAAGCGTAGATTTAACTATTGTAGATAACCGTCCTTATCCAAATGATGAAGCAGGTTCATTTACATATACAATTACAGGTCCGGTTCCTAGCAGTGGAACAAGTGCCGGAGCAACATTACCATTAACTGGTTTAAGTGCTGGTAGATATGAAGTAGTTGCTAATTTAGTAGGAACTCCTTATTGTGAAGTCCGTACGACCTTTGATATTGGAACACCATCAACAGCGTTAACAATGAACTTATCACATACACGTATTACTTGTGCTGCTGGTAATAATGATGGAACTATTGATGTTTATGCTGAAGGCGGATGGGGAGGTACATATCAATATGAACTAGTTGGCCCTGTAAGTTATATTTATTCTGAGGATGGTCATTTTGAGAACTTAACACGTGGACATTATACAGTAAATGTTAAAGATTCTAAAGGATGTATTATAACAGATTATGTTGATTTAGAAAATCCTGATCCTATCCAATTTAATGCCTCAGCAACAAGCAATGTATTAACTTGTTATGGAGACGATAGCGGTGTAATTACAGTTTCTCCTCCAACAGGTGGTCAAGGGTCTAATTATTCATACAGTTTAACTTATACAACTCCAGAAGGTGATGTAAGTCAGTTGGGACCACAGCCAAATAATGTGTTTACAGGTTTAAGAGCAGGAACATATACTGTTACAGTAACTGATGGATTTAGTTGTGAATTTACTTCACCAGTAACTATCACGCTTACTAATCCAGTTAAGGTTGAAGCGGTGTTATCAATAAATCAAAACATTACTTGTAAGACAGATGCAACACTTACTTTAACAGTAACTGGAGGAACAGGACCTTACACATATAGTGAGGATGGAAATACTTACAGCCTTCCTTTTAATGGAACAATAACATTCCCTGTTCCTGTTGGAAATCATAAATATTTTGTTCAGGATAGTTTCGGTTGTATTAGCACAATTTCTAATGATCAGAATATTGAGCCTGTTACCCCATTATCTTTTGAAGTAGATTCAAGAAATGCTGTTGTTAACTGTAAAGGTGATGACAGTGCAATAATTAGTGTTGTTGCTAAAGGAGGTTTAGGAAACTACGAATATACATTGTTAGATGCAAATCATAACGAAGTAAGACCTGCACAGCAGGATGGTGTTTTTGCTGAACTTTACGCAGGAACGTATTATGTACATGCGAAGAGTATTGATTGCGAAGATGAAGTACAGATTACAGTTACTGAAGCGCTGGAACTTCTAGCTTCAAGTTTTACGGTTGTTCCGGTAAAATGTTATGGAGACAACAATGGTAAAATTGTTATGGAAGCGCATGGCGGAACAGGAGCAATTAAATTTGCAATCGAACCAAATCTAGATCAATTCCTTGAAAACGGAACTTTTGAAGGTTTAGAAGCTGGTATTTATACAGTAATTGTTCAAGATATTTTAGGATGTGTAAACATTCATGAAATTGAAGTAAAACAACCGGAAATTTTAATCGCTTATGAAGTGCCGGGATCTATGATTCCTGAAATTTGTAAAGGTGATAAAGATGGTGGGTTTATAGTTCAAATTCAAGGTGGTATTGCTCCATACTTTGAAAGTTTAGATAAAGACAATGGACCATTTAATCCAGTTGTTGGTGTAACTAAAGAATACACAGGTTTATCAGGAGGAAGACATACTGTATTTATCAAAGATAGCAACGGATGTATTTACCTCGTAGAAGTTAATATGCCAGAATCAGTTGTTCTTGATCCAACGCATACTATATCTTACGATTGTGTTAACAATGCCCAATCTAATATGGTAGTGATTACAATTGATCCAAGCAATAACCCTGCAGATATTGACTACTCTCTAGATGGAGGTCCAATTCAGCCAAGTAACATTTTTACTAATATTCCTGCTGGTGACCACACAATTAGAGTAAGACATACTAACGGATGTACAGCTGATGTTGATTTCAATATAATTGGATACGCGCCATTACAATTGACATTATCAGAAGAAAAAGGTGTATGGAACATCATTACAGCTTCAGCTGTAGGCGGCGGCGGTGATTATGTATACAGTATTGATGGCGTAAACTTTAGTTCAGAAACTAAATTCAAAATTTACAAAACAGGTACTTATACAATCACAGTTAGAGATAAAAATGGTTGTACAGATACTAAAGACTATTACATTAAATATGTAGATGTTTGTCTTGACAATTACTTTACTCCAGCTGGTTCTATCAACACAACATGGGGTCCTGGTTGTACAAACATTTACAACAACCTTACGTTCTCAATCTTTGATAGATACGGACGTGTAATTGCGAAATATCACTATGGTCAAAAATGGGATGGTAAATATAACGGTGAAGATTTACCTTCAGGTGATTACTGGTATGTTCTTAAACTAAATGACGAGAATGATGGAAGAGAGTTTGTTGGACATTTCACTTTATACAGATAACAAAATAATTGCCCCTATGATGTTGTCTAAAAAATTTATTACAATGAAAAAGTTTATTTTATCCTTAGTACTCATGGCTGTAACAACAAGTTACAGCCAAGAGTTAAACCTACCGGTGTTTACGCAGTATTTAGCTGATAACCCTTTTGTACTTTCTCCTGCTTATGCAGGTATTGGAGATAACCTTCGAATAAGAGCCAATGGATTAACACAATGGGTCGGAATTAAAGATGCGCCTCAAAACCAGTCTCTTTATGCCGATTTTAGAATTCTGGATCGTTCAGGAGTTGGTATTTCTATGTACAATGATAAAAACGGATATACTAGACAAACGGGTGCCAAAGTATCTTTTGCACACCACCTTATCTTAGATTATTATTCACAACAGTATTTGTCTTTTGGTCTTTCGTATAACTTCAATACGTTCAGAATTGATATCGATGAGTTTAACAACACAATCGAACACCCAATTTTGGATCCTTCTGTAACAGATAACCGTTATACAACAAATAACAACTTTGATATTAGTGCCTTGTATCGAAACAAAAATTTCTACATTAGTTTCAACGCAAATAACGTATTAAAGAAAAATACCAATAAATACCGAGGTGTAGAGCCAGATCTGCTTTCAAACTATCAGGTTTATACAGGGATGATTTTTAAAGATGCTGAAAACAGACGTATCGAATACGAACCATCTATCTATTACCAATATTTTGCCAGTGATAAACGTTCAACAACCGATTTCAACTTCAAATACAGAAGATACAATCGTTACGAAGATTATTATTGGATTGGAGTTTCTTATCGTTTCTTAAACGACCAGTTTCCAAAACCACTATCTGTTGGACCAATGGCAGGTTTTATGAAATCTAAATTCTATTTTGGATACTCATATCAAATTATGTTTAACGATTTAGGAAATTACAATACGGGTACACATGTTGTCACGATTGGATTTGATTTCTTACAGTCGATTAGTAACTGTCCTTGTACACAGAGTCCTGTACACGATTAAAAACTATAACTTAAAACTTACTGTAAATTCAATACAGTAAGTTTTAATGTTTTATAGAAGATCGATTTTTTTCTTTATTTCCTAAATTTTTGTTTTTTTTCAGCGTTTACATCGTTTTCGTTGTAATCACGCACTATTTTTCGTTTTTTTCGAATTTAACACAAGCCGAAATGTTCTATATTTGTTTTTCTTTCAAAAAAACTAAAAAATTATCAAATGAAAACTTTAAACGATTTCGATTTTAAAAATAAAAAGGCAATTATCCGTGTTGATTTTAATGTGCCGTTAGACGAGAATTTTAATGTAACTGATACAACACGTATTGAAGCTGCAAAACCAACTATTGATGCTATTTTAGCTCAGGGAGGAAGTGTAATTTTAATGTCACATTTAGGCAGACCAAAAGGTGCTGAAGAAAAATATTCATTAAAACATATTTTAAAAACAGCTTCTGAAATTTTAGGCGTTCAGGTAAAGTTTGCTGAAAACTGCGTTGGAGAACCAGCACAAACTGCAGCTAAAGATTTAAAACCAGGAGAAGTTTTATTACTTGAAAATTTACGTTTTCATGCTGAAGAAGAAGCTGGAGATGTTGCTTTTGCAAAAGAATTAGCATCACTTGGAGATATCTATGTAAACGATGCATTTGGAACAGCACACAGAGCACACGCTTCAACAACAATTATTGCACAGTTTTTTCCAAACGACAAATGTTTTGGAACATTATTAGCAAAAGAAATTGACAGCTTAAACAAAGTACTTAAAAATAGCGAGAAACCAGTAACTGCGGTTTTAGGAGGATCTAAAGTTTCTTCAAAAATTACTGTTATTGAGAACATATTAGACAAAGTAGACCACATGATTATTGGCGGTGGAATGACTTTTACGTTCATTAAAGCACAAGGCGGAAAAATTGGAGAGTCAATTTGTGAAGATGACAAACTTGATTTAGCACTTGAAATTTTAAGATTAGCAAAAGAAAAAAATGTTCAGGTACATATTCCGGTTGATGTAGTAGCTGCAGACGATTTCTCAAATACAGCAAATACACAAATCGTAGATGTAACTGCAATTCCTGACGGATGGCAAGGTCTTGACGCAGGTCCAAAATCTCTGGAAAACTTCAAAAAAGTAATTTTAGAGTCAAAAACTATTCTTTGGAATGGTCCATTAGGAGTTTTTGAAATGGAAACTTTCTCAAAAGGAACAATCGCTTTAGGTGATTTTATTGCAGAAGCAACTAAAAATGGTGCATTTTCTCTAGTAGGAGGAGGTGATTCTGTTGCAGCAGTAAAACAGTTCGGTTTTGAAGACAAAATGAGCTATGTATCTACTGGCGGCGGGGCTATGCTGGAAATGTTAGAAGGAAAAGTTTTACCTGGAATTGCTGCAATTTTAGACTAAAATATCACAATTAACATTTTTTTGCGTATTTTTAAGCTTTAAACTTTTTAAGTTTGCAAAAATACAAGCTCTGTAATTGTTTGAATTATAGAATTTTAAAAAAATGTTATATGATTGTAAAGAAAATCTCCTTAGTGGTTACCGCTTTATTTTCAATGTCGATGTTCGCACAGGAAACTGTAGAGCATTCTAAAGAAATAAAGCCCGAAGTAAAGTTGTCCTATTTAGATTCTATTAAAAGCACATTCAAAAAAGATGATCTGGCATCAAGAGTCGACAGTCTTTGGATGAATGAGTTAGTAAGTTTAGATATCTACGATGATCTGACAAAAGATATTCAAACCATTAATAAGGACGTAACGGTAGATGAAGAATTGCCAACCGAACTATTAAAACAACGTTTGGCAGCTATGAATGCTAAATCTCCTTTCGAGATAGAATACAATCAAGGATTAGAAAATGTAATAAAGTCATTTCTTAAGAATCGTAAAAAATCGTTTTCTCGATTAATGGCTTTATCAGAATACTACTTTCCAATATTCGAGGAAACTTTCGCCAAAGAAAAAATTCCGTTGGAAATAAAATATTTAGCCGTTGTAGAATCTGCTTTAAATCCTAAAGCAGTTTCTAAAATGGGTGCTACGGGACTTTGGCAGTTTATGTACGGAACCGGAAAACAATACGCTTTAAAAATCGATTCTTATATAGATGAAAGAAGCGACCCTCTTAAAGCTACAATTGCATGTTCAGATTACATGACCAGAATGTTCAATGTTTTTAATGACTGGGAATTAGTTTTAGCATCTTACAATTCAGGACCAGGAAACGTAACAAAAGCTATTCGTCGTTCTGGCGGAAAAACAGGTTACTGGGATATTCGTAACAATCTTCCAAAAGAAACACAAGGATACGTTCCTGCATTTTATGCGACAATGTATCTTTTTGAATACCATAAAGAACACGGAATTAACCCTGAAAGAGCTGTAATAAAAAACTTCGAGACAGATACGGTTGCAATTAAAAACCAAATGACATTTAAGCAAATTGCAGATTTGCTAGATATGCCTCAATCGCAGTTACAGCTTTTAAATCCATCTTATAAATTAAATGTCGTGCCTGCGTATCATGGTGAACAAAATTTCCTTCGTTTACCAAAAGATAAAATAGCAGCTTTTGTTTCAAATGAAGATAAAATTTATGCTTATGTACAGCACGAATCAACTATTAAAACAATTCCAACTCGCTTAGCGGCTAAAATTGCCCCAAAAACAAAACCAGTTAGAGAAGCTGTTGAAACTTCAAAAGACATTCAGTTTTACAAAGTTAGAAAAGGCGATAACTTAGGCGCAATTGCAGACAAGTACAACGTAAATATTTCCGATTTAAAAAAATGGAATAATCTTAAATCTAATGCAATTGCTTTAGGAAGAACTTTAAAAATTAAATCAGATATAGATGCTTCTGCAAAAGTGGTAAAAGAGCCTAAATCTATACCTGTAATCGAGAAAAATACAGAAGAAGCTATTGCATCTGCAGATGAAAAAGATAAAGTTTCAATTCAAACTGTAGAGTACACTGTAGCAGCCGGAGACAATTTAGGAAGCATTGCTAAAAAATTCGGTACGACTATTGCGGAGTTAAAAGAGTTAAATAATCTTGCATCAAACAACATTGGTTTAGGAAAGACTTTAGTAGTTTCTAAAATAGTTACAGAAATCGAAGAACCTGTTTCAACAGCAATTGCTTCAAATTCTATAGACGCTTTCAAGAAGAAAGCGCCTTCAGCAAAAAGTGTCAGCGAAGATTATTACGTTAAAAAAGGTGATTCTTTATACAGCATTTCTAAAAAATATCCTGGAGTAACTATTTCAGATATTAAAAAATGGAATGATATTAAAGATGAAGATATTAAACCGGGAATGAAACTTAAAATAAACGGATAATAAAAAAATCTTATTTAAATTTGGGTTTTATTTCATTAAATCAAAAAAATGAATAAAACCCATTTTTTATTTCTAATACTTCCGTTTCTGCTTCTTTCTTGTTTAAAATCAGATAAACAATCGCAGCCAGTTTCCGGAAAAGCAAATACTATATCTATAATTATCGACGATCAATTATGGTATGGAGAAGTTGGTGACACAATTCGAAATAAATTTGCCTCTCCAGTTTTGGGTTTAACCCAGGAAGAACCCCTTTTTACTATAAATCAATATCCGGCCAAACTTCTGGAAGGTTTTGTAACCGACAGTCGCAGTATTATTATAGTTAAAAAAACGGCCAGCGAAAAATTCGAAATTACACACAGTACCGAACTTCCTCACAATACTTTTCGTATTTACGGAAAATCAATAGACGATATTATCTGCAGTATCGAACTAAATTCAGCTCAAATTATCAAAATGATCCGAGATGCTGAAATCGAAAAAATCCAACAAGATAACAGCAAATCACTTTTAAATCCAGCTGTTATAAAAAACAAATTCCACATCGATATCCAGATTCCAACAGGATATGAATATGTGCTGCACAAAAAGAATTTTATCTGGCTCAAAAAAGATATCATTAGCGGCAATACTAGTTTATTGATATACCAAATCCCGTTGCATAATTTCAAAACAAAAGGAAATGTAGTTGGAAATATCATAAAAATGAGAGATTCTATAGGTCGTTATATTAAAGGCCGAGAACCAAATACTCCAATGATTACCGGCGAAGCTTATGCTCCCTATTTATCAGCGGTTAACCTGGATGGAAAAGATGCTTTTGAAACCAAAGGAACCTGGGAACTTAAAAACGATTTCATGGCAGGACCTTTTATTAATTATGCTATTATAGACCCAGTTTACAATAGAATTTTGGTAATAGAAGGATTTTGTTATTCACCTTCCAATCAGGAACGCGATTTGATGTTTGATCTGGAAGCGATTATAAAATCAGTAAAAATCGACAAACGATAATATCCATTTGAATACCGCCCAAAGCTGAAACTTAAACCCAAAACAAATTTCAGGTTAATATATTTCTTACTTTTGTTTTTATAACAAACATAAAAACAAATACTTATGAAAAAATTAACCACAACATTAGTAATACTTGTCATGTGTTTTGTTTCTTGTAAAAAAGAAATAAAAACAGAAGAAACCATTACAGCAAAAGATACAAATACTGTAAAGACAGAAGAAACAGCTGCAGAACCAGTTTTAGATTCGGCTGCACAAATGAAAGCGTGGCAGGCATATGCAACGCCGGGAGCTCCGCATAAGTTAATGGCAGACGAAGTTGGAACATGGAATTGCGATATGACTTTTTGGTCTGAACCAAATGGAAAAGCCGAAAAAGCAACTTCTACTGCAGAAATTAAAATGATTTTAGGCGGACGCTATCAGGAAGCAAATTATAAAGGCACCATGATGGGACAGCCGTTTGAAGGAAAAAGCACTCTGGCATACAATAATGCCAGCAAAGAATACACTACAACTTTTATCGACAACATGGGAACCGGAATGATGATTGCCATGGGAAAATACGATGAAAAAACAAAAAGCATGGAACTAAAAGGTGATATGGTTAATCCTTTAAACGGAAAGAAAACACCTTATCGAGAACTTTATACAATTGTAGATAACAAAACACGAAAAATGGAAATGTTTGACGTAAAAAATGGAGAAGAATACAAAAGCATGGAAATTATCATGAAGAAAAAATAATATCTATTCTAGCAGGGTTTTCAATACCTTGTTGGTATTTCTCAATGAAAGACTATGAAGATATTTTTTGATTTGCATGGTTTTCAAAACTTTGCAGGATAATAATCCCGGTTATTTTACAGCCGGGATTTTATTTTGGGTTAATTTGTTAAATATAATAAATTAAGTAAATAAAAACTTACATTTGCAAAAAAATTAGAAATGGCAAAATTTGTAGTTCACAAAAGAGGATTTTTTTATACTGATGAATCATTTGAACCAGTAGATGCTAAAGGAAGTATTGCTGGGATTTTTAGCAGTTTGGAAGAAGCCAAAATTGAAAAAAGAAAACAGGATATTATTTCGATACAAAGATTAGGCGGAGAAAATGCAGTAGATTTCTTCTTTCATAATGAAGACTTTGATGAGATTTTAGAAAGATTAAAGAAATTTTATAAATCAGAGTATAATATTGATATTCAAGATGATTATTTTTTTGAATTTCCTGAAAGTATTTCATCAGATAACGCAGAAAGATTTTTAG
Organism: Flavobacterium ginsengiterrae; assembly: GCF_039539785.1. Taxonomy (NCBI): domain Bacteria; kingdom Pseudomonadati; phylum Bacteroidota; class Flavobacteriia; order Flavobacteriales; family Flavobacteriaceae; genus Flavobacterium; species Flavobacterium ginsengiterrae. Next base: position 549,488 of record NZ_BAABDU010000003.1, on the reverse strand, counting down.
ATATTTTAAATCTAACATTTCATGATGTTGTTGAATACAATGACGACGCCCATCTTGATCCTAATGATTTTAATTTAGAAGAAATGGATTTAGGAGAATTTTAAAAGATTAGTTTTTTTATAAGAAATGGCAAAATACGTAATTCACAAAGTAAGTTTCTTTTTTACAGATGATTCATTAATTGTACTGCCTCAGGAAGAGGTTACAGGTAGTGTGCTGAGTACATTCAACACTATAGAAGAAGCAAAAACGGAAAAAGCAAAGCAGGATATAATTTCAGTTCAAAAATTGTCCGGCTCAGATGTTAAACAATTTTATATTGATTCTGATAATGACAAGCAGATCTATGCAGACTTAAAAGAATATTATCTTTCAGAGTTTAACATAGAAATTGAGGAAAATGAATATTTTAACTTTCCGGAAAACATTTCGGAACAGCAAGCTGAAAAATTCATGGAAATTCTAAATCTTACTTTTCATTACATAATGGAATATGAAGACGATGAAGACCCTAAAGATTTTGATGATTACGATCAAATCCATTTTTAAAAATGAACGCAGTTATACATTCACAAATATCAGTTAGAAAACGCGGCGGGGTTATCGAAGATTATCTCCCAATTCACGATTTCATGGATAGTACCAAAGAACTCTGCAGCGATAACAGGCACAGAATCCTGCATACCATGTGGGGAATCAGAAGAGTTGTCGTTCCTGTTTACGGGCATACTATTATAAACAGCGATGGAAAAGCAGTAAATGTAAAAGACATGTGCGAACAGGATCATATCCTGCCGGACTATCAAAATAGATTTATACCCAATTTATCTGATTTTGTAAATTCTATAGAAGATGATATTGTTTCAGATTTAGATTTTCGGGAATTTGCCAAAGAATATCAAAACGATAAAGAACTTATGGAGCTCCTTCTATCGCCATTAAGTGTTACAGGCTTATCAAAATCGCTTTTAATAACACACAACTCATGGTTTATTAATGAAATTGTGCCAAGAGTTTTAAACCGAAAAGTTGAAATAAAAAATTTTGGCATAACTCCTTCAGATTTATTCAATAATATGAAGTTTAAACTCTGGATGGACAATGGGAGTTCTTATCCCGAAAGTTGTAAAATGACTTTGGGAAAAATTGTAGGGTGATTGTATTCTCAGAATTTATTGTCGACAATTGAACTATTTTTGCTTTTCTAAACTATTGTTTTTAAAGAATGGAACTAAAATGGAAAATAAAGCCTTTTGAGGCATTAAATGTAAATGAGCTATATGATTTGCTTAAATTGAGAAGTGAAATCTTTGTAGTCGAGCAAAACTGTGTTTATTTAGATCTTGATGGCAAAGACAAAAGCGCATTACATCTAATTGGAGAATATAACGGCAAAATAGTGGCTTATTCGCGTTTATTTGATGCAGGAATTAGTTTTGATAATGCTTCAATAGGAAGAGTAACTGTAGACCAAAATTATCGGGATAAAAAGTGGGGGCATGAATTAATGCGTGAAGCTATTGCAGGAGTAAAATCAAATTTTAATCAGGATAAAATAACAATTGGAGCACAATTGTATTTAAAGAAATTTTACGAAAGCCATGGATTTGTTCAAACTAGTGAAATGTATTTAGAAGATGATATTCCTCACATTGAAATGATGCGCGGATAATTTTGAAAAAGACATGAATTTATTTTAATTCTTATACAAAAACAAAAAGAAACAATGTTGCATTAAGTCGTTTTCAGTGTTTTTTAAACACAAATTTATAAGTAAATAAATGCCTTATAAACAACCAAGTAATAACTATTTTCTAAAGTAATTATTTATATGAAGTGATTTTTTTTGATTTTGTTTTTTATAGAAAAGTTTAAATTTTAGTGATTAAAAATTCAACCCGCCGATCGAAATTATCACCTTTTTTTAAAGGAAATCTGTTGCCACAACCTTGATAACGCATTCTGTTTTTTGATACTTTTTTAGAGCTTAAATAATTAAAAACAGTTTTGGCCCTATTCCAGGAAAGTCTTCTTTCTTTAGTGTCTTTATCAATTCCGTCGCTGTAAATTTCTGGTGTGCAGCAAACATGACCACGTATTTCAAATTGAATATTTCTTTGTTTTTGAAGAGTTAGTGCAACTTTATCAAGTTCCTTTTTTGAGGTGTGAGTTAACCTGGCACTTCCCATATCAAACAGAATACTTTCAAGACATATTTTGTCGCCAACTTTTAATTTATCTTTAAAAGAAGAATAAATATCTTTTCCAAAACTATTGCGTTTAACAACAATCAAATCAACGCGTCGGTTTCTTAAGCGTGTTTCATAAAGATTTTCAACCGTGTCCGGCCGAACAACAACACGGCCTTTTCCTTCGAGTATTACAATTTTACTTTCTTTAAAACCAGAAGAAAGCAATAAGCTTTGTATTGTGTTTACGCGGTCATGCGACAATCTAAAATTGTAATCGTCTGTGCCGCGGTCATCGCAGTAACCATAAATTTGTATCGATTCGACTTTTGCCGTGTCTATTGTTTTTATAAATTTATTTACAATTTTAGCCTGTGATTCAGTAAGATCATACTTGTCGAAATCAAAATATATCGTTTCGATTGTTTTTTGCTGCGCCGCTAAATTGTAAATAATAAACAAAAAAAGGACCCGGGAAAGTTTCATTTTTCTACATTTTTAAAATCGTTTTATATTCAGTTTGATTATTTAATACGTTTACTGCTCTCTTAATTTCTGAATTGTTCTTAATATAAAATTGATACAAACCTTCCTGGTATTGATATCTCTTAATAAGCTCTTCCTGAATTAGACCTCGAATCTCTTTTTGGTTTTTGTCTAATAAAGTGTTTTCGCTTTTTTCTAATGCGGCTAATAATTGTTGATATTCCGGAGCAATGGTCTCGTCTATTTTTTCATTTTTGGCTGCAGCCAAAGTATTTTTCAGGGCAACTTCTGTTTCAGTATCAAAACTGATTTTATTTGCCTTTAGATATTGTTTAAAGGCAGCATAATCAGCATCTGTAACAACAGGTATTTTTTCGCCCAAATTTGGGTTTTTGTAATAATAAGATGTTGCATAATCAAAAATGCCGTCATTTTTCAACAGAGCGGTTGTAATTGGGCTCATTTTAGCTTCTTCAAGTTCAATATCTGGTAAAACACCGCCGCCGTCATAAACCGTTCTTCCTTTGCGAGTTTTAAATGCGTTGAAATTCTTAGCATCTGTTTTTTGGGCAACACCGTTTTTGTCTTTATGAGCATAATCCAAAGCCTGAATACAACGGCCTGATGGAGTGTAATAACGAGAAATAGTTACTTTTAATTGAGTTCCGTAAGTAAGATCTACAGAACGTTGTACTAAACCTTTACCAAAACTGCGGCTGCCTAAAACCACTGCACGGTCTAAATCTTGTAAAGCTCCCGATACAATTTCAGATGCCGATGCACTTCTTCCGTTAACTAAAATAGCAAGTGGAATCTGAGTATCAATTGGTTCTTTTGTCGTTTTATAAGTATTATTGTGTTTTTCAATTCTTGATTTTGTAGTTACAATTACTTCATTTTTAGGAACAAACAAATTACAAATATCAATAGCCTCGTTTAAAAGTCCGCCCGGATTTCCTCTTAAATCCAATACAATCTGCGTAGCGCCGCCGGCTTTTAGTTTTTCAAGAGCATCTTTAACTTCGGCGGAAGCCTTTCTGCTAAAATGCGCCAAAACGATATAACCTGTTTTATCGTCAATTTTTCCGTAAAATGGAACCGATTTAATATCAACTTCATCCAAAACCAATTCCGTAGTAAAAGTTTTTCCCTGACGAAGATACTTCACGGAAATTTTTGTGTTTTTGGTTCCTTTTAATAATTGCGATGCATCATCTTTAAAATCAGCAATTAAAACATCGCCAATTTGAATAATTTCGTCACCTGCTTTAAGTCCGGCTTTGTCTGCGGGATAATTTTTATATGGTTCGCGAACAATTAATCGGTCTTTTTTTCTGGCAATCATAGCGCCAATTCCCGTGTATTCTCCCGTATTGTTAATTTTAAAATTTACAACATCTTGTTCGTTAAAGTAAACTGTATATGGATCTAAACTTCCAAGCATGCTTTTAATGGCTTTGTCCATTAAATCGCCCGGATTTGTATCGTCTACATAATTGGTATTTACTGCTTTAAATAATGTCGTGAAGATTTCGATTTGTTTCGCAATCTCAAAAAAGTCTTCTTTGAAACTGGTTCCCACAAATAAAAACCCTGCTGCAACAGCTGGTATAATGAATTTCTTTTTGAAATAACGATTCATGATTGTTGTTTTTTTCTTTTAAATCTTTTTCTAATAAAATAGGCTAATACACAAAATATAATAATAAACGGCCAAATGCTTATAAGCGAAATTAAGAAATCAGATAAACTAAAGAATCCTGATTTTACTGCTGTCCAGATTTTTGAACCGTATGAAATTTTTACACCTTCTTTTTCGGCGATTGTTTTGTAAAACTCTATGGTAACGGTGCTTTCAGAAACACGGCTTTGTAAATATTTTAACTGGCCTTCTTTAGCTTCTATTTCTTCGCGAATAACCGAAATTTGTTTTTCAATTTCTAAAATCTCACTTACTTTAGTTGCTTTTTGTAAAATTTGAAGATAACGTTCTTCGAGTTTTTTCTTTGTATTTAATCTTGAAGTTAAATCTATAAATTGTTCTGTGACATCTTGTGCCGATATATTTTTAATTTCAAAATACGATACACCTTTTGAAATATCATTTATAAAACGGTCAAAATTCTCGCTTGGTACTTTTACGGTAAGGTTTCTAAAAACAGTTCCATAATCTTTTCCTTCAGAATCGTTGATAATTCTTGCTTTGCCAGTAGCAACAGCTTTTTGAATTTGATTGAAGGTATTTTCTAAATCATCTGTTTCAAATCTTAAAGTGGCTTCTTTAATGATTTTTTGTTCAATTTTTGGTGCAGACTGATTCAGGTTTTTATCATAAGAATCAGATTTTGTTTTTGGAGGTAATGCTACAGCAGAAACCATCATTGACTCATCCTGTGTCTTATTAGATTTACTGCATCCGGACAAAATCAAAAAAAATACAGATAAAAAGAAAATATGTCGCATAAAATTTCAATTTAAAGCTAAAACTACGATTTTTTTATCTAATCTGATTAATTTACTTATCTTTTGAGAGTTAGAGCTTAGCTCTCTTTTTCAGAATCTTTAGAATTGTTCATCTGCAGTACAAATTTCTCAAACAACTGAATCGTTTTGGTATGGATTTCATCATAAGATAATCTGTCTTTTGTCTGGTAAAAAAGCATGAAAGAATAAGGCTTTTCCAGATTATCCAAAAGCAGGTGTTTGTTAAGTCTGTACGTTTCTCTCAGAACTCTTTTAAAATAATTGCGGTCAACAGCCTTTTTAAAATATTTCTTCGAAACCGAAACTCCCACTTTTGTATTCCCCTGAAAGTTTTCTTCCGCTTGACGGTAAACCAGACGAAGCGGATATTTTGAAACCGATTTTCCTTCAGAAAATAGTAATCCAATCGTGGTTTTGCTCTTTAAGCGTTCATTTTTAGGGTATGTGAAGTTCATTTAATTCAGAAAAAATTTGCAATTTAAAGAACAAAGGTACAATTAAACCATAAAAACGGTTATTGTTTTCAATTTTTATACCGCTAAAAATATATTTACTACTTTTGGCGATAAATTTTTTCTAGCATGCAAAAGATAATTTCATATCCAATTTCGGTAATTTATTATTTATGTTTTGGATTTTGTTTGGCGGTTTTTCACCCTATACAGTGGATTTGCCTTAATCTTTTTGGATATCAGGCACACAAAAAAAGTGTTGATTATTTAAACTTCTGTCTTTTAAGATGTACCAACCTTGTTGGAACAACTTATAAAGTTACAGGAGTAGATTCAATTCCAACCGGTGTTCCTATTATTTTTGTTGCCAATCACCAAAGTATGTACGATATCGTGGCAATGATTTGGTACTTTAGACGTTTTCATTGTAAATTTGTAAGTAAGAAGGAGTTAGGAAGCGGAATTCCGAGTGTGTCGTTTAATTTACGTCACGGAGGTTCTGTTTTAATTGACCGTAAAGACCCTAAACAAGCGATTCCGGTAATCAAAGGCTTGTCTGAATATATAGAAAAAAACACCAGATCTGCAGTAATTTTTCCGGAAGGAACCCGCAGTAAAACTGGTAAACCAAAAGAATTTGCCCAGAGTGGTTTAAAAATCTTATGTAAATATGCGCCTTCGGCGTATGTTGTTCCAGTTAGTATTAACAATTCATGGAAAATGGTCCGTTACGGAATGTTTCCTGTTGGTTTAGGAGACCATCTTACTTTTACAGCTCATAAAGCATTAGCCGTAAAAGATTATAAGTTTGAAGAATTAATGGAAATTACTGAAAAAACAGTAAAAGAAGGAGTAAACGAGTATAAACAGGTTTAAGTTTTAGTCCGAGCTAAAAATAAAAACCCAAATTTAAAATAAATAATGTCTATAAAAAACATTCGATTAGAAGTGATGCAGTTTTTGGAAAAAAACGTTGACAGCTTCGTTGAACAATATTTAATTCCGGTGGAAAAAATTTGGCAGCCGTCTGATTTCCTACCTAATTCTGAAGGAGAAAACTTCTTTGAGGAGGTAAAGGAACTACGCGAAATTGCTAAAGAATTACCATACGATTTCTGGGTAACGCTTGTAGGTGATACTATTACCGAAGAAGCTTTGCCAACATATGAGTCCTGGTTAATGGATGTAGAAGGAGTAGATCAAGTAGAGAACGGTGGTAATGGATGGTCTAAATGGATTAGACAATGGACCGGAGAAGAAAACCGTCACGGTGATCTTTTAAATAAATATTTGTATTTGTCTGGTCGTGTTAATATGCGTGAAATTGAAATGACAACACAGCATTTAATTAACGACGGTTTTGATATTGGAACTGGAACTGATCCGTACAAAAACTTTGTATACACCAGTTTTCAGGAATTAGCAACTTATGTTTCTCACAACCGCGTATCGCAGATCGCAAAGAAATTTGGAGATAATAAGCTGTCTAAAATGTGTAAAATGATTGCGGGTGATGAAATGCGTCATCACCATGCTTACAGCGAATTTGTAACTAGAATTTTTCAGGTTGACCCTAGCGAAATGATGCTTGCTTTTCAGTATATGATGAAGCAGAAAATCGTTATGCCGGCTCACTTCCTGAGAGAATCTGGTCAAAAAATCAGTTCTGCTTTTGAACAGTTTTCTGATTCTGCACAACGTATTGGGGTTTATACAGCTACTGATTATGTTGAAATTATGCAGAAATTAATCAATAAATGGGAAATTGATAAAATTTCAAATTTAACTGACGAAGCAGAGAAAGCACGTGATTACTTAATGAAATTACCGGCTCGTATGGCTAAAATTTCTGAGAGAATTGTAATTCCACAAGAGTCACATATCTTTAAATGGGTTGAACCGGCTAGATTGTAGATTTTTGATTTCAGAAAGTAGATTTTAGATCGATATTGTAATTGATGTTTGATATTGCAATTGAAAATTGATATTGAAAATATTGTTGATTGTTAGAGTTTTAAAGCTTTAGCAATCAACATTTTTTATTTAAACTATAAAAACTTCGGCGTAAATCATTTTGATGCTTTAAATCAACGTGTCATTTCACCACAAACCAAATGCATTTATGAATAATCCTGAACTAATAAATAAAACAATCGCTTTTGTAAAAGAAAAATTAAACGATGCAGAAGGCGGACATGACTGGTTTCATATAGAACGTGTTTATAAAAATGCACTTTTAATCGCAAACGATACAAACTGCGATCTTACTGTTGTCCAGCTAGGAGCATTACTTCATGATATAGCCGACAGCAAATTTCATAACGGCGATGAAACCATTGGGCCAAAAACAGCGCGTTTGTTTTTAGAATCAGAAAATGTTTCAGAAGACACTATTCAGCATGTGGTAAATATTATCGAAAACATCTCGTATAAAGGCGGAAATTTCGAAAAAAAGTTTACGTCTGTAGAATTAGATATTGTTCAGGATGCTGATCGCTTAGATGCTATTGGTGCCATTGGAGTTGCCAGAGCTTTTAATTATGGAGGATTTAAAAACAGAACGCTTTACAATCCCGAAATTGCTCCAATAACAAATATGACAAAAGAGGAGTATAAAAAGAACAACGCTCCAACAATTAATCATTTTTATGAAAAACTGCTGCTTTTAAAAGACAAAATGAATACTGAAAAAGGAAAAGAAATCGCTGCCGAAAGACATCGTTTCATGGAATTATTTCTTGCTCAGTTTTATGCTGAATGGGAAGGGGTGAAATAAGGAGTTTTCAGTCTCAGTTTTCTTTTGAACAAGAATAGGAACTTTGACTGTCTCACTTTTGGAATATCGAGAAATCTATTTATGCGTCATAAAGTAATTAATAATTACAGCACATAAAAAACCTAATGTAAACCATAATAATCTTGCTACTCTGTTATCTCTTACGATTTCCATTCTATCTTCTTCTGACATTTTTTTGCGGATTTAAATTTATCAAAAATACTGTCTTTATAATTGATAAAGAGGAAGTAAACGTTTTTAAAGCAGCAAAAAAAGACAAATTTCATTCGATTAAAATTTAAAAAGCTTCAAAGGAATTTCAAATTCCTTTGAAGCTTTTTAATAAATATTTAAAAACTTAGAGTCTTAGAATCTCACAAACTTAGTAACTTAAAAAGGATCTATGAACATCCGCAGTTTCCGTCTCCACAGTCTTTTTTCTTTTTAGATTTCCAGAAGAACTTTCTAACCAAAAAACCAACCGCAACTAGTAGTATGGCAAAGGCAATAATTTCTTGTATCATGATCTTTTACTTTAAAAATTGGTAAGCTATAAGCGCCGAAATGTAAGCCAGACCACTCATAAAAACAAGCTGCATAACAGGCCATTTCCATGAATTGGTTTCTTTTTTTGTAATGGCTAATGTACTGGCACACTGCATTGCAAAGGCGTAAAATAGTAATAACGAAATACCAGTCGCAAAGTTAAAGATCTTTTCACCCGTTTCTGGATTTACTTCTTTCTGCATTCTGCTTTTAATGGTCGATTCATTATCGCTGTCTCCAACACTGTAAATTGTGGCCAATGTTCCAACCAAAACTTCACGTGCAGCAAACGAACTGATAATGGCAATTCCTATTTTCCAGTCGTAACCCAAAGGAGAAATTACAGGCTCAATAGTTTTACCCATAATTCCAATATATGAATTCTCTATTTTTTGAGAAGCGACTTCATTTTCAAACTGAGTTTCATCTAAAGGCGTATTTGCAAATCTTTCTTTTACGATAGTCTCTGCGTCGTTAAATTCTTTTCCGGGTCCGAAAGAAGCCAAAAACCATAAAATAACCGATATTGCTAATATGATTTTACCTGCGCCTAAAACAAAAGCTTTGGTTTTTTCAACAACATTGATTCCAACATTCTTCAAAAGCGGTAATTTATAACTTGGCATTTCGACTACGAAATACGATTTTGAATTTAATTTTAAAACTTTATTTAGAATATAAGCAGAGATTATGGCCGCTAAAAATCCTAACAAGTACAACAGCATTAATGATAATCCCTGCAGATTTAAAAATCCAAGAACGCGTTTATTAGGAATTACCAGCGAAATCATAATTGCATAAACCGGTAATCTGGCAGAACAAGTTGTAAACGGAGTTACTAAAATGGTGATTAAACGTTCTTTCCAGTTTTCAATATTTCGTGTTGCCATAATCGCCGGAATTGCACAGGCAGTTCCTGAAATTAAAGGCACGACGCTTTTTCCGGAAAGACCAAACTTGCGCATAATTTTGTCCATTAAAAAAACAACACGACTCATATAACCGCTTTCTTCTAAAAGGGAAATAAACAAAAACAAGAAAGCAATCTGCGGAATAAAAATAATAACACCGCCAATTCCCGGAATAATTCCCTGCGAAAGCAAATCGGTTAAAATACCGCTAGGAAGCTGTTCTGCTGTCCAGCTGCTTAAAGAAGCAAAAGTACTGTCAATGAAATCCATAGGAATTGTTGACCAGCTGAAAATGGACTGGAAAATAACAAATAAGATTCCTAAGAAAATAGCGTAACCCCAAAATTTGTGGGTTAATATGCGGTCTAGTTTTGCTCTAAAATCAGTAGCAGCTTCCGTATTAACTTTTAAACCTTCTTTTAAAACATCATTTATAAACTGATATCTTTTTATGGTTTCTTTTTGCTGTAAGCGTTTTAATTCTGAATGTGATTTAGTAAAAGTGCTTCGAACTTCGTTTCGGTCCAGATTTGAAAAGTTAACATCCTGCGTAATAACCAGCCACAACTTGTACATTAACTGATTTGGAAATGCGTGCTGTAATTTTTCAAAATATTCAGGATCAATTACAGAAGCATTTAAGCAAGGTTCGTGCGTTATATTTTTATAAGAAACAATCAGCTCTTTTAATTCTTCAATTCCTAAACCTTTGCGCGAACTTACTAAAGCAATTTTAGTTTTTAGTTTTTCTTCCAGATACGGAATATCAAGGGTAATTCCTTTTCTTTCCATACGATCAGACATATTAATAACTAGAATCGTTGGAATTTCAAGGTCTTTTATCTGAGTGTAAATCAGTAAATTTCTTTTTAGATTTTCAACATCAGTTACTACAACAGCAACATCCGGATATAATTTGTCGTTTTTATTCAGCAAAAGTTCAATAACCACACTTTCGTCCATCGAACTTGCGTTTAAGCTGTATGTTCCGGGTAAGTCCAGAATATTAGCCTTAACGTTATGAGGTAATTTACAAAAACCGATTTTTTTCTCTACTGTAATTCCGGGATAATTTCCAACTTGTTGGTTTAAACCGGTTAACTGATTAAAAACAGAAGTTTTTCCTGTGTTTGGGTTTCCAATAAGGGCAACATTGATATTCTGAATGCTCATTATAAATTGTTTTGGATAAGTTCAACTTCAATTTCACGAGCAGTTTCAACACGAATAGCAACATGCGAACCATTTATGTCTAAATATAGAGGATCTCCAAAAGGAGCAATTTGAAGCAGTTCGACTAAGCTGCCAGGCAGACAACCCATTTCTAATAATTTTAAAGGAATTAAATCGATATCAAAATCTTTGATAATGGCTTTATCGCCTTTTTTCAGGGTATGGATTGTATTCTGCAAAGCTTATTTAGATTGAGTTTAGATTGCAAAAATAGGCAATAATTATTTATTTTAAAGCAATATTCGCTTTTCAAAATGCTAAATCTTTCTAAAAATAAGGGATTTTACTCTTTTGATAAGAATTCGATGTCTTCTAACAGGCGTTGAATTTCTTCTTTTTTGGTTCCGTCATAAAAACCGCGAACACGTCTTTTTTGATCTACCAAAACAAAATTCTCAGTATGCACCATATCATAAAGCTGATCCGGTCTTCCAAGTTTTACCGCCAGGTATGATTTTCTGGCCATAGTGTAAATCTCTTTTTTGTCGCCCGTAACCAAATTCCACTTGCTGTCAACCACGCCATATTTTACAGCATACGCTTTTAAAACCGAAACACTGTCGACTTCGGGAAAAACAGTATGAGAAAGCAGTTTTACTTTTGGGTTATTTAAAACCGCTTTTTGAACATCGGCCAGATTCGTTGACATTTTTGGGCAGATAGAACCGCAGGTTGTAAAGAAGAAATCAGCAACATAAATTTTGCCGTCATAATCTTTTTGAGTAATCGTATCGCCGTTTTGGTTTACAAACTTAAAATCTGAAATGGTATGATATTTACTTTTGTACTGAATGGTACTATCTACCAATTCCGGATTTACATCTGAGGGATTGTAAATAGGAAGTGTTTTTTGAGGTTTTAATGCCGAGTAAAATAAAGATATAGTGACTACAGAAAATACAATTAATACAATGAAGAATTTGCGGTATTTGTAAAGAAGCGATTTCATAAAAATAATTTGGCGCAAAAATACGAAAACGCCATTTTAAAAGGCACAATTATAACGCTTTTTAACAATGTGGAAGTTTAGAAAATATGAGTCTCAATCTCGATAAATAATTCAAGGAGATATACTTATTATTATTGCCATAATTTTAACATAGAGTTTCAAATATTAACAATATGTTTGTATTTACACTCAAAATCTATATATTAATGAAAAAACAACTAAGTAAACCTTTGTTTTGTGCCTTTTATGTAATGTTTTCACTTGCAGCAGTAAATGCACAAAGTAAACAAGAAAAAGAACCCGGCATTAATGTTTCGTATATGAATACGAAAATCAGCCCTACGGAGGATTTTTTTAAGTATGTAAACGGAACCTGGCTTGATCAGACAGAAATTCCAAGCGACAGAACTTCTTGGGGAAGTTTTAATGAATTGCGTCAGAAAACAGACGACAACGCATTGGCTATTTTAAAAGAGGCTTCAAAAGATCCAAAGTACAAATCAAATACAGATCAGGGTAAAGCCATTGCTTTATTCAACACCATTTTAGATACTGTTGGAAGAAACAAGCAAGGCGTAAAACCGCTTCAGCCGACATTAAAAAAAATTGATGCGATTAAAAACGTAGCCGATTTACAAAACTTCCTAACAGAGTCGCAATCTCAGGGCAGCAGTCTTGGATTCTTTGGAGTTTATGTAGGTGCCGATGCTAAAAACAGTAACAAAAACTCAGTAACATTAAATGTGGGAGGTTTAGGATTATCTGATAAGGATTATTACAATTCTGATGATAAAGATTCTAAAGAAAAACGTGAAAAGTATGAAGTTCACGTTGCCAGAATGTTACAATATATTGGCGAATCTCCAGCAAAAGCAAAAGAAAGCGCTAAACAAATTTTGGCTCTTGAAATCGAAATGTCTGCGCCAAGACTGGATCGTGTTGAAAGAAGAGACCGCAGAAAACAATACAATCCAACTGCGATTGCTGATTTAAAAAAGAATACACCGTCAATTCAGTGGGAAAAATATTTCACAGGAATTGGAATGACAAAGTTAGACACTGTAAATGTTGCACAGCCGCGTTACATGACCGCTTTGGAAAAAATATTTACAGAGAAAAAAGTTGAAGCCTGGAAAGAATATTTAAAATGGTCATTATTAAACCGTACGGCATCAACTTTAAGCACAGAAATTGAAAATGCTAATTTTGATTTCTACGGAAAAACATTAACAGGAGCTTTAAAACAACGTCCGCGTCAAGAAGTAGCGCTGCAAGTTATTAACGGAGCAACAGGTGAAGCACTTGGAAAACTGTATGTTGAGAAATTATTTCCGGCCGAAGCTAAAGAAAAAGCAAAGAAAATGATTTCTAATGTAATGCTGGCTTATGAAAACAGAATTAATGCATTGCCTTGGATGTCTGCAGAAACAAAGACAAAAGCAATTGAGAAATTAAAAAAACTAACCGTTAAAATAGGATATCCTGATAAATGGAAAGATTACTCAGCTTTAGTTCTTAAAAATGTAAACGAAGGCGGAACTTATTTTGATAATATGAAAAACATATCAAAATGGTCTTATGCTCAAAGTTTAGATAAATTAGGGAAACCAGTTGATAAAACAGAGTGGGGAATGTCTCCACAGACTGTAAATGCTTACTTTAATCCATCATATAACGAAATTGTATTTCCTGCTGCTATTTTACAGCCGCCGTTTTACAATTACCAGGCAGATGAAGCTGTAAATTACGGTGGAATTGGCGCTGTAATTGGACATGAAATTTCTCATGGTTTTGATGATTCGGGTGCAAGATATAATGCTGATGGAAATCTGGTTGACTGGTGGACAGCAGATGATTTAAAACAATTTACTGCACTTGGCGGTGAACTTGCTGCTCAATACAGCGCTCTTGAACCATTACCGGGAATTTTTGTTGATGGTAAATTTACTTTAGGAGAAAACATTGGAGATTTAGGCGGAATTAACGCTGCTTATGACGGACTTCAGTTATATTTAAAAGAAAACGGAAATCCGGGCTTAATTGACGGATTTACTCCAGAGCAGCGATTCTTTATTTCCTGGGCTACGGTTTGGAGAACAAAATCCAGAGATGAAGCCATTAAGAGTCAGGTAAAAACAGATCCGCACTCACCGGGAATGTACAGAGCAGTTGTTCCAATTCAGAATGTTGATGCTTTTTACAATGCTTTCGGAATTAAAAAAGGAGACAAAATGTATGTGGAACCAGATAAACGAGTTAAAATCTGGTAATCAATAAATTATAATACTAAAAAAGGCGCTTGATAAAAGCGCCTTTTTTTATTGCAACTAAATTGCGATATAAATTTCTACTTCTGCATCACTCGGATTTTGGGCTTTTTCTCCGTAAATTTCAAAATCGGCAGTAAAGGTTCTATGCATATCAGAGTTCCAAATTTTTAGCCATTCGTTAAAAACAATTCCCTCAGCAAGATTGCCTTTTGCTGTAAATTTTTGATAATGATTTCCTTCAATAGTTGTTCCAATCATTCCGTTCGGAATTTCATCCAGATTTTCTACGGCACAACCTAAAATTGTAGTGTAAGGTCGAGTATGGTCTTTCTCATAATCGGTATAAATGCAGTAAATGTCGTTGCTAATTTTGTTTGAAATTTTTGTGCTGATTTCTTCTTTTAGAAATTGATTCCAAAGCGCAGGAATGTCTTTACTCGATTGCTCATTTTCATTAGTCGTTCTTACTGAAATCCCAATTACACTAAATTTTTTAATGTCCATTTGTTTAAAATATTTGTTGAGTCGTAAAATTAAATATAAAAATCTTACAAAAACAATCTTGATATAATTATAAAGTACAAAAAAAAGACGCTTATAAAGCGCCGTTTTTTTATTTATATTAATAAGTCATTTATTTTAAATGACTGTAAATGTACGTTTCAATAGCTTCTAACTCTTCGTCAGACATTGCTTTTGTTACACCAAAATTAGTCTGCATTACCGAAAACTGACTTGGATCAACAATTGGATCTGCGTTTCCTTTTAAGAAAGTTACAATATCAGCATTTTTGTCTTTGTAGATTTTTGCGATTTCTTTTATGCTCGGTCCAATGATTTTTTGATCCGGCTGATGACATGCTGTGCAGTTTCCTTTTCCTTCAAAAAGCTGTTTTCCTAATGCTTGCGGAGTTGCCGCTTTCGCTGTTTCTCCTTCAGAATACGATTCTGTTGTTTGATCGGTATTTTCAGAAACTTCTTTTTTGCACGAAGCAAATGCTAAAACAGCAGACAAGAATAATACTTTTTTCATTTTTATTTGTTTAAAAGTATTGCCGCTTCTTTAGCAAAATAAGTAGAAATTAAACTTGCGCCGGCACGCTTGATACACATTAACTGCTCCATCATAATTTTGTCATTATCAAGCCATCCTCTTTCTGCAGCCGCTTTAATCATGGCATATTCTCCAGAAACATGATAAACCGTTACCGGAACATTTACCGCATTTTTAACTTCGCGAACAATATCAAGATACGCAATTCCCGGTTTTACCATAACCATATCTGCACCTTCTTCTACATCGTATAGAGTTTCTTTAATAGCCTCTATGCGGTTGGCATAATCCATTTGATACGTTTTTTTATCCTTTGGAACAACAACATCAGCTTCTTTTGGAGCAGAATCTAAAGCATCTCTAAACGGACCATAAAATGCCGAAGCATATTTAGCCGAATAACTCATAATTCCCACATTGTGAAATCCGGCAGCATCAAGACCTTCGCGAAGGCGCAAAACTCTTCCGTCCATCATGTCGCTTGGCGCCACAAAATCGGCTCCGGCTTCTGCATGCGAAACAGCCATTTTTATTAATGCTTCAACAGTACTGTCATTTTCTACATCACCGTTTTTGATGATTCCGTCGTGGCCATAAACAGAATATGGATCTAAAGCAACATCCGGCATTACAATCATTTCAGGGCAGGCTGCTTTAATGGCACGAATGGCTTGCTGCATTAAACCGTCTTTGTTCCAGGCTTCTTTTCCGGTATTGTCTTTTAAATTTTCGCTTACTTTTACATATATATTTACGGCGCGGATTCCTAAAGCAAAGATTTCTTTTACTTCTTCAACAGTCAAATCGATAGATCTGCGAAAGATTCCCGGCATTGAAGGAATTTCTGCTTTATAATTTTCTCCTTCTGCGATAAACATTGGAAACATAAAATCGGATGGACTTAAACTGGTTTCGCGGACTAATGAGCGGATTGATTCGTTTACTCTTAACCTTCTGCCTCTGTGTAATGGGAACATATCATTTTAGATTTTAGATTTTAGAATTCAGATTGATAAATCGTGGTTTCTAAAACCGTAGTTGTTTTTTATTTTTCTTGAAGATGTGTTACTTTTAATAAGTGGCGCAAAGTTAAAGAAAAATCAACAGAATAAGGTCTTTAGCTTGTTATAGAATCCGTTAATATTATCTAAAAATTTGATTGGAGTCATATTTAGAAATATATTTGTTTTGAAAATAAAAACCTACAAAATAAACAAATGAGAAAGTTTATTCATGATGACAGTTCAAAAAATATAAGTGATCATTGGCAAACTTGCCAGGAAAATAAAATTCCTTTTATAACTATTAAGAGAATTAATAAGTCTTATTTTCAGGTATTTTACGATATAACTAATACGAAAGCCGATTTAGATATTGTCTCAGATGAAATTAAAAGTATTTATTTAAGCTACACAAAGTTTTTTTTGATTCCATATTATGAATTTGATTCCTATTTAAATCAAAAATATTTCTTTTCTATGCTAGTGAAAGAAGGGCATGAAATTTTTTTTGCAGAAAAGCTTTTTGATTTTTTACTAAATGAATTATAGAGGGTTTTGTAAGCTGTCTCTTTGTAAATGAGATAGGTTTTTCAAATATTTCCATCTAAATTTGTAAAATGAAGAAAATTCTCGCTTTATGTCTTTGTCTCATCTTAACAAGCTGTTTTGAGATTACAGAAAGAATCAAACATCACGATGATCAAAGTGGTGAATATACGCTTATGGTTGATTTTTCGAAATCGTGGTTCAAGACCAAATCTGCCATTTGGCTGGAAGAAGTTGACGGTGTGAAAATCCCAAATGAAAAAGAAATCTCGGCAAAACTTAATGACTTTAAAGACAAAGCTTCTAAAATTGACGGAATAACAAATGTCTCTACAAAAACTGATTTTGACAATTATATATTTATTATCAAACTCAATTATGCCAATTTAAAAGCGCTTAATGCGGTTGTAAATACAATAAACAATCAGCGCGATCAGATTCACTTTAGCGGAAGTGACAAAACATTTGAAAGAATTGCCTCTTATCCTGTTCCTGAAAAAGTTGTAAACGACCCCAAGAAAAAGAAAGATCTGGAAGAAGCCAGCATTACTGCTATTTATACTTTTGATAAAGATGTTGCAGCAGTGAATAATGCACAAAGTAAAATTTCAAAAAATAAAAAAACCGTTTTTTTAAAACAAAGTATGTACAGCGTATTTAAAAAATCGACATTAATGAATAATACCATCCAATTAACGCCTTAATATATGAAGCAGTTTTACACTTTATTTTTAGTATTCGCCATGCATTTTTCTTTTGGTCAGATCAATCCGGAGAAATACGATTATTTTGTACAGTTTAATGGTAATCAGCTTTCTAAAAAAGTAAGCATTGATGCCATTTTAAATCATCCGATTATAACGAAATACACGAGCAAAAAACCTGATTTTGATTTTCGAAAATATACTTCGATAATTCAAATGGATCAGAAAATTACCATTCACGGAAATTTTTTAGACAGTATTCCGTATTATCAAATTACAATTCCAATAAAAGGCAGAGAAGCTGTTAAGCAGTATTTAATCGAGAAATTTAATGCAGATCAAAATGCAGGTTCCGGAGAAAAAGGAACTATTCAGGATTTTGGAAAATATTCAGTTTTTACACCAAAAGAAGTTAAAAGGTCATTAGTTTGGGATGATAAATATTTAGTAATATTTGAACTAACAAAACGACTTCCGGCTAAATTTAATGACATTACAAGTCCATTAATTATAACCGATTCTATTGCATCAACCGAAGTTTACGATGTAGGCGTTCCTGCTGAATATATTGAACCTGCAGCTGATACTATAAAACCTTCGGTTTTGTTTGATGCGCCAATGGCAGTTGAAGCACCACCAATTAATCATGATCCGACTGCAGAAGACTATTCGTATAACGATAATCCGTATGCTGAATATACTGCACAAGAAGCTGATTTTGACAAAAAGCAATCTGAAAAACAAAGCCAGATTATAAAATCATTATTTGAAAATGGTTTTACGCCCCCTGTTTCAACCAAAGTAACTCCAAGTGCAGATATTTCGTCGTGGCTTAATTATAGTTCAGTAATATCGACTTTGAATTCATCTTATTCATTAATGTCACTTATTGCGGGGTATAATAAATTTATGCCTTTAGATAAAAATTTCGCCGAATCGTTAAAAGGCATAAATCTGGATTTTTATTTTGATAATGATAATGCCCGAATTGAAGAAATTATTGAATATTCTGGAAAGGTTGCCGAGGTGGTGAGCAAAATAAGCAATAGAAAACCAAACAAGAATATTTTTAATTATTTCCCAAGTCAAAAACCGCTGGGTTATATGTCATATCATATTAACACAAAAGCGGCGCTGGAAAATTTCCCTTCGTTAATGTCTGATTTATTCCAAAGTCCAAAACTTTTAAAAGAAGATATTACCGTAATTACCGATTTAATTTCAACCATTGTCGATGAAGAAGCAACTGCCAAGCTTTTTGACGGCGATTTGAGCTTTTTCCTGCACGATGTAAAAGAAGTTGAGGTTACGGCCAAAAAATACGGCTATGATGAAAACTACGAAGAAAAAATAACAGAAGAGAAAGTAAAGAAAACCATTCCGCTGTTTTCTGTTATTTTTACCTCGACACATCCAACATTTGGAGATAAATTGTTGCAGTTAGGCGTCCGCAAAAAAGTATTGGTACAAAAAGGAAATGATTATGTTATAACCGATGTAAAAGAATACGGCGATATTTTTATTAGAAAAGATAAAGACGTAGTAATTATAGGCAATACGATTAACTATTTTAATACCGGAAGCGGTTCTTTTGTTAAAGAAGCAAAACAGGATTTGAGTAAAAACTATATGTTTGGAAAAATGAATATTGTACAATCTATTAACGCTTTTGGAAATGCTGGAAAAGCAAAACCAGAAGAACTCAACAAAATACTTAAAGTCTCAGAACAGTTTACGGATATTGTATTTGATTCTCCAAAAAAACTGATTGATAACAAACTGAAATTTGAATTGAGATTAAACGCTTCAAAATCAGATAAAAATATTATTTTACAGACTTTAGATCTGGCGCAGGAATTAACAGAGAAATAATTCAATTAAAAATCCCCGAATATACTTCGGGGATTTTTTTAATATGATTTTGAAGCTTTTATGTAATCGAAGCTTCGTAAATCTCTTTTATTGAATTTTCTAAGCGCGCATTAAATTCAGAATCGAGTTGTTGTGCGCTGAGTCCTTCTGATAATGCTCTGGAAAAACTCGCAATTAATCCGTGGTTTTCTGCCAGTTTCTGATTAGCTTCTTCACGAGAATATCCGCCGGAAAGCGCCACAACCCGCACAACATGCGGATCTGAAATTAAATCGCTGTAAAAATTATTTACAGTTGGAATAGAAAGTTTCAAAATTACTTTTACATCTTTATCTAAAGAGTTCAGCTGTTTTTTAATTTCTTCTTTTAGAATTTCTTCAGATTTTTGTTTGTCGGCGCTGTAAATATCAACTTCAGGTTCAATTATCGGAATAAGACCTTTTTGAAAGATTTGTAAACCAACAGCAAACTGTTGTCCAACAACTTCCTGAATTCCAATTGCGTTTGCTTCTTTAATAACAGAACGCATTTTGGTACCAAAGATTTTTCTTTCGACGGCGCGATCCAATAATTCATTTAAATTAGGAATTGCTTTCATTAACTGTACACCGTTTGCAGGATCAGCAAGACCTTTGTCTACTTTTAAAAACGGGATAATATGTTTTTTCTCCCAAAGATATTCACCAGTCCATTGTCCGTCGATTTTGCGGTCCATAGTGTTTTCAAACAAAATGGCACCCAGAATATACTGGCTGTCAAAAGCGGGACTTTTAATAATTCGGGTTCTCATTTCATGTACAAGCGTGTACATTTCTTCTTCATTTTTATATTGATTTTCCAGAACGCCATATTGTGATAATGCCTTTGGTGTACTGCCTCCGCTTTGATCAAGTGCCGCAATAAAGCCTTTTCCGGAATGCATGAGATTTAATTGTTCTATATTTTTCATATTCATGAATGTTAGTGTTTTATAAATCTTTCTAATTTAAGCATTTTTTCGGCTCAATGTTTATAAATTGTAAGATTTATCATAGTCCGATTTTCTCATTGACTTTGTCATAAACTTCTGCTACTTTTTTCGGAGGATCAAATCGGTAACCAATAGAGAGTTTTACAGTGGCGATATTATCATTTAATCTCGGGTCGACCTTTTCATCCTGAGCAAAACTCACGGTATTCAAACTTGCAAAACCAAAAAATCGATCGTTGTTGTAAGCTAATTTCAAATTAAAATCGGCCTGATATAAAGCTGAGGTATCTCCGTCGATATCGTTAATTCCGGCGCCCAAAGCAAGTCCCGCGCCAATTAAAACCCGATCACTAATTACAAAATTGTAATAGTAAGCCGGAGCAAGCGTAAATACATATAAATCTCCTGGTGAAGAATCCAGAGTATTCAAATCCAGATTGGTATAATAAAAAGAAAATGAGGGAATAAAACTTCCTGAACTTTTAGTCTGCCATTCGTTTTGATTCGTCAGGGTTTTAAAAGAGAATTTATCATTGAAAATATAAGAAGTCGATCCGCCTATTTTTGTGGTTCGCATGTTTGGAAGTTGCGCCGTTATATTATCATCGCTTATATAAAATCCTTTTTGGTTAATGAATGTAAAAGACTGCATCCATTTTTTATAATAAAAGCGAGTGTGGAAATTGAAGTTTTTAGATTTAGAATCGCCTTTGTTACCGCTTAGAAATTTCGGAGCAAATCCTAAAGTAATATCAATAATTCTGTAGCTTAAGCTAAAACCAATCTGTTCGCGCCGATTCGGAATTAGATTGACAAATATTTTAGGTTCCTGCGTGCCCGAAGCAATCTGAAAACTATTAGAAGTATCTAAATAATAAATGCTTGCCGTGATTTTGTCATTGTACGATTTAAAATACCGATTTTGCAAAGTATCGTTTTGAGCGAAACAGCCAAAAATGCCAGCGAAAAAAAATATATAAATTCGTTTTAAATCCATCTAAAAACATATTTAAACTGCAATTACTCCGGCGGAGCAAAATATTTATTGAAATAGAATTCCCTAAGATTTGACAAAGTTCCGGCGGAGCGACAGATTATACATCTACAAAAATATATTCATCTTTAAAATCAATATCAAACAATTTCAAAAACGCAATATATTCTTCTTTGAATGTTCTACTTTTATGATGCTCTTCTTGGTTCTCGATGTATTTAATAACATTCGATAATTGTGAATGTCCATAAGAAAATGCTCCAAAACCTTTCTGCCATTCAAATTTACCATTTATCCATTTTTGTTCATTTATAAATTTAGATGAACTTGATTTAATATCTCTTACTAAATCTGATAATGAAATATTTGGTTTTATACCAACTAAGATATGAATATGATCTGGCATTCCATTTATTGCAATTAGTTTTTGTTTTTGATTGGAGACAATGCCGGTGATGTATTTATAAATTTCATCTTTCCATTTTTTGGAAATTAAGTTTTGTCTTCCCTTTACAGCAAATACAATTTGAATATATAATTTAGAATAAGTGTCTGCCATTTTTTAATTAAAATTATTAATATGTAAAGCTAATTAATAATTTTAATTTGTAAGATAAATATTGTATTTATTGAGAATTTGGCCTCGCTGGGGTTTTTTAGTTGGGAGATAATGTTTTCTACATATATGTCGCTCCGCTGGAGCTTTTGGGGTGGGGTGATTATGTATTCTATAAATATTTTGCTCCTCTGGAGCAATCTTCAGTTGATTCATAATTTATTCTATAAATATTTGGCATTTCCGAAGCCATTTACGTTAGATTTAAATAAAAAATGCTCCCAGAGGAGCATTATATTTATAGATCATATTTGAAATGTCTAGATAAAGCTCCAGCGGAGCGACAAATTGGATGGGAACAATAATGTTTTTTAAAGATATTTCGCTCCGCTGGAGTTTCTGGGGCGTGTAATTTATTATTCTATAAATTATTTGGTTTCTCTAGAATCCATTGTAGTAATAGATTTAATTAAAAAAGCTTCAGAGAAGCTAAATATTTATAGCAATTTCGAAATATCTAGATAAAAAGCTCCAGCGGAGCGACACATTTTTGATGTATCGTGTAGGGCTTCTATAAAATTTCGCTCCTCTGGAGCTTTTTGGGTGGGGTGATAATGTATTCTATAAATATGTTTCTCCTCTGGAGCAATCTTCAGATGATTCATAATGTATTCTATAAATATTTGGCTTCTCCAAAGCCTATTTAACTACAGATTTAAATTAAAAAATGCTCCCAGAGGAGCATAATATTTATATATAATTTGAAACGTCTAGATAAAAGCTCCAGCGGAGCGACATATATTTAAAACTAAACCCATTCACGGGGATTTGCCAACGTATCAATCAATTTTTCTTCTTCACTTCCTGCTTCTGGATGATGATCGTAAACCCATTGAACATGCGGAGGCAGACTCATCAATATACTTTCAATTCTTCCGTTGGTTTTTAAACCGAATAATGTTCCCTTATCATGAACCAAATTGAATTCAACATAACGGCCGCGACGGATTTCCTGCCAGGTTCTTTGCTCTGGCGTATACGAAAGATTTTTTCTTCTTTCTACAATTGGAACATAGGCTTCAAGGAAACTGTTTCCAACTTCGGTTACGAAATTGTACCAATTTTCCATTGACATTTCATCAGTTGCTTTGCAATAATCAAAGAATAAACCGCCAAGACCGCGTGCTTCATTTCGGTGTGCATTCCAGAAATACGAATCACATTGTTTTTTATATTTTGGATAAAACTCAGGATTGTGTTTATCGCAAGCCGTTTTACAAGTTTGATGAAAGTGAATAGCATCTTCTTCAAACAAATAATAAGGCGTTAAATCCTGTCCGCCGCCAAACCATTGCTGAATTACATTTCCAGCCTCATCATACATTTCAAAATAGCGCCAATTTGCATGCACTGTAGGAACCATCGGGCTTTTTGGGTGAATTACTAAACTTAACCCGCAAGCAAAGAAATCGGCTTCACCAACGCCAAACATTTTTTGCATCGTTT
The DNA here is from genome assembly GCF_039539785.1 of Flavobacterium ginsengiterrae. NCBI lineage: Bacteria > Pseudomonadati > Bacteroidota > Flavobacteriia > Flavobacteriales > Flavobacteriaceae > Flavobacterium > Flavobacterium ginsengiterrae. Next base: position 525,989 of record NZ_BAABDU010000003.1, on the reverse strand, counting down.
CTGGAAGTTTTCCGTGAACAGCCGAAATGTTTACACCGCCTTTTTCGAATACATTTCCGTTTTCAATAACACGTGTTCTTCCGCCTCCGCCTTCTGGACGTTTCCATAAATCTTCACGGAATTTTGCAGTTCCGTCAACGGCTTCTAATCCAGCGCAGATTTGATCTTGTAAATTTTGTATGTATGCGTAAAATTTGTCTTTCATTGTTATTGTTTTTTGGCTTTCGCCGAAGTAATCTTAGTATTGATTCCAAAAGAAAAGACTTTACTTTCTTGTTGAATATATTGATAAACAGCGAGAGCTTTATCTTCAAAATTATAGTTTTCGTCTTTTGAAAATTCCGTTAAAATATCAGCAAATAATTCTAATTGATCCCAGTCAAAATGAAGATTCATTAATAAAGAAATTAAATCATCATTTGAAGAAGAATCTAAATTTTCAATGCTTAATCCGAATTCTTTCAGCTGATTTTCAATATCTAAATGACTCAAAGGCTGGGGCACAAAAATAAGAGTCCGTAACGTTTTTAGAACGTTATCGATTCTGATTTTTTCCTCATCTCTTAAACCTTTGTTGAGCATTTTTTAGAATTTGTTAGATTTAAATGTGGTTCGGCTGAAAACTACTTTTCCATTTTGAAAAGTATTTTCATCCCTTCCGAAATTTTTTATTGTTCGGTAAATGAAATATAAAACCGGTACCAAATAGTAAATGAATCCCATACAAATAGGGACATAGGGCTTTTCTATAAATAAACCGCTCGATTTAACCATTTGGAAATAATGGGATTTTTCTAAAAATTCATTTGTGAGTCCAAATGGCGGTACATATTCATTTCCAATAGCAAGAACCATAATTAAGAAAAAATAGAAAAGAGCTTTTGCTGCAGATTTTCCTATTTGTTTCATTCTCACATCAGGAGTTACATTTGAAAACGCAAATCGCATTCGGTTTAAAACCGTAAGCAGATAAATAAATACAATGTTAGTATTAATAACCGATTCGTTAAACGAATAAGCAAATGTTCCGTACAAAGGGAAAAACACCAAAAGAGACCATTTTTTTGGCATAACGGCCATAAAAACTCCTGAATGCACCATGATAAACTCAAAAGTCATTAAAACAGCCAAATCATTTATAAGACTTACCGGATGTAGTTCAGGATGTGTCCAGACCATAAGAAAGACATAAGCGTAATAAGCCTGAAATCCATATTCGATAAATGAAAATGGTGAATATTTATTGAAGTTTATATTTAGCATTTATGTCTTTTTCATTTCCTGCAAGGTTTTTAAAACCTTGTAGGTATTAATTAGTTGCTAATTTTTAAAAACAGCTATATCTGAAGTATAAACAATTTTATTCAAAAGTATAAGTTTCATTTAAAAGATTATCCTTTTGATTATGACAAAAAATAAAATTCTCCAGATCATCAAATAAATTCAAACCTTCATTTCTTTCTATTTTTGTTTGTTTATCAGATAAATAAGCCTGAAAAGACGAAAATTTAAAATTTCTAAAATCTAGATTAAAATGATGTTTTGGGTTTAAATGAATGTAAACGATCAATTGTTTGAGATAATTCTCATCTTTTAATTTTATTCTTTTAAAATGCTTTTCAAATAAGCTTCCAGTTCTATTAATCTGTTTATTAAATGCTTTAGCGTAAGAATTAAATAAGTTAGAAAATGCCTGAGTAACTTCTTTTTCTTCAACATTGAGACGAACAATTAGATGAAAATGATTGTTCATCAAACAATAAGCAAAAATTGAGATTTTATCTGCAGAATATTTAGCTAACTGTTTTAAAAAATATAGCTTGTTTCCATCATTTTCAAAAATAGTTGTGCCGTTAATACCCCGGTTATAAATATGATAATAACAATCTTTCTCTAGAACTTCTAACTTCATTTCTTTTTCATTTTCTGCTAGAGCTTCAAAACTTTGCAGATCCTCTATTATATAAATAAGTTAATTATACCTACAAGGTTTTGAAAACCTTGCAGGAAAACTAAACTGCAAATGAACACTAAAAATTATTGCCCGTATTCCTTCACAGCGTCAATAAACGCTTTTGCATGGTCTACTGGGATATTTGGTAAAATTCCGTGACCTAAATTTACAACATATTTATCTTTTCCAAACTCATCAATCATTTCATGAACCATTTTTTTGATGGTTGGAATTGGAGAAAGTAATCTTGACGGATCGAAATTTCCTTGTAAAGTTATGTTTCCGCCAGATAAGTAACGCGCATTTCTTGCAGAACAAGTCCAGTCAACTCCAAGAGCAGATGCACGGCTTTTACCCATTTCGCCAAGCGCAAACCAACAACCTTTTCCGAAAACTATTACCGGAGTAAGATCAGCTAAAGCTTCTACGATTTGGTTAATGTATTTCCATGAAAATTCCTGATAATCAACCGGAGAAAGCATTCCTCCCCAAGAGTCAAAAATTTGAACAGCATCAACACCAGCTTTTACTTTTTCTTTTAAGTATAAAATTGTAGTATCTGTAATTTTTTGTAACAAAGTGTGGGCAGCAGCCGGATTTGAAAAACAAAATCCTTTTGCCATATCAAAACTTTTAGAACCTCTTCCTTCAACAGCATAGCAGAAAATTGTCCATGGCGAACCTGCGAAACCAATTAACGGCACTTCGTCATTCAGCATTTCTTTAGTCAATTTAATGGCATCCATTACATAACCTAAACTTTCCTGAATATCCGGAACGTAAACTCTATGAACATCTGCCATTGAACGAATTGGATTTGGGATAAAAGGTCCGATATTTTCTTTCATTAAAACTTCGATTCCCATTGCCTGAGGTACAACTAAAATATCTGAAAATAAAATAGCAGCATCTGGAGCAATTCTACGAATTGGCTGTACTGTAATTTCAGCAGCTAATTCTGGAGTCTGACAACGTGTAAAGAAATCATATTTATCACGTAACTCGATAAATTCTGGCAAATATCTTCCGGCTTGACGCATCATCCAAACTGGCGGACGCTGAACTGTTTCTCCTTTTAATGCTTTTAAAAATAGGTCGTTTTTTAACATGAGTTTTTTATTTTAGCTGCAAAGTCCCAAAGTGACAGGGTTGCAAAGGTTTTTATTTATATTCGTTAATTACATCTGCGATTACATCTTCAACCGTAGGCTGTTCTGCAATAATGATGTTTTTGGTAATCTTTTCTAAAGCTTCTGCAGTGGTTTCTCCAATACAGAAACAGATTTCTTTTTTTATAGTATTCTCTTTCAGATAACTTTTAATACCAGATGGACTAAAAAATACCAAAGCATCAGGCTGTACATTTATTTTCTTAGGAGTTAAAGAAGTATCGTAAACCTGAATTTCGTTGAATTGTATTCCAGCTTCTTTCAAAGCTTCCGGAAGAGTATCTCTTCTTAAGTTGCCGCTAAAAAAAGTATAAGTTTCTTTGTTGTAAATAAGTGAAATGATTTCGGCTAAATCAGAAGCGTAGCCGGTATAAGCCATTACATTAAAACCATTATCGGTTAAAAGTGCTTTCGTTTTTAGCCCCACACAAAAAACGTTTTTGCTTTTCAGCTTTTCAGCTTCTGGGTGAGATAAAACGCTGTGAACGGCATTCTGACTGGTAAAAATCAGACTTTCGTTGAGGTTTTCTAATTTGAAATATTTATTTTCTGTTTTAATGAAATCGGCTTCGGTAACTTCGAGACCAATTTTTACCAGCTCTTGTTTTAAAAGCGGATGTAATATTTTAGTGGATACTATTTGAATTGGTTTTGCCATTATTTCTTCAAAGATTCTTTAATAGACTGCATCAATTCAGTTCCGCCGTTATTCAAAATTTCCTGAGCCGAGTTGAAACCTAATTTCTTCCATTCTGAAATATCAACGGTTTTGTCAATTTCCAGTTTTTGTTTTCCGTCGATAGAAAGTAAAACACCTTGAAAATGCAAAGTGTCTTCATCTTCATTATAACGAACCAAAGATCCGATTGGCGCGGTACATCCGCCTTCTAAAGTTCTTAAAAACTGACGTTCAATATAAGTACAAATCTCAGTTTCGATATGATTTAACTGCGAAAGCGCATCTAAAGTATAATTGTCATTTTCCATTGCCACAACCAACATCGCTCCTTGTGCCGGCGCCGGAATCATCCAATCGAGATTAATAACGTTTTCTGGTTTTAAGTTAATGCGCTCCAAGCCTGCAGCAGCAAAAACAGCTCCGTCCCAATTATTATCGTTTAATTTTTGCATACGTGTATTTACGTTTCCACGTAAATCAACTACGGTATGGTTCGGGTATTTATTGAACCATTGTGCCTGACGACGCAGACTTCCGGTTGCAATTGTACTTGGATTAGCAAAATCAGGATTTCCTTTGTGAACTAAAATATCCAAAACATTGGCTCTTTCTAAAACCGCCGCCTGAACAATTCCTTTTGGCAGAGCAGTCGGAACATCTTTCATCGAATGCACAGCAATGTCAATATCGCCGTTGATCATAGCAATGTCCAGCGTTTTTGTAAAAATTCCAGTAATGCCAAGTTCATAAAGTGGTTTGTCCAGAATAATATCGCCCTGAGATTTTACCGCTACAATTGAGGTTTTATAACCCAAATCGTTTAGTTGTTTCTCAACAGTATGTGCCTGCCAAAGCGCTAATTCGCTGTCACGCGTTCCTATCCTGATTGTTTTTTCTGCCATTTTTTTAAACCATTAAGATATTAAGAAAATTAAGCCAATCTTTGTCAAGAAAATTAAGCTTACAACGCCCTGAAACTTAATCATCTTAGGTTCAGCACAAAGCTTAATGTTTCTCAATCTCTAATGGTTCAATTCTTTAATTTCATTTTAATCAATTAATCTTGAGAAATATTCATTCACAAGAGGTTTCATTGATTTTGTTATGTTTGTTGTGTTGAAATTAATTAGTAAACCTTGAGGTCTTTGTAATAATTTCATATATGTTAATAATTGAGCTTCGTGTATCGGCAAAAGATTTTCAATTGCTTTTAATTCGACGACTACAGAATCATTAACTAATAAATCAACTCTCAAATCTGATTCAAATTCAAGAGCGTAATATTCAACTTTTACAGATAATTGTTGTTTAACATCATATCCGTTTTGTTCTAATTCATATTTAAGGCACTTTTCGTAAATGCTTTCTAAAAGTCCAGGTCCCAAAGCTTTATGCACTTTTATTGCAAAACCCGTAATTTCATAAGCCAACTGCGTAACCTCTTTCTTTGTCATAGAACTTATTGCTTTTTCACCATTAAGATATTAAGGTTCATTAAGCTTTGTGTTTAATTTTTAGTCAATTAAGTTTCAGAACTTTTAAGCTAAATTTTTTGGCAAAGTTTAGCTAAATTCTCTTGACAAAGATTGGCTTAATTTCCTTAATATCTTAATGGTAAAATTAAAAATTAAGATGCTTTTATTTTGAAGACTTTTTCGATCCATTCGATGCTTTCGTCAACCATCGTGTCGTCGTCTTTTAAATGATTTGCAAAATGAGTAGTGATTTTCTGAATGATTCTGTTACTGATGATTTCGGCTTGTTCTTCGTTGAAATCTGTAATTTTTCTGCTTTGAAAATCTAATTCCGACATTTTGATTGCGTTTAGTTTTTCTTTCAACGCATTGATTGTCGGAGCAAATTTTCTTCCTTTCATCCAGGTTGTGAATTCTTCCTTAACTTCTTCGATAATGGCTTCGGCTGCTGGAATGTGTAATTTTCTGTTTTCCAAAGTTTCATCTGTCAATTGAGACAAATAATCCATGTGGATTAACGTTACACCTTCTAATTCCTCAACGTTTTCATTCACGTTTTTCGGAATCGATAAATCCAGAATCAATAAAGGTTTTTTAAGATTTAGAATCGCTTTATCAACCGTTGGATTTTGCGCGCCTGTTGCTACAACTACAACATCGGCTTTTTGAAGTTCTAAGTGTAATTCCGAATAATCTTTAACAATCAGATTTAGTTTTCCAGCCAATTTCTCAGCTTTGTCTTTTGTTCTGTTGATTAAAGTGATATGTTCGTTTTTAGTATGCTTAACTAAATTTTCGCAAGTATTTCTTCCGATTTTTCCAGTTCCGAAAAGTAAGATGTTTTTATTACTGATATCGTCAACATTTTTAAGAATGTATTGAACCGATGCAAAAGAAACTGAAGTCGCACCAGAACTAATTTCTGTTTCTGTTTTGATTCTTTTGCTCGCCTGAATAACTGCATTTACCAGTCTTTCTGTAAAAGCATTGGTTAAACCCATTGATTTTGAGTGCGAAAAACTCGTTTTAATTTGTGAGATAATTTCAAAATCACCTAAGATCTGACTGTCTAAACCAGTTCCTACGCGAAACATATGATTAATAGCTTCCTGGTTTTTGTAAACAAAACCCACTTTTTGGAATGAGTCTACAGATCCGTTACTATTATCGCAAATCAGTTTTATTAATTGAAAAGGGTGCTCAGCAAAACCGTAGATTTCGGTTCTGTTGCAAGTTGACGTGACAATTAAACTTTCTATTCCTTCGTTTTTAGCTTGTTCCAGCAAACGTGTTTTCGCCACTGCATCCAAACTAAATTGACCTCTGACCTCAGCATCAGCTTTTTTATAACTCAGACCAACTGAGTAAAAATAAAGGTGTTTCGGTACGTTATTGTTTTCCATAAATTCACTTTCTAAAAAGTGCAACAAAATTATTACTATACCATTGATAAAAATAACGCTAAAAGTACTTTTTATGTCGCTGTATGTTTTTTTGATCCTAAATAGGTGTTTTTGAGTAAAAAAGGCTACTTTTGTAGCAAAATCAATTGGTTACAAGAGTTTTGTTTAGAGTGATTCTAAATAACATTTTGCTTTTGATTCGATTTTAGTTTTAAAAAAATATCGCTATGGGTTCTCAAGAAATTATAAAAATTGAAGACGACTTTACGCTGATCCGTTTTCAAAACGACAGTTCCGAAACATTCATTGCAGAGCATGAAATCGTTGGTACTGGTCTGATACAGTTTCACTTCGGTATAAAAGGCAATGCCAAATTCTTGTTCAATCAAGGTACTTATGCTTTAGAATTGAAAGAAGAAAAATCACTTCTTTTATACAATCCGCAAAAGGAATTACCGCTTCATTTAGAACTGGCTCCAAACTCGTGGGCGATCTCTGTAATTGTCTCTATTAAGAAATTTCACGCGTTGTTTTCGGCAGAAGCCAATTATATCACATTTCTGAGTCCAGACAATAAGGATAAGAAGTATTATAACGAAGGAAACATCAGTCCGTCAATGGCGATTGTGTTGAGTCAGTTGTTTCATTACAATCTTCATCCTTCAATCAAAAACCTTTATTACAAAGGAAAAGGATATGAATTGTTGAGTTTATATTTCAACAGAACCGAAGATCCAAATGCAGAACAATGTCCGTTTTTGATTGACGAAGACAATGTTTTAAAAATCAGAAGAGCCAAAGAAATTATCATCGCCAATATGGCTGAACCGCCCGGATTGCAAGAACTGGCAGACGAAATTGGGTTGAATTTGAAAAAACTCAAAATGGGTTTCAAACAAATTTACGGCGATACGGTTTACGGTTTCTTGTTCGATTACAAAATGGATTTCGCCAGAAAACTTTTAGACAGCGGATCTTATAATGTAAACGAAGTTGGACTGAAAATTGGTTACAGCACCGGAAGTCATTTTATAGCGGCCTTCAAGAAAAAGTTTGCCACAACTCCAAAGAAATATCTGATGTCGATTAATGCAAATGTTTAATTGAATGAAGATTGAGAATATGAAGATTGAGAATGAACATTTGCAAACGGTTAAGCAGTTAAAATCTGCTATTTTAGCTAGTAGATATCGTGTTGCTGTTTTAGCTAATAGAGAAATGCTGGGGTTATACTTTGCAATAGGAAAGTTAATTTCTGAAAAAACAAAGCAAGAAAAATGGGGAGCGAAAGTTATTGAAGTCTTGTCAAATGATCTACAAAATGAATTACCTGGGTTAAGAGGTTTTTCGGCATCCAATATCAAGAAAATGAAAATTTTCTATGAAAAGTGGATGAATCATTTTACAATTCGTTCATTAATAACGAACGAATTAAAAAGTGAAGAAAACATTGAGAATGAGTTAGTTGTAATTGGTTCGTCAGTGACGAACGAATTAGAAGAGGATTTCCATAAAGTTGGATTTACTCACCATTTTGAGATTTTGTCAAAAACAAAAACTTTAGTGGAACAGATTTTCTATATTCAAAAAACAGCTTCTGAGTTTTGGAGTATAACTACTTTACGATACCATATAAAGTCAAATTTATTCAAACAGCAAGGTCTCTTACCTAATAATTTTGCTAAAGTGATTACTCAAGACGACTTAAGAGCGAAAGCTTTAATGTCATTTAAAGATGAATATTTATTAGATTTTATTAATATAGAAGACCCGGAAGAAGAAAATGAAAGATTAATTGAGAATGAAATTGTTAGAAACATCAAAAAGTTTTTACTTTCTTTAGGAACAGATTTTGCTTTCATTGCCAATCAGTATCGCTTTATTTTAGATGATATCGAGTATTTTGTTGATTTGCTTTTCTATAATCGAAGAATGCAGTGCTTGGTAGCTTTCGATTTAAAAAAAGGAAAATTTATTCCAGAGTATTTAGGTAAAATGAATTTTTATCTTTCAGCATTAGATGAAATGGTAAAATTACCTCATGAAACTCCTTCAGTCGGTATTATTTTATGTAAGGAGAAAAATAATAAAGTTGTAGAATTTTCATTTAGAGATCTTAATAAAGCGATGGGAGTTTCGACTTATAAAACAGGAAATGTATTGCCAAATGAATATAAAGGGTTATTGCCAGATGCAGAAATGCTTAAAAGCTTAATGGATTAGGTTTAATCAATTTTATAAATAAGAACATAATAAAAAAGTAATAATTATCATATTTCGAATAAAGTACAGCGATTACTTTTGCCGAAATTTTTAAAAACAAATAAAAGGCTTCAAGCCTAAAGCAATAAAAAACAAGAATGAAAGGCGTATTATTAGTAAACTTAGGTTCTCCAGAAAGTCCAACTCCAAAAGATGTAAAACCTTATTTAGATGAATTTTTAATGGATAAATACGTGATTGATGTTCCGTATTTATTGAGAGCATTATTAGTTCGCGGTATTATTCTTAGAAAAAGACCGGAAGAATCGGCACATGCGTATGCAAAAATCTGGTGGGATGAAGGCTCTCCATTAGTAGTACTTTCTGAAAGAATGCAGAAAAAAGTGCAGCCTTTAGTAAATGTTCCAGTTGCGCTGGCAATGCGTTACGGAAGTATGACTATAGAAAAAGGACTTCAGGAATTAAAAGATAAAGGCGTTACAGAAGTGTTGCTTTTTCCTTTATATCCGCAATATGCAATGGCTTCGACTTTGACCATTTTAGTGAAAGCAGAAGAAATTCGTAAAAAGAAATTCCCTGAAATGACTTTTACAGATGTTCCTGCGTTTTACAATAAACCTGATTATATTAAAAACTTAGCAGATTCAATCAAAAAACATTTAGTTGGATTTGATTATGATCACTTATTGTTTTCGTATCATGGAATCCCTGAGCGTCATATTCGTAAAACTGACGTAACAAAATCACATTGTAAAATTGACGGTTCTTGTTGTAACACGCCATCTCCGGCACACGATTTCTGCTACCGTCACCAATGTTATGAGACAACAAGACAAGTCGTTAAATTATTAGGACTTCCAGAAGACAAATACAGTTTAACATTCCAATCTCGTTTGGCGGGAGATAAATGGTTAGAACCTTACACCGATGTTGAAATTGACAATATGCCAGCAAAAGGAATCAAGAAATTAGCGGTTGTAACTCCGGCTTTCGTTTCAGATTGTTTAGAAACTTTGGAAGAAATTGCGATGCGCGCCAAAGAAGATTTTGAAGCAAACGGTGGGGAAGAATTCTTGGCAATTCCGTGTTTGAATGATGATGACGAATGGTGTCAGACAGTTTCGAATTGGATTAACGATTGGGCAAAATAGAAAATAGAATAAAGAGTATAGAACAAAGACTTTAATAATGGAGTACTATAACTATTTAAAATCTCTGCATTTGATTTTTGTAATCACTTGGTTCGCGGGGCTGTTTTACATTGTACGCTTGTTTGTGTATCAAATAGAAGCCAATGAAAAATCTTCGCCAGAAAAAGAAATTCTGCAGGCACAATACAAAATTATGGCCTACCGTTTGTGGTACATTATTACGTGGCCGTCGGCGGTTTTGGCGAGTATTTTTGCTTTTTGGATGTTATTTTTTACAGAAGCAGGACACATTTGGATAAAAATGCCGTGGATGCACGTAAAATTATGTTTCGTTTTCCTTTTGTATTTATACCACGGAAAATGCCATCAGATTTTTAAACAACTTCAAAACGACGAAGTAAAATATACCAACAACTTCATGCGTTTATGGAACGAAGGCGCCACAATTATTTTGTTTGCCGTAGTTTTTTTAGTAGTTTTAAAAAGCGCCATCAACTGGATTTTCGGCGTAATCGGAATTATATTATTCTCGGTTTTAATCATGCTGGGATTCCGATTTTACAAGAGAATTAGAGAGAAGAAATAGTGGTCAGTGGTCAGGTTGTTAGTGATCAGTTTACAATTGTTATCGCTAAAAGAATTGATCTGATATACTTTATGTACACATTAGAGAAAACTGAATACTAAAAAACTGAATACTGAACACTAAAAAATTATGCTGAACAACTTCAAAATGACAATGCTTTCACTTCGTACCAGGATTTTCCTGTCGATGATTGTATTGATTGTTGTGGCATCTTTTTTATTGGCTTCGATTTCGATTATTCAGTTTAAGACTGAAGCCAAAGAATACCATCAAGAACGTCTCGAACGAAAAGAAAATGCGGTAAAAGAACACATCAATTATGTGCTTTCAACAACCACTTATCCGCTGAAAACCCAGAATTTGGATTTGATTTTTAAAGACAAAATCCACGAACTGGCGCAGATTCACAAAATCGAAATCAATATTTTCAGCCTTGACGGAAAACTGCTCAAATCTTCCAAAGAGTCTTTTGCGGTTGATAAAGTTGCTCCGCCAATTCCAGAATACATTCTAAAACTCGTTCGTTCTTCTATCGAAAAGCGTTTTGTAGACATTAAAACCATCGACGGAGTTAAAAACCGATCTTCATACAGTTTAATAAAAGACGAAAAATTCAAACCACTCGGAATTCTGAATCTTCCTTATTTAGAAGATGACGGTTATTACGACAATGAGTTGAACACTTTCCTGATCCGTTTAAGTCAGGTGTATTCTTTTATGCTGATTGTGGCTTTCGCGTTAGCGTATTTCCTTTCAACTTATATCACAAAATCACTAAAAACCATTTCCGATCGTTTGGAAGAAACCAATCTGGATCAGAAAAATGAGAAAATTGTTTTAGAAGCCAATAGTAAAGAAGTCAACTTCCTGATTAAAGCTTATAACGGAATGGTCGACAAACTCGAAAGCAGTGCGATCAAATTGGCGCAAAGCGAACGTGAAGAAGCTTGGCGCGAAATGGCGAAACAAGTCGCACACGAAATCAAAAATCCGCTGACACCGATGCGTTTGACGGTTCAGAGTTTTCAACGAAAGTTTGATCCGAACGATCCAAATGTCAAACAAAAGATGAATGATTATTCTGAAACCTTAATTCAACAGATTGATACGATGACTTCTGTGGCTTCGGCTTTTTCGAACTTTGCTTCGATGCCGGCTCAGCAGAACGAAACGCTGAATGTTGTTGAAGTTGTAGAATTGGCTTTGGATATTTTCAACGAAGATTATATTTCTTTTGAAAGTGAAGAAGAAGAAATTATCTCCAAAATGGATCGTACGCAGTTAATTCGTGTCATTACCAATTTAGTTAAAAATGCGACTCAGGCGATTCCAGAAAGTCAGTTTCAAAAATCAATTATTGTTACTGTAAAACGTCGAAACGATAATGTTGAAATCGCCGTAAAAGACAACGGAATCGGAATTCAGAAACAAGATACAAGTAGAATTTTCGAACCAAAATTTACTACCAAAACCAGCGGTATGGGACTCGGACTCGGAATTATAAAAAACATCATAGAAAATTACAAAGGAACAATTACCTTTGAGTCAACTTACGGAAAAGGAACTACTTTTAGAGTTTCTTTACCAATAACCAACTCTTAAAATTAGTGTTATGAGCTACGAAAATATTTTAGTTGCTATTGAAGAAAGAATCGCAACAATCACCATAAACAGACCCGCAAAACTAAATGCTTTAAACAAAGCTACGATTAGCGATTTAAGCAAAGCTGTTTCCGCATTGGGAAGCGATGAAAATGTTCGTGTCATTATTATAACTGGAACAGGCGAAAAAGCTTTTGTTGCCGGAGCCGACATTTCTGAATTTGCTAATTACAATGTTGTTGAAGGAGCACAATTAGCAGCCGAAGGACAAGAGGCTTTATTCGATTTTATCGAAAACCTAAGAAAACCAGTTATTGCAGCTGTTAACGGTTTTGCTCTTGGCGGAGGTTTAGAGTTGGCAATGGCATGTCATTTCAGAATAGCTTCAGATAATGCTAAAATGGGACTTCCAGAAGTAACTTTAGGATTAATTCCTGGTTACGGTGGAACACAGCGTTTACCACAATTGGTTGGAAAAGGCCGTGCGATGGAAATGATTATGACCGCTGCTATGATTTCTGCCGAAGAAGCAGAAAAATTCGGTTTGGTAAATCACGTAGTTTCTCAAGCAGAATTATTGTCATTTACGACCGTAATTGCTCAAAAAATAATCAAAAATGCTCCGTTTGCAATTGGAAAAGCCATAAAATCAATCAACGCCAACTTTAAAGATGGCAAAAACGGATTTGAAACTGAAATTAAATCTTTCGGAGAATGCTTCGGAACTGCTGATTTTAAAGAAGGAACAACGGCATTCTTAGAAAAAAGAAAAGCAGAATTTACAGGAAAATAAATTTTTCTTAACCGCAAAGTTCGCAAGGGATTACGCAAAGCACGCAAAGTTTTTTAAATTTCATTGTGTCCTTTGCGTAAATCTTTGCGAACTTTGCGGTTTAATATACACAAAGAGAGAAAAACTTAGCAGCTTAGTACCTCAGAACCTTAGCACCTTTAAAAAAAATGTACGAACCAATATTTGCCCTTTTTTGTGAACGAGTTAAAGAAAGCATCCAGTCTGGAACTTTCGCAAAACTGACTTTGGCTAAAACTATGGGCGATACCGATTTAAAAAACGTTTATTTCCGTTTGGTTTTAAACGAAGACAATACGTATTCTATTTCGCTTACTTTTCGCTATAAAACAGAAGAAATCGAAAGCGTTCATACTTTAGAAGAAGCGTTATTGATTTTGGGTTCACACATTAAAAAACCATTTTTAACCGCATTGTTATTTACAACCAATGATGACGTAACTTTTAAAGTAAACAAAAAGAATGCTGGAAGTATCATTGAACAAGCGCCGACATTTAAAAACGCATCGCCGGTAATGTTAGAAATGATTGAGAAGGGTATTGTTTAATGATGAATCGTTCCTACGGAACTCTATTTTTTTAATGTATATATCTCTCAACGGATTAAAATCCGTTGCTACAATATAACCGTTTCTACGAAAATTTATTTGAAATTTGAATTTAGGAAAGAGTCGTAGACTCGATATATTTTGTAGGGACGGATTTCAATCCGTCCACAAATAACGGCAAAAGATAAAGAGCCATTGGCTCGATACATTTTATAAGGGCAGATTTTAATCCGTCCTAAATTGATTATATAAATTTTGTGAATCTCTGCGAAACCTCTTTGCGAATCTCCGCGAAATAACCTCTTAAACCAGCTTTACAAACAAATTAGAAGCAATTTTATTCGAAATAGACAATTCCCTTTCATCAACTTTAATTTTAACCGATAAATCGAATGATTCGCGGGAAAGGAATTCGATTTTAGAACCCAAAGCAATTCCTTGTTTATCCAGATATTTCAAAAACTCCGAAGAAGTATCTTTTACACCAACACAAACACCAATCTGACCTTCGTTTAATTCAGAAAGCAATTGTTTTTCAATTTTAACAATACGTCCATTTGCATCTGGAATCGGGTCACCGTGCGGATCTTCTGTTGGATTTCCAAGAAAATCATCCAAACGGTTTATCAATTGTTCCGATTTGATATGTTCCAATTGTTCTGCAATATCGTGAACCTCATCCCAGCTGAAGTTTAGTTTTTCCACCAAAAAAACTTCCCACAAACGGTGTTTTCTCACAATCATTTTAGCGGCAAGCTTTCCGTTTTCAGTTAGTGAAACACCTTGATATTTTTTATAATTCACCAAATCCTTTTCAGAAAGTTTTTTAAGCATATCCGTTACCGATGAAGCTTTTGTCTCCATCATTTCCGCAATCGCATTAGTACTCACTTCCGAATCAGCAGCGGCCGTCAGGTGATATATAGATTTTAAGTAGTTTTCTTCTGAAAAGGTCATTCTTCTTTAAGGTTCTGAGGTTCTAAGATTCTGAGGTTCTAAGGTTTTCTTTTAGGTTTGAAAAAAAAACCTTAGAACCTTAGCCTCTCAGTAGCTTAGCGCCTCTCATTTAACAATCAACAAAGGTATTGAAATTTTATGTCTCAATTTGTCTACCGTTGTGCCAAAAAGAATATCTTTTAGTCCAGTGTGGCCGTGGGTTCCCATAACCAAGATATCGAAATTTCCATCGTTTATAATTTTCGGAATTACTTTGTTGGGTTTACCAAAACCGAGTTCTGTTTGAATCTTGAAACCTTTTTCGGTTAGCATATCTTTATATTGCAGTAAAAGCTTTTCGTCGATTGTAGTTTCGTGATCGTGAACATGAACACCGTACATCAATGCCCCGACAGTTTCTACAATATGGATTAAAGTATATTGAGCTTCAATTCCGCCTAATTCAAATGCTTTGTTTAAAGCGACTTCATCGGCATTCGAGAAATCAACAGAAATAGCTATATTTTTAATACTTTGACTTTCTTTTGGAGAAAATTTAAGTTTTAGATTATGTGGAGAGTGATTGACTGTTTTCAATTTTGCTTTTGCAATGAAAGGTTTAAAGATGATATAAAGTAATAAACCGGCAAGCCCTATCGCCAAGGGTACTACAGTTAACCACAAGATTATCGGATTATCTGAAGTTTCCAGCCAAGAAGTAATTTCGTCATAAACCAATTTGGCATTCAATGAAACGATGATCGAAGCAATGATCCAAGAAACCACCTGAGTCGTTTTTGAAATATGAAAACCGTTCATTTTCGATTTATCACTTACAAAATGGATCAGCGGAATAATTGCAAAACCAAGCTGCAGACTCAAAATAACCTGACTTAAGATTAATAATTTTCCGGTAACGCTTTCACCATAAATCAAAATCACGATAACGGCAGGGATAATCGCAATCAACCGAGTGATAATTCTACGAACCCAAGGTTGAATTCTAAAATGTAAATAACCTTCCATTACGATTTGCCCGGCAAGAGTTCCTGTAACGGTAGAACTTTGTCCCGCTGCGATAAGTGCAATGGCAAATAAAGCCGGCGCCCATTTTGTCCCTAAAAGCGGTTGGAGAAATTTATGTGCATCCTGAATTTCCGCGACTTCGTACATTCCATTTTTATGAAAGGTTGCTGCAGCGAGAATCAGAATCGCTGCATTCACAAAAAAGGCTAGATTAAGTGCTATTGTCGAATCGATGAAGTTGTATTTTAAAGCTTGTTTGATTCCCGCTGGAGTTCGGTCAAATTTTCTGGTTTGCACCAAAGAAGAATGCAGATAAAGATTGTGCGGCATAACCGTTGCTCCAATAATTCCGATTGCAATATACAAAGCTGCTGAATTTGGAATTGACGGAATCAAACCTTCCAAAACCTTATGCATTTCTGGTTCGGCAAAAATCATTTCGAAAATAAAAGAAAAGCCTATAATCGCAACCAAAGCAATAATGAAGGCTTCCATCTTGCGAATTCCTTTATTGATCAGGAAAAGTAGTAAAAATGTATCTAGAACGGTAATTAAAACTGCTTCGAGAAGTGGAATTCCGAAAAGAAGATTAATTCCGATTGCCATTCCGAGAACTTCAGCAAGATCACAGGCAGCAATCGCAATTTCGGCAAGGAAATATAAAACGTAGTTGATGTATTTAGAATAGGTTTCTCGAGAAGCCTGTGCCAAATCTCGCTGCGTTACAATTCCGAGTCTTGCACTTAAGCTTTGTAACAGCAAAGCCATTAAGTTACTCATCAATAAAACCCAGACAAGAGTATAACCAAACTGACTTCCGCCGGCAATGTCTGTCGCCCAGTTTCCTGGATCCATATAACCAACGCTGACTAAATATGCCGGGCCTAAAAAGGCTAAAATTTTTCTAAATCCTGTTTTTTTATGTTCTGTTGAGACAGATTCGTGTACCTCTTCTAAAGATTTACCCATTGTAAAAGTATTGTTTTCACAAATATATAGAAAAATTATATTCGCGAAACAATATTTTTAGACGAGTCTAAAAGTTAAATGTTAGAATTTAAACATTTCGGGCATAATCCCGAAAGCGTAAAGTTGATCTCATTTACTTTATAATTATGCGGCATAATGTAACTTGGTTTTACACTTTCCAGACACGTAATTTCATGACAGTTTTCACAGCTGAAATGAGCATGATTATGAATGTGTACACGCTGATGCGAATGATTGCATTTTGCATATTTTACCGTTCCGTCTAGATTCGAAATTTTGTGAACAATATCTTCGTTTACGAGACGATCAAGAATTCTATAAATAGTAACGCGATCGCAGACATCGTTCAATTGTTTTTGAATTTCGGTGTGAGACAGCGCAGTTTTAGATTTGTCAAAAACCTCTAAAACGGCCGTCCTTGCTGTGGTGTTACGTGTAGTTTTCATTTTATTTTGAATTAAAAAATTAACGCAACAATGTTGCAATTGATTTTATTGTGTATATTTGCAACAAAATTGCATTAAACAAATGTACAGATAATGAAGAAAATAACCTCATCCTTTTACGATATTTTAGGAATTTCAAGCGCCACTATTTGTCTTGTTCATTGTTTGATTTTTCCACTTTTAACAATCCTTCCTTTGGGCTTAAGTCATAATCCAATTATCGATTTACTATTTGCTTCGATAGGCTTATTTGCTGTTTTCAAAATTACGAAAAAATCAACTCTTTTGGTTTCTTCAATTTTGATAGTTTCAATGGGATTAATCTGGATTAGTATTTTGACAGATCTTCTTTTAGAAATACATCTCGATCTTATTTATTTTGGAGGAATCGGAATGATTATCGGGCATTTGATTAATTACAAATTACACAGAAAACAAAATCATTAAAAGCATTAGTTATGGAACAAAAGAATTTTGATGTAATTATCATCGGCGGAAGCTACAGCGGATTATCTGCCGGAATGAGTTTAGGACGTGCTCTGCGTCAGGTTTTAATTATCGACAGTGGACTGCCTTGCAACAGACAAACACCGTATTCTCATAATTTTATTACACAAGATGGTGAAAAGCCCGCTGTAATTTCTGCGAAAGCCAAACTTCAGGTAGAATTGTATAAAACGGTGCAGTTTTATAACGGACTTGCGGTAAAAGCACTCAAAACAGAAAATGGTTTTGAAATCACAACCGAATCTGGAGATGTTTTCACGGCTCGAAAAGTATTATTTGCAACTGGCGTAAAAGATTTGCTTCCAGAAATAAAAGGGTTTGCAGATTGCTGGGGGATTTCGGTTTTGCATTGTCCGTATTGTCATGGTTACGAAGTTAAAAATGAAAAAACAGCGATTATTGCAAATGGAGAAATGGGATTTGAATTTGCCAAACTGATTTCAAACTGGACAAAAGACCTGAGATTATGCACTAACGGAAAATCAGAACTAACATCAGAACAGACCGAAATCCTGAAGAAAAAAGGCGTTTTGATTTTAGAAGAAGAAATAGAGGCTTTCGAACACAATTTGGGTTATGTTTCAAATATCATTTTCAAAAATGGAGAAAAAATAGATGTAAAAGCTATTTACGCCAGAGTTCCGTTTGAACAGCATTGTTCGCTTCCAAAAGATTTAGGCTGTGAAATAAACGAACAAGGCTATTTGAAAGTCGATTTTATGCAGAAAACCAACATTCCGGGAATTTATGCAAGCGGAGATGCAACAACTCAAATGCGTTCTGTGGCTTTGGCGGTTTCTACAGGATCTTTCGCGGGAGCGGTAATTAATAAGGAGCTTATCGACGAGGATTTTTTATAGTTTTTTAAACCATATAAGTCATATAAGTTCATTTAAACTAAAAATAAATTTACTTATATGACTTATATGGTTTGTTTTTTTAAATCTAACATATTGAATTCAATCCGTTTGAAAATTTTTGATTTTAGAATAATCATTTGTCAAATTTAATTTTTAGATTTGTCTAAATTTAATTTTATAATAATGAAATATTTATTTTTGACAATATTAATACTCACTGCTAAAAACATTTACTCTCAAAACATTTCTGGAAAAGTAGCATCATCAACTCCTATTGTTCAAGAAATTAAAGTTTCTTTGTTAAATACCAACTTTAAAACTCAAACCGATTCTTTAGGATTTTATAAATTGGAAAATGTTCCGAATGGGAATTATAAAATCGTTGTGACCTCGACTGGATTCAAATCTGTAACCCAAAGAATTTCAGTACTCGAAAATGAAAATTTAAATCTTGATTTTGAATTACAGGAAGACAACAACGAATTGAACGAAGTTGTGGTTTCAGGAACTTTAAAACCTGTAAAACGATTAGAAAGTGCCGTTCCGGTTGAGGTTTATTCTCCAACCTTTTTCAAGAAAAACCCAACGCCGAGTATTTATGATGCGCTTCAAAACATAAATGGCGTTCGTCCGCAGTTGAATTGTGGTGTCTGTAATACTGGAGATATTCATATAAACGGATTGGAAGGTCCATACACTTTGGTTATGATCGACGGAATGCCAATTGTGAGCAGTCTTTCGACGGTTTATGGTTTATCTGGAATTCCGAATTCTTTGGTTGAAAGAATCGAGATTGTAAAAGGCCCTGCTTCGTCTCTTTACGGAAGTGAAGCTGTCGGCGGTTTAATCAATATTATTACTAAAAACCCAACCAATGCGCCGACTTTTTCTGCGGATTATTTTACGACTTCTTATTTTGAAAGTAATCTCGATTTGGGTGCGAAGTTTAATGTCGGCAAAAAAGCAATATCGCTTATTGGTGTAAACTACTTTAATTACGATCAGGTTATCGATAAAGACCATGATAATTTTACCGATGTCACGCTTTCTGAACGTATTTCGGTTTTCAATAAATGGAGTTTTCAACGAAATCACAATCGCCTTTTTACCATTGCGGCACGCGGAATGTACGAAGACCGCTGGGGCGGAGACATTCGTTGGGAAAAGAAATATCGAGGCGGAGACGAAATCTACGGAGAAAGCATTTATACGAAAAGAGCCGAATTGATCGGAAGTTATCAATTACCTTTTGAAGAAAAACTAATGCTTTCGTTCTCAGGAAACGTACATTATCAAGACAGTCGATACGGAACAACTTCTTATATCGCCAATCAGAAAATTGGATTTTTGCAATTGACTTGGGATAAAAAGATTGGAAGAAACGATCTTTTGGCTGGAATCGCAAGCCGTTATACATATTACGATGATAATACACCCACAACAAAAGAAGCTGAAAACACTTGGCTTCCTGGGATTTTTGTTCAAGACGAAATTACATTTTCTCCAAAAAGTCAGGTTTTGTTAGGAATGCGATATGATTACAACTCCATTCACGGATCAATTTTTACACCACGATTTGCATATCGATTTAAAGCTAATGAAAACACGATTTTCCGACTAAATGCTGGAACAGGATTTAGAGTTGTGAATTTGTTTACTGAAGATCACGCCGCGCTTACAGGCTCACGCGATGTTGTGATTGCTAACAATCTGAATCCAGAGAAATCGGTAAATGTAAATTTGAATTATATTCAGAAAATCAATTTCGGAAATGGCACTTTTATGGGAATCGAGACTACGGCTTTTTACACGAGATTCAGTAATAAGATAATTTCAGATTACGAATCAGATCCAAATAAAATCATTTATGATAATATTGATGGTTATGCATTGAGTCAGGGAATCAGTACGAATGTTGATTTAAATTTTCCTTCGGGATTAAAATTTATTTTGGGTGCGACGGTTTTAGACAATAAAAATGTGCAGGACGGCATTTCTGAAAGACCTTTTTTAACAGAAAACTTTACGGGAACTTGGAGTATTTCGTATAAAATCCAACCTTGGAATTTGTCGTTAGATTATACAGGAAATGTTTATAGTCCTATGAAATTGCCTTTGCTGAGCGAAACCGATCCGAGAAGTCCGAAATCGCCTTGGTACAGTATTCAGAATATTCAGTTTACGTATTCTGGGTGGAAGGATTTTGAAGTTTACGGCGGCGTTAAAAATTTGCTGAACTTTACACCAAAACAAAATAATCCGTTTTTGATTTCGAGAACGAATGATCCATTTGATAAAAATGTGCAATATGATTCGGCTGGAAAAGTTTTGGTTACGCCTGATAATCCGTACGGTTTGACTTTTGATACGACTTATGTTTATGGACAAAACCAGACTATTCGAGGATTTTTGGGATTGCGATATACTTTTAGATAAAGATTCGTTTGCCACGTATTACACGAATTTTTTTGCCACAGATTTCACAGATTAAAAGGATTTTATTTATTGCTGTGTTACCCTGAGCAGAGTCGAAAAACGTTCCAATTGGACGTGGCTTCGACTCCGCCCAGCCTGGCATAGAAAATTTGTGCAATTTGTGGCAAAAAAATCCTTTTAATCTGTGAAATCTGTGGCAAACAACAACAATAAAAACAAATGAAAAAGCTATTTCTACTCATTCTTTTCTCGGGAATAACTTCAACAGGATTCTGCCAGTTAAAAGGCAGGACTTTTGAAGAAGTAGACAGCTTACAGCAAATTCAAAAACGAAAAATCATCGTTTTTATTCATACCGATTGGTGTCAGTTTTGCCAGCGAATGAAAGCGACAACTTTTAAAAATCAGGAAATTATCGAGAAACTGAGTTCTGATTTTTACTTTATTGATTTTAATGCCGAGGAAAAACGAGACATTACTTTTCAAAACCAAACATTCAAATACAAACCAACGGGAAATAATGTCGGCGTTCATGAACTGGCTTTACAGTTGGGAACCATCAACAAACAAATTACTTATCCTGTTTTGTGTGTTTTGAATGAAAAGAATGAGATTATTTTTCAGTACAATTTTTATCTCAGCCAAAAGGATTTTAAACAGCTTTTGGAGAAACTAAAAGAATAAAATTCCTATTTTTGAGAATGAATTCTTCGCAAATCCCACATTTCGATTACATCTTTACAGGAACCGGGCTGGCATCTTTAATGACGGTTTATAAAATGATTTTATCTGGAAAATTTACTGATAAATCAATTTTACTGCTTGATCAGGATGCAAAGAAAACCAATGACAGAACCTGGTGTTTTTGGGAAAAAGAAAAATCAGTTTGGGATTCTGTTATTTCTAAAAAATGGGATTCTGCTTTGTTTGCTAATGCAAATTTTAAACGAGATCTTGAAATAAATCCATATACTTATAATAAAATCAGCGGATTAGATTTCTACACTTTTGTTTTTGATGAAATCTCAAAATCTCAAAATATTACTTTCTTAAACGAAAAAGTAACCGACATTAATGAACTCGAAACACATGTTTTTGTTGGAACCTTAGAAAACCGATACACTTGTAATTTTCTTTTAAACAGTATTTATACAAAGGCTTTCGCCGAAAATCAGAGCAAATTTCCCGTTTTGCAGCAACATTTTGTGGGTTGGTTTATAAAATCGGAAAATGAAGTTTTTAATCCCGATGAAGCCACTTTCATGGATTTTTCGGTAGAGCAAAAAGGGAATACGAGATTTATGTATGTTTTACCGACTTCTAAAACCGAAGCTTTGGTAGAATATACTTTGTTTTCGGAAAAACTGCTTCCGATTGAAGAATACGAAAATGAAATTGAGCTTTATCTTCAAAAACTGGACGCATCACAATTTGAAATTATCGAAAAAGAGCAAGGAAGTATTCCAATGACTTGTTTTCCGTTTTGGAAAAAGAATACGAAGCGTGTTTTAAGTATCGGCACGGCCGGTGGATGGACAAAGGCAAGTACGGGTTATACTTTTAAAAATTCAGATAAAAAATCTTCCGAGTTAATTGAGTTTCTTCAAAAAGATAATTTCGAAATGAAAGACTTTCATAAAAAATCCAGATTTTGGTTTTACGATTTACTGCTTCTGGATATTCTGTATCGTTATAACGAGCTAGGAAGTTCGATTTTTTCTTCATTATTCAAAAAAGGAAATCCGAAACTGATTTTTAAGTTTTTAGATGAAGAAACTACTTTTCTTGAAGATGTTAAAGTTATTTTAAAATGTCCCAAAATTCCATTTTTAAAAGCGTTATTTAGAGTGATTTTTCTTTCAAACAAATTCAACTCAAAAACATAGCCTTTGAAAAACATTACTTTAGGAATCAGCTTCTTTTTTACACTCTTCTCTTTCGGACAGGTTTCTTTCAACAAAGCACAAGATGCAATTGTAGAAGAATATTTAACCAATTGTGCCGAAAAACACGATTACAATATAGAAATGGCCAAATGGCAGGCCTGTCTTGATGAAGGTTTAAAAAAAGACAGTACTATCGCTCAATTATGGCAGTTAAAAGCGATGCCGTATTTTAAATGCAAAAAGTACGAAATCGGAATGCCTTATCTGGACAAAGCAGTTCTTTACAATAAGCAGGAATGGCTTCCTTATCGAGGATTTATAAAATGTATTTTTGCCAAAACATACAAAAGCGCCATCGCCGATTTTGAGGAATGTATCAAACTGTATGGAAACAGTTATGTTATGGATCATACCTATAACTTTTATACCGGACTTTGCTATTTACAGCTCAACGAATATGAAAAAGCGGAAAAGTGTTTTGATGATTATGTAAACGACATCTATAAAAACAGAAGTCAATTGGAACATCCTACAGCCTATTTTTATCAGGCAATTGCGAAATATGAACTCCAAAAGTTAGACGAAGCAATTGCAATTTTTGATAAAGCACTAAAAATCTATCCTCAATTTTCTGATGTAAAGTTTTATAAGGGAATCTGCTGGTATAAAAAAGGCAGACCAAAAGAAGAAATTATGGCTTTAATAAATGAAGGGAAAGAAGATGCTAAAAAAGGATTTACTATCAATGAAGACAATACGGTTTATGAAACTTATCCGTATCAAAAGAAAAAATAATAAGTAAGGCAATCTGCGTCATATTTTTCTTCTGACTATTTTTAAATTATTCTCATATACCATTTTGAGAACATCTTTTTATTTATCGAAAAAAAGCATTAACGTCTTTAAATTTAAACTGTTTAATGGAAATTAATGCTTTGTTTCGTTTAGGTAAAAATGTCTTATTGTTATATTTTTAATGCTTTTAGTGGACTTAAAATAAAGTAACACTATTTAGATTTGTTAATTCCGTAATAATATAAAACTAGTTTCTTTTTTAAAAAGATAAAATAGGATTATTATCATCGGCTATTTACGATAATGAGTAATATTTATAGGTTACATGGGAATTAGCAAGCGCTTAGATTTTGATATGGAAACAAAATCTATTGGGAAGATTTGTAAAGCACTAGGACATCCAACACGAATTCAGATCATGACTCTTTTATGGAGAAGGAATAACCGGACTTGCGGTGAAATAGTTGAATTAATACCTCTGGCACAATCTACAATATCAAAGCATTTATTAGAATTGAAAAAAGCTAATCTTGTAAATGTTAAAAACGAAGGAAAGAAAACAATTTATTCAATAGGGCTCGATAATATTCAAATATTAAAAAAATACATAACGAGTTATCTTTCTACAATTGAAATTCCAGAACACAATAAAAAAACCATTTTAACCACCAGGCATCAGGTTAAGGGCAGAAACAGTCATTTGAAAAAGTATAATTATCAATTTCCACATAAAAACATAAAGGAGAATCTGGGTGATTAAATAGCTTTCATCTTAAAAGACAGGTTTTATTCGAAATATATTATTTAACTATAACAAAACTTTATACTTCAAATTAAGTAGTTGCGAGTAAACTTTGTAACTTTGCAAATCAAAAGTAAAATTTAAAAGAATAAAAATATGTATCCACAAGAAATGGTGAAACCAATGGAAGCTGAATTAACAGCTGCAGGTTTTCAAGATTTACATAGTGCTGAAGCTGTTGAGAATGCTATCAAAGCTGAAGGTACCACTTTAGTTGTTGTAAATTCTGTTTGCGGTTGCGCTGCAAGAAATGCACGTCCGGGAGCTAAAATGAGTTTAGAGGGAGCTAAAAAACCGGATCACTTAATCACTGTTTTTGCAGGAGTTGACAAAGAAGCTGTTGATGCTGCAAGACAACACATGTTTCCTTTTCCTCCATCTTCGCCATCTATGGCTTTGTTTAAAAACGGAGAATTGGTTCACATGTTAGAGCGTCACCACATCGAAGGACGTCCAGCTGAAATGATCGCTGAGAACTTGCAAGATGCGTTTAACGAGTTTTGTTAATTTTTTTTAAGCTTCTAAGTTGCTGAGGTACTAAGTTTCTAAGTTTTAGGGACAGAGGTTCAAAGTAACAAAGCGACAAAGATTTAGAAAAGCACCATTTGGTGCTTTTTTTATGCACTAAAGCTAAAAAAACCTTTGTCACTTTGTTACTTTGCAACTTTGAGCCTTTTTACCTATTTTTGCAAAAAAATATATTCTAAACTTAAAAACTGTTTATAGCATGCAACTGTATAACACTTTAAGCGCAGAAGAAAGAGCCATCATGATCGATGATGCAGGTAAACAACGTCTTACGTTGTCTTTCTATGCGTATGCCAAAATTCAAGATCCAAAAAAATTTCGCGACGATTTATTTATTGCCTGGAACGCACTCGATGCACTTGGCCGAATTTATGTTGCCACAGAAGGAATAAATGCTCAAATGAGTATTCCGGAAGAAAATCTGGAAGCTTTTAGAGCGACTTTAGAAGTTTACGATTTTATGAAAGGCATTCGTTTGAATGAAGCCGTAGAACATGATGATCATTCGTTTTTAAAATTAACGATCAAAGTACGTGACAAAATAGTTGCAGATGGTCTTAACGATGAAACTTTTGATGTAACTAATATTGGCGTTCATTTAAAAGCCAAAGAATTCAACGATATATTGGATGATCCAAACACAATTGTAGTAGATTTTAGAAATCACTACGAAAGTGAAGTAGGACATTTTAAAGGCGCCATTACTCCAGATGTTGAAACTTTTAGAGAGAGTTTGCCAATTATCAACGAACAGCTTAAAGATCATAAAGACGATAAAAACCTCGTAATGTATTGCACAGGCGGGATCCGTTGCGAAAAGGCGAGCGCATACTTTAAACATCAAGGTTTCAAAAACGTGTACCAGCTGGAAGGTGGAATCATCAATTACAAAAAACAACTTGAAGAAGAAGGTTTAGAAAGTAAATTCATCGGAAAGAACTTCGTATTTGATAATCGTCTGGGCGAAAGAATTACAGACGATATTATTTCGCAATGCCACCAATGCGGAAAACCTTGTGATAATCACACGAATTGCGAGAACGACGGTTGTCACTTATTGTTTATTCAATGTGATGAATGTAAAGCAGCAATGGAAAACTGTTGTTCTACAGAATGTCTGGAAATTATCCACATGCCTTTGGTTGACCAGGTTCGTTTAAGAACCGGAAAACAAGTTGGAAATAAAGTGTTCAGAAAAGGAAAATCTGAAAACCTGAAATTCAAACATTCAGGCGAACTGCCGGAAACGGCTTTGGCAACAGCACAAAAAGCAGCGGATATTCGTCAGAAAATAAAAATCAAAAAAGTGTTACTTGGAAAAGCAGAACATTACTACGTTAAAGCGCAAGTAGCACAATTTACTATAGAAAACCACGAACTTAATGCTGGAGACAAAATCTTAATTTCCGGGCCAACAACTGGAGATCAGGAAATGGTTTTAGAAAAATTAGTAGTAAACGGAGCAGAAACTCAATCTGCTAAAATTGGTGATAAGGTTACTTTTGAAGTTCCTTTCCGTATTCGTTTGTCAGATAAATTATATAAAATTGTAAATTAACATTCAACGTTACAGAATACTACATAACCCACGGTTTAAACTGTGGGTTATTTTTTTTAAATAAATTGCTGCGAATAGTTTTTAAAATATAAACCATGATTTAAATCATAAAATGTAATCTACGACCATATTATTTTTGCCGATTGTTAAGACTAGATTCGAAAAACGAATATAACCAATGGTTTAAGCCTTGGAAACACAAAGCAAAAACAATGACACTTACCAACAAAATCGAACTAATGGCTCCAGCAGGGAGCTTTGATTCGTTACAAGCTGCACTTGATAACGGAGCCGATTCTATTTACTTTGGTGTTGAACAGCTGAACATGCGTGCACGTTCGACAGTAAATTTTACGATCGAAGATTTACCAGAGATTGCTAAACGCTGCGAAACCAAAAATGTTCGAAGCTATTTGACATTAAACACCATAATTTACGATCACGATTTATCGGTTGTAAAAACATTATTAATTAAAGCCAAAGAAGCTAATATTACAGCTGTAATTGCGTCTGACCAAGCTGTAATTGCAATGGCGAGGTCTATTGCAATGGAAGTGCATATTTCGACACAGTTGAATATTACCAATATTGAAACAATCAGATTCTATAGTTTATTTGCTGATACAATGGTTTTAAGTCGTGAATTAAGTTTACGTCAGGTCAAGAAAATCACTGAACAAATTGAAAAAGAACAAATCAAAGGGCCAAACGGAAATTTAGTCGAAATTGAAATTTTTGGTCATGGCGCTTTGTGTATGGCGGTTTCAGGTAAATGTTATTTGAGTCTGCATTCACATAATTCATCTGCCAATCGAGGTGCATGTAAGCAAAACTGCCGAAAAAAATATACTGTTATAGATCAGGAAACTGGTTTTGAAATCGAATTGGATAATGAATACATGATGTCGCCAAAAGATTTATGTACAATCGATTTCTTAGATCAGGTTATAGATTCTGGAATTCAGGTTTTAAAATTAGAAGGACGTGGACGCGCACCGGAATATGTGGCAACCGTCACTAAAACCTATCGCGAAGCTATTGACGCCTATTATAAAGGAACTTTCTCAAAAGAAAAAACAACAGTTTGGATGGAAGCTTTAAACACGGTTTATAATCGCGGCTTTTGGTCTGGATATTATTTGGGTCAAGAACTAGGGGAGTGGAGCGATATTCCAGGTTCTGCAGCGACTCAGAAAAAGGTTTATGTGGGGAAAGGAACTCATTATTTCCCAAAAGCAGAAGTTGGACAATTTAAAATTGAAGCTTACGATATTAAAGTCGGCGATAAAATTCTCGTTACAGGTCCAAGTAGAGGCGCTCAGGAAATGATTATTGAAGAAATGTTTGTGAACGATATTGCTGGAGAAAAAGCAACAAAAGGTGACGATTGCAGTTTGAAACTTCCATTTAGAATCAGAATGTCAGACAAACTATATAAAATTGTAGAAGCGTAATGGTTATTATCACTTTGCAAAGAGACAAATGCATTGGCTGTAATTATTGTGTCGAAATGGATCCGGTTCACTTTCAAATGTCAAAAAAAGACGGAAAATCGGTTTTGTTACATTCGCAGAACGCAAAAGGATTTTTTACTTTAAAATCGCCAAATCATGCGATTGTAGAGAGTTGCGAATTGGCGGCAAAAGCTTGTCCGGTTAAGATTATTACGGTTAAGGAAACTTAATTAAGACTATTAATAATCTGATATTAATTCTTAATCTATATAATGATTTCCATGATATTTTTTTCTTGCCTGTTTTATATAATAACAAAATATCAGGCCTTCTAAATCCATATTTTCGGAATTAATTTTATTCTCAATTCATTCGTCAACGTCTGCTATAGTTGAATCAGCATTTAAATTTTCTGTCAAATCTTTTGCCGGAAATTCTTTTAGAACATGTTATTACAATTATCCCACATTCTTCATAGAATTTTATTTTTTCAAAAGTTTCATTATCAATTGAACAGGAAAAATATGTTTTATGATAATTTCGGGCAACAAGACTTATAATTTCTTCTTCTTTTTGTATTTCCAGCCACGCATCTGTACCCATTATGAAATATAATGGAGCACCTCCATCCATTGAACAATCTATTAATTCTTCAATTTCATTATTAAATAGATTAATAATAAGTTTGTCTCCCAGACAAATACAATACGGCTATTTTTTCATTTTCTTCAAAATTAATTTATTACGTTTTCTATTGAAGATATTACTGCTTTATAAAAATTAAGACTTCTTTCCGCTAGTATCATACCTTTTAAATGATTTTCATACAAGTGATCATCAAGATTATAAATTCTATTGTTTAAAGGATTAACTAATAATAATCGATTAAATAATTCTTCATCAATATTTTGGTTTGTTATAGTTTTAAAAATTCCTTTTTTCCAGCATGAATTGTCTGTGATGATAGGAGGAGTGAGCAATTCTCTCGATATATTTTCAATATTACAGGATAAAGAATTGTATTTAGATTTGAAAAAACATACAAGTAATGCATTTTTAAATGGACCGATTTTCATTCTTTCAGAAAAAACCTGGCCAAAATAATAACCGTCTGTTGTTTTTAAATAAAATAAATCTCCTTTTCGAGGCCATTTACTTGATTTTTCTTCGTTGTACAAAACAGTTGTTTTTTTGTCTTCCATTTTCATAAATTATAACATAATGAAATTACTCCTCATCATAGTTGTTTATTTCATTTTCAATGATTTGAAAACCTTGACTTTTTTGTATTAATAAACGTCTAATTCGTGAACCATAAAACCCGTTTTTTTAGCAGATTTACCAAAGATTTTTTCTGTATTAAAATTTTCTGATTTCGTTTTTAAATTATTTATTAGAATTTTATATTCTAAATTTCATCAAACAGAACTTTTTGGTAACGATTTAAATAGACATTTTCTTCAATACTTTCGCCATTTGAAATCTGTTCTGCAATTCTCTGTTGAAACTCAATTTCTTCTTTTAAAAGATTGTTCCAGTATTCACGTTTTTCGGAGAAATTTTCATAATAATCCAGAATATCAATCAGTAATAAAAAATTGTAAAGAGCATATTCTGATTTTTGAGACGCATGTATGCAGTTCTCAAATCCGCTGATAATGTTGATTTCCATTGGTTCGAGTTCTTCAAAATTGTCTGCATATTCGTCAATTTCAGCATTATAGTTTTTTAATGCATCTTTAAAATATTGAAGATTATTATTTTCTAAATCACTAAGTGTTTTATCTTCTTCAATTTCAATTTTTAAATGATGTTTGATACATTCTTTAGCATTGGGCAATAGAAAAAATAGCCTGATAAAAGCTTTGCTAATACTTTTTCTTTGACTTAGATCAAGCTGCAATAATTTATTTTCTAAAAAAGCAGTATGCTTCGAGATTACAGATACAATATCAAACATCATTTTATGTTTTTTAAGTTTAACTTTTACTATTTGTGAATTATTTTAATGAATATCTTTTTTGTTGTTTTCCTTTTTGGTTTCAAATTGTCATATCACTCAAAAAATACTTTAAAACAATCTTAATTTATTTAATAATTGCTGATCTTTTTTTGCTAAAGGTCTTATTTGTTCGGCCTTTTTTAAACTTTCAATTGCTCGATTTATATTTATCAGCTTAGATTTTTCTGTTTTGTCAGTATTTGATTTTGCTATGAATTTATTGGCCTGATCTATAAGTTTTTGATATGTTTTCCAGTCTTTTGGTGTAAGATGAGCAAATGGATCAATTTTTTGAGGCCTTGGTTTTATATAATCTACGGCAAAATCAATTTCTTCCTGTGTTGCAACTTTAGAATTGAAAGCCTCAAAATTTGCAAAATTATCAGCATTATTTTCAAACCATAATTTTGCTTTTTCAGAAAAGAAAGTATAACCCACACCCTCACTATTGAAAATGTCATTTTCTGTCCATGAGTTTTCAATAATAAAAAGATCTTGATTGCTTGAAACATTTCTTTCTCTTCGGCCTGTTAGTGTTTTATTGTCCAGTTTTAAGCACCAAATTTTTTCCATTTTTTCGACAGTTTCCGGACTATGTTTTTGTCCAAAAATATAATTTTCCGGATCGCCTCCATTTGGGAATACTTTAGGATTATCTCCATTTAAATCCCATTTTGTCCAATCTAAATTGACAATTTTATGGAAAAAAGTTTTTTGATATTCAAAACCTTTTAGATCCGACTTTTCTAATTTTTGTTTCAACGTGTCGGAAATTAAAATCATTCTTGCCCAAGTATAAATTGGTGGAACAAATGGACCTGTACGGTCTATCAAAATTTTTGATTCATCTTTTTGGTCAGGATATGCAAAGCCTACAAGCAGAGCATCGCCATAATCACCCCAAGGCATTTTTTTGTTCCTAAAAATGAAAAAATTCATATTGCTTTATTGTATGATGACTCTTAAAAACATAACATCCTTTGAAAACTACCCTTTCAGAATTTTACTTTTTTCACTTTCAAATTCTTCCGAAGTCAAAATACCGGCATCCAGAAGTTCTTTTAAATCCATTAACGCTTTTTTCTTTGCCTCCATTGAGTTTGAAGAATCTGTATTTGATGCTTGAACTGGTTGTGCTGTTTGAATTGGATTTACAACAGTTCCCGAAGGAGCGTATTTCAGGATTAGTTCTGTAATTTCATTGAAACCTTTTACGTTTGAGTAATCAATCGCTTTTTGTTCTTTTACGTTTACGATTGAAGCATCGGCTTTGTTGTCTAAGAGATATTTTACAACATCTTTTTTGCCATTGGCTGCGCTGTAATGCAATGGTGTATTTCCAGACTCGTCCTGAATGTTAATATCTGCTCCGGCTTCAATAAGTAATTTTACCATGCTCAGATTTCCTTTTTTTGTCGCTACATGCAAAAGAGTTTCTCCGCCATAGCTGTAAGAGCTGTTTAGTGTAAAACTAGATTCGTTGGCAATGCTGGATGCACTTGTAATCCAGTCCAGATAATCATTCATTGATGAAGTATCGCCAGCAGCAGGTTTGCTGTAATTAACATCGACTCCATTTTCTAGAAACAAAGCCACAATTTCTTTTTGATTATTTGCGCAAGCGTACCAAATAGGCGAGTAGCCATTGTTGTTTGATGTAAATACATCGGCTCCTCTTTCTACTAATAATTTAGCAAGTATTCTGTTGGTTTCGTAACAAGCAATTAAAAGTGCGTTTTCGCCAGAATGATTTACGTGATTTACATCTGCGCCATTATCAAGAAGCAATGTTACCATAGGAATTGATTTGGTATAACAGGCGAATAATAAGGGAGTATTTCCTTGTTTATCTGTTATATTAATATCGGCACCTTTGTCTAAAAGCAGTTGAATAATTTCTCTGTTTAGTTTTGTTGAAGCTAGTATTAGTGGACTTTCTCCGTTGTTATTCAGTAAATTAACATCTATTCCTGCTTCAAGCAACTTTGTTGCAATTTCGACTTGAGCAGTTTGAGCTACCAGATGCAGCAGGCTATTTCCGTATTTATCATTCTTAGTAATTTCTGCCCCGTTTTCTAAAAGATATAAAGCAGTTTGTTTCTGTTTTTGAAGACAGGCAAAGTATAAAGGTGTTTCTCCCTGATGATCTTCATAATTAATATCGGCGCCTTCTTCGGTTAAAATTTTTACAATATCCAGATAACCTCTGTGTGCAGCATAATGAAGTGCAGTTCTTCCTCTTTCGTCAGTATATTTTACATCGACTTCTTTATTTTGAAGCAGTAATTCGGCTATTTTTCTGTTCCCGTTTTCGCAGGCCACTATAAATGACATTGACATGTATAAAGTTTTTTAAGTAAATAATCAGTTTTATTGTTTCATTAAAAGTTCAACCGTTTTTATTTTAAGGTTGTCTCCAGATGCCAGCATTAATGCCGTTTCATCTTTATCGTTTGTAATCGAGATATCGGCACCCTGATCTAATAATAGTTTTACTTTTCTGTATGTTTCTTTTGCCATTTCGGCATCATAGTTCACATTATATGCACAGACTTTGTGTAAAAGAGTGTTGCCCTGATTGTCTTGTTCGTTTACATCTAAAGAAACATTCTCTAAAACAGATTTTAAAATACCTGATTTCTTCTCAACAATATAATCAATACCTGATTTTGGATTTCCATAATATTGCGCGCAGTGATTTAAATCGGCTCCATCTGACAATAATCTTTGTAATGAATTCAGATCGTATTCAGAATCCGACATCATTCGAATATACTCTGTAAGTAAAGTTTTTCCGTTTTTATTTATAGTATTAAAATTGGCTGATGATGATTCTGCTAAAAGTTCATACATCGGTATAGAAAACTGTTCGGCCGCAGCGTAATAAAAAGCACTGTTTTCCTGATTATCAGTTTCATTAGGATCCGCACCATTTTCTAATAAGAACTGCAAGACGTCTTTTCTGTTTCTTTTTACAGCGAGAATTATTGGAGTTGTCCCCACTATATTCTTTTCGTTAATATCAACACCGTTATCAAGAAGTATTGATATGTATTCTTTGACTTTTTCAGTTTCTAAGCCGTACGTATTTAATATTTTATGAATGAAATTTTCTCCGGCATTATTTTTAAACTGAGTACTGCATCCGGAATCTTCTATAAGCGATTTTATAATTTTTGGAGAAACACCTTTTTCAAAAAAATAACCTAGTAGTGTTTGATCGCTGATTTCATCATTAACATTGTCAATTCTTGACATTAATTCTTTAAAAAAAGATAACGATTCATCATCATCTTTTACAGATCTGGTCAGTGAATTAAAAAATGATCTTTCAAAACTGTCCAATTCGTAAATATCAGTTTCAATAAACCCCGCTTTTATTAATCTGTCGAAAAAGTCAATTTCTTTAGCTTCAAAAATTATAGAAGTAATTTGAGAAAAATTGTTTTTAAGATACTGATCGTTAAATTTCTCTCCGTTGTTCAGGCATTCTCTTGCCTCATCAAATTTTTTTTGAAATAGAAAACTTTCAATTTGGTTTTGTGCTTGCATTTTGAAATATATTTTTAGAAATAAGGAATAAGTTTTATACAGTTTGTTTGAAATGACTGGGTTTTCAAACGGCGCTGTAAGATAAAACATAAAAATCGCAAATATATTTCAGTATAAAAAGTAAAAGTGACTATTTACGGCATAAAACGAACATAATAAGCCATTTTAGAAAAATTATAACATTTAGAAATGATGAAAGACATAAAAAATAATTTAAGAACCATAAGTTTCGGCTTTAACTTTACTCAAATCTGAAATCATGATTTGGTAATTTTCATGCTTTTGTACTTGATTAAGAAAATGTAGAGAAGAAAGTGTTTTTTCTTTTACATCTTCTAAAATATAACCGTTTACTTTTAAGTTCGTAAAGCCAATAGCTACAATTGCATTATGGTCGTGAATTATAAAATGTAAATTTTTGTTATCTTTCTTTTCATCATAATTATAACTTTCAATATTAATTTGATCAATGAGCTGAATAAGATAAAAATTGTTAGAATCATCTTTCCGTAAAAAATTTTCAGCTTCCATCATGGCATCAAATCCGGCATCATTTCCAAACGGAGAATAAAAATCACTTATACTGAAATAAAAATCATTTTTAAAGTAATCATTGAAGGAAGGATGCACAGTTTCTTGATTTATACCAATTTCTGTGTCATAAAAATGTTGTTTAATATATCTGGTAATATCTTCCCATTGTTCTAAATTGGGTAAATGACCTTCATAATAGTTTTTAAAAATAGCTAAACAATCTGCCTGAGAAACATTTTCAATCCCGTATTGCGAGAAACCATTTTCGAATTCCAGTCTTATTTCAAGAGTAAACAGGTTTTTATCAGTAATTATTCCCTGTAAATAAATTGCATCATTATTGGAAGGCTTATTATTTAGAATAATAAAATCGTCATTTTTTTTAGATTTAAGGATTTCGTATTCAATAATATCAAAACTTTTAACTATGATTTCTTTTTCATTTCTGCTTGTTATGATTGAAAATTTCATTTTTATATTTTAGATATTTTAAATTGTTTTTTAATGAAGGAATTGAGATAATTTTTCAAAACTAGGTTTATTTGTTTTGAGTCACAAAATTTGAATCTTAAAAAACCACAATTTTTTATTTAACACCCCTTTAGAATAATCTATAAATGGCAAAATAAAAAAAATACTATCTTTACCGATCAAACGTTTATGAACTTAAGCTGCATTCTGGCAGCACTACATATATAATTATGGCATGTACAAGTTGTTCAACCTCAGATGGCGGCGCGCCTAAGGGTTGTAAAAATAATGGGAGTTGCGGCACCGATAGCTGCAATAAATTAACGGTTTTTGACTGGCTTTCGAACATGAGCCCGTCTAATGGAGAGGCGATTTTTGATTGTGTTGAGGTTCGTTTTAAAAACGGACGCAAAGAATTTTTTAGAAATTCAGAGAAATTAACTTTAAGTATTGGCGATATTGTAGCAACTGTTGCTTCGCCTGGACATGATATTGGAATTGTTACTTTGACAGGAGAATTGGTTAAAATTCAAATGAAGAAAAAAGGAGTTAATCCGGATAGTAACGAAGTGCCAAAAATTTACAGAAAAGCATCTCAAAAAGATATTGATATCTGGTCTACAGCACGTGACCGTGAAGAACCCATGAAAGTTCGCGCACGAGAACTGGCGATTCAGCATAAACTGGAAATGAAAATTTCAGACATTGAATTTCAGGGAGACGGATCGAAAGCAACGTTTTATTATACGGCAAACGACAGAGTCGATTTTAGACTTTTAATTAAAGATTTTGCTAAAGAATTCAGTACCAGAGTCGAAATGAAACAAGTTGGTTTCCGTCAGGAAGCGGCTCGTTTGGGCGGAATTGGTTCTTGCGGACGTGAGCTTTGCTGTTCGACATGGCTTACAGATTTTAGAAGTGTCAATACATCGGCAGCGCGTTACCAGCAATTATCACTTAATCCGCAAAAATTAGCCGGACAATGCGGTAAATTAAAATGCTGTCTAAACTATGAATTAGATACTTACATGGACGCATTAAAAGATTTTCCGGATTACGATACTAAACTTGTGACCGAAAAAGGAGATGCTGTCTGCCAAAAACAAGATATTTTTAAAGGCTTAATGTGGTTTGCTTACACAAATAATTTTGCAAACTGGCACGTTTTAAAAATCGATCAGGTAAAAGAAATTATATCTGAAAACAAACAAAAAAACAAAGTTTCTTCTTTAGAAGATTTTGCGATCGAAGTTACATCAGAGCCTGAAAAAGACTTTAATAACGCAATGGGTCAGGAGAGTCTTACTCGTTTCGATCAGCCAAAAAGAAAGAAAAAGCCAAATCGCAAAAAGAAACAAAATGCTGAAAGTGCAGTTGTTGAAGCACCGGTAAAAACAAAACAGGCAAATAACAACAACAATAACAAGCCTGCGGGAGGAAACCCAAACCAGCAGAATAAACAGAACCCAAATAAACCAAATCATAAGAACAAGCACAAAAATTCGAATAATTCAAACAATCCGAATAAGCAGAATTCAAATGATAATAAACCAGCTGAACCTAGAAAACCTATAATTATCACAAAAAATGAGAATAAAAAATAGCGGGATTCTTCTTTTGGCAGCGATACTTCTTTTTTCGTGCGATAAAAAAAGAGTATTCGATGAGTACAAATCTGTGGGAAGTGCCTGGCACAAAGACAGCGTTGTAACCTTTGACCTGCCAGTTTTAGACTCTACCAAAAAGTACAATTTGTTTGTAAATTTGAGAGATAACAACAATTATCCTTTCAATAATTTATTTTTAATTGTGGCTATTGAAACACCAAGTGGTTTTACAAAAGTAGATACTTTAGAATACCAAATGGCAAACCCAGACGGTACATTAATGGGAAATGGTTTTACTGATATTAAAGAAAGTAAACTATACTACAAAGAAGATGTGAAGTTTAAAGGGAAATACAAAGTTCATATTAAACAAGCTGTGAGAGAATCTGGTAAAATTCCTGGAGTCGAGGCTTTAGAAGGTATTACAGATGTAGGTTTTAGAA
The DNA here is from genome assembly GCF_039539785.1 of Flavobacterium ginsengiterrae. NCBI lineage: Bacteria > Pseudomonadati > Bacteroidota > Flavobacteriia > Flavobacteriales > Flavobacteriaceae > Flavobacterium > Flavobacterium ginsengiterrae. The sequence goes on along the minus strand of NZ_BAABDU010000003.1, from coordinate 489,555 downwards.
TAGAACAAAAAGATTAGAAAGATTAGAAAAATAGTTATGGCTGCTAAAAAAAACAATCAATCCAAAACCGTAAAGGATATTAATTACTACAAAAAGAAATTCTGGAGAATCTTTGCCTATTTTCTATTAGGAATTCTGGCTTTCTTTTTATTTGCTTCATGGGGGCTTTTCGGATCAATGCCTTCTTTTGAAGATTTAGAAAATCCGGATTCAAATCTGGCTACAGAAGTCATATCTTCTGACGGAGTTGTGCTAGGTAAATATTTCAAAACCAATAGATCTCAATTAAAATATTCAGACCTTCCTAAAAATTTAGTAGAAGCTCTAGTAGCTACCGAAGATGCTCGTTTCTACGAACATTCCGGAATTGATGGACGCGGAACTTTAAGAGCCGTTTTTAGTTTAGGAACAAATGGAGGAGCAAGTACATTAACACAACAGCTGGCAAAACAGTTGTTTCATGGTGAAGGTTCTCGTTTTCTTCCATTCAGGATTTTGCAAAAAGTAAAAGAGTGGATTATTGCCATTCGTTTGGAAAGACAATATACCAAAAATGAAATTTTGGCAATGTATTGCAACGTTTACGATTTTGGAAATTATTCTGTGGGAGTAAGCTCTGCGGCACAAACCTATTTTTCAAAAGAGCCAAAAGATTTAACTATTGACGAATCAGCAATGCTGGTTGGAATGTTCAAAAACTCAGGATTATACAATCCAATTAGAAATCCGGAAGGAGTTAAAAACCGTCGTAATGTGGTTCTTGGTCAAATGGTTAAAGCAAAAATGATCTCAGAAGCTGAAAAAGAAAAATTACAAGCTTTACCAATCGCATTAAAATTTAAGTTAGAAAGCCACCGTGAAGGAACAGCAACTTATTTTAGAGAATATCTTCGTGATTACTTGAAAAAATGGGTAACTGAAAATAAAAAACCTGACGGATCAGATTATGATATTTACAAAGATGGTTTAAGAATTTATACAACCATCGATTCAAGAATGCAGAATTATGCAGAAGAAGCAGTTTCTGCACATATGCAAAACCTTCAGCAGCAGTTTTTTATTGAACAGAAAAACAATAAAAATGCGCCTTTCGTAAATATTACTCAGAAAGAAACGGATAGAATTATGATGCAGGCCATGAAAAATTCTGTTCGCTGGGCTCAGATGAAAGAAACGGATAAGAGCGAAGAAGATATTATTGCTTCTTTTAAAATAAAAACCAGAATGCGTGTATTTACCTGGAAAGGCGAGCGTGATACTGTCATGACACCTATGGATTCTATTCGTTACTACAAACACTTCTTGCAATCTGGTTTAATGGCAATGGAACCTCAAACAGGTAACATTAAAGCTTGGGTTGGAGGAATCAATTACAAATATTTTCAATACGATCACGTAGGTCAGGGAGCAAGACAAGTAGGTTCTACATTTAAGCCTTTCGTTTACGCAACGGCAATTGAAGAGCTTAATATGTCTCCTTGCGATTCTATTCTTGATGGGCCTTTTATGATTCATAAAGGTCGACACCACGTAACGGCAGACTGGGAGCCAAGAAACTCTGATTACAGATATAGAGGAATGGTTACTTTAAAACAAGCTTTGGCGGCTTCGATCAATACCGTTTCTGCTAAATTAATTGATAGAACAAGTCCGGAAGCCGTTGTAGAATTAACTAAAAAATTAGGAGTAAAAACAGAAATTCCGGTACAGCCTTCAATCGCATTAGGAGCTGTAGATATTACAGTAGAAGATATGGTTGCAGCCTATAGTACATTTGCTAACCAGGGAGTTTATGTAAAACCACAGTTTTTAAGCAGAATTGAAAACAAAAGCGGTGAGGTGATTTATGAGCCAATTCCAGAAACTCATGACGTTTTAAATAAAGACATTGCCTTTGCAGTAATAAAATTACTTCAAGGAGTAACAGAAAGTGGATCTGGTGTGCGTTTACGTACACAAGGAGGTGGAAGCGGAGATAATCGCTGGACAGGTTATCCATATATGTTTACAAACCCAATTGCAGGTAAAACAGGTACAACACAAAATCAATCTGACGGTTGGTTTATGGGAATGGTTCCGAACTTAGTAACTGGAGTTTGGGTTGGATGTGAAGATCGTTCGGCACGATTTAAAAGTTTGACTTATGGACAGGGAGCAACTGCAGCATTACCTGTTTGGGGATATTTCATGAAAAAATGTTATGCAGATAAAAATCTTCAAATTTCTAAAGGGGAATTTGAGCGTCCTAAAAACCTTTCAATAAAAGTAGATTGTTATCAAAGACCTGCTATTGTAAAAGATACGACACAAACAGAACAAAATACAGACGAATTTGAGTTATAAACTTAAATTCAGTTTCTAAATAAAACATCCTTTTGTCTTTTTCCTGATTTGGAAACTGCAAAAGGATGTTTTTTTATGCCTAATTTTATTTTTACGAAATCGTTATAATTCAATCTAAAAATCTTATTTTTATCAAAAATATACAGTAATAAAGTTCATTTGTTATGATAACAAAAAAAGTTAATAATGTTCAGGAAGCAATTACAGGCATTGAAACCGGAATGACAATTATGTTTGGTGGTTTTGGTTTATGCGGTATTCCCGAAAACACAATTGCTGCATTGGTAAACACCACAATTTCAGATTTAACTTGTATTTCCAATAATGCAGGTGTAGATGATTTTGGTTTGGGATTGCTTTTGCAGAAAAAACAAATCAAAAAAATGATTTCTTCTTATGTAGGTGAAAATGCTGAGTTTGAGCGTCAGATGCTTTCAGGAGAATTAGAAGTCGAACTTACACCACAAGGAACTTTAGCAGAACGTTGCCGAGCTGCTCAGGCAGGAATTCCGGCATTTTTTACACCAGCAGGTTACGGAACAGAAGTTGCCGAAGGAAAAGAAGTTCGCGAATTCAACGGTAAAATGCATATTATGGAAGAAGCTTTTAAAGCCGATTTTGCGATTGTGAAAGCATGGAAAGGTGACGAAGCCGGAAACTTAATCTTCAAAGGCACTGCGAGAAACTTTAATGCTTGTATGGCGGGAGCCGGAAAAATTACAATTGCTGAAGTTGAAGAATTAGTTCCGGTTGGAACTTTAGATCCAAATCAAATTCATATTCCGGGAATTATGGTGCAGAGAATTTTTCAGGGAGAAAAGTTTGAAAAAAGAATTGAACAACGCACAGTACGCCAAAAAAATTAGATAATTGAGATAATTTGTCAATTAGATAGTTTTTACAATTATCTAATTATCAAATTGACTAATTGACACATTAATAGATATGTTAACAAAAGAAGATATAGCAAAACGAATTGCAAAGGAAGTTAAAGACCGTTATTTTGTAAATCTCGGAATCGGAATCCCAACTTTGGTGGCAAATTATGTTAGAGAAGATATTGCAGTAGAGTTTCAAAGTGAAAACGGAGTTCTCGGAATGGGGCCTTTTCCTTTTGCTGGTGAAGAAGATGCCGATATCATCAATGCGGGAAAACAGACTATTACGACATTGCCGGGCGCAAGTTTCTTTGATTCGGCTTTTAGTTTTGGAATGATCCGCAGCCAGAAAGTAGACCTGACTATTCTGGGAGCAATGGAAGTTTCTGAAAACGGAGATATTGCAAACTGGAAGATTCCGGGCAAAATGGTAAAAGGAATGGGAGGCGCAATGGATTTAGTAGCTTCCGCCGAAAATATCATTGTCGCAATGATGCATGTTAATAAAGCAGGTGAATCTAAAATTCTTAAAAAATGTACTTTGCCACTAACTGGCGTAGGATGCGTAAAAAAGGTTGTAACAGAACTTGCGGTTCTGGAAGTAACAGAAAAAGGTTTTAAGCTCTTAGAACGAGCGCCAGGTGTCTCTGTTGACCACATTGTTGCTTCTACAGAAGCAGATTTGATAATTGAAGGTGAAATTCCCGAAATGGACATTTAAAAAACGCAAAAATTATAAAAAAATGAAAGCCGGCTTATAAGCTGGCTTTTTTTGTAAGAATAAATTAAAAATATATGTTAAAAAAGAGCTCTTTTTAAATTTTTGTGCTGTTTTTCAGTTGTTTAAATGTTTAAACTATACAAAATTTCGCACTTTTATTTGAGAATTTTATATGGTTTGTTAAATAAAAGTGAATTTAAAGTAAAAATTGTTGCATTTTGTCGATTAACGGCAAATTTCATCGATAATCTAACAAAATTAAAATACTTTTATTTAAAATTTAAGTATTTACTTACTTTAATTGATTTGTTTGTAATTATTTAACCAAACTTAAAAACCCCCAATTATTATGGAAAGAAAATTACCAAGAATTATTACCGCAGCTTTACTTATTTTATCACTTTCTGCAGCGGCGCAAGTTACTGACAAACGGGTAAGCCAAAAAAATGTATCCGAAAATGGACAGCCTAGTTTAATTACATTTAGTGATGTGTCGACTTACAAAGGGACAGATTCTCAAAAAGTTTTTAAAGAACAGCTTGGATTGAAAGATAATCAGTCTTTTAGAAAAGTAAAAGCTGAAACTGACAAACAAGGTTATACACACGAAAAATTTCAACTGTATGAGCAGGGCATTAAAGTAGAATTTGCAAATTACACACTGCACTCTCAAAACGGAAAATTAGTTTCGATGAATGGAGAATACTACAACATCGAAAATGTAAAACTAACTCCTGCACTTTCTCAGCAGGAAGCTTTTAACAGAGCACTCAGTCATACCCATGCATCAGAATATCTTTGGGAAAAACCACAAGATGCAAAAGAAATAGGGTATGAAAAACCTGTTGGAGAATTGGTTCTTCTGCCAGATATGGAACAACAGGGTGAACAAAGAACTACAGATAAAGTCCGCCTTGCCTACAAATTTGATATTTATGCCACAAAGCCGTTAAGCCGCGGTGATTTGTACATAGACGCACAAACAGGAAAAGCATTGTTTTATAATGCGACGATAAAACACCTGAACGATAATGTTCATGCAAGAAAAGTTTCTGCTTCAAAAAGTGAAAGTAAAGAAACTGTTTCAGCTAAAAAAGCGATTGTAGCCGCGAACGCTGCAACACGCTACAGCGGTACACAAACCATCCAAACTACTTTAAGCGGTTCCTCTTATATTTTATTGGATGGAACTCGTGGTAACGGAATCCAAACTTATAATTCTGCAAGAACAGCTACATACCCAACTACAAACTTTACTGATGCTGACAATAACTGGACGGCTGCAGAATATAACAATACCAATAAAGACAACGGCGCTCTTGATGCACATTGGGGAGCCGAAATGACTTACGATTATTGGTCTGCAGTACACGGCAGAAATAGTTATGACGATGCCGGAGCAAAAATTAAAAGCTATGTGCATTACAATTTAATTGCTGCAGGATATTCAAGCAATAATAATGCTTTCTGGAACGGAAGTGTTATGACATACGGCGACGGAAGCGGTACAGGAGGATTTGATATTTTAACTTCTTTGGATGTTGCCGGACACGAAATTGGCCACGCGGTTTGTACCTATACAGCAAATCTTGCATACCAAAAAGAATCTGGAGCAATGAATGAAGCTTTTTCCGATATCTGGGCGGCTTGTATCGAATATCGTGCAGCACCGACAAAATCGACTTGGTTAGTGGGTGAAGATATTGAAAGAAGAAGCGGACATGTAGCACTTCGTTCAATGAGCAATCCAAAATCAGAAGGGCAGCCGGACACTTATGGAGGAACTAATTGGATTAGTGTAAGCTGTACGCCTACAAGCAGTAACGACTATTGCGGTGTGCATACTAACTCAGGAGTTTTTAATCACTGGTTTTATATTTTATCTGTTGGAAAAACAGGAACTAATGATATAGGAAGTTCATACAATGTAACAGGAATTGGAATTGATAAAGCTGCGAAAATTGCCTTTAGATTAGAAGATGTATATTTAACTTCAAACTCAACTTTTGCCAATGCAAGAACATCAGGTATTCAGTCTGCAATTGATTTATACGGAGCAGGATCTGCGGAAGTTATTGCAACTACAAATGCATTTTATGCAATAGGTGTTGGAGCGGTATATTCTGGATCAACAGATACAACTGCGCCATCTGCTCCAACAGGTTTAGCAGCTTCCGGAACAACTGGAACTACTACAAATTTAACCTGGACAGCTTCTACAGATAATGTGGCAGTTACTGGATATGATATTTACCAAGGAACAACTTTAAAAGGTTCTTCTACTACAACATCATACAACGTAACCGGATTAACAGCTTTAACAACATACAGTTTTACTGTAAAAGCAAAAGATGCAGCCGGAAATGTTTCTGCTGCGAGTAATGCGGTAAGTGTAACAACTACAGCGGCAACAGTTTCTTATTGCGCATCTCAAGGAAACAGCACAGCAGATGAAAGAATAAGCAAAGTTGTTTTTGGAACAATCAACAATACATCTACAGGAACTGCGGGTTATGAAAACTATACTTCGCTTTCTACCAATGCGGCAAGAGGAAGTGCTTACACTATTACCATAACTCCGGTTTGGACATCAACCACTTACAATGAAGGTTATGCTGTATTTATTGATTATAATCAGGATGGTGATTTTGCAGATTCTGGTGAAACCGTATGGACAAAAGCAGCTTCAAAAACTACTCCGGTAACTGGAACAATTACAATTCCGGCAACAGCAGTTTTAGGAGCAACTAGAATGAGAGTTTCTATGAAATATAATGCGATTCCAACATCTTGTGAAGGGTTCTCTTATGGACAAGTAGAAGATTACACAATAAACATTACAGCTTCTGGAACTATTGAAGCCGAACCAATCGCAGCAGGAATTACTGAAACAACAGAAACTGAAAGTTTTGCATTATATCCAAATCCTGTTGAAAGCGAATTAAATATTTCACTTTCAGAAGCAAACGGCTATTCGTATAAAATTATTAATACATTAGGTCAGCAGCTGGGTTCAGGACAAGTTTCAGGAACAATTGACGTAAGCAGACTAAGCACAGGAATTTATCTTATAGAATTAAATAATGGTGCAAAAAAAATCGTTAAGAAATTTGCCAAACAGTAAAAAACAGAAATAAATAAAAACAAAAACCGCTCAAATATTTGAGCGGTTTTTAATTTATAATACTTTGCAAAACAATTTTTTATAATGCTGTATTTAAAGTAAACATAGAATGTTTTGCTGTAGATTTTTAATTAAATTAGTTTAGTTTGAAAGAAGCTCCTAAACTAAAAGTAACCTGATTGTTTAAATGATCAAATACATCATTGTTGTCACTGTATTTTGCAATTGGAAATCCAATTTCTGTGAAAACACCAAAACCATCAGTAAAAAAGTAACGTCCGCCAACATGGCCTCCAAAATTACGCAAACCTAAACTTAAACCTGGGTAAACATCTAATTGTTCAACTCCAATAACACTGCTTAAATTAGCATTAATCCTTGCTTTAGCATCAAAACGATCTTTAAATTCTGGTTTGTAATCATTGTATGGAGTTGGATTGTTGTGGTAGAAACCGTTAAAATTATCTACACCAAGCAAATAATTAGCAACAAATCCAAAAGAGAAATTTTCTCCTAAACCAAAATCAACAGAACCCTGAATTCCTGAACCGCCATCTTGAAGATTAGCACCTACATTTACTCTAACATCGCCTTTACCAGTAAAAGCCTGCTGCGCCTGAATAAATCCAAAGGATACTAAAAACAAAAATGTGATAACTTTTTTCATAACTTAAATATTAATTATTTTGATGGTGCAAATTTAGTTTTTTACTGATTAATTCCTACCTTTTTCGTTAGAATACAATTCATTTAACGGATCGCTCTGCCAGAATTCCTTGGTGTCGATGTTCATAATCGTCAACGGACCTTTAAAAGCCGCACCTGTATCAACGTTCCAGACACAAGCCTTGTTTACAGGTACAGTTTGTCCAATTCGGGTAACCGGCGTGTGGCCAATATAAATCTCTTTATAAACGGTAAAACGCTTTGGATAATATAAATCATCAGGTTTTAATTTTGGATCTAATGCTAAAGCAGATTCCCAAAGAGTTCTGTCCCAATAAAATAATTTTGGAAAATATTCCCAGACTACGCCGTTTAAATTGGTAAATCCGGCATGAACAAAAAGTCGGTTTTCATCATCAAGATAATAATCTTTCAAAGACTCAAAAAACGCAATATGTTCTTTTTTTCTTTCAGGAGATATTTTAGAATATCCTTCAACAGTAGCTTTTCCGCCATGTTTGTACCACATTTCTTCATCAAAATCTTCATGTCGGTTTTCAAGCCAGTCTAAGGCAAGTTGATCATGATTTCCTCTAATGCAAATGCAGTTTTGTTTGGTTTTAAGGTCGATTAAAAAATCAATAACTTCTGCCGACTGGCTCCAGCCGTCAACATAATCGCCTAAAAATATAAGAGTGTCTTTTGTAGTAACTTCGGCTTTCTTCAATACTTGTTCAAGTGCGAGTAATCCTCCGTGTATGTCGCCTATAACAAATGTTCGCATTTTTAAATATTTCGGGTGTAACTACAAAAATAATTAAAATGATTCGTTTGTGATCATTAAGTTGTTAATCTTTAAAAATTGATACTATTTATAACTAATTCTGCTGTTCTTTTTATGTCTTTCCTGTTTAAATTTGCATAATGTCAGACACGCCAGTATATCGTAAAATAATTCATATTGATATGGATGCCTTTTATGCTTCGGTAGAGCAGATGGATAATCCTGCTTTGCGCGGAAAACCCGTAGCTGTAGGCGGTTCTGAAAATAGAGGAGTAGTTTCTGCTGCAAGTTACGAAGCTCGAAAATTTGGTGTGCGAAGTGCTATTAGCGGCGTTCTTGCGAAAAAATATTGTCCTGAAATTATTTTTGTCCGTCCCAGATTTGACCGTTATAAAGAAATCTCATCCAAAATTCATAAAATCTTTCATGAATATACTGATTTAGTCGAACCGCTTTCGCTCGATGAAGCTTATCTGGATGTAACCCAAAACAAAAAAGGAAATCCAAGCGCCAGTTTATTAGCACAGGAAATCAGATCCCGAATATTAAATGAAGTTGGATTAACAGCTTCTGCCGGAATATCAGTTAATAAATTTGTGGCCAAAATTGCCAGCGACATCAACAAACCCAATGGGCAAAAAACAGTAAATCCCGATGAAATTATTCCATTTTTGGAAGAACTGCCCATTAGAAAATTCTACGGCGTTGGAAAAGTAACGACAGAAAAGATGTATCAGCTGGGTATTTTTACCGGATTAGATCTTAAAAGCAAATCATTAGAGTTTTTAGAAAAGCACTTTGGCAAATCGGGAACATTTTATTACAGTGTCGTTAGAGGAATTCATAACAGCGAAGTAAAACCACACCGAATTACAAAATCAGTTGCGGCAGAACATACATTTGATGTAAATCTTTCATCGGAGATTTTTATGCTGGAACAGCTTGAAAGAATTGCAATTTCTTTAGAAAAAAGACTCAAGCGACATAACGTTTCGGGAAAAACAGTAACGCTTAAAATAAAATACAGCGATTTTACACAGCAAACGAGAAGTAAAACACTGGCTTATTTTATTTCCGATAAAAGTTTGATAATGGAAACCATTCAGGAATTACTTTATCAGGAAAAAATGAAAGATTCAGTTCGATTACTCGGAATTTCACTTAGTAATTTAAATACAGAAGAAAAAAAAGCAGTGGTTGTGCAGTTAAAATTTGCATTTTAATCGGTTTAAATACGGTTTTCGTTGAAAAGTTTGCAATTTTAGTGCTACCTTTGAGGGAAAAGTATTTCTAAAATTCATTTATAATGAAAAAGAATAGCTCTGAAGAAATAATAAACCGCACTTTGGTGCCAATTTTGGCCTTAGATCTTCATTATGAGTATTTAAATGAATTAAAGGCTGTTTTTGCCGATATGAAAAAGGTGAATAAAATTTCTTCTCAATTTACCTGGAACGAAAAAGACCTCAAAATTGAAGAAAGAATCAAAGACGAAGTCGTTCTTATTACCGATTTAGATTTGAAAATTGTCTTCGCATCAAACGGAATAAAAAGAATGACAGGATATCAGGAAGAAGAAGTTCTGGGAAAAACACCCAGAATGTTTCAAGGTCCGGCAACCAATAAATCTGTTTTAAAAGAAATTAAAGAAGCCATAAAACAGGAAATTCCGTTTAAAAAAACAATCGAAAATTATAAAAAAGACGGAAGAACTTATAAATGCAGCGTCGATGCTACACCGGTTTATAATTTGAAAGGAAAACTTTCGCATTTTATTGCCTTTGAGAGAGAAGATAAAAGTGCTTAATGTTTTATCTAACCGCAAGGTACACTAGGAATTACGCAAAGCGCGCTGCCTTTTAAAATATAAGAAACATAAAAGCCGTCTCATGAGACGGCTTTTATTATATTTTTTGCGAACCTTGCGCAAACCTTAGCGTGCTTTGCGGTTAAACTCTCTAAAGATTCTCAAAGAAATCATTTCCTTTATCATCTGTAATAATAAAAGCTGGGAAATCTTTAACCGTGATTTTGCGAACAGCTTCCATTCCTAATTCTTCAAAATCAACAACTTCAACTTTCAAGATATTATCCTGAGCCAAAATTGCAGCCGGTCCTCCAATAGAACCTAAGTAGAATCCGCCATATTTGTTACAAGCATCTGTAACCTGTTTAGTACGATTTCCTTTTGCCAGCATAACCATACTGCCGCCATGTTTTTGGAATTCATCAACATAGACATCCATACGTCCAGCTGTTGTTGGTCCAAAACTTCCTGAAGCCATTCCTTCCGGAGTTTTTGCTGGTCCGGCGTAATAAACAGGGTGATTTTTAAAGTAATCCGGCATTGGTTTTCCGGCATCCAGTAATTCTTTAATTTTTGCGTGTGCAATATCTCGGGCTACAATAACAGTTCCGTTTAGTTTTAAACGTGTTTTAATAGGGTATTGAGAAAGTTTTGCCAAAATATCTGCCATTGGCTGGTCTAAGTCAATTTCAACCGGAGCTTCTAAATGCGGCGCCGTTTCTGGTAAAAATTGTTTTGGATTTACTTCTAACTGTTCAACGAAAATTCCGTCTTTTGTAATTTTCCCTTTGATATTTCTGTCAGCAGAACAAGAAACGCCCAATCCAACCGGACAGGAAGCTGCATGACGAGGTAAACGAATTACGCGGACATCGTGCGTGAAATATTTTCCGCCAAACTGAGCTCCGATTTCACTTTCCTGACAGATTTTTTGAACACGAGCTTCCCATTCTAAGTCACGAAACGCCTGACCTGCCATATTTCCTGTAGTTGGCAGATTATCATAATATCCGGCAGATGCTTTTTTAACAGCGCTTAAGTTTGCTTCTGCAGAAGTACCGCCAATAACCAAAGCTAAATGGTAAGGAGGACAAGCCGAAGTTCCTAAATCTTTAATTTTCGCACGGATAAAAGCATCCATCGATTTGTCGTTTAATAACGATTTTGTCTGTTGATATAAATATGTTTTATTCGCAGATCCACCGCCTTTTGCCATAAACAAAAACTCGTATGAAGCTCCTTTTTTAGCATAAATGTCAATTTGCGCCGGAAGATTTGATCCTGAGTTTTTTTCCTCAAACATCGAAATCGGAACAATTTGAGAATAACGTAAATTACGCTTTTGATACGTATTAAAAATACCACGGCTTAACCATTCAGCATCATCAACACCAGTAAAAATACTTTCTCCTTTTTTGGCCATTACAATCGCAGTTCCAGTATCCTGACAGCTTGGTAACTGACCTTCTGCGGCAACAGTTGCATTTTGCAGTAAATTGTAAGCTACGAAACGGTCATTGTCTGTAGCTTCCGGATCGTCAAGAATGTTTCTTAGTTTTTGTAAATGAGTTGTTCTCAGCATAAATGAAACATCGGTTAATGCTTCTTCTGCCAATAATTCTAAACCTTTTGGATCAACGGTTAAAACTTCGCGTTCTCCAAACTGTTCAACTTTTACAAAATCAGAGGTGATTTTGCGGTACTGCGTATCATCCTTCAAAATTGGGTAAGGATCCTGGTATATAAAATCAATCATTTCTTTGTTTTTTTACAAAGTTAGAAATTATTTACCTAAGAAAGAATTTGAATAAGGTCTCTTAAAAGAGTTTATTGCTGTTTATGAAACTCATCAAAAGTCATCTTTTTTTCGAAGTAAGGTTTTTCTTTTGCCGAAAGAAGTTTCTTTTTCCATTTATCTCCTTTCAAAGTAAAAGATATTGAATCTGAGTATTGTACGACTCCAGAATCTTCAGAATCATCGTCTGTCGGTACAAATGCAACAGTTTTGCAATAAAAGGATTTTGGATCTTTTTCAGAATCCCCGCTTATGAATTCGGTCCAGCTTCCCCAGCCGCTGTCTGACATTGAGAACCATTCATGAACAAGGTCTACATTATTGTTTTTTAAATAATAAAGATAATTGTCATGCGTATAACCACATGCAGGATATCCTGAGGTAACTTTTATAAATGAAGAATTTTTATCTGATGAATCAGTTAAACCAAAAGAACCGTACCATTCTGCACCTTTTTCATATTGTTTGATTGCTACATTTGAAGAAGCAACTTTGGTTTTATTTTGATAAAAATCAAGTCTGAATTTAGAAGTCACAATACTGTCTTTGTCTACATCTTTCTCTATTAAGTTTGCCAGAATGTGACTAATATTTGAATTTTTATCGTCAGAAAGCATTATGGTATCTATCTGCAGCGGACTTTTTTCGGTTTCTTGTACACTGTTTTCAGCAGTTTCCGGAATTTCTATAGCGTTTAAGTCTGCTGTTTCAGCTTTCTTCTGTTCTTTTTGGCAGGCAGCCAAAAGTATTATAATGAAAAGATATTTTAGTTTCATAAAATTATTTTAGTTCTTCAAAAATATATGTTTCTTCGTATTGCACATTGAATTTGTTCAGAAAATTTAGACATTCTTTATTGAAACTTTGTTTTTGATGATGCTCTTTTTGATTTTGAATGTATTTATAAACGGAGTCAATTTGAGATTGGCTGTATGAAAAAACGCCATAACCCTCCTGCCAGGAAAATTTAGACTTTGTTAATTGGTTTTCGTTTATATATTTTGACGATTTTGCCTTGACAGTTTTCATTAATTCAGAAATTGTAATTGTCGGTTTTAACGATAGCAGACAATGAACGTGATCTTCAACTCCGTTGATAATAATCGTTTTACATCCGGTTTCATTGATTAAATTTCCAATTACACCAAGTAAATTAGATCTCCATTTTTCATCAATAACTGCATTTCGATATTTTACAGCAAAAATTATTTGAAGATAAACTTGATGGTATGTGTTTGCCATTCTTCTTTTTTATTGCAAAATAAATCTTTTTGCTTTGACGTGGTTATTTTTTTTGTAATATTTAACTTTCTTTTTTGGTAAGATATCGGTCGTTCCTATGGAACTTAAAATCAGACGTCATAATAATCAACGGATTAAAATCCGTTGCTACAAAATTGATTCGTTCCTATCGGAACTTTAGCGGTTAAGAAATTAAGAAGAACCATTGGTTCGCAACATTTTGTAGGGCCGGATTTTAATCCGGTTTAAAATATCGATAGTTAAAAAAGATCCATCGGATCGGCCGATATTATTCGTTTTTTAAAAGGTCTAGACAAAAGTTTTCGCAAGATTGAATGATTCTTCTAAAACTTATATTTTAAGAATTAAGAAGAACCATTGGTTCGCAACATCTTGTAGAGCCGGATTTTAATCCGGTTTACAAAATATTGAAATAGAAAAATATCCGTCGGATTAACCAATATTCCCTTTTTTTTAAAAGACCGCGACAAAGCTGCCATAAGATTGAACGGTTTTTCTAAAACCTATATTTTAAGAAATTAAGAAGAGCCATTGGCTCGAAACATATTGGAGAGCCGGATTTTAATCCGGTTTAAAATATCGAAATAGAAAAAGATCCGTTGGATTAACCAATATTCCCGTTTTTTTAAAAGACCGCAACAAAAGCACAAGATTGAATGGTTCTTCTAAAACTTATGTTTTAAAAAATTAAGAAGAGCCATTGGCTCGAACATATTGTAGAGCCGGATTTTAATCCGGTTTTAAAATGTCGATAGTAAAAAGAGATCCATCGGATCGACCGATAATAATCAGATTTTTAAAAAAACCAAGTTGCTACAAAAATCGCTGTAATAACGCAGATCAAATCTACTAAAAGCATGGTTCCTAAAGCATAACGCGTATTTTTGATATTAACCGATCCGAAATAAACTGCAATTACATAAAAAGTACTTTCGGCACTGCACTGAAAAATACTGCTTAGTCTGGCTGTTAAAGAATCAGCACCAAAAGTATTCATAGAATCAATTAAGAAACCGCGTGAACCAGCTGAGCTAAACGGACGAAGCATAGCAACCGGCAAAGCATTTGTAATTTCTTTGCTTACGCCCATGTTTGAGAATACAAAAGCAATTCCGTCGCTGATAATTTCAAATAAACCGCTGTTTCTGAATAGTGAAATCGCAACCAGCATTCCTAAAACGTAAGGAAAAATCGTAACTCCGGTTTTAACCCCGTTGTTGGCGCCTACAACAAAAGTGTCAAAAACAGTTGTGTTGGCTTCAGAGAATTTCTTTTCGTTTTTGAAAGAGAAAATCAGCGTAAAAGCAATAATAGCAATTAAAATTAATCCTGAAAGATTAGAAGTAAAATAGTTCTTTCCAATTAAGTCAAGATGATTTACATACATTAACAAACCAATAATAGCCGCAATTAATCCCATTAAACCAATTAAAAGCGAAGCACTTTTAAAGTTGATTTTTTGTTTAACTCCCACAATTAAAAAAGCTGCAATGGTACCAATAAACGAGGTAATAATACATGGCAGCATAACATCCGCAGGATTACTTGCGTTTGCAGCAGCGCGATATCCAATAATTGAAGTGGCAATTAAAGTTAAACCCGACGCATGAAGACACATAAACATAATCTGTGCATCGCTGGCTTTGTCCTTATCGGGATTTATTTCCTGAAGACTTTCCATGGCTTTAAGACCAAAAGGCGTTGCAGCCGAATCTAATCCTAAGAAATTGGCAGCAAAGTTTAAAGTCATGTACGATATAGAAGGGTGATTTTTAGGAATACTTGGAAAAACCTTTACAAATACCGGACTTAATACTTTTGCCAGATTTCCAGAAGCGCCTGAAACAATTAAAAGTTCCATAAGACCGCAGAAAAAAGCTAAGTAAGCAATAAGAGGCAGAATTAAATCGACTAAAGTGCTTTTACAAGTTGGTAAAAGTCCGTCTGATTTTTGAAGACCGCTGTAAATTTTTACCGTTTTGTTTTTATAAACATAAGTCGTGTCGGCATTTAGCGTGTCACGATTGATAATCATGGTTTGATCCGGTGCTTTTTTAATGCTGTCTTTAATGAAAGCAGGAAGCTGTTCGATATATTTTTCAGAAACAAGAATTGGATCGTCCTTTTTTCCATTTAAAACAGAATCAATAGTATAAGTATTGGCTGTAAATAAGCTTACCACAATAAAAACAATCGAAGAAATAAAAATGACTAACCAAAATCTGCTCAATACCATAATACTATTTTTTTGTAAATGTAATTATTTAGACATAAAATGCATAAAGATTTTGTTTAATGAAACGGGAATTATAAGATTTTGGGTTTGGTTGATGTATCAAAATTTGATTTTTTTGATGTCACCCCGCTGGGGCTTATATTCTTTGTGTGATTATAATGCTATAAATATGTCGCTCTTCCAGAGCTATTTTTATAACGCTGAAGATAACTCCGGAAGAGCAACATATTTGTAGAACTCCAGCTGAGCGAAATATAATTATTCAATCACAACTTTTGTCTGCAGATAATTTTCAAAAGCTTTTATTCCTTCAAATAAAACTTCTTTTTTAGAACTCTCGGTTTCATTGAAAAAATCCGTTTCTATTTTTGCGTGATCTTTTTTAATGGTTCGTTTCCATATTCCAATTACTTTTCCGTTTTCTAAAATTATGGGTTTAAAAATACCATTATTGGTAAAAACTTTCGATTGATGATCTGCCAAGAAAGAAGCTTCGCGTGTTTTATAAGAAATCAAAATTTCATCAAAAGCGGGAAGAAAATGAACGCTTTCAATAGATTTATTATTGTCAAAAGCTTGATTTTTAAAGTAATAATATTGGTTTTCAATCTCAATAGAATTTAATTGCAACTTAATTGCGTTAATAGATTTTAGGCAGATTGTAGGCGGAAAACCAGACCACCAGGAAAAATCTTGTAACGTTGCCGGACCGTGACTTTCAAAATAACGCAAAGCGAGTTTTGCAAGACCTTCTTCTTTTGTGAGTTTTGAATTTGGATTTTTTACACGTTCTTCAAGAAGTGCATAAGTGATTTGTTTGCCTTTCATTTTTCCGTTGCACACCAAACCGTCCAATTCTGCATGCATTATAATCGCGGCACTAAGAAAATCCTCTTTCGAAGTTTTCTTAATATCGAGTTCCTGCATGATTTCGTCTCGGGTTAAATGATTATTTCCAGATAATAACTTTTGTATTGAATGAAGAGTTTTGTCTAGTTTTTGAGTATCAAAGCCATATTTTTTGGCGGCTGAAATTGTAAAACGTTTTACCTGAGGAGCAGATAAATCAAGCATCCAATAAATATCTTCGGCTGCAACAAAGTGCCAGGTTGGTCGTAAAATATGAGTTCGGATTATTTTACCTGAGTTTACAGCTTCTTCGATTTCTTTTTCAGAAGCTTCACATCTGCAGCCAACTGCCCATTTTGCCATTGCATAATCCTGAGCCTGCATTGCTCCAAAATGTTTTACAATTTCCTGCGGCGAGCATTTTTCTACATTATACAGTTTTTGTGAAACCATTCGATGATGTGATATTTCTTCACTTTTCATATTCTAAATAATTTAAAAACATTAAGTTATATTAATTTACTTAAATAAAAACTTATGATCTCAGAATTTCACAACCTTAGCAGCAAGAATAACTATACATGAATAATTTCATCTTCAATCAGCAGATCTTCTCTGCGAAGGCGAAGGAAAATCTGCGCTACGGCAATGGTATCTTTTTCACAATAGGTAATAATTCGGTCTATGTCTTTTTCGACATAAAAAACATTTGCAACCTGACTACCGTCGATATCGCCTTTTGGAGATGGAATACCCAGAATTTTAGTTAAGAGTTTTAAAGATGTAAAATGTTTATAGTCACCAAATTTCCATAATTCTAAAGTATCTAAATGCGGGACTTCCCACGGTTTTTTTCCAAATAAATTCAATTTATCCGGAATAGGCATTTGGTTAATAATCATTCGTCTGGCAATAAACGGAATATCGAATTCTTTCGAATTATGTCCGCACATTAAATGCTGAGGCTGATTAAAATGATTGTTAATCAGGTTAGAAAAGTCTTTTAAAATTTTCTTTTCTTCACCAAAAAACGAAGTAACCCTGAAATTACGAACATCACCTTTAATCGTGAAATAACCGACAGAAATACAAATGATCTTTCCAAACTCAGCCCAGATTCCGGCACGTTCATAAAATTCTTCAGGGGTAAAATCGTCTTTTCGCTGATATTGCGTTTTAATATCCCATAAAGACTGCATTTCTGCATCTAGCGAATTGAAGTTTTCCTCTTCGGGAACTGTTTCTATATCAAGAAAGAGAATGTTGTTGAGATTTATTTTTTCAATCATATTTTTTGAGACTGCACGAATTACTCTAATTTCCGTTGATTCTTTTTCGAAAAGAGAACACAAAACAAAGGAATTATCTTACTTTATTGTTTAAGCAAAAGTATTTAAAATTAGTGCAAATTAGTGTAATTCGTGGCTAAAACTAAAATAAACTTTGTTGCTGCGAAGGACTTTCATGTTCCAAAAGCCATTTTTTTCGGGAAAGCCCGCCGGCATAACCTGTTAGAGATCCGTTTGTGCCAATAACGCGGTGACAAGGAACGACAATCCATAACGGATTTTTACCGTTTGCCGATGCTACAGCACGAATTGCTTTTACATCACCCAGCTTTTTGGTCTGATCCATATAGCTGACTGTTTTTCCATACGGAATTTCCAATAGCGCTTTCCATACTTTCTGCTGAAACTCTGTTCCCTGCGGATTTAGTTTGAGATCAAAATTAGTTCTTTTGCCTTCAAAGTATTCATTTAACTGCAAAACTGCATCCTGTAAAACTTTTGGAATAGTTTTCGAAACCTCATTTGTTCCCACATCTGAAACAGAAATTACCGCAATGCCGTTTTCATCTCCAATGATTTTGGTGATTCCTAAAGGCGAATTGATATATACTGTTTCCATATTTTTTAACCGCAATGGTATTAAGGTTTATCACAAAGTTCGCAAAGTTTTTTTAAACGATGTTTGTTTCAAACTTAATAATCCTCCAGTCTAAATTTATAATTTAAGACGGTTTCCACTTTTTCACTAGAAATTATCTTTTTAATGTTCGATTTTTGAGAACTAAATTTAGGTAAAACCAGATTTAAGTCTTTTGCTTTTTGAGTATAAAAGTCTTTTCTTGTTGGGTGAAAAGGAGCAGAGGCATTAAAAACTTCATTCCATTTCGATTGGTTTATGATTTCTTCTATGATTTTGATGCAGTCATTCTGGTGAATTAAATTTACCGGAGCGTCGCCATTTTCCAGATTTTCTTTTCCGGCCAAGAACTTAACAGGCTGGCGATCTTCGCCAATTAATCCGCCAAATCGAAGAATAGTGGTTTTAAAATTTTTGTTTTCGAGTAATACGTTTTCAGAAATTAGTAATTGTCTGCCGCTTTCTGTTTCTGGAATTGCGGTTGTTTGTTCTGTAATTGTTTCGTTTTGATCTCCATAAACCGAAGTCGAACTTACAAAAAGAACTTTTGAAACAGTAGATTGTTCTATAAACGAAATTAAATTTTTTATTTTTTGTACAAATTCCATTTTTGCAGCTGTTTCTAAATCAGCAGGTTTTCTGCCTAATTTGGGCGGAATGTCAATAATAAGAATTTCGCTTTCGGCTAAAAAATCAATGATATTTTCAGAAATACTTTCGCTTTCAAGCGTAACCAAAAACGGATTTATTCCAGCTTCTTTTAAAATAGCAAGTTTGTTTTCTGAAGTTGTAGAACCGTTTACTAAATGTCCTTTTTGAATTAGTCTTTTTGCTAAAGGAAGACCGAGCCAGCCACAACCTAATATGCTTATTTGTTTCATTTTTTATGGTTCAAAGTAACAAAGGTACAAAGATACCGAGGTTTCTTTTTGATGTTTTATAGATTTAAATCTAAAGTAAATCTCACTTTGTCTTTGCCTTTTGCACCAATTCTGTTGTAAAACTTAATGGCTCTTTCATTAAACTGAGGTGTCTGCCATTGTATGTTAACACAATTGTTTTTGGTTCCGATTTCTTTTAGTTTGTTGATTAAAACTTCGCCAATTCCAAAACTTCGTGCTTCTTCTTCAAGAAACAAACAATCCATGTATAAAAAATGGGCAGCATCCCAGGTTGAAAAATCAAAAGTATACGACGTATAACCAACAACAGTTTCTTTTGCAGCCACTACCAAACAGTACAATTTCGGATTTTTACCAAAAAGCGCTTTTTTCAAGCCTTCTTCTTTTCCTTCAGGAGAAAATTCGGCTTTTTCAAATTGGGCGTGTTTTTCTAATAGTATAATTAGTTTGGGTAAATCGGTTATTTCGCAGTTTCTTATTAAATATTCCATAAAAGGTTAATTTCGGTTTGTAAAAAATTGATAAAATGCTCAAAGTATTCCGGAAGATTTTCTTTGGCTCGTGTGGCGATAAAATGTTTCCGTTTTAGGCCATTTTTACCCACTTTTACGGCTTTAATAGAATTATTCTTTAAATGTGGCTGTAATGCCCATTTTGCCATTGACATAACGCCCATTTCTGCTTTTACCATTTCGAGAGAAGCTTCGGTCAATGGAAGCGGTGTAATTTTTCTTGGTGTTACTTTGGCTGGAGCCAAAAAAAACTGATGTATGGTAACCGTTTCCAGCGGAAGCGAATGGATTAGTAAATGTTCGTTTACGAAGTCTTCGGCGACAACATATTTCTTATCGGCCCAGGGATGATTTTCAGAAACCACCATTACAACTTCATCCTGAAACAATTCGGTATATTTTATATTGCTGTCTTTAGTAATATCGCTTACAATGGCAATGTCTATGGTGTTGTCCAGAAGTTTTTGAAGCGGAATATGCGTGGCTTCGGTTATAATTTTAAGTTCGATGTTGGGATATAAAAGATGAAATTGTTTTAAAACCGACGGAAGCCAGTGATACCCCGAGAAACATTCGGTACTGATTCTGATTTCGCCGTATTCGCCAAAAACCATTTGCTTAATCTGCGATTGGGTTTCTGAGAGTTTGTGAAGAATTTCATTAGCCAGTTCGTAGATTTTTTCGCCCGCTTTGGTCAAAACCAATTTTTTGTTGGTTCTTAAAAAAATGGCCGTACCTAATTGATGTTCGGCTTCTTTCAGCTGATGACTTAATGCCGATTGTGTCAAATGAAGTTTATCAATAGCTTTTGTAATGCTGCCTTCTTCAACAATTGCTTTTATCAATTTTAAATGACGTATTTCCATTTTGCGAGGATTAATACAACAAAGTAACAAAATTTTGAAGTGGCTTTACATGAAAAAAACTAATGCGTTTCATGAATTCTTTTCGTTTTTATGGTGTGGATTGATAATCTACTTTTGGAAAACAAAATCATTAAAACACAATTAAAATGGAAGCACAAATTAAACATTACGAGAATAAGTTAGCTTTTGAAATGGATCCTTCAGATTTGTTTGATGCACTTAACAACGGTGAAAAAGTAATAGCTCTTGATGCCAGAAAAGCTTTTGGGTTTGAAGCAGAACATATTCCGAATGCCATAAATATTCCGCATCGCGAAATGAATGCAGAATCCACCAAACATTTAGACCGCGATATTTTGTATGTGACATATTGTGACGGAATTGGATGCAACGCGTCGACAAAAGGTGCTTTGAATATGGCGAAACTGGGTTTTAAAGTGAAAGAATTAATGGGCGGTATCGAGTGGTGGAAGTTTGACGGTTATGCAACCGAAGGCACAAAAGGAAAAACGGAAGGTCTAAAATTTGAATGTGCTTGCTAAAAGCAAAAAAGCAGACTTCGATTAGAAAGTCTGCTTTTTTTATTTTTTGAAATTTAAATTACGGTTGTACAACCGGTTTTAAACTGTCTTTTACAATTGTGGCACTGTCTTTAATTGGTGCGGGCTGAATTGGCGGATTAACCGGAGGTGTATATCGTTTTATTTTCTGCTGAATCATTACGGCATCATTTAAAACAAAAGGTGTCGGCATCATCCAGTCGCTTCTTGGTTTTACTTTTAAAAGTGGATTTGTCATTAAATCAAAAGAACTTTCAATTAAATCCATATCAAAAATAGACGATTTGTTGATATAGAAATCCATTACAAGTGGTTCATTGCCTACAACATAGTAGCATAAAAGTTTCATGCCGTCTCTTTCCAGACGATTTCCTTTTGCGTCAGAAGTCGAAACTCCGTTTGCTTTAAAGTTGTAAAACGTCATTTTTGGATTGGCATAAATATCGTAACGGTTTACTTTTCTATTTGGCGTAATCTTGATTTGTAAATATCGGTTATTGCCCACAACACTGTCTTTTAAGAAAGAAATGGTTGGTTTTGGAACTTCTATAACCGGAGCAATAGCGCTGTATGTAAATCCAGAATTGTATTTACTGGCAATTGGCAGACTGTTTAATCCAACCGCTTTTTGTGTTTTTTCGCCTAAATACGATTTAGTCCATTCATCAAGATTTACGTCGTAAGTTGCCCAAACAGCAGAATTGGTATTGGCATTGTAAACATATAACAAACTGTTGGATTTTGCTTTTCCATGTTCGTAGTTGGAATGATATCCTGCGTAAATAAAAAATCCTATAGAAACAGCAAAGAAAACCATGATCCATGCACCTTTTTTTGCAAAAGTGTTGAATATTGGCAATAATAATCCAAAAAGCAGAACCGTTAAAATTGCGCTTCCAAAAAGTATTTTTAAACCTAAACCAATTGGAAACATTACAATAAACGGCGCAACAATGGCTAAAGCCGGAATGCTGAAAAGCAGATTCATTCCTAAGCTGTAATGCTGCGTGAAAACAAAAATACCAAACAAAAGAATTCCAAAATATACCGGAATAATTAAAAAACCTGCGCCAGTTAAGCTGTTTGCTAAAAATCCGTTTATGATAATCCAAAGGATAAGCGGCGAGATAAAATGGTTCATTGTTATTTTAGCATCAGAAAAATGATGGTAAAAAGCGAAACATATCGCAATGCTTAAAGTTACAAAGGCGCCAATGTAAGCGTGGCCGTTATAAGTAAAGCCGTTTAACAGATCTGAATACTGCGGATAAATTTCTAAAATGATTTTCCATCCTAAAAATGTAACCAGACCAGCAATAATTACAGAACCTAAAAGCGGTACAAAACCTTTGAATATTTCTCTTACAGAAATCATTCTTTTGGCTTTTCCAATGAACAGGAAAATTACCAAAAGCCCAAAAGCGATTAATGTCATTGGCATTACCCATGAAAAAGGATAGCTTATGAAAGAAAACGGAGCACTGAAATAAACATAATCTTCTGTTGAAGCGGTTTGATTTAAATCAGCGTTTGCAAAGTATTTTAGTAACGGCATTAAGTAAGAACCCTGATGAGCGAGTGTCATTTTGTTTAAATGCTGCACATCGTCCTGTTGTGTGTGGTAATTGTAATGTCCGTCGATAAAAGCGAAATTAAATCCCTGAATATTTCCCTGCTCTCTAAAAACAGTTAAATCAGTATCGTTAGGAAGCATTTTGTAAATGCTGTACATCAATGAGTTTGATACTGGATAAGAAGGTTTTGCCTTAGTGAATTCTTGTACAAGTGCCTGATTTCCCTGATTGGTTTCCATCAGCATATAACTTGGCCCCGAAGTTCCTCTTGCTTCAAAATTTAAAACTAAACCAACATCTTTTGCCCATGGATGTTTGTTTACAAAAAGCGCTGCTCCGTTTAAACCTAATTCTTCAGCATCTGAAAAAAGAATAATGATATCGTTTTTTTGAGGTTCTTTAGCATATAAAAAAGCTCTGATTCCTTCAAGAATTGTAGCAACTCCAGATGCATCGTCGCTGGCACCTTTTGAAAACGAATGCGGTGCACTGTCGTAATGTGAAAGAAGTAAAAGTGCTTTTGTGTTATTGGTTCCCTTAATTCGGGCAAGTATATTTTTAGATTTTACCAGAAGACCTTTGTCATTAAGTGTGAAACCTTCCTGAACACTAGTCTCTAGTCCAATTCTGTTTAGCTCAAGTTTAAGATAATTAGCTACGAGCTCGTGATTGGTTGAACCTACATAATGAGGTTTTTGTGCTATAATTTCAACCTGATTTAAAGCTCTTTCTGTAGAAAAATCAGCGAGAGCTTCGTCATTTTTTGAAATGTATTGAGGCATCATCGTCGCATAAATAATAGCTAATAATGCTAGAATGCAGATTATTGCGAGAATCGAGGTGGGGTTTTTTCTCATGGTAAATACATCTAAATTTCTTTTTTAACAAGCATATAATAATCATTGTCCAAAGACCTGTATCCCTGGTCATACAGGAAATAGTAGGTATTGCCTGTTTTGGTCTGCAAGATATTAGTAAAGAAATCAAAATCAAAGCCTTTGTTAATCATTTTATCCCTTGTTGCCTTTGATTTTCCCTCAACATTCAGCTCTGATAAAATACGATAATTTTTTCGTAGTTTATTATTTACATTTCTCATGTAATTATTACTGTCTTTGTTTATTTTGTTGTTGTAGGCATTACGGCAGCCATCTGAACAAAACTTTTTATCTTCCCGTCCTACAAGTTTTTCAGAGCATTCAAGACATGTTCTCATTATTTGGTTTTGTTAATTTGATATAAATCTTTTCTTCGGTCTTTTAAGATTCGTACGCTTCCATGTTCATGCAGATTTTTCAGCAAGTTAAGATCAACATCAACAATTAGAGTCATTTCTGTATTTGGAGTGGCTTCGGCTTTAATTCCGTTACTTGGAAAAGCAAAATCAGAAGGCGTAAAAACAGATGCCTGTGCATATTGAATATCCATATTGTTAACTTTTGGAAGATTTCCAACACAGCCGGCAATTGCCACATAACACTCGTTTTCTATAGCACGTGCCTGCGAGCAGTGTTTTACTCGGGTATAAGCATTTTGAGTATCAGTTAAAAATGGAACAAAAAGAATATTCATTCCTTCATCTGCCAATAATCTTGAAAGTTCCGGGAACTCGACATCATAACAAATCAAAATTCCAATTTTACCACAATCGGTATCATAAGTCTTAAATTCAGAACCACCTTTCATTCCCCAATGATGGACTTCGTTTGGTGTGATATGAATTTTATAATACATTTCAGAAGTTCCGTCCCTTTTGCATAAAAAGCCAACATTGTACAGAATACCGTTTTCAAGATGCGGCATACTTCCGGTTATAATGTTGATGTTGTATGAAATAGCAAATTCCTGAAAACGCTTTCTAATAGGTTCTGAATGTCGGGCAAGTTCACGAATCGCTTCCGCTTCAGATAAATGATTAAAGTCGGCCATTAATGGTGCTGTAAAAAGTTCCGGGAAAAGAGCGAAATCACTTCCATAACCTGAAACAACATCAATGAAAAATTCTGCTTGTTCAAAAAGGGCTTCAACATTGTTCAGCTGACGCATCTGCCATTGAATTAATCCTAAACGAATAATACTTTTTTCAGAATTAATCAACTTAGGACTTTCATCATAATAAACATTGTTCCATTCCAGAAGAACAGCAAATTCTTTAGATTCTTCGTCGCCTTCCAGATAGTTTTTAAGTATTTTAAGCACGTGAAAATCATTGCTCAGCTGAAAAGAAAGCACCGGATCATGAAGTTCTTTGTCTTTTACTTTTTCGATATAATTTCTTGGCGAAAACTTTTTGGCATACTGGCTGTAATTTGGAATTCTGCCTGCAAAAACAATAGCTTTTAAATTCAGTTGTTCGCAAAGTTCTTTTCGGGCATCATATAAACGTCGGCCTAAACGCAAGCCACGATAATTTGGATGAATAAAAACATCAATCCCGTATAAAATTTCACCGTCAGGATTATGGGTCGAGAATGTGTAATCACCAATAATTTGTCTGTAATTGTGTCTTTTGTCAACCAGTTTTTCATCTACAATAAGTGATAATGCCGAGCCTACCACTACGCCGTCGACTAAGATTACTAACTGTCCTTCGGGAAATATTGAAAGTAATTTTTTTATATCGTTTGATCTCCAATAGGAGTTGGCCATTTCTGGATACGATTCAACCATTGAATTTTTCAATTGTTTGTAATCTTCAAATGCAAGGTTTCGTAACTCAACTTTTTTAATTTCTGTCTGCATATATGTACGATTTATCTCAAATATAGCAAAAATAAATTCCATTTACAAACGCTTACAAATAATTACAACCGAAAGTAAATAGTTTGTAACCGAATATTTTTTGCGGGTTGGCGCAACTTTGCAACGTTGAATTAATCAACAATTTTATATGAACATTTAAATAGTATACGCCATGAATGCAATGAAAAACAGAGTACAATTAATTGGTAACGCAGGTAACGATCCTGAAATTAAAACATTAGAAAGCGGTAAAAAGCTGGCTCATTTAACAATCGCTACAAACGAAGTTTACAGAAATGATAAAGGCGATAAAGTAGAGCAAACAGAATGGCACCGCGTAACAGCGTGGGGAAAAACAGCTGAAATTATCGAAAAATATGTGGTAAAAGGTAAAGAAGTTGCCGTTGAAGGTAAATTGACTCACAGAAGCTACGACGACAAAAACGGAGAAAAAAAATACATTACAGAAGTGGTAGTAAATGAAATTTTACTACTTAGTAAATAATCTTTGATAAAACCACGAAAGTAAGTATCAGTAAAAACAAACCCGACAGGTTTTTAAAAAACTGTCGGGTTTAATATTTTAATGTTTATAAAACTGAAGCACCGTTTATATCTGTCGACAGAACTTCGCTCATATAATCGAAAAAAGGTCTCATGTGTATGAATGTCTGCAATGCCTGATCTAAAAACTGCGGGCTCAATACTTCCTCGTCAGTAAAACGTTTTATGATTAAAAACTGTTTAAAGCGCAGTAGATCTATAGCTTCATGATCTGCATCAAATCCTTTTGGTGTAGTTTTAAGCTGTTCGCCCTGCAGAGTTCCAAAAGTTTCAATGAAAGTTTTCGAATTTAAAATTTTTCTAAAAGATTCATGATCGTGGGCAAACTCACTTCTTATACGTTTTAAATCGGCTGCATTGGGTCCCCAGAAACCGCCGGCAAAAAAGCTGTTTCCTTTTTCAAGATGGAAATAGTAACCACCGCGTCGCGCACTTGTTGCGCGAGTGTAACTTCCTCCCCAAAAAGTCTTAAACGGAGTTTTGTCTTTAGAAAAACGAATGTCACGGTAAATTCTGTAAACACTCTTTTTACCCGATTGTGTTTCCAGAACATCGGTTTTAGAAAGTTCTTTGAGCAGAGCATCTGCAAAGTTTTGAATGTGGTTTAATTCGATTAAATATTTCGGTTTATTTTCGTCAAACCACGGTTTATTATTGTTGTTTTTAAGTTTATGTAAAAAATCAAGACTTGATTTGGGTATCGCAACACTGTTTTTCATAATTAGATAAGGAATTTTTTAAAAACCAGAAGACGAATGTAAGTAAAATTAAAAACCCACCAGATTTCTTGGTGGGTTTTTTATATATCGTTAAGCAGTTTTTTTGATTAAATCAAACATAGGACAGCGTGTGCAGCGTTTCTTTTCGCTTTTTTTATATTTCTCGCAGCAAGAAGATTTACAATTTTCAATCTTCTTGATTTTGTCAAGGATATCTTTATTCTTTTTTTTCTTTTTATCCTTTTTCTTGTCCTTGTCTTTTTCTTTCTTGCCCAATTTTCCTCTGTATTAGTAAAAACAGAGACAAATATAAACGAAAAAAGTTATTTTTAAGCGTTCTAAATAAACTTTAACTTTTTTATTTTGGATTAATAGCAATTGAACTCGTAACTGTTAATTGCTGAATATCACGGTCAAACAAGTAAAGTCCGCCTTTATCATCGCCAATTAAGTTGATTTTATCTAAAATAGATTTAGCCGTTGCTTCTTCTTCGATTTGTTCAGAAACATACCATTGTAAGAAATTATGTGTTGCATAATCTTTATCTTCAAAAGTAATGTGTACTAATTCGTTGATCGATTGTGAAACAAAAAGTTCATGATTGTAAAGTTCCTCAAACATTTCTTTAAAAGTAGAATAACTTGTTTTAGGCGCTTTTAAATCTGTAATCTGAGCATGTCCTCCTCGTTCGTTTACATATTTTACCAATTTAAGCATGTGCGCACGCTCTTCGTCTGACTGTGTGTACATGAATTGAGCTATTCCTTCTAATCCGTGTACTTCGGCCCAGCAAGCCATAGAAAGATAGGTTTGAGAAGATTCTGCTTCTATGCGGATTTGCTTATTTAAAGCTGATTCAATATTTTTTGATAGCATAATGATGTCTTTTTTGTAAAATTAAAAAAAATAATCCAAACCCTTTTTTCAAACCCTGAAAACATTGAGACATTGTCATAAAATCTCAATAGCCTTAACGGGGTTTTATAGACCCAAACGACGCCGGATTTGAGAATATCGCCTTATTCATGATTGGATTTCCAATGTCGTTTGTAAAACCATCAGTAAATTTTCGCATAACAAGCTGTCTTAATGCAGAATCATAATAACTTAAAATGTAGAAATCTTTAAGTTTTAGTGTGTTTTGCAATGTGATATTCTTGCTGATATTTAAAAAATAGTATAAGTTGTCTGTTGCTAAAGGTTCTGGCTTTTCATTTTTTACAAAATCTAAATTTTTATTTAGCATAGAATCAAAATAAACCATTTTGCTTTGTGTACGCATACCCGGAAAATTTAAAATTTCCTCTTTGCTGTATAAATAATCAGTATCTATGTATTCTATGTAACCACCAAGGGTAACCAAATTATTTTCACCATTTTTAGTTACAGAAACCCCGGCACCCAGGTTTGCTAAGTTCCTAATAAATTTGGCTGTGTTTTTTATTTCCTGAGGTCGGTTATTATCTGTCTGAACTAAAAAAGGAGAGTTTTTAAACCGAATTGTATCGTTTTTTGATGCGGTAAAATTTTTAATACTATTTCCGGAATCAAAATCTTTTATATCAAACAAAAATTCTTCTTTATTGGCAGCCAGCTGAAATAACTTTTTGTCGTAATAAAATGAATTTGCGGTTTGAGCAGGATTTTTAGAAACAGGCAGATTGAAAAACTTTTCGTTAACATCTGAAGTCTCCAGATTAAGATCGAAAACTTGTGTTTTTTTAGAATTATAATCCAGCGTTAAAATGATATGATTATCCAAAACATACATTTTATTGATTGCAGCAGCTTTATCTAAAGGATTAAAATCATTTAAATCCATTTTTTGGATGGGGTAGTACCGAATAAGAGTACTGAAAGAAAAACTTTTGCCTCCTCCATTCTGAAATGCGAAAGAAGAAAAATCAAACATCTTTATTTCGCAGTTTCCATTATCAAATTTATAAAGAAGAAGATGCTGCTGGGCTCTTTCTTTTGCCAAAAGATAAAAAGCATTATCTTTTTGAAATGAGGTTATAATGTATTCAAGATTATCGGGAAAATCAAAATTTAGTGACCTCGAAGTTTTAGCTTCAGGGAAATATTTGACAATACGTATATTTCTCAAATTAAATGAAGCCCAATACAACAAAGGATTTTTGTCTTCGCCAATACTGTAACCTATTAAATCTCTATTTAAAGCAAATTTGATAGAATCAGTAAACTGAGTGGTAAGGAATAATGCTTTATTATATTTTAAAATGGTAGTTTTTTTATCATCTGATGCAAAAACATAAACATCATGGGTTTTTACATCTTCGGCATTTAGAATCTGCCCTTCATCTAAAGGGTTATTTAAATTTAAGGGAAAAGAGTTTAATACAGTTTGACCTATCAGTACTGATTTAGAGAGTAAAAGCGAGATAAGTAATAGTTTTTTCATGAATTTCTAAGCGTCAAATATCATTCCAAATTTAACGAAATAAACTGTATGTAATTTCAGTA
This sequence comes from Flavobacterium ginsengiterrae, assembly GCF_039539785.1. Lineage (NCBI taxonomy): Bacteria > Pseudomonadati > Bacteroidota > Flavobacteriia > Flavobacteriales > Flavobacteriaceae > Flavobacterium > Flavobacterium ginsengiterrae. The sequence goes on along the minus strand of NZ_BAABDU010000003.1, from coordinate 460,239 downwards.
GAGCAGAATAGGAGTCGTTTTATAATTAAAGAAACAAAAAAAAGTCCTTAAGAAATTTCTTAAGGACTTGATTTTTAATGATCAGAAAAAATTAGTTTACTTTAAAAGTAACTCTTCTTGCTAATCTTCTAGCTTCTTCTGAATCTTTTTGAATTGAAGTATCTGCTCCAGAAGCCACAACATTTAATCTTGAAGATGCAATTCCAGCTTTTTCAAAGATAGTTTTTACATTGTTTGCTCTGTGGTTAGATAGTTTTTCATTGTATTCAGCTTTTCCAACTTGGTCAGCATATCCAATAATATCAAGATTTGCAGATGGATTTTTTCTTAAGTAAGTTAAAACCACATCAATCGCAGCAGTTGAATTTTCAATTGGAGTTGCTTTGTTAAAATCGAAATAAACACTGTAGTATTTATCGTTGATCATTTCTTTAACAATGTCTTTATCGCTTACTACATTTGTTGTTGTTGTAACCGGTTTTTCTACGATAACTTGTTTTGATTGAGGAATGTTCTTGATTTGATTTTCAAGATCAGCAATTTTGTTGTCGTAATCTCTAAGATCAACATTTTCAGAAATTACGGTCCAGTCTGCATGCTTAGCATTTTTACCTAAGTAAATGTTTAAACCAACAGTTCCGTTGAACATTAATCCAGAAAATCCTCTGTTGCCGTCAAGATAAGCACCATCAAAAGAACGGTCCTGAGAAGCGTTTAAGATAGTAGAGAAGTCTCCCGTTAAAGCGATTCTGTTTGATAATCTTATTTGTCCGGTTACACCAGCAATAAAGTTACCCATTTCGTCTGATCCTCTAAAGCTGTCGCTTTTTAATTGAGCGTAACCAAAACCAGCATGTCCTAATAAACCAAAAGTGTTAGTCCACGTTTCAAAATTCATGATACGGCCTAAGTTAGCAACTGCTTGTAAATCTACTCGGTAGTATTTTGAATCAAAATCGATAGAACTGCCTTTTGCAGTAAAACTATTGTATCCAAAATCTGCCTTAAGACCAAATTTGTTGTTAAACATATAACGAACTCCTAAGTCTCCAGTCCAGGGACCTAAAGTGTTAGTTGCATAACCTGCAGAAAATGGTCGCTGAGGTTTAGTTAATCCCCCTGATAATTCTACAGACCATTTGTTATAGCTGTCTGCAGTTTTTTCTGTTTGCGCATTTACATGAATTAACCCTAAAGCAAACGCCAGAGTAATAACAATTTTTTTCATTGTAATTGAGTTTTAAAATTTTCCTCAAACCAACGAATTTATTGCTGCTTACAATGTCCAGTAAAAGACATTAGAATATTAAAATAAGGTAAAAATGTAAGATTAATGCTATTTCCCATTCATGACTTCCTGAAAATTATCTACAAAGCGTCCTACATGCATTCCGTCCATTAAACCATGGTGAACGTGCACTGACATTGCGATAGTTCGTTTTCCGGTTTCTGAAGTTATCATTTTTCCAAATGATATTTTTGGGCAGCTGTCTGGAAATGTGAAACTTCGGGCGTGTGTAAGCGAAGTAAAGTTTATCCATGGAATTGCCGAAAAATGAATCAGATTATCATCTTCAAAAGATCTTGTAAAAAGGCCGGTTGTGTTTTGAATGCGCTCGATTTCTGCCAAAGCATTTTTTTCGAAAATTCTAAAATCAGGATTGTACTCCATTAAAGAAAATCCAAAAGTTCCGTCTTCACGTCCAATTGTAGCCGAAGCATCAATTCGATCGTTACTATAAATCTTGCCTTCGGAAATTCTGTATTTAAAATTTTCGACTGAGTTTACGGCAGTTAAAGTTTTGTGCAAGTAGAAAATAAAGAAAGAAGCGTTTAATTCTTTGGCCGTTTTATAGGCTTTTGTACAGTCAATTTCGACAGTAACGCCAAAAAAAGGTTCTTCCATTCGGCTGAAATGTTCAAAATGTTCTTTTCTATTCCAGTTTTCTAAGTCTAAAAGTGTTTTCATTATAGTAAATTATGGACTACCTCAGTAATCTTTTCAAATGAGCTGAAATGTTTATGCTCGACTTTGTGATTTATTTTTTCGTGTTCCCAAGTGGTATGAAACGGAATATGAACGGCATATCCGCCAATTTCCAAAACTGGAAGAACATCTGATTTTAATGAATTTCCAATCATTAAAAATTCGCTTGACTGAATTTCTAAACGTCCCAGCAGTTTTTGATAATCAATCTGTTGTTTGTCTGACATCACTTCGATATGGTGAAAATAATGTCCTAAACCTGAACGATGCAGTTTGCTGTGCTGATCTTTTAAATCGCCTTTTGTGGCAACAACCAGTTTATATTTTCCGTGAAGTGCCTGCAGTGTTTCTTCGACTCCGTCCAGAAGTTCTATTGGTTTTTCAAGCAGTTCTTTTCCGTATTGAATGATTTTGCCAATAACTTCAACCGGAATAGTGTTGTTTGAAATATTCATGGCCGCTTCAATCATTGACAAAATATAACCTTTGATTCCATATCCATATAATGGGAGATTGGCAATTTCAATTTTAAATAATTCCTGCGAAATGCCCTGATGCGAAAGATAATCTTCCATCAAAGCGCAGAATTTATGTTCGGTTTCCTCAAAATAAGGTTCGTTTACAAATAAAGTATCATCGGCATCAAACGCGATTACTTTTAAGTTTGGTATTTTGCTTTTATGTAACATGGTTTTTTGTTTGAAGTGTGTTTTGTTTCAGGTTTCAAGTTCTTGACACGAATTTCACCAATTTATATGCATTCATTAAAAAAGATTAAAATAAATCCGCTCAATCTGCGTGATCTGCTTGAAACTTTTTTTGTCTCGAATTCCTCGAATTTACACTAAATTTTTATGTTATGAGTTCTTTGAAAACAGTCTTTTTAAAGAAATAGTTTTATCATAAAACGTGATTCGGATTCCGAAAAGTAAAATGATACCGCCGAAAACCATTTGTAAAGTTATTTTTTCTTCTAAAAACAACCAAGCCAAAATGGAGGTAATTACTGCCTGACTTAATAAACTAAGCGAAACTCTCGTTGCGCGCATGTGCTGTGTGGCATAACTAATCGAAAGCCACGCACACAATTGGCAGATCACGGCCTGTAAAATTAATACAAACCAGCCGGTATCAGAAAATCCGGTGAAGGGTTCGTTTAGCGAATAACATAAAATTCCCAAATAAATACTGGAAGCCAATAAACTAATTGTCATAAACGATAATACATCAACCTGAGATAACACATTTTTGCTTACCAAAAGGTAAATCGAATATAAGATTCCTGATAAAACAGCAAACAGAAAGGCTTTATCGAAATTTAAATCGATAAAAAACTCAAATCCAACTAAAGTTATCATTCCGAATAAAGCCACGAGAGTTCCAATCCAGAAATTCGTTGCAGGTTTTGTTTTCAAGAAGAAAAATGAACCTACACCAACCCAAACCGGAGATAAATTAGTAAGCAGAGAAGCCTGAGTCGCGCTTGATGCCTGAATGGCGATATTCCAAACCGCCACATCTGAGGCAAACATAACGCCGCAAAGTGCTGCCAAAAGTGTGAATTTTAAACTTGGAAGTTTAAAGTTTTTACTAAATATAACGTAAGGTAATAGTAAAGTAACTGCAAAAGCCATTCTGTAAAAAGCCGAAATTAATCCCGGAGTTAAACGTAATTTTACCAATATTGGAAAAATTGAAATGCAGAGAATACCGCAGATTAGAGCTAATCTTGGTTTGGTAATTTTCATTGTATTTTATTCTTGTATTATTTTTCAAAGATAGTTGAGAAAGCGAATATTTTGAAAGCAAAAAACGCGAATCAATTAAAAATATTAACCAATTCACGCTTTTTTTATTTTAAAAAGTAAAAGTTTATTCTTTATCCTCTACAACTTCTGCTGTTGCTGCCGAAGGAGCTTCTGGAATATCTTCGCCTTTTAAATACGTTGGTAAGTTTAATCCGGCCATGTTGAATAAATCATTTAATGGCGGCACGGTTTTCATCATGCCCGAAACAAAGTTGGCAGTTGAACCATTTTCGCCCTGACCATTTCCAGAATCCCAAACCGTAATTTTATCGATTTTAATATTTTTAACGGCTTCAACCTGCGTTTTAACAAGTTCAGGAAGTTTTTCTAATAATAAAAGCTGGAATGCTTTGCTTGGATCTCCGCCTGCAGCAGCAACAACATCTTTATAACCTTCTGCCTGTTTGGTTAAGATTTCAAAAAGACCTTTTGCTTCGGCTTCCATTTTAGCGTAAATCGCATCGGCTTCACCTCGTGCATTTTCTCTAATAGTTTCTGCTGCTGCCTGAGCTTCAATAATCGCTCTTTGTTTGGCAATTTCGGCAGGAACAACAATGTTTGCAATTTGTGTAGAACGCTCTCTTTCAGAACGTGCAAGCTCGGCTTTTTGTTCTGCAAGATATGATTCTTCAAGTGCTTTTGCTTGTTGTACTTTTTCTGCAGCAATTGCAATACGCAAAGATTCTGCTTCTTTTTCTCTACGAATTGCTTCAGAGTTTGCGATCGCAATTTTTGCCTCGTTTTCTCCCTGAATCGCAATAGCGTTGGCTTCAGAAGTTTTTACCCTTGTATCTCTTGCCGCTTCTGCTTTACCAATTGTTTCATCTTTAGAAGCAGTAGCAATACTGATTTCTTTATCTTTTTGCGTAATGGCGATTTTTACGTCACGGTCTCTGTGTGTTTCTGCGATTTGAGTATCTTTTTCTCTATCGGCAAGAGCCTTACCAATTTCCCCGATTTTCTCCTGCTCGGCAACGCTGATTTTTGCTTCGTTGATTGCTTTTGCTGCAGCTTCTTTTCCTAAAGCTTCGATATAGCCAGATTCGTCTCTAATATCGGTAACGTTAACGTTGATTAGTTTTAAACCAATTTTCTTTAATTCGCTGTCAACGTTTTTAGAAATATTATCAAGGAATTTATCACGGTCTGAGTTGATTTCTTCAATGGTCATAGTTGCAATTACCAAACGCAATTGCCCAAATAAAATATCTTTTGCCAATTCCTGAACTTGTTCATACGACAAGCCTAATAATCTTTCGGCTGCTGTATTCATACTGTCTGATTCTGTAGAAATTGCAATTGTAAATCGGCAGGGAACATCGACTCTAATGTTCTGACGGCTTAATGCATTGGTTAAATTGGCTTCGATAGAAAGCGGTTTTAAATCCAGAAATGCATAATCCTGAATTACCGGCCATATAAAAGCACCGCCTCCGTGTACACATCGTGCCGATGTGCCGCCGGTGCGCCCGTAAATAACTAAGATTTTATCTGAAGGACAGCGTTTGTACCTCGATATTAATGCCGAAATGGTTACGAATAGAACTATTGCCGCAACTGCAATTAGAATAATTGGATTCATTATCATTTTATTTATGTTATATGGTTTCTACAATTAAAATGTTGTTTTCTACTTTAATGACTTTTACTGATGATCCTGATGGAATTCGGTCACTTTCGGTCATGGCTTCAAGTTCATGAAAAGCACCATTTACGCTGATTAGAATTTTGCCTTTCCCGGTTTTATTCTCGGGAATGGTCAAATACACTTCGGCGGTTTTATTTAAAGTATTATTGATTTGAAAAGAATTGTCTTCGGCCAGTTTTTGAACTTGTTTGATTACGAAGAAAAACAAAAGCACAAATAAAACACCAACAACAAACGACAGAACAATTAAAAACCAAGTATGTTCGCCAATTGTAGAATAAAAAGAAATTCCGGTCCAGCTAAAACCTAAAAGAAAATTGATGAGGTTTCGAAGTGAAAACAATTGAAAATCGCCGTCGTGTGCATCAGCATGAAAGTCGGTATCAAAACCATCGGCAACGTCAAGACCTGTAAAGGTGATAATAGTCTGAATTAGAAAAATTAAACTTGTTGGAATTGCGATGTACCAAAAAGATTTTAATAAGACTGGTAAACTTTCTAATAGCTCCATAATGTTTGATTTTTTACGAATAACATTTGGTGCTAATATCTTATTTTTTATGAAAGAAAACTAATTTCAGGAAAAAATGTATTTACAAGTATTTGTAGAATAAGAAAGCGTGAAATTCATTTTGAAATTTCACGCTTTTAATACTGTTTTAAAAAGAATTTATATTCTTGTATTATGGTGCTTGCGGTTCTATAACTTCTTTATTAATTAAGGAGTATCTTAAAAGCTCTTTCATTAAGAGATATACTTTTGTAGATTTTACCGCAGGGAAGTAGCTATCTTTATTGATATCTGCCTTTTCGGCTCTTTCGATCGCTTTTAAAATTAGATCAGGAGTTAAATATCCTTTAGGGTAATTTTTGATTTTTGAAGTGGTATGTTTTTCACCAAGTTCTGTTTTTGATTCTTTACTAGTTGTACATTGAATGTTTTCTCGTTCATCTAAGTGGAATAAAAGCCAAATCTCAAAACAATAATTACTTATAAATAAATTTGCATCAACTAGACTTTCACAATATGCTTTTAATTCTGGATATTCTTCTGGTGGATGTTGATCTACATCAAGCACAAATCTAAATTTGTCTTCTGCTGAAGGGGTTACTGGTAAATCTTTAGGAGGGTTTTCGATAAATGATTTTGCTCTTTCGATTAATTTTTTGGGTTGAGAACCAACAACATTTGTATCTTTTTCAAACACGTGTAAAATACTCGCTTTTTTAGGTTCAAAAAACAAATTATTAAATGTTCCAAAATATTTTGGCTCTTTATCCTCTCCTTCATAAACAATGAAGAATTTAGTTGCATCTTTAAATGATTCTTTTTTATTATAATCATCTAGTGTAAATCTTTTACGCTCCATTTATGAAAGATTTTCTTCTGATATTAATTTTGAAAAATCACCTAAAAATGGAATTCCGCCATATCTTCCCTCTAAATATCCTCTTTCTAAAACCTTATCACCACGAGGATTAAAATTACTTAAAGGATAGAATTCGGTACTACCATCGGACTTTTTTTCTGTAAACCAAATTTCATCTCTCCGTAATATATGATCGTCTAATAAATGACTTTCGTGAGTTGTAAAAATCAGTTGACTATTAGTTTTTGAATTTAAAGAATATGTTTTTAACAGTTCTTTTGCTAGTAAAGGATGCATACTTCTTTCTAATTCATCGATTATATATACAGAATCATTTTCGTGCAGTAATTCTTCAAAAGCAGGAGCAAGTTCGAATAGTCGATTTGTACCATCTGATTCTTCATGAAAATCAAACATGAAATTAGAGTTTTCATGTTTGGTTGATAATGTCAAAACAAAATAGTTGTTATTGTCCTTTATAAAACTAAAATGCTTCTCTCTATATTTAAATACGATTGCATTTTTCTTTGTTTTATTTTCATTGTTTTGAATATCGGATTCTAATTCATCAATTAAATTGTTCTTTATATTTATGTCATCCAAACCAAAAAATAAATCTGCATCAATTTTCCTTCTTATAATTTTTTCAATTCCAGTTTTACTATTTAGAAGTATTGCGTTTATGAAATCTAACTTTTTAGTTCCCAGCAGTGCAGATTCGGTAAATGCAATATTTATGGAATTGGGAAAAACTAAATGTAATTTTGAAAATGCTTCAATTATTTTATCTAATATATTGTTGCTCTCTAAGAGTAAATAACAATTATTTAAAACAGTTTCATTTTCTTTCAGCTGTTTTTTTAGAAATTTTTTAGCAAACTTAATGTCATTTATATCTTTAAAATATTTTCCGAATTCAACTTCATTGTCAATTCTTTTAAATAATAATTCTTCATTATTATTTTTAACAGAATTTATTAAATAAAGCCATTCTTCCTTAATTTTTCCTTTTAAAATTTCTACAGCGTAATCAAAATGAATTCCTTGATATTCATATTCAATTCTAAATGTTGAAGGTTTGTCAAGATAAATTTTATCTAATCTGAATCTTTTGCTTTGGGGCACTAACAATTCCACATCATTTATAGCAATTGATTTTAGAAAAGATATGGCTCTTACTAAATTACTTTTTCCTGCAGCATTAGCACCATAAATCGCAGCTGTTTTTAAAACTTCGACACCAGATTTAGTTTTCTTTATGTGATTTGTAAGCTGGCGTGATCCATTTCCTTTTGCAGGAAGCATGTTAAATTCTGTCTCATCTTTGAAAGACATAAAATTACTGACAACAAAACGGATAAGCATGGTTTTACGATTTTTTCGTTAAAAATTATATTTTGAAGTAAAATAACGAATATATTAATGGTAAAAAAAATTCCTGAACGATTTTTTCGAAAATATTAACTTGCATTAAATATTTAAAATAAAAAAGCATGAAATCCATTTTGGGATTTCACGCTTTCTAGGATTTTTTAAATTGCAACGAATTTACTACAAGCCTTTTCAATTTCATTATCAGAAAACTGTCCGAGAGTTTCATTCAGCATTTTGCTGGCTCTAATGGAGTTAATCATTCTGATTCTCAAATCTTGATCGTTGCCCATTTCAGTCAGCAAAATGGTTTCGAAAATTTCAGACAAATGTTCAGGATGTTCTCTAAAATCATCTACAAACCAAAGGTCTGAAAGAAATTGTGCCATTGCTGTCATTACAGCGGTTTCTGTTGTTTTTTCATTTTCTTTAGTCATCTCGAAAATATTAAACGCACGAAACCCTCGCTTTAGGTGTGACTAAATATCCGTAGATAGATTTAGGGCAGTTTCCTGCTCCTTCACCATAACAAGGGTTCGCTTATTGTTAACTTCTAATAAGTTTTTATTGAAAGTCTACAGAAATTTAGTCACTACAAACATACAATTATAAACGTATATAAAAGTAAAAAACATGAGAAATTTCTCATGTTTTTAATATTTCGATTCTGTAAAAGAACTTTTAGTTTACAGTCGCTCCATTTGGTGCATCAGCATCTGGATTTACAAAAACCAGTTTTCCTTCTGCATTTGTTGTCATCAGGATCATTCCCTGACTTTCAACACCGCGTAAAGCTCTCGGAGCCAAGTTTGCTAAAACAGAAACGCGTTTTCCAATAATTTCTTCTGGAGAAAAACTTTCAGCAATTCCTGAAACAATCGTGCGGACATCGATTCCCGTATCTACTTTAAGAACTAAAAGTTTGTTTGCTTTTGGCATTTTTTCTGCCTCAAGAATAGTTCCTATACGAATATCCATTTTTGCAAAATCCTCAAACTGAATTAAATCTTTTTGTGGTTCAGCTTGTTTGTTTTCTGCAAGATTAGCTGTTTTTGTTGCTTCCAATTTATCTATTTGTTTTTGTATTTCTTCGTCTTCTATTTTTGCGAAAAGCAATTCTGCTTCGCCAATTTGGTGTCCAGATGCAATTAATTCTGAATTATCTGCAACATCACTCCATTTTATACTGCCTTCGTTTTTCAATATTTTTGAAAGTTTAGCAGCTGTAAAAGGTAAAAACGGCTCAGATAAAACGCTTAAAGCAGCAGCGATTTGAAGCGCCACATACATTTGCGTTTTTACACGCTCTGGATTGTCTTTCATAACCTTCCAAGGCTCTTCGTCGGCAAGATATTTATTTCCTAAACGTGCAACATTCATTAATTCACCAAGAGCTTCACGGAATCTGTAACGCTCAACCGAACTTGCAATTACAGCCGGATATGCTTTTAATTCTGCTAAAGTTGCTTCGTCGATTTCTGTAAACTCATTTGGAGTTGGAATAATACCTTCGTAATATTTGTTGGTTAAAACTACAACACGGTTTACGAAGTTTCCGAAAACGGCAACTAATTCGTTATTATTTCTAGCTTGGAAATCTTTCCATGTAAAGTCGTTATCTTTTGTTTCCGGCGCGTTTGATGTTAATGCGTAACGTAAAACATCCTGCTTATCCGGGAATTCTTCTAAATATTCGTGTAACCAAACTGCCCAGTTTTTAGAAGTCGAAAGTTTGTTTCCTTCTAAATTCAGGAACTCATTTGCCGGAACGTTATCTGGTAAAATATAGCTTCCTTCTGCTTTAAGCATTGCCGGGAAAATAATACAGTGAAAAACAATATTGTCTTTCCCAATAAAGTGAACCAGTTTTGTATCCTGATCTTTCCAGTAAGGTTCCCATTCTTTTCCTTCGCGTGCAGCCCATTCTTTTGTTGATGAAATGTACCCAATTGGCGCATCAAACCAAACGTATAGTTTTTTGCCTTCGGCACCTTCAACCGGAACATCAATTCCCCAGTCAAGGTCACGCGTTACTGCGCGAGGTTCTAATCCTGCATCGATCCATGATTTTACTTGTCCGTAAACATTGGTTTTCCAATCATTTTTATGACCTTCTAAAATCCATTCGCGCAAAAATGCATCGTAACGATCAAGAGGTAAAAACCAGTGTTTTGTTGATTTTAAAATTGGGGTTTCTCCAGTAATAGTCGATTTTGGGTTAATCAAATCAGTCGCATTTAAAGTAGAACCGCAGTTTTCGCACTGATCTCCGTAAGCTCCGTCATGATTACATCTTGGGCAAGTTCCCACAACAAAACGGTCTGCCAAAAACTGATTTGCTTTTGCATCGTACAATTGTTCTGTAACTTCTTCAATAAAATCGCCTTTATCATACAAAGTCCTAAAGAATTCCGAAGCCGTATCGTGATGAATTTTTGCCGAAGTTCTTGAATAATTGTTGAATGAAATCCCGAAATCTGAAAATGATTTACGGATAATTCCATCATATTTATCAATAACCTGCTGTGGTGTAATTCCTTCTTTTTTGGCTTTCATTGAGATTGCAACACCGTGTTCATCGCTTCCGCAGATAAATGCAACGTCTTTTCCCTGCAGGCGCAGGTATCTCGAATATATATCAGCAGGCACGTAAACCCCAGCCAAGTGACCAATATGAATTGGTCCGTTTGTGTAAGGTAATGCCGCCGTAATGGTATATCTTTTTGGATTCTGTATCATCTTTCAAATTTATTGAGTGCAAAAATAAGCAATAGAATTGAGATTTCGTTATTACGCAGAGATTCACTGAGAAAAAGCACAGAGATTTACGAAGTTTTTTATTGATTTTTTTCTCGCAGATTCGGCAGATTAAGCGGATTTTTAAAATGAAACTTAAAATTAATATGAATCGTTCCTACGGAACTTTAGTTTCTGGTTTCGTTTCTTCAACGGATTAAAATCCGTTACTACAAAATAAATTGTTCCTGCCGGAACTTTTTACAAAGAACCATTGGCTCGAAAAATATTTTAACAACGGATTTTAATCCGTTGAAAATAAAACGTTATCCAATTAAAGTTCCGTAGGAACGATCGATATTCATTTTAAAAATCTGTAAATTTCTATTATAAACTCTCATAAAATAGAACCAGTTTAAACTAGCATTTGCAGTAAAATCTTCGGGATTTATTTCGCAATCTTTGCCTCAGAAAAAAAACAAAAAAACAAGTTTATGAGCAAGACTAAATTAATCATCAATAAAAACGGATCTATCAAAATTGAAGGTGATTTTGAAATCATGGATCCGGAAGGAGCGCTTTACGGCTTACAAGGAAGATCTGCACTTGGACTTTGCCGCTGCGGATTATCTGCAAACAAACCATTTTGCGATGGAGGTCACAGAAACAATTTCGAACACGATTCTGTTGCGTTTGATTTGCCGCCAATGAAAACAAACTAAGATTTTCTAAGTTTAGAATATTAAAAAGCTGCATTTTTCTGAATGCAGCTTTTTTATTTATAAATCTAAGAAATCATCATTTTCACTATAATAATTTAGGCATTCTACTATTTTGGAAACACTAACAGAAGGATTTTGTTCTGTTGCTAAATCTATAACATCTTGGAAATTGCTGCATGAATATTCGAACCAATAATTCATTTGGTTAACAATATCTGGAAAAGTCTCATTGTCATTATCATCAACCTGAACAGTCTCTCCAACATAGATAATAGTTTCTTCCGATAATCGACTATTATCATCTGGAGCATAAATATCATAGTTATAATCAGGATTATAATTTGTTGAGCGATCTTTTTTTGCCTGAACAAATTTTATAAAGTCGCTTAAAATCCAGGTTTTGTTTTTAAAATCGGTCATGATGTAATTCTTATATTTTTTTTAGCTGAGGTTTTACTTTTTCAAAAAAAGCTTGGTAATCATTTTTGTATTTTGGGTTTGTTATTCGAGAAAAACCGCAGTTTTCAAAACAGATTCTTAAATAATTGATAAACGTAGTATTGTGTTCTTCATTTAAAAATTGAGAATCAACACTTGGATTTTTAGTGATTTGTAATGCATATGGAGCACCGCCGCTAATATTGTCTTTATGTAAATAATCGGCAGACAAATCAAGATGTATAAAACCATCTTCATTATAATATTCTTCAAAAGTTTCTAGTGCATACTCATCTGTATACATCGAAACAAGGTCATCTAAACTAATAATCTGAATAGGATCGGCACAATTCCAGATATAATCTTCATTAGTGTCATAATCCCAGGCAAAATTGCAGGCGCCAACAATTTTATAGAACATTATTAAAGACAAGGGAACAAACCCGAATTGTTTAACAGATTTGTCAAGTTCTTGGAGCAATGATTCAGTATTTTTTAGAGGTTTTATTAATGGACGTTCAAAATTATATTGAAAGTCAGTTTTAAAAACATAATTAATATTGACTAATTCTTTGTAAATAATATCGAGGTTATATGCAGTTCTTTCAAAAGTTTCTGTCAGCACTTTTTCGACGTCAATAATATTATCTGAAAGAAAAGCATCTGCACCTAATTTATGAATATCGTCGTAAACCTCTTTTGTTTCTCCGTTTATATATCTTTGGTAAAATGTCATGAAAATTTTTTTTTGAATAAAAATTGTTATCGCCCAAAATATTTAGACAATCTAATTTGAATTTCTTCTTTCTTTTTCATCTGTGATTTGAAAATGAAGTTCTCTTTGGCCATTTAGTATTGGGAATCCCCAGTCTTTAATATTCCAATCCACTGAATTTCCTAAAAGATCATTTACGGGGTTTTCATTAAATTCGGCTTGATACCATTTTGAATATTTTTTCGATAGAACACCAAAAGAAGTCCAAAATTCTGCACATTCATTTTCCTGATTGTACTTACAGCAATGAAAAGAAATTATCTGCACAAATTCATTTACTTTTCTATCAAATGATAAAGTGTTTTTAGAAAATGAAAATCCAATTTCTGCTAAAGTTTCTTCAATGCTTTTTGTAATTAAGTCTTTTGGTTTCATGGTATAAAAATTAAAAAGTCAAATTTTTATAAAACACAAAAGTAGTAAAAAGACTACTTTTAAAAATTGAGATTATATATAAAGTTCACCTTTCATGGTAATAATTGAAGAACCGCCTACTAAAATATCTTCTTCGCGGTTCATAACTTCAATCATTGAGGCTTGTTTTAATCTTACGCCTTGTAGAATTTTATATTCTTTATCGGATTTAGATTACTTATTTGACTGAGTTTAAATCATACTTTTCCATTAATCGAATTTTTATTTTTTCCAAAATCATTAAAGCATCAGCAGAATTTTTAATGTACTTTTTATATATTAGTAAGATACCTTTTAAAACTTCGTTTAGTACATATTCCATTCTCTTTTTTAAATTCATTGTCCGAAAAAATGGAATAAATATAGTAAATTCAACCTCTTTGTTTTTTTTAATGTAGGTAGGTCCTAGCAACAAAACCTCATTTATTTTACTTTTTGAAGAAATAATTGCGATTATCGAATAATCTTCTGTTTTAAGAATATCTTCTATTGGTGATATAGGTAAAGGAGGATTTTCATTTATGAAATATGATAAATCAGTGAAAAACTCTTGTGGCAAAGAAAAACTCACACTTTCTTCAATATATACTGTTGGGAAATAAAATTTCATCACTATTTAATTTTTTACTTTCTTTTTTCCAAATTCAGTTTTATACCATTTTGATATTTGTTTGATGAAACACCAAAAGAAGTCCAAAATTCTGCACAGACATTTTCCTGATTGTACTTGTTGCATTGAAAGCGAATGCTTTGAACAAATTCATCAACCTTTCTTTTAAAAGTCAAAGTGTTTTTAGAAAATGAAAATCCAATTTCTGCTAAAGGTTCAGCTAAAGTTTCTTCAATGCTTTTTGTAATTAAGTCTTTTGGTTTCATGTTATAAAAATTAAAAAGTCAAATTTTCATAAAACACAAAAGTAGTAAAAAGACTACGTTTAAAAGTTAAGATTATATATAAAGTTCGCCTTTCATGGTAATAATTGAAGAACCGCCTACTAAAATATCTTCTTCGCGGTTCATAACTTCAATCATTGAGGCTTGTTTTAATCTTACGCCTTGTAGAATTTTATATTCTTTATCGGATTTAGTGAATTTCTTCTGAGTAAGAAATCCAATTAATGGACCTGCCGCGGTTCCCGTTGCCGGATCTTCATTTATACCAATTATTGGATTAAAAAATCTTGTTTCTACAATATGTTCCTGACCTTCTTCGGCAATGGTGAAACAATAAAATCCTTCAAAATTATATTCTTTTGAGATCTCGATTAAAAGCTGATTGTCTGGAACAAAGCTGTTAAGTAATTGACTATTTTTTATAGGAACCATGGCGTGTGCGACTTCTGTTTTAACCACTGTTGGTACAAAAGCATTTACATCCAGATCTTCGATTTTTAAGCCAAGAGCCACTGCAATTTTATAGGTTGGAATTTCCTGTTTAATAACGGCTGATTTTTGGTGCATTTGAACGGTAGGATAAAAAGTAACCGAATCGAAACTTACGCTTAACGGAATCGCCGAATGTTTCATAATTACAAAAGGTTCGCTTTCGTTTTGTTCATCAAAAATAGGCATTCCTTTTAGGAGAGCACCGCAGACTGCGCCCAATAAATTATGACCTGCTCCGTCGATTTCGATTCCGGTTGGGGTAAACGAACGAACTATAAGTGCGTTTTCTCTTGTCGAATAATAAACAAAAGAGGTTTCAGAATAGCGAAATTCTTTAGAAATGTCCTGATAGGTTTCGAGTTTTAGATTTCCATTTGTAAAAACTACAGAAAGCGGGTTTCCTTTGTAGCTTTCGTTTGAAAACACATCTAAAACGTAATATTCTAATGCTGTTCTTCCGTCCATATTTTCCTTTTTTATAGCTGACTTTGTTTAGACGGAATAAAGTTACAGTTTAAAAAAATTCAAAACAACAGCTTTTATAACATTCGTTTCTGTTCAGCGCTTATGTTTATAGCTTTTTCGAGTCTGGAAATTCTGGTTTTTTCCTGTTTGGCGCTCATAATCACGTGAATTATAACTTTTTTATAAGACGGCGCCTGCTTATCAAAATATTCCCATGCCTTTTTATTGGCTTTAAATCGTTTTTCAAATTCTGGATCAAGAACATAAGCTTCTTTTTCGTGTGAATATACTCTGGATCTTTCTTCAGATCTGTGCTCAAAAGCTTTTATTCCGGCTTCTTTCATAAGTCCGGCTTTTGTGAGTTCTTCGACTTTTTTAATATTAATCGCACTCCAGATGCTGGATTTTTTTCTTGGAGTAAATCTAATGGTATAACTTTCGTCGTCGATGGTTTTACGAACGCCGTCTATCCAGCCAAAACAAAGCGCCTGATCTACAGATTCTGACCAGGACATTGTTGGTTTTTTGCTTTTTACTTTATAATAACCAACCAAAAGCTCGGTTTCTTTTTCGGAATGTTTTTCTAGCCATTCTCTGAATTTTTCCTGGGTTGAAAAGAAAGTTGGGTTCATTTGATCAAGTTGTTTATTCAGTTTTTATTGGCGGAGGCGGTGGAGGCGGCAGAATATATTTCGAACTTTTAAAAGTCAGTTTTTTATCAGTCTGGATTAATTTTGCTTTCTTTTTCCAATTGTAAATCCATTTTCCTAAGGAATCTAATTCTTTTGGGACATTGTTTTTATGGCTATGTATGTAAATTGATTTTTGAATAGAATCTTTATTTATATAAAAAATGTAAGTCATACCATCTGCAAAATTTTCGTCATAAATAGAATCGTATTTTTTAAGCTGGGTTTGAGTAATTAACTTCATTAATTGCTTTCTGTCTGTCTTACTTATAACAGCAATATAATTTGTTTTTTCTTTCGGTATATGAGTGCTGTCCCAAATACCATATGCATTCCAATGTTCCCGAATATAAATACTGTCATTCGGTGTCGCTTTAATGCTAAAACAACTTCCAAAGGTATCATTATATGAAAATTCAAAATATTTGAATTGATTATCAGAGTTCTCTTTTTTTGAACAAGATAGCAATGATACAATTAAAATAATTAGCAAAAACTTTATTTTCATAGTTTTATTTATTCCATTCCTTAAAATTATAAAACCATAAAAACAATATTTACTGTCTTTATGGTTTTATAAAAGTATAACAAATAAGAGAAAGGAAAAACTTTATTCAAAAACTACTTTTTTATTGCTTTTAGGTATTTTAACAATATGGTACGGCTGCGTAATTACAGTAGCAAGACCTCCAGAATTTAATTGTTCAACCTTAACTGATATTGAATTGTTAGTCTGAGTAATTTTGGTAATATCTATAGAATAACCTCCGTAGTTGCGAATTTCATCAATAACTGCAATTACCTGATATTTTTCAAAGTCAATATCTGTGCTTATGGCGTTTTGCCAGGGTTTAATGTCAAGGTTCAGCTTTACCAATAACTTATTCCATTCTGCTAAGTCTTTAATAACAAGATTCGCTTTTGGATTGTTGTAATCTCCATTGAAAAAATCTCCATGATAAACTTCTGTAAATTCTACTTTTGATGATGCAGAGTCATCATTGCTGCAACTTGTAAGTGTAAAGAAAATACTCAAAATAAATAAAATCTGTTTCATGATTTTTGGTTTTAGTTAATTAGCATTTACTGTAAAATGCTATTTACTAAACAGATATGATTTCTTTAAATAGTTGCGTATTTTAATGTTAAGTTTATGATGAATAACGTTTTAATAACCTCGACTTCAATTTTTGTTAAAGTATTAAATCATCTTTAACTGAGGTTTCACTTTTTCGAAAAAGCTTAAATAATCATTGGCATATTCTGGGTTTGTAATTCTCGAAAAGCCACAGTTTTGAAAGCAAATTCGAAGATAATTTATAAAAGTAGTATTGTGTTCTTCGCGTAAAAAAGGCGCATCGATACTTTGTTTTGATGTAATTTGAAGAGAATAAGGCAGTCCTCCGTTAATATTGTCTTTGTGCAGATAATCAGAAGAAAGATCTAATGACACAAAACCATCTTCATTAAAACATTCCTGAAAAATTTCGGGGCTGTACTCATCTGTAATATGCGAAACAAAATCATCGAGACTTACAATCTGGATAGGATCGGCGCGCTCCCAGATAAAATCTTCATTAGTTTCATAATCCCAGCTAAAATTGCAGGCTCCCACAATTTTATAAAACATTTTTAATGAGGCAGGAATAAACCCAAAAGGTTCTACAGATTTTTCGAGTCTTCTTAATAACTGATCAGTATTCGAAAGAGGTTTTACCAGCGGTCGCTCAAAGTTGAACTGAAAATTGGTTTTAAAGCGATAATTTATATTATTCAGTTCATTATAAATAACCGTTAAGTTATGGGCCGTTCTTTCAAATGTTTCGGTTAAAACTTTTTCAATATCAGCAATGTTTTCAGGCAGAAAAGCATCTTCACCTAATTTATCAATGTCGTTGTAAACGGTTTCTGTTTCTCCGTTTAAATATCTTTCGTAAAATTTCATATTGGGTCTATGAATAGTATATTCAAAAAAGATTTGAATACAATTTAAAAATATATTTCTGGGACTTTTATAATCTATAAAAGTGTGATACTATACAGATATGATTTTTTTAAATGGTTGCGTTAACCAATAAAAAGATTGTGAATTATATTATTTTTTCTCTCAACTTTGCAGAACAAATCCTTAAAAATAAACTCAAATGGAATTCGGTAGAATATTAGTTTCAGAAACGGCAATGAAAAGTGAAAATTCTCAGGATATAATAAACTCTAATATTTCTGTAATAAACTTAATGCGTGAAGAAGGTGTAGATGACGAACTTATTCATGAAGATGCGCTTACCAGTTATTATCTGGATTATTACTATTCGCAATATACGCAGGGCAATTTTTCGCAGTTTGTTTATAATTCCGGCTGGAACAAAGAATTAAACGAATTAATTGAAGAAGGCCTGGCTTTAATAGGCGCTCAAAAACATCTGGAATTGTTTCAGGAACAAAGCAAAAAAGTTAGAATTATGAGCAATATAAAACTGGGTAAATTTCTAAAAGGTAAATTAGAAGGTGTAAACCCGGTTCGTGATGCTTTAAACAACAATGCCTTTTTTGAATTAGAAGAAAATCTGGTAGAATTAAATGCTGATTTTTTAAAAAATCATCCCGACTTTGAAGTGCTTTCTGTAGACGAAATGTTTGCCGTTCTGGAAGAATTTGTTGGACACGAGATTAAAAGGGCATAATTTCATTGATTTAATTTTTGAGGATTTGCGATTGTTTTTGCGAATTTTTAAATTTATAAGTGTATTTTTTTGATTTAATTTAAAAAGCTTACTCAGAATATTTTATATTTGATAGCCCCTAATTTTAAAATCAAAACCAATGAAAATTAACACCTACTTAATTCTCAGCGGCGCTTTTCTGTTTTTGTTCTCCTGCGGGAAGAATGAAAAACAGCGTATTGAAGAAAACGCCCCATCGTTAGCAGTTCAGTCTGAAAGCCCCAAAGCAGTCGAAAAGCTGATTTTCAAAAAAAGCGAATACATTATTCCTTCAGATGAACTCGATTTGAGTCTGCTTAAGAAAACGGCAGAAAATCTAAACATCAATTATGCGACTATTAAAACCGAAGATGTAAGTTCTATTTGTTATAGTGATAAGATTACTTTTTTCGTTATCTCTATCACTAAAAAGTCAGAAAAGGCAAAATCAAATGAAGAAGATTTAGGCAATTTCTACGAAAGGAAATATGTTTTTGCGAATAATGAAGATGGAAAAATTCTGGATGTCGAAACAGATAAAAATCTTGGTTATTATGAAAATGAAGGTTTAAGAGCTGCTAAAACCTATATTCTGAAGGATTTATTGCAATTAAATGACAAAACCAAAGCGATTGCTTTAAGTACAGAAGTATATTCAAACAGCAGAGTTGTAATGTATTCTGAAGAAAAATTTACGATTATAACTTTCGACGGCAGGAAAATGAAAAAAGTTTTATACGAATATCCAATTCGTTCTGCAAATGGAGATTCTAATGGCGGCGGAACATATCAAATAGAAACCTTAGAAACCGGAATGAGTATTTCGGACATGCAGACAAACGGTTTTTATGATTTAATGGTTTCAAAAGTTTTTACCTACGAAGATGCTGTTGAAGAGGATCTTGAAAACGATATTCAGAAAAAAAACGATTTAAAAGTCAAAAAAGAATTTCAAAGATTAAAATTTGACGGTAAAACTTATTTGTTTCATAAAGACGATCGCAGCCGATTTTTATAAATTCCCATTATAAATTAAAATTACAAAATGTTTAAAAAGATACTTACTGTTTTATTTGTATGTCCCATTTTTATGCTGGCTCAAGACAAACAAAAAGAGGTGTCTGAGAATGTTACGCGTTATTTTTATGATGACAAAGAGGTTTCGGTCGCAATTTGGTATGGTGAAGACAAAAAACCAGACAGTTCAAAAACCTATTATTCTAACGGAAAACTAAATGAAGTTTTCTATTTCGATAAAGACGGACTAAAAGACGGAGATTGTTTTCAGTATAATAAACAAGGCGAAAAACTGGTGACCTGGAATTTTGCTCACGGCAAAATGACCGGCAGAACAGATCATAAACTTCCGTTTAATAAAGATCGCGAAGAAAGTGTCAAAAAAGCATTAAAAATGCTGGTCGAAATTAACGAAAGAACCAATTTTAATCCCACAAAAATTAATGATCTCTATAATCGCGGCGTTTTAAGTATTAGTCTTGGAAATAATACGCTGGCGATTGAAGATTTAAAAAAGGTAGAATTTGCCATTGACAAAGATCCTAAAAACAAAAATCTAAAGCTTTCTGATTCTGCTCAAAAGAAAACGGCAGTCTTTAGAAGTAAACTTTACGATCGCATAGCCAGTATTTATGCCGGCATGGAAATGGAAAATGCAGCGTATAATTACTACCACAAAGCAATTAAGAACGCGCCCAATGATTATCGTATTTTATACAACTTTGCAACATTGTTGCAACAAAGAAAATCAAATGATTTGGCGCGTTATTATTTAGAGAAAATTGTAATCGAAAAACCAGATCATGCCCACGCATACTGGGGACTCGCCAGGTTATTGAGTGATACGGGAGAATATGAAAAAGCCTTTGAAAATATCGAAAAAGCTTTTCAATATGAGAAGCAGATTATTGAAAGAACCGCTGCTTATGGCGGAAGAGATTTACAGACAACCAGAGGTTTGATTTATCATAAACTGGGTGAATCTAAAAAAGGAATTGCTGATTTGAAAGCTGCATTAGAAATGGATAAAAACAATTCGTATGCGATGAAAAATCTTGGAATCATTTATCTCGACCAGAAAAAATACAACGATGCCTGCGAATTGTTTCAAAAAGCAAAAGAGCTCAATTATACTTTAGCTTACGATGAATATGATTTAGACGAACTTTTAGAAAGCGCCTGCAGCAAACATCAGTTCGAAAAAACGGTTACAAACAAGCCTTTTGTTTTTCCAAATCCGGCAAAAACCGAAATCAGAGTTGAAAATTTTACTTCTAAAAACTTCGATTTTGAATTTTTTAACTTCGAATCAATATCAGTTTTAAAAGGAAAAACCAGCGACGGAACTATAAATGTTATTGGTTTAGATTCAGGGTTTTATATTTTAAAAGTAACTTTTGCTGAAACAGTTGAAGTTTTTAAAGTCATAAAAGAATAAATCAGCAGAATATCTTATCAAACATTTCCTTAAATTTGCTTCCGTTATAAAAAAATACAATAGTTATAAAAATCAAGCTATGTTACAAATTGCATTTATTAGAGAGAATCAGGAGAAAGTAATCAAGGCTTTAGCAAAACGAAATATCGATGCTAAAAGCGTTGTTGAAGAGGTGGTGAAATTAGACGAGAATCGTCGTGCTGCACAAGTGGAGCTGGACAATACTTTGTCTGAATCTAATAAATTGTCCAAAGACATAGGTGAATTAATGAAAGCTGGAGAGAAAGCAAAAGCAGCAATCTTAAAAGAAAAAACAGCAACATTAAAAGAAAAAAGTAAAGAACTAGGAGAAAAAGCAGAAGCTTTAGCAGTTGAGTTAACCAATAAATTATACACGCTGCCAAATCTTCCGGCTGATATTGTACCTGAAGGAAAAACACCAGATGATAATTTAAATGTTTTTGAAGAAGGCGATATTCCGGTTTTACACGAAGGCGCACAGCCACACTGGGAACTGGTAAAAAAATACGATATCATCGATTTTGAATTAGGTGTAAAAATTACTGGTGCCGGTTTTCCTGTTTACAAAGGAAAAGGTGCTCGTTTACAACGTGCATTAATCAACTATTTTTTAGATAAAAATACAGCTGCAGGATATAATGAAGTTCAGGTTCCTCATTTGGTAAACGAAGCTTCTGGTTATGGAACAGGACAATTGCCGGATAAAGAAGGGCAAATGTACCATGCCGCGGTTGATGATTTATATTTGATTCCAACGGCAGAGGTTCCGGTTACAAATTTATTCCGCGATGTTATTTTAAGCGAAAGCGAACTGCCGGTTTTACAAACTGCTTACACACCATGTTTCCGTCGTGAAGCAGGTTCTTACGGAGCACATGTACGCGGGTTAAACCGTTTACACCAGTTTGACAAAGTAGAAATTGTTCGTATCGAGCATCCGGATAATTCATACGCAGCACTTGACGGAATGGTTGAGCATGTTAAAAACATTCTTCAGGAATTGAAATTACCATACAGAATTTTACGTCTTTGCGGCGGAGATATGGGATTTACTTCTGCGCTGACTTATGATTTTGAAGTGTTTTCTACAGCACAAGACCGCTGGTTAGAAATCAGTTCTGTTTCTAACTTTGAAACTTTTCAGGCAAACCGCTTAAAATTACGTTTCAAAGACAAAGAAGGAAAAAAACAACTGGCACATACATTAAACGGAAGTTCATTGGCACTGCCTAGAGTTTTAGCCGGAATTTTAGAAAATTACCAAACTCCGGAAGGAATCGTAATCCCGGAAGTTTTACGTCCATACTGCGGATTTGATATTATAAATTAAATTTTAAAACATAAGAATTTAACCTAACAGGTTTTTATAACCTGTTAGGTTTTCTTAATTTTAAATCAGGAATAAATTAAAAAAGAGTATTATGAACGGAATTTTAAATTGGAATGTTGATCCCGTTATTTTTATGATAACAGATAGTTTTCCTCTAAAATATTACGGCGCTCTTTTTGCAATCGGACTTTTGCTTGGTTATTTCATTCTGAGAAAAATCTATAAAAATGAAGGTCAATCACTTGAAAATCTCGACAGTTTATTGGTTTATGTAATTGTTGGAACGATTTTAGGAGCAAGATTAGGACATTGTTTCTTTTACGAACCTGATTATTTTTTCAAACATCCAATAGAAATATTACTTCCAATTCAGAAAATTGCCGGAGTTTATCAATTTGTAGGTTATCAAGGTCTAGCAAGTCACGGCGGAACCGTTGGAGTTCTTATTGCAATTATTTTATATTGCAGAAAATATAAAGTTCCATTTTTGTGGCTTTTAGACAGAATGGCTGTGGGAGTTCCTGTTGCCGGTGCTTTTATTAGATTTGGAAATTTTATGAACTCAGAAATTTACGGAAAACCAACCAATGGAAATTGGGGCGTAATATTTCAGAGAGATGATATGATTCCGAGACATCCAACACAATTGTACGAAGCATTTGCCTATTTATTGATTTGCCTAATTTTATATTTTATGTACAAATCAAAATCAATTAGAAAATCAGAAGGATTAATTTTTGGATGTTTCTTAACTTTATTGTTTCTCGCCAGATTCATTATCGAATTTTTCAAAGAAAACCAGGAAAGTTTTGAAGATAACATGATGATTAATATGGGACAAATATTAAGTATTCCATTTGTTTTAATTGGTTTGGCTGTGATTATTTGGAAATCAAAACCCAAAAGCGACACATTAAAAATTGATAATATATAAATTAATCGTCTGAGCGTTTATTGAATAAATACCACTTTAAAAACTGAAATATGAAAAACATCTTTATCTATATCGTTTTGTTGTGGTCAGGTCTTACGTTTTCTCAAAACGAACAATTAGCGAATAATTACTATGATAAAGGCGATTTTGAAAAGGCCAAAATCATTTATGAAGATCTCTTAAGAAGTTCGCCTTCTAATACCCAATACTTTCTGCGAACTATCGATTGTTATCAGCAGTTACAGCAGTTTGATATTGCCGAAAAAACAATCCTGGAACGTTACAACCGTTACAAGCAAGGTGTTTTTCTGGTAGAATTAGGATACAATTATCAGCTTCAGAAAAACGAATCCAAAGCAAAAAGCTACTACGAACAGGCAATCGAAAAAATAAAAACCAATCCAAACGATGTTTATGGAGTTGGAAATGCCTTCGAAAAAAAGGTTTTGCTGGAATATGCCTTAAAGGCGTATCAAACCGCAATGCAGGTTCAGCCGAATTATAATTTCAATTTTCAGGTTGGAATGCTATACGGACAGTTAGGAAAAACCGATTTGATGATCGATCTTTTATTAACAGAATCGTATAATAATCAGCAAAATGCCAATTTAATTCAAATGCAGCTTTCTCGTTTCATGAACGGCGAGACAGATAATACGGCGTTTAAAGATGCTATGCGAAAAGCACTGATTTTAAGAACTCAAAAAGATCAGGACGTTTTCTGGAATCATTATTTAAGCTGGTTTTATATACAGCAGAAAGAATTTGGAAAAGCATTTATTCAGGAAAAAGCCATTTACAAGCGCGAACCAGAATCGTTAATGAGTATTGTAAATTTAAGTCAGTTTGCTTTGAATGAAGATGATACTGAAACAGCTTCTGAAATTCTGAATTTTATTCTTCAAAATACAAAAGATGTAGATCTGCTTATAAAGAGTAATGCCAGTTTAATGCAGATTAAAATCGACAAGGCGCAGGAAAAAGATTATCCTGCCATTGAAGCCGAACTGCAGCAATTACTGGTAACTTATGAAGTAAGTCCATTTACCTTATCTTTGCAATTAATTCAGGCTCATTTTTTTGCTTTTAATTTAAAGAAAACAGAAGAAGCCAAAGCGATTGTAAAAAAAGCCCTGGCGTTAAATCTAAATGCTTATCAGCAGGCCGATGCCAAAATGGAACTGGCAGATATTCTTCTTCTGGAAGAAAAGTTCAATCAGGCGTTGATTTACTATTCGCAGATTCAGCTTGATTTAAAAAATGATGTAATGGCGCACGAAGCGAGTTTAAAAGCGGCTAAAACAAGTTATTTTAAAACCGATTTTGAATGGGCTTTAAAACAGTTTAAAGAATTAAAATCAGCCAATACGCAATTAATTGCTAACGACGCTCTCGAATATTTCCTGCTTATAAATGACAACACAGCTGCTGACTCTACGCAGACAGCTTTGAAACAGTTTGCAAAAGGCGATTTTTTACTGTATCAAAATAAGAAACAAGATGCAATTGCGCAGTTTCAAAGTGTTTTGAAAAACTTTAAAGGACAGGAAATCGAAGCGGTAACATTGTTGCGTTTAGGAAAAATATACGAAAGTCAAAAAGATTATCCTTTGGCTTTAAGCCAGTATCAGCAGATAATTGACAATCACAGCGACGGAATTTATGTAGATGAAGCACTGTTTTTCTCAGCAGAAATTTACAACGACGAATTAAAAGATATAGAAAAGGCAAAGCCTTTATATGAAAAGGTAATTTTTAATCATCAGGATAGTATTTACTTTGTTGATGCCCGAAAAAAATACCGTGAGTTAAGAGGAGATAAGAATTTATAAAAAATAAGTTCCAATTTAAAAATCTCAAATTCCAAAGAGGAAAAGCTTAGTTGCTTAACCTCTCAGAACCTTAGAACCTAAAAAAAAATGATTATTTTCAACGTTACTACCAATATACACGAAAGCGCACACGATCAATGGTTAAAATGGATGCAGGAAAAGCACATACCAGAGATTTTGGCGACGCAAAAATTTTCTTCAGCACGAATCGTAAAGGTTTTAATTGAAGAAGAAATGGGCGGGATTACTTATTCTGTACAATACGTAACAGACAGTAAAGATACTTTAGAGAAATATTATCTGGAAGATCAGCCAAGGTTTGACAAAGAAGCCTTAGAGTTATTTGCAGATAAAATGCTTTCTTTTAGAACAGAACTTGAGGTTATTTCAGAGCACTGATTTTTTAGTTTTCAGTCACAGTCGCAGTTTTTAGTTTAAAAAATCATATAAAGAACAAGAAAATTGCGCCTTCGAGCCTTTGCGGCGAGAAAAAAATAAAAAAATAATGCTTTGCTTCTTAGTGCCTTCGCGGTAAAAAGAATACTTTTGCAGCCTCGCGGCAAACAAGAAAAGAAAATGGAAAAAGTAAAAGCCAAAAAACATTTAGGACAGCATTTCCTTAAAGACGAAAGTATCGCAAAAGCAATTGCCGATACTTTGAGCCTAAAAGGATACGAGGAGGTTTTAGAAATAGGACCTGGAATGGGTGTGCTTACTAAATACTTACTTGATAAGCCTGTTACGACAAGAGTAATTGAGATCGACACAGAATCTGTGGCGTATCTGGATGCGAATTATCCAAAATTAAAAGACAAAATTATTTCAGAAGACTTCCTGAAATACAATATAAATCAGGTTTACGAAAATAAGCAGTTTGCCATAATTGGTAACTTCCCCTATAATATTTCATCTCAAATTGTTTTTAGAACATTAGAATTTAGAGATCAGATTCCGGAGTTTTCAGGAATGTTTCAAAAGGAAGTTGCAGAACGCATCTGCGAAAAAAAAGGATCAAAAACCTACGGAATCCTGTCTGTACTGGCACAGGCTTTCTATGATACTGAGTATTTATTTACTGTAAACGAAAATGTTTTTATTCCTCCGCCCAAGGTCAAGTCGGGTGTGATGAAAATGACCCGAAAGGAAGATTACAGTCTTCCATGTGGTGAAAAGTTATTTTTTACTGTTGTAAAAACGGCTTTTCAGCAAAGACGAAAAACATTACGTAACAGTTTGAAAACATTAAATTTATCAGACAAACTGCGAGAAGACACTATCTTTGATAAACGTCCGGAACAGCTTAGCGTTGACGAATTTATTGTTTTGACTCAAAAAATAGAAGCCGATGGAGTTCAAAGTTAGCAGAGAATTTATCCACCAATTAGAGGAACTAATCGTTAAGAAAAATGACAATGAACTTGAAGTTTTACTTAATGATCTTCACCACGCTGATATCGCCGAGATTCTTGAAGAATTAGATTTTGACGAAGCAACTTATATTTTTAAAGTTTTAGATAGTGATAAAACCGCCGAAATTCTTCTGGAATTAGAAGAAGATCTGCGTGAAAATATCTTAAGCCGACTTTCGCCAAAAGAGATTGCAGAAGAGCTTGACGAGCTTGAAACAAATGACGCTGCAGATATTATCGCCGAACTTTCGCAGGAAATTAAGGCAGAAGTTATCTCCGAGCTTGTCGATGTTGAGCACGCTAAAGACATTGTCGAGTTATTACGCTATGACGAAAACACGGCGGGAGGTTTAATGGGTAAAGAGCTTGTAAAAGTCAACGAAAATTGGAACGTTTTAACCTGCGTAAAAGAAATGCGAATTCAGGCAGAAAACGTTTCGAGAGTCCATTCTATTTATGTTGTTGATGATGAAAACAGACTAAAAGGACGTTTGTCTCTTAAAGATTTACTGACTTCTTCTACCAAAACCCAAATTGGAGAAGTTTATATTAGAAAATTAAACTTTGTAAATGTCGATACCGAAGATGTTGAGGTGGCGCGTATCATGCAAAAATACGATTTAGAGGCAATTCCGGTTGTAGATGAACTTGGCCGTTTGGTGGGAAGAATTACAATTGATGATATTGTAGACGTAATCAAAGAAGAAGCCGACAAGGATTACCAGTTAGCAGCGGGTATTACACAGGATATTGAAACTAATGACAGCGTTCTTGAATTAACAAAAGCACGTTTGCCTTGGCTTTTAATAGGAATGGTGATCGAGATTGTAGCTTCTTTTGTTTTAAAAGATAACGAAACCGCTTTCCAGAAATATTCAACTTTAATTATTTTTGTGCCATTACTTTCGGCAACAGCCGGAAATATTGGTGTTCAGGCCTCGGCGATCGTTGTACAAGGTTTGGCAAACGGAACTTTAAAAGAATTTAGCCGCAGTTATTTTAGTAAAGAAATTACCGTGTCAATGATTTCCGGAAGTATCATCTCATTACTTTTACTGGCATATCATTCTCTCATGTACGGACAATATTTAGTAGGGATTGCCATTTCAATTTCTATGATTGTAGTAATTATGTTTGCCGCAACTTTAGGAACTTTAGTGCCGCTTTTTCTTCACAAAAACAAAATTGATCCTGCGATTGCTACCGGACCTTTTATTACAACTACGAATGACGTTTTTGGAATTATGCTCTACTTTGGAGTAGCCAAACTAATTCTTGGCTTTTAAATTTTTGCCACAAATTGACCGCTTACAGTGATTTAAAATCTGTAAAATCTGCGTAATTTACACGCCGAAAGATATGCTGTTTAACAGCCAAAAAAAATTAAATCAAGCAGGATGAAAGTACACATTATAGGAGGAGGAAACCTCGGGGTTTCTATTGCCTTGGGAATTGCAAAATTTTCGAAAAACAATCAAATAACAGTTACAAGAAGAAACACGGCAAGTATTCAGTATTTAGCTGAATATGGAATTACAGTTTCTAACGACAATAAACACAATATTCAGGAAGCCGATGTGGTAATCTTAACCATAAAACCGTATCAGGTCGATACTGTTTTGGCCGAGATTCTTCCGGTAATTCAAAATAAAACCATAGCATCTGCAGTAAGCGGATTGTCATTAGATGTTCTTCAAACCAAAACCAACTACGAATATCCGGTAGTTCGCATTATGCCAAATATTGCAGCGCAGTTTGGAGAATCTGCAACTTGTATTTCTTTCCCTGAAAAATACAAAGAAAATGCTTCGCCAATTGTTGACTTATTTCAGGATTTAGGAACTGCTCCTGTAATCGACGAAAAATTGATGGATGCAGCGACAGTTTTGGGTGCATGTGGTACTGCGTATGCTTTACGCTATATTCGTGCCTCTATGCAGGCCGGAATTGAAATAGGATTCGATTCTAATACAGCTCTTGCAATTGCTGCACAAACAGTAAAAGGAGCTGCAAAAATGCTTTTAGAAGAGAGAGTTCACCCAGAGCAATTAATTGACCGTGTAACAACGCCGCAAGGCTGTACAATTGTAGGTTTAAATGAAATGGAGCATAATGGTTTCAGTTCATCTTTAATAAAAGGAATCAAGACTTCTTTAAAACAAATTAAAGGTTAGTTTTTATAGAAATTTCAATTTTTTGAAATTCCAAATTCCAATTTTCTTATTGGGATTTGGGATTTTTTTATTTCTTAATCAATCTTATGTACTTTCTTCCACATTCAGAAAGTATAGTGTAGTAATTCATAGAGTTACCATAATTCTGAATCGTAAGTGTATCTTTAACATAGTTTGCGCTGATACCAACGGGAATTTCTAATTCTTTTGAATTTGAAATTGAATCATTTTCTTCTTCATTGCTGATATCTCCTTCGTATTCATCCCATTTTATGCCTTCTAATTTTAAAAACTGCTCTCCTGATTTTTCTGTAGTAAAATTGGCAATCCCTTTGAGTTTTCTCTTGTTAGTTTTTAAGAAATAAGAATATCCTTTTGCTGTTTTGCTTATTTGCAACGAGATTTTACATTCGGTAGATTCTGTGTCATCTAATTGAGTTTCGTAAATTCCTTCTATCGATTCATTTTCATTTTTCTCAATAACAACTTCTGATTTTGTTTCCGTTTTTTCAACTACTGGATCTGTTTTTTTGTTATTGCAGGAAATAATTGAAAGCATGAATAGTAAAGAAAAAATTAAATTCGATTTCATATTAAGCTGTTTTCTTTGTTAGAATAAATTTCAAATATACATATCCAAGAACTCCGGAGAGTACGGAAGCAATCAAAATCGATATTTTAGAATATAATATAATATCAGGATCGTTGAATGCTAGAAGCGTAATGAAAATAGACATTGTAAAACCAATTCCGCCCAGCATTCCGGCACCTAAAACGTGTGCCCATTTTAAATTTTTAGGCAGTGCACATAATCCTGCACTTACACCAATGGAAGAAAAGAGTGCGATTCCCAGAGGTTTGCCTATTACTAAGCCCAGAATAATTCCAAATGCATTGGGATGGTTTAACCCGGCATGCCAATTTGATTGTATAGCGATACAGGTATTCGCAACGGCAAATAATGGAAGAATAATAAAAGCCACAGGTTTATGTAAAAAATGCTGTAATTTATATGAAGTTGATTTTTCGCCGCCGTCACCAAACGGAATTACAAATGCTAAAATTACGCCTGTTATCGTAGCATGAATTCCTGAATTAAGCATAAAATACCACATTATGATACCGCCAATTAAATACGGAATAAGATTGTAGACTTTCATTCTGTTTAAAACAAATAAGAAAATCCAGATTCCTAAAGCTACTCCAAGTTTTACAAATGAAATTGAAGTCGTGTAAAATACTGCAATAACAATTATAGCTCCTAGGTCATCAATTACGGCAAGAGCCGTTAAAAAGACTTTTAAAGAAGCAGGAACTTTATTTCCCAAAAGAGATAAAATGCCAATGGCAAAAGCAATATCAGTTGCCATAGGGATTCCGGCTCCGTTTTGAGTTGTTGTGCCAAAATTCAACGCCAGGAAAATTGCAGCAGGAACCAGCATACCGCCAAATGCCGCCATAATTGGCAGGGAAGCATTTTTTATGTTCGATAATTCACCATGATAAATTTCGCGTTCCAGTTCTAAACCAATTAATAAAAAGAAAATGGTCATCAATCCGTCATTTATCCAATGTGTGATCGAATGTCTTCCTAAATCCTTTTCCCAAAATGAGATATACTCTGCTGAATATGATGAATTGGCAGCACATAATGAAATTACGGTGACAAAGAGCAGGAGTAATCCACCGGATTTTTCGTTTTCAAAAAAGGCTTTAAAAGTCTTGGTTAATTTCATTGTGGAAGTTTGTAATGATTTAAAAGAAACTGAATTTCTATGGAAGTATATATTCAAAGTTAAAAAAAATCTCACCAATAAAAAAGTCAGTGCACAAAGCTGTAAAGATTGTTTTTTAAAAACTGTAAAACATTTTTAAGAAAAAACTTAGAAATAAATATATTTTTGTTTTTGAAAATTATACGCGATGAATTATAAAAACATTTTTTTTAGTGCCGTAAGTCTTTCTTTTATCCTGATTCAAACTTCCTGTAAAAAAGAAACAAGTACAAATAATGAGGAAATAACAGAAAGTGTGAGTAAATCAGTTTCTGTGCAGGTTGATAAACTATATCAAACAGATGAAAAAGTCCTGGATAATGAAAAATTGGAAGTAAAATCTACGATTAATTTTGCAGCAAATTATAACTCGCCCGAATTGTGGCATTATCAAAAAGATGTAAATCAAGGAACACTACGAAATTTTAGTGCATTAGAAAATGGGAATTTTGTATACTTTATGCAGGAAGGCGATGGCAAATATAATTTTACTCCTTTCGTGTTAATTCTTGACAAAAACGGTAAACAAATATTTCTTGAAAAAGCAGGCGATAAAGTTTCAAAATACAATCCATACAATTCATTAATAACAGAGGAGAATAACGGATTTAGTTTATTTCTTAAAAAAGAAATTAAATACTCAGGCTCTTTAAATAATGATGATGCCGAAAAAATACAAAACGTTTTGTCGGGCTGGCAGATTGAAAAAATTACTTATAAAATAAGCAGTTCAGAATATAAATCTGAAGTAAAATCGATGAAAGATATTTTTCTGAAATCTTTTCAGGACAGAGGTTTTACTTATACCAGAAAAGCCGATTTTTCTCTTTCATATCTAAAAGGGAAAATTTTTGTGTGCGGAACAGCATCAAAACCCAATCAAAGTGAAATTCCATTTATTGCTGTACTGGACAAAAATCTAAAGCTATTGAAATTTAACAGTTTTGAAGATTACCCGGATACAGATATCAATTCCATAAAGTTAAATTTAGATAATACTTTTTATGTAGAAGGAGTCGAAGATTCAGCAGCCGACGGATCGTATTACTCAACTCATAAAAGATTTATTATGAATGAAAATTTAAAACTTCTGGAAGACAAATCAGATAAAGAGCCTTATTCATCCATTTACAGAGGTCCATCTGCACCTGATGTTGAAGAAGAAGAAGTTTCAGAAGAAAACACAACCGAATCTGAAACCGAAACTCAGTCTGAAACTGAAGTTAAAGAAACAGGAAGCACAGCCATTTTCTATTCACATCAATCTGAAAAATTTTATTACAGTCTTAAAGAGAAAAAAATTAATTCAAATGAAATAGTTTTTGAGAAAAACAGAAGTCAGGACAGCAGTGCTGTGTGGCAAGTTAAGTTTGTATTTCCTAAAAATTATGAAGTTCCTTATTCTAACAGTTCACAAGGATTTAAACGTAAAAATGGCGATTTTGTATTCTCGTTATTCTTGCGCGATGAGTCAGTAAAAAGTGGTGTTTTGAGTATGGCAATTTTTGTGTTCAATAAAGAAGGACGTCTGATTCGTCAGTTTCAAACTCCGGCCTATTTTGGTTTAACTGATTTTGAAATGAAAGAATCCAACGGAAAACTCATTGCCGGATTTATATCTTACAATGCTAATTATGTAAATAATAATTGGGAATATCCACATGTTTTTCGTTCGATATCTTATCCTCTTGATTAAATTAAGCCGTATTTTTGTTTCAGTTAAAATACAATAAAATGAGTGTAAAAATTCTACATATAGACAGCAACCATCCGGTTCTGTGGAATCAATTAGAAGAAGCAGGTTTTGAAAACCATGCTGATTTTAAATCTTCAAAGGAAGAAATCGAAGCTAAAATTCAGGATTATAACGGAATTGTAATTAGAAGCCGTTTTAAAATCGACAAAGTATTTTTAGACAAAGCCATAAATCTTCAATTTATTGCAAGAGTTGGAGCCGGTTTAGAAAGTATAGACTGTGATTATGCCGAAACAAAAGGAATTCATTTAATTGCAGCGCCGGAAGGAAACCGAAATGCTGTTGCAGAACATTCGCTTGGCGTAATTTTGTCTCTTTTTAATAATTTGAATCAGGCTGACGCCGAAGTAAAAGCCGGACAATGGAATCGTGAAAGTAACCGTGGACATGAATTGGATGGAAAAACGGTTGGAATTATTGGTTATGGAAACATGGGAAAAGCTTTTGCAAAAAAACTCCGTGGTTTTGAAACTGATGTTTTGTGTTATGATATTCTGGAAAATGTGGGAGATGAAAATGCCAAACAGGTTTCATTACAAGAATTGCAAAAAAGAGCTGATGTTTTGAGTCTACATTTGCCTTGGACACCGCAAACAGATAAAATGGTTAACGCGGCTTTTATAAATGCATTCGAAAAGCCATTTTGGATTATTAATACTTCACGCGGAAAAAATATAGTTACGGCAGATTTAGTCGAAGCAATGAAAATTAAAAAAGTATTAGGTGCCGGGTTAGACGTTTTAGAATATGAAAAATTATCTTTTGAAACACTTTTTCAGGATAAAAACACTCCAGAAGCTTTTCAATATTTGCTCGAAGCTAAAAATGTACTTCTTACACCGCACATTGCAGGTTGGACATTTGAAAGTCATGAACGGCTGGCTCAAGTTATTGTAAATAAAATTAAGGCTGTATATGCCTAGAACGTTGATTTTGCTGTTAATTTTAAATAACGAGTCTTTTCCTGTAAATTTTTTGCTGCCAATTAGTTTTATTTGTTAATTTTTAATAATATTGTTTCCGAAAAAATTAAAGAATCAGTCTAAATAACTTTTCATTAATTTCTTGGAGAAGCCGAAAATCCGAAAAAGAGTAGGCATTATTACTAAACTAAATTTATTAATTATGATTGAATGGTACAAAAAAGTAGTTTTTGAAAACTATGCAAACTTTGAAGGAAGAGCAAGAAGAAAAGAATATTGGATGTTTTTCTTAGCAAATATGATTATCAGTTTTGCTTTAGGTTTCGTTATGGGATTAATTTCTCCAAGTTTAGGATTAGTTGCAAATGTTTACAGTCTTGCAGTTTTAGTTCCTTCAATTGCTGTTGCAATTAGAAGAATGCATGATGTTGGAAAAAGCGGCTGGTTTATCCTTATTCCAATTTATAACTTGATTTTGGCATGTACAGAAGGAGATAAAGGAGCAAATGCATACGGTCCGGATCCTAAAAATGAATTTGACGAAGTCAATGAAATTGGTAAAGCAGAATTGTAATATTTATTAATACAAAAATATGGAAACTACAAAACCAGAATCTTGGAATACGCCTTCAGGGCCAAAACCAGAAAATAAAAAAGTAGCTGCGGGTGTTCTTGGTATCTTATTAGGAGGATTTGGAATTCACAAATTCGTTTTAGGATACACTCAGGAAGGAATTATCCAGATTGTTATTACTTTAGTTACTTGTGGAGCCGGAAGTTTAATTGGCTTCATTGAAGGAATTATCTACCTTACTAAATCAGACGAAGAATTCTACCAAACTTACCAAGTAGGTAAAAAAGGCTGGTTCTAAAAACAATATTAAATCCCATTTATAGCAAATGGGATTTTTTTTACCCCATATTTAATATTAAACTTTAAAAGAAATAACCATGGAAAATACACAATCAGAATTTGGAGGACCAAAACCAGAGAACAAAAAGATCGCTGCCGGAATTCTTGCCATTTTAATAGGAGTGTTTGGAATTCACAAGTTTTATTTAGGATATACCAAAGAAGGTATAATTCAGCTTATTTTAGGGCTTTTATGCGGTATAGGCGGTGTAATTGCTTTAGTAGAAGGAATTATCTATCTAACGAAGTCTGATGAAGAATTTTATCAGACGTATCAGGTAGGTAAAAAAGGCTGGTTCTAAAAAATAAAAAAATCCCATTCGAAAGAATGGGATTTTTTTTATCGAGTTTAAAATGTCTTTTTTTAATATTATTATGACGTCTATGGTCTTAAAATGAACTTTAAAGTAACTAATCTTGCACTTTGGTAAAAAAGTTAAATTAACGGCCAAAATAGTAATTGTAATAATTAATTAAGGATATAAATGGAAAGTACAAAATCAGAATCAGTGAATGAATCATCACAGCTAAAATCAGAAAATAAAAAAGTTGTTGCAGGTATTCTAGGGATCTTGTTTGGGGGATTTGGAATTCACAAATTCGTTTTAGGATATACTAAAGAAGGGATAATTCAGATTATTGCTACTTTGGTAACTTGCGGAGCAGGAAGCCTTATTGGTTTCATTGAAGGAATTATTTATCTAACAAAGTCTGATGAAGAATTTTATCAGACGTATCAGGTAGGTAAAAAAGGCTGGTTCTAAAAAATAAAAAAATCCCATTCGAAAGAATGGGATTTTTTTTGAAAATATTTGACCTAAAAAAATGTCTTTTTTTGATATTATTATAACGTTTACCTCCTTAAAATAAACTTTAAAGTAATTAATCTTGCACTTTGGTAAAAAAAGAAATGGAGTAACTGAAAATCCATAAGAGTAGGGGAATTTATAAAGATTTTTAATTATGTTAGAAGTTTACAAAAGAGTAGTTCTCGAAAACTACTCAAATTTTAATGGAAGAGCCAGAAGAAGTGAATATTGGTTGTTTACTTTGCTAAGTACAATTATCAGTATAGTGTTAAGTGTTGTATTCTCTTTGATTTCACCAAGTCTGGGATTGATAGGTAATGTTTACAGTCTGGCGGTTTTTATTCCCACGATTGCAGTTGGAGCAAGAAGAATGCACGATGTGGGAAAAAGCGGATGGTATCAAATTATACCTATTTATGGTTTAATTTTAGCTTGTACTGAAGGAGAAAAAGGACCAAATGAATATGGTGCTGATCCTAAAAATCAATTGGAAGATATTGATGAAATTGGAAAAGAATAAATCTAACAGCATTAAATAAAAATTGTTAATTAAAAGCCCTGTTCACGTCTAATGAATGGGGCTTATATATTTTTTATAATGATATTAGGTTATAAAATCCTGCTTTATTTTAAATAAAAATCGTTACTTGGATAAAGTTTAATTTTAAAAAGAATAATATAAATATGGGATTATTTAGCAGAAGCAATAAGATTGAAAAACCTAAGGTTGTTCTTGAATTAAGAAGCCCTAGTTGTCCGATAACTGCAATTGTAGAACAAGATAATAGAACGGCCTATTTTTATTTGTTTGGAGATAACGAAGATTTTGGTGTAAAAAGCTGTTGGATAAGAAATTTAACCGCTGCGCCAGAAGAGATGGAAATAAAATTGATGGAGAAAGGCGTACCGCCTATGTTAACTAGGGAGTTTTGTAAATTTCCACAAGGGCAGGAAGTGCTTAATGAAAAGAATCTGGAAATTGTTTGGCTGGAAGAAGGAGATGGTGCTGCATTATTAGAAAATGGCGAGATTTTGTGTGTAATTCCTAGTTGGGGAGGCAATGACGGGTTTTATGGATATGCACGTGATTGTAAAGGAGAAGGGAATTTTGCTTGGGAATTTTCTACAGATAATGAAATGCACAAACGTGTTAAAAATGCAATCTCTTTTGTAAAATCTTGGGATGAAGAAGCGAATCCTTTCCAATTACTGCAACCAAAAGTTTTAGATTATTATGATGAAATATTTGGAAAAAGCGAAAAGTATTATGCAATTGATAATTCAGAGTGGCCTCCAAAAGGATTATATGTATATGAAGGTGAAGAAAAGATTGTTTTTGCAACCGTTGCAGTATCATTAAGATCACAGCCAAAAATCGAAATGTATTTTGAGAATCCTGCTGAGGTAAACAGAATTGAACTTGGAACGATTTTGAAGTCAGGATTGACAAACGAGCAAATAAATAATATTGCAAGTCTGATAAGCGGAATTACAACAATACCTTGGGATTATATCACTTTTTTGGCAGAAGGTCATACAGTTGAATTTCAAACTACTGCCAGCGAGAAATTTAAATATGCAGTTCTTACTAATAAATTAAAAGCTTTACCACGTGTTAATTTGCCTTCGTTAGGGAATTCACAAACCAATTTTTTATGGATTGTACCTATTTCAAGTGAAGAATGGAAGGTAATGAAAGAATCTGGTTCTCAAGTTATATTGGATAAATTAGATGCCATTGGCGAAGAAATATTCAATTTGAACCGAGAAGAAGTTGTTTAGGATATATCATAAAAAAGAAAAACTCATAAGTTAGCTTATGAGTTTTTCTTTTTTATAGGTAAAAGTTAATCTTCTTTTTCAGATAATTTCTTTTCCAGCTCTATCTGAAATTCTTCAATAACTGGTTTCATGGTGCTTTCTGGTATATCGGCGATTCTAATATACATTAAACCGTCAATTGCGTTGTTAAATAATGGATCAACATTAAAAGCTACTACGCGGGCATTCTGTTTGATATACTTTTTAATTAAAACCGGCAAGCGTAAGTTTCCTGGTTCTAATTCGTCAATAATTTTGTCAAATTTATTCAAATCAGATTCTGCTTCATCAAAGATAAAATCTTTATCAGCATCCTTTAATTTTACTTTATAAGCTTTTTTAGGATGAATGTATTGAGCAATATACGGATCGTAATAATTTGATTTCATAAACTCAATCATTAATGATTTAGAGAAATCAGAAAATTGATTACTAATACTTACACCGCCTACAAGATATTTGTGTTCCGGATGACGAAGTGTGGTATGAATAATTCCTTTCCATAACAAGAATAAAGGCATTGGTTTTTGCTGATATTCACGCGTAATGAAGGCACGCCCCATTTCGATCGATTTGTGCATCATATCATGAAGTTCCGGTTCGAATCTAAAAAGATCAGTTAGATAAAAACCTTCAATTCCATATTTCGGATAGATTTCAGAACCTAATCCCATACGATACGCTCCGGCAATTTTCTTGGTTTCGTCATCCCATAAAAACATATGGTGATAATATTTGTCGTATTCGTCTATGTCTATAGATTCGTTTGTTCCTTCACCCACTTCACGGAAAGTAATTTCGCGAAGACGTCCTATTTCATGCAGAATATTCGGAATTTCTTTTGCTCTGGCAAAAAACACTTCGTAGTTTTTACTTTGCAGAAATCTGCTGTCACTGTTACGCAGTGCCTGAACTTCATCAATCATTTTTGATTCGTTGGCAGGAGTAACAATTTTTTTAGGTGCTTTTGTGATTTTAAGACTTGCTGTGTCAATCAGTTTGGTGTCTTTTTCAAAAGGATTGGCAAGCATATAGGTTTTCTTTCTTAAGAATTCAGAGTATTCTTCAAAAGATTCTATTTCGTTTTGTTCGCTTACAGAAATTGGTTTACCAATACGAACTTTAATCACGCGGTCTTTTTGAGTTAGTAACTCAGATGGTAATTTTGCGGTACGTAAAGTATCATCAATTTTAGAAAGCCAGTAAAATAATTTACTGTTTTTTGCATGAAAGTAAATTGGTACAACAGGTACTTTTGCCTTTCTGATTAATTTAAGAGCGCCTTCTTCCCAAGGTTTATCTACAACTAGTTTTCCATCTTTGTAGGTTGAAACTTCTCCGGCAGGAAAAATTCCCAAAGGTTTTCCATCACTTAAATGACGCAGGGTTTCTTTAATACCAATCACGCTCGATTTTGCATCCTTATGGTTTTCAAAAGGATTAACCGGCATGATGTATTTTTTCATTGGAACAATTCTGTGTAATAAGAAATTGGCAATGATTTTGAAATTTGGTTCTCTTTCAAGCATCAATTTCAAAAGCAAAATACCGTCAATTCCTCCAAGCGGATGATTGGAAATTGTAATATAAGCGCCGTCTTTTGGCAGACGTTTTAAATCTTCTTCCGGTATTTCGAACTTAATTTCCATTTCGTCCAAAATTCCGTTTAAAAATGCAAGATCTTCTAAATGCTTATTACGGTCGTAAATTTTATTAAGGGTCGAGATCTTAAGAACCTTCATAAGAATCCAGCCAGAAAAGGTACCGAGAACTCCGTACTTTTCAACATTTATTGCTTTTGCAACTTCTTTCGCGGTAACTAAACCCATGTACTATTTTTAATTTATTAGAACAGCGAACAAAGATAACAAAAAACTCTACTTTTCATTGTTTCCAAGATAAACTTTGCACTTTTTTATTACATTTGGAATCCTAAAAAAATTACCAATATGAAAATTATTTCCTATAATGTAAACGGAATTCGTGCTGCAATTAATAAAGGTTTTATCGAATGGCTGCAAGCGGCGAGTCCAGATGTTATATGCCTTCAGGAGATTAAAGCGACTCAGGATCAAATTCCTGTAGAAGCTATAACGGCTGCCGGTTATCCTTATCAATATTATTATCCGGCAACAAAAAAAGGATACAGCGGTGTTGCTATTTTATCTAAAATTGAGCCTCAAAAAGTGGTTTATGGAACCGGAATTCATCATATGGATTTTGAAGGACGAAACCTTCGTGCCGATTTTGAAGATGTTTCGGTAATGAGTTTGTACCTTCCATCTGGAACTAATATTGAGCGTTTAGATCATAAATTTATGTTTATGGATGATTTTCAGTCTTATATTAATGAGTTGAAAATTAGTATTCCAAATCTAATAATTTGCGGAGATTATAATATCTGTCATGAAGCTATAGATATTCATGATCCTGTTCGCAACAAAACGGTTTCTGGGTTTTTACCAGAAGAACGTGCCTGGCTTGATGCATTTATGAAATCGGGGTTTATTGATAGTTTCCGTCATTTTAATAAAGATCCGCATCATTATTCGTGGTGGAGTTATCGCGCAGGCGCAAGAGGGAATAATAAAGGATGGCGTATTGATTATAATTTAGTAAGCAATGCTATGGAGCATAGACTAAAACGTGCTGTTATTCTTCCAGATGCTGTTCACTCAGACCATTGTCCGGTTTTAGTCGAGATTGAATAAAGAATTTATATCTCAAAATTTTTTGAAGACAACAAAAAAATAAATTTTATTATAAATTTTTTTTTGTTGTCTTTGCATTTAAAAAAACAACTCTAAAACTCTATGAAACAAAAATTACTATTTTTTTTATTTATCCTAAGCATAAAATTTTACGCGCAAATTAATTACTATAAATCCTATTTTATAGATAATAATGGAAACAAAACGGAATGTTTTATTAAAGATCGTGATAAAAAGGATAACCCGATTGATTTTGAGTATAAGTTAAGTACTGAGGAATCTCAAACGATGAAAGAAGATATTAAAAATGTAACAGAATTTAAAGTTGGGGAATTCTTAAAATATGAAAGAGCAACCGTTAAGATTGATACTTCTCTTGTTAATTTGAATTCTTTTAATGAAAAAAGAGAACCTCAATGGAAAGAAGTTACAGTTTTTCTAGAAGTTTTAGTTGATAGTAAAGTCAGCTTGTATGAATATAAAATCGGAAACATAAAACGTTTTTTTTATAAAACAGAAAGTGGCACTATTGAACAGCTTATCTGGAAAAAATATACAGTGAATGATGAGGCAGGTGTAAAATTAGTTTCTAATAATGATTTTCAAAAACAATTATGGCAAAATGTTAATTGTGGGAATAAAAATATAGATGATCTTTTAAAATTAAGATATGGACAAAAAGATCTGATAAAATACTTTACAGATTATAATATTTGTAAAAACAATGCAATTGTAGCTTTTGAAAAGAAATCAGAATCTGGAAGTATAAATTTTAAAGTTAATTTAGGAATCTCGTCAGCCTCTCTGTCTATTTCCAATCATGTCACGAATGTGATATCTGATTTTGAGAAAAAAACAAATTTTACCGGAGGTGCTGAAATAGAATGGGTTTTACCAGTTAACAGAAATAAGTGGGCATTATATTTAGCACCAAGTTATAATTCCTATAAAAGTCCTGGAATGGGAATATCCTATAATAGAGGGCCATTCAGTTCAGATACAATAATTGAAAATTGGAATGCCTCATTAAGTTATATTGATGTAGCGTTTGGAGTTAGGTATTATATATTTATAAGTGATAATTCAAGGATTTTTATTGCCGGATCTTATATTAATTCCAGTATGTTAAGTTCAGATATTCACCAAGATCAGGGAGTTTACAAAGTTGAAGCTAAAATTCGAAATAGGTTAGGCGGTTCAATAGGGTATAGTTATAAAAATAAATTTAATGCTGAACTAAAATACAGCGGTGCTAATATTTTTGACAATTATGTTTATTGGGACTCTAACTACAGCACAACTTCTCTAACTTTTGGCTACACAATTTTTGACAGCAAAAAGAAAAAATAAAGTTTTGCCTTGAAAACTCTAATAACAATTTAAGATATTTGATTTTTGGATGATAAATGGAATAAAATTTGCTTTGTAAAATTTATTCAAAATTATAAATCGCCTCCAAATAAAAAACCAAAAAGAAACATGATTAAAAAAGCCTCCATTGGATTAGTAGTTCTGGCATTGTCTGCAACTTCTTGCGTATCCAAAAAGATTTACAATGATCTTGAAACGAAATATTCAGATCTAAAAAAAGAAAACCGTTCTATCGCTGATGAAAATGCGGATTTGAAAAAAGCTAAAAATCAGTTAGAATTAGATCGTGATAAACTAACAAAAGATCTTGCAAGTACAAAAGATGACTTAGCAAAACAAAAAGCTGATTTAGCCGCTGAACAAAAGAAATACAAAGTTTTGCAGGATTCGTATAATGCATTAGAGAAAAACAGCAACGATGCATTAGAGAAAAACCTGGCTAAAAACCGTGAATTATTAGCACAGTTAGAGGCAAAAGGAAAAGCTCTTGCCGATGAGCAGGCTCGTTTAGACAAAACCGCAAGTCGATTAAAAGAACTTGAAGATATGATTGCAGCTAAAGAAGAAGCAATGCGTAAACTAAAAGAAACTTTATCTAAAGCATTAACAGGTTTTGAAGGTAAAGGTTTAACAGTTGAACATAAAAACGGAAAAGTATATGTTTCTATGGAAAACAAATTACTTTTCAATTCAGGAAGCTGGGCAGTTGGTACCGAAGGAAGAAGAGCCGTAGTAGAACTTGGAAAAGTTCTAGGCGACAATCCAGATCTTTCTGTTCTTATTGAAGGTCATACAGATGATGATCCGTATGCAGGTTCTGGTCCAATTGCAAATAACTGGGATTTATCTACAAAAAGAGCAACAGCAATTGTGGCTATTTTAAGTGAAAACCCAAAAATCAATAAACAAAAATTAACAGCAGCAGGCCGAAGCGAATTTTCTCCGCTTGCAAGTAACGCAACTCCAGAAGGCAAAGCAAAAAACAGAAGAATTGAAATTATCTTAACTCCAAGACTAGATGAAATTGCGGAGATGTTAAATAGCATTAACTAAGCGTCTAAGGTTCTGAGGAACTAGCCGCTAAGATTTGCAAAGGCTCAAAGGTTTTTACTTTTGAGCCTTTTTCTTTTTTTTGGATTTCATCTTATCAATATTTTCACCTTGCCACATTTCTATTTGAAAAATCACTTTGTACCTTTGTCTCTTTGCAACTTTGAACCTAAAGAAAAAAATGAAATACACAACATTACCAAACACTGATATAAAAGTCTCAAAAATATGTCTCGGAACCATGACTTTCGGACAGCAGAATACAGAAGCCGAAGGACACGAACAAATGGATTATGCACTTGAAAGAGGTGTAAACTTTTTTGATACAGCCGAAATGTATTCGGTTCCGGCGAGTGAAGCAACTTATGGAAGTACAGAAAAAATTATAGGAACTTGGTTTAAAAAATCTGGAAATAGAGATAAAGTAATTCTGGCTTCAAAAATTGCAGGTCCAAACCCAAATTTTGGATACATGCGCGATAAATTGGATTTTTCGCCAGCGAGCATCAAATTTGCGGTTGAGCAAAGTTTAAAAAGACTGCAAACGGATTATATCGACTTGTACCAAATGCACTGGCCGGAAAGAAAAACCAATAATTTCGGGCAGCGTGCTTTTCACGGGCATGATGATGTTTGGCAAGATAACTTTAGAGAAATCCTTGAAACTTTCGACGGATTAATTAAAGAAGGAAAAATTAAGCATATTGGAGTTTCAAATGAAAATGCCTGGGGAATGATGCGTTTGCTTGAAGAAAGTAAATACAATAATCTGCCAAGAATACAAACTGTTCAAAATCCTTATTCTTTATTGAATCGTTTGTTTGAAGTTAATTCTGCAGAAGTTTCAAAATATGAAAATGTTGGTTTGCTTGGATATTCGCCTTTAGCATTTGGCGTTTTGACCGGAAAGTTCTTAACCGGCGAAAGTCATCCGAAAGCGAGAGTTAATCTTTTTCCGCAATACAAACGTTATAATAGCGACCAATGTACCGAAGCAACAAAGATGTATCAGGAAATTGCTAAAAAACATGGTTTAACGTTAACCCAGCTTGCAATGGGATTTGTTTTGTCGCAGCCATTTTTAACAAGTGCCATTATTGGCGCAACAACTTTGGAACAATTAAAAGAAAATATCGATACGATTGATGTGGTACTTTCTAAACAAATACTAGCAGAAATTGATGCCGTTCAGGCAATAATTCCGGACCCTGCTCCTTAAAAAAATGTATTTAACCGCAAAGAGCGCAAAGATTTACGCAAAAGCACACAAAGTTTTTTTTAATTAAACATTGCGAACTTTGCGTTAATCTTTGCGCTCTTTGCGGTTAAGCTTTACTTCACTTACAAATCAAATTCATCATCCGTTGCGAGAGAATCTAATTTTACCGCTGTCGAATCCGGAGCTTTGATTTTTATAAACGAACGTGCATTTCCGGAAATATAAACCGGTAATTGTCCAATTGTATCTTCTGGAATTAGAAGACCTCTGCGGAACATTAAATTCTTTAAAAACTTCTGATTTTTCAATGCATAATCTTTCAAATTACCTTCGTCATTAAACTGGTACATGAACTTTCTAGGTTTTGGAATAATCGTAGCCAAATACAAGCACTCATCGACATTTAGCGATGATGGACTTTTTTGGAAATAGAAATGACTTGCTTCACCAATTCCATACACATTTGGTCCCCATTCGATAATATTGAAATAAACTTCCAGCATTCTTTCTTTGCTTACAATTCGGTTATTTTCTAAAATGTAAACTAAGAGGATTTCTTCAAGCTTTCGCGAAAGCGTTTTTTCGCGAGTTAAAAAGACATTCTTAATTAACTGCATGCTGATTGTACTCGCGCCTCGAGAGAATTTTTTAGTGCGGATGTTTTTTAGGATCGATTGTTTAAAAGCTTCATTTATAAATCCGCGATGCGAAAAGA
This sequence comes from Flavobacterium ginsengiterrae, assembly GCF_039539785.1. Classification (NCBI taxonomy): domain Bacteria; kingdom Pseudomonadati; phylum Bacteroidota; class Flavobacteriia; order Flavobacteriales; family Flavobacteriaceae; genus Flavobacterium; species Flavobacterium ginsengiterrae. The sequence continues at coordinate 416,510 of NZ_BAABDU010000003.1, read as the reverse complement.
ATGAAGGATCTTCTGTTGTTAGAACACATTTTCTTAAATAAGGAGAAATTTGGTCTAAAGGTGTATAATTTGGATTTGCATTTCCAACCAAGATTGGTCTTTGTAAAACATTCTGAATTATGGCACGATATACAAATTCGCCGTTTAGTTTATTAAGATCGGCTTCACCGTATTTGGTAATTCTTAAATCTTCTTTATTAAGCTTACTGTCAAAAACTAGAGTGTTAGGTTTGTTTTGATTGAATTTGAAATCCAGTTTATAGTCAAAATTTCCTGTAGCCTGCATTCCTTGGAAATGAGTAAATAATCCGTCAGGAAGTGAAACAATAAAGTCCTGCGCTTTCATTTTTGGAATGTCAACTTTTAGTGTATAAACAGTATCTTTTTCGGTATCGTAAGAAACATAAGGACGAAGTTTGATTTTATTCAACGTCATTGTTGAGGTACTGTCAATCGAAATAAAACTATCACCTAATAAAAATCGGTAATCAAAACGGGCATTTTTAATGACAACGTCTTTGCTGGCAATTTTTGGATGATTAATTTTTAAGTTTACAATAGAAGTAAAGCCGTCAAGATGAAGTTCGCTGCCGCTTTTATCAATATTTTCAACATTTAAGCGAATAGAGTCAAAACTTGCTTTTAGGTTATATCTTTCATCAAGATAAGGAACTCTGATTGCTCCGGTGTCTAAATTAAAAAAGCGAATATCTGCTTTTTGATTTCTTGGATCAGCAAATCCTTTTAAGTTCCATCGCTGATCAAAATTTTTACTGACAACGTGAATGTTTGTTTCAAGCTGTTTGTTGTTTAAAACAAGCTTATTTATCGCGATATTGGTTTTTTTGCCATTGTCGTCGATTTTGAATTGGAAGTTTTCCAGATTCATATCCGTTGGAACCAGATTAAGCAGTTTTGAAATAATACGATACGCAAAAGCACCGTATTTTCTCTTTTCACTTTTTTCAGAGTCGTCTTTGTTTCTTTTTAAGAAAGCATCAAAATTTTTGATTTTTCCTTTTTTAACTAATTGAATATAACCTTTATTTACATTTAAAGTTCCTACCTGAACATCGCCAATCAATAAATTGCTTAAACTCACACTGGTTTCAATGTTGTTGATTTTCAAAAGTGTGTCGGCATTTTTTGGAACCAAGACAACATCCGTAAGTTTTATAGTTGACAAACCATTAAAAGTGGCTTCTTTAATAGAAAAATCACTATTGTAATCTACTGCCATTTTGTGGGTTACTTTTGCAATGGCTTGATTTAAAAGTGAATCCCGGAAATAATAAAGCGCAATGCAAAGCACAACGATTATTATTCCTAATATTTTTAATGCTTTATATATTTTTTGTTTTGGAAAATTCATAAGGTTGAATTTACAATATTTTTTAATGTTTTTAGGTTGGTTTTTTAGCCACGAATTACACTAATATTTACTAATTCTTTTTTCTTTTAGGCACAGATTAAAATGATTATGAAAATTAATCTGCGCGAATCCTTTTAATCTGTGGCAAAAATTCGAGTAATTAGCGGCAAACAAAAATAATATTAGCCAAAAAGAATACTCGCAACATCTTCAATCTTTGCAACAAGTTCAATTTTGATTCCGGTATTTTTTAAAGCAATTTTGTTGTATTTCGAAACAAAGATGGTGTCAAAACCTAATTTTTCGGCTTCCTGAATGCGTTGATCTACGCGGTTTACAGGACGAATTTCGCCTGAAAGTCCAACTTCACCGGCAAAACAAAATCCTTTTCCAACCGGAATATCTTCGTTTGAAGATAAAATTGCGGCTACAACGGCTAAATCAATGGCAGGATCATCAACAGAAATTCCTCCGGTTACATTCAGGAAAACGTCTTTTGCGCCTAAACGAAATCCGGCTCTTTTTTCAAGTACAGCCAAAATCATATTTAAACGTTTAGCATTGTATCCTGTTGTGCTTCTTTGAGGTGTTCCGTAAACCGCGGTACTTACTAAAGACTGAATTTCGATCATAAGCGGACGCATGCCTTCGAGTGTAGTGGCAATTGCTGTTCCTGATAATTCTTCGTCTTTGTGAGAAATTAAAATTTCAGAAGGATTACTTACTTCACGAAGACCGCTTCCCAGCATTTCGTAAATTCCAAGTTCAGATGTTGAGCCAAAACGATTTTTTAGTGAACGTAAAATTCGGTAAATATGATTTCTGTCGCCTTCAAACTGAAGAACGGTATCAACCATATGTTCCAGAATTTTTGGTCCGGCAATATTTCCGTCTTTGGTAATGTGTCCAATTAAAATGACTGGAATATTGGTTTCTTTAGCAAATTTGATTAATTCGGCAGTAGTTTCTCTGATTTGAGAAATACTTCCGGCCGTAGATTCTATATAATCGGTATGCAGAGTTTGAATCGAATCGATAATTACGATTTCTGGTTCAATGGCTTCAATTTGTTTGAAAATATTTTGCGTTTTAGTTTCCGTTAAAATATAGCAGTTATCGCTATTTGGCGTTATTCTTTCGGCGCGCATTTTGATCTGCTTCTGACTTTCTTCGCCAGAAACATATAAAGTTTTATAAGGTAATTTTAATGATATTTGAAGTAAAAGTGTACTTTTTCCAATTCCCGGTTCTCCGCCCAAAAGTGTTAAAGATCCCGGAACAATGCCGCCGCCAAGAACACGATTTAATTCGCCGTCGGTAGTGTCCATGCGGATTTCCTGAGCCGAATCTATTTCGTTAATTTTTAAAGGTCTTGGCGCTTTACTAGTTGAGGTTGGCTCACTTTTCCAGGCAACTTTTTCCTGCTTTTGAATTATTTCTTCGGCAATTGTATTCCATTCTTTGCACGCATTGCATTGTCCCTGCCATTTAGAATACTGGGTTCCGCAATTTTGACAAAAAAAGGAAGTTTTAACTTTTGACATTATTTACTTTTTTTAGCAAGCGTATTCATTTCGTCAATTTTCTCATACATCAAATCTTTGTTCAAGTCTCCAATTGGCTCCATTTGTGAAGCATTTTGGTATTTTTTTGAAGCATGTTTAGGATCGCCCATTTTTTCGTACATCAAGCCTAATTCATATTCTCCTAACATGGCTTTTGGATAATTTACATTTCCAATTTCGGCCATTTTTCCTAATTCATCGTATGCGTTCTTTTTTAAAATAACATTTTCAATTACTTTAAAATCACTCATTCTTACCGGAATCTGAACGCCTAATATTTCTGACATAGTGTTGTATTTTTTTTCTAAATAATCAGCATAACCAGTTTCAAGAACGGCAATTTTATCGTTGTATTCTGCAGAATTTATAGGTCTGTATGCTTCAAATATTTGATACAATGCACTTGGTATAGAATGTAAAACTTCGGTGTAATGTGTTGCACCTTTAAAAACCTCGTATTTGTAATTTACTAACGGATTATTAGCAATTTTAATATTGCTGTTTAATTTTTCTATTGGTTCTTTTATTTTTTTGATATCACCTTCTCCTGCAGAAAGGTAATAGAATACCGGTTTTTGGATTTTAGCAAATTTTTCAGCAATACGAACTTCCATTTTTGGGGCAAGTTCCGGGCTTAAACAGATATATGCATTAAAAAGCGGATTTTCTTTATATAAATAAAAATTGGCAAAACTAGCTGTAACGTCGTGTCCGGCAATAATCCTGAAAGGCGATGTGCGGTATTTTTTCTCAACGTACGGAATTAGTTCTGCTCCAATGAATTCAAAAAACTTAGCTCCTTTTTCAAAAGGAAGTCCTTCGTTTTGATCTATTGTTGTGTCATCATAACGTTCTTCGTCTTTATTTTGATGAATTCCTATAATGATCATTTCCGGAATATCATCCCAATAAGATCCATAACTTACTGCTCCTGAAAACGGATCAAACAAATAATCTCCGTCTAATAAATACAAAACCGGATATTTTCTGTCTGATTTTGCATCGTAAGAAGCCGGAAGTCCAATGGTTATTCTTCTTTCTTCTCCGAGTTTTTCAGACTTAATATTGTCAAATTTTTTCTGTGCAAAAACAGATACGGAAATTAATGTAATCAGTAGGTAAACTTTTTTCATGATTTGTGGCATTTCAGTGAATTAAAAAGTATTGAAAATAGAGGGCAATATAATACTTTATTTGCTTTTTTGTTATTGGGGTTTTAAAAAAGCAATGATTTCTTACGTAAAGATATTTCGATTTATACAAAAGCAGATTTGTTTGTGCAAAAATGTTTTTGACAAAGCCTGAATTAAAGTAAGTTGGGTGTAGATTCTAAGTTAACGAATTATCGTTTTCATTTGGAAATATGATCCATGGTTTGAAGGTTTTTGCTTCTTCAAAATCAAGGGTTGCATACGAAATGATAATAATAATGTCGTCTTTTTGAACTTTTCTGGCAGCAGGACCGTTCAGGGTAATTTCACCTGAATTTTTTTCTCCTTTTATGGCGTAAGTTTCAAAACGTTCTCCATTATTAATGTTAACAATAGATACTTTTTCGCCTTCAATAATGTTTGAGGCTTCCAGCAGGGTTTCATCAATAGTAATACTGCCAATATAATTTAAATCAGCTCCAGTAACTTTTACTCGATGAATTTTTGATTTTATAACTTGAATTTGCATGCAGCAAAGGTAATTTAATTTAATGAAATGGTGTCAATTAACCTTATAGAATTAACAAATACCGCTATAAAGGCACGATATTTTTTGTCATTAATTTTATGATCAATTGGTAATAATGTAGATTCGTCAGCAATTACAAAATATTCGAGATCGAATCTTTCGTTGTTTTTAAATGAATCTTCAACAAATTTTATAGTTTCTTCGGGTGTGCTGTTTTGGAATATTTCCTTGGCTTCGGTTAAAACTTTGTAAATTATTGAAGCCTCTTTTCTTTCATCGGCAGAAAGACGTTCATTTCTGGAACTCATTGCCAGCTGGTTGTCTTCTCTAAAAATAGGGCAGCCCACAATATTTACTGGCAGATTGTTTTTTTCTACCAGTTTTTTAACAATTTGAAGCTGCTGAAAATCTTTTTCGCCAAAATAGGCATTTGTTGGAGTTACGATTTCAAATAAACGTTTTACAATAGTTCCAACTCCATTAAAATGTCCGGGACGAAATTTTCCTTCCATTTGATTTTCTAAACCGTCGAAATCAAAATCCTGCGAAACTGTGTTTCCTTCATAGATATCTTCAACAGATGGAGCGTATAAAATTATTTTATCGCTTAAACCTCGCATTTTTTTTACATCTTCTTCAAGAGTCCGCGGGTATTTATCAAGATCTTCAGGATTGTTAAATTGGGTTGGATTGACAAAAATACTTACAACAGTGTCGTCGTTTTCTTTAAGCGATCGCTGCATTAAAGCCAGATGTCCTTGGTGTAAAGCTCCCATTGTTGGGACAAATCCTATAGTCGAATTTGCGGTTTTGATAGTTTTTAAATAAGCTATCAGCGCTGCTTTACTGTAGAAAATATGCATGGCGGTATTATTAAAATTTAGTGCAAACATAATATATTAGTTATAAACTGCATAAAATTTTGTAATTTTGCGACGTTTTTATTACCAAAAATTAAGTAAAATACTATTATGAAAGATAAGAGGATATTATACGTATCATCTGAAGTCGTGCCGTATCTGGCTGAAAATGAGGTTTCTTTAATGTCTTACGACGTTCCTAAAATGATTAATGATCAGGGCGGTCAGATAAGAATTTTCATGCCAAGATATGGAAATATCAATGAGAGAAGACATCAATTGCATGAAGTAATCAGACTTTCAGGGATGAATTTGGTAGTGAATGATTTAGATATGCCATTGATTATCAAAGTCGCTTCAATTCCCAAAGAAAGAATTCAGGTTTATTTTATTGATAACGATGAGTATTTTAAACGTAAAGCAACCTTTGCTGATGAAGAAGGTGCTTTATATCCTGATAATGATGAGCGTGCCATATTTTTTGCAAAAGGTGTTGTTGAGACTGTGAAAAAATTAAACTGGGTTCCAGATATTATTCACGTTCACGGTTGGCTTGCTGCAATGCTTCCAATTTATATGAAGCATTATTATAAAAATGAAGCTTTGTTTAATGATACTAAAATTATTACCTCAGTTTACGGTCAGTCTTTTGATGAGAATTTAGATATGGAGATGATTAATAAGGTGAAATTTGATGGTGTTCCGCACGAATCAATTTCGGATCTTGAAACTCCAAACTACGAAAATATTTTAAAAGCCAGCATATTACATTCTGATGGTGTAGTTATAGCATCGCCAAATGTTTCGCCAAGTTTAACAAAATTTATAGAATCTTCAGGAAAACCTTTTTTACCTTTCGCCACGAAAGATGCATTCGCTGAAGCGTATACAAATTTCTACAGAACGTTTGGTCTTTAAAATTTAACTTTATTATTTAATATGTACAATACTTCTTTTTTTAAGAAAATTCTATTAGCAGCAACTGCTGTTTTTTTCTATTCCTGCGATAAAGATTTTAATGCAATTGGTGGAGATTTAATTGGGGATGATCATTTTGGGCTTGAGTCTGAAAAATATGATGTTATATCTTATAATCAAGAAGTTACTTCTGTACAGTCAAATGGATTACCTACAAGTGCTTTAGGTATTTACAATAATCCGGTTTTTGGAGAAACCACTGCAAATTATGTAACACAAGTTGCTCTTGCAGCATATGCGCCAAGTATTGGAGCAGATCCTGTTATTGAAAGTGCTGTATTAAGTATTCCTTATTTTAGTCATGTAACTGTAAATAATACAGATGGCAGTCATACTTATGAGTTAGATTCTATTTATGGGCCTGCTAACGGAAAATTGAAGTTAAGTGTATATGAGTCTGGATATCAAATGCGAAGCTCTTATCCTAGTAATGGTGTTGAATTACTTCAATATTATTACACTGCACAAAATTCTGTTTTTGATCAGGCGAAAGTTGGGGCACGTTTAAATGATGATGCAACGAAGCCATTTCAAAACGATCAATTCTTTTTTAGTGCCGAAGAATATAAAACAGTTACAAAAGATGATGCTGGTAAGGAAACAACAACTTATACAGCTCCAGAAATGCGTTTGAATTTGAACACTGCTTTTTTTCAGGAAAAAATCTTAAAGGCGGCATCGTCTAAATTAGCAAGTACCGACGTTTTTCAGGAATACTTCAGAGGATTATATTTTAATGTAGAAAAAGCAGCTGATGGAAGCCCGTCAAATATGGCTTTAATGGATTTTTCTAAAGGAAAAATTACCATTACTTATAAAGCTAAAACAGATATTACTACTGATGCACCTGAAACAACAGAAGAGAGAACGATTGTTGTTAATTTAGTAAATCCAACTAGTTCAGGCGGTACAGCAAATTTACTTCAGGATGTTAAGGATGCTAATTATTCAGCAGCTATAAGCTCTTCTAATGTTAACAAAACCGAAGGAGATGAGAGATTGTATTTAAAAGGAGGACAAGGATCTGCGGTTGTTATTAAGCTTAACGATTTTGTGTCTAAACTTGATGATATTCGAGCAAAAAACTGGAAGGTTAATGAAGCAAATTTGATTTTTAATATTGATTCTGAAAAAATGACGGGTGCTGATGAGCCTAAAAGAATCTATTTATACGATTTAACCAATAATGTTCCTCTAGCAGATTATTATGCAGATCAGTCTACAAGTTTGACGGCTGGAGACACTAAAGGAGCTAAACGAGTTTTTGGAGGCTTAATTAACCTTGATGCTAACAAAAGAGGAAAGACATATAAAATCACAGTTACAGAATATATTAGAAGTCTTATTAAAAGCACGACTGCTCAAAATGTTGATTTAGGACTGGTTGTTACAGAGAGCATTGGTATTACTGCTTCTAATTTTCTGGAAAATAGAATTGTACTTCAGCCAAACGAGTACTTTTCGCAAGTACCGAGAGCATCAATTATGAATCCGCTGGGTACAATTTTGTATGGTGGAAAATCTTCTGTCCCGGAAGATAAACGATTAAGGCTTGAGGTTTACTACACGAAACCAAATTAATTAATATATATGTGTGGAATTGTTGGATATATCGGTCACCGAGAGGCCTATCCTATTGTAATAAAAGGATTAAAGCGTCTTGAGTACAGAGGGTATGATAGTGCCGGCGTTATGTTGTACGATGACGAATCGGGCATAAAAGTTTGTAAAACAAAAGGAAAAGTTTTAGATCTTGAAGCTAAAGCACAAGAAGGATTTACTGTAAACGGAAATATTGGAATTGGACACACACGCTGGGCAACCCACGGTGTTCCAAATGATGTGAACTCCCATCCGCATCTTTCAAATTCTGGAGATTTGGTAATTATTCACAACGGAATTATAGAGAATTATGCACCGCTTAAAGAAGAATTAATTAAGCGTGGCTATACTTTTAAATCAGATACAGATACTGAGGTTTTGGTAAACCTGATTGAAGAAGTTCAGAAAAAAGAAAACATAAAACTTGGTAAAGCTGTCCAAATAGCTTTAAACCAAGTAGTAGGCGCGTATGCAATTGCTGTTTTTGATAAAAAAAATCCAAACGAAATTGTTGCTGCCAGATTAGGAAGTCCATTAGCTATTGGAGTAGGTGAAGGTGAGTATTTTATCGCTTCTGATGCTTCTCCGTTTATTGAGTATACTTCTAATGCAGTGTACTTAGAAGATGGTGAAATGGCAAATATTAGATTGCATAAGCCTCTTAAAATTAGAAAAATTAAAGATGATTCTTTAGTTGATCCTTATATTCAGGAACTTCAAATGAATTTGGAGCAGATCGAAAAAGGAGGTTACGATCATTTCATGTTAAAAGAGATCTATGAACAGCCAAGTGTTATTAAAGATACTTACAGAGGAAGACTTCATGCAAATGAAGGAATCGTTCAAATGGCTGGTGTTGAAGATAACATCGAAAAATTCTTAAATGCAAAACGTATTCTTATTGTAGCTTGCGGTACTTCATGGCACGCAGGTTTAGTAGCTGAATATATCTTTGAAGAGTTTACAAGAATTCCGGTTGAAGTAGAATATGCTTCTGAATTTAGATACAGAAACCCAATTATCAATAAAGATGATGTTGTAATTGCTATTTCTCAATCTGGAGAAACGGCTGATACAATGGCAGCTATTAAATTGGCTAAAGAAAACGGAGCGTTTGTATTTGGAGTTTGTAATGTAGTAGGTTCTTCTATTTCAAGAGAAAGTCACGCAGGTGCTTATACCCACGCGGGTCCGGAAATTGGAGTAGCTTCTACAAAAGCATTTACAACTCAAATCACAGTTTTAACTATGATTGCTTTGCGACTAGGTAAAGCAAAAGGAACTTTGTCAAATCCTGATTTTCATGCTTACTTACAAGAATTAGAATTAATTCCTGAAAAAGTATCTGAAGCTTTGGAGACTAATGATAGAGCAAAAGAAATTGCTGCTGCTTTTAAAGATGCACCAAACTGTCTTTATTTAGGTCGTGGTTATAATTTCCCGGTTGCATTAGAAGGAGCGTTAAAATTAAAAGAGATTTCATATATCCATGCTGAAGGTTATCCTGCGGCTGAAATGAAACACGGGCCTATTGCTTTAATTGATGAGCATATGCCGGTTATTGTTATTGCACCTAAACAAGGTCATTACGATAAAATTGTAAGTAATATTCAGGAAATTAAATCCAGAAGTGGTAAAATTATTGCCGTTGTAACTAAAGGTGACATCCAAGTACGCGAACTTGCTGATTATGTAATTGAAATTCCGGAAACTTCAGATGCATTATCACCGCTGATTACTACAATTCCTTTACAATTACTTTCTTACTACATTGCTGTAATGAGAGGTTGTAATGTCGATCAGCCTCGAAATCTGGCTAAATCGGTTACGGTAGAATAATATTTTAAATTATAAATAATGTTAAAAAAGCGAGATTTAGGTCTCGCTTTTTTTTATTGTCGAATTTTTTTTCTTGAGGGTGAATTTTTATTAAATATTTATAAAATTGATAAAAATTGTATGTATGCATAGTATTACTGATTATATAGTATCAATATTTTGATTTTAATACAAGAAATTTAATTACGAAATAGTTAAGATTGTTTTAAAAAATGTGGTGAAAGTTTGTTTTTTTTAACCTTTTTTTAATAATATTAAAATTATTTGTATTTTGGCTATATAAACTAACTAGTAACTAATCCAAAAACTTAACCCTAATGAGAGTCTACGTGCTAATTATGTTGTTGTTCAGCGGAATAACTTTTGCGCAGAATACAATTACAGGTTCTGTTACAGACAGTAACAAACAATCTATTCCTGGTGCTAATATTGTTGTGGTCGGAGAAAGCGGAGGAGCTTCCGCTGATTTTGACGGCTCGTTTAAATTAACAACCAATGCTAAATTTCCCTTGTCGATAAAAGTTTCGGCAGTTGGTTTTGAATCCAAAACAGTAAGTGTTACCGCAGCTAATCAAAAAGTAAATGTGGTTTTAAAAGATGAAGAAACCAAGCTTGACGAAATTGTAGTTTCGGCTTCGAGAACGCCTGAAAGAGTAATCGAGTCTCCAGTAACAATTGAAAGAATGGGAATTCAGGAGATTAAAAATACTACAGCAGCCACTTTTTATGATGGTTTAGAAAATTTAAAAGAAGTAAATTTCAATACGAGCAGTATTTCTTTTAAGTCAGTAAATACTCGTGGTTTTGCTACAGTTGCCAACACTCGTTTTATGCAGCTGGTAGATGGTATGGATAATTCTTCTCCTGCCTTAAACTTCGTGTTAGGAAACTTAATTGGTGTTTCAGATATTGATGTGGCAAGTGTAGAGCTTTTGCCGGGTGCTTCTTCTGCGCTTTATGGTGCAAATGCCTTTAACGGAATTATGTTTATGACCAGTAAAAGTCCGTTTACAAATGAAGGTATAAGTGTATATTATAAATATGGGCAAACAAGTCAGGATGCTGCTGGAACTAATGATTATAATGATTTTGGAATTAGAGCAGCAAAAGCATTTACAAAACATTTTGCAATGAAAGCTAACTTTACTTATATGGAAGCAAGTGAATGGATTGCAAATGACACAAGAAGTATGACTGGTGGTTCAATTGGGCATGCGATGAATCAGAATTATGACGGGTTAAATATTTATGGTGACGAGGTTACTACTTTTATTCCAAATGTTGGGCAGGTTAGTAGAACAGGTTATCGTGAACAGGATTTGACAGATAATAAAGTTCAGAGTATGAAAGCTGATTTCAGTGCACATATTAAACCTTGGGCAGATGATACAGAATTTATATTGCAATATAAAATAGGTACTGGAAGTACGATTTATCAAGGGGCAAACAGATATGCTTTAAAAGATTTCTTAATGCAGCAAGGTAAATTTGAAGTTAAAGGTAAAAACTTCTTTGGTAGAATATATTTTACAAGTGAAGATGCCGGAAACTCTTATGATATGAGATTTGCAGCGTGGAACGTAAACAGAGCTGCTAAATCAGATCAGGAATGGTTTACCAACTATGCAACTGCTTATCAATATGCAGGTGCGGTTATGGGAACAAATGCAAATGAATCTGCTTCTATCGCTAGAAACTTTGCAGACTATAATGTTTTGCCGGCGCAGATTTCATTTATTCCAAAGCCAACTGGTTCTGCTAGATTTGAACCGGGTTCAGCGCAGTTTAATAGTGCTTTGAAAACCGTTGTGGCAAATCCTGATTTAACACAAGGTGCAAAATTTATTGATCATTCAAAATTATATCATTCAGATGTGAATTATAATTTTAAAGATATTATTCAATGGGCAGAATTTCAGGTTGGAGGTTCTTGGAGAAAATATGTAATGGATTCTGAAGGAACAATTTTTACTGATTACGATGGTCCAATCGAATATAAAGAATATGGAGCTTATGCACAGATGCAGAAAAAATTCTTAGACGACAGATTAAAATTTACGGGATCTTTACGTTATGATAAAAGCCAGAATTTTGACGGAAATGTTTCTCCAAGAGTATCGTTTGTATACTCTGCAGGAGCAAACAAAAATCATAACTTTAGATTATCTTATCAAACAGGTTTCCGTAACCCAACTACACAAGATCAGTACATTGGTTTAGACTTAGGACCATTTGCATTAATTGGTTCTGCTCCGGAAAACTTAGATCGTTTTCAGGAAACTGTAAATGTAAGTGCAGCGGGACAGGCAATCGCTGGTCAGCCGGCAACTATTGGAATGTCTGGACAAAATGCATATCATAATGCATATACTGTGGCTTCAGTTCAGGCTTTTGCGGCTTCTTCAAATCCGGCAGATCTTCAAGTAGCAGATATTGGATTGGTAAAACCAGAACAAGTTCAGGCTTTTGAAGCAGGATATCGTACAGTAATTCAAAATGACTTATCAGTAGATTTGAATGCTTACTATAATATCTATAACGACTTTATGAATACTGCGAGAGTTATTTCTCCTTACTATGGTACAGTAGGTACAGATTCAAGTAATCCTGCGGTACAGCAAACATATCAGGCACTTGCTTTTGGAGACAGAAGAGTATATCAGGTGTATACTAATACAACAGCTCAGATATCTTCTTTTGGTGTTGGTGTAGGATTGGCAAAAAAAGTATATAAAGATTTTGAATTAGGCGTAAACTATAATTATTCTCAATTTGATTTCGATCAATCAGAAGATCCAGATTTCGTAGCTGGTTTTAATACTCCTAAACACAGAATCAAAGCTTCTTTAGGGAATGCAAAAGTGATTAAAAACTTAGGTTTTAATGTAAATGTTAGATGGAACTCTGAATATTTATGGGAATCTTCTTTTGGAGATGGAATGATTCCGGAGAATACAGTACTTGATGCTCAGGTAAATTATTCAATCCCAAAATGGAAATCAGTTGTTAAAGTTGGAGCAACAAATCTTTTCGGAAAAGATTATCTTCAGGTAATTGGAGCAGGTATGATTGGTCAAATGTGGTTTGCTTCTTGGACAATCAATCCATAAATGATTGTGAAGTAAAAATGAAAGAGATAATAATTTAAAAAGTACTACGATGAAAAAAAATATAAAAATGCTGTTATTGGTTTCTTTGACCTTTATGGCGGCTTGTAATAATGATGATAATAATGTTCCAGAGGAAGTTCCGGTAACTCCAGGTTCTGCAGTTTTTACAAAATATATAGCACTAGGTGATTCTTTTGCTGCGGGTTACAGTGATAATGCTTTGTTTAAAAAAGGACAAGAGAATTCGTATCCCAATATTTTAGCGCAGCAATTTGTGGCTGCCGGAGGAGGAGCTTTTGCGCAGCCTTTAATGAATGATAATATTGGAGGTTTGCTTTTAGGAGGAAATGTAGTTGCCGGTACACGTTTATCTTTTGATGGAGCAACTCAAACTCCAGTAAATGTTGCAGGAAAGCCCACTACAGAAGTTACTGTTCATCTTACAGGTTCGTTTAATAATTTAGGTGTTCCGGGGGCAAAAAGCTTTCACTTATTAGCGGCAAACTATGGTAATGTTGCCGGTGTAGCGACAGGAGCGGCAAACCCTTATTTTGCAAGATTTGCAAGTACGCCGTCAACAACAGTTTTAGCTGATGCCTTAGTGCAAGACCCTACCTTTTTCTCATTATTTATAGGAGGAAATGATGTTTTGGCCTATGCGACTTCTGGAGGAACAGGGAAAGATCAAACTGGAAATCCAAATCCGGCTACCTATGGATCAAATGATATTACAGATCCGGCAGTTTTTGCAAATGTTTACGGAAATTTAGTTACTGCTTTAACTGCTAAAGGAGCAAAAGGAGTTGTAGCAAATTTGCCATATATTACCGCTTTGCCTCATTTTACAACTGTGCCTTATAATCCGCTTACGGCTAAATCCATAGGTAAAAATAATGAAGCTGTAGGTTTGGCTAATATCAAAGCTCTAAATGCTCAGTTATATGGACCTTTAAAACAGGCATTGACGGCTTTTAATGCCGGAGATAGAATTAATTTGCTTTCTGAGACAGGCGCAAGTCCTTTATTGATAAAAGATGAAAGTCTGCCTAATTTGTCAGCTCAGTTAACTGCTGCATTTACTCCAACATTAGGCGCTCAAAACGCAGCTTTTTATGGTGCTGTTTTTGGGCAGGCCAGACAAGCTAAGGCTACTGATTTAGTTGTGCTGACAACAAGACCAGATATTGGTGCCGCGCCAACAGCTGCAAATTCCGGAATTGGAATTGCGCCGCCGGCTCCGCTAAATGCATTTGGAATCTCATATCCTTTACAAGATAAACATGTATTAATCCCGACAGAAATTACAGAGATTAAAAATGCAACAGATGCTTACAATACAACAATTGAAGCGGTTGCAAAAGAAAAAGGTCTGGCATTTGTTGATACAAGAGCAACTTTAACACAACTGGCAAATGGAGGAATCAGATTTGGGAACTTTACAATGAGTTCGTCTTTTGCAACAGGAGGAGCGTTTTCTCTTGATGGTGTACATCCAAGTGCAAGAGGTTATGGATTAATTGCTAATATTTTTATTGATGCGATTAATGCAAAGTATGGTTCGACGCTTCGTCATGTTGATTTAGGTGTCTATCCAATTCAATATCCAGCGACACTTCCATGATATCTGAAATAAAATCAATAAAAAAAACCGCTCATTTTTTAGAATGCAGCGGTTTTTTTCTTTTAATAAAAAAATGCTGTTTTTGTTATTTTTAAGGCCAGTTTTATGAATCAAACAAAATCATGCTGTTTTTTATGAAAAAAAAGTTGATTTTATATTTTAAAAAATTATCTTTGCGCTCTGAAAAAAGAGGTATTTTCGATAAACCTAAATAGCTATTTAATAAATACATAAGTAATGTCAAAAGTAATAGGAAAAGTTGCTCAAATCATTGGACCAGTAGTTGACGTAGTTTTCAACGGTAAAGATGTTGAACTTCCAAAAATTTATGATTCACTAGAAATCACTAAAAAAGATGGAACAATGCTAGTTCTAGAAGTACAATCTCATATTGGTGAAAACACTGTTCGTACCATTTCTATGGACTCAACAGATGGTTTAAGCAGAGGATATGAGGTAGTTGGAACTGGAAATCCAATCCAAATGCCAATCGGTCCAGATGTATATGGAAGATTATTCAATGTAATTGGAGATGCAATTGATGGTTTAGGAAACTTGCCAAAAACTGGAGAAAACGGTTTGTCAATTCACAGACCAGCTCCTAAATTCGAAGATTTATCAACTTCATCTGAAGTTTTATTTACAGGTATCAAAGTAATCGATTTGATTGAGCCTTATGCAAAAGGAGGTAAAATTGGATTGTTTGGTGGTGCTGGTGTTGGTAAAACAGTATTGATTCAGGAGTTGATCAACAATATCGCAAAAGGTCACGGTGGACTTTCAGTATTCGCTGGAGTAGGTGAAAGAACACGTGAAGGAAATGACTTGCTTCGTGAGATGTTAGAGTCAGGAATTATTAAATACGGTGATGATTTCATGCACTCTATGGAAAATGGAGGATGGGATTTATCTAAAGTAGATATGCCAGGAATGAGAGAGTCTAAAGCTACTTTCGTTTTCGGACAAATGAATGAGCCACCTGGAGCTCGTGCACGTGTGGCACTTTCAGGATTATCTATCGCTGAGTATTTCCGTGATGGAGCTGGATCAGACCAAGGAAAAGATGTATTATTCTTCGTTGATAACATCTTCCGTTTTACACAAGCAGGTTCTGAAGTATCAGCACTTTTAGGACGTATGCCTTCTGCAGTAGGTTACCAGCCAACTCTAGCAACAGAAATGGGTGCTATGCAAGAGCGTATTACTTCTACAAACAAAGGATCTATTACATCTGTACAGGCGGTTTACGTTCCTGCGGATGACTTAACTGACCCGGCACCGGCAACAACTTTCGCGCACTTAGATGCAACAACTGTATTGTCTCGTAAAATTGCTGAGTTAGGTATCTATCCTGCGGTTGACCCGTTAGATTCTACTTCAAGAATTTTAACTCCACACATCTTAGGTGATGAGCACTACAACTGTGCACAAAGAGTAAAAGAAATTCTTCAAAAATACAAACAATTACAGGATATCATCGCTATCTTAGGTATGGAAGAGTTATCTGAAGAAGATAAACTTTCTGTATCAAGAGCACGTCGTGTACAACGTTTCTTGTCTCAGCCATTCCACGTAGCAGAGCAATTTACAGGTATTCCAGGTGTATTAGTAGATATTAAAGATACTATCAAAGGATTTAACATGATTATCGATGGTGAGTTAGATCACCTTCCAGAAGCGGCTTTCAACTTGAAAGGTTCTATTCAAGATGCAATCGAAGCTGGAGAGAAAATGTTAGCTGAAGCATAATCAAGCGAAGCTTGATCAACATCAAAAATAAAATTCCAAATTCCAAAATTGGGATTTGGAATTTTTTTATAATTTGAATTTTAAAAAACAGTTATGATTTTAGATATAGTATCACCAGAAGCAAAATTATTCTCAGGAACTGTAACATCTGTTACTTTGCCTGGAGTTGATGGAAGCTTTCAGATTTTGAATAATCACGCTCCTATTGTTTCTATTCTAGAAAAAGGAACTGTAAAAATTACAGCGCCAAGTTTTAATTTTTCTAAAGAAACAGCAGATAAATTTACGAGAGTTAACGACCAAACTTATACATTAGAGATTACGTCAGGTACAATCGAAATGAAAGACAATAAAATAATTGTTTTAGTTGACTAAACAATTCGACAAATATGATAAAGCCAAACAGAAATGTTTGGCTTTTTTTATGGTTTAAAATGAAAGAAAATTTTTGAAAATGCACTTTGAATAAATTGATAACCAAAACGATATCTGTCAGAAAATTAACAAAATACATTAAAAAGCAATTTAAAAAATTGTAATATTTTACTGCATATATATTACGTTTGTAAGTGTATTAACATTTAAAAAAATAATAGTATGAAAAAAGTTTTTTTAGGAATGCTGCT
The DNA here is from genome assembly GCF_039539785.1 of Flavobacterium ginsengiterrae. Classification (NCBI taxonomy): domain Bacteria; kingdom Pseudomonadati; phylum Bacteroidota; class Flavobacteriia; order Flavobacteriales; family Flavobacteriaceae; genus Flavobacterium; species Flavobacterium ginsengiterrae. Next base: position 399,508 of record NZ_BAABDU010000003.1, on the reverse strand, counting down.
TATCGCATTAGGTTTTGGGACAATGTCTCTAACTATAAGTTCTGATAATGTTATTAAAGCTTCAAACTGTCAAAAAGAAATTGAAGCAGACAATCTCGCAGCCGGACCAACATTTACGGCTCCTTGGCTTGGAGATTGTTGTGAATCGCCACTTGTTGCCATTCATCGCGACATTGTTAACCGTGGCTATAATCCGGCGACTACCAATTACACGATTAATAGTGTTGGCACGAATACCGTTACTTATACAATTTATTAATAAATTAGATAAAGCTTTATTTAATTTATGAGCTTGAAAATAGTCAAACAGTAATGTTTGGCTTTTTTTTATTTTTGACAAATGAAAGATCAGCAATCAGATGTGTTAGTATATACTACAAAAAGACCATTTTGGCATTTTCTGCTGGCTTTACCTCTTTATTTTTTTACCATTTCAATGTCATTGAAAATGTTTAACCTCTTTTGTGAAAACAAATTCATGAGCGGTTTAAAATTTACTACAGCGGTATTTTTTATGTTTGTTTGTGCGGCAGGATTAACTTTTACAAAAAGAGTTTATACAAATGCCAATGCCAAGACAGTGAGTTTTGCTTTTACTTTATTTCAAATACCACTTTGTAAAAAAATCGTATTTAAGAATGTCCAGTATGTATCGGTTTATAAAAATTATGCCGATAGAGATTTTGAAATTCAAATTTGGATTTCAGAAACAAAAAAAGAATCTGTTTCCGTCCATTTAAACAGCAAGCCGGCTTTTTATCTCGCATCTAAAATTGCTGAAGGCTTCGAAGTTGATTTACTTGATGCAACAGAAAAAGGTAATTTTAAATGGGTTGAAAAAGAAAATGAAAATCAAAAACTTTAGATGTAAGTTTTTGTAACAACTTTTTCAATTCATGCTTTTAAAAATATTTCTTACTTTTGAAGTATTAAAATCTCTTTATAAAATATTGATTCTATTATAAAAGCTCAGTAAGCTTTTATGTTTTCGCTTTACAACTTGTATTAAAGCGAGAATTATTTATGTCAAATTTTATAGAGAATAATTATGAAAAATATATTAAAAGCAGCCGTTTTAGGCGGTGGTGGAAGAATTGGAAAATATCTTGTAAACCAGTTATTAGAACAAGGATTCAGCTTAAAAGTTTTACTTAGAAATCCTGACAACTTCGAAATTCAAAATTCAAATATTGAAATTATTAAGGGCGATGCTCTCGATTTTGAAATCATAAAATTATTGCTAAATGACTGTCAGGCTGTTATAAGCACTATCGGGCAGAGAAAAGATGAACCTTTGGTTGCAAGTGCATTTACAAAAAATGTGTTGAAGGCCATGAAAGAATATAATATAGATCGTTATGTACTTTTGGCCGGACTGAACATTGACACTCCATTTGATAAAAAAAGCCAGAAAACAACTATGGCGACTGATTGGATGAAAGCTAATTTTCCAATAATTCAGGAAGATCGTCAAAAAGCCTACAGCCTTTTAGAAGAAAGTGATGTAAACTGGACACAAGTTCGAGTGCCTTTTATTGAGTTTTCAGATAACAGTTCTGAAATTGCAGTTAGTATTGAAGATTGTTTGGGAGATAAAATCAGCGCTTTTGATATTGCTGTTTTTATGACTAAAGAAATGACGGAATCTAAATACAAAAGGCAGTCACCTTTTATAAGTAATATTTAATACATAAAATAACAGCGGGAACTTCTAAACCCGCTGTTTGTTTTTATCAAAATTCAATTTCATAACTTTGTTTTATGAACTTACCAGAAAACCTTAATCAAAAGTTAGTAAAGCGGGTACAGAATAATTCGCTTAGAAAACTTCCTGTGTTTAATAATCTCATTGATTTTTCTTCTAATGATTATATTGGTTTTTCAAAATCAGAATCGATCTTTAAGTTAACTCACACTTATTTGCTCGAAAATGAAATTTTTCAAAACGGTGCAACGGGCTCCAGATTAATTTCGGGAAATCATTCATTGTATCAAATTGCAGAAGATTTTATTTCGCAGTTTCACGATGCAGAATCGGCTTTAATTTTTAATTCGGGCTACGATGCCAATTTGGGTTTTTTTAGCGCTGTACCACAAAGAAATGATGTTATTTTGTATGATGAGTTAAGTCATGCTTCCATTAGAGATGGAATTACAATGTCAAATGCAAAATCGTATAAATTCAATCATAACGACTTTGAAGATTTAGAACATTTAATTCTCAAATTTCCGGATACAAATATTTACATAGTTACAGAAACTGTCTTTTCTATGGATGGCGACAGTCCGAATTTAGAAGAGCTGGTTCTGCTTTCTGAAAAATACAATTGTTATCTGGTTGTTGATGAAGCACACACTCTGGGAGTATTTGGTGAAAAAGGCGAAGGACTCACGCAGTATTTAAATCTGCATAGCAGAATTTTTGCCAGAATTATGACTTTTGGAAAAGGTTTAGGCTGTCATGGTGCAGTTGTTCTTGGAAGTCCTGGGCTTAAAGAATATCTTATAAACTTTGCCCGAAGTTTTATTTATACGACTGGGTTATCTCCTCATTCTGTTGCCACAATTTTAACAGCATATCAGCAGTTAGAAATAGAAAAAGATGCCATTCAAAAATTGCGGGAGAATATTATTTTTTTCAATCAGCAGAAAAACTTATTAGGATTAAAACCAATATTTGTGCGTAGTAAATCAGCAATTCAATCTGCCATTGTTCAGGGAAATGAAAATGTAAAAAAACTGGCACAGCAATTACAAGATAAAGGTTTTGATGTAAAACCCATACTTTCTCCTACGGTTCCTGAAGGTCAGGAACGTTTGCGCTTTTGCATTCACAGTTATAATTCTGAAGATGAAATCAGGCAGATTTTAGAATTGTTACGAGATTTTATTTATTAAGATTTATGGATCAAGATTTTAAATTGATTAGACGTTATCAATATTCTTCTGAGGCTTTAATTTTTCAGGGTAAACTTGAATCAGAAGGTATTCAGGTTTTTGCCAGAGATATTAATACCATTAATTCAAATCCTTTATTGAGTAATGCAATAGGCGGTGTTAAGCTTTTTGTTAAGGCCGAAGATTATGAAAAAGCAAGTAAAGTCCTTTCAGAAGAAATCAGTAAATTTTCATTGGATGAAAATAATAACCTGATTAAATGTCCAAAATGTGGTGCGGAAGAAATAGAAATGGTTACTTCGATTAAAGATGTAAAGAGACTTTTTGCTTTTATTCTCTTATTGTATTTTGCAATGATGCCTCTTAAATCTAAACACAAATATAAATGTTCTAAATGTTCCTTTGAGTTTAATTAATTCTTTCGAATTAGAATATATAATCTTCAAAATGAAAAAAATAGTAAAACTGTTTATAGTATTTGCAATTACTTTCTTCAGTATAAAAGTTCAGGCACAATCTAGATCTCAAAAATTAGAAAACTCTCTTTTGTGGGAAGTTTCAGGAAATGGACTTTCGAAACCTTCTTATTTATACGGTACAATCCATATGATTTGTTCTTCGGATTATTTTTTAACAGATAAAACTAAGAAAGCTTTTGAATCTTCAGAAAAATTAATGCTCGAAATTAACTTTTCAGATCCAAAAGAAATGTCTGAAATGCGGCAACTGGCAATGGGAAAAGAACCGTTGAGTAAAAAATTAAACCCGGAACAATTAACAAAACTGAATGCTATTTTGAAAAAAACTACCGGAATGACAGTACAGCAGGTTGATAGTTTTAGTCTGTTGACTGTTATGAGTTTGATTTCTATGAAAACCTTTGGCTGTTTAGATTTAAAATTTTATGAAATGGAATTTATAGAACAGGCGAAAAAGAGAAATATCGAAATTGGCGGACTTGAATCTGTAAAAGAACAATTTGGAATACTTGAAAACGCTTATACAAATGACGAAATGATTGCTATGCTTGAGGAATCAACTTCTGATGAAACGAGTAAATTAGTTTCGACTTATAAAACTGAAAATATAGATTCATTATATGAAGTTACAACAGATGAAAAGTTTACAAGTCAAAAAACAAAAAAGATCATTTTAGATGAAAGAAATCTAAATTGGGTTAAAAAAATGCCTGAATTAATGAAAAAGCAAAGTATTTTTTTTGCGATAGGATCAGCTCATTTAGGTGGAGATTTTGGCGTTATCAATTTGCTTAGAAAAGCCGGATATACTGTTAAACCCATTTTGAATTAAGATAAATCTATGAAAATATTCGTTACAGGAATTTCGACCGATGTTGGAAAAACAATTGCTTCGTCTATAATTGTCGAAGCTTTAGAAGCTGATTATTGGAAACCAATTCAGGCTGGAGATTTAGATAATTCGGACAGCCATAAAGTTCAGATTCGAATTTCGAACCAAAAAACTCAGATTTTTGAGAACAGTTATCAATTACATACTCCGGCAAGTCCGCATTTTGCAGCAGAAATTGATAGAATAAAAATTGAATTAAATCAGATAAAAGAACCCCAAACAAAAAATCATTTAGTAATTGAAGGCGCAGGAGGCATTTTTGTTCCGTTAAACGAAAATGAAACCATTATCGATTTAATAAAACCGGATTATAAAGTTGTTGTAGTTTCCAGACATTATTTGGGAAGTATAAATCATACTTTATTAACTATTGAAGCAATTCAGAACCGAGGATTTGAAGTCGCTGGAATTATCTTCAGCGGAAGCGAAAACAAATCAACCGAAGAATTAATTTTGAATAAAACCAAAGTAAAAAACATTGGAAGAATTGATGAAGAACCGTATTTCGATCAAAATGTAATTAAAGAATATGCAGATTTGTTTCGAAATACTCTGCTTTCATTGGAAAACTAAATCTGTAATATTATATCGATGACTTTAACAGAAAAAGACAGCCAATATCTTTGGCATCCTTATACACAGCATAAAACATCTCAAACTCCAATAGCTATTACAAAAGCTGAAGGAGCATTGTTGTGGGATGAAAATGGAAAAGAATATATTGATGCAATTGCTTCGTGGTGGGTAAATCCATTTGGGCATAGTAACAAAATTATAGCCGATGCTGTTTATAAACAACTGACAACTTTAGAACATGTTTTGTTTGGAGGTTTTACACATGAACCAGCAGTAAAAGTGGCTGAAAAGCTAATGGAGATTCTTCCTGAAAATCAGCAGAAAATCTTCTTTTCAGATAATGGTTCGACTGCTGTTGAAGTGGCGATAAAAGTTGCGCTTCAGTATTTTTTTAATAAAAATGAAAAGCGAACTACTATTATTGCTTTTGAAAATGCTTTTCACGGAGATACTTTTGCGGCAATGGCTGCAAGCGGAATTTCATTTTATACACAGGCTTTTCAGGGAATGTTTATAGATGTTGTCCGAATTCCGGTGCCAGTAAAAGGGCAGGAGCAGACAAGTTTTGAAGCTTTGGAAAGTGCTATTAAGAATAATAATTGCGCTGGATTTATTTTTGAACCTTTAGTGCTGGGAGCGGCCGGAATGGTTATGTATGAACCAGAAGCTTTGGCAAAACTGATTCAAATTTGTAAAAAAAATAATGTCTTGACAATTGCAGATGAAGTAATGACCGGTTTTGGAAAAACGGGAAAAACTTTCGCGATGGATTATGTATCTGAACAACCAGATATGATCTGCCTTTCTAAAGCATTAACCGGCGGCACAATCCCAATGGCGATTACAACATTTACTCAGGATATTTTCGATGCATTTTACGATGACGATATTAATAAAGCATTATTTCACGGACATACATTTACAGCAAATCCAACAGGCTGTGCTGCGGTTTTAGCCAGTATTGATTTACTGCAGACCAGTGTAATGCAAAATAATATTGAAAGAATAAATGAAAAACATTTAGAATTTCAAAAGAAAATCGAAAAGCATCCAAAGGTAATCACAGCAAGAACTTTGGGCGTTATTTTTGCGGTTGAAATAAAATCAAATTCAGAAGAAAGCTATTACGGATCGATGCGTACAAAACTGTATAATTTTTTTATTGATAAAGGACTCGTTTTGAGACCAGTTGGAAATATTGTTTACATTCTGCCTCCTTATATAATGACAAATGAACAGCTTCAAAAAGTTTATAATACAATTGAAGAGGCTATAGAAATGGTTTAGAAAGTCCGAACTTTTTGAGGAGAATTTTGAAAATAAATTAAATATTGTGGATACATCAAAAATTGCCATAACTGCCTTTTCTTCTATTTCTCCGTTAGGGAATAACAGCGATGAAGTATGGGAAAAATATCTGGACAAAAAGCATTGTTTTACAAAGCAGTTTTTAGATGGCCAGGAAACTTATGTTGCGTCTTTAGATGCTTATTCAAAACGGATTGTTGATGAAATACGAGAATCAGATATTCGATATAAATTTTTGGATAATTCTGTTTTGTTCGCTTTGGCTGCTTCCCGAAAAGCGGTTAAAGATGCGGGTTGGAAAAAAGAAGATATCTTCGGAATAAATATAGGTTCTTCGAGAGGTGCAACCGATTTATTTGAAAAGCATCATAGAGAATATCTGGAAACAGGAAAAGCTCAGACTTTGGCTTCTCCAACTACAACTTTAGGAAATATTTCATCGTGGATTGCGCATGATCTGCAAAGTTCTGGTCCTGAAATTTCACATTCAATTACATGTTCAACCGCGCTTCATGCACTTTTGAATGGAATAGCATGGCTAAAATCAGGAATGTCCGATAAATTTTTAGTTGGCGGAAGTGAAGCGCCTTTAACAGATTTTACAATTGGACAGATGCGGGCTTTAAAAATATATTCCCGCTTAAATCAAGATGTGGATTTCTGGCCCAATTTAGCCTCAGATTTTGAGAAAACACAAAACACTATGATTCTGGGTGAAGGAGCTGCAATTTGCTGCTTAGAAACAGGAGAAAAGGAAAATGCTATTGCTTATATTACGGGTGTTGGTTTTGCAACTGAAATTTTAGAACACAATATATCAATTTCTACGGAAGCTGACTGTTTTCAAAAATCCATGAAAATGGCTTTAAAAGATGAGGATTTAGAAACTGTAGATGTTATTGTTATGCATGCGCCCGGAACTATAAAAGGCGACTTAACAGAATTGAGAGCGATTGAAAAAGTTTTTGGTTCATCTGTACCTCTGTTAACGACAAATAAATGGAAAATTGGCCATACGTTTGGCGCATCAGGAATGCTGAGTCTGGAGTTAGCATTGTTAATGATACAGCATAATATTTTTATAGAAACGCCTTTTTTAAAACAGAAAGACATCAATAAACCGATAATAAAAGTGCTTGTAAATGCTGTTGGTTTTGGAGGAAATGCAGTTAGTATTTTAATAGAAAAAGCTTAAATAAAAAAATCCATTTGTCAATCAAGGCAAATGGATTTTTTATTTGGTTTAAAAAGTGTCTTTATTTGAAAATCACTTTTCTGTTTACTTCAGCATTGTTTTCAAGAGAAACTTTTACAAGCAGCACCTGATCACCTGCCTGAAGGTTTACGATTGAAAGTTCTGTACTGCCTACTTTCTTTTTATTGTAAATCAGTTTTCCTGTAATATCAAAAACAGAAACTTCTTTAATATTTTCTTTTGCAGAAGTTACTTTGATCACTTTGTCTTTTACCGAAATTAAAAGTCCGTCTTTTACATTCTCAAAATCATCGTTTCCTAATGTTTTATTGGTGTAGCGAAGTGTAAAACGATCTGTAAAAGTTCCGGCTTCTGTTTTAAAAGTATAATCAGCTGTTTTTAAATCAGAGATGATGCCTGTTTTTTTGTCTTCCAGATATACATTCTGATTATCGAAGAATCCATCAACATGGTCAATCGAGATTTTGAAATCTCCGGCAATTGTTGATTTATATCCTAACGGGATTATGTCACTGTCCTGGAATGGAAGCGCACGCGCCTGGATAGAGAATTTAACCGTTTCACTGATGCTGTAGAAATCTATATAGCTGTTTCCGTTGAAACTTGCCGCATCGTAATTTAAATCCTGTCCGTTTGTGGCTCCTTCTATATAACCCACCAGCATTTGTTTAAAAGCACCTTCGGCATTTGATAAATTCAGCCATACACGGTTTCTTTCCAGATTTTCTGTTTTGGCTGTTTTGTAGAAATTGCCGTTATTACTGCCCACTCTCATATCATTGGTAAAGGTAATGCTGTTTGTTACCGGTTTGGCAAAGAATCCCTGTCCGGCAGCAATGTATCCGGTAGGAAGTACAGCATCTCCTCCTGTTTTAATACCTCCTGATAAGTTAAACGCCGCATAATCGGAAGAAGCGTATTTGTATTTACCGCTTCCATCTCCGGCAGGAGGCGTATTATGAGTCCATAAATAAATGGTTCCAATATTGGTGTCGCCGATAAGCTTAATACCGTTTATAGCCGAAGGATAAGGGTTTCCAAGTAAATTGAATTTATTTGGAACAGTTGTTTTAGGCACATCTCCATTAGCAGGCACTCCTATAAAAGAAGCGGTCTGTATACTTGGTGTAACAATATCAAAATTCTGAGGACCTCTCACACTGTATCCTTCTCCGGGTTTCATGGTTAATCCTCCGCCAAAATGAATTACCCAGCTGAAATCAGAATCATAACTTGTGTATTTGTCAGCAAGGGTTAATGGCGACATATTGAAAAGCGTGAAGTTTGAATCCAGTGTTAATGGCGATGACCAGTAAGTATAATCATAACGGCGCACGCTGGTTTCTCTGATGTAGGTAATGTTTCCTGAGTTAACTGCGTTTTTATTTGTCTGAACTAAACTTGAATTGTTGTTGAAGGTTAGTGAACTTCCAGAATTAACGGTAACCGCGTTAATAACATTTAATGTAATTCCTGTTGGAACAACTAAATTTACAGGAGAGTTTATGGTGCAAGAGCACGCATCCATATTTGCTGTAAAAGTATAAGGACCAGTAAAAACTACACTTTTAGTTGTATTCGGATCGCCATTTGACCATCCGGTTCCATTCCATGTTGTTGATGATTGGTTTGTGACACTAACCGCTGCACTTGCCGGCGATTTACACCCAGCTGCGTTTGTAACCCTAAAAGTATAACTTGTCCCAGCTGCAAGACCAGAAATCGTTGTGCTTGTTCCTGAACCATTTGTTATTTGTCCATCGGGAATTCGTTGTATTTGCCAATTTCCAACCGACGGAAGATTATTTAAAACTACTGTTCCTAAACTGGTGCAAGTGGTATTTACTGTTGTTCCAATTGTTGGTGGAGCTAGTAAATCTATTGAGGTTGCAACATCATTGTTAAAAGCTGTACCCGAAATATCTTCAACAACATTCAACGAAGGATCTATTCCAGTTACTTTTGCTGAATTTATCACTCTTCCTGCTGTTACATCGGCAGCAGTAACAGTATAGGTACCTGTCAATGTTGTAGTTGCTCCCGGTGCTAAAGATGCAATAGTGTTTCCAGTGGTATAAGTAATAGGCTTAGGATCTGTAATATGAATATCTGTAATAGGAACTTCTCCAGGATTTTTTACTTCAAAAGTATAATTAATAGTACTGCCTTCTACTGCGCATGAAGAGATAGAAGCTGTTTTTAAAAGCTGTAATTCTGCAATTTTTAGCGAGTTTGTATTAAAAGCGATAAAAGCACAATCTGAACTGCCTGAAAAAGTTACTACGAAACGATCTACTAATGCCGCATTAGAAGCATTAATATCAAACTCACTTGTTTCAATTGCAATCATTCGGAGTTCTCTTGTTGCTGCCGGAGTAAAAGCATAAGTACCGTTCATATTAAATAAATCGAGACTGTATGTTCCCATTGAAGGGGTTGCACTGCTAAAGGTTATAGATAATTCTCTTCCCACAGTATTTCCTGATGCATCAACAAATTTAAATTTATCCGCAGTTCCTCCATATTCAGCAACTTGAGTTACAACCAAATCTGGTGTTCCATCATTAATTCCTGCTGTATTAAGATTGTTCGTCCCAATTTTAAATTCTGCTGTACCTGCTTTTATATTGGCTACACCAGTTCCTAATGATAATCCATTAACCCCATCAGTTAATCTGGCCGCTAGTTCGGCACCTGTTGCAGAAGCTCCTAATAGAGCTGGTTCTAATCTGGTAACAGTATTTGATCCGTCGATCATAGAACCTTGCAAAAAGTAAGTGCTTGTTGTTGATCCTAAAGTCTGGATTTTTAATGCTCTAAATTTTTGTTTGTTATAAATAACAGAATGTGTATCAAGAGCATTATCATTAACGCCTGTTGAATAGGTTTTACCATTCCAGCTAAAACCAATCAGATTGTTTTCAAGATCTGGACGATTACCTGCAACGGTTGAAGAATTTGATGTCCAATAGCCTCTCCAGTCTGTATAAATTCTTGATACAGTAGATTGACCAAAGCCATTTGCAGATATTAAAAAAAAGATGAATAATAATTTTAAAAATAAAGAACGGGTAAACAAAAGTGATTTTGGGCACATATTGGTTTATAATTTTTTGGTTGATTTGGGCTAAATGCGTGTATTTTATTAATATTTATTTATAAATTATGAAATGTTATTACATGGAAAAATCCGACAATGTTCGTTGTCGGATTTTTACTATTTTATTATTTTTACTATTTAAAAATCACTTTTTTAGTTGTTGTATAATTATTTTCAAGAGTGATTTTTACTAACAGAATCTGATCGCTTGATTGTAAATTTGATATAGAATGTTCTGTTGTTCCAACTTTTCCTTTTTGATATATAACTTTTCCTGAGATATCAAATAAGCTAACATCTTTAATGTTTTCTTTTGATGATGTTACTCTGATTACTTTATCTTTTACAGAAACTAAAAGTCCACCATCAACATTTTCAAAATCATCAGTTCCTAATGTTTTATTTGTGTAACGAAGTGTGAAACGATCTGCAAAAGTTCCTGCTTCTGTTTTAAAGTTATAGTCTCCTGCTTTTAAGTCAGAGATAACACCAGTTGTTTTATCTTCTAAATAAACATTTTGATTATCGAAGAATCCGTCAACATGATCGATTGAAATTTTGAAATCTCCGGCAACTGTTGATTTATATCCTAACGGAATTACATCGGCGTTGTCAAACGGAAGTGCACGTGCCTGAATAGAGAATTTAACTGTTTCATTGATGCTATAAAAATCTACATAACTGTTTCCGTTAAAAGATGCAGCATCATAATTCAGGTCTTGTCCGTTTGTTGCACCTTCTATATAACCAACCAAAGTTTGTTTGAAAGCACCTTCTGCATTTGATAAATTAAGCCATAAACGGTTTCTTTCGAGATTTTCAGTTTTAGCCGTTTTATAGAAATTATTATTTCTATTACCAACTCTCATTGCATTTGTATAAGTGATACTTGTAGTTATAGGTTTAGCAAAAAATCCCTGCCCAGCTGCAATGTATCCTGTCGGACCTGTGGCATCTCCTCCATTTCTAACACTTCCTGATAAGTTAAATGCGGCATAATCTGCAGAAGCGTATTTATATTTACCACTTCCGTCACCAGCTGGAGGTGTATTATGAGTCCATAAATAAATGGTTCCAATATTGGTATCTCTGATAAGTTTGTAACCATCTATTGCTGATGGATAAGGATTTCCAAGTAAATTAAATCTATCCTTAACAACAGTTTTGGGAACATCTCCATTATTAGGAATTCCTTCAAAAGAAGCTGTTTGTGTAGACGCAGTAACAATATCAAAATTTTGAGGACCTCTCACACTATATCCTTCTCCTGGCACCATATCAACTCCACCGCCATAATGAATTACCCAACTGGCATTTGGATTGTAGCTGGTGTATTTGTCTGCAAGTGTGTTTGGAGACATTTTGTAAAGCGTAAACTTAGAATCCAGTGTTAATGGTGAAGACCAATAGGTATAGTCATAACGACGAACTACCGTTTTTCTTTCCATTACAAAATTACTTACACCACCTTGAAAAGCACTTGATGTAGTATTATTTTGTAACAAAGCACCACCATCACTTATAAGTAATTTTCCTGTTCCTTCTGTAATTAACGCATCATCAATTGTTAGTGTTCTGTCTTTTGGGACTGTTAATGTAACACCTGTTTTAACAGTACAAGAACAAACAGTTAAGTCTGATGCTAAAGTAGTGTTTGAATTAATTGTTATTGCAGTTCCCGGTGCAGGAGTTGTTGATCCATCATAATAAACAGGAACAGTAGTAAAACTTACTGCAATGTTTGCATCACCACCTCTTTCGCCTAAACGAACTTCAATTTCTGATGTTGAATTTAAAGTATAGGTACCAACAGTACTTGCTGCAGTTGTATATCCATTTTGAAGAAAAATTCTTGTTCCGTTAAGATAAATCTCTCCAACATCATCACAGTTTACTAACTGTATCTGATAACTACCGCATGGAAAACCTTTACGTTTGTAAGTAACCGTAAAATCATCATCACTTATAGGTGCACCTTGCCAACCAGAAGCGATTGAAGGGGATTTTGTTTTATTCCAATATGTTTGTGAATTAACATTAGTGTTTGTGTCTTCATAACTACCAGCATAAGAATTAGCAGGTATATTTACTGTCGTTGCTGTATTTGAACCTGTAATATTTACAGTAGTAAAACCATAAACATTCCATTTGTTTATACCGAAAGGAAGTGCAGGATTTCCTTTTATTGGTGCATAAGAAAAAGATACTCTTGATGATCCGGCATTTTCGTAATATTCTAAAACAAAATTATGTGTTCCAACCGTTAAGTTACGTAAAGCAGCATATTTAACATAACTATTACTTCCTCCCCATGAAGCTGTTGCAAGCCCCGTTACTAAAACACCATCAACATATAATCTCACACCATCATCTGCCCCTATTGTAAAATTATATATTTCTTCAACAGTCGTGTTAACCTGCATATAGTAACGAACAAGAGCATAATCACTTGGCACTGTCCCACAAAAGTTATTAGGCTCAACAGTCGTATCACCTGAAATAGTTCCTGTACCAACATTACGATCAAAATTGGCTTTTTCTGCTATTGATCCTACATACGTAGTTGCCGCTGGTGTAGTATTATTTGCAAAAGTATAAACATATCCTTTCCAATAATTATTTCCCGCAGTTGGTGTTGCTGCGCAAATAGCAGCTGTTCCATTTATGTAAACAGTTGCTGATGAGTAATTTGAATTTGCATTACGAAGTGTGTAGGTAAATGATGTAGTTCCTAAAAATCCACTTGATGGAGTAAAAGTTATTTCATTTGCTGCATTAACAGTAGCAGTTCCATTTGCTGGCTGTGTTACAGTTATAGGTTGTAAAGATGATTTTCCAACAACATCATTTTCTAAAACTTTAATCGTGATTGCCTGATTAACCGGAGTACTTTTATAATCATTATTTGCTAATAATGTATTAACATCCTTTATTGTACCTGTTATTACAGGTCCAACGCTATTTCCATTTCCGTTTAATATTTCAAAAGTATTGTTAGTACTGTAAGCATATATTCTTATATACATCGTTTGATTATACAAAAGAGGACTTATATCCGAAGCAAAAGTATATGTTACAGTTGTCCAATTATTTGCCGTATTTGCTCCATTTACCCAAACTCTAACATCATTTTGAAAATTACTGTCTTTAGAATAAACTACTCTAAATTTTCCACCGTTATTGCGATATGTAAAACTAAATTGTTTCAAAGTCAGTTCATGATCCTGATCAGGATTTATTTTAAACTGAATATATTTATTGGCATCATAACTTCCTCCATTTTGTTCAGGAGTAGGCCAGGTTCCCTGCCAGGTTCCAGTTTGAAAAAAAGCACTTGTTGTATTTTCATAAATATACCCCATAGAAACATTATTTGCTGTTATTGGAGAATTAGGATCTACATAGGTTTTTGTAATTGGATTAAAACTATTTCCTGCTCCATTCCAAAGTGATAAATTTTCATCAATATCATTAGCAATGTTAATCCTTACTGTCGCTGTTGAAGTTTGTGTCCCATCAGAAATGGTATAACTGAAAGTAGAAGTACCTGTAAAATTTTGTGCCGGATTAAAAGTAATAGTCCTATCAGGGTTAATGATTGCTGTTCCTTGTGATGCTGTTGGAGGTGTCGTAATAGTAAGCGAAGTAACATTCTCCTTTTTTACATCATTTTTCAAAGCATTAATATTTATGGCCAAATTTGTCTTTGTGTTTACATAATCATTAATTGCTAATATTTTATTTGAATCAAAGCTTGAAACGGCTCCTCTAATTAATGGTACAACGTTTGAAACATTAGTACCCGTTCTAATCTCAAACGTATTCCATGTACTATAAGAGTAAATTCTAACATATACAGTTTCATTATCTAAAACGGGATTGATTTCTGTAGAAAATGGCAAAGTATAAGTTGTCCAATTACCTTGGTTAGCTGTTTCTGTTAGTAAATCTTTTACATCAGTAGTAAATGAAGAACTTTTAGAATATTTAATTCTAAATTTTCCAGATCCAGATCGGCATTGGAATGTGAAAGTACTTAAATCTATTTTATTACCCGAATTAGGTTTTATTGCAAATTGAATGTATCTATCTGGATTGTACTCACCTCCAAATTGTGAAGGATTTGGCCAAGGTCCTGTCCAATTTCCTGTACGATAGAAAACATCTGTGTCGTTTTCATAAACGTATTCCAAACTTGCTCCTACTGCAGTTACAGCTTGTGCTGAAACATTAGCTGAAATGTTTGTCGCAGCATATCCAGAATTTACCGCATTCCACTTAGCAAGATCAGTTTGTGCAATACCAAAAAATGGAAGTAAAAATAAAAATAAAAGTAGAGTTTTTTTCATACTAGATGTTTTTCTATCAGTTTGTTATGCTGGCATAGTTTTTCGAACCGAGCAAATATAGATACATCTACGTGTTTGATTTTATTAAGGTTTTTACAAGTGGCATATAATCGATAAACTGGTGAAATAATCGACGAAATGCATGCTAAAAATTAACAATTAATGGAATTTCTTATAAAATCGCTTTGTTAAAAATAGGAAAAATCCGTAATATAATGGTTTTTCGACTGTGTTTTTCAATAGAATATTCGAAAAAACGTCAGGTTTGGTGAAAATTTCTTAGAAAAGCAATATTTTACAACTTAAGGTTGTTTTTTATTACGTAAGGAATTTAGGATGTTTATTGAGTGTAATTTATTCATGAAAGAAAAACAAATTATAGGATTATTTCTTGCTTTTTTTCACTCTTGATTTTGTTCCAGCTCTTTCACTTTTTCATAAACCAAATCACTTTCATACCCACGACGAAGGATATAATCACAAAACTTTTTACGTTTTTTTAATGCATTTTTTTCGTGAATAGAATTCCAGCATCTTTCAGAAAGATTTTCAAAAGTTTGAAAATATTCTTCTGGTGAAATTTCTTTTAATGCAAGTGCAATATTTGTTGAAGAAATATGACGAGCTTTTAATTCGTTTGTAATTCTGATTTTTCCCCAAGATTTCATTCGATGTTTTCCTCTCGCAAAACTGCACGCAAAACGAGTTTCGTTTAAAAAATTTCCTTCAATGAGTTGAACGACAATTAAATTGATCTCATCTGAGGTCATTTTTAAGCTATAAAGCTTTGATACAACTTCATCATGACAACGCTCTTGATAAGCACAAAAATGCTCCAATTTCTGTAAAGCTTCTTTTGGAGTATAAATTTTATCCATGTGTATTTCCTTCTTTTTAACTTTAATTGCTAAAAATAAACAATTAACTGTTAAATTTTATGATAATTTATTTACAATTCTTAAAACCCATTCCTTAAGGGGTTGTTTTTTATTCCAATTTGTAATAGTTTTGTGGGGAAATTCTGTTTGTTAAACTGTTTGATATATTAAACAGTTATTAATAAGATTTTTAACAATTTAACAGTCAAAAAGTCCGTTTTGTGAAAAACGAAATTTCTGATTTTTTATTTGAATTTCGCCCCAAAAACAATAATTTAATACCACGCCTATGACTAGAAAATTACTCTTGATCGTTTTTAATTTATTTCTTCTTTCTTATAAATTTTATAAAGAAAGATTTTTTAAATCAAGTTTGAGTTTTATGTGTTTTGGAATGTTTTTAGTTTCCAATCTTGGGTTTAGTCAAATTTTGCAGAGAGGCTCTTCTACCACATCTTCAACAGCAACATCAACTTTAGTCATTAACAGACCTTCGACTGTTTTAGAAGGAGATATATTAATTGTAAATATTGCTCAAGTAGGAAATGGTACATTAACAGCACCTACTTCATCTGGCTGGCTTACAATTGATGGAGCTAATCTTGGTACAAATGGTGGAACAACTAGGAGAGGTACCGTTTTATATAAGGTCGCTACTTCTTCTGAACCAATAAATTATACATTTAATGTTTATTCAAATATTACAGGTGCTGTAGGATCAATAGTTGCTTTTTATGGTGTTGACACAGTAACACCAATAGATGCGACAGGATCATTTAACACTGTAAATAATAGTACAACTGCTGTAACCGCAGGAAGTCTTACTACAACTATTAATAATGCAGCAGTAATTATGTTTGGACAGACGGCTAATTCTTCTCCTACATGGAATGATAATAGTTGGAGAACTGGTAGTCCAGGATCATTAACTTTAGCTGAACTATATGATAATCAGGAAGGAGCAGGGATTGGTGGAGACGTAAGTGTGGGTGCTGCATGGGCAATCAAGACTTCAGCAGGTAATACTGGTACAGGAATGGCAACTATGTCTGGAGGTCAAAGAAATGGAGGACTTTTAATTGCTCTAAAACCAAAGGTAGCTTATAAAAGTCAAATAATATCGACTAATACAGGATCTACCAATTGGTGCCCAGGAGAAACAAGAAATGTAACAGTTACCATAAAAAATGTCGGAACAGCAACTTGGACAGATGGTCCTGTTGGAAGTGGGATTCCTGATATTAATATTGGAATTAAATGGAATTATAAGGCAAGTAATGACAGTTGGTCAGATTACCACATTAGGACTGATGCTGGAAATTTAGCACCAGGAGAAACAAGAACCTATACATTTTCTCTACCTGCAATAAATGTTGGAGGAAGTAACAACGGAGATCTTTTAGATTCTGGAATAAACAATATAAGTTTTGATGTGGTAAATGAGGCAGTTTCTTGGTTTGCATGGAATATAAATGGGGTTGGACCAGGTAATGAAGCCTTTACTACAACAAATCAAACTATACTTGCTCCTCCGGCAAATAAAACTATTGCATCAACGTCTTCAACAGTTTGTCCTGGTACTGGAACTACTATTACAGTTGCTGCTTCAGAAATTGGCGTAAATTATCAATTAAGAAATGCCTCTAACGCAATTATTGGCTCACCAGTTGCTGGTACAGGTGGAACAATTAATCTTCCAACAGGAAACTTAACAAATACTACAACTTTTAATGTATTGGCTATTGGTTGTAGTTCCGTGCAAATGAGTACAACACCTACTGTTACAGTTACACCATTAGCAACAACATCTATTGGCACCTATACTTTTTGCATTGATAACACAAATACAATAACTACTGCAAGTACAAACGCTGGACAATATGCATTGATTAACGTTGTAAAAGGATTTACTTATACATTTAGTGTTGGTAATGTATTTGGAACGAATGAATATTTAACAGTGTTAGATGCTTCTAATGATTCTGCAATTATTAGTAATAATAATGCAAATGGAACAAATATAACTAATTGGATATCTACACTTTCTGGACAGATTAAATTAGTTCTTTCAGCTGGACCAAATTGCTCTAATAATGGAACTACTGGAGGTACTATGTCCTTAAATTTAGTTGGAGTAAACAATACACAGGATAATCAGTTGTTATCAGGAACTAATACATGGATAGGACATGTATATAATACTAATGGGGGACCACCAGCGACTAATGCTTACAACACTTCTTTGATAAATCCTAGTGGTTTATATGGTTATGTTGGATATTATACCAAACCTGAAATCTTTGGAACAGATAATTTTGGCGGTGATACGGTTTGCTTCTCCACACTATCAGACGGGGTTAACAGAGCTAATATTTATACTCAAGGATTTGGTGTAAGATACAGAATGCGATCTACAAAAACAGGATGCTACATGGTTACTGTTAGAGGTGATGATGGGGTTAGACTTTTTGTAGATGGCGTAAAAGTTTTTGATGCTTTTACAGATCATGTAGCCACAACATATGGAAATGTTATGGTTTATTTGTCTGGAAATAGTGAATTAGTTCTGGATTACTATGAAAATGGAGGAGTGAATGAAGTTTCTTTTGACATGGTAGCATTTGATAATTCTACAAATACCATTGTCCCTGCTTCAAGAATGTTATGTAGTGGAGGAACACAATTGCTTGATGGTTCGGCTTATTTATATAATGGAGGTACAAATTCTACAATAAGTTATCAATGGCAAAGATCAATAGATAATGCTAATTTTACAGATATAACTGGAGCTACATCTGAGGATTATACACCGCCAGCTCTAACTCCAACATCTAATACAACTTATTACTATAGAAGAACTATTTCTGCAACTGCATCTAATGCAAGTGCTTGTGTTTATTATAGCAATAGTGCTGTAGTGACGACCAGTCCTTCTGGCACTCCAGCGACTCCTGCAGCTATTACCGGTATAGCAACACAATGTCCTTCTGTAACAGGCCAAGTATATTCAGTGCCAATTGTAACAAATGCAGTGGTGTACAATTGGTCAATTCCGACTGGTTGGAATATAACTGCTGGTGCAGGTACTAACAGTATTACCGTTACAACAGGAGTTTCGGGACAAGGAGGAACGATTTCAGTGACAGCACAAAATGGATACGGAACAAGTACAAGCAGAACCCTATCAGTAACAGTAATTACAAACCTATCTGCTGTTAATGTGACTGGAACCACAACACAATCATTTTGTGTTAGTGGATCGGGGTCATTATTAACTGCCGGAGAGACAGGAGGAGGAACAATAACTTCCCGTCAATGGGGAAAACGCTCAATTCCGGGAGGCGTAATAACTCCAATAGCTTCTGCTACAGGATCAACTTACACTCCGACCGGAGCAAGTTTAGGAGCTGGAACATGGTATGTTGTATGTACTTCAACACCAACATGCGGAAACCCTGTTATTTCAAATGAATCAACTATTACTATAACACCAAATTTATCAACGGTTTCAATCACACCAAATGGTGATCAGGCGTTATGTGCATCAAATAGCGGAGCTCAATTAACAGTTGGAGAAACTGGAGGAGGAACAATAACATCACGTCAATGGGGAAAACGCTCTGCTTCTGGTGGTGTAATAACTCCTATAGCTTCTGCAACAGGATTAACTTACACTCCGACTGGAGCAGTTTTAGGAGTTGGAAATTGGTATATTGTTTGTACTTCAACACCAACATGTGGAAGTGCTGTTATCTCAAATGAAGTGAGAGTCGTTGTAAGTCCTGATATTACTGCAAGTGTAAGTATTTCAGCTTCACCAGCTGGAGCTATTTGCGCAGGAACATCAGTAACTTTTACTGCCACAGCAACAAATCAAGGAAGCAGTCCAACATATCAGTGGTATAAGGGGACAAACGCAATTCCTAGTGCTACAACAGGAACCTATACAAGTAATAGTTTAGTTAATTTAGATGCTATTTCAGTTGTTATGTTTTCTAATGCGTCACCATGTTTAACCGGAAGTCCTGCGACATCGAATACGATAACAATGACTGTTAATCCAACGCCAGCAGCACCAACCGCATCTGTAACATCGCAGCCAACTTGTGCTAATAATACTGGTACAATTACAATAACAAATCCAGCACCAGCACCTGGAATAACTTATAGTATTGATGGCTCTACTTACACAAACAACACTGGAATATTTGGTGGTCTTGCGCCCACAACATATAATGTAACGGTAAGAAATGCTAGTGGATGTATATCACAAGCCACATCTGTACAAGTTAATACGTCTGTTTCCAAAGTATGGAATGGGTCAGCTGATACAAAATGGAGTAATCCAGCAAACTGGACTCCAAATGGAGTTCCTGTACAGACGGATTGTGTTGTTATTCCAAATGCCCCTGTTAACAAACCTGTTATCGAAGGTACAAGTACAAACTTTTATGCACACACACTTACAGTAAATAATGCAACAACATTGACTGTAAATTCAGATAAAATATTAAACATGACCAACGAAATTACCGTAAACACAGGTGGCAGTTTAATTTTCAACAACAATTCAAGTTTAGTTCAGACAAATAAAAACGCAGTTAACTCAGGAAACATTACCTACATCAGAGAAACCAGCGTACGCCGTTATGATTATACTTATTGGTCATCACCATTAACACTGGCTTCAAACTTTACGCTTTTCAATATGTCGCCATTAACCCTTGCTGACAAATACACAAGTTATGATTCTGATGCCAGCTGGGTAATTCATTTTGGCGGAGGATTAACCATGAAACCTGGAGAAGGATACAGTGTGAGAGGTCCTCAGAATTTTGATATTGTTACACCAAGTATTCAGACAGCTTCTTTTATAGGAGTGCCTGCTAATGGAGATGTGCCTAAAACGACTGTTGCAAATAAATTCAATTTACTTGGAAACCCTTATCCTTCGGCTATAAATGGTATTAAGCTTATCGGTGACACCAATATTGGAACCATTTATTTATGGACTCATAATACGCCTCCTGCCGGAGATGGCAGCGGTAAATACAAGTACGCCTCTTCCGATTATGCGGCTTTTAACTTATCAGGAGGTATTAAAACAGGAGGAGATGCTGTACTTCCTACCGGATACATTGCTGCCGGACAGGGATTCTTTGCCAAACCGGTTACAAACAGCATTACCTTTACCAATGATATGAGAGTGGGCAGTAATAATGGAAACTTCTACAAAACAGCCAAAACAGAAAATCTGGAAAGAAACCGTGTATGGCTGAATTTATCAAATGCCGAAGGTGCTTTTAAACAAATGCTGGTGGGTTATATAGAAGGAGCCACAAACGGACAGGATTTAAATTACGATGCGGCAAGTTTCAACGGAAACAGTTATATAGATTTCTACAGCATCAGTGAAACGGTTAAATTCTCTATCCAGGCGCGTGCGCTTCCATTCCAGGACAGTGACATAATCCCGTTAGGATACAAATCAACAATTGCCGGAGATTTCAAAATCTCGATTGATCATGTTGACGGATTCTTCGATAATCAGAATGTATATCTGGAAGACAAAAAAACAGGCATCATCTCTGATTTAAAAACAGCCGATTATACTTTTAAAACAGAAGCCGGAACTTTTACAGATCGTTTTACACTTCGCTACACTAATAAAACATTAGGAAATGATGATTTTGAGAATGTAAAAGACGGACTTTTAATTTCTGTGAAAGACAAAGTGATCAAAGTAACTTCTGCAAAAGAAAGCATTAAAGAAGTTTCTGTTTTTGATATTACAGGAAAACTGATTTACAATAAAAAGAAAGTCGGCAGTACAGAACTTTCAATCGTAAACCTTCAGGCAGGTGATCAGGTGCTGCTTGTAAAAGTTTCTCTTGAAAACAATGCTGAAGTAAACAGAAAAGTGATTTTCAAATAAAAAAAAACACTTCTTAAACCAAATAAAAAATCCATTTGTCAATCAAGGCAAATGGATTTTTTTATTTATTTAAAAATCACCAAAAGTGGGTATTGCAGTTTTGTAAAAAGAAATTTAATTTCGGTTAATTCTTACAAAATTAGCAAATTTTCATTTTGATTAAAACTCTCATTTATACGCTTTTTTTTATTGGTTCATTTTCTCCGGCTTACATTTTTTCCCAGCAAGGTAAAGTTGATATAACATTTAATCCAATTGACGATGGATTAAAAGGAGATGGATTTGACGCAACAGTCCATGCTCTTTACCTGCAGTTAGATCAAAAGTTATTAGTTGGCGGAGAATATACAAGTCTTAATGGAAATGTTTCTTCGCACTTAACGCGCTTATTTCCTGACGGAACAATCGATGAAACCTTTAATACAGGGACTGGCTTTACAGGAAGCGTATATGCTTGCACAGTTCTGCCTGATGGTAAAATTATTGCAGCGGGTAATTTTACGGCTTTTAATGGAAATAGTGTAGGAAGATTAATTCGTTTAAATAGTGATGGAACATACGATGCTTCATTCAATACATCTATAGGTGCCACTACAGGAATTATTTATGATATAGCTTTACAGCCTGATGGGAAAATAATAATCGTTGGGAGTTTTACAAAGTATAATAATGTTACAGTAAATCGTATTGCACGTATATTGCCAAATGGTACTTTAGATACTTCGTTTGCAACTGGTTCCGGATCTTCTGTAAATATTACCAATGCAAGAATATTGGCTGACGGAAAAGTTTTAGTAACGGGCAATTTTACATCATTTAATGGATTTTTGAGTAATAAAATAATACGTTTAGATTCTAACGGAAGCCCAGATGCCACTTTTAATATTGGTGAGGGGTTTAATGATAATGTAAATGCGATTGAAGTCCAACCAGATAATAAAATTGTTCTGGGAGGAAGCTTTACATTATTTAATGGCGTTACAGCAAATAAAATAATTCGCCTTAATGAAGATGGTACTCGTGATTTAAATTTTACAGGAACCGGTTTTTCTCAGGGTGTAGTACAGATTATCAAAAGAGATAATCTCGGGAATCTTATGGCAGGTGGATCTTTCACCGGATTTTACAATGGAATTGATGTAAACAGAGTTGTTTTATTAAATCCTGATGGAACTATAAAAAATGATTTTGATACTGATCTGGGACCAGGAAATAATTCTGTTCTGGCAGTTGCCAATGATTTGGAAGGATCTTGGTATATAGGGGGATCATTTTCTGTTTTTGACGGACAAAATCAAGGAAGGCTTGCTAAGGTAAATGATGTTGGAGAATTGGATGTAAGTTATCTTTCGGCTGGTATTGGATTTGATAATTCGGTTTTGAAGGTTATATCTCTCGAAAATAAAAAGGAAATGGTATTTGGTAAATTCACAAAATACAATAACAATCCTGTTTCAAGAATTGCCAGACTTTTAGAAGATGGAACGTTAGATAAAACTTTCAATACAGAACAAACTGGAGCTAATAATTCAGTAACAACTGCAATAAAGCAGAACGATGGTAAAATTATTTTTGGAGGAAATTTTACAAAATATAATGATATAGTATGTAATCGCATAGCAAGAATATTACCAGACGGGTCTCTAGATAATACTTTTAATATTGGTTCTGGATTTAATGCACAAGTAAATGCAATAGCGATTCAGTCAGATCAAAAAATTATTATAGCCGGAAGTTTTGATCGATATAATAATACTTCTTCTCCCGCCAGAATTGTCAGGCTTTTACCAGACGGATCGCGAGATCCATCTTTTAATGTTAATCTTATTACAGACGCTCTTATTCAGGATGTTTTAACTCAGCCTGATGGTAAGATTTTAGTGGGAGGAAAATTTACGACATTTAACGGAAGAACTTGTTCTCGTTTAGTGCGATTAAACACTGATGGAAGTTTTGATTCTGAGTTTAATATTGGTGCAGGATTTGATAAAATAGTATACGCACTTGCATTGCAATCAGACAATAAAATAATTGTTGGAGGTACTTTTGTAACTTTTAATAATGCTTCTCAAAAACGAATTCTTCGATTGAATTCAAATGGAAGTTTAGATACAAGTTTTGAATCAGGAACTGGATTTAGTAAAGGAGATGTTCGTTCTATTTTAGTGCAGCCAGATGATCGTATTTTGGCTGGAGGTACATTTACGGGAACTTTCAAAAATACTGCAGTATCAAGATTGGTCAGACTTTTACAATCTGGTGATTTTGATCCGTCATTTGATGCTCGTTTAAATAAAAATCTCTACGCCATGAGTTCTACAGCTGATTATAGATTAATAATTGGAGGTGATTTTAACTCAATTTCCGGAATTTCTAAACACAGAATTGCTCGTCTCAAACTTTGTTTAGAATCAACAATCTGGAATGGAACTTCTTGGTCTAATGGATATCCTTCTGGGGGGAAAGAAATATTTTTTAAAGAAAACTTTCCAAGTCTGGTTTCTTCAAATGTCTGCAGCTGCAATATAGATAGGGGTAAAACGGTAACATTATTAAATCAAAATACACTGGAAATGGAGTTTTCGTACTCAGGTTTAGGAACTCTTATTTTAGAAGATGGAGCAAGTTTGTATCAATCAGACGATGATATCATAAATACAGGAATTATCTATTTAAAAAGAAAAACAAAACCTATTGTGCGTTATGATTATACATATTGGTCTTCTCCGGTTCAAAACCAAAAATTAATTGATTTTTCTCCCAATACCTTATCTGATAAATTTACTTCCTATAACACAGAATTAAAAAAGTGGGATATTGATCTGCCTTCAAATACAATGATTATTGGTAAAGGATATTCGATAAGAGGTCCGCAGGATTATTCAATAGAACAGCGATCGATTTTTGAAGGTGTATTTAAAGGAATACCCAATAATGGTAAAGTTGAGTTTAATTTAGTTGCCCCAGGATTATTCAGTTTAATAGGAAATCCATATCCTTCAGCAATCGATGCAGATAGTTTTCTAACGGTAAATAACTTAAAAACTTACGGAGCATTATATTTTTGGACTCATAACACACCAATAGTTAATTTTAAATACAGTTCAGATGATTATGCTGTTTATAATGTAATTGGCGGGATTAGTACTAAAGCAAAATCAGCAGGAGATGAAGAAACAGTGCCAGATGGAAAAATTGCATCGGGGCAGGCATTTTTTATAAGAAGTAACACTTCTGGAACTGTAGAATTTAATAATTCTATGCGAATAACAGGTCACAATAATATCTTTTATAAACCTTCAAAAGATGAAAATTTTAAAAAGTCAAATGAGTTGAATAAACACAGACTTTGGCTGAATCTCACGAATGAAAAAGGGATTTTTAAACAAATTTTAGTTGGTTATATAAATGAAAATATAAACTCTGATTTGCGATATAATGCAGAATCAATTAATGGAAACCAGTATGCTGATTTTTATAGCATTTATGAAAATAGAAAATTAGTTATTCAGGGGCAAACAATACCTTTTAAAGATTCGGATATAATCTATTTGGGATATAGAATTGCTGAGTCAGATGATATTACTATTTCAATCGATCATGCCGATGGAGAAATGAGCCAAAAAGAAATCTATTTATTTGATAAGATAAATGGAAACATTTGTAACCTGCAACAAAATAATTACACATTTAATAGTGATAAAGGAACTTTTTTAGAAAGATTTGAACTTCATTTTAGAAATGAAAATTTAGATGTTTCGGATTTTAAGAATAATAAAGAGAAAATATCAGTTTCAGTAAAAAACAAAATAATTGATATAACAACTGTAGAAAAAAATCTTAAAGCTGTTTACGTTTTTGGTATTAAGGGAGAATTACTTTATCAGAATAAAAATCTCTGCTCCAGTAAATTTGAAATTCGAGATTTGAAGGTCGCAAATCAAATTTTATTAATTAAAATTATTTTGGAAAACGATCATTTTGAAGTAAAAAAGATCATTTTCTAATTCTTCTGAATCTAAAAAACTAAAATTTAGATTGGATTTTTACACTTACTTTTCTTCAGCTACAATTAAAAATTTGATGTATTTTCTTTCATTAAACCTAGTGTTTTCGGGCGATTTCATAGATTAACATTTTTATTTTCAAACTACGATATTGATAATGAGAGTGTTAAAATTTTAATTTTAACTTTTGCGTCAAAAAAATATTGTAAATAAAATCGTACCTTGTAGTAAGCTTTAATCGACCTAAGTCTTAAAATGTCGTTTAAAAGCAATTTAAGCCTATCATTTATTTCGTTTTACTCTTAAAAATTTAGAGCTGAAATCCCAAGTTTCAGTTTTTTTATCTGCCTGAAGTTTTAAAAATTTCGTGTAAGATAGAATTCGATTATTAATTTTAAAATACCACCAATGAAAAAAAAATTACTTTCGACGCCCCGCAATTTTCAACATTTTAATCGATCTTTAATAGCTTTTCAATTGAATTATCTTAAAGCTATATCTTATAAAATATTTCTTCCAGTCTTCCTGTTCTTTTTATCTAATTTTATGTATGGACAGGCTACAATTACTCACACATTTGACACAAATAATTCAATCATAGTTCCAAATGGTTTAACTTCGATGAATATTCAAGCTTGGGGTGGCGGTGGATCCGGAGGTGGAGCAACCAATTTACCCGCACTTCAAGGACGATCTGGGTCTGGAGGTGGAGCAGGAGCGCGTGCCACAGCTACTATTACAGTTATCCCTGGAACTACTATATCTGCTTTAGTTGCGACTGCTGTTTCTGGAACGGCAGGAGCAAACGGTACTGCAGGAAATCCTTCAACAATTTCAGGATTTGAATCATTTATTTCCGCTTCTGGTGGTGCGGGAGGTTTAGGCAATATAACAGGAAACGCAAGTTATGCAGGAGGAGCAGGTGGATCTACAGGTGCTGGTACAGTAACTGCTGGTGGAAGTGGAGGACAAGGATTTACATCTGGATTAGCGGCATTATTTACATCTGGAGCAGGAGGCAATTCTCCTGGTTTTACCAATGGAGGAGCAAGTCATACTAGTGTAATTGGAGGAGTCAACGAAAATGGAAATCCAGGCGGTATACCAGGTGGAGGAGGAAGTGGCGGAATAATTACTAATACAGGAGAAGTTAGAGCAGGAGGCGCGGGTGGTGCTGGACGTGTTATTATTGGTTACACTTGTCCAACTTACAGCATTAATTCTACTTCGGCAGCGGGAGCCTGTGTTAGTACAGGAACTTCATTAGTGACTTTGACGGGACCTGCAGCTAATCTTCCAGTGGGAACTTATACAGTTACTTACAACCGTACGAATCCTACTGGTACAAACCTTACTGCAACTATGACTGTGAGCACTGCTGGAACGGCAACTTTTACAGCAGTTGGTTTTACTACAGTTGGAACAAGTACTGTTAGTATAGTTTCTATACGTTCGCAGGATTGTATATCAACAGTTAATTCAGGAAATAATTCAGCAAATGTTATAGTTTCCGCTCTAAGTGTTGGAGGATCAATTTCGGGTGGAAGTACAATTTGCAGTGGTGGTAACAGTGCTACTTTAACATTATCCGGACATACAGGTACGGTTCTAAGATGGCAGTATACAATAGCTCCTTTTACAACTTGGGTAGATATTGTAAATACTACATCTACGGCTTATGTTTTTACAACATTAACGCAAACTATACGATTTAGGGCAGTTGTAGCTAACGGACCTTGTGCTGAGGCCACTTCATCTGAAGCAATTGTAACGGTAAATCCACTTCCTCAAGGAAGTTTAACCGCCAACGGACCATTTTGTGTTACAGGTGCCGGCCAGCTGACTTTCACGGCAAGTGCAGGAACGGGACCATACACAGTAGTTTATAATGATGGCACTGCAGACCGAACTGTTACAGGCGTTGTGAGCGGTACGCCATTTAATACTTTTACGACTCCGGTTACCAATACAACGACTTATACATTGATTTCGGTAACGGGAGCAAATACCTGTGTTAGGAATACTGGATTTACAGGGCCTTCAGCAACAATTACCGTAAATCCTTTACCGCAGGGAAGTTTGACTGCCAACGGACCATTTTGTGCAACAGGTGCTAGTCAGCTGACTTTCACGGCAAGTGCAGGAACGGGGCCGTACACAGTAGTTTATAATGACGGCACAGCAAATCGTACAGCTACTGGTGTTGTAAGTGGTACTCCATTCAATACTTTTACAACTCCAGTTACAGGTACAACAACATATACATTAGTTTCAGTTACTGGAGCGAATACCTGTGTTAGGAATACTGGTTTTACAGGACCTTCAGCAACAATTACGGTGAATCCTTTACCGCAGGGAAGTTTGACGGCTAACGGACCATTTTGCGCAACAGGTGCGGGTCAGCTGACTTTCACTGCAAGTGCAGGAACTGGTCCTTATACAGTAGTTTATAATGACGGAACCGCAGATCGTACTGTCAATAATGTTGTGAGCGGTACTCCATTCAATACTTTTACGACTCCGGTTATCAGTACAACGACTTATACACTGGTTTCAGTAACGGGAGCAAATACCTGTGTTAGGAATACTGGTTTTACAGGAGCTTCAGCAACAATTACCGTAAATCCTTTACCGCAGGGAAGTTTGACCGCCAACGGACCATTTTGTGCAACAGGTGCCGGTCAGCTGACTTTCACGGCAAGTGCAGGAACTGGTCCTTATACAGTAGTTTATAGTGATGGCACAGCTAATCGTACTGCTACAGGTGTTGTTAGCGGTACACCATTCAATACTTTTGTAACTCCAGTTACAGGTACAACGACTTACACACTGGTTTCGGTAACGGGAGCAAATACCTGTGTTAGGAATACAGGTTTTACAGGAGCTTCAGCAATAATTACCGTAAATCCTTTACCGCAGGGAAGTTTGACGGCTAACGGACCATTTTGCGCAACAGGTGCGGGTCAGCTGACTTTCACTGCAAGTGCAGGAACTGGTCCTTACACAGTAGTTTATAATGACGGAACCGCAGACCGTACTGCTACAGGTGTTGTGAGTGGTACTCCATTTAATACCTTTACAACTCCTGTTACAGGTACAACAACATATACATTAATTTCAGTTACTGGAGCGAATACCTGTGTTAGGAATACTGGTTTTACAGGACCTTCAGCAACAATTACGGTGAATCCTTTACCGCAGGGAAGTTTGACGGCTAACGGACCATTTTGTGCAACAGGTGCTGGTCAGTTAACTTTTACGGCAAGTGCGGGAGCTGGCCCTTATACAATAGTTTATAATGACGGAACCGCAGATCGTACTGTCAATAATGTTGTGAGTGGTACGCCGTTTAATACTTTTACAACTCCGGTTATAGGTACGACGACTTACACACTGGTTTCAGTAACGGGAGCAAATACCTGTGTTAGAAATACAGGTTTTACCGGGCCTTCAGCAACAATTACTGTAAATCCTTTACCACAGGCAACTTTAAGTGCGGTTAGTCCTTTATGCGGATCAGGTGCCGGTCAGTTGACTTTCACCGCAAGTGCAGGAACTGGTCCTTATACTGTTGTATATACAGAAAATGGTGGAGTAAACAGAACAGCAACGGGAGTTGTGAGCGGTACATCTTTTACACCATTTACTACTCCGGTTACAGGAACAACCACCTATGCTTTAGTTTCCGTTACGGGAGCAAATAGCTGTGTTAGAAATACAGGTTTTACAGGAGCTTCAGCTACAATTACAGTGAATCCTTTACCGCAGGGAACCTTAAGTGCGGTTAGTCCTTTATGCGGATCAGGTGCCGGTCAGTTGACTTTCACCGCAAGTGCAGGAACTGGTCCTTATACTGTTGTATATACAGAAAATGGTGGAACAAACAGAACAGCAACGGGAGTTGTAAGCGGTACAGCTTTTACACCATT